>JAHDPO010000061.1 GCA_018434325.1 Clostridia bacterium | reverse complement strand
CCGGCACCTGCACCTGCACCGGCACCTGCACCTGCGCCTGCGCCGGCACCTGCGCCAGCGCCTGCACCGGCTCCTGCGCCAGCATCGGCTCCTGCGCCAGCATCGGCTCCTGCGCCTGCTCCTGCATCGGCTCCTGCGCCTGCGCCTGCACCGGCACCTGCGCCTGCGCCTGCACTGGCACCTGCGCCTGCATCTGCTCCTGCACCGGCATCGGCGCCTGCTCCTGCACCGACGGCCATTCCGCCGCCTTTCGCAGGCAAAGCTCGCTATAGCCGGCGATACTGGCCAGGGGATTTTTTAAATCGTGAGAAATGTCCAGGATCATCCGCTTGCGGTCCGCTTCCGCCTCTTCCCTTAATGCCGTTTCCTTTTCGATTTTTTCCGCCATTTCATTAAAGGTATCCTGCAGCTCTTTGAACTCGTTTTTTAGCTGCAAATTGACCCGGGCGGAATAATCGCCTTCCCGCAAGCGTTTCGTTCCTTCGCAAAGCTTCTGCAGCGGCCCGGTGATGCCTGAGGAGGTAAGCCGGGAAAAAATCAAGGCGAACACGGCCAGCAGAAGAAAGTAAAAAAGCCCGACAGCGCCGAAGATTCCGGCCACGCTGCCCATATCCTTTGAAGCCGCCGCCCGGTTGTATACCAGGGAGAAATCCAGGCGGATAGAGGTGGGAAAGGTAACCACCAGCCAAAAATCCGACCTGTCGTTATAAAGCACGTCGATGTGATAAGGCAGGCCTTTGGCTTTGCTTTGGGTCAGGAAATCCGTGAATTCCGCCGTTGAAAGCCGGCTTTTGCCGACGATGTCCAGGCCTTGGGAATAGATTACCCGATGGCTGCCGTCGATGACCTGCACGCCGCCGCCATTATCGACGACGCCGGCGGTATCGATATCCCTGTAATCGTCCCGCATTAAAGCGCCGGCGGTGTAGACGCTTTTCATCAGTGTCTTGGACAGGGCGCCGTCGGCCAGGGAGAGCAACAAAAAAGCCAGAACCGCCGCCAGCAGGGACAGTAAAAGTATCGCCAGATAATTGGCCAAAAACTGGCGAAAGATTTTGCTCTTCATCGGCTGCCGCCGATCTTGTGCAGCTTATAGCCCAGGCCCCGTATGGTTTTGATGTATTCGGGGCTTTGGGTATCGCCTTCTATTTTGTTGCGCAGGTGGCTGATGTGTACCATGATGGTATTGTCGTCGTAGAAATAATCATCACCCCATACGGCGTTGTAAAGCTGCTTTTTCGTAAAAACCCTCTCGGGATTTTCCATGAGAAATACCAGCAGCTTATATTCTTTGGGATTAAGCTCCAGCAGCCGGCCGCTTAGGTAGGCGCAGCAGGCTTTTTTGTCGATGTAAAGCTCGCCGTATTGCAGGCTTAAGGTCTCCGGCTCTTTGGGATTGAGATATTCATGATTACGGCGCAGCTGGGCGGCCACCCGGGCTGCCAGCTCGTTCATGGAAAAGGGCTTGGCCAGATAATCATCGGCCCCCAGGCCCAAGCCTAAGACTTTATCCATATCCTCGGTCCTTGCTGTCAGGAAGATCACCGGCAGGGTGCTGACCTCCCGGATTCTTCGTAAAAGATTAAACCCGTCCAGCTCCGGCATCATGACGTCCAGGATAGCCAGATGGATTTCTTGGGTTTTAATGATTTCCCAGGCGGCCGCGCCGTTTTTGGCCGGAAAAACAGTATAGCCCTTTTCCTCCAGGCTGATGGCCAGTAAATTACGGATATCTTTTTCATCTTCTGCAATCAGGATATTCAAAAGCCTTCCCTCCTTAGCTGCGGATAGCCGCTTTTCATGAGCAGGTTTAATTATAGAATAGCAAATAATGGGCCGTTAATAAATCCGCCGGCCGGCGATTTAAGGTAAATTTAAACTAAAAAACAGCCCCCTTTCAGGCTAAGGCCATACAATGGCTTTAGAAAAACTGGAGGGTGATGGCCTATGACGAAATTAATGAAATTGCTGGTATCTGTATTGCTGCTCATTTCAATAGGGGCCGGCTCTACCGCTGCGCAAGGCGCTTCGGAGAGTTTAGCAGGGGAGTTAACGGCAGCCGCTGAGGCTTTGGTAGGAGAGGGTAAAGCAAAAGGCGCCGTATTGGCCGTCGTTCAGGAAGGGGAAGTGCTGCTGTGCCGCGGCCTTGGCTTTGCCGATCAATACCAGGGAATAGCTGCCGACGGCGAAAAAACAGCTTTTCGTATCGGCTCAATATCCAAGACTTTCGTGGCGGTGGCAGCGCAAATACTGAAACAGGAAGGCAGGCTGGATATGGATGAGGATATTGCTCATTATGTCCGCCGGGCTTTCCCGGCTTTGGATTATCCGGTGACCATGAGACAGCTGCTTACCCACACGGCCGGTTTTGAAGATGTGGTGACGGGTATAGCCGTTTATGCGGTCAGTCAAACAGAGCCTCTTGAAGAAACCGTAGTCAAATATCGGCCGGCTCAGATTCTAAAGCCGGGAGAGGCCGTTTCTTATTCCAATTACGGGATTGCCCTGGCAGCCTACGTGGTGGAAGAGGTCAGCGGGCAGGACTTTGCCGCTTTTTGCCTGGAAAAGATTTTTTTGCCTTTGGCTATGCAGCGCACCACCTTTGAATATATGCAGGATATTGTCTATGTCTCCAAGCCTTATCTGCCAAATGGCCAGGAAACCCTTGAGCCCTACATAAACCTCTATCCGGAGGGTTCCGCCATATCCACCGCCGCCGATATGGCAAATTATATGAGCTGGCTGCTTGACCGGCAGGATAGCCGCGTATTATCGCCGCAATTGAAAGCACAGCTTTTTGACCGACAGTTTACCATGGCGGAGGAGCTGGCGGGAATGGGCTATACCTGGAACAGAAAAATCACCAACGGCCAGCTTTATTATGATAAAAAGGGGGAGACCCTTCACTTCTACAGCCGCATCGCTTTGTACCCGGAAAAGCAGACCGGCGTTTTTTTCTCTTGCAATACTTACTTGCCGGAGCAGGAGATCAATGCCATGATGGCCAAAGCCACGGCGCTACTGTACGGGCCGCCGGCGGAGGCGGCCGGGGCGGCCGGGGCGGCTGCTGCGGCAGGGGATAGCGGCGAAGCCACGATGGACGTCAGCGGTTATTATGTAAATCACTGCTCCAGTTTTCAGACGGTGGAAAAAATTCTGCGCTACCTTATACCGGGCAAGGACCTGACCATTACGGGCTCTATTGACAAAGGTTTTGCCATCAAAGGAGAAAGCCTCAGGCTGATTGGCCGGGATCTGTACGAATCCCCCTTAGGCGTAATAAAGTTTTTAAATAAGGAGGGCAAAATCATACTGGCCACAGAATCAGCCATCACCTTTGCCAAAGCCCCCTCTTGGCAGCAGCCGTATTGGCAAGGGATTCTGCCGCTTTTATTTGCCGGTCTCACTCTTGCTTGCCTGCGGCGGCAATTCGTCTTGCTGTTTAACAGGCGCAGGGGGGCAGGCTGGAGCGCCGACCGGAGCGCCGACCGGAGCGCAGGCCGAAGCGCCTGCCGACGTCCCGGTTCATTTAAACGCTGCTTTATTATTGCCTCATGCTGTATTTTGCAGCTTGCCGCTTTCGCTGCTTTGGCATTATTGATATACAAGGGCGTCTTATCCTTTTCGCTGCTTTCTTATGGTCGATGGCTGAAGCTGGGGGCGAGGCTGATCCTGGCCGCCGCCGTCATCGGTCTTGTTTACGCCATCAATAAAAAAACCAGACAAAAGCTGCTGAAAATGCTGCTGATCGCCTGGGGACTAACCGGTCTTCTGTTTAGCGGCTGGATGCATTGGCTGAATTTGCTTTGAAGTAAGCTTCGATTTCTGTCGTCGTCCTGGGCCAGACATCCGGCGGCCAGCCGAAATGGGCTTGCAGTGACAGCGTAAAATCGTAGAGGTAGGGCCGGCGCAGCCCGGCCTGCTCCAGTAAAGGGCCGTCGGCGAATATTTGTTCGGGCGTACTGTCGGCCAGTAATTGCCCGTCATGAAAAACCAGGATACGCTGGGCCCAGCGCCAGGCAAAGTCGATATCATGGGTGGAGACTAAAAGGGCCCTTTCCTGCTGATGCAGCTCGGACAACAGGCCTTCCAGGGTGCGGACGCCGGCAGGGTCCAGAAAAGCCGTAGGCTCGTCAAACAAAAGAATCTCCGGCTCCATGGCCAGAATGTCGGCAATGGTCACTCGTTTTTTTTCGCCGCCGCTAAGATAATGAGGCGGTCTGTGGCGATGCTCCGTCAATCCCATGGCCTGCAAGGCTTGATCCACCCGCCGGGCCACTTCTTCCCGGGGCAGCTTTAAATTCATGGGCCCGAAAGATACTTCGCTTTCCACAGTGGAGCCGATAATTTGGTGGTCGGCATCCTGAAAAATAATGCCCACCAGCTGCCGCAGCCCCATGAGGTCCTGTTTTTTGCGGGGATCTATGGTTTTTCCGCCATAAGACATGGCGCCCTTGTCTGGCTTTAAAATGCCGTTGCATAAAAGAAAAAAAGTAGATTTGCCGGCGCCGTTGTTGCCCAAAACGGCAATACGCTGGCCTTTGCGGATCGCCAGAGAAAGGCCTTTAAGAGCAAAAGAGCCATCCTCATAGGAGTAGTCCAGCTTATCTAATGCCAATAAAACATCATTCATCCTTGTAATCTCCTTGTACCATACCAGAATCCAACCAAAAGCAGCAAATAGGCCGCTGCCGCCAATATCTCTGGCTTACGCACTGCGGCTTCGCTCTCGTAAAAGGCAATTTCTCCGTCATAACAGCGGGCTTCCATGGCGGCAAAGCAGTCGGCGGAGCGGCGAAAGCTGAGAAAAAGCAGGTTGAGAGAGGAGGCGGACATAGTTCGCAAAGAGGTGCGCCAATCCCGGTAGCCCAGACGGGATTCCGCCGCCGTGGCCATTTGCTGCTGAGTAGCCAGCAAAAGAAATATGTAGCGGTAAATCAGGTACATCAACTCCACCATCAGGGCAGGGGTTTTTATTTTTCGCAGAAAACGGATAATCTGATGCATGGGGGTGCTTAAACTCAGGAGATATAGACAGCTGACGGCGGCAAAAGCCCGGCTTATCAGAGATAAGGAGGCCTGCTGGCCGGCGGCGGTAACGCAAAGGTAGCGGCCCCCGATGGCTATATCCAACAGCCCCAAGGGAACCGGGGATATTTCGAATAAAATTGCCACTACTCCCAGAATGATGAAGGTCAGCGGCGCCGTCAGAAGGGCGAAGTAGTAATGAGCAGGGGTTTTACCGCCATAGATGGTAAACAGCATCATGCTGCAGATCACAAAAAGCGACAGCCAGAACGAATCGGCAGCGATACAGATCAAGGCGGCCATGACTGCAAAACAGGTTTTTACTCCCGGATGCCAGGATTTTAGCCGGGATTTCTGAACCTGAACGTCGATGGATAAGAAGCCGCCGTGACGGTGGCCGTGCTTATGGCGAAAGAAAAGGCTGCCGCCAAAGAGCAGTAAAACAACGAAAAGGAGAAGGTGGGAAGGCAATCTGCCGTAAAAGAGGCAATAGACAGCCAGAGAAAACAAGCAGCTGATGATCATAGGCGGCTCCCTGCAAGGCAAAGCCGGCTTCTAGTTAAGCCGGCTGCTGCTCTTTTAGACTTCTTTTTGATGCTTGCTGCGGCCAATGAAATAGCCGAAGCCCAGACCGATTATACCGGCGCCTAAAGCGGCTTGCAGGCTAAAGAGCAGGCTTTCCGTCTCGCCGCCGGGGGGCTCCAGAATGCTTTCCGCCCAAGGCTCGTAATCCGGAGCGATCTCCAGGATGATTTCTTCGGCCTGACCGTCGGCGCCGCCAAACTCAGAATCGGAGATGAGGGCTAAAGGAATGATGGCAATAAGCCCGCAGACCAATAGAAGGATGATTACTAATAAACCTTTGTTTTTCATGCTTCCTTTGCTCCTTTCAGATAACCCAGCTGGGCAAGCTCCGGCTTTGCCCAGGACTCCAGGCCAACCACCACGGCTACCGTCAGCAGGCCTTCGATGATGGCCAAGGGTATTTGCGTCAAAGCAAACACACTCATGAACTTTGCTAAAGAGGCGCCGATACCGCCGACCTCGCTGGGGTAAGCCAAAGCCAGCTGAAAGCTGGTGACGCAGTAAGTAAATAAATCGCCCAGAGCCGCCGCCAGGAATACGGCTGCCATCCTGTTGACTTTCAGGGATTTGCAAAGGCGGTAAATACCATAGGTAACAAAGGGGCCGGCGATGGCCATGCTGAAGGTATTAGCGCCCAGGGTGGTGAGGCCGCCGTGGGCCAGCAGGATAGCCTGAAAAAGTAAAACGATCAAGCCCAGTATGGCCATAGGGGAAGGCCCAAACAGGATAGCGCCTAATCCCGTGCCGGTGGGATGGCTGGAGGAGCCGGTGACGCTGGGGATTTTTAAAGCCGACAGCACAAAAGCGTAGGCGCCCACCATAGCCAGCAGAAGCAATGTGTTTCTTTTTTGGCTGACGGTTTTTTGGATGCTGAACATCCCCGCCGCCAGAAAAGGCAGGCAGAGAACGCCCCAGGCGACGCTGTGAACGAAGGGGAGATAGCCTTCCATTATGTGCATGGCATTGGCCGGCGGCGTCAGGCAGAAAAAAACAGAGAAGACAGCGAGTAAAGAGACAATCCGTTTTTGTAATTTTGTCATGATTTTTCCTCCTTGTTTCAAAAACAAAAAACCCGTCCGATAACAAGGACGGGTCAACAAATCGAAGCATAGGCATACTTCAATAGCCAAGACCGCACACTCGTTAAAGAGTCCGTTAACCGTGGGGTCGCCGTAAAACGGCTGATTTAACAGGCAGGTTTTCTGACTTAGGCTTCTACACTTGCTCCGCCTTCCCATATCTTGCGATACAGTGGCTCCTTGGAACAAGCTCGACCATTACAGCGGCGGCTCCGCGCAGGAATTACACCTGGCTTCCCTTTTACCGCATACCCAAAAGTATGCGCACCTGATAAATTTTTGTCATCTCAAGTCTAAGCGATAGGAAGAATTTTGTCAACACAGGGTAAAGAGAAAAAGGACTGTAAAAAGAGCTGTACATTTGCGGCAGCTCGCTCTATTTCAGCTGTCCGGGCCGCCCGGTGATTGCAGCTCCTTGAAAAACGTGGTAGAATCAAAATACGTCATAACGCCGTATGAAGGTGGGAGCATGAAAATATCGACCAAGGGACGGTACGCTTTGCGGGTATTGCTGGATCTGGCTCAGCATCAGGACGAGGGCTACATCTCCCTGAAAACCATAGCTCAGCGGCAGGAGATTTCCAAAAGATATCTGGATCAAATCATGATGCTGCTAAACCGCACCGACTATTTGAAGACTACCAGGGGGGCCCAGGGCGGCTATAAGCTGGCCAAGCCGCCGGATCAGTATACCCTGGGGGCTGTTTTGCGTTTGACAGAGGGCAGCATTGCGCCTCTTGCCTGTTTGGAAGACGGCGGCGCCGAATGTCCCCGTTATTCCACCTGTACCGCCCGGCAAGCCTGGCAAGGGCTCGGCGATGTGATAGCCCAGTATTTAGATAATCTTACCCTGCAGGACATTATAGACCGCCAGGATCACGGCCTGCCGATTTAGGCAAGGAGGTTGGTTAATGCAATACAATATTCCTCAAGTATGGCACGTCAACAAAAACCTGCCTACTCCGCTGTTCAAACAATTGGCAGACAATATCAAATGGAGCATTTGTCTTGGCAACATGGATAACGGCGGCAATCTTCCTCCGGTAAGACAGATGGCAAAAGAGCTGGAGCTTAGCGTCGAAACTATTCGGGCCGCTTATAAATTATTGGAAGAAATGGGCCTGGTAATCACCCGTCCCAATCATGGCACAAAAGTTGTGCAGGAATACCGTGATAAAACTCGAGCCAATCAATGGGGGCAGGATGGAATTGCCGAATTTATCACGCAATGTCTGGCAAAGGGCCTCCCCACGGAACGAATACGAGAGCTTTTTGAAGATGCTCTGGATAAGACCCTGGCCCAAAATATTGCAGGGAAAATATTATTTATAGAATGTGATATTCAGGACAGAGATATTTATTGCCCGCAGCTTGGAGAGCATCTGGGAATGACCACAGATTATATGCTTTTATCCGATTTGGAAGAATATATAGGCGAAAATGATAATCGGCTGAAAAATTATAAAGCGGTGGTAACTACCTATTTCCATTATGCCAAAGTACTGCAAATTCTCCAGCCTTTTAATATTCCTGTTTATGGGGTAGTGGTGGAGCTTAGTAAGAAGACTTTGACCGATATTCATCATTTGCCCCCGGCAGCCAAGGTCGGCGTAGTGGTGAAAGCTACTCATTCCATCCAATATCTGATGAATTGTGTTCAATGTTTCCGGGAAGACCTGGATATTCGTCCGGTAGTTCTCAATGGTACCAAGGAGGATGAGCAACAAATCAAAAATCTGGCAGGTTGGGCAAAAAACTTCTTCACTGTTCATCCCCATGAAATAGTCTTGCATGATTTATGTCCCGAAGCCAATATCTATACTTTTTTTGAGCAGATAAATGCGCAATCTTTAGGAGTTCTGCGGGAAAGTTTAAAATGCTTATAGGCTTTAGAAAAATATAGTTGGAAAAGCTGCCGCAAATTTGCGGCAGCTTCTTTTTATTTAAATTGTTTAATAGATATTGAATTTTTTAAAAATTGATGTATGATATAATCAAAACAATAGAAACGGTACTAAAACAACAACCAGTACGGACAAAGTAAATGCGTGTTTAAAGGAGTTAAGCGTATGGAGGTTTCACAAGGGGCTAAAAAGGTAGTGCAAGTTTGTGCCAATGTGCGGCCGGGAGAGCAGGTTGTCGTGATTACGGATATTTTACGGCCGGCTATTTTAGGGGATTGCCTGGCCGCGGCGGCAGAAGAGGCCAGGGGCTTGGTTACTCGCATTACGTACAATGGCAGACTTAATAATGGGCAGTTGTCTCTGCCGGCGGAAAAAGCAGTGGAAGCGGCTGATGTGCTGCTTTGTGTCACCACGAAAACTTTGGCTTACACGAAAGCTGTAGACAAATGCAAAGCCAGAGGCGGACGGGTGATTGCTATCACCGAGGCCACAGAAGCCACGTTAAGCACCGGCCCCATTGAAGCAGATTATCTGGCACTGCAGCCACTGTTAAACCGGGTCAAAGATGCTTTTGATAAGGCGGAAAAGGTGAGAGTGACAGCGCCGGGAGGAACGGAACTAACCCTTTCATTAAAGGGGAGAAAAGCCTATGTCTGCTCAGGGATTTGCCATGATCCCGGCCAATTAATCGGCTTGCCGGCGCTTGAAGTATATATTGCGCCGGTAGAGGATGAAACAATAGGACGATTAGTAGCGGATGCCAGTGGGACAGCTATTGGTTTGATTAAAAATCCCATTATTCTCACCATTGAAAAAGGGCGGGTAACGGCCATCGAAGGAAAGGAGGAAAGTGAAACCTTAAAACAGATATTAGCCGACACAAAAGCCGAATCATCTTTTGTGATTGCTGAGTTTGCTATCGGGCTTAATCCCTGCGGCAAATTAGTGGGGGCTATCGCAGAAGACGAAGGATTGTATGGCACAGGACATTTTGCGTTAGGCAATAATCTGGGCTTTGGGGGTAAAAATGATGCCCCGGAACATATGGACTTAGTTTATTGGCACCCAACCATTGAACTTGATGGCGAGATTCTGATGAAGAACGGTATTTTGCAGGACGGAAATGAGTGAAGGAGGATATACCATGAGAAAGAACAAGTGGTTCGCGTTATTAGCCATATTGTTGTTGCTTGCTTTCCTGACATCTTGCGGCAGCGGTGGCACCGGTATTGCCGGCGGCGGTGCAGTATCAAGCAGTGATCAAACTCAGCCTCTTGAGCCTGTAGTGTTAAAATTCAGTGATGTCAACGGAGAAAACTCACCTGCCGGTATATTCTGTAATACGTTTAAAACCCTTGTAGAAGAAAGAACCCAGGGGAGAGTTAAGATTGAACTATATTTTGGCGGCACCTTGACGGGCAATGATATTGAAAGCACCCAGACGGGTATTGCCGATATCAGTCAGCACGATGTCAGTGAAATCACGGATTTATGCAAATTATTGTCTATTCTGGAGGCGCCTTATCTGTATGATAATGATGAACAGCTATTCCAGATTACGACTCCCGGCTCGGAGATCATGGAGGTTATCAATGAAGAACTGTCGGGGTCCGGCGTTCAGCTGCTGGCCACCTATTCCTGGGGTAATCAGCAGATACTTACCAACAAACCCATTTACCGGGCAGAGGATCTGAAGGGATTAAAAATTCGGGTTTTACCCAGTGCTATTTTCATGACGTCTATGAAATCCATGGGGGCTACACCTACGCCTATGAGCTGGAGTGAAGTGATTCCTTCTTTGGTAACCAACATGATCGACGGTACAGGCCTGCCCTTTACGTATATTGTGGATACGGGAATGCAGGAGATTGTAAAATATGTGATCATGACCGACCATAATCCTACGCTCTCCGGCGTTTTTATTAACGAAACCAGCTGGAATAAGATTTCCGGCGAGGATAAAGGGATTCTCCAGCAAGCCGGAGTGGAAGCCAGGCAGGCTGTGCAAAAAGAAATTAATTCGACGAATGCAGAAAAGCGGGAAGTTATGGTTAAAGCAGGAATGACCATCATTGAAAAGGAGCAGCTGGAGTTTGATTGGGCGGCGATTCGGGATGATGTTTTCCGGGAATTTGAAGGAGACTGGGGCGAAAACTATCAAAGGATCCTGACCATTTTGGGCAAATAGCCCGGGAAAGGGAAGGAATGTGGAATGAAACAACTGGTTAAATGGCTGACCACCATTGTAGACGGTTTGGAAATAGTCTTAAACCTGCTTATTCTGGGCGTCGTCGGCGCCCAGATTGTCACCAGAACCTTTTTTGATTATCCATTGAAATTTGCGGAAGAAGTAGCCGTATATGCTTTAATTGCCATGATCTATGGTGGTGTCTGTATAGTGGAGAAAGAAGATACTTATCTCCGCATTGATATCTTCCTGGATCGAATGCCGAAAGCTGGAAAGACCTTGATTTACTTGATGAGCAGGCTTTCTATCCTGGTTTTAGTGGGGGCGATGATCCTGGGAGAATTAGAGCTGTTTCCCAGGATCATCAAACTTACTACTCACGCTGCCGGCATCCCTTATTCCTGGCTCCATACCTGGATCATCATCTTCACCGGGCTTTGGGGCCTTTGGGCTTTAGCCAACCTGCTGGCTAGCCTGAAAAAGAAGAAGGGAGGCCCCTCATGATTGCTTTAGTCCTGCTTCTTTTTCTGGCCATGCTTCTCCTGGGTTTGCCGATAGTTTCCGCCATGGGCATTCCCGCTTTAGTGTATATTTTGATTAAGGGTTTACCGATTTCCACCATGGCCTATTCTATTTACCAGGCGTTAAACTCTTTTCCCCTTTTGGCCAGCCCATTGTTTATTTTGATGGGATCACTGATCAATTCCTTTGGGGAAACGGAAAAGTTGTTTAAGTTCGCTAAAGTTTTGCTGCGTCATACCAAAGGCTATACGGCAAAAACCAATATCGTGGTAAGTCTGATTTTTGCCGGCATGTCCGGAGCTGCTATTGCGGACATCGGAGGGCTGGGACAAATCGAGATCAAAGCCATGGAGGATGAAGGATTTTCCCGGGATTATGGTGCTGCTTTAACGGCAGCGACCTCTATGGTAGGTCCGATTTTTCCGCCAAGTATCCCTTTGGTCATTTATGCGGTGCTGGCGCAGGTTTCTACACTGGGTTGCTTAATGGCCGGGATGATTCCCGCAATTTTGATCACCATAACAATGTATTTCTTTGTATCTCTGCAAATCAAGAGTAAATTAAAACCTCAGGCTGCGATTGCCGGCACTTCTTTGGCTAATGACCGGCAGGAATCCTTGTGGCAGGTTACGAAAGATGCATTATATGTACTGATTTTAATTCCGGCAATTATTGTCTCTATGCTGATGGGGATTTTTAGTCCCAGTGAAGCCGGTGCGGCAGCAGTGTTATATCTATTGATAATCCAGGTGATTAAAGGCAAGTTTTCTTTCCGGTTGCTGAAAGGCTGCATTATGGAAACTTATAAAACCAGTGCAGGTATATTCATGATCATTGCTGCAGCTTCTGTATTTAGCAAGGTATTGACCATGGAGCGGTTTCCGGAAATGGTTTCTTCCTGGTTTCTGAGTTTTTCCGACTCCAAAGCGTTGATTCTCCTGATGATCAACATTCTGGTGCTGCTGGTAGGCATGTTTATGGAAACGATCTCGGCCCTAACCATATTGACGCCTATTCTGCTTTCTGTCACCCATGCTATAGGTATAAACCCCATCCATTTGGGCGTGATCTTGGTTTTCAATCTTACCATAGGTATGCTGACGCCGCCTTTCGGCGTAGGTTTGTTTACGGTGGCACAAATTGCTCAGCGGCCTATGGAAAAGATATTAAAGGAGCTATTCCCCTTATTTATTCCGCTGCTGATTGCTCTTTTGCTGATCACGTATATACCTCAGCTTTCTTTATGGTTGCCAAGCTTTTTATAACGAGAAAACTATCAAGGCGGCTGCGGCGCGAAAAATTGCTGCGGCCGTTTTTATTTTGGTTGACAAGCGGTTTCGTTGCCGCTATAATACTTATAATTCCGATAAGTATTATAGGTTAAGGAGATGACACCATGATATTCAGCTTTTTTCAATTGTTGCGCAAAAACATACACAGCAGGCGAATGCCCGGCTGTTGTTTTAATTAACTTTTTAAAGCGCGACAAAAGAAAGGAAGATGAATAATTATGGCAAACATTACGAACACAGAAAATTGGTCCTTTGAAACGAAGCAAATACACATCGGTCAGGAGCAGCCGGACCCGGCTACCGACGCCCGGGCTGTACCCATCTATCAGACCACCTCTTACGTCTTTCGGGATTGCGATCAGGCAGCGGCCCGGTTCAGCCTGGCCGAAGCCGGCAATATTTATGGCCGTCTGACCAACAGTACTCAGGATGTTCTGGAGCGGCGGCTGGCTGCTTTGGAGGGAGGGGTAGCGGCTTTGGCAGTGGCTTCGGGCGCTGCGGCTATTTGCTACGCCTTTCAGAATCTGGCTCAGGCCGGCGATCATATTGTAGCTGCCAAGACTATTTACGGCGGCACCTACAACCTGCTGGCCCACACTTTGCCGGAGTACGGTATTGCCGCCACTTTCGTGGATCCCGACGAGGAAGGCGCTTTTGAAAAGGCCATCAATGAACGGACTAAGGCTATTTTTATCGAGAGTCTGGGTAATCCCCATTCCAATATTATCGATATTGAAAAGGTAGCGGCCATAGCCCACAGCCATGGCATTCCTTTGGTGGTGGACAACACCTTTGCCACTCCTTATTTATTGCGGCCCATTGAACACGGCGCCGATATCGTTGTACATTCGGCTACCAAGTTTATCGGCGGCCACGGCACCACTCTTGGCGGCGTCATTGTCGACAGCGGCAAATTCGACTGGGAAGCCAGCGGGCGTTTCCCCTCGCTGACTCAGCCCAACCCCAGCTATCATGGCGTCAGCTTTACGAAGGCCGTAGGCCCTGCCGCCTTTGTCACCAAGATCCGGGCAATTTTGCTTCGGGATACCGGTGCGGCTATTTCACCTTTTAACGCTTTCCTGCTTTTGCAGGGCGTGGAGACACTTAACTTGCGGGTAGAGCGCCACGTGGAAAACGCCCTCAATGTCGTGAACTATCTTGCTAAACATCCGCAGGTAGAGCAAGTGCACCATCCTTCTTTGGCCGGCGATCCCAGCCATCAGCTGTACCGTCAATATTTCCCCCAGGGCGGCGGCTCGATTTTTACCTTTGAAATCAAAGGCGACGCCGGCGATGCCCGCAACTTCATTGACCGTTTACAGCTCTTTTCCCTGCTGGCCAATGTGGCCGACGTCAAAAGCCTGGTAATCCATCCGGCCAGCACCACCCATTCCCAGCTTTCCGAGGCGGAATTGTTGGAGCAAGGCATCAAGCCCACCACTGTGCGGTTGTCCATCGGCACGGAAAACATCAAGGATATCCTTGCCGACCTGGAGCAGGCCTTCAACGGCTAGGAGCTTTATCTTCAATATAAAATGGAATGAAACGGAACCCGTGGAGTATATTCTCCGCGGGTTCTATGTTAAAATAGGGCAAATGTCATGAACAGAGGGAGGGTGAAATAATGGCCGACATATTTAAGGATATTCCAGTATCCCTGGAAGAAATATTAAAAGCTGAAAAAGTTATTTATCAGCACCTGATACCGACACAGCTATGCTATTATCAAAATCTTTCAGATTTAACCGGCTGCCAAATATACATAAAACACGAAAATCATCAGCCGGGCGGCAGCTTTAAAATTCGCGGCGGCGTCAATATTATGCATCATTTGAGCCGAGAAAATATATCGGGGGTAATCACCTTTTCCACCGGTAATCACGGTATTTCCATTGCGACATCAGCTAAGCTGTATGGGATTCCCGCAACCATCGTTGTTCCCAAGAATAATAATCCGGAAAAAAATGATCTGATTAAAAATACGGGGGCAACGCTGATTGAAGCAGGCAATAATTTTGAGGAAGCCGCTAAAGCCGGCGTTGAAATACAAGAAAAAAGAAATTTGCACTATATTCATGCCGCAAATGAGCCTCATTTAATAAACGGTGTAGGTACGGAGTTTTTGGAAGTCCTTAGGGATTTGCCAAATATTGATGCTGTTATTCTGCCGATTGGAGGCGGCAGTGAATTGGCCGCCGCCGTTACTGTATTTAAGATGATTAAGCCGCAAGTCGAAATCTACGCCGTGCAGGCTGCAGCATCACAGGCTGCCTGCCAGTCCTGGAAGGCGGGAAAAATAATAAAGGCGCCAAACGCCACATTTGCCGGCGGTTTTGCCACCGGTGAAGCCTTTGAGCTGCCCTTTTCTATTTACCGTGACAAGGTGGATGATTTTATCCTGCTTTCAGAAGACGAGCTACGCGAAGGAATCCGTCTATCGCTTCAATTCACTCATAATCTTGCTGAGGCTGCCGGGGCATCGACAATCCAGGCGGCATTAAAACTCAAGAATAGGCTGAAAGGCAAAAACGTCGTCCTCCAAATGAGCGGCGCCAACGAGACTCTGGAGATCATCCGAACCGCGTTGGGATAAACAGGAGAGCTGAGCAGTTGGCCCGGCTTTCACCTGGCTTCGCCGCTGTGCCATAACGAAGGGGATGTCTCAAAACAGCAAAGAAAACGCTGAGGAGAGGGCAATGTCATTTAGATAAGCAAAAAGTTGCGAATTCATGGAGCATTGGCCGGCGCCGCGTCAATAGAACAATGCAAAATGCAACGATGACTCCCGGTACTGCTGTAGTGGACCCTTGGCGGCGGTAGCTTGTACAAAAATTGCGGTTGTGGTCAATTGGCCGGGGCAGGGTGTACAAAAATTGCGTTTGTAGGTGAAATGCAGGGGAAGTATTCCCTTACAACCGAAGAAATTGCGCAAAATAGGCCTCGATTTGGCTAAAATAGGCCTCGGCAGCAGCTGCAATTCACCCACAAACGCAAAAATTGTACAGGCCGAATCCGGAAAACGCATACAAACGCAAAAATTGTACATCTGCGCCCAATTATCTCAGGATAGCGGAACATCTGCGCCCCAGGATCTGCGGATAGCAGATAGAATCTGCAGGATTGAATCTGCAGGATTGAATCTGCAGGATTGAGCCCGTAGGACAGAATCGTCTAAAGATAACTGCTCCCCAGCCACAGGCGGGCACCCCAAGGCACCGGCGGCAACTACCCTACCACTTTCCGCTTTTTCATTTGACCCTTATCTAAATGACATTGAGGAGAGGTGCCCTCTCTTCCTTTGGGGATCAGCTTTCCTTGCTGAAAAGAGAGAAAAAACAAAAAAGGAGGGTGCCCCTCCTCAGCGCCTTTCAGCGCTATTTTGAGACACCCCCTTCGGTTTTTACGTGTTGCTTAGCAGCTTTAAGCCATAGTTCCAATTTAGCGGCTTAGGGAGCTGACCAGATCATCCATATTATAGATGCCGGGCTTCTTGTCGAGGATGAAGCCGGCGGCCTTGATGGCGCCATTGGCAAAGAGCTCCCGGGACTGGGCGGAATGGCTGATGGAGATAATTTCATTGGGCCCGATGAACATGGCTTCATGCTCCCCTACAATAGTGCCGCCCCGGACGGCATGAATGCCGATTTCTTTGCGGTCCCGCTTTTTATGCTCCTGCGTGCGGTCATAGGTGTATTCCGCCTGGAAATCCAGGCAGGAAGCCGCGGCGTCGGCTATCATCAAAGCAGTGCCGCTGGGGGCGTCCACCTTCTGGTTATGATGCTTTTCAATAACCTCGATATCATAGGCGCCTCCCAATACTTTGGCGGCCTGCCGGACTAGAGCCTGCAAAAGGCTGATGCCCAGGGACATATTGAAGGATTTAAAGATGGGGATATCTGCGGCCGTTGCCACAACCTTAGCCTCCAGCTCATCTTTGATGCCGGTAGTGCAGAGCACCAGAGGCAGCTTTTTGGCCCGGCAATATTCCAAAACCTGAGGTGTAGCGGAAATATGGCTGAAGTCAATGACCAGGTCGGCTGCTTCGGCGATTGCCTCAAAATTGTCATAAACCGGGAAATCATTCAGCTTTACAGCATTCATGTCATAACCGGCTATGATCTTCATGCCGGCTTCAGCGGCCTGGCGTACTACGGCCTGGCCCATGCGGCCATTACAGCCGGAAAGCAAAATATTCATTTGAAATTCTTCCTTTCTGGGGGTTTTTCCTCATGGGAATTCCGCCTCTATTGGAGGTTCTTCCTTCTTAGAGGCTTCTGGCGGCAAAAGGCCCCCGCACCGCGCTCATGGCGGTATGGCGGATCAAGGTGACCACATCGTAGACCGGCAGCCCGGTGACCTCCTGAACGGCATAAGCAAAAGGCGGCATATTGGTGCACTCTAAAACGATAGCGCCCACATCGGGGTTTTCTCTGACCAGCTTGCGGCCGGCTTCCCGCATTTCTTCGGTAGCCTTTTCCACGTCCATCGTATCATAGTTTTCAATGAAAGCACGGAAAAATTCCGGGAATTCCTCCATGCCTTGTATGGCAAAAGAGCAGCCTTCCATACCGGCTCCTTTGAAGTGCTTCTCGGTTAAGGAGGAGGCTTTGGCCGTGATAATGCCTACTTTTTTGTCCGGACCTAAAAACCGGCTGACAAAAGGCACCTGCAAAAGGCTGGAGGAAATAACGGGGATATTTACCGCCGCCGCCATTTCTTTTTGGAACATAACCAGGAAACCGCAGCTGGTGGCAATCGCCTTGCAGCCGGCTGCCTCCAGAGCCTGAGCCCCTTCAATAAAAGGCTGAAGCAGGGCGGGGTCCGCATTTTTTACTACGCTGGTGGGATTGGCGCCGATAACCTTCCGGTACATCACGGGAAAGTCAAAGGTCCAGCCGTTGCCTACATCACCGGGGATACGGGGAAAAACCGTGTCCAGCATCAATACGCCGATAATCATGCCCTGGTTGGTAATACCGCCTTTAGCAATTGTCATAAATTAGCCTCCTTTTTTCTGCAGATGGTGCGAACAGTCATGTAATGCTCTTTGGGTACGGCCACGGCAACTAAAGTGGTGCCGTCGAAGGCTTTGCTTTGGTTGATTTTGAGGATTTTACCGTCGCAAACGTAATTGCCGTCCCGGCCGCCGCAGGCTACCGTATCACCTTCCTGAGGCAGGGGCAGGTATTCAAAAGGAAATTCTACTAAAGCCGTGTCCTCGGTATAATTCTTGTGTACCCGAAAAATGGCCAGGCCCGGACATTTGGCCAGGCAAGCCCCGCAGCCGGTGCATTTTTCTTCGTCCAGCACCGGCAGGCTGGTAATAGGCTGTCCTACGGTAATGGCGCCGAAAGGGCAGGCCTTCTCACAAGGATTGCAAGGAATCTCCTGAACGCATTCGATGACGGCCACAGCGCCTTTTTCAAAACGTTCTTCACCGGCAATGCCCGGAATAGCCGCCAAATCGCCGGCAGAAGGAATGCCGGTAAATCTGATTTCGTCTTTCATTACTCCTTACCTCCTTTGGCGGTTTCCAGCATTTGCGCTTTAGCGTCAAAACGCTTCTGGCCGAAGGGGCCTGTGCGCAGGGCGTCCATTCTGGTCCACACCGATCCCTTCAACGGGGCTGCGGTTATCTCGTCATAAAGCCCCAGGGCTTCCGCTGCGGCAATGCCGGCCAGCCGCCCTTCCTCCATGGCCGTACTGGCTTCTTCAGCTCCGGCGATATCCCCGGCTACATATAAGCCCGGCACCGTAGTCGCCATGTTCTCATCATGGATAGGAATATGACCTCCTAAAGAAGGAATAAACGTGAATTCGCAGCCGGCCAGCCAAGCCAGCTCCGTCAGGGGCGTTAAGCCTACGGCAATACAGACGGTATCGCAGGCCATAACTTGTCCGGTGCCGGGAATCTCCTGAAACCCTTCATCCAGGGCCACAATTTCCACAGCCTCCACCTGGTCTTTGCCCATAGCCCGCTTAATAGTATGGCCGACTAAAATCGGTACCCCCGCCCGGCGGATCTTGCCGGCGTGAACGCCGTAGCCGCCGATGCTGGGAGCCGCTTCAATAAGAGCCGCTACGTCGGCCCCCGCCTGCATCAGCTGATAAGAAACAATCAAACCTACATTACCGGAGCCTACCATGATGACTTTCTTTCCCGGCAATACCCGGTTAACATTGATCATGGTTTGGGCGCAGCCTGCCCCCATTACTCCCGGCAGGGTGCTGCCGGGAAAAGTCAAGGCATTTTCCGCTGCTCCGGTAGCCAGAATCACCTTCTCGCCCAGCAGTGCTTTTTCCTGACCTTCATGCATATAGCTGACCATAATTCCCTGAGGGTCCTGAAACAAGCCGTAGACCGGTGAATCCAGGAAAACCTCAACGCCCAGCTCCTCGGTTTCCTTAAGGAGCTGGCTGCCGATATCGTAACCCCGGACGCCGGCCCGGTGCTCCCGGGAACCGAAAAACTTATGGATTTGTTTAAATAACTGGCCGCCGGGTTTGGCGTTTTCGTCGATTAAGACAGCCTTGCCGCCGGCCTTGGCAATTTCAATGCAAGCGGCCAAGCCGGCAGGACCGGCGCCGATAACAATGGCCTGTACTTTTCTCATGCTCACTCCGCCCACCTTCCTAACCCGATTTGCGTCTCGACCTTCATGCCGGCTCGTACAGGAGTTACGCAGGTTCGCACGTTGGGCTGGCCGTCCACCGTCATAACACAGTCGGTGCAGCGGCCGATGCCGCAGAAAATCCCCCGGGGGTAGCCTTTTTTGGCTGTTTGCCGGAAGATGTGGATATCGGAAGCCAGGAGGGCTGCCGCAATGGGTTCGCCGGCTTTTGCCGGAATCTCTTTGCCGTCCACGAAAATACTGACGTCGCAAGGAGCATCTTCCGACAATATGGGGTGTTTGATTACGCGATGATTTTTAACCTTGATTTCCGGCATGCTTATTCCGCCTCCTTGGTCATATAGCTAATCTGCATCGGCCTGACGGGGTTGCGGGTGGTAGCCGGTTTAACCGCAGCAGGGCTTTGAGCTGTCTTCTGCGCTAAAAGGGCCATAACCTGCTTGGCGCAGGTCTTGCCCTGGCAAAGACCCATTCCCGCTCTGGTCCAGCGTTTTAATTCGTTCATCGAAATGGCGCCGTCGGCGATGGCTTGCTCCAGCTCCTGGCGGGTGACCTCTTCGCAGCGGCAAATGAATAATTCCTCCATGGGATGCGCCCCTTTCTATATCATTAAATGCCCAGGCGGGCAGGCGATAGCTCGCTAAAATCATAGGGCAGCGGCTGGCCGGTAATCATCCGGCTGATGGCGTAGCCGGTAATGGGAGCTAAAGCGATACCATCCCCTTCGTGGCCGGCGGCGATATACATACCGGGCTGGCTGGCGACGGGGCCGATAAAGGGCTTGCCGTCGGCGGCTGCCGGACGAAAGCCGGAGAAGGTGCGGATGATATTGACCTTTTCCAAAGCCGGGAAAAAACGCACCGCTTCTTTTAAAATCAAATGCAAGGCTGTGCGGTCGACGGTTTTGTCAAAGCCGGCAAATTCCCTGGTACCCCCCAGGAAATAGTTGCCGCTTTGGGCTTGGGACATAGATAAGCCGATGCCTAAATCATTCATTAAGGCACTGCGTTCCTTAGCGAAGTCGGGATTTAGTTTCATTACGATATAATCGGCGCTCCAAAAATTAGTTTGGCCAAAAGCGGGAACGGATTCGGTAACCAGAATTTGTCCTCTTTTAGGCTTGATGGGCAATTCCAGCCCCGTCAGCTCGCCTACCTGAGCGGCCCAGGCGCCGCAGGCGTTAATCACGAAACGGCTTTCATAAACCTTACCGTCATCGGCTGTAACTTTCCAATGGTAAGGAGCCGGATTATCCAAAGCCTTGACGCCGCAGTGACGGCGTATTTCCAAGCCTTTTGATGCTGCGGCCTTAACAAAGCCTCGCATAACCTGTAAGGGATTGACCTGGGAATCCATGGGGCTGTACGTGGAGCCCAGCACATGCTTGCTGACAAGAGGAGCCATTTTTCTTGCCTGCTCTTTTGTCAGCAGCTCCACATCAAGATTGAGGGCCTTTTGCTGGCGGACAAAATCCTGCATATGGCCCATCTGGCTTTCGGATTCGATCAGCACCATACCGCCCCGGCTTTCAAATTCGATGGAGGCCGGCAGGTCTTGTTCAAGGCGGCGGTACATTTCCAGGCTCTCCAGCGCAATAGTCAAAAGAATGCCGGGTTTTTTTGATTGCAGGAAGATCATGTCGTCGCAAGAGGTGGAAGCGCCCTGGCCCAAATCGCCTTTTTCCAGGAGCAGCACCGATTGGCCCGCATCCGTCAAATAGTAAGCGCAGGCCAGGCCGATGATACCGCCGCCAATGATGATCGCATCCCATTGTTTTTCCACGGAAGTTTCCTCCTTTTTTTAACCAAAAGGGCAGATTCAAAATAATTAGAAAAGGCGCTCCTGCAGCGGAGCCCGCCGTCAGGGAGCGCCACAGCTAATCCCGGATAGTTAGATGATTAAATGTACATGAAAATGCAGCCGACGACAAAGAGATAGACGCACATAGGCAGATTCAAAATCATGGTTTTTACGGGGTCAACCTTCTTACTGAGAATACCTCCGACTAAGCCGCAGACCACAAAGCAGGTCAGGTCGGCAGGAGGCATGCCCTGGCCGGAAGCGGCGATATGGGAACCGACGATAGCGGCCTTGATCGGATCAACCCCGGCTTCGATGAGGGCCGGTCCAAAGAAAGCAAAGATAGAGTTTTGAGCCGTAGACTGAGAGCCGGTCAGCATACCGATAAGATTTAAGGCAACGGCGCCGCCAAGCTTCAACAAATGTTGATTTAAGCCCAAGGCGAAATTCTTAACGGCTTCGATTTGTCCGGCGGCATAAAAGGCGCCCAGCATCAGGCCGGCAGAGCCCTGAACAAAAATACTGTTCTTAACATTAAGTATACCAGTTTTCATCGTAGCGGCAAGGTTTTTCCGCACAGAAGCATAAAAACAGCTGACGATGGTGACGATGATCATGGTAAATACGATTAAATTCGTCAAGCCTTTCAGGATCTTCATCTTGGAAAGGGGGACGAGGATGAAGCCGAAGAACATGGTAACCAGATCAATTTTGAAAATCAGGCGAAGCAGAATAATAAAGACTAAAAGAATCAGCGGGATCAACACGGGCCAGTTCTTTTTCAGAATTTGTCCGGCGGTTTCTTTGGGGATCAGATCCTCAGGCAAAGATTTGATCTTAATAAAGCTGTAAGCCACATAGAAACAACAGATAATGATGCCCAGGCCTACGGTGAAGTAAGCGATTTTCGTTACGTCGGTGGGGTCGACGCCTACCAGGGAGGCTGAAAGAAAAACAGACTGGGTAACGGGAGGCATAATGGAGCCAAGGCTGGCGCCCATTACGATGGTACAGGCGATCTGTTCGCCGCTAAGCTCCATTTCCGCCAGAGAGCGGATGATCAAAACGCCGATAACGGTGGAGGCTGCCACAGCGTCGCCCAAAAGGGAGCCGGCGATACAAAGGGCAAGAACGATGCAGACAATGAGTCCCCGGGGTGAGCGGCCGAATTTAGCCCGCATTACATTGAGGACGGTATCCATAGTCCCCATGCGAACCTGGGTTTCCGCATATAAGCTGCCGAAAATAGTCAGACACATAACCCAGGCGATACGGTCGACGCCGTCGATCCAAGCAGTCAGCCATTGTACAGGATTATAAATACCACCCATCAGGAGTGCCAAGAGACCGGTGATCAGAAGGCCGGCGGTAATGTTGCCGCCAATGTAAGGGATTTTTTTGATCAGAATAATGGCAAGCAGAACACAAAATGGTACGATAACAATAATCACGCAATTCCCTCCTTATTATTCTTTCTGGTTGACAACGGATACTGGCCGATAGGCAATTATCACCTCCTCCCCACTATAAGCATACGCAAGAACTGTGCCAATCATGAAAAAGGAGGGAAGGATTGCCCCTAAACCGCGGAGAGAAGCGGATCGGCGAGAATCGGGGCTTGGCCATTTTATAAACCTGGGTTAATAAGTTTATTTAAGAATCTGAAATCTATTGATAACAATTATCGATATATTGAGGGCTAAATGAGGAAATATTAAGAGAGCAATATGCATTACGTAATCTGAAATAGATAATTTCAAAAATTGAAATAAAGTGAATGGAAGCACAAACCGCCTCATTGCATTTTCTCTTTAATTCTGATTTAATTAGGGCAAGTGCCTATGAAGGGGGAATGGCAAGTGCGCAAAAAATCCAGGCTCTTACTGATTGGAGCTTTTAACCGGCAGCTGGAGACGCTGCGGGCTTTGAAGCTGGTTCATGATGTGGAGCTGGCGGCAATCCTTGACCCATCCGCAAAAAGTGAAGAGATTATCTGGTTTCAGGAAAATGAGGTGCCCGTATATTGCTCTTCCATTACCCTGGCGGCAGCGGAGCAGGGCGATTTTGATCTGATCGTCGATACGTTGAGCCTTGAGGAAGCTGCCGGTTATGTGGAGAGGGCCCGGTCTCAGGGCAGCCTGGTTTATGATCGTGAACAGTGTGGACATTTGGCGCCCATATTCAGCCGTCTGCTGAAAAGCGAGCAGAACTACTACCAGGCGGAGGCTGCTATGGAAGCGGCTCAGGAGGGCATCGAGGTAGTGGATGAAAACGGCATCATTACTTATGTGAATGCCGCATTTACAAAAATTTTAGGTATACCGGCTAAAGAACGACTGGGCTTTAGCGTTTTTGATGTATCGCCGGATGGCAGCCTGGCCGAAGTGCTGCGCACCGGCAAAGCGGTTTTTGGCAACAATCATGTGACTAACGGCAAAACGATTATCGCCAATGCCTCGCCGCTGATCAGCGACGGCCGGCTGGCCGGGGCGGTGACGGTGTTTAACGACGCCGACCTGATCGAAAAGATGATTAAAATACTGGACCGCAGCAAAGAAGAAATAGATTCGCTGAAACAAGAGATTCACTCCATGAACCAGCCGAAATATACTTTTATGGATCTGGTGGGGGAATCGGCGGATTTCAAGACATGTGTCAGTCAAGCCAAACAGGCGGCGGATAGTGCGTCTACGGTGCTGATCACCGGCGAATCCGGCACCGGCAAGGAGCTGTTTGCTCACGGCATTCATGAATTTGGCGGCCGGGCTAAAGGGCCTTTTATCAAAGTCAATTGTCCGGCTATTCCCGGCACTCTTTTGGAAAGCGAGCTTTTTGGCTATGAAAAAGGCGCCTTTACCGGAGCAAGCAAAGCTAAAATAGGCAAATTCGAGCTGGCCAATGGCGGCACCATATTTCTGGATGAAATCGGCGATATGGACCCCTATCTCCAGGCTAAACTTTTGCGGGTGCTTCAGGAAAAGGAGGTTGAGCGCATAGGCGCTGTCCATCCCGTCCGGATAGATGTGCGAATCATTGCCGCTACAAATAAAGATTTAAGAGAGGCTGTGGCCCAGGGAAAATTTCGCAGCGACTTGTATTACCGGTTGAATGTGATCCATATCCATTTGCCGCCGCTGCGCAAGCGGCGGGAGGATATCTCCCTTTTAGCCCGTCAAATGATCCGCAAATACTGTGAGAAGGATTGGTTTGAGAGGAAAACCTTTCCTACCCGGGTGCTGCGGGAGGCAGGGGGCAAGATCAACGGCATGGAGCCCTTAAGCGAAAACCAGATCCCCCGAATGGCTGACGGAGCCATTCAGGAACTTCGTGATTATGAATGGCCGGGCAATATCCGGGAGTTGGAAAACCTGGTGGAAAAGCTGATGATCCTGGGGGATGGCGCCTTGATTACCCGGGAGGATGTTACTTCAATACTCTATCCTTCGGAGGCGGTTCCTTTGGAACAGATGCAGGGAAAAAGCCTCAGCGCTATGGAAAAGCGGATGATTTTGGCGGCCCTTAAGCGCCACGGCGAAGCCCTGGAGGGAAAGAAGGCTGCGGCTAAAGAGCTGGGGATTTCCCTGACCTGCCTTTATGATAAATTGAAAAAATATCGCTGAGTATTTCCATATGCCTTGACTTTAATCGAAGTATTTTCTAAAATAAGACGACAATCGAAATGTTTTTGAAAACATTTCGAAATACGATGTGAGTAAAGTGGGGTGTGCTGTAATGCAGCCTGGCAAAAAAGAGCTCTCTTATTTCCAAGATTTGTGGCAATATCGGAATGAGTCAGAATTTATACCCACTCCCCAGATGTGGAATGATCGGGCCGACGCCTGGGAGCGGCAGCTCCAGGCGGGCGGAGAATATTTCCGGCAGATTGAGGGGCGAGTGACCTATCTGGCTGATTGCCTGAAGAAACGGGGGCTTTTAGGGCCGGAGTCAAGGGCGGTTGACGTGGGCTGCGGCCCCGGCCGCTTTGTGGCCGAGCTTGCCAAGACCGCCGGCCATAGCGCAGGCATCGATCTGTCACCCCGCATGCTGGAGCATGGTGCAGCCTATGCCCGCTCCCTGGGTCTGGCCAATGTATCTTATCATGTCTGCGATTTCAGGAAGGCCGACATTAAGGCAATGGGCTGGGAAAAGCAGTTTGACCTGGTAATCACCAATATTACCGAGGCGGTACAAAATATTGAGGATCTGGAAAAGCTCATGGCCATGAGCCGGGGCTATTGCTTAAATAGCAGCTTTGTCCATTGGCGGGATGAACTGGAGGAGGAGATTGGCGCTCAGGTCTTCGGCCTGGAACCAAGGCCCCATCCTTTGGCGGACGGACGGCTTTTTTATGCCCTGTTTAACCTGCTGTGGCTTAAAGGCTACTATCCGGAAACCTTCTTTCATAAGCAGATCACCGAGGATCGGGTAGGGCCCGATGAAGATATGTGCCGCTACTATGCCCAGCTCTTTGCCGAAGACAAGGTGGATGTGGCCTCCCATACTCAGCGGATAAAAGACTATATCTGCCGGCAGGCGGCGGCGGACGGTATGGTTCCCCTACGCTCGGAGCGCTATTTTGGCTATGTGCTCTGGGATGTACGGGACAAAGCCTGCCGGGCCGAAGGATGAAGGCCGTGCAAACAGCGGAGCCAATGGCGGAGAAAAGAAGGGCGCGCACTACCCGGAAGTTCTTGCTCATGGGAGTCGTTTTGGTTTGTGTTGTCTTGCTGGCCTGCGCTACCGGGCAGTACCGCCTTCATGTCAGGGAAATTCTGCAAGCGGTAAATAACCGGCTGCTGGGCTATCCTGTCGCAGATGAAACGATATATGCCGTTCTTTTTCATGTGCGTTTTCCCAGAATTCTGGCAGCCCTCCTGATCGGAGCCGGGCTTAGTATAGCCGGGGCCGCTTATCAGGGCGTGTTCAAAAACCCGATGGCCTCTCCCGATTTGCTGGGAGCGTCGGCGGGGGCCAGTTTGGGTGCCGCCCTGGCCATATTGCTGGACCTGAATTTTGCCGGCATCCACATCATGGGCTTTGGCATGGGTATTCTGGCTGTGGTTCTTACTTATGCCGTGGCCTCGACCATCAGCTACGGCGGCAATCAGGTGCTCACCCTCGTCCTTACCGGCATGGTGGTGGGAGCCTTGTTTCAAGCCTTTGTCTCCATTACCAAATACGTGGCCGACCCTTATTCGAAGCTGCCGGTGATCACCTTTTGGCTGATGGGGGGCTTTGCTTCCATCAGCATTCAATCCATCCTGTTTATGCTGCTGCCTCTGCTCCTGGGGATAATTCCCCTGGTGCTGCTGCGCTGGCGCATCAATGCTCTTTCCTTCGGCGAGGAAGAGGCCTACACCTTAGGCGTTGACGCCAGGCGGATACGAATGGTTATTATTGTTTGCGCTACCCTGATTACTTCTTCCTGCGTGGCGGTAGCCGGCGTGGTTGGCTGGGTCGGGCTGATTATTCCCCATCTTTCCCGCCTGCTGATGGGAGCGGATTACAAGGTGCTGCTGCCGGCATCGGCTTTGGCCGGCGCTGCTTTCATGCTGCTGGTGGATACCATCGCCCGGGGTCTGTTCATTATCGAATTGCCTATCGGCATTCTTACTTCCATTGTGGGAGCGCCCTTTTTTATCTTTCTACTGTTGAAAGGAAAGAAGGAGACGCTGAAATGAAATTGGAAGCGAACAACCTTGCCTGCGGTTATGGCCGGCGAAAAATTATTCAGCATATTTCCTTCAGCGTGGCCTCCGGTGAAACTCTTTGCCTCTTAGGCCCCAACGGCGTGGGGAAGACGACCCTTTTTAAAACCCTGCTGGGATTGCTTAAACCGATAGAAGGAACGGTTTTGGTGGATGGGCGGGACCGGCTTACCTATTCCGTACAGGAAATGGCTAAGCTGATCGCCTATGTGCCTCAAGCTCATACGCCCCCCTTTCCCTTCACGGCAGAGGAGGTGGTGGCCCTGGGCCGTACCGCCCACTTGGGCATTTTTTCCTCGCCTAAGAAGGCGGATTACCGGATTGCCCATGAGGCCATGGCTGCCCTGGGCGTCACCTATCTGGCGGGCAAGGTTTACACCCAGATCAGCGGCGGCGAGCAGCAGATGATCATGATTGCCAGGGCTTTGGCTCAGCAGCCCCGTTTTCTGGTGCTGGATGAGCCCAGCTCCAACCTGGATTTCGGCAATCAGGCTCAGGTTATGAGCAAAATCAACGGCTTGCGGCAGCAGGGCATGGGCGTTATCATGACCACCCATAACCCGGATCACGCTTTTATGTGCGCCACCAAAACTCTGCTGATTCTGGATGACGGCAGCAGCAAAAGCGGTGAGGGCCACGGGATTATTACGAAGGAAAACCTGCGCAAAGCCTATCATATTGAGACTTGTATCGGTTATCTGACCGACGAGGACGGCGCCCGGGTAAAAACTTGCGCACCGCTGTTCCACTAATAGAAAATGAGGAGGAAAAACATGAAACGCACTTTATCCCTGTTATTGACCCTGGTGTTTGTATTATCCATACTGGCATCCTGCGGAAGCCAGGCAGCTGCCCCGGCTTCTCCGACGACTCCCCCGGCCAGCGATAGCCAGCCCAGCCAGGCGGAAGCAAGCGCTGCGCCTGCTGCTACCTCAAGGACCGTCACTATCCTCAGCGACGGTACTCAGGCTGAGGTCCCTCCGGTAGTGGACAAAGTGGCCGCTCTCTTTGGCCCGGCCTATGAGCGCCTGGTGCTCTTGGGTGCGGAGGACAAAATCGTGCTGGCTTCCGCCTCCCACGTCAAGGCCTGGCCCTGGTCCAACCTGGTGTATAAGCGCTTAGGCGAAGTGGAAGTCCTGCCCAACGCCAATGACCTGGATACGGAAGCTCTGCTTAGCAAAGGGGTTCAAGTGGCCTTCTGCTTCGGCAATCCCCAGACGGTGGAGGCCATTAACCGGGCCGGCATGGTGGCTGTACCCTGGGACCCCAGCCCCGAGCCCTTTGACAACATTAAAGGCATTCTTTTCCGCTATGCAGACATCGTAGGCGGCGACGCACCGCAGCGGGCCCAGAAATATGCCGACTATTTTGATGAAAAGATGAAGCGGATCACCGACTACACCAATACGCTGACCGATGAGCAGCGCCCTAAAGTATATTTTGCCAGCAGTGCCATTAATCGCTCCGTCGGCGCCGACTCCGACGTTACCGAAATGATCGCTTACGCAGGAGGTGTGAGCCTCTCCAAGGAAATTCAAGGCCATTCCTTCGTAGAAATCTCTTTGGAGCAGATCATTTCCTGGAATCCGGACCATATTTTCGTAGACCACATCGGCGTCTCCCAAAACCAGACCATCGATCAGGTTTTGGCCGAGCTGACCGGTGATCCCAAGTTTGCCGTGCTGAAGGCGGTGAAGGAGGGCAAGGTTTATGCCTCCCCCGTAGGCGTATTCTATTGGGATTCCGGTGTGCAATGCGTGCTGCAATGCATGTGGATGGCTCAGAAGCTCCATCCCGAAGCCTTTGCCGACATTAATATGGCCGAGGAGGTCAAGTATTTCTACCGGGAATTCTTTGACTATGAGCTGACCGACGAGCAGATCCAGAAGATTCTCAACGTGGAAAATCCCTAAGCCAGGTGAAAATCAGCCTTTTGGCCGAGGGAACTGAAAAATAAGCAAAATTGCAAGTTTAAAGTGTCGGAATACTGTTTGGAGCCTGCATTTGACTGCATTTGTCTATGTTTAGTGCATCTTCGAAAGAATAGACACTATCTTGAATAAACGGCACACTTTAAACCTGCAATTTTGCGCAAAAGGCTGGGACTTAACCGATTTTATTAATAGCGTTCCTCTCCTAAAAAATAAAACAGCAGAAGCGGGCCCCAAGTCCACAGTGTCATAGGGACAATTTAAGAAAAGCAAACTGAATACGGAAAAGTAAGGGTGGAAACCGATATCAGCTTCCACCCTTGCTATATTTATATACTGATCTCGTTCCTGCTAATTCCATTGCTACTAACCTGTTGCCGAAAACCTTAGCGTTTTGGAAAAGGAACCATCCATTTATTTCTCCGGTACACTTAGCACATCGTCCGGATGGATTAGGTCAAACCTACTCTTGTTGTTCAGCCGTTCCAGTTCGCTCATGGTACAGCCCAGCTTGTGCGCGATGAGCCAAAAGCTATCACCCTTTTGTACGGTGTAGGTGGTGTACTTCAAGTTTTTTGGCACATCCGCCGTCACGCCGTATTGATCAAAGGTATAGGTCGAGCCGTCGATGTTCTTCTTGCCTGTAATGGGCTTACCGTTTTCGTAGTACATCCATTTACCGGAGTCGTTCATCGTCCAGCCCTGCATGGTATCGCTGGAAATCGCCAGTTCCACGAAGCGGCGCAGCACTGCCGAAACCTCGGCGCGGGTAGCCACGCCCTGTGGATCAAAGAGATTCCCATTCTTGCCGCTGATAACACCTGCCATCTGCATCTGCTTTACCGCATCCTTGGCGTAGGCGCTGATTTTGGCATTGTCCGTAAAGGCGTTTTCTGCATGAACCTTTGGCAGAGTGAACCCGATAGTTTTGGCGTAGTTGCTCATGATGACCGCCAACTGCTCACGGGTGATAGATTGATCCGGTGCAAACTTGCCATCACCAATGCCTGCTACGATGCTGTTTTTGCTTGTCCACTCAATGTAGCCCATATAGTAGGCGTCGTTCTTCACATCGCTGAAGCTGCTCTTTGCGTAGGTGTTCACATCGGCGTTTGCCAGTCTGCCAAGGGCAGTGACAAACATTCCTCTAGTCATAGCCGTGTTGGGACTGAAGGTAGTGTTGGAAGTGCCGCTGAACAGTCCACGGTTTACCACAAACCCAATATCATCCTTTGCCCAATGGCTACCGATGTCGGTGAAGGTGGGGGCATCCTGCTTGTAGCCAACGCCGTAGGTGGAGAAATGGTTGGTACTAAAGCGCAGTACCCTGTTCAAGCTGTCATAGACTGAGTTGATCAACCACTGTACCTTGCCACTTTCATCCACATAGACCGCCTGCACATTACCGGCTTTTTCATTTGCGCCGAGGGTGTATGGAATCGTTACTGACACACTGCCTGCGCCGAATCTGCTAACTGCCTTGCTGTTGCCGTAGTTCACCTTGAGGTCGAATAACGGGCGGCTACCGATGGCTTTTTTCGCATCACCGGTCAGCTTGCTACTGTCCCCACGGGTGGCGGTGATGTTGACATCCGATTTTACCTGTCTGTTGATTTCCTGCACGGTAGCCAAATCCATGCCGATTCGGATGTCGGGGTTATCTACCACCACAATGGTGTTGACGATTTTCTTTTCAATGATAGTGTCCTGCACGGTCTTAGGCAGATTGACCGTAACATTAGAGCCGGTCTTACTGCCGGTATCAACACGGAGGATCACCGTGATTCCATTTTGCTCGTTGCCGTTTTTCTTGGCGTCCATCAGAGCCTTCTCAAAGGCATCGGTCACAGTTTTGTCGGAAATGTTCACTGTAACATTGCCCTTACTGTCCACTGTGCCGGAAACCTTGATTTCCCCCTGTGTAGGTGAATTCGGCTTGTCCGGTGCGGGTGGGATGACGATAACAGGGCTGCTGTTGTCGTTTGAGGAGCTTCCGCTGCCACTTCTAGAGCCACCGCCGCCGGCGTAAGTCCAATGGGCATAGTAGGTCACATTTGCACTGACGGTTGTGCTTGCAGATATTTGAGATCCGCCGCTTGCCGCCGTATACCAGCCGTCAAAGCTGTAACTGCCAGAACGTGTCGGTGTCGGGAGCGTTCCTACCGCTGTGCCGGATGCAACTGAGCGTGATGTTTCACTGACCGAGCCCCCGTTCGGGTTGAAGGTGATGGTGTAGGTAGGAGCCGCCGTTACAGAAAAACTCAATTCTACCGTGGCATTGGTGCTGTGGTCGGTGCTTACTGTCAGCGTTTCATCGTAATTGCCCACCGCAAGACCGGCTTTCGGAGCAACGGTAAAGGTAGCCGTGCCGTTTGCCGCCAGTGTGGTATAGCTAAGTATGCCGATGGTGTAGTTGGTGCTGGTCGGCTGGGTCAGCGTCACGCTGGAGTTTCCGGTGTTTGTGATGGTGACAGTCTGCGCTGCCTGGGCAGTGTAGCCCACCGTCAGCGAACTGAAGTCCTTAGTGGTCGGATTGGCTGTAATGGTGTAGCTGGGCGCAGCGTTTACCGTTAGCGTGGCTGAATTTGAGGTAGCAACAGGCGCTGCCGTGCCACTGATGATGGCACGGTATTGATAGCCGTTCATCCCTGCGGTTACTCCGGTGATTGTCAGCGTCGCCGTCATGGCGTCGCTATACAATGGGCCGTTCGAGATGTTCGTAAAGCCTGAGCCGGTGTTAACCTGCCACTGGTAGATTGAACCTGTTCCGTTTGCCGTAACCGAGAAAGTAGCTGACTGCCCTTCGGTCACCGTCTGAGAGGACGGATGGCTAGTGATGGAAGGAGCTACCAGGGGATTTACCCGTATCCCGGCTGTGCTGTTTACGTCATTGAGCGTCAAGTTCGCATTGTTTCCTGCTGCATCTTGAATGGTGCCACCGTTGAGGATTAGAGAGTCAATGCTGACGCCGTCGCTGTCACTGTCGCCCGCATTCACCGTATACCGAAAGACTAGCTTTTGTGTGCCGCTGCCACTGACATAAACGGTCTGCTTTGTTATTGAACCAACCGTCAGCACGATATACGGTGTGCCGTTTGTTGTGTCTACAGTCACATTCTCGTCAAAATTTACCGTGAAGTCCAAAGTGTGTCCGTTCGAATAGTCTCCCTCTGGCGGCACCGATACCGAAGTAACTGTGGGGGATGTGTTGTCAGGCCCAAACTTTAAGTATTTGTAGTCACCAATTGAATCGGATTTGTATTGGGTTGTTGGCGTGCCGGTATAATTTTCACTAGCAGTAACCTGTAGATTGTCAAAGCCTGACACATCGGGAGCTATATCCATAGCATGGCTCTGGGCATAAACTGTTACCTCTCCCCCATTTATGCTGATCTTGTTACCGGGATTATTACCGACCAAAATGCCGTAACTTTTATTAGTAGCTATACTGCCGACAGCACTGACAACAGCGCCACTGCTAATAGTGATATTGTTGCCCCTGATGCCATAGCTATATGTTCCGGCGGAAGCCCCGATTGCTGTTAATTCACCATTTATGTCCAGACTGGTACTATGAATACCGTAACTATTTGATAATGTAGAGCTACCTCCCTTTGCCGATAGTTTACCACCGCTTTCAACAATTATTTTGCCAGTAGGATTCGTGCTAATAACGCCATAGCTGGGATAAGCAGTCTTCCCTCCGGATGCTGTTACCTTGCTGCCATTTTTTATAATAAGATGCCCATTTCCTTGAAGTTCAATACCGCAACTTTTTTGCGTAGCATCATTTTCCCCGCCAGCCACCAAATTGCCGCTTTCAACAGTTAAATCCCCGCTGCCAATAAATATACCGTAGCTAAATGATCCTTTTCCACCATAGACTGTTAAGGTGCCGCTACCGGATATCATAAGATTGCCGGGGTAAACATATATACCGGCACTGCTTTTATCAGATACATCTTCTGAAATTACCCTGTTATTATCGCCTACTATCACAAGTTCCAGTTCAACATTAGAATAAATACCATATTTAGATCCAGTAAACACTCCCGATGGTACAGTATATGATTTCATAATTGATGCTTCCCTGAGGGTAAGGGTGGGTTTCCCTTCATTTGGATCAAATTTTACATTGTAGTTTTCTTCATCGGCATCGGTGGAATCAATGCCACCGTCACTGCCGTTCAACCAATATGTAATATTATCTCCGTTTACAACATTGGTACCCCCCACCCATACTTCAGTTGCCGAGCCTCCGTCTGCCGCTGCCGTTACCGGGAGTAGGCCCAGTATCAAGGTTAGAGTCAGTAATATGCTCATTATTTTTCTCATAGATTGAATTCCTCCTAAATGTTAAATTATATTGTAGTGCCACAAATTAACAATTTTGGCACAGTCTGCATTTCCAAGCAAATCATCGGTCAAATCCGGCTTGCGTTGATGTTGTACTCTGGGAATTTAAGTCCACTGTAGCGAATTTCAACCGCCCTCTGGAGTCAAATCTAATGCCTTTCCCGTCTGCCACCTGTTCCACAAGATACTCTCTTTGGTCAAAACCCAGTATCCTGGCGACCATTAAGACAGGAAATATGCGGATCTCACGGTTTAATTTGGTTACGCTGGCATTGTAGATCAAGCGGCTGGTGCGCACCATATTTTCAAAGGTCTCCACTGCGCCCATGGCTTTGATATAATTTTGATTGGCTTTAAGGTTGGGGTATTGCTCGGTCACTATGACAATCTTGCCCAAGGCTTCGGAAATAACCCATTCTTGACGCATCACATCAACCGGCGTGGATTTTGCCGTGATGACGCTTCTTCTTAATTTGATAGTTTCAATAATCGTTTCGCTTTCGTGTTTGTCATAGCTCTTAGTCAAATCCAAAAGGGCCATCAGAGCATCAAAGCGGCTGGAAAGCTGCACCCCGATCTGGCTCATGGCATTCTTTATATTATCATCCAGCACTACCAGTCTTCGCTGGGTGGAGATGATCCATAGAACAATGGCCGCAATAATTACGGCGGTTGTGATGAAGGTTGTAAGCATCGTTATTCCTCCTTTTTACGAAGACGAATGCGTGCATCCCGCATTCGTCAACCGTTTTTATAAAGCATTTATATTATAAATCCTCTGTTTTCATTTGGACTGTATGTGACATAGCTTTATGCGTCACTCTATCAAATCCCCGCCGCCGAAAATCATACGATCTGTATAAAATAGTTCAAGCATGAATTATGATCTTGATGATTAACCTGTACCAAAGGACAAGTAATCAATCCTCCGTGTACGGCGACACGTCAGGCTCAATCCACGCTTTGCCATCGCGCCAGTCCACATCAAAGTCAAACAGCTTTGCGATGTCCCGCAGTTTGATATAGTTGTTACCCCCGATGGTGTAGGCGGTCATCCCCGTCACCGTTGTGCCGGTGTCACCCCACACGAAATCTGTGGTGCTTAGTGTCGCACTTTTACTGTCTTTGCCGATTGCGACAAGCTCTCCGCTCGTCTTGGTGTACGCCACATGGTTATACAGCTTCGCCTTGCCGTCCTCCCAGCGCACATCAAAGCGTGTTTTCAGGAGTGCGCCCACATCCCGGAGTTTAACGTAGTTGTTGCCGCCGATGCTGTAGGCGGGCAACGCAACCTCCGCACCGTTTAACATAAACTTGGTGTTGGTAGGCGTTGCCGTAACGATGTTGGTGGGCGCAGGGGTCGGTGCGGGTGTCTGGCCGGGCGTCCCCCCGGAAGACTTCAGGTTCCGCGGCGGCACGGCCAACCGAAGAATCTCTACTTTGTCTCTCACGCCGCTTACTTCACCTAACCTCACATTTTCTTCTTCTTCCCACCAGATGGTTTTATATTGGAGGGTCGCTGCCTGCTCCCATGTAATTTTTGCGTTGGCGCTCGTGTCGCCACCGATGGCAAAGCTCCTGATGGTGTCCTTGGTAAAGGGAGCCACCTTGCGGCTAACCTGGCCTTTGTTATAGTCCATGAGTTTGATCAGGTACGATGTAAATTCCCCATAGGTGGGATTCGCGCTCCAATTCATATTGGGATTGGTAAAGACCCGCCAGCCGTAACACTGATCTATAGCGGCTTGTCCGTGGGTTGTGATTCTTTCGTTGGTCCATTTCACCGGGCTCTCTTCAGGATAGTATTTACTTAAATTATTGAACACGCCAGAGAAGAGTTGTGCCATTTCCATGTTGCTAACGGGTACTCCCCAGTCCTCAAAACGCACGTTAGAAACATTCGCAACAAGTTGAGTTAGGGTAACCCTCGCCCCGTCCTTATAGCTTTTTTCAGGAGTGAACACCATCATTTGGGGGTTCTCGGAGGGGCACATTACAACATTAGCCGCCACAGCACTATCCTTGATTTCTATCTGCCATAAGTAAGGCTTATCCACAGCCGCCACTCGTGTCTCGCCCGCACTTACTTTTGTCAGTCTGGCCGCCCACATATAATACGCCTTACCTGCATACTTTACCTTTGCCCAGTCGCCCTTGATCTCGGTCACTTCCAGAATGGTGCCTGACGGAAGCTCCCCGACAATGTCGCCATCCGGCTTTGATCGGTAGACCGGGTTCGTACCGACCTTATACATCGCTCTGTCATCGATTTCGCCCGCAACTCCCAGATAACGTCCATCCGCCATCTTTATGGTTATTTCAGCCGTGTTAGCGTCTACAATGCGCTTTTTTTCAACATAGAATTTCGTGTCTTTGCCTCCTATGCGCAGCACCGCGTTGCCTGCGGCGTCGATATTGATAAAAGTGTCATCCCCAGCGCCATACCACAAACCGGCGGCACCAGAGGCTATGGAGCCAAGGCGGATGCTGTACCAGCCGTTGTCTATCGCATCATACAGTTTATAAGTAGTCTCAGTTGGTGCGGGCGCCGTCTTCTCAGGGGCAACATATTCGCCGGTGACGGTGACGGTATATTTTCCCACGATTTGGCTTGTTTTTTCGCCCGGAGCAGTCCACCGCAGGGTAATCTCCTGCTTTCCTGCGATGTACGCAAATATCGTACCTTGATTGAGCGTCACATTGCCGGAGTTTCTGAAACTGATTTCGTCAGAGATGTCCTTTTTTTCGCCGCCTACAATAGCCGTCGCTTTAATTCCGGTTCGGTCAAATCCCTCGCCAACCGTATATTCGGTCTTTGCGGGGTAAGACAGTATGGTCACAGCTTCCGCCGCAAACGCCGTTGTCGGCAGTAAGGTAAGCACCATACACAGAGTGAGCAGTATGCCCATAAATTGCTTTTTCATAGTTTTCCTCCTTTTGATTGAACGAAATAACATTTATTTCTCCACGTTCAATCTATCAGAAATCTCTTTGCAAAACCGTCCGCTGCATGAAACATGATTTTTTTGACATGAAACATGATTTTGGAGGAAAGCACTCCCGCCTTTTTTGTTTTTAGATGTGAAAAACACAACATTACACGAAAATAGATGAGTTCTCGCTAATTTTATCTTATATTTGCCATAATTTGATGATATACT
>JAHDPO010000051.1 GCA_018434325.1 Clostridia bacterium | reverse complement strand
TGCGGCAAACATTTACATAGCCCTAGGGTAGCCTGATTAAAAGCAAAAAGTTATCCACAGGGGAAAGGCCTTCCCCTTGTTTTTTGTGCCTAATTGAAGGCTAAAATGGTGATGCAGCCCTCTATTTAAGGTGTTTTCTTGCCTGAATATCTCAAACAAGGGCGTATCGCCCAACGTTTTTTATTAACGTTTTGCGACACGCCCCTTTGTTATTTGAGATTAATATACGTTTACCTGTCAATCGCCGGTCAATTCAATATTAAGAAATCTTTATGTAAGTATCGGCGTCATCAATAGCTTCCTGGTTGATTTCCTGCCCGATGCCGGGTAAATCCGGCACCTCGAAATAGCCGTTTTTCGGCTGATAATCGTACTTGCACAAATTGATATTATGAGGAATCAATGAACATTGGTGATGCTCATGAATGACGAAATTGGGAATGACAGCTTCCACCTGCAAGGCGGCCGCTGTGGAAATGGGCCCGCCGCAGATGTGGATTTGAACGCCGATATCATAGGTATGGGCATAATCACAGATTTTCTTACCTTCCGTAATGCCTCCGGTGTTGCACAAATCCGGTTGAATGATGCTTAAGCTGCGATCCTCAAAAAACTGGCTGTATCCCCATCGGGTATAAATTCGTTCCCCTGAAGCTATGGGCATCTTTGCTTCCCGGGCAATTTCCCGGAATAACCGCTGATTAAGAGGCTGAGTGGGCTCTTCCAGATAAAATACCCGGTATTTTTCCAGCTCACGGGCAATCTGTATGGAGGTATTGGTATCAGTCAGCGCATGGAGCTCGATAATGATGTCCATCTTGGGGCCGCCTGCTTCGCGGATCGCTGCCACCCGGTCTACGGCAACCTTCATCTGATCATATTCCAGAAGGCCATAATTGCTCCAGCGCATCCAAATTCCATCTTCATCAAAACCGACAGGATCCACTTTTACGCAGGTATATCCTTCTGCCATGGCTTTACGCGTAGCCTCCGCATAATCCTCGGGAGTTACCATGGGTATTCCTTTAGGGCCCCAATCAAACTGAATCTGGCTGGCATAGGCCCGCAGCTTGTCATTGGTCTTGCCGCCAAGAAGCTGATAGACAGGAACATTCAGAGCCTTGCCTTTAATATCCCAAAGCGCGATATCAATGGCGCTGATTGCGGAAAAGATAATTGTGCCGCCGCCCATGCCCCAGAAGGTAGTGCGGTGCAGCTTATTCCAAATTGCTTCCGATTTCATCGGGTCCATCCCGATAATCAGTTTGGCATAATCCTTGAGCATGCCTACTGCGGCGTCGGCGCCGGACGCATAGCAGACGCCGGCCTCACCGTAGCCGCATATACCCTCATCGGTATTGATGCGTACGCAGGTAGGGAACCAATTCATGCCGGGAACACTGCTCTCACCTTTTAGTTTGATGATTTCCACACTAGTAATCTTCAAAATCATTCACCTCTTTTATTCTTTTCTTATTCATTAAACCAGTTGTTCGCCTACTAATAAAGTAACATAGTCGTTATTTAATGTCAACTATTATTGACACTCCTTTGTCTCTACATTATAATTTATTCATATTAATAAATTGGAGATTAGTTTATATGGCAAATTTATTGGGCAATACCAAAATAAAAAGAATATCCATGGCCGATCAGGTAGCGGAGCGCATTAAGCAAGCTATCAGCGACGGCCTTTGGCAGAGCTATTCAAAAATACCTACAGAAGCCGAGCTTGCGGAGATGTACGGCGTCAATAAACTGACGGTACGGCTGGCCTTACAAAAATTAAATACCATAGGAATAGTCGAGACCCGCATCGGCGACGGCTCCTATGTCATACCCTTTAATCTGCAAAAGCATTTGGAAGGCCTGAACGAATTCATTATGGCCCCGGAACTGCTGGACGACGTATGCGAATTCCGCAATATCATCGAGATCCCCTGCGCCTGTCTGGCAATTGACCGGGCAACCCCGGAAGAGCTGGAGGAGCTTGAAAACAAGTGCAGGCTCTTTGACAAATACGAGCCCGAATACCTGAAAAGCACAGACAAATCCGCACAGGAACGGCAGGCAATAATTGAAAGGCTGGCCGAGCTTGATTTGGATATTCACCGCTATATCTGTCAAATTTCCCACAACACTTTACTCTACAATTCTTTCACGGTAGCCCAGGGTACAATCTACCAATTCCTTAAAGCTATCTTAAAACAACGCTTAGACCGTTTCATTGAAGGGCAAGATGATTATCCCCTTAAGGCCCATGCGAATTTGTATACCGCTATTAAGAATAAAGACTATGCTGCCTGTAAGAAGCAATATACGGAAATGGTTGACCATCACGTTATTTTTAATAGCATCAAATAAGCCCACCGGATTACTCATCGCTTCCGGCTTACTAAAAGAGCGCAGCCCCTGCCGTCAAACGGAGGAGCTGCGCTCTTTTTTTCTTAATTGGATTTTCTTATGCTTCTATGCTTTAACTGCCCGCCAAATAGGACTCGATGCCCCGCAAGATGGCCTGGGCTTCTTTGTTGATGGTGGATACGCGATTCATCCGCTCATACTCCGACGGATTGGTGACGAAGCCCAGCTCCAGCAAAACCGCCGGGCATTCCTCGATGCGGCAGACCGCCAGGCTTTGCCAACGAATGCCGTCGTAATAATGGTTAGTGCCTTTCACCAGGGCATCGCTGAGATGCTGGGCCAAGGCAGCAGACTGCTGATGGCTGTATAAAGCCAGAACGCCCTTGTAGGTGCTGATATCCTTATCGGCCCCCATGGAATTGCGGTGGAGGGAGATAGCCAGGTCCGGCTTTTTGTCTCGGATCAGATTGGCCCGGGTTTCCAGATCCAAATAGATATCGTCGGTGCGAGTCATGATCACTTCGGCGCCGGCCTCCTTCAGCAGTCCTTGCAAAACCAGGGCTACTTCCAGATTCAGCTCCTTCTCCCGCTTGCCCCGGTCACCGGCCGGGCCGGTGGCGCCGTTATCGCTGCCGCCGTGGCCGGCGTCCAGCACAATGGTCTTGCCGGCTAAAGGCTGCTCTGCCGAAGCGTGCATGATGGGATTGTTGAAAAAGAAGGTAAGAAGCTTAGCCGTTTCGTCATAATTGACGGTGTAGCCGTAAAGACGGCCGGTTTTCTTCAACGGCATATGGTAAACGGAGTGAGCGCCGTCCTGGGTGAAGGTAACCTCGCCAAAGAGAGGGTCTTCCCCTTGTCGGGTCATCGGCTGGCCTTTCGTCTGATGGACAGTCAGCCAGATTTCTTCATCAGTCATATCCACATAGTAGGAAGCAAAGTAAGGCACCTGGAAAGACACCGCCACACTGGACTGGCCGGGGGCGATCTGGGCGGAGCCCATCTGGCAGGCGGGCAGGCTGGCGTCGTTTAAAATTTCTACATTGGGCTTATAGGTCCAGTTGCCGGAGTCCATCAGGTAATAACCGTTGGATTCCGCCACCACATACCCCCGGACGCCTTTTTTCAGGGGCTGGAGCCGGGTGGCGCTGCTGGAAGCCGCTGCCCGGACTACGGTCTGATCCTCTTTCGTCATGTAGACCAGCGGCTTTTCAAATTGAGTTATTTTGGGTCCCTGACTGCCGCTACCGCTGCCGCCGCCGGAGCCGGCGGGCGGAGTAATCACCTGATTGCGCAGGAGGCTATACTCCTGCTCCTGGTCCTGAAACTTGAAGGTAAACTTATTATCGCCCACTTCCAGGGGCACATAAAGGCTGAAATAGCCGCTGACGGTGCGATCTACCGGCTGGCCATTGAGATATAAGGGATAGCGGGGATCTGCCGAACCGATGATAAAGGAGTTGGCTGCATTCGTCGCATAACCCGAAGCCGGATAGACAATCTTCAGGGGCTGAGCCAGCTCCATATCAATGAAGAAATCCTTCAGCTGATCCCGCAAGCCTAACGTGTTTTCGGCAATTTGTTTGTAGCCATAAAACACGCTGCCGTCGATAGCTCCCAAAGCTCTGTTGAGGGTAATCTGCCGGCCCATTTCCGTAGGATTGAGCCAGGCGCCCTCGGAACCTACCCGGTAGGCGGCATGACCGATATACAGCTTGACTTTAGTACCTAAAGCCACTTCCCGCCACCAGCGGGCCAGTACGTCGTAATCGCTGCCGGTAGTCCCGATAGCCCAATAAATCTGAGGCACAATATAATCCACTACTTCGTCGGTCACCCAGAGGCGGCTGTCGGCATAAATTCTGTTGTAGCTTTCAAAGCCGTTGGTATCGGAGCCCAGAGGAGAGCTCTTTTTGTTTTGCCAGATGCCGCTGGGCGAAATGCCGAATTCTATGCCGGGCCGGCTTTCCTTAATGGCTTCCTTGACCATCTTCATCAGCGCAGTCGTGTTTTGCCGCCGCCAGTCCTCCAGGGAAAGTCCCTGAGGCTTGCCGTATTTTTCGTAAGCGGCGCTGTCGTTGTAGGAAGCATCGCTGGGATAAAAATAGTCATCAAAGTGGATGCCGTCCACATTATATTTTTCGATAATCTCTTTTACTCCGTCCACCACCAGCTGCATGGCCTCGGGTTCGCCGGGATTAAGATACAGCTTGCCGTCGCCGCAAGCCATGGTCAGATCCGGTCTGTTTTTTACCGGTGAGCCGACAGGCAGAAATTCATTGGTGTTTTGAGGCTTGTCCTTACTGCCCATGGTCAGGCGGTAAGGATTGATCCAGGCATGTACCCGCAGGCCCCGCTTATCTGCTTCCTCCAAAACGAAAGCCAGAGGATCATAGCCGGGATCCTGGCCGGCAGTGCCGGTGAGATAGGAAGACCAGGGAAACAACTCCGACGGATAAAAAGCATCGCCATGGGGCCGCACTTGAAAAAAGACGGTATTTAGACCCGCTTCCTTAGCCGTGTTTAAAATATTGATCAGTTCTTGTTTTTGCTGCTCCGCATTGCCCTGAATCTTGGGAAAATCAATGCTTAAAACGGTGGCAACCCAGACCCCTCGCATCTCTTCCTCCCTGGTCAGATCCTCCGGCTCCGGCAAGGGAAACAGACCCTCTTCCTGGAAATCCTGGATCAAGCCGCTGCCGCCGGCTAAAATCGGCGGCAAAGAAGGCAAGGTATAACTGGCCTTTTGAGCCAACGGCAGCTTCATCATGCCCTGTTTAAAACCGAAATACAGTTCCGGAGCAAACTGGCGGGCAAAGCCTAAGCCGCTGACGGCTACAATAATTGTGAGAAACATAAAAAAAGTCACATTCTTAAGAGCTTTACTCATCCATACTCTCCCTTCCGTGCATCATTTGTCATCATTCTTGATCACTTCCAATATTGTATCACATTACGACAAATAAATCTTAGTCCAAAATGTTGGCAATTTTTGAACTGTTTCTTAAGTCTTTTTAACAAATTTATTAACGGCGGCGCCAAGAAGACAAATCACCAGGGAGGCCAAAAGGCCAAAAAATACGGGATCCACCGCCTCAGCGTAAAGCAGCTCTCCCGCCAGCACTACGCAGGGCCCGGCAACGATAGCAGCCAGCATATATCCTGACGGCACCCGGCCCCTAAAAAACAAGGCGCAGCATAAGGGGATGAAGCCTGCCGCCGCCCGCAGGGCCATCGACATAATACTCCATTGCAAAATGAAAGCCCCCATATCTCCCAGGGTAAAGAGAAAAGCTAAAAGCAAAATAGCCAGGATCAGCCCCCTGGCCAGCCATAGCTCACTGACCGGCATTTTGCGGTTTTCCTTGGCCAGCTTCATTTTATACAAATTACTTAGTATGGTGCTGGTGCCTAAAGCCAGCCCCGAGCCGGTGCCTACAATGGCAATCAGCAGTGTCGCCAGAAATATGCCGCCGATAAAAGGAGGCATATGCTGAATCAAAAAGGTGGGGAAAGCCTGGCTGGAATCGGCCAGTGAAAAGCGGGACATGAAAATGCCCACCAACATGCCTCCCGCCCCAATGGGCGGCATCAAGGCTGCGCTGAGCAAGGCTCCCTGGCGGGCCGTTTTGTCATCTTTGCCGGCAATGACGGCCTGCATATACGTCTGGGTAGACAGCACCCCTAAAATCAGAGATAAAGCGGCGCCGCCATCGACACCGATGCCCCGGGCAAAAAGATTGCGGTATCTGACAGGATCCAGTCCCTCATACAAGGCGGTAAAACCGCCGCTTTGCCTGAGAATCACCCAGCTGCTGAGAATAACCGCCAAATAAATCAAAAGGGTTTTCAGGCCCCCTACCAGGCCGGTCCCCCAAAGGCCGCCGAAGGCAACGTAGCAAATCATCACAATGATGGCAATAAAAGCGCAGGCTAAAGCCGGCCAGCCCAAAAAAGCCGTCAGCAAGGCCGTCGCCGCTAAAAGCTGCGCCACTACGGCAATCAGGGTGCCTAAGGAAGACAGAATGGAAGCAAGCAATTCTGCCCGGGGGCCGTACTCCCGGCCAATGATTTGCTGGATCGTCTGACAGCCGGACCGCCGCAGGGGGCCGGTAAAAACCAGGCCCAATATAAGGCAACCCAGGCTGACGCCCAGCAAAAACCAGAGGGCGGACATGCCAAAATGAAAGGCCAGCTGGGCGGTTCCAATAGTGGAGGAACCGCCGATCAGCGTGCCCATAATTGTTCCTGCTACAATAATTTGATTAGCCTTGCCGCCGCCGGTGGCAAAATCAGCGGCTCCCTTGACTTTCTTGCCGGAATAGACCCCTGCTGCCGAAATTCCCAGTAAGGTGACAATGGCTCCCGCAATATGGCCGCCGCTGACCCCGTCCATTAACCCAGCTGCCCCAAATCGTAAGGCGTTTCCTGATAGACGTAGTAATTCAGCCAGTTGGCAAAGAAAAGATTAGCCGTGCTGCGCCAGCGCACAATAGGCGTCTTGGCGGGATCATCGTCGGGATAATAGTTTTGCGGCACCTGAATGTGCTTGCCGGCAGCCACATCCCGGTCATATTCATTTTTCAGGGTCAGGGGATCGTACTCAAAATGACCGCTGATAAAGACCTGCCGGCCGTTCATGGCTCTGACGATATTGACGCCGGCCTCAGGGGACTCGGCTACCAAATCCAGCTTGTCGCAAGCCAAAATATCCTCCCGTCGCACCGTGGTATGGCGGGAATGGGGACAATAGAAAACATCGTCAAAGCCCCGCAGCAATCTGACATACTGACGGGTGGCCTCATGAGGAAAAACGCCGAAGCATTTTTCCGGCAGGGATACTTTCGGGATGCCGTAATGGTAATACAGGCCGGCCTGCGCCCCCCAGCAAATATGCATGGTGGAATAGACGTGGCGGGTGGACCAATCCATGATGGTGCAGAGCTCCTTCCAATAGTCCACATCATGAAAATCCAAGTCTTCCACCGGCGCTCCCGTGATGATCAAACCGTCAAAGCGCTCCCGCTTGACCTCATCCCAGGTTTTATAAAAGGCAGCCAGATGTTCTTCCGGCGTGTTTTTGCTGATATGAGAAATGGACTGCAAAAAGGTGATATCCACCTGTAAAGCCGAGTTGCCCAGCAGCCGCAGCAGCTGAGTTTCCGTGGCGATTTTCGTCGGCATCAGATTTAAAATAGCTACCCGCAGAGGCCGGATGTCCTGATGGTAAGCTCTGTTTTCCGACATAACGAAAATGTTTTCGTTGCTTAAAGTTGTGCTGGCCGGCAAGTCGTCGGGAATTCTGATTGGCATCTTGGCCCCTCCTTACATTTGTTATTTACCGTTATTTCATTGCCTGCTCTAAATCAGCGATCAGATCCTTAGGATCTTCCAGGCCAATGGATAAACGGATCAGCTCGGGATTGACGCCGGCTGCGATCTGGGCCTCCTCCGACAATTGCCGGTGGGTGGTGCTGCCGGGATGGGTGATGATGGAGCGGGTATCCCCCACATTGGTAACGTGAGAGAAAAGCTCCACAGACTCGATCAGCTTCTGGCCTACTGCCAGGCCGCCTTTTAAGCCGAAAGCAAAAGTCGAGCCAATGCCTTTAGGCATGTATTTGACAGCCAGATCATAATCGGGATGATCCGGCAGGCCGGGATGGTTGACCCAGGAAACCTCAGGCTGCTCTTTCAGCCATTGGGCCACAATCACGGCATTTTCCACATGTTTTTGCATGCGCAAGGATAAGGTTTCTATACCCTGGAGAATCAGCCAGGCGTTCATGGGGCTGATCGCCGGCCCCATATCTCGTAAAAGCTGAACCCGGGCTTTGACGATATAAGCAAGAGGCCCGAAGCTTTCCACATAACGAATGCCATGATAGCTGTCATCCGGCTCTGTCAGACCGGGGAAAAACCCCTTGGCTGCCCAGTCAAATTTGCCGGCGTCAACGATCAGGCCGCCCATGGAATTGCCGTGGCCGCCTAAGTACTTGGTAGCCGAATGGACGACGATATCCGCTCCGAAATCGATAGGTCGGGAAAGATAAGGCGTGGTAAAGGTAGCATCTACAATTAAAGGCAGACCGGCTTCGTGAGCTATGTCCGCCACCTTTTGCAGATCGATGACGGCCATGCTGGGATTGCTGATATTCTCTACATAGACAGCCCTGGTTTTCTCATTGATGGCCTTCTTAAAGCCCTCCAGATCCTTGGGGTCTACGAAATGGACTTTAATACCCATTTTCGGCAGGGTAACGGAAAATAAATTGAAGGTACCGCCGTATAAAGCGCTGGAGGCCACAATTTCCTGACCGGCGGAAACGATATTCAGCACGGCCATCATGATAGCCGACATGCCGGAGGCCGTAGCCAGGCCGCCCACGCCCCCTTCCAGGGCGGCAATCCGTTTTTCTAAAACGTCGGTGGTGGGATTTTGCAGCCGGGTATAGATATTGCCCATTTCTTTCAAGGCAAAAAGGTCGGCGGCATGCTGGGAATCCCGGAAGGCATACGCCGTAGTCTGGTATATAGGCAAGGCTCGGGAGCCGGTAAACGGATCAGCCTCCTGGCCGGCGTGAACCTGTAAAGTGTCAAAACCCCATGTTTCTTTCGTCATCGTCAATAGCCTCCTCATTATCGAAAAGCCGGCGCAGCCGGCCGAAATAACCAATTTTTTTGTCGCGTTACCGCTGGCGGAGGGCTTTTTGGGCAATATCCCGCCGAAATTGGCAACCCTCAAAATGCAGGGCCGCCACGCCTTGATAGGCCAGATCCACAGCCTTTTGCAAATCAGCGTCGCCGGCAGTCACCGACAACACCCGGCCGCCGGCAGTTATTGCCTGGCCCTGCTGATTGCGGACTGTGCCGCAGTGGAAAACCGTCACGTCGGTCGGCACTTGCTCCCAGCCGCCGATAACGTCGCCTTTGCGGATATCGCCGGGATAGCCGGCAGCAGCCATCACCACGGTGACGCAGCTGCCCTCCTTCCAGCGGATGGTCATTCGGGCCAGCCCCCCCGCGGAGCAAGCCTCCATGATATCGAATAAATCACTGTCCAGCATGGGCAGCACCACCTCGGTTTCGGGATCGCCAAAGCGGGCGTTATACTCCAATACCATGGGGCCTTTTTCCGTCAGCATCAGGCCGGCATAAAGAACGCCTTTAAAAGGCCTTCCCTCCGCCGCCATAGCAGCTACGGTAGGCTCCAATATCTCTTTTTGGGCTTGGGCCACTAAAGCAGCCGTGCCGATAGGCGCCGGAGCATAAGCTCCCATGCCGCCGGTGTTGGGACCCTGATCGCCGTCAAAAATTCGCTTATGATCCTGAGCAGTCAGCATGGGCACCACAGTCTGGCCATCGGAGAAGGCCATCAGGGAAAGCTCCTGACCTTCCAGATATTCTTCCACCACCAAGGAGGCCCCTGCCTGGCCGAAGGCTTTTTCGTCCAGTATGTATTCGATAGCTTTTTCAGCTTCCACCAGGCTTTGGCAGATCAGCACCCCTTTGCCGGCAGCCAGACCGTCGGCCTTGACAACCCAGGGGCCCGGCAGTTCTTTGGCAAAGGCTTTGGCCTGGGCCGTCTCGCCGCTGCTGAATACGCCGTAAGCCGCCGTCGGAATACCGTGGCGCTTCATGAAGTCTTTGGCAAAGGCTTTGCTGCCTTCCAGCCGGGCCGCTTCTTTCGAAGGGCCAAAAGCCGGTATGCCGGCAGCAGCCAGTTCGTCGACCAAGCCCAAGGTCAGGGGCAGCTCCGGCCCGATTACTACAAAGTCTATGCCCTTTTCTTTGCAGAATGCCACCAGGGCTGAAATATCCTGTACCTCCACAGCCACATTAACGGCTATCCCGGCGGTGCCGGCATTGCCGGGAGCGCAATACAAGGCATCCACCCGGGGACTCTGCTTTAATTTCCAGGCCAAGGCATGTTCCCTGCCGCCGCCGCCTACGATCAATACCTTCACCAAATTCGCCCTCCTATACTAATGCCTTTCCAAGACCAGTAGCTTGCCAAGACTAATGGCTTGCCAGATAATCGGCAATGCAGCCGTCGTATTCCGCCGTATGCCGAAAGGCTTTCGCTGCCAAGCTTTCTCTTATTTCCCTGGAAATATTCCCTTTGTCTTTTAATTCGTCAATTACTGCTCCATAATCGCTGGGATCAACGATCACAGCCACCCGCTCGTGGTTTTTCGCCGCCGCCCGCACCATGGCCGGGCCGCCGATATCGATTTGCTCCACGGCTTCCTCCCGGTGAATGCCCTCTTTGGCAATCGTCTCCCGAAAAGGGTACAAATTGACCGCCACAATGTCGATGAGGCCAATGCCCAGCTCTTCCGCCGCCTGCAAGTGGGCAGGAATGGGCCGGGCTAAAATACCGCCGTGGATTTTGGGATGAAGGGTTTTCACCCGTCCATCCATAATTTCCGGAAAACCGGTAACCTCGGCAACGGCCGTTACCGCTATGCCTGCCTTTTCCAAGGCCTGATAGGTGCCCCCAGTGGACAATAGCTCAAAGCCCAAAGCCGTCAAGGCTTTGCCAAATTCCACAATACCCGTTTTATCGGATACGCTCAATAACGCTCGTTTTTTCATTGTTCATCACTCCGTATCATGACTTTCCTGCCCTGACGGCTGATTCTGCCCTGAGCCAGCCAGGACAGCACTTTAGCGTATAGCTTATGTTCCTCTGCCAATATCCTGGCAGCCAAAGCTGCCTCATCATCGCTGTCCAGCACCGGCACCGGTGTCTGGGCAATGATCGGCCCCGTATCCATGCCTTCATCCACAAAATGCACGGTGCAGCCGCTGTATTTCACGCCGTATTCCAGGGCGTCCTTTTGGGCTGAGCCGCCGGGGAAAGCCGGCAGCAAGGCAGGATGGATATTTAAAATCGGCTTGCCATAGCCCTGAATAAATTCGCTGCCCAGCAGCAGCATGTAGCCGGCCAGCACCAGGCAATCGGAGCCGATCTCTTCCACAGCGCCAAGAAGCCTTCGCTCATAGCCCTGTCGGCCATCGGCTTCTTTAGGGTTGATCCAGAGGGCCGGTATACCACTCTCAGAGGCAAAAGCCAGGGCGCCGGCGTCTTTTTTGTTGCTGATTACAGCCCGTATCTGTCCCGTCAGCTCACCTCTGTCGATGGCTTCCTGAATGGCGACTAAATTGCTGCCTCTGCCGGAGGCTAATACAATCATGTTTAACATGCCGACTCCCCAATCAGTCCTGAGGCAAATTGGCCACGGCCACTTGTCTGCCGCCAGCCGCCGCCGAGGCTTCCCCGGCAGCAATCACCTTGCCGATGATCCAGCTCTTTTCTCCCGCCGCCAAAAGCTCCGCCTGGAGCTCCGCCGCCTGATCCGCCGCCACGAAAAAGCAGAAGCCGATGCCCATATTGAACGTCCGCAGCATCTCCAAAGTCGCTACATTGCCTTCTCTTTGCAGCCAGGTAAACACCGGCGGCACCGGCCAGCTGCCCCATTCCAGCTGCAAATCCAGGCCCTTTGGCAACACCCGGTTAGGATTTTCCAGCAGACCGCCGCCGGTAATATGGCTCATCCCTTTAATCAACGGGCCGCCTTTTTTGCTCTTGGCCAAAAGCCCTAATACCAGCTTCACATAAATTTTAGTGGGCGTCAGCAATTCTGCCGCCACGGTGCGGCCCCATTCTTCTACCCGATCCGCAAGCTTAAGGCCGGCCCGCTCAAACACTATTTTTCGCGTCAGCGAAAAGCCATTGGAATGCAGGCCGGAAGAGGCTATTCCGATGATTACGTCGCCTTCGGCAATGCTTTTGCCGTCGATGATTTCTTCTTTCTCCACTACGCCTACGGCAAAACCGGCCAAATCGTATTCCCCCGGCCGGTAAAAACCGGGCATCTCCGCCGTCTCGCCGCCGATCAATGCGCAGCCCGCCTGACAACAGCCTTCGGCCACTCCGGCCACCACGGCTTCCGCTATTTCCGGCTCCAAAACGCCCGTAGCCAGATAGTCCAGGAAGAACAAGGGCTCGGCGCCGGAAACCAGGATATCATTTACGCACATAGCGACGCCATCGATACCGATGGTGTTATGAATAGCGGCCTGGTGGGCCACCGCCAGCTTCGTGCCTACGCCGTCGGTGCCGGATACCAGCACCGGCTGCCGGTATTTGCTTGTGTCCAATTGAAAAAGGCCGCCGAAGCCGCCTATGCCTCCCATTTGTTCGGGACGGCGGGTTTTTTCCACCCAAGGCTTGATCCTGGCCACCGTCTCGTTGCCCCGGTCAATATCTACTCCGGCGGATTGATAATCCATGGCCGGAGCAGCGGTATCTTTTTTTAACGTGCCCTCCTGTAGGCTATCCTTCTCTCGTCCTGCCATCGTCAATTTAAGAGCCCTCCTTCTTCAGCCAGCTGGCGGATCTTTTGATTCTTTTCCTCCACCTGAGCGGCCATGGCTGCTTTTTCCTGAGCCAAAAGCCGGCTGAGCCTTTCGTCGCTCACGGCTAATATCTGTATAGCCAGCAGCGCGGCGTTTTTGGCGCCGTCAATAGCTACCGCAGCTACCGGCACCCCCGAAGGCATCTGCACTGTGGCATACAAGGCGTCCAAGCCCTGCAAGGCTGTGCCGTTGATGGGTACGCCGATTACCGGCAGCGTAGTCTTTGCCGCTAAAACCCCCGCCAAATGGGCGGCGGCGCCGGCGCCGGCAATGATCACTGCAAAGCCTTTTTCCCTGGCGTTTTCGGACAAAGCCAAAGCCTTCTCCGGTGTACGGTGGGCTGAGGCCACCTGCACATCCGCCTCCACCTCGAAGGCTTTTAATGTCTCCACAGCCTTTTTCATGATATTCCAGTCGGAGTCGCTGCCCATGACAACCAATACTTTTCCGGCCACCTTTTTTCTCCTTTATTATGTATTTTCCTTCTCTTTTGCGCTTTTATCGCTTGCAGAAAGGAAGCTGATTCATTCGATTTTATATCCAATATATTACCACACCAATATTGTTTTGTATATGTATACTGTCTGTTTGGCGGTTAGGTCCCCCAGGAAGGGGGTGATGCCAAATAATCACCTATATAGAACTGTTTACGTTCTGTTTGGTTATCATCGGTGTCATCGGCTTGACACGACCAAAAAAATAAAACCGCCTATCCATAGATAAGCGGCTATCCTTAGATAAGGATCTGGCCGCCCCACAAAAAGCAGCAGTTCCTATTTCTATTTATATCCTAACATAATTTAGTTTATTCTTCAAGAACCGTTTAACCATTTTATAGGGTAACAGCATTTAAAAAGTTACAGTTCAGAACACTGTCATTTCGTTAAGAAAGAAGGTCGTGGAGCCATAGGGAGCCGGCACTGGCTTGACTCGGCAGTAACCCGGCTTTCTGTGCAAAATAACTATTTTCTTAAAAAGGGCAGACAGCTTAAACTGCCGTGCCCTTCTCATTTCTTCATTATCTATTATCACGCTCAACAGATTATAGTATTTCTTTATTGACGATATGTGCTTTCTCTAGATCTCCCTGTAACACCGAGATGATATCTTCAGCTGATATCATGGACATATTATCAATGCTTTCTTTGGCAAAAGCCGCAATATGAGGGGTCACTACTACATTTGATAAGGTAAAGATAGGGCTGTCATATCTGGGCGGTTCTTCTTGAAAAACATCGAGAGCAGCCCCGGCGATTACATTGTTCTTCAATGCAAAATATAAAGCTTCTTCATCAATTAAGCTGCCTCTGGCACAATTGATCAGATAAGCGCTGGATTTCATCTTCATCATTCTATCGGCATTGATCATGTGATGTGACTCAACGGAATAGGGGCAGTTCAAAGAAATATAGTCCATTTCGCCTATTGCATCATCAATATTAGTTATCTTGCTTACTTTGTACAAGCTCAGCTCTTCTGCTGAAACATACGGATCATACCCATAGACAGACATGCCAAAACCCTTTGTACAGATATCAGACAGCTTCTTCCCTATCTCTCCCATGCCGATAATCAGCAATTTTTTACCGGTTAGACCTACTCCGATGCACTTATCGCGATGATAAAAATCTTTCTCCATACGAAGAGCATAATCACCTTCGACAATCTTACGGCTTACCGCCAGCATAAGCCCCACCACTGCTTCCGCAACAGAAAGAGAATTAGCGCCCGGCGTATTAACGACAAGAACTCGGTAAGCTGATGCCGCCTTTACATCAATATGATCTACGCCGGCGCCATGGGCAGCTACAACCTGAAGACAGTCACCTTCTGCAAAAATGCTTTCATCAATTATCGTATTACGGGCGATTAGACCGTGAAATCCCTTAATCATCCTCCGTATCGTTTCGGGCTTAGGATCTGGAGCTATGGTTATCGTAAATCCCCGCTGCAATAGCTCCATGCCTATAGGCTGAATTGGCTCTGTAAGAAGCACTTTTCTCATTTTGCTAATTCTCCTTACCACTTTCATTAATAATAAATCGTCCCGGCTTGACTCCGGTATATTTCTTCTCTTTATATACCACTTCACCACTTACGATTACTCTTTCGATTCCTTCTGAAAGCTCAAAAGGATTATTAAAGGTAGCCAGATCTTTAACTTTATCCGTATCTATCAAGGTTATATCAGCCCAATACCCGGTTTTTAACAAACCAATATCTCGTAATTTATAGGCTTTGGCCGGCAAGCCCGTTAACTTATATATAGCAGCTCCAATCGCTGTATTGTCGGATAAATCCGCATATCTAGATAAATAGCGAGTAATTGCACCATATAATCTGGGGTGGGGTTTATTGCCTACAGGTATACCATCACTGCAAATCATCACCCGCGGATGGCTTATCGCAGAAGCTACATCCTTTTCATTCATTCCAGTGATGAGAACTGCAGCATTACCTTTTTCCTCAAGGAGTAAATCAAAAAGAATGTCAGCAGGATCTTTACTATTTTCCGTTGCTGCGTCAGCCAAACTTCTGCCTTCCAGGCTTCGGTTTTTCTCCGTTGCCACCGAAGCGACAATTAAGTTTTCCCAGCCTATGGTAACAGGCCTATTTTCCCAACCTTTTATTCCCTCTTTAAAGTTGCTCTTAATTCGTTCTCTCATTTCATTGCTCTGCAATATCTCTAATAGGCCCGGTATGCCTTTCTCCAATGTCCAAGGCGGCAAAATAATCGTCATCGTTGTGCTTGCCGCAGCGTAAGGATAGCAATCGCCATAAACGACGAGTCCCTCTGCCACGGCAGAATCAAGCATTTCTAATACGTTTCTTACTTTGCCATGATTAAATCTCCCCATAGCTTTAATATGAGATATGGTTAATTGTACTCCCGAAAGACGGGCAACCTGGATAGCCTCTTCTACCGAAGGCAGAAGCTCACCGGCTTCACTGCGCATATGGGTTGTATATATTTTCCCTGCTTCAGCACAGACTTTTGCTAATTCAACCATTTCATCAATATTAGAAAATATTCCTGGAGCATAGACCAGCCCCGAAGATAAGCCCAAAGCCCCGCTCTTTAGCTCATCTTTCAGCATAAACTTCATAAGCTCAAGCTCAGAAGCCGTGGATTTCCTATCCAAAAAACCCATGGCATTGATTCTTAAATTACCGTGGCCAATAAAATTACCTTGATTGAGGGGGAAGCCCACGTTTTCTATTGTCTTGCGGTAGCCCTCCAGATTCTGCCATGGCCAGGTGCAGTCTATTTTACCAAGCACAGGCGCAATATATTTCGCTATATTTTCCATAGCCTCAGCCATGACAGGAAAAGCCGATATCCCGCACTGACCCGTCAGCTCGGTAGTAATGCCCTGGGAAATCTTAGCCAAAATACACTTCTGATTATACATATCCAGTTCGGAATGAGCGTGGACATCAATAAAACCGGGAGCGACGACCAAGCCCTCAGCATCGATCGTTTTTTTACCTTCATCGCCGGCCAAATTGCCCACCTGCATAATTCTGCCATCGATGACGCCTACATCCCCCTGATAACAAGCGCCCCCTGATCCATCGGCAATCAAGCCATTTTTAATGAGAAGATCAAATTTCATAAACTTTTCTCATCTCCTTTGCTTTTTGGCCAATACTATCGAGAAACATCAGAGGTCCCCCTCCCGTATGGATAAATAAAACATTATCCTTATCCGAAAAGAACCCCTTGGATACCAAATCTAAATAGCCGGCCATGGCCTTGCCTGTATAAACAGGATCTAAAAAAATAGCCTCCGTTTCAGCAAGCAGCTTGATTGCCTGCAAGCCGGCTTCTGTTGATATACCATATCCCTGGCCAATATAAGAATTGTCGATGATAAAATCCTGATTCTCTATTTGATAGGAATACCCTAACTCTTTGGCATCTTTGTTGAACTCCTCGATGATCATTGACTTGACTTCTTCGCAAGGCCTGGAAACAGACATCCCTATCACCTTGGCGGGCAAATCATAGGCTTTAGTGCCCAAAAGAATCCCTGTCATTGTACTGCCCGTCGCTACAGGCACGATAATATAATTCACTGTTTCTTCCATGCCCGCAAGCTGCTGCTTAATTTCCCTTATGGCAGCGCAGTAGCTGGCCGTCCCCTGTAAAGAGCGTCCCCCCCTTGGAATTATATAAGGCTTTTTGCCTTTTGCCGTGAGATGATGGCAAAGTTGGCTTATTTTATCATCACCGGCCCTCAGCCGGGCTTTAGCAATATCTTCGCCCTCCCTTGGCTGTACCGGATCAATAAAAACAAAATTTGTACCCAGCCATGACTGTAAAATTGTATTCCCTTCAAAATGCTCTCGTTCTTCCTCTGTAATCACCAGATAGAAATCCAGTCCTTCTTTAGCGCAGGCGGCGGCAGTTAATCTCCCGTGATTTGTTTGCAAAGCACCGGAGGTAATAATGGTATCCGCTCCTTCCTTTTTTGCCTGGCCCAGCAAATACTCAAGCTTCCTGCTCTTATTGCCGCCATAAGCCAGGCCTGTTAAGTCATCTCTTTTCATTAAAATCTTGGGCCCGCCAATCACTTTTCTCAGCCTAGCTAACTCATCAATAGGGGTAGGCAAATTAATCAGTTTAATTTTGGGCATGTTATCTATTTTCATTTCAAACTCCTCGGCTGATATGACATATGATATATTAGAAAAACTACAAACAAACCCTTAACGAGAACCTTGATGGCGGCTAACTTAAAAGAACAGAGTTTTGAGCCTTAATCAGATGATTCTCCATTTCTCTTTTTGCCTCATCTGCATTGCCCTGCTCGATAAATTCCAGTATTCTTTTATGCTCTTTCACCGATTCCTCTATATTTTTATGGGCCGTTATTGCATTGTATCCGTACAAAGCCATTTGCCTGCGGCTCTCTTCTAAAATACGGTTGATTCTGCCATTATTTAAAGTATTGATAATAAAAAAGTGAAAGTCCTCATCCAGTTTAGGGAATAATTCCTGACTGCCAGGCAACATAGTGCTCTCTTGTTTTTCCAATATTTTATGTAGCTTAATCAAGTTCTGCTTATTATTGATCTTAATAATGTTGTCTAAAGCCAGAAATTCAATGGCTAACCTTAATTGGAACATTTCTTTAACGTCTTTGGCTCGAATCCCTACAATGAAAATACCTTTTTGGGGAACAACCTGAACCAAGCCTTGATCATTTAACTGCAAGATTGCATCCCGAATTGGCGACCTCCCCAGATTAGTAATTTTTATTAACTCATTGACCGAAGTAACGGTTCCGGCCGGCATTTCTCCGCTAACAATTTTTTTATAAATTATTTCATAGGCCAAGGCTCGGCCATTGGATTGTGCAGTCTCTTTCATAACAAATCCTCCGACGATTTTTTATATAAACAGATTATACCACAATAATGTGAAGGATTATGTTACGAGAGAACCTATCCGGTATTTTTTATCAGGAGTATATAGATGTATCCAGGCCGCACCTGTTGCTATACCCAGGATACATCTATATACTTCTCCAATATTCTAGATATTAAGAATTCCTCTGACCAGCATATAAATAATCATTACACCGGTAACAACCCAACCGTTAATAATTAACGATTTTATATGATTGGATCTTGCCAGGCCCAGCTCAGTCATCATGTCGGCGCCGGGGTAAGCAAAGGATGTAATTTGGGAACCGACCAGCAGCATGGTATAGTATAGCGGAACGCTTACACCCATTGCCAGCGCTGTGGCGCCAAACATGCCATGCATAATTTCAACTTGAGCTACAGCAGCGCCGGATATTCCAAAAATGCCCACCAATGCGCCGATCATCAAGAAGACAACTGAACCTCCGGCATTGATTAATGGGCTGAATATTGTCCCCATTGCCGTAAATGCGCCGGTTTGTGATACAAAGTTGATAAAAGGATCGAAAAGAACAAACATCACGTAAAACCAGGCCATCCTTGATACGCCTTTAATCATTACTTCCATAATTTTAGTAAAAGAATATCTTGCAGCCATACCTGTAATAACAGTACAGGCTAAAATCATGGCTAAAGCATAGCTCATGCCGCCGCGGATAGAGATTCCATAGGCAATAAGCGGTATTACGGAAAAAATAAATCCCTTTGCTCCCCATCTTGCTTCTTTCGTAAATGAGCCATCCTCCAGGCCAGTATCTATAGCCTCTTCTGCCGGATAATGGATGCCGTTTTCTTTTCCGTATTTCTTTTGGGCCCATTGGGACATGACAACTCCAGTTATGAAGATCAATAAAGAAAAAGGTAAGGCAATGCTTAAAAGATGCTGTCCATATGACATCTCCGTCATCTTAAGAATCTGCACGGTGGGCGGTGTAAAGGGCCCTAGAATTAAACCGGTTACGCTTCCCGTATGAAAGGCGATACCCATGGCAGCCGGCGATACTTTATAAGTGGCCGCCAAAGTAATGGCAACCGTGGCAACCATGGCCGCGGCCGCTATCATGCTGCCGATAGCAACGGTAAGGAGAGCAATGGATATCATGGTGCCCACAAGTATACCTGTGGGGCTGACAGCAAAGCGAAACATTAATTTTTTTACAATAAGAGGCGCTGCGCCGGTATCCTTAAGCATTTCTGCCAAGCAGGTTCCAAACATGACCAGTAATCCGATAATGCCAAGAAATGAGCCTGCCCCTGTGGATATAGCAGCGCCTATTTCCAGCATACTCTTGCCTGCCAAAACTGCTGCCGCCAATACACCGGCAGCAGTTGCTAACAAAGGATGAACATTTTTAAAACCTAAAAACGCATAAATTACAATAGGTAAGAGCCCTAAAATAGGCGGTAATCCAAAAATCATTACTATTGCCCCCCTTATTTAATAAGTCGCATTTTACTATTGCTGGCTATGGCCTTATACGCTCTTATGATTTAAAGTACTGAACAAACTCCTTAGTTATTTCCCCGATAAACTCTATGGCTTCGGCATTATTTACTTTTTCGGTCAACACTGCAAGAACAAATTTGGTCTTTGGCATGTAAACAATACCAATATCATGTTCTGTTTCCGGCATATCACCTGTTTTATGAGCAATCTGAATATCTGCTTTCTTAAAAATCAAATCCCAACGATCAATAACTTTGCTCGGCATCTTGGTATTATATTGCTGGCGTAGTAGGATCGAAACTGCATCCTCACAGTCCTCCGGATCAAGCAAGGTTTTATTGTCCAACCCCTCTAAAATCAGCCCTAAAGCCCGGGCTGTAACACAATTGACCAACCCTTTGCTCATGCCCACCGGATCGAGCATTTTTCTCTCCGCCCTGATTACATCAAGCTTCTTTTCTTCTAAAAAAGCTTGAATGCGTTCTGTGCCCACCGTCTCCATAACCAGGTTTGTCGCCATGTTATCACTGATAACAATCATCAGAGTCATCAGGTCATGTAAGGTAGGCTGCAGTCCTTCGTCAAGCTCCGCTAATATACCATTGCCTCCAACCCTGTCTTTGCTTAGCAGTGTAATTCTTTGGTCCAGAGAAACATGGCCCTTTTTTGCCTCAGCATAAGCAGCACATAGTATCGGCAATTTAATCGTACTGGCAGGACTCATCACTACTTCGTTTTCATTCCAGCCGAATTCTTCCTGGGAAACTAAATTCTTGGCATAAATAGATACTTTACCTGATAACCCCGAAATTTTCCCGGCAACTAAATTCTCCATTTCTGTTCTTTGCATTATACACCTCCTAAGTTTCATTGAAGCTATTGGCAACTGTCTGAATTATATCATCTGATATATCAGTTGGTCAACTACAAAATATTTTATTATAGTCATTAAAAATAAGCAGCAAAACAAAAGATATACAATCGCTGGCTGCAGTTGCATACTTACACTTTTAATGTACCAAGGAGTGTCTCAAAACAGCGTTTTCTTCGCTGTTTTGAGACACCCCCTGGTTATTTGCTCTTCTTTTTTCACCAAAAAAGAGAGGGCCCCCCTCCCAATGTCATGATTATTTAGATAAGCAAAAAGTTGGCGAATTCATGGAGCATTGGCCGCGCCGCATCAATAGAACCATGCAACGATGGCTCCTGGTACTGCTCTTAGTGGACCCTTAGCCCCCTTAGCGGCAGTAGCTTGTACAAAAATTGCGGTTGTGGTCAATTGGCCGGGGCAGGGTGTACAAAAATTGCGTTTGTAGGTGAAATGCAGGGAAAATATTCCCTTACAACCGAAGAAATTGCACAAAACAGACCTCGATTTGGCTAAAATAGGCCTTAACTACTGCTGCAATTCACCCACAAACGTAAAAATTGTACAGGCCGAATCCGGAAAACGCATACAAACGCAAAAATTGTACATCTGCGCCCCAATTATCTCAGGATAGCGGAATATCTGCGCCCCTTTTAAAGACAAACTCATAAACTCTACTTGACAAAACGCTTCAAAATATCCATCAGCATCTTCTTATCTGAGGCTCTGATGGAGTCCTTATCCATCGCCTGCATGAAGCGGCCGATCATATCCAAATCCTCGCCGGCCGCCCCTTTAACCACAGCGGCAAAAAGCTGGCCCAGGTCTCTGTCGCCCACCTTGATTTCGCTTAAAATATTAGCAAAGCCGGCCGTCTCCCTGGAGATTTCCTTCGCCGCCAAAAGCTCATCGGCCAAGGCCTTCTTCTCCTGAAGCAACTGTTCTTGGGCCTGGCTCTGCTCTTTCAATTGCTGCTCCAGCTTAGAAATCTCTTCAGCCTCGGCGGCTTTCGACTCTTCCAGCTCCGCCAGCTTCTGCTGCAAATGTTCCACTGCCTCAGCTTCCTGGCCGTCATCCTGCTGCAACTCCGCCAACTGCTTCTCCAAAGCTGTTTTCTCTTCTTGCAGCGACTTTTTATCTTCCAGCAGGATTTCTCTCTCTTCTTCCAAAGCCTCTTTATCTTCCAACAGGGCTGCTTTTTCTTCCAGCAGCGCTGCCTTCTCTTCTTCCAGGGCCGCTTTTTCTTCTTTAAATAACGCTGTTCCGCCTTCTTCCAAAGCCGCCTTTTTTTCTTTCAGTTCCTTGATCTCTTGCATTAGCCGGTTATCCTTCTCCAGCATGTCCAGAGCATCTTCCTTCAGCCGGCGGATTTCCTTTTCCAGCTTTTCCTTCTTTTCTTGCCAATCCGCCTCCTGCCCCGCCAGATCGCCGGACTTACCCTGAAGTCCCTTCAGCGCCTCCAGCTGCCGGCAGTCTGCTTCCTGTTTTTCTTGCAAAGCTTTATACTCTTCTTCCAAAATCTCCAGGCGCTGCTTGGCCTTGCGTGTCTCCTCGTCAGCCTGGGTCATTTTTTTGCGGTAGCTTTCCGCCTCAGCCCGCAGCGAAGTGCCCTCCTCAAGAAAAACAATGGTTTCTTCTTTGATGCGGCGGTTTTCTTCCTTCAGGTTTTCGTTTTTTTCCCTTAAGCTGCGATTCTCCTCTTCCAGCTCATCGCTGCCCTTGCGGACGGACTGGCTCTGCCGCCAAAAATCGCCGCATTTATCCTCCAGCTCTTTATTGCTGGCCATCAGCTCCTGACAGCGCTTATTCAAATCACTGATCTGCTCTTTCAGCCGGCGGTTGGCCTGCTGGAGAGCTTCTCTCTCCTCGGCTAATCCCTGCAAACCGGCCTGCTGCCGGCTATAAGCTTCCTCACCGCCGTCGCCTCCCAGAACCAGCTCTTTGTCCTCAAGAAGCATATCGGTAGGCAGGGCGTCCATGTAGCCTGCCTCCATCAGCAAAAGGCCTACGGGCACACCCAGATGAGGGGACAGTATTTTCAGCACCGCCGGAGACGGCTTCTTACGAATTCCGGCTTCCAAACGAGAAATTTCAGCATTGCTGACCTGCCCTTTTGTCAGACTGCTTAATTCCTTTTGAGAGATACCCTTAGACTGCCTTAATTCTTTTAGATATTCTCCAAACGTCATTTTCCTGCCTCCCCCATTCTAGTGCAGCGTCCCTCTCATCCTTAGGCAATGAGCGGGGCAATACACTGGGCTTTGCCTTTATATCCATGATTATATATGACAATAACCAATTGGTAAATAGCCTTTAGGCTCTTTGGCCGCCAATCTTGTCAAAAAGGAAGAAGACTATGCCAAAAAACAAACCGGTAAGAGCGCCCAGGGTCATGCCGCTGATGCCCACCTGGCCGATGCTGATGCTCAAGCCCGATAAGCCGGCTACCATAACCACCGAAGTCATCACCAGGTTGCGGGGATTGCCGTAATCCACCTTACGGTCCACCAATATCCGCAGGCCGGAGGTGCCGATCATACCATACAGCAAAAAGGTAATGCCCCCGATAACATTGCCGGGAATAGTGGAAATCAAAGCCGAAAGGGGTCCGATGAAGGCCATCAGTATGGAAACCACGGCAGCGCCGCCGATTACCTGAACGCTATACACACCGGTAACGGCCATAACGCCGATGTTTTCACCGTAAGTAGTAGTACCCACGGCGCCCACCAAGCCGGAAACTGCGGTGGAAAAATTATCTGCGAAGATGGAGCGATGCAAGCCGGGATTTTTCAGTAGATCCCTGCCAACAATTTCACTGGTAATAATCTGGTGGCCGATATGCTCCGTAGCCAGCACCAAGGCTACCGGCGCAATAGTCAGCATGGCGCCCAAGTCAAACTTGGCTATGGTAAAGCTGGGCATGGTGAAAAGAGCAGACTGAAGCAGCGGTGCAAAATCCACCATATTAAAGAAAATTGCGGTGACATAACCGCAAGCCATGGCTACCAGAAGAGGAATAACCCCCAAAAAGCCTTTAAACAAAACGGAGCCAAAAACGGCTACGCCCAAGGTGATGCCAAAAACGATCATGTCTGCCGCCGTCGCTCCGGGCCCCGTAATATTGGCGCCGATGGCGCCGCCGCCTACGGAAACCCCGGCCAGCTCCAAACCGATCAAAGCTACTATCGGCCCCATCGCCGCCGGTGGCAGAACGATGTCGATCCATTCCGTGCCAAACTTATAAATGATTAAGGCCAGAATCATACCGATAACGCCCACGAAAACTATGCCGCCCTGGGCATAGGCAAAACCGTGGCTGGCAATGACGGCGCTGACCGGCGCCAGAAAGGCAAAGCTGGAGCCCAGATAAGCGGGCGCTTTACCTTTTGTAATCACAATGAAGAGAAGAGTTCCTACCCCATTCATAAAAAGAACGATGCCGGCTTCCAATCCAAAAAGAATGGGAACCAACACCGATGCTCCAAACATGGCAAATACATGCTGAATACTGAGAGGCAGCAAGGTTAAAAAAGGTACCTTTTCCTCCACCTGGATAATTTTTTTGCTCGACAAATAAATCCCTCCATTATTCTTTTTTTAATTTCGGCCTAACTGTTGATCGTTATGCCGTCATTACCGCTATTGGTTCTCAGATCCGCCAGCCTTATCTCGGGCAAAGTCCGGGCGCATAAAGACATGCTGCCATCCGGCAGCTGGCTGTGATAGAACTCCACATCATCCATTTTGTTTCTTAAGCCTTGACCATCGACTACACAAAACCGGTTCAGGCCGCCGGCAATGCCGGTCCCCGTGTATTTTACGTAGCTTTCTTTTGCCGCCCATACCGCAAAAAAGTGCTGATAATTCTCCGCTTCCAAATAGGCATATTCCTCAGGATGGAAAAACCGCCGGGCAATGGCTGCCTTATTGCAGCGGCAATGCACCTGGAGATCAAGGCCTATTGGATGTTCGTAATAAGCACAGGCGGCATAATCGCCGCTGTGGGAAAGGGAAAAATGCAGACCCGGCGCCGCCGGAAAATAAGGCTTGCCCTTTTGATGGCGAAGAATCGCAGGCTGAGGCAAATGAAGAAAGTCCGGCATATCGGCCATTTTTGTGCTTTCGACATAGGCCTGAGCACAAGACAGCAGCCGCTCTTCGTTGGACATAGGGGAATAACGCTGGGCCCACAGAAAAATCCATACAGGACGATGAGTATTCATCCGCTCTCCTCCTTGCAGCCTCTTTTGGCTTTTGGCTTGCTTTTCTTTTAATGATGGAATAGCCGAATGCCGGTGAAAGCCATTACAATACCACTGTTATCGCAGGCAGCAATGACTTGCTGATCCCGGATGGAGCCGCCGGGCTGAGCAATATAGCCGACGCCGCTCCTGACCGCCCGCTGAATATTGTCTTCAAAGGGGAAGAAAGCGTCGGAGCCTAAGGCCACTCCCGTCAAGCCCGCCAGCCAGGCCGCCTTGTCAGCCGCCGTCAACTCTTCCGGCTGTCGGCTGAAGTACTGCTGCCAGCGGCCGGGGGCCAAGACCTCTTGGGACTCGCCGGACAAATAAACATCCGTAGCATTATCCCGCTCCGGCCGGCCCAGGCCGGGAAGAAAAGGCAAGGCCAAAGCCTGGGGATGCTGCCGCAGATACCAGCGGTCCGCCTTGTCTCCGGCCAAACGGGTGCAGTGGATTCTCGACTGCTGGCCGGCGCCGATGCCGATGGCTTGTCCATCCTTAACGTAGCAAACAGAATTGGACTGGGTATATTTTAACGTAATCAAAGCGATGAGTAAATCCTTTATCTTGCTTTCCGGAATATCTTTTTTCATCGTGGGGATATTGCCCAGGACGCCGGCGTCGATGAGCAAATCATTACGGCCCTGTTCGAACTCGATGCCGTAAACCGTCTTTCTTTCCAGGTCTTTAGGCACATACTCCGGATCGATACGGATAATGGTATAGCTGCCTTTGCGTTTACCTTTAAGTATGGCGAGAGCCTCTTCATCATAACCCGGCGCAATGACGCCGTCGGAAACCTCGCGGGCAATCAAAGCCGCCGTCTCCTTGTCGCATACGTCGGACAGGGCGATAAAATCGCCAAAGGAGGACATGCGGTCGGCCCCCCTGGCCCTGGCATAAGCATTGGCCAGCGGTGAAAGGCAGCAATCCTCCACACGATAGACTTGGCGCAGAACATCGTCTATCGGCAGCCCAACGGCAGCGCCGGCAGGGCTCACATGCTTGAAGGAGGTTGCCGCCGGCAGACCCGTGGCTGCTTTTAACTCCTTAACCAGCTGCCAGCCGTTGAGGGCGTCAAGCAGATTGATATAGCCGGGCTTGCCGTTTAATACCTCTATAGGTAAAGAACCCTCTTCCCGAAAAATCCGGGCCGGCTTTTGATGGGGATTGCAGCCGTATTTCAATACCAATTCTTCCATTAAGAAACCTCCTACATCTGCGTACTAAGTATCTACGGATAGCAGAACATCCGCGTGCTAACTATTTACGGATAGCGGATTGTATCCGAAGGATTGAGTCCGTAGGACATCTGCGTTCTAAGTATCTAAGGATGCTCACCGCTTTAGCAGCAATCGCCCCGCAAATCCAGCACCCGCTTGGCTTTGCCGGCGGTGCGTTCCAGAGACTGAGGGGATACCAGGGTGATTTTGCATTCGATGCCGACTATCCGCTTCAATACCCGCAGGATGCTCTTCTCGATTTCTTTCAATTGCCGCCAGTCGTCGGTGAAATAAGCCGGTTCCAGCTCCACTTTAATTTCCAAAGCGTCGCTGTAGCCTTCTTTCGTCACTACCATCTGGTAATGCATAGCCACCGCCGCTACTTCCGCCAGCACGGCCTCGATCTGGGAGGGGAAGACGTTGACGCCTTTGATGATCAGCATATCGTCACTGCGGCCCCGGATTTTTTTCATCCGCAAAGTGGTGCGTCCGCAGGCGCAGGGTTCCGGCATCAGCCGGGTAATGTCTCTGGTCCGATAACGCAGTACGGGGCAAGCTTCCTTCCTCAAGGTAGTGATGACCAGTTCCCCTTCTTCACCATAAGGTAAAACCTCGCAGGTATCGGGATCGATAATCTCCGCCAGATAAAAGTCTTCGCTGATATGCTGGCCTTCGCCCAGGCCGCAATCGCCGGAAACGCCGGGGCCGCCGACTTCCGTCAGCCCATAATTATCCGTGACCCGAATGCCCCAAAGCTCTTGCAGAGCCGCCTCCATACCCTGGCTGCAAGGCTCGCCGCCGAAAAGTCCCACCCGAAGGTTAAGATCTTTTTTGGGATCAATGCCCATTTTCTGAGCCACTTCTACCAAATGAAGAGCATAGCTGGGGGTAGATACCAAAGCGGTGGTCCCAAAATCCTGCATCAGCATGATTTGCTTTTCTGAATTGCCGGAAGACATCGGCACCACCGTGGCGCCTACTTTTTCCATGCCGTAATGGAGGCCGAAACCGCCGGTAAAAAGACCGTAGCCGAAAGCGATTTGGGTCACATCCTCCGAGCCTACGGTAGCCTGAGTAATGATCCTGGCCAAAAGCTCAGACCAGTCATCCAGATCCTGCCGGGTATAGCCCACTACAATAGGTTTGCCGGTAGTGCCGGAAGAACCGTGAAGCCGTACTACATCTTTAAGGGGCAGGGCAAACAGCCCGTAAGGATAATTATCCCGCAGATCCTGCTTCGTCGTAAAAGGCAGCTTGCTTACATCTGCCAAAGACCTGATATCCTCCGGTCGCAAGCCTTTTTCATCCAAGGCTTTACGATAAAAAGGGACCTGCCGGTATACCCTGGCTACCGTCTCCTGCAGCCGCTCAAGCTGCAGAGCCTCCATAGCCGGCCGCTCCATGCATTCCCTTTCTTTATTCCATATCATTTCTACTCATCCCCTTTGACAAAAATAAACCTATGGCCTGATTTATGCGCAGGAGCCATAGGCAAGGGAACAATACATTGCCCTACCAGACTACCATGCTACCTCCGTATTATATAATTTTATGCCTGTACTTTCAAGTCCGGGAAAAGGATTCGAACTTGCACTTTTCTGAGCCAAAGCATATGATAACCACATACAGGCAAAACTACCAGTTGCAGGAGGGATGGGGAAAGTGAATTGGCATACCATTAAAGAGTTAATCGTGGATACCCTTTTTGATATTGCGGGCTGTGCTTTTCTGGCCATCGGCACCCAGATTTTCGATGCGCCGAATAATATTGCCCCCGGCGGCGTTACGGGCATTTGTATTTTGATCAATCATCTGACCGGATTGCCCATTTCCGTTTTAAACTTTGCAATCAACGTGCCTTTGCTGATTCTGGCCTTTTTATTTCTGGGCAAGCGGTTCACCGTTAAGACCCTTAGATCCGTGCTGATTTTTACGGCGGTTCTTTCTCTGGTGGAAGCCTATATACCGCCCTATCATGGTGAAATGATTCTGGCCGCCCTTTATGGCGGCGTCCTCAGCGGCCTGGGCCTGGGCCTGGTTTTCATGCGCTCCTCCACCACCGGCGGCTCCGATATCGTTGTCCGGCTTGCCCAGAAGAGAGCCCCCGGCATCTCTATCGGCAAGCTGATGCTGATGTTTGACGGCTGCGTCCTCATTTGCGCCGCCATTGTTTACGCCAATGTAAACAGCGCCTTATACGCCCTGATCTGTATTTTTGCTTCCTCCCGCATGGTCGACAGCATCCTCTACGGCTTGGATGTAGGAAAAGTCCTGATGATCATTTCCGAGCGCCATGAAGAATTGCCGCCTCTCATTTTTAAGCATTTAGGCCGGGGCTGCACCATATTGGAGGGCAGGGGCAGTTACACAGATAAGGATCGGCCGGTTTTGCTGTCGGCAGTACGCAAAAGTCAATATTACGAACTGAAGCGTATCATCCATCAGCTGGATCCCCATGCTTTTATGGTGGTTTTGGAGGCCGGTGAAATCCTGGGCGAAGGCTTCAAAAGCATAGGCGAGTAAATCTAGCAAAATTGCAAGTTTAAAGTGTTCGAAACATCCGCTCCCCAATAAGACGCTATTCATCCGCTGCATTTAGTGTCTCAATCAGGAGATGACCGCTGTTTCAAAGGAAAAGCACACTTTAAACTTGCAATTTTGTATATTTCGGAGGCGTCTTAATTACGTGTCTTAATTAAGCGCCTCAATTAAACGCCTTCAAAAAACTTAATAAAATCTGTTTTTTCCAGCCCATAAAAATAATGGGCTAATTTTACATCCACCAAAGCTTCAGCTATTGCCTCGGGTTCATTCTTGACGCCGGTAAGCAGCTTCTCAATGTCGGCAACCTGGCCGGAGCCAAAGAAATCGCCGGAGATGCTGCATTGGGCAATCCGGCCGGCAGCTATGGACAAACGCAAGGTAATGGTGCCGCAGCCTTCAAAACGGCGGCTGTAGACGGTGTCTCCCGCCGGTGAAGAGCCGTAGTTCCATTCCCAAGTGGCGTATTTGCTGTTCCGCAGTGTCATGATGGCTTCCTGGTCGGCCTCGCCGGGATTCCAACTGGTGCAGCCGGGATTAAGGCTGAAGACAAATTCCCTTAGCCTGTCCATAAAACTTTCTACTTCCAGATCACTTCCCTCGGGCAAAAGCTCCCTGATATTGGCCACCCGGCTCCTGACGGAAGTGATGCCTTTGGCCGCCAGCTTCTCAGGCAGCGCTGTCAGACACTTGCCCAGCATTTCCAGGTTGGAATCAAACAATAAAGTGCCGTGGTGCAGCAGCTTGCCGCCGGTCACATGCTGGGCATTGCCGGAGATTTTGGCCCCGGCAATAGCAATATCATTGCGGCCCTGGTTTTCCGCCGGCAGGCCTAAGCTTTTCAGAGCAGCGATCACCGGCTCCGTGAATTTGGCAAAATCGAATCCGGCCTGATCATCCACCGGCGCAATGAAAGTAAAATTTACATTGCCCAGGTCGTGATAGACGGCTCCGCCGCCGGTGATGCGCCTTACTACCGTGATGTCCTTTTCTTTGACGAAATCGGCGTCAATCTCATTATACGGATTCTGATTTTTGCCGATAACGATGGTATTGTCATTTTGCCACAGACTGAAATACGTCTCTCCCGCCGCCGCCTGCTGGAACAAATATTCTTCAAAAGCAAGGTTATAATAAGGGTCCTTGCTGCCATTGGGTACGTAGATCATCAATTAACCTCGCTTTGTTTTGCTGTACTTTGTTTTTGCCGGTCTTTGCTTTTACGTCCTTATGCCGCTCTTTATTGCAGGCTGTGAATACCCTCCCGCAGTATTTCCGAAACGGAAGGATGGGGGAATATGTAATCCTTGATTTCCTGAACGTCGCCCCCCCGTTGAACCAGAATGGCCGCCGCGGCAATAACTTCCGCGCTGTGGTTGGCGATCATATGAACGCCGGCCAGCCGCTGGCTTTCTTTGTCCAGCACCAGCTTACAAATACCGTCGCCCCCCTCATTTTCGGCCAGGTAACGGCCGGAAAACCGCATGGAAATCGTCTGAACATAGAAATCTTGTTCTCCGCTTGTCGCCGGATCACCGCTTTTGCCCACCCAAGCCACTTCAGGGTTTGTGTAGATCACCCCGGGAATCATGCTGTAATCAGCCTCATCAGCTGGTACATCAATGCCTAAAATAGCCCGGAAAGCCTGCTCACTCTGTGATGGCTTATTTTCCGACCATTTACCGTCCGTCTCTTTAATGCGAGCCAGGATATCCTTGACTGCCCGCTCCCCTTCCCAATAAGCCGTATGGGCCAGCATCACTTTGCCGTTAATATCCCCTACGGCATACAAGCCCGGGATATTGGTACGCAGCCGGCCGTCGGTTTTCACGGCTTTGCCGGCCATGGCTACGCCCAGCTCCGCCAGGCCCAGCCCCTCTGTGTTCGGCTGCCGGCCCAAACTCGCCAAAACCAGCTCCGCAGCTAATGACCGGCTTTCACCGTCTTTTTCGTAGACCACTGCCCCTTCGCCAATCTCCGTCACCTTAGCCGCCAAATGAAAGACAATGCCCTTTTTCTCCAGATTCTTCTGGAGCAAAGCGGCGATATCCTCATCGATCTGACCGCCGATTTTGGGCAGCATTTCAATAACCGTTACCTTAGTCCCGACGGCATTATAATAGCAGGCCATTTCCAGCCCGATGACGCCGCCGCCGATGACTGCCAGGCTTGCCGGTATTTGCCGCAAATCCAGCATTTCTTTGCTGGTAAGGACAAAGCCTTTTTCCCGCTGCTCGCCAAGACCGGGAATAGGAGGCAAAAGAGGACTGGAGCCGGCAGCCAGTATAACGTTTTGGCCTAAGTACTGCTGCTCCCCTATCCGGACGGTAAAAGCCGCATTCTGAGACCCTTCCCGGTCAGTAGATTGGCCAGTAGATTGGTCAGTCGCCTGATCAATTGCTTTTGGCAAAAGCCGGCCTGCGCCCATGACCAGGGTAACACCGGCTTCTTTTAACGCTCCCTTGACCCCTGACACCAAGGTACGAACCACCTTATTTTTGCGGTCGATCACTTTTTCCTGATTCAGGGAAGCCTTTTCAACGCTGAGGCCATACTTCTCACCCTGAATGGCCCCCTCCAGCAGCTTGGCGCTATAAAGTAAAGCCTTTGAGGGAATGCAGCCCTCATTGAGGCAGACGCCGCCAAGCTTATCCATCTCCGCCAGCAATACCTTTAATCCGGCTCTGGCCCCGGCTAAAGCGGCATTATAGCCTCCGGGACCGCCGCCGATAATAATGATATCGTAAATCTCCAGCTTGCTCCCCTCCTCTTGCGCTTATCCTGCATCACTTGCCTTATTGCTTCTCCGGCCGGTAGACCAGAACCGGTTTTCTGGCGGCCTTCGTATCATCCAGCCGGCCTACCACCTTAGTCATCGGGGCATTGTGCAAAACAGCGGGCTCCCGGCTGCCTTCTTCAATAATACTCTGCATTACCGCCGCCGCTTCATCGAGGCTTTCCTTGCTTTCCGTCTCCACCGGCTCAAACATCATCGCTTCTTTCACGATCAAGGGGAAGTAAATCGTCGGCGGGTGGATCGAAAAATCAATCATTCTTTTGGCAATATCCAGGGCGGAGAAGCCGGCTTGCTTTTGGGGCTGAGCCGTCAGAACAAACTCATGCATGCAAGTCCTGGGGCTGGCCGCTTCCATAAACTCCGTCAATAAGGTGCGCAGGTAATTGGCATTCAGCACGGCGTGCTGCGAGGCGGCTTTCAGACCGTCGCCGCCCATGGTCAGGATGTAGGTATACGCTTTCACCAGTACGCCGAAGTTGCCGAAGAAAGAACGCAGACGGCCGATGGACAGCGGTCTGTCCTCCTCCAGATAATAGCTGCCGTCCTCTTTTTGGCAAACTACCGGCTTGGGCAGAAAATCCGCCAGGCCGGCCTTAACGCCTACGGGACCCGCTCCGGGGCCGCCGCCGCCGTGGGGAGTGGAAAAGGTCTTATGCAGGTTTAGATGCACCACGTCAAAGCCCATATCGCCGGGGCGGACAATGCCCATGATGGCGTTCATGTTGGCGCCGTCATAATAAAGTAATCCCCCCGCCTCATGAACCATGGCGGCAATCTTTTCGATATTGATCTCAAAAAGGCCCAGGGTGCTGGGATTGGTCAGCATCAGGCCCGCCACCTGTTCGTCCAGATGGGCGGCCAAATCCTCTAAATCCACATTGCCTTCCTGATCGGACTTGATCTCCACAATCTCCAGGCCCGCCATGGCGGCAGAAGCCGGGTTGGTGCCGTGGGCCGTATCGGGAATCAAGATCTTGCGGCGCTTGCTGTCACCCCGGTGGTCATGGTAAGCCCGGATCACCATCAGCCCGGCCAGCTCGCCCTGGGCTCCCGCTGCCGGTTGAAGGCTAAAGCTATCCATACCCGTTACTTCACCAAGGTGTTGAGATAACTTATACATCAGCTCCAGATTACCCTGGGACAGCTCCGGGCCGGCCAGAGGATGACTGGCGGCAAAGCCGCTGCCGGCTGCCACCGCTTCATTGATTTTTGGATTGTATTTCATGGTGCAGGAGCCCAGGGGATAAAATCCGGAATCCACTCCATGATTCAATTGCGATAAACCGATGTAATGACGAACCGCCTCCTGCTCGGAAAGCTCAGGGAAATCCAGCTCCTGCCGCAAAAAATCGGGGCCCAGCAGCTGATCCAGAGGCTTTTGCTCCACATCGCAAGCAGGAAGCCTGTGGCCCCGGCGGCCCGGAGCCCCTAATTCAAAAACCAGTTTTTTTACTGACGGCTTGTTCATCGGATTTCACCTGCTTTCTTGACAAAAGCGTCCATCTCGGCTTTCGTCCGTTTTTCTGTCACCGCAATCAGCAGGCAATCAGCCAACCCGGGATTTGCCGGCTCAGCTAAGACTATGCCCGGCAGGAAGCCGGCCTCAGCCATAGCCTGCCGGAATTTTACCGCATCCCCCTGATAACGCACCACAAACTCTTTAAATGTGGGCCCCGTAAATACGCTGGTAAACCGGCCGCCGGCAATCAGCGCGTCATGGAGATAGCGGGATTTCTGCAGACAAAGCTCCGCCGTTTCCCGCAAACCTTCTTTACCCATAAAGGTCATATACATGGCGGCAGCTAAGGCGCAAAGGGCCTGGTTCGTACAGATGTTGCTGGTGGCCTTTTCCCGGCGGATATGCTGCTCTCTGGCCTGAATCGTCAAGACAAAGCCCCGGCGGCCTTCCTTATCCGTAGTCTCACCCACCAAACGGCCCGGCAGCTTGCGCAGCAATTCATTCTTGCAGGCCAGATAGCCTAAGCCCGGGCCGCCAAAGCTCATGGGTATGCCCAAGGACTGCCCTTCCCCTACGGCAATGTCGGCGCCGTACTCAGCGGCAGGCTTCAACAGCCCCAGAGAAATAGGATCTGCCGCCACAATCAGCAAAGCACCCTTTCCTTTGACCAAAGGCCCAATCTTAGCCAGATCTTCAATGATGCCAAAATAATTAGGACTTTGCACAATAACGGCGGCCGTATTATCACCGATTAACTCCGCCAAGACCGTTAAATCACCGCCGCCGGTTTTGCTGTCCCAGGGGCACTCCTTCAGCTTGATATCCCGGAACCTGGCGTAGGTTTTGCATGTCTCTGCATATTGGGGATTCAAAGCCCCCAGAAGGATTACTTCGTCCCTGTCCGTGGCATTTGCCCCCATAAACATAGCTTCGGCACAAGCGTTGGCTCCGTCATAAACGGAAGCATTGGCGATATCCATACCCGTAAGGCGGGCGATGTAGCTTTGAAATTCAAAGATCGACTGCAAAGTGCCCTGGCTCATCTCCGCCTGATAAGGCGTATAGGCCGTGTAAAACTCCTGCCGCAGCAAAAGCTGGGGAATTGCCGCCGGTATATAATGATCATAAATACCGCCTCCCAGGAAGCAAATCTTATCTTCGGCAGAGGCATTGCCGCCGGCCAGGGCTTTCATGGCGGCAGCCACTTCCATCTCGCTTAAGCCCTGAGGAATAGCCAGGGGTCTTTTTAGCTTTAAGGCCTCAGGAATTTCGGCAAACAGCTGTTCCATATCCGACAGGCCGATTTTGGCCAGCATCTGCCGCCGATCCTCCTTAGTATGGGGAATATAAGAATTCATCATCATTCCCCTTCCTTGCAAAACTCATCGTAAGCCTCGCTATCCATCAAAGCGGCCAGCTCGGAGGGCTCCTCCATTTCCACCATAACGATCCAATTTTCATAAGGATCTTCATTGATTAATTCCGGAGCATCGTTTAAAGCTTCGTTTACTTCAATAATCTTGCCGGATACGGGAGCGAAAATATCCGAGACAGCCTTTACGGATTCCACGGCGGCAAAAACCTTACCGGCACTGATTTTGGCTCCGGCTTTCGGTAGATCGACGAAAACAATATCCCCTAAAGAATGTTGAGCAAAATCACTGATACCGATATATGCCGTGACCCCCTCAGCCTTCACCCATTCGTGCTCCTGGGAAAACTTCAAGCTCTTCGTACTCATCATTGTTCCTCCTCAATTTTATTTGGCTTAATTTTGCTTTGTCTTTTTCCGGTAAAACGGCAATTGAACTACTTTGGCCTTTACCGGCTTATCCCTGATGATCACGTCCAGCTCCGTGTCTATCGCCGCCAACGACGGCGGCACAAAGGCTGTAGCCAGCCCCTTCTTAAACGTAGGACTATGGGTGCCGCTGGCCACATCGCCCACCGGCTGGCCATCCTTAGCGATAACATAGCCTTCCCGGGGAATACCCCGTTCCACCAGCTCGATACCTGCCAGAATGCGGCGAGGGCCGTTTTCCATTTGATCCTTGATAATCTCCTTGCCGGGATAATCGCATTTATCCATCTTCACAAAATGTTTCAGCCCTGCCTCAATCGGCGTGATCTCCTCGGACAACTCGTGGCCGTACAAGGGCAGGGCGGCCTCGAAGCGCAGCGTATCCCTGGCTCCCAAGCCTACAGGCAAAAGGCCTTCTTCTTTGCCGGAAGCCAGGAGCTCCCGCCAAAGACTCACCGCAGCCGACCGGCCGCAATAAATCTCAAAGCCATCCTCTCCCGTATAGCCGGTGCGGGACAGGATAACGGGCTGATTGAGAACCTCCGTTTGGGCAAAGCGGAAAAACTTGATCTGATTCAGGTCGTAAACCGAAAGCTTTTGCAGAATCTCCTGAGCCGCCGGACCCTGAATGGCGATTTGGGCATAATCGGCGGAGGCGTTCTCCGCCCGCACCTGAGCCAGAGCCGGCTCGGCGACGGCCAAGACCTCTAATTGCCGGACAAGCCAGGCATAATCCTTATCCGTATTGGAGGCATTAACCACCAGAAAAAACTCTTCCTCACCCAGCATGTAGATAAGCAGATCATCAACTACGCCGCCCCGGTCATTGGGCAGCAGCGTATAAATGATCTTCCCCGGCTCCAATGCCGCCAGGTTATTGGTCACCAGCCGGTTTAGGGCCTCTCTGCTGCCCCGGCCTTTAACGAGGATCTCCCCCATATGAGATACATCGAATAAGCCGGCCTTCTCCCGGGTAGCCAGATGCTCCTCAATAATCGACGTATACTGCACCGGCATGTCCCAGCCTCCAAAGTCCACCATTTTAGCGCCCATGGCCTGGTGCTCTTCAAAAAGGGGTGTTCGTTTTCCTGCCATCTGACAGTCCTCCTTCTTATTAGCCTTTATTTAGCCTTCCCTAAATCCTGTTTAGCTAAAATTAAAGAAGACAGTCTTTATCGGCCTTATCCCATGCCAATAAAAGCTGTCCTCCTCCTGTATCAAGAATCTAATCCTACCTGAGAGATTCGGGCCCGCCCCCTTGAGGCTGCCGGGGCTTTGAGGCCCCCTGCCCTTGCTCCTTCGGCGCCGCCCGACTGCTGCTGCTAATCAGGGGCTTTCCAGGAAATCGTCCGGCTTCTGTACATTTTACCTGAAAGCTTCGCCGTATGCTGACTCATACGGCTTTCCTCTTCGGTCCCGCAAGCTGCGGCGTCTCCAGAAAACCATCATCCGACCCATATTCTTTTATTTCTTATCAATACTATAACCAACCACATAGCCTCTGTCAACTCTTTCATCCAATCCGCCTTGCCTCCGGTTTGATGCTCAAAAGTTGCAGGTTTGTTAGAGGGCGCCCCCAACTGAGCAAAATCTCAAGTTTAAAGTGTGCTGTCCCTCCAGAATAGCGGTCATTTTCTGAACGCGACACTAAATACATCAGAAAATAGCCAAATACAGCCGATAACTGGTGTCCGGACACTTTAAACTTGAAATTTTGCGCAAAAAATTGTTCTCTGCTGACCGGATCACCGAAAAGTTGGCGTTGGACGCAGATATGCCCTGCGTCAATCAATACAAAAAAACAGGGAAATTTCGGATCGGTGCCACTAAGCATCCGTCCCGGAATATCCCTGTTTTCCATGTGTTATTGCGGTTTCGTTATACCAATTCGATATAGCACATCATAGCAGCGTCGCCTTTGCGGGGACCGCTTTTGATGATACGGGTGTAACCGCCGTTGCGCTCTTTATATTTCGGTGCAACTTCATCGAAGAGGTTTTTGACCACTGTCTCATCCATCATGTAGGCCATGGCCTGACGGCGGGCAGCCAAGTCTCCCTGCTTGCCCAAGGTGATCATTTTTTCTGCGGTGCAGCGCAATTCTTTAGCTTTCTGCTCCGTAGTTTCAATTCTGCCATGGCGGATCAGCGCTGTGGTCAGATGCCGCATCAAGGCCCTGCGCTGTCCGGTGGTTCTGCCTAATTTTCTTTGTACCACAGTACCTTCCCCCTATTCGTCAAACTTTCTGAGGCCAAGGCCCAGAGAGCTTAGCTTTTCATCTACTTCTTCCAAAGACTTTTTGCCCAGGTTCCGTACCTTCATCATGTCGTCTTCCGTTTTCATAATCAACTCGCCAACGGTGTTGATGCCGGCCCGTTTCAGGCAGTTGTAAGAGCGCACGGAAAGATCCAGCTCCTCGATACTCATATCCAGGATCTTATCTTTCTCCTCCTCAACCTTGTTGACCATGATCTCCACATCGCTGACTTTTTCCGTCAGACCCATGAAAATCTTCAGATAGTCATGGAGAATCTTGGCGGAAAGGCTTACAGCCTCGTCAGGAACTAAGGAGCCGTCAGTCCAGACTTCCATGGAAAGCCGGTCATAATTGGTGCCGGTGGCGTCCCAGGCAGCCGTTACGGTGTAATTGACCTTGGTCACCGGTGAGAAGATGGAGTCCACCGGAATCACACCGATGATGTCATCCTTCTTGTTCTTGTCACCGGAACGATAGCCCCTGCCTCGCTCTACCGCAATCTCCATGGATAAGCGGGCATCATCTTCCAAAGTAGCGATAACCAGATCCTTATTCAGAATCTCCACTTGGCTGTTGGGCTCAATGTCGCCTGCTGTAACGGGCCCGGCAGTATCGGCTTCCAGCCGCAGAGTATGGGACTCATCATCAAAAATCTTCAAAGACAAAGCTTTCAGATTCAAGATGATATCCGTCACATCCTCCACAACCCCGGGAATCGTAGAAAACTCATGGAGTACGCCTTCAACTTTGACGGATGTCACCGCCGCGCCGGGCAGAGAAGACAATAGGATACGCCGCAGGGAATTTCCCAAAGTAATACCATAGCCTTTTTCTAAGGGTTCCACCACAAAACGGGCATATTGCCTGTCTTCACTGGTTTCCACGCATTCGATTTTTGGCTTTTCGATCTCTATCATCGGCTTCCTCCCTCTGGCTTTTTATCGAGAATACAATTCGACGATCAGATGCTCCTGTACAGGAATGTCGATGCTCTCCCGATTCGGTAAAGCCACAACGCGGCCTACCATGCCTTCCGCATCCAGTTCCAGCCAGGAGGGAATCGTTTTGCCGGCAGCCAATTCTTTGATTTCCTTAAATTTAGGGGATTCTTTGCTCTTCGCCTTTACTGCGATCACATCGCCGGGCTTCACCGTCATAGACGGGATGTTGGCCTTATGACCGTTTAACGTATAATGATTATGTCTTACCAACTGCCGGGCTTCTTTACGGGAATTAGCAAATCCCAGACGGAATACCACGTTGTCCAGACGGCGTTCCAAAAGCATCAGGAAGTTTTCACCCACCACGCCTTTTTGCCGCTCGGCTCTGTTGAAAGTCAGCTTAAACTGGCCTTCCTGCATGCCGTAGATTCTCTTGGTCTTTTGTTTTTCCCGGAGCTGAGTGCCGTACTCGGTGACCTTCTTACGGCTCTGGCCATGCTGGCCAGGGGTGACTCTGCCCTTTTCGATGGCGCATTTCTTCGTGTAGCACCGATCACCCTTTAAAAATAACTTCATTCCTTCCCGGCGGCACAGCCTGCAGACAGGACCTGTATATCTTGCCATATCGCATATCCTCCTTATACTCTGCGGCGCTTAGGCGGCCGGCAGCCATTGTGGGGAATGGGTGTTACGTCTTTGATGGCGCTGACCTCCAGGCCCGTAGCCTGTAAGGAACGAATAGCCGCCTCCCGGCCGGAGCCGGGGCCTTTGACGAAGCATTCCACTTCCCGCATCCCGTGTTCCATAGCAGCTTTGGCCGCTTTTTCCGCTGCCATCTGAGCAGCAAAAGGAGTGCTCTTTCTGGAACCGCGGAAACCCATACCGCCGGAGCTAGCCCAGGAAATGGCGTTGCCGTTAGTGTCGGTGATGGTCACGATAGTATTGTTGAATGTGGACTGAATATGGGCTACGCCCCTATCCACATTTTTACGCTCTCTGCGTTTAACCCTGGTTGTAACGTTTCTCTTGGCCATTTAGTGATCTCCCCCTTACTTCTTCTTGCCGGCGATGGTGCGGCGCGGACCCTTGCGTGTGCGGGCATTGGTTTTTGTCCTCTGACCTCTCACCGGCAGGCCCTTGCGGTGGCGGAGACCGCGGTAACAGCCAATTTCCATGAGCCGTTTGATATTAAGGGAAACTTCCCTTCTCAGGTCGCCCTCAACCTTGATATTATCGCCGATAGCTTCTCTCAGGCGAGCCACTTCGTCTTCCGTCAAATCCCTGACTCTGGTGTCCGGATTGACGTTGGCGGTTTCCAAAAGCATTTTGGACGTGGATCTGCCGATCCCAAAAATGTAAGTCAACCCGATTTCTACCCGTTTATCACGGGGCAGGTCGACACCCGCAATTCTTGCCATGCCCATACCTCCTTGGCTTATTTTTCGTGTAATTTAACGGTTTATTAACCCTGACGCTGCTTATGCTTGGGATTTTCGCAAATCACCCGCACAACGCCTTTACGTTTAATGATTTTGCATTTTTCGCAAATAGCCTTAACAGATGGCCTTACTTTCATTGCGCTAGCCTCCTTTGACGAAAGCATTCGTCATTTCCTGCTGATCTTTTCCGCATGTGCATTTTGTTTACTTGTATCGGTAAGTGATACGTCCCCGGCTCAAGTCATAAGGGGACAACTCCACGGTGACACGGTCGCCAGGCAGAATCCGGATAAAATTCATGCGAATCTTGCCGGAGACGTGCGCCAAAACCTGATGCCCATTAGCCAGCTCAACTTTAAACATGGCATTGGGCAAGGGTTCAACGACCGTTCCCTCAACTTCGATCACATCTTGTTTTGACATGGAGCCCAAACCTCCTTCTGATTGGCCAGGTTATCTATTCTGATAGGATTACCAATTTTTTCATGTCTTAAACAGTCTCCGCCAGCAGCCGCCTTAACGGAGACCGGATTAAGAGGATGAAGCAAAATATAAACCATAGTTCTACTGCTCCAAGGCTGCCAGGATAGCTTCCGTTACCCGGTCCTTGCCTTGGTCGCCGGCGATATCCACCAGCAGTCCTTTGTCACGATAGAAGCTGATCAAAGGCGAAGTCTGCTGGCTATACACCTCCAGGCGGCGCCGAACAGTTTCTTCTTTATCGTCGTCCCGCTGATATAAAGGCCCACCGCAGGCATCGCAGATATCGGGTTTTTTGGAGGGGCTGAAGCTGACGTGATACAAGGCGCCGCAATCTTTGCAGGTACGGCGGCCGCTGATCCGGTCGATCAGGTCTTTGGCTTCGACATCAATGCAAAAGACAAAATCCACAGCTTTGCCCAGCTCTCCAAGAATCCCTTCCAAAGCTTCGGCCTGATAAACCGTCCGGGGAAAGCCGTCCAGCAAAAAGCCTTTAGCGCAATCCTCCAGAGCCAGCCTGTCGCGAACAATGCCGATGGTGACCTCGTCGGGAACCAGGGCGCCGCTGTCCATATAGCGTTTAGCTTCAAGACCCATGGGGGTCTGATCCTTAACGGCTTTACGGAACATGTCGCCGGTGGAGATATGGGGAATATCCAGTTTTGCTGATAATACAACGGCTTGGGTGCCTTTGCCGGCCCCGGGAGGGCCCAGTAAAATAATATTATTCATCTGTTAAACCCTCCCTTGCCTATTTCAAAAATCCCTGGTAATTGCGCATCATCAACTGAGATTCCAATTGTTTTACGGAATCCAGAACCACGCCCACTACGATCAAAAGGCTGGTGCTGCCCAAAGAAAGCTCCATTGCCGTAAAGCCCACCAGAATCGTCGGTACTGTGGCAATAATCGCTAAGAACATAGCGCCGGCCAAAGTGATCCGCTGCGAAATCTTGGACAGGTGATCGGAAGTGGGACGACCGGGCCGCAGGCCGGGAATAAAACCGCCGTACTTCTTCAGGTCATCGGCAATCTGCATCACATTGAGAGTAATCGCCGAATAAAAGAAAGTGAAGAAGACAATCAGCAGCGCATAGACCAACTGATACCAGAAAAGTCTGGGGTTAAAGAAGTTGGCTATCGCCACGGCTGCACCGTTGGCGGGAAACCAGCTGGCAATCTGGCCGGGGAAGGACAGAATGGTCATGGCAAAAATGATGGGAATAACGCCGGCTTGGTTGACCCGCAGAGGAATATGGGTGTTTTGACCCCCATAGACTTTACGGCCCACAACACGCTTGGCGTATTGTACCGGTACCCGGCGCTGGCCTTCATTCAGCATTACCACTGCCGCTACCATCAAGACGGCGCAAATCAGCATGATCAGCACCACAAAAATGTTGGTGGTTCCGCTTACGAGATAATCGTAAATATGGATCAAACCAAAGGGCAGCCGGGAAACGATACCGGCGAAAATCAGGATGGAAATACCGTTGCCAATACCATTTTCATTGATCAGCTCGCCCATCCACATCAGGAAGGCGGTGCCTGCCGTCAGGGAAAGCGCCACGATGGCCACGTTGAACCAGTTGTAGCTGAGATAAGCAGTACGGAAGCCGATGGAAATACCAATGGCCTGTACGAAAGCCAGCACTACCGTCAGGTAACGGGTGTAGGAAGCAATTTTCTTCCTGCCGTCGGGCTCTTTACTTAAACGTTCCAGAGAAGGGATGACTACGGTTAACAGCTGCAATATGATCGATGCATTGACGTAAGGGGTGATGCTCATAGCGAAAACAGAGAAATTCTTAAAAGCGCCGCCAGAGATCACATCAAAGAAGCCCAACAGCTGTCCGCTGCTCAATTGCTTGATTATGTCCGTATCAATCCCCGGTACCGGCACATGGGTGCCGACACGGAAGACCACGATCATCATCAGAGTGAAGAGGAGCTTCTTCCGCAGTTCCGGTACCTTAAACGCATTTCTCATGACCTCGATCAAATTAAATCACCTCAATTGAGCCGCCGGCGGCTTTAATCTTCTCTTCCGCAGTTTTTGAGAAACCCTTAGCCTTAACGTTAAGAGCTTTCGTGATCTCACCCCGGCCTAAGATCCTGATGCCGTCCCGGACATTTTTCACCAGCCCGCTCTCTACCAGAGTTTCCGTGTTAACGGTAGCGCCGGCTTCAAAGCGAGCTTCTAAGTCTTCTAAATTAACTTCAACGTAATTTTTCTTGAAAATATTAGTAAAGCCCCTTTTCGGCATGCGCCGTTGCAGCGGCGTCTGACCGCCTTCAAAGTAAGGGCCTTTACCGCCGCCGGAGCGAGCTTTCTGGCCTTTATGTCCTTTGCCGGAGGTCTTGCCAAGACCGGAACCAACGCCCCGGCCCAGCCGTTTCTCGGCATGCCGGGAACCAGGCGCCGGCTTTAATTCAGACAGTTTCATCGCCTATGTACCTCCTTGAAATTATTGAACATCTTCCACGGTCACCAGATGAGCGATCCGGCGAACCTTGCCGAGAATATCCGGCGTTTTGGCCTGGACTACGCTGGAGTTCAGCTTGCCAAGGCCCAAGGATTTAGCAGTTTCCCGCACATCCTGGTTATAACCGATCACACTTTTGATCAAGGTAATCTTCATGTTACCTTCAGCTTTTGCCTGTGCCATTCTGTCCTCCTAGCCCAACAATTCTTCGACGGTTTTACCGCGAAGCTTGGCTACATCCTCCGCCTTCATCAGGCCCTTCAGCCCTGTCAGCGTAGCCTGCACCATGTTGTTTGCATTATTTGATCCAATGGATTTAGTTAAAATATCGCGAATTCCCGCCAATTCCATAACGGCACGGACAGGACCGCCGGCAATAACGCCGGTACCGGGGGCAGCTGGTTTCATGAAAACGCAGCCGGCGCCAAAAATACCTTTAGCTTCATGAGGAATGCTGGTGCCTTTGATGGGCACGTTGATCAGGTTCTTCTTAGCGTCTTCGATACCTTTGCGAATAGCTTCCGGTACTTCCGTAGCTTTTCCCAGCCCTGCGCCTACCCGGCCTTTGCCGTCGCCGACAACCACTAAAGCGCTGAAGCTGAAACGCCGTCCGCCTTTTACAACCTTGGCAACACGGTTGATGTATACCACCCGTTCAGTAAATTCGCTGTTGTTTTCTTCGTTTCTTTCATTTCTGGCCATGCTCTGTTCCCTCCTTTACGGTTCGATTAAAAGTTTAGACCCGCTTCCCGGGCGCCTTCTGCTAAAGCCTTGACCCGGCCGTGATAAATATTGCCGCCCCGGTCAAATACAACTTCGGTGATGCCTTTTTCCAAGGCCTTTTTGCCGATTTCCAGGCCCACCTTTTTGGCGGCTTCCACATTGCCGGTATTGTCCAAGGCTCCCTTTAGCGGCGCTTCCAGGGTGGAGGCCGATACGAGGGTCACGCCCTTGGTATCGTCAATGATTTGAGCGTACATATGATGGAGGCTGCGAAATACAGCCAAACGGGGATGACTAGGGGTCCCCACGATGTTTTTGCGAATCCGCAGATGCTTTTTCTGCCGCACCGCTTTGCGGTCGATCTGGTTAATCAAATTGTTCACTCCTTCTCTTTTTGGATAGTGGCTGGCGAGCCGCAGCCCGGCCAGTGCCCATCCTTCCTTGAGTGCAGCCAATATAGCCAAGAGCTATTCTCAGCCTGGCACTTGACTTGTCTACCGGTTTTGGCGCCGGCAACTTTTCGTCTGGCTAGGCGACATTTACGCCGCCAGGCGGAAAACTTGAGCACCAGATTCTGACTGAAAGACAGCCTGAATCATGGTTTTGGCGCCGGCAACTTTTCGTCTGGCAAGAAAACTAGTTCAGACGGGGCAGGAGCATACTCTAGTATGTGACTGTCCCGGCTGGACGACGTTTACGCCGCCAGGCGGAAAGGCTGCAAGCCAAAACTATTTTTTCTTGCCGGTCTTGCCCGCTTTAGTCCGCACAACTTCGTTGCTGTAACGAATACCTTTGCCTTTGTAAGGCTCGGGCTGGCGGATCTTGCGGATATCGGCAGCCAGCTGGCCTACGGCCTGCTTATCGGCGCCTTTAACCAAGATTTTGGTGGGGCCGGGTACTTCAATGCTCAATCCCGGGCCGGGCTCCACTTCCACCGGATGGGAGTAGCCGATAGACAGGACTAATTTAGTGCCCTGCATCTGGGCTTTATATCCCACGCCGACCATATCCAGGGATTTTTCAAAGCCGGTGCTGACGCCTACGACCATATTGTTGATCAGGGTTCTGATCAAGCCGTGGTAGGCCCGGTTCTGTTTCTCGTCGTTGGGCCGGGTAACGGCAATTTTGCCATCTTCCAGGACCACGGAGATTTCTTGAGGATATTCATAGGCAAGAGTGCCTTTAGGCCCCTTAACCGTGATGTTGTTGCCTTCGATTTTTACGTCAACTCCTGCAGGCACAGGAATCGGTAATTTTCCTATTCTGGACATCTGTTACCTCCCGCCTACCAGACGTAGCAGAGAACTTCTCCGCCCAATCCGCATTTTCTAGCTTGCTTATCGGTCATCACGCCCTGAGATGTGGAAATGATGGCGATACCAAGACCGCCCAAAATCTTGGGTACCTCGTCTTTTTTGGCATAGACCCGCAGGCCGGGACGGCTGATCCGTTTTAAGCCGGTGATAACCTTCTGCTTATTGGCGCCATATTTAAGATGTACCCGGATGATGCCTTGCTTGCCGTCTTCAATATACTCGAAATCCTTAATCATGCCTTCTTCTTTCAGGATCTGAGCCATTGTCTTTTTTAATTTAGAAGCAGGAATTTCAACCTTTTCGTGATGCACGGAATTGGCATTGCGAATGCGGGTTAAAAAATCCGCAATAGGATCTGTCATAACCATGGTTTATGGAACCCCCTTTCATTATACTTCCGTTTACCAGCTGGCTTTGGTGACGCCAGGAATCTGACCTTCGTACGCCAGCTTACGGAAGCATAAACGGCAGATGCCGAATTTCCGCATATAAGCATGGGGACGACCGCAGATCTTGCAGCGATTATAGGCCCTTACCTGAAATTTCTGGGGGCGCTGCTGCTTGTTAATGAGTGACGTTTTTGCCACGTGTTTCCCTCCTTACCTTAACGATCGGTGAAAGGCATACCCATAAAGCTGAGCAGCGCTTTGGCTTCTTCGTCGGTTTTGGCTGTGGTCACAAACACAATGTCCATGCCCCGCAGCTTGTCAATTTTGTCATAGTCGATTTCCGGGAACATCAATTGCTCTTTCAAGCCCATGGTGTAATTACCCCGGCCGTCGAAGGATTTGTCAGACACACCCCGGAAGTCACGAACACGGGGCAGCGCGATGTTGAACAGCTTGTCGGTAAAGTCGAACATCCGTTCAGCCCGCAAAGTCACTTTGACGCCGATAGGCATGCCTTCCCTGACTTTAAAGGCAGCTACGGATTTCTTGGCTTTGGTAATCACGGGCTTTTGGCCGGTGATTTTTTTCAGATCGGCCACGGCGCCTTCCATTGATTTAGGATTGCCGATAGCTTCGCCCATACCGATATTGATTACAACCTTAACCAGCTTGGGGATCTCCATAACGTTATCGTAGTTGAACTTCTGCTGCATAGCAGGGACAACTTCTTGCAGGTATTTTTCCTTTAAACGATTCATCTAACATTCACCTCCCGGCCATTTATTTATCAAAAGCTTCGCCGCATTTTTTGCAAACCCGAACCTTAGTGCCGTCACTCTTGATCTGTTTGCCATGACGGACGGGAGCTTTGCATTTATTGCAGTAGAGTAATACATTGGAGCTGGCAATGGTACCTTCCTTTTCGAGGATACCGCCCTGGGGACTGGTTTGGGTAGGCTTGCGATGCTTTTTGATCATGTTGGCGCCTTCTACCACTACCCGGCCCTTATCGGTATCGACATCGAGGATCTTACCTTTTTTGCCGGTGTCTTTACCGGTTATAACCTGGACCATATCACCTTTTTTGACATGGATCTTCATCGTTTTTTTCACCTCCGGACCTCTCTGGATATTCTTACAGCACTTCCGGTGCCAAAGAAAGAATCTTAGTAAAGTCGTGTTCTCTCAGCTCTCTGGCCACCGGTCCAAAGATACGGGTGCCTTTGGGGCTTTTGTCGTCTTTGATGATTACGGCAGCGTTTTCGTCGAAACGGATGTAAGAACCGTCGGCCCGGCGCACGGCACTTTTCGTCCGTACCACCACAGCCTTGACAACTTCGCCTTTTTTGACTGTACCGCCGGGGGCGGCTTCCTTAACCGAAGCCATGATCACATCTCCGATGGCGGCATAGCGGCGGAAGGAACCGCCCATAGGACGGATACACAGCAGCTCTTTAGCGCCGGTGTTGTCCGCTACTCTTAATCTGGTTTCTTGTTGAATCATTCCTGTTGCCTCCTTTCAGAGATGTTATGCGTTGACTCCGGGGGCTTTCTCGATAATGGAAGCCACGTTCCAACGTTTGTCTTTGCTTAATGGACGGCACTCTTCAATGGAAACTTTGTCTCCCATGCCGCATTCGTTTTGCTCGTCATGAGCTTTATATTTATTGGTTACCTTGATGGTCTTGCTGTACATACCATGCTTTGCGGTAGTAGTAACGGCAACGACTACGGTTTTATCCATCTTGTTGCTGACGACAACACCAGTCAAGGTTTTACGGTTGCTTTTCTCCAAAGCTGTTCCCTCCTATTGCCGTTATTTACTTTGCAGTTCTTTTTCCCGAAGCACGGTTTTGGTCCGGGCGATATCTTTACGCACTTCTCCAAGACGCATGGGATTTTCCAATTGTCCGGTGGCCAGCTGGAACCGCAGGTTGAACAGTTCCTCTTTCAATTCTCCCACTTTAACGTTGAGCTCTTCGCTGGTCATATCACGAAAACTCTTAGCTTTCACCTGCTTCACCACCTATCGCAGTCTCATTTCTGACAAATTTAGTTTTGACAGGCAGTTTGAAAGAGGCCAGACGCATAGCTTCCTTGGCCAACTCTTCGCTGACGCCACCGATTTCAAACAGAACCCTGCCGGGCTTAACCACCGCCACCCAGTATTCGGGAGAACCTTTACCGGAACCCATCCGGGTTTCTGCAGGTTTAGCGGTAATGGGCTTATCAGGGAAGATCTTGATCCAAACCTGACCGCCTCTCTTAATATAACGGGTCATGGCAATACGGGCTGCTTCGATCTGGCGGTTGGTAATCCAGCCGGCTTCCGTAGACTGAAGCCCAAACTCACCATAATTGACCTTGTTGCCCCGGGTTGCCTTCCCTTTGATAGTGCCTCCCCGGTGGGGACGGCGCCACTTGACTCTCTTAGGCAATAACATTGGCCGTTTCCTCCTTCCGGTTCTTTGCTTCCGGCAGGATTTCCCCTTTGTAGATCCATACCTTGACGCCAATCTTACCATAAGTGGTGTTGGCTTCAGCAAAACCATATTCGATGTCTGCCCGCAGGGTATGCAGAGGCACTTTGCCTTCGCTGTACCACTCAGTACGGGCGATTTCCGCTCCGCCCAAACGGCCGGCGCAGGAGATTTTAACACCCTGGGCGCCTAAACGCATGGTCCGGTTAACGGACTGCTTCATGGCCCGGCGGAAAGCGATACGTTTTACCAGCTGAGCGGCGATGCCTTCGGCCACCAGCTGAGCATCCAGCTCCGGCTTTTTGATCTCGGCAATGTTGATGTTGATCTTCTTGCCGGTCATTTTCTCCAGCTCTTTGCGGAGAACCTCTACCTCGGTGCCGCCTCTGCCGATAACGATACCGGGCTTAGCGGTTTTGATGGTCACCTTGATGCGGTTGGCGCTGCGCTCGATCTCCACGCCGGAAACGCCGGCCTGAAACAGTTTTTCTTTTACGTAGTTTCTTACTTTAATATCTTCCAGAAGCAGATCGGAGAAGTTCTTTTTATCCGCGTACCAGTTGCTTTCCCAGCCGCGAATAATGCCGACCCGCATTCCCTTGGGATGTACTTTTTGGCCCACTGACGATTCCCTCCTTATTTCTCACCGATGACGATGGTAATGTGACTGGTCCGCTTTTTGATGACGTCTGCACGGCCCTGGGCCCTGGGCATCACCCGTTTGATTACCGGACCGCCATCGACATAGGCCGCTTTCACATAAAGCTGTTCACGGTCCATCTCATAATTGTGTTCGGCATTGGCGGCAGCGGACTGCAGCACTTTGCCAATGGACTCCGTTCCTTTGTGAACGGTAAATTTCAGGATGGCCTCGGCTTCCTTCAACTCCTTGCCCCGGATCAAATCAATGACCGCCCGGGCCTTCCGGGGAGAGATGCGCACATATTTGGCCATTGCTTTTGCTTCTTTAATCGACATGTTGCTTCCTCCTCTCCCGGCTTATCTGCCGCCGCTGGATTTATCCCCGGCGTGTCCTTTGAATGTACGGGTGGGGGCAAACTCACCCAATTTGTGCCCTACCATATCTTCCGTTACATAGATGGGAACATGCTTGCGGCCGTCGTATACGGCAATGGTATGGCCCACCATCTGGGGGAATATCGTAGAACGGCGGGACCAGGTCTTCAATACCTTTTTGTCGTTGGTTTCATTCAACGCATTGATCCGGCCGATCAGTCTTTCTTCTACATATGGTCCTTTTTTAATGGATCTTCCCATATTAAAGAGCCTCCTTTCCGTCAGCGCTATTTCTTCTTGCGAGAAGTGACGATGTATTTGTTACTGGGGTTCTTCTTCTTGCGGGTGTTGCCGCCGATAGCGGATTTACCCCAAGGAGTAACAGGGCGCTTGCGGCCAACAGGAGAACGGCCTTCGCCGCCGCCATGGGGATGATCCACGGGATTCATCACGACGCCGCGGTTGGCGGGGCGTTTGTTCATCCAGCGGGAACGGCCGGCTTTACCGATGTTGAGGATCTCGTTTTCCGGGTTAGACAGCTGGCCGATAGTGGCCTTGCAAGCCATCAGCACCTTGCGGACTTCGCCGGAAGGCAGGCGCAGGGAAGCGTAATTGTTTTCCTTGGCCATCAACTGGGCGGAAGCGCCGGCGGTGCGGACCATCTGGCCGCCCTTCAGAGGCTTCAGCTCAATATTGTGCACGACGGTACCTACGGGAATATTGGCCAAAGGCAGAGCATTGCCCACCTTGATATCAGCTTCGGGGCCGGATACTACGGTATCCCCTACTTTTAAGCCGATAGGAGCCAGAATATAACGTTTCTCGCCGTCCACATAGTGGAGCAGAGCGATGTAGCAGGTACGGTTGGGATCGTACTCAATGGTGGCCACTTTGGCCGGTACACCGTCTTTATTTCTTTTGAAGTCAATAACACGGTACATTCTCTTGTGGCCGCCGCCCTGGTGGCGGACAGTCATACGGCCCTGGTTATTTCTGCCGGCCCGTTTCTTTAAGGGCTCTACCAGGGATTTTTCCGGTTTGTCGGTGGTAATCTCGTCGAAAGTGGCAACAGTCATCTGGCGACGAGAGGGGGTTATTGGTCTAAAACTTTTTACAGCCATAGTGGTTTGTTTCCTCCTTTACTCGTCGAAGATGGGCAGTGTCTGGCCGGACTTCAGCGTTACGATAGCTTTCTTCCATTCGGAAGTCATGCCCTGGGTCTTGCCCTGACGTTTCAGCTTGCCGGGCATATTCATCGTCTTGACGTCGGTAACGTCTACTTTGAAGATGGCTTCCACAGCATGCTTGATTTCAATCTTGTTGGCGGCTTTGTCAACCTTGAAGGTGTACTTGCCTTCAGCCATCATGCCTGAAGATTTCTCCGTCACGATAGGCTTGACTAATACTTCGTGGGGATTACGCATCTGCCAGCACCTCCTCGATTTTACGGACTTGCTCGGCGCTGATGACGATCTTGTCGTGGTTCAGCACATCATAAACATTAACGCCTTCGGCGTCTACCGGCTTTACACCGGCGAGATTTCTGGCGGACAGCACTGCGTCGCTGCAACCGGTAACCACCAGGGCCTTCCTGTCCACTCCCAGCTTGCTGAGCAGCTGAGCCATACCCTTGGTGCTGGGTTTTGCCATTTTCAAATCCTCCACCACGATGAAGTTGCCGGAGGCAACCTTGTCGGAAAGGACGGATTTCATCGCCAAACGGCGTTTTTTGCGGGGAATGGTATAAGCGTAGCTTCTGGCCTGAGGTCCGAAGATAACGCCGCCGTGCCGCCACAGAGGAGAACGGCTGCTGCCGGCCCGGGCTCTGCCGGTGCCTTTTTGTTTAAAGGGCTTTTTGCCGCCGCCGCTGACCATAGCGCGGGTTTTAACGCCTACGGTACCCCGGCGCAGGCTGGCCAGCTGCATGACTACTGCTTCATGAACCACTGCCTCGTTGGGAGTGATGCCGAAGACTGCGTCATTCAGCTCGAACTCGCCCACTTGCTGGCCTTCAACATTATAAAGGGCAACTTTAGACATTGTTTAATACCTCCTTTTTGGCTGAAACATCCTGAGCAACTGCGGAACATCTGCGCCGTTAGGAACTACGAATAGCAGATTGTGTCCGAAGGACAGCTGATTGATTCAGCCAAAACTATCTTTCAGATTTTTTCTTTCGATTAAGCCTTGGCCGAGTTCCGAATCATAATGGTGCCTTTTTTGGCTCCGGGGATAGCGCCCTTGATCAGGATCAAATCCTTCTCAGCATCCACCCGCACCACTTGCAAGCCCTGAATGGTAACGATATCGCCGCCCATTCTACCGGGACCTTTGCGTCCGGGGAATACCCTGGCCGGGCCCTTGGCACCTAAAGAACCGTTGCGCCGGTGGTATTTGGAACCGTGGGCCATGGGTCCTCTGGAGAAGCCGTGCCGTTTGATGGAGCCTTGGAAGCCCTTGCCCTTGCTGGTGCCGGTTACGTCCACTACATCGCCGGCGGCAAAGATGTCGGCCTTGATCTCCTGGCCTAACTCATAAGAAGCGATATCTTCCAGACGGAATTCCTTCAAATGACGCATGGCGCTGACGCCTTGCTTGGCAAAATGGCCTTTTTGGGGCTTGGACAGGTGTTTGTCCTTGGCAGGTACGAAACCTACCTGGATGGCTTCGTAGCCATCATTTTCTTTTGTTTTCTTCTGGGTCACTACGCAGGGGCCGGCCTGGATCACAGTCACCGGTACCACCCGCCCCGCATCGTCAAAGATCTGCAGCATGCCCAGCTTTGTGCCTAAAATAGCTTTTTTCACTGTGCCTACCTCCTAAAGCTTGATTTCAATATCGACACCCGCAGGCAGGTCAAGGCTCATCAGGGAATCGACAGTTTTGGGTGTGGGATCGATGATGTCGATCAACCGCTTGTGGGTCCTCATCTCAAACTGCTCCCGGGAGTCCTTGTTAACATGGGGAGACCTCAAGATGGTGTACAAGTTCCTCTCCGTAGGCAGGGGAACCGGTCCTGCGACACTGGCGCCTGTGCGCTTGGCAGTGTCCACGATTTTCTCCGCTGATGCGTCAAGGATCTTGTGATCGAACGCCTTTAAACGGATTCTGATTTTTTGCTGTTTGGCCATAATTTTGTACTTCCTCCTTTTCGCCCGACTGATGATTTTTCGGACATACTCAGCGAAAATTCCCCGGTATGGAACTGTTTTTCAGCTCATTCATGACCAACGCCTACCGGCGTGTCATGATCCTTCGGCAACCTTCCGCTTCATCGCATGCAGCCATACCTTCGTATTATAGCAGCAAAAAATAAGCCATGCAAGGGTTTTTTCTTGCCGGCTTATTTCTTGTACCCTTTTTAATTGTAAACAATTTGTGAACTTTAAATATTTTAGGGTTGAATTGGGCCTCGCCACACTATATCTATGCTTTATCATCGCTTTTTATTAAAGACTTTATTCATTACCACGACGCTGAGGGCAATCAAACCGATCACCACAAATATTCCCCCCATGCCCCAAAGCAGCACCGGCAGCGTCACCGAAAGAGAAACAAAATTCATCGTCCTAACCTTCCTTTCCTTATCTGGCTCATCTAGCTTACCTGGCTTATTTCGCAATCAAGTTTAAAATCAGTCCTCCGGCAATAACCGAGGCTATTTGGCCTGATACGTTGGCGCCGGCGGCATGCATCAGCAGGAAATTGTGCGGATCCTCCTGCAAGCCTATTTTATGAATTACCCGGGAAGACATGGGAAAGGCGGAAATACCTGCCGCGCCGATCATCGGATTGATCTTTTCCTTGCAAACCAGATTCATCAGCTTGCCTAGAAGAACGCCGCCGATGGTGTCAAAAATGAAAGCCACTAAACCCAATGCCATAATCATCAGCGTCTCCTTATTGAGGAAGAGATGGGCCTGCATTTTTGTGGAGATGGTGATACCCAGGAAAATGGTGATCAGATTGGCCAGCTCGTGCTGGGCGCTCTGGGAAAGGGACTCCAATACGCCGCATTCCCGGATCAGGTTGCCAAACATCAAAAAGCCCACGAGGGCAATGCTTTTAGGCGAGAAAAGCCCGGCGATGATGGTGACAAAAATGGGGAAGAGGATTTTTGCCTTCCTGGACACCTTGGTGTTGGTGTAATTCATCCGGATCAGGCGCTCCTTTTTAGTGGTGATCATGCGGATGACGGGAGGCTGGACGATGGGCACCAGGGCCATATAGGAATAAGCGGCCACCACAATCGAGCCCAAATATTTGCTGCCGTAATGCATAGCCACAAAGATCGAGGTAGGGCCGTCGGCCGCCCCGATGATGGCCACGGAAGCGGCGTCTTTCAGGTCAAAGCCCAAAAGCGCCGCCAGGCACAGGGTGAAAAAAATACCGAATTGAGCCGCAGCACCGAATAAAAACAGCTTTGGATTGCTTAAGAGGGGACTAAAATCGATCATGGCCCCTATGCCGATGAATAGCAGCAGGGGAAAAAGCTCGTTGGCTATACCGCTATTAAACAAAACGTCGATGACCCCGATTTCCATCAAGCCATCCACCATCTGGGTAACGGCGCCGCTGAAGGGCAGGTTTACCAAAATAGCGCCAAAGCCCATAGGCAAAAGCAGGGTAGGCTCCATTTCCTTACTGATAGCCAAATAAATCAAAAGGCCGCCAATACCCCACATCGCCACCTGCTGCCAAGTCAAGTACATAAAATTGCCAAAAATCTGACTCATTTATTCCGCCTCATTTCAGTTTCGCTGACCCTGCAATAGCTGCATTTCTTCCTGATTATAGCTCCGGCGTTCTGAATAGTAAAGGATTTTTTGACAAAAAAGCAAAAACTCCGACAGCCTCGCCGGTTCAGGTTTTTGAAGTATAGCCCTTTACAGATAAATCCTTCGACGCTATGATAAACACAGTGGATTTTACAAGGTTACACAACAAGGAGGTAAAAATATGGATTACTCAACGGAAGCTCTGAAAATGCATGCCCAATGGAAAGGCAAGCTTGATATCGTTTCCAAAGCACCGGTGACCAATAAGGAACAGCTAAGCATTGCATACACGCCGGGGGTGGCGGCGCCCTGCCTGGCCATCCAAAGAGATTCGGAGCTTAGTTACCAGCTGACCGGACGGGGCAATATGGTGGCTGTAGTCACCGATGGCACCGCTGTTTTAGGCCTGGGGGATATCGGCCCCGAAGCCGGCATGCCGGTAATGGAAGGCAAGTGTGTCCTCTTCAAGGAATTCGGCGGCGTCAATGCCATCCCCCTCTGCATCCGTTCAAAGGATGTGGAGGAAATCGTCAATACGGTAACCCTCCTGGCCGGCAGCTTTGGCGGCGTCAATTTGGAGGATATCTCCGCTCCCCGTTGCTTTGAAATTGAACGCAAGCTCAAAGAACGCTGCGATATTCCGATTTTCCATGACGACCAGCACGGCACCGCCATCGTCACGTTAGCCGCCCTGATCAGCGCTCTGAAGGTGGTGGGCAAAGACATCAAAGACATCCGTGTAGTCACCAGCGGCGCCGGGGCGGCCGGCGTGGCGATTATCAAGCTGTTGATGGCTGTAGGACTGCAGGATGTGGTGATGTGCGACAGGGCCGGAGCCATTTATGCCGGCCGGGAAGGCCTCAATGCCGAAAAACAGGAAATGGCCGCCATTTCCAACAAGCTGATGAAAAAAGGCAGCCTTGCTGACGTTTTGGCTGGCGCCGACGTTTTTATCGGCGTCTCCGGCCCCGGCACCCTCACCAAGGACATGGTCAAGACCATGGCTAAAGACGCCATCCTCTTTCCGATGGCCAATCCTACACCCGAGATCTTCCCCGATGAAGCTAAGGAGGCCGGGGCTGCTGTGGTGGGCACCGGCCGCAGCGATTTCCCCAATCAGATCAACAACGTCCTGGCCTTTCCCGGCGTTTTCCGGGGCGCTTTGGACGTGCGGGCCAGCGATATCAATGACGAGATGAAAATCGCCGCCGCTCAGGCAATAGCGGATCTGGTATCGGCCGAAGAGCTTAACGCCGATTTTATCATGCCCACAGCTTTTGATCCCCGGGTCAGCAAAGCGGTGGCTGCCGCCGTAGCCCAGGCCGCCATCAAAAGCGGCGTGGCCAGAGCTTAGCCAAGGCGAGGCCGAAGCACGGCCGAAGCGAGGCTGAAGCACGGCTAACACGTAGTCGCCGGAGCACAGCCAAGGCTTAGCCGGTGCCTCAAGATCATGTATTAGAAAAGGGGGATGTCACTCTGAATCTAGAAATTCAGGAGACACCCCCCTTTTTATACCGCTTAATTCTTTCCTCCGGCTTTGAGAATGATTTTCAACTATTAGCAGGCTTGATCCGGCGAAGAAAACGTCCTACCTCAAAAATGTGCAAAAAACAAAGTAATACTATTCTGCGATTAAAATATTTCATATTTTAATCTGGCAATTCTTGATTGCCACTGCGCTAAAGGCGCAGGCAGAATAGCATAGTGCACAACCTCAAATTTTGCACACCTGAGGAGCCCCCAGGAACCAGCTACTGCCACAAGTCACTGCCACAAACCATCACTATGAAGCCACTGCCAAGCGCCACGCCTCAAAGCCCCTGGCTCTAACGGCCTTTTGCCGCCGCCTTCATCAGCTGCCTGGCTAAAATCGAAGTCGTCACCGTGCCGACGCCGCCGGGCACCGGCGTAACAGCGCCGGCTATACCCTCTACTGCGGTAAAATCCACATCGCCCCAAAGATTGCCCTCTTCGTCAACATTGATGCCCACATCGATAACGACAGCTCCCGGCCGGACGTATTCGACTCCCAGCATTTTTGCTTTGCCTACGCAGGCTACCAGAATATCGGCTTCCCGGCAGACGGCGGGCAGATCCAGGGTCTTGCTGTGACAAAGCGTCACGGTGGCGTCCCTGGCCAAAAGCAGCATGGACAAGGGCTTGCCCACAACCAAACTACGGCCCACTACTGCCACCCGCTTGCCTTTTAATGAGATGCCTGCATGATCGAGGATGGCCACGACTGCCGCCGCTGTGCAAGGAGCAAAACCGCTGTCGTCGCCGGCAAATATTTTAGCCATATTGACGGGGCTGATGCCGTCAACGTCTTTAGCAGGATCGATGGCTTCAATAACCAGCCGGTCATCGATCTGTGGCGCCAGCGGCCGAAACACCAATATGCCGTGAACATCGGGATCAGCATTGATTTGCCGGAAAGCGGCCAGGAAATCCTCCTGGCTGATCTCGGCAGCAAAAGCATAGAGCTCTGTGCGCAGGCCAATATTGGCAAAGCGTTTGACAGCCCCCCGCTCATAAGCCAGATCATCGGGCCGCTCGCCAACCCTGACGATAGCCAGTTTGGGGACAGCCAGGCCGTCGGCGGTACGTAACGCCAGCTCTGCCATCATGGCTTCATTCATTTCCTTTACCACATCGGCTCCCTTTAGTATGACGCTCATCGGATAGCCTCCTCCACCTTGCGGTAAATCTCATCGGCTAAGGCAGCTCCTCTGGTAATCAGCTTCTCGGCTTTTTCCCGGATTTCTTCGGCCTGCCGGCGGTCTTCCATAAACTTCACATTGATAAAAATATTCATGGCCGCCCCCAGAATAGCCGCCCTCAGCATTTGCACGCCTACTCCCACATCGCTGACGGCCAGACGGCTGCCTTTTTCCGCCAACTCGGCGTGAAGCAGCAATCCTTCGTAGGCCTGCTCCATGATCTCCAAGGGCACCAGGCTGGCGGCCAGAAGGGCTTCTTCCATCACCTGATTCCGCAGCTGCAGCTGCTCCGTCGTTTCTTTCGGCAAGCCGTAAGCCTTGGATAAGGGCTCAAAAACCTCGGCATCCCGCTGCACCAGGTCTGCCAGCCTTTTTTGCAGGCCGGCGGCTTTATCCAGGATAACAGCTATATCCTCCTGAACTGCCGCATACTTTTTTTTGCCCACAGTCAGGTTAGCTACCATGCTGCCTAAAGCTACACCCAAGGCCCCCGCATAAGCGGCAGCGCCGCCGCCGCCGGGCACCGGTTCTGCCGAAGCCAGTACGTCAATAAATTCCAGACAGCTCTTTTCCAGCATGTTGTCCCACCCCCGTTTATTTCGGCCATTTAGACTGTCGCCGTCATTTAGACCCCGCTTCATTCTATCTGCCTTTTTGCTTAGCTCCGCCGCTCTTGCATGAAGGCGCCTTCAAATGCGCAAAATTGCAGGTTTAAAGTGTGCCGCTCCTTCAAAATAGCGGGTTGATACTGAATCCAACACTAAATACAACCAAAAACGGCCGATAAGTGGCGTTAGTCGATGTGTACCCCATGTCAAGGACACTTTAAACTTGCAATTTTGCGCAAAAGGCTGAAACTTGAGCAAATTTTTCAGGGTCCCCGCGTTGCTAAGGTCATAGCTTGCTTTTTCCTTAACCCCCGGCACTTTTCCCTTAAATGCTGCTTTATTTCGACCGCAGGAAGCTGAACCAATAAACGCCGCCCAGCAAGCAGCCGCTAAGGGTGTTGCCTAAAGTAACCGGCAGCAGATTCTTAGCCAGGAAATTGGCCCAGGTCAGGCTCATCAAGGCCTCCCTGCCGATACCGGCGGCTTCCAGCCAAAGGCTGTTGGACGAAGCCCAAATACCGGCGGGAATAAAAAACATATTGGCTATGGAATGCTCAAAACCGGAAGTCACAAAAAGGCAGATAGGGAAAAAGCAGGCAAGAGCCTTACCGGCAATATCCCTGGCCCCGCAAGCCATCCAAACGGCTCCGCAGACCAGGAGGTTACAAAGAACTCCCAAAGCAAAAGCTTGCCAGAAGCCTAAGTTGATTTTTGCGACAGCGATACGTATAGCCATGCCGCCAAAATTACCGGCGCTGGTATTAAGTATGCCGGAAAAGACCACCAGTGCCGCCACTGCCAGGGCGCCGGCAAAGTTGCCCACATAAACCAGCAGCCAGTTGCGGGCCATAGCCAGCCCATTGATTCGTCTTTCCAAAAGACTTACGATCATCAGATTATTGCCGGTAAATAATTCGCCGCCGGCTACCGTTACAAGGATTAACCCGGTACCAAACATTAATCCTGCCACCATTCTGCCAAGGCCCTGAAGCCCCGGCTGCAAAAGCAGGTTATGAGCCGCCATAGTGGAGCCGTTTGCACCAAAAGCGATAAAGATTCCGGCAATAATCCCTAAGGCCAGCAGCTTAGCCGTCCCTGAAGCCGCTTTAACTTGAGCTGCTTCCGCCAGGGTTTCGGCAATTTCCGCCGGGGTCAGGAATTGTTTTTCTGCCATTCCGATGCTACCCTCCACAATATTAAATTTAATTTTTTACTGCCCAGCTGTTAAAACAAGCCGGATATTTTGCCGTTGACGTCCACGTCGATACTTTCTGCCGCCGGCACTTTCGGCAAACCGGGCATGGTCATAATATCGCCGGTAAGCACCACCACGAAGCCGGCGCCGGCAGATACCCTGACATTGCGGACAGTGATCCGGAAGCCGGCAGGCCGCCCCAGCTTGGCCCCGTCATCGGACAGGGAGTATTGGGTCTTAGCCATACAGACCGGCAGGCTGCCAAAGCCTAAAGCCGTCAGCTTGTCCAGCTCCTTTAAGGCGGCGGGGGCAAAGTCTACGCCGTCGGCTCCATATATTTTGGCGGCGATGGTCTCCACCTTTTCTTTGAGGCTCATGCTGTCGGGATAGGCAAAGCGAATATCCGGATTGCCTTCTGCCTCTCTGGCGGCGATAAGCTTCAGCACCTCTGTGGCCAAAGCCGCTCCGCCGGCGCCGCCTTTTTCCCAAACCTCGGAAAGGGCTACGTTCACTCCCAGCTCCCGGCAGCGCCGCTCTACCAAAGCTAATTCCTCTTCATGATCCGCGGCAAAGCGGTTGATGGCCACCACCGCCGGCAGGCCAAAGACCTGCGTCACGTTTTCAATATGCTTCAGCAGATTGGGCAGACCTTTTTCCAGAGCATCCAGGTCTTTTTGGCCCAACTCCGTTTTCGGCAGGCCGCCATGCATTTTCAGGGCCCGCAAGGTGGCCACAATCACTACCGCCGAGGGCTTAAGGCCGCTCTTGCGGCATTTGATATCCAGGAACTTTTCCGCCCCCAGATCGGCGCCGAAGCCGGCTTCCGTAACCACATAATCAGCCAGATCAAGGGCCAGCTGCGTAGCCATAACGCTGTTGCAGCCATGGGCAATGTTGGCAAAGGGACCGCCGTGGATAAAGGCAGGAGTATGCTCCAGGGTCTGAACCAGGTTGGGCTTCAATGCCTCTTTCAGGAGAGCGGCCATAGCTCCCTGAGCCTTTAATTGGCCTGCTGTCACCGGCTCCTCATCCCGGGTGTAGCCGACGATGATTTTGGCCAGTCTGCCCTTTAAGTCCTCCAAATCCTTGGACAGACAAAGAATGGCCATAATTTCGGAAGCTACGGTAATATCGAAGCCATCCTCCCGGGGTACGCCGTTGACCCGGCCCCCCAGGCCGTCGGTAATGTTGCGAAGCTGACGGTCGTTCATATCCAGGCAGCGCCGCCAGGTGATGCGGCGGCCGTCAATATTCAGAGCATTGCCCTGAAATATATGGTTATCGAGGAGAGCGGCCAAAAGATTATTGGCGGCGCCAATAGCATGGAAATCTCCCGTGAAATGCAGGTTGATCTCCTCCATGGGTACCACTTGGGCAAAGCCGCCGCCGGCAGCGCCGCCCTTGACGCCAAAAACCGGGCCTAAGGAAGGTTCCCGCAAGGCAATTATGGTCTTCTTGCCCAAATAATGGAGAGCGTCGCCTAAGCCTACGGTGGTGGTGGTTTTGCCTTCACCGGCCGGCGTGGGATTGATCGCCGTTACTAAAATCAGCTTCCCCGCTTCTTTCTTTGAGGCGGCAAGCTTATTGTAGTTGATTTTGGCTTTATAATTGCCGTACAACTCAATAGCTTCGCGGTCAAGTCCCAGCTCCGCCGCCACTTGCTCAATGGGCGACATCTCAGTACTTTGGGCAATTTCGATATCACTTTTCATTGTCATTATGCTGGCCCCTTCCTATTTTTTTGTCTGTTGTTTCGTAATCAGCAGGCCTCTTGATAACGCTTCGCTATTTCTCGGCAAAAACCACTAAAGCGGCAGCGAATGCAGCTCCGTGCTCCGCCTGATTGGCCTTGATCCGGGCAACGCCTTCAGCCAGCTCCTGATAATCGGGCAGCTCTTTAAGCTCCGCCAATTTCTCCTCCAGCTCCTCCAGCCGTTTTTCTATGCCCTTCACCAGCTTCGGCTCCTTGTCCCAATCCAGAAAAGACTTGGTTACTTTAAAGCCGGCAGCCTCTGCCATATCCAGGATCTCCCGGCTGCTGTAAGTGTGATGGTGGTAAATTCCCTGGGCTCTGTCCACATCGCTTTCCCAGCGATGGATCAAGGCATGGGTGAGGCTGGCGCCCTCCTGACCGTCGGCAGTCATTTCGCTGATCAGCAGCGTTCCGCCGGGGACCAGCAGCCTTTTCATCTCCTGAAATAAAGCCGGAACATCCTCAAAATGATGGAGGGAGTTGCCGACGGCTACCAGGTCGAATGAGCCCTCCGCATAGCCTGTATGGTAGGCGTCCCGGCATTCAAATTTGATGCGACTATCCGCCGCCAGGGCTTCCCGGCCCTTAGCCAAAGCTTTTTCATCGACGTCGATGGCGATGATCTCCTCAAATCCTCCCAGGCCCTTAGCCAGATTAGCCGCAAAATCTCCCCGGCGGGTAGCGATGTCCACCACTCTTCCCACCTTGATTTTTTGCAATTCCTGGCCCAGCTTCTCCATCATAGGAGTTCCTCCTTACTGTTTCTTTTTCTTGGAATATTGCATAGCTAAAACGATAATGATCACACCGCAGCCGATCACGTCGGTAAGCAGTCCGGGATGGATCAGCAAAAGACCGGCGGCGATCATGGGAATCCGCTCATACCAGCGCAAAACCGTCATCATATAGCCCGTAATACCGGCGCCGATGCCCACCATACCGATTAGAGATGTAAAAATTACCTGTACCACCATCAGGGGGCTGGCGTCGATAAGGATCAGCTGCGGGCTCAGCACAAAGATGTATGGTACCAAGAATGCAGCGATAGCCAGCTTCGTGGCATTGACTCCTGTCATAAAGGGATCACCCTTGGCGATAGCGGAGCCGGCGTAAGCGGCCAAAGCCACCGGCGGCGTAATATCCGCCACAATACCGAAATAAAAGCAGAACATATGAGCCGCCAGCACCGGCACTCCCAGCTTAATCAAAATAGGGGCGGCAATGGTGGAAGTGATCAGATAGTTGGCGGTGGTGGGCACGCCCATTCCCAAAACAATGGAAGTGATCATTGCAAAAAATAAGGTGGGCAGCAGCAGGCCGCCGGTGAGACTGACTAAGCCTTCACCGATCTTCAGCCCCAGGCCGGTGAGGGTGACCACGCCGACAATAATACCGGCTACGCCGCAGGCGCAAGCCACCGAAAGGATGCTTCTGGCAGCTTGAGTAATAGCGCCGGCAATTTGCTTCGGTGAAACCCAGGTGTTTTTCCGCAAAAAAGGCACCACAATTGCCGTCAGAATACCCCACAAAGCGGCCCGGGTGGTGGTGAAGCCTTGGGTCAGGAAAAAGACGATGGAGACGAGGGGCAGAATCAAATGGCCTTTTTCGACCATCAGCTTGCCTGCCTTAGGCAGCTGCTCCCTGGGCAGCCCCCGCAGCCCCAGCCTTTTGGCCTCCAGATGAACCATGATCCAGATGCCGGTGAAATAGAGCAAGGCCGGCACCACAGCCGCTTTAGCCACTTCCAGATAGCGAATGCCTACGGCTTCGGCAATCAGGAAGGCTGCCGCGCCCATTACGGGCGGCATGATCTGGCCGCCGGTGGAAGCTGCCGCTTCTACGGCGCCGGCGAAGTTTGGCGAATAGCCTAAAGATTTCATCATAGGGATAGTAAAAGAGCCGGTAGCCACCGTATTGGACACGGAAGAACCGGATACCGTACCCTGCAAGGCGCTGGTCAGCACCGCCACCTTGGCGGGACCGCCGGCAGCCCAGCCGGCCAAAGAGTTGGCAATATCAATAAAGAATTGACCAATGCCGGTCTTTTCCAGAAAAGAACCGAAAAGGATAAATAAAAAGATAAAGGTGGAGCAAACCCCCAGAGGCGTGCCGATAATACCCTCGGTGGTAAAAAACATATGGGTGATGATTCTGGTCAGCGAATAGCCCCGGTGCCGCAAAAAACCGGGCATATAAGGACCGAAATAAGCGTACAGCAAAAAGATGCTGGCAATGATTACGATGGGCAGGCCCACCACCCGGCGGCAGGCTTCCATAATCAGCAGAATACCCACAGCCCCCACAATAACATCCAGGGTATTGTACATACCGGCCCGTTGAATCAACGCATTATAATTATAAAAGCAGTAGCAGGCTACCGCCACAAAGGCGCAGCCAAGAACCAGGTCGATGATCGGAAGCTTATTGCGGTCTCCTTTGATTGTGGCAGGATATAGCCAAAAAGCCAGCGGTATTACAAAAGCCAGATGAGCCCAGCGCAGCAGCTGCTGGGGCACTGTGCCGGTAATGGAGGAGTAGACCTGAAACAAGGTAAAGCAGGTTAAAATCACCGTAATGATTTTTGCCGCCATACCTTCATAATTTCTGGTAACCGCTTCCCGTTCCAGCGTACTTAAATCAATTTCTATTTCTTCATTTACTTTCTTTTTCCCGAACAATGGGTACCTCCTTTTCTGCGTTCCAAACCATTGGTTTCTACAGTATTTGCCGCCATCTGTTCCAGAGGCTGCGCCGCCGGATCAGCAAAGAGAAGGGCTTCCCCGGCCGCAAGCTGCCGATTTCCAGGCGGAAGTCTTCATAAATAAACCAGTGGCCGGCCACGGCTCCCCCGATATAGTTGATACGCTGCTGCCAATTAGGCGGAAAGGTCAGAATCATATAATTGCCTTCCTGCCTCCAGCTCACTTCCGGCGGCGGCGTATCCATCATACCGGCGCCATAGCTTTGGTAGTAGCCGGTTTCAAGAGTCAGCTGCCGCCTTTGACCGTCCAGGAGATAAATTTCCCGGATATGGCCTTTATTGACGGAGTGGCGAAAATCCACCTCGCAATAGGACTCTCCCAATACCCTCTCAAAAAGCACTTGCTCCCCCGACACCAGCAGCAGGCTGGGCGGTAAAATGGGCAAAAGCAAACATAAGAGGATAATAAGAAGGAGACAAGCGAGCAAAATCCCTCTTGTTCGCTTGTCTGCCTTTCTATTCATTAAAGACACTATATCGCTGAGTTTCATTTAGGGTGTAGCAATGCCTTTTTCCTGGAAGTACTTGGCGGCGCCGGGATGAAGATTGCCGGGCACCACGCCTTCCATAGCTTTTTCCATGGAAATTTCCTTGCCTTTGGCATGAGCCTCGCCCAGGGCGGTCAGGTTGTCATAAAGACCTTTGGTCAGCAAGTAAACATCCTGTTCCGACATTTCCTCACGGACAATCAGCAGAGCCTTGATGGCCAGGGTCTGGCCGTCCTCAGCCATACCGTAAACATCCTTGCTGACGGTATGGGCGGCGAAGAAGGGATACTTGGCGATCAGAGCATCCTGATGGGCTTTATCCAGGCTGATCAGCTTGATATCACGGCTGACCTTCAGCTCCACGATAGCTGCATTGGGAGTACCGGCCACGCAGAAGAAAGCGTCGATGGTGCCGTCCTGGAAAGCCGTGGCGGACTCGGCAAAGGAAAGATAACGAGGATCGATGTCCTTGTAGGTCATGTTGTAAGCTTCAAAAAACTGCTGGGCGTTGATTTCCGTGCCGGAACCGGCTGCACCTACGGAAACCTTCTTGCCTTTCAAATCCTCGATGCTGTTGATGCCGCTGTCGGCGCCCACTACCACATGAACCACTTCGGGATACAAGGAGCCGATAGCCTTGACGCCTTTGACCTCTTTTTCAAAATTGTTGATACCGGATACGGCATAACTCATGATATCCGTCTGAACGATGGCCAGATCAGCCTCGCCTTTTTCCAGCAGACGAACATTTTCCACGGAAGCGCCGGTGGCATTAGCATTGATATTGGCGCCGGTAGCGGTTTTCAGAATCTGGCACATAGCGCCGCCCAGAGGATAGTAGGTGCCGGAAGTGCCGCCGGTAGCCATAATGAAGTCGCCGCTGATCTTGTCGGCCGCCGCTTCAGTGCCGGCAGGGGCGCCGGTAGCCTGCGTGCTGCCGGTGCTGCCGCCGGTGCCGCCGCCGCCGCAGCCGGCTAAAAGCGATACAGAAAATAAAACCAGTACAACCAAAGTAATAAAATGAACCTTCTTAATCATAATTAAACCCTCCCCACTCAATTTGATCTAACCTGTCTTAACATTCTAAATGATCGGATCAAGCAAAGTCAACCTTTTCCTAAATTGTCCTGATGTATACAAGTATACGACAAATAATGACAAAAGGAGGGTGCCCTCCTGCACCTTTTCAGATCCATCGCGGACACCCTCTCTTATTTATGCTTAAATCAATTTAAGCATCTTTGCTTCAGTCTTACTCGGTAACGCCGGCTACAACGCCGGAGCCTACGGTCCTGCCGCCTTCACGAATAGCGAAGCGCAGTCCCTGCTCAATGGCGATAGGCGTGATCAGCTCGATGACCATCTTGATGTTGTCGCCAGGCATACACATCTCTACACCTTCCGGCAAAGTGGCCACACCCGTCACGTCCGTTGTACGGAAGTAGAACTGAGGACGATAGCCCGTGAAGAACGGCGTATGACGACCGCCTTCTTCCTTCGTCAATACGTATACCTCAGAGTCAAACTTCGTGTGGGGTTTGATGGATCCGGGCTTTGCCAATACCTGGCCGCGCTCGATCTCTTTCTTATCCACGCCTCTCAGCAGCACGCCGATGTTGTCGCCCGCTTGCGCC
>JAHDPO010000016.1 GCA_018434325.1 Clostridia bacterium | reverse complement strand
CAGTTGATATACATTCCCGGTTATTGTATAATCTGGCTGTAAGATTATTGGTTTCACAACTATATTTTACAACAAAAAACGGCTTCTGGCTTACGCCAGTTGCCGTTTTTTGTTCCTTTTTTAGGTGCTGTTACTGCGACAGCCCCTTTTGCTTTTGTTCCTGAAAACGGCTAAGAAACGGCCGGTATCAGACGAAACGGCAATCTCCGTACAGACTGCACAGCAGTTTATCAATGTGCGGGATGTGAAAGACAAGTACCTATACACCAAGGATGGTTTGGTTTTGACCTATCTGCGTGTCCATGCAATCAGCATTGACTTATACAGCAAAGCCGAAAAAAACAACCTGATCAAGCAAATCACCGCCGAGCTTTCGGACATTCAGTATTCGTTCAAATTTATGGCGGTAAGCCGTCCTGTGGATATTTCGCCCTTGATTTCTGATATGCAGGGGATGTTAAAGACCGCCGATGATAAGCGAAAAGAGCTTTTGCGGCAGGAGATTTTGCAGATGAGCAGCTTTGCCCTGTCCGGCGAAATTGTAGAGCGCCAGTTTTACATTTCCCTGTGGGATCGCTATGAGGACGGCGTGGAAAAGGATTTGCTCAAACGGGCATCCCTGCTGGCGGAGAAGTTTACCACCAACGGAGTCGGCTGTGACATATTGACGGAAAAGGAAATCGTGCGCCTTTTGAACCTTGTCAACAACCCCTCCTATACCCACTTGGAGGATACGGACTTTGAGGCCGGTATTCCCATGCTAAAGGAGGACATTTATGCCTAAAAAACAAACAGTACAGGAACGGGATATTATAAATGCCGCCCTGCTCAATGTGATTACCCCTATGGGGCTGGAGTTTACCAAGAACAGCCTTTCCGTGGGGGAGAACCTCGGTAAGATTTACGGTCTGATCCGCTATCCGCAAAAGGTGGAAACGGAGTGGCTTTCTAAAATAACCAATATTCCCTCAACCATTGCATCCATTGGCTTTAAGCCGGTGGACAACGCTACCCTCATCAACGCCATTTCCCGAGGTGTGGTGCAGCAAAGAGGACTGGCGGAGAGCGCCAAAGACCCTCTATCTCGTCAGCGTGCGGAAAAAGCCGCCGAGGACGGCGAAAAAATCATCATGCAGATCGACCGTGAGGGGGAAACGGTGGGGCTTATGAGCGTGTCCGTCATGCCGATTGCCAAGGACGAGCGCACGTTCAAAAAGGTATGCCGCCGTGCGGAGAGCATCATCAGCGTTCTCAAATGTAAAATGCGTGTCATTCCCAATCTGCAAAAGGAGTGCTTTCAGCACCTTTCCCCGTCTTTTCCCACCAACGGAAAGATTGAAAGCATCCTGCAAAAAATCGTGCCGCTGTCCACCTTTGTGGGAGGCTTTCCTTTTGCCAGCTCCGGTTTCAATGACGGAGAGGGTTATTACCTTGCGCTGGACGCCAGCGGCAGCCTTGTTATTGTGGACATCTGGCGGCGCGGCAGCGATAGGACAAACAGCAATTTTGTCATTATGGGCAATTCAGGCGTAGGCAAAAGCACCGCCATCAAGCACATCATCATGTCTGAGTACATGAAAGGTACAAAAATCATTGTAATCGACCCGGAAAGTGAATACAAAGACCTCTGCTATAATCTTGGCTGCGGCGGCGATTGGGTCAATGCTGTGGGCGGCGCTGGTGGCCGATTCAATCCCCTTCAGGTCCGCCCGTCCCCCCGTGATGATGAGCAGGAAAATGAAACCGACCGGCTGTACCGTGATGAAGGCTACGGCATGAACGATCTTGCCCTGCATATGAAGAATCTTGAAATCTTCTTCGGCCTTTACATTCCCTGCCTGACCGATATGCAAAAGGCGGTCCTTAAAAAGAGCCTTGTGGAGCTGTACCGGAATTTCAACATCACATGGGACACCGATGTGGCGGCACTTTCGCCGGAGGACTTTCCCATCTTTTCCGATCTGCATAAGCTGGTGAAAGAAAAAGCGGATACGGAACAGGACAGACAGGCTTATGCCGACCTTTCCCTGCTGCTTTATGACATTGCCGAAGGCTCAGACAGCTTTATTTGGAACGGCCACACGACCATTAAAAGCGAAAGCCGGTTCGTCTGTTTGGACACCAATGCGCTCCAAGGAACCAGCGATAACATCAAGCGAACACAGTATTTTAACCTCTTGACCTACTGCTGGGAGCAGATGAGCCGAAACCGGGATGAACGGGTGCTTTTAATTTGCGACGAGGCTTATTTGATGATTGACCAAAAAGTACCGCAATCTCTCGTTTATCTTAGAAATGCCATGAAACGGGCAAGAAAATACGAGTCAGCTTTGGCTATTATCTCTCACAGTGTCATTGACTTTCTCTCTGAGAGCATCAAGCAGTATGGGCAGGCGCTTCTTGACATCCCGTGCTACAAGCTCCTGATGGGAACAGACGGCCCCAACCTAAAGGAAACAGCCAAGCTCTATGACCTTACCGAAGCCGAGCAGGAACTTTTGCTGGCCCGGAAGCGAGGACACGCCCTCTTTATGGTGGGTGCAAAGCGCCTGCATATTAATTTTGAGATTCCTGACTACAAGATGATGTATATGGGAAAGGCGGGTGGGCGCTGATGGCAGTAGACCCGTTGACCGCCAAGATTTTAGCACAGATAGCGGTACAAGCCGCAACCGATGAGCAGGCACGAAAGCGCCTGCTCATCATCATTTTAGGTCCGGCGGTTGCCGTTCTAATGCTCATAGCTTTAATCCTCTACCTGATTACCAGTCCCTTTTCTGTACTGGCACAATGGCTGATTGGTGATGAATTGTCAGTAGTGGAGGACTTTCAAAAGGAGTACGGCTACAATCAGACATTGGGTATTTATGAGCAGGACTATATTGAGGGCATCGGGCAATCCTATGAGGGGGTTGTGTTTACAGACGGCGGCATGGAGGTGGTTTATTACAACCAGCTTGATGAACGCTGGGCGAATGTGATGTACGGTCAATCCAGTACCATTGGCGAGGCCGGGTGCGGCCCCACCTCCATGTCCATTGTGATTTCCACATTGACCGGAGAAGCGCATGACCCGGTTGAATTGTCAAATTGGTCTGTAAAAAACGGACACCGCTGCGAGGGCAACGGGTCCTATCATAGCCTGATACCGGGTGCGGCCGAGGGCTATGGACTATCCTGTGAGGGAGATTTGACAGCACAGGATATTGTGGACGCACTTTCCAGCGGCAAGCTGGTGGTCGCCATAATGAGCAAGGGGCATTTTACCACAGGGGGACATTTTATTGTTCTGCGGGGAGTGACCGCCGAGGGGAAAATCCTTGTGGCTGACCCCGCCAGTCACCGGCGCAGCAATCAGGAGTGGGATTTGTCGCTGATAATGAACGAGGCCCGGAAAGGTGCCGCCGCAGGAGGCCCATTTTGGGCGATTGGAAACTGACAGGAGGCCGAATATGATTTTATACCTTTCATCTACACAGCATACCAATCTGTTGGACTTTACAGGTTGGTACGATGCTGACAGTGATATGCCCATCAAGAAAATGGTGGGCAATTTTGTTCTGAAGCAATTTATTATCTACGATATGCGTAACTTTTCCCATGTGACCGAAGTGGTGCTGGATCGCATTGCCTTTGGGGATGATGATGAAGAATTTGCCGGGGCTATCGAAGAGTTTCTGACCATGTATAACCCCCGCATCACTGTAATCTGCGAGGGACTTTCGGGTGACAGTCCCCTGTTCCGTTCTCTGTTGGATAGCGGAGTGGGTAATATCGTCTGCTCCACCGACATTATAGAAATTCAGCGTGAGATTTTGGAGTGTCTGAGTGAACAGGGCATGGTGCGGTATGCTGCCAAGGAACGCACAAAAAAAGCGAGCGGCAGGAAAACCTATCGTTTCGTCTGCGAGAATATCCATGTCGCCGTGATTTCTTCACAGCCGAGGATGGGATCAACCACAACAGCACTCGGCCTTTGCGCATGGCTGGCGGCTGTGGGGGCTTCTGTCTGCTATGTGGAGGAAAATGAAAGCAGTATCTTAACCACCATGGCGGCCGCCTACGAAATGGAACCGGCTGGCGAGGGCTGGCGGCTGGATGGTGTCCGGTACGGTACTGTGCCAGCGGCAGAACCGGTGAATTTTATCATCCATGACTTTGGCTATCAGCCAAATCCAAATGAAAAGGCGAATGATGCGGGTCTGCTGCTCATCGTATGCGGCACAAAGCCCTACGAGCTGCCCAACTCCATGCGGCTTTTGAAACGGTTGGATACCGCAGATGCCTATGTACTCTGCCCCTTTACCCATGAAACGGTCAGGAGCGACTATGCGGCCATTCTGCAAAGCAATTTTCATAAGGTATTGTTCTTGGACTATCAGCCTGAACCTACGGACGGCATGAGCAATTCCAAGCAGCACAAAACGATGATGGCAAAATATATCGCCGGGGCATAGCGCCCCGGCGTAAGGAGGATTTTGATGATGACCAAGCAAGCGGAGCTGAAAAAACAAGCGTATGCCAGCAATCTGAAAAGCCGTGCGCTTTCAGTGCTGATTTATCTGATTGACCGTTCTAATAAAGACCTGACCTGTTTTCCTGCCATTCCGACGATGGCAGAACAGCTTCACATATCTGTATCCACGGTAAAGCGCGCTCTGAAGGAGCTGGCTGACGCAGGCTATATCCAAAAGGAAGCACGTTTCCGTGAGAAAAACCGTGGGCAAAGTTCTAACCTGTATATCCTGCTTTTGGTGGAGCAGATGCCTACGCCCGACAATGATAATACCCTCACACATGAGGATTACATAGCGCCTGCCGCTCCAGAAGCAGGGACAGGCGGGCATAAGACCGAGGTGGCACAGATCACCTTTGATACCTTGAAAAGTGAAATGCAGGAAAAGCAGACAGTGACAGAGGTAAGCAAAGGGTCTGCCCCAACCGCACGTTCAGCAAAGAAAAAGACTACCCCCGTTCATTTTGAACCATTTAGAACGCTGGTGCTCGATCAGTTATCAGAACAGAGGAGAGAGGCGGCAGGGCAATTTCTGCCCTGCATGGCATCCAATTTTCAGTGGACGGGGGTGGGGGTCATTTTGCAACCCCCTTGAACTACTCAGCTTAACTGATATAAAAAGCGGAAAATAAGTATATATAGGCAGTTCATCCACACAAAAATCTCTTAGCTTACAACTTCCAACTCATTTATTTCACGCTCTTGAAAATTTCTTTAGCGTGAAATATAATAGATAAAAGAAATTGATTTGGAGGAAAACCATGGAATATATCAGTGTAAAAGAAGCAGGACAAAAATGGGGACTTACTCCCCGAATGGTCATATACCACTGTGTCAATGGGCGTATCAAAGGTTCCTGTAAGGTCGCAGGTGTGTGGCTGGTTCCGGGGGATGCACAGCGCCCGGAGGACAGACGAAAAGGAAACGGACGCAAGCCCAAATCAGGGGACAAGGAGCGTGGCAGATGAAACGATTGATTTTGTTGATTTGCGAAAGCTTTTTAGATAAGAGTTTTGACTTTCGGGTACGACTGTTTAATGTGCTTGCCATGGGCGGCACAGTCATTAGCTTGGCTATGGCGTTGGTTGGTATTACAATAAATACAGGGTCGGGAAATATTGTGGCAAATTTCATTTCAGCCATCCTCTCCTATGCCCTGCTCTGTTATTCCAAGCGCACCGGCCGATACCAGCTATGCTACATGGTTACCATCATCGCCATTTTTCTGGTACTGTTCCCGGTCATGTTCTTCACGGCGGGAGGATATCACAGCGGGATGCCCAGCTTTTTCGTGTTTGCGGTGGCCTTTACCATCCTGATGCTGGAGGGCAAAAGGGCCATTGCGATGTCCGTTCTGGAAATTCTGCTGTATCTTGCCATCTGCCTGATCGCCTTTCGTCATCCTGAACTGGTCAAGGCATGGGCTACCGAGCAGGACTTGCTCATCGATGTGATCGTGGGGTTTGTGTCGGTCAGCGCGGTGCTTGGCACCATGCTCTATCTCCACTTTAAGCTCTATAACGAGCAGCAAAAAAAGCTGGACGAACAAAACCATATCCTTGAGAGAGCCAGCCGCGCGAAAACAGAATTTCTGTCCAACACCTCCCACGAAATGCGCACACCTCTCACCGTTATCTCGGTCAATATACAGACGGTGGCGGAAATTTTAGAGGACATGGGCGAAGCTGTGAGGGATGGAGAGGCGGCGGAGCTGCTCCAGAACGCTCAACAGGAAATTATGAGGCTGGCCCGCATGGTGGGCGGCACGCTGACTCTGGCCGCAATGAGTGAAAACATGGACAAGCAGGCGGTGAAGTTTTCCATGCTCCTGCGTAGCAGCGCAGAGATGTTCTCCCTGCATCTGCAAAAGCAGGGCAATCTCTTGAAAGCGAACATTGAGGAAGGACTGAACGTATTCGGCAACGCCGATCTTCTGGCACAGGTGGTGGCAAACCTCCTGCAAAATGCTGCCGTCTATACAGAACAGGGAGAAATTATTCTGCGGGCGGAAAAAACAGGGCATGAGATTTTGGTGACGGTCACCGATACCGGTACAGGCATTGCCGCTGAGCTGCTGCCCCATGTGTTTGAACGGGGCGTTTCCACCGGGGGCACCGGTTTCGGCCTGTACCTGTGCAAGACGGTGGTGGAATCCCACGGCGGCCGGATATGGATCGAGAGCACGCCGGGCAGCGGCACGACGATGAGCTTTGCCCTGCCCACCTATGAGGGACAATTTGGAGGTGAGGACGCATGAGTGAAAAACGGATTTTATTGGTGGAGGATAACGAGCAGATTATGCGGGGCAATGAACGAATGCTCACCCGCCGGGGATATAAGGCGGTCACCGCACTGACCCTTGGCGAAGCCCGCAAAGCAGTAGAGGCACAAATGCCGGACTTGATTGTGTTGGACATCATGCTGCCCGATGGCAGCGGATTGGACTTTATGGGCGAGCTGCGGCGGTACTCGAAGATTCCGGTTCTCCTGCTGACGGGACTGACTACAAATGAAGATGTTGTGCGAGGCCTTACTGCTGGGAGCGATGACTACCTTGCCAAGCCCTACGATTTCGGGGTTTTGATGGCACGGGTGGAGGCACTACTCCGCCGGTCGGAGCAAATCCCTGAAAAGCTGACCCGTGACCGCTTATCCCTTGATGTGGCGGCGGGTGTAGCCGCACTGGACGGAACTGATCTGCTGCTGACCCAGAAGGAGTTTGCCCTTCTGATGATTTTCACACAGAACGAGGGACGCTTTATCAGCGCCGAATACCTGTATGAAAAGGCATGGAAACAGCCTATGTTGGGCGATAGTCAGGCTCTCAAGAAGACCGTTTTCAACCTTCGTAAGAAAATCGAAAACAGCGGGTGGTGCATTGAATGCTCGAGGGGCGAAGGTTACTGCTTTGAACGGGTGTAAATGACAAAAAAACAAATAAAAAGCGGCGAAAGTTACGATTACGGAACTTTCGCCGCTTTTTATTTTGTCTTGTATTAATATATGAGTGAGCCAGATGGGCAATCCGATTTGGTGGCTTGTTTGATTTAGGAGGTGGTTCATATGCTGTGGTCAGAACGGGCAGATAGTGAAAACTTAAAAATCATCAATGTCGGCGCATTGGATGGGGACACCTTCAGCATTACGCTGGAGAGCGGGCATACCATCTTTCTGGAGCTTGGGGACAGGATTCACGAACCGGCTTTTGCCGCCCTCATCGCAAGTGGGGATTTCTGCAAGCCCTATACCGACGGCAAGGCAATCTGCTGGCCTAGCGGGGTATCCATCACGCTGAAGGAGATTTTGAAGATGCTCCTATCACCCAGCGATGCAACACAAAACCAAAATAATTATGAGGAGGAATGAGCGAATGAGAACAAAACGAGCAAGCAAAACACTGTCTTTGATTCTGGCGTTTTGCATGGTATTTACTATGCTGCCGACGATGGCCTTTGCCGAAACAGGCGACACCGATTCCGGCGCGCCCTTGGGCGCAAGCGGAAGCATTACCGCCTTTGCGGAGCTGGATGCCAAGGTATCTAAGCAGAAGGTGGCAACTGGTACTCCGGAGGATGAACTGAATCTGCCGGGTATGCTGGCGGTTACTGTCAGCGGAAGTGCCATCACAGTTGGCGTAAGTGGAGGCGACACTGCAACGGACAGCGACGCACAGAATGAAATAAGTGAAACCACCGTTGCAGTGGAAAGGTGGATATCTGAACCAGCTTTTGATGGGGATATAGAGGGCATCTATATTTTTACCCCTACGCTGGAATTATCGGAGGGTGTAACGCTGGCAGACGGCGTAACACCACCGACCATCACCGTGAAGGTCACTGTTCCAGATGCACCGGCGTCGCACAGTGAGGTTGGGCTGATGAGCACCGGTTCTGTCACCGGCACAATGGACATTGGTGGGCAAACCGACGTCGGTCTTGCCGCTAACGCCAGCGGAACAGGCTGGGCATGGGATGCGACAACCGCCACCCTGACGCTTAACAGCAGTTACCAAGGCGGTTATATAAAATTTGAATGTGCCGGCACCGATATCATCAATCTGTCATGCACCAGTGCTGTCATAGTCAACCAAGGTTCTACCTACGCCATACAAAGCTCTGGCAGCCTCGTCATCAAAGGCGACGGCCCGCTTACGATTTCCGACGGCGGCATAAAGGCGTCTAAGGACATCGTCATCTTGGGTGCGATGGGCAATATCAACAGCGGCGGCAGCGACGGCATTTCTGCCGGAGGCAGTGTTACTATCTCCGGCACGGTGGGCGATATTACGTCCACGACGTACACGATTCGCGCAAATGGAGACATTACCATTTCAGATGGCGCCGTTGTGGGCAAGATCGGCGCGGGAGGCACCGACTCCAAAAGCGGCACCCATGGAATTTATGCGGGCGGCAGTGTTACCATCCACGGCACAACAGGCAATATTTCAGGCAGGTACTATGGCATCCGCGCAAATGGCGGCGATGTTATCATCGGCGGCAAGACAGGCGCGATTGACTGCGCACTATCCGCAAGCAGCGATGAGAGCTCCGGCATTCGCGCAAGAGTCAGCGTTACAATTACAAGCACCGGCGAAACCGGTGCTATCAGCTCCAAGAAAGACTACGGCATTTACGCGGAAACAGGCAACGTTTTAATCAGCGGCACAACCGGCGATATCACCGGTGTGAAAGTCTTCGGCATTTACGCGGCAGCGGGCGGTATTACAATTTCACCTAGCGCTGTTGTGGGCAATATCGCCGGCGCTCAAAGGGGTATCGACGCAGGCGGCCACGTCACAATTGGCGGTAAAACTGGCGATATTACAGGCGTCACCGGCAGCATCTACGGCGGCGGCATTAACGCAAACCTCAGCGTCGCAATCTATGGCGAAACGGGCGATATAACAAGCACGCATCCCAGCATCCCGGCAATTGGCGCAGGCGGTGACGTCTCCATCATCGGCAGCGTGGGCAAGATTGCGGTCATCAGCTCCGGCAGCGGTAGTGGCTGCGGTATTTACGCGGACGGCAGCATCCATATCATGAAGTCTGTTACGGTAAGCAGCTTCATTGGCGCGTTCAATAAAGCCCCCGCCACCTTACCCTCTTCCTATACAGCCACCTGGAGCGACAGCGTGGACGGCACCGGTTCTTCCACCGGCAGTACCTATATATGGAACGCCAGCCATCAATACGTAAAAATTGAGACAGCCCCCGCCGGCGGCACTGTCATGGGTCAATTGTTCCTCGGCGGCGACGACGCGATTGTTGAGGATCTCACACAGGATGCCAGCGGCACAGGCTGGACATGGACAGCATCCACCGCCACCCTGACGCTGACTAACATCACCATCAGCGGCTCCACAGGGGTCATCGACTTCGCTGCGGCGGGCGATGTGACCGTAACCGTATCAGGCACGGTAAATGCCAAGGGGCTAAAGCACAATGACAGCACCGCTGGAAAACTCACCATCAACGGCAGCGGCACGTTAAACCTGGATTACCCTTATGGAAGCGATGCGGCGCTATATGCAGCCGCAGGGCTTGAAGTCGCCGGCGCGACGGTGAATATCACCATGACGGGAAATGCCCTGTCGTGCATCTACACCGCAACCGGCGATGTTATCATGTCCGGCGGAACGCTGAGCATGTCCGCAACAGGAACCAATGTGGGTGGGATTATTTGTCAGAGCGGCACTATTAACATTTCCGGCACGGCGCAGGTCAAGACCAGTCCCAGCGTCACCGGTAACGTGCTGAACGCCGGAAACATCAGCATAAGCGGCAATGCGATTGTGGATGTGGCAAGCGCCGATGATTATGGCATTGCTTCGAGCGGCACGACGACCATCAGCGGCGGCGATGTGACGGTGAAATGCACCTCTCGTTCGGCGTTCAATACGGATGTGAATGTCACCGGCGGCAGGCTGCTTACAGTCGCAGACGGTGCGAATGGTAGCATAAACGGCGACCTCACCGTCAGCGGTGCGGATGCCAATGTCACCGTAAACGGCAGTATTATTCTCGGCGGAAACCTGACGGTATCGGCCGGTACTGTGGTCATCACAGGAGCCGTCAGCGGCACGACCACCCACACCGGCGGCACGCTGAATGGAAATCCACCGGCAGCCACCTACACCGCTACGCTGAATATCCAGCTTGACGGCGAGCCATCTGCTGATTTTTATGATGAATTCACACTGAAGCTCAGCACTGACGTAACAAAAACCGTCAGCATGGCTGGAATGGGCGCAACAAGAACGGCAAGCGTACCAAATGGTACATGGAAGGTGTATCTTGGTGGTACAGAAGATACCGGCGTAACCATCACAGTCAACAATGCTCCATCCAGCGTGACACTGGACTGGATTTCGATAACCTCCGTAGTCCGACCAGAAGGTACGGCGACAGGTGGAGAAATCGGCATAAATGGATATGACTCCGTTCAGCTAGCTTGCATAAAAGGCGAAACGTTAACCTTCACAGCCAGCGGGAAGGGTGCTGACAGCTACGCCTATGTATGGAGTGGCACGCACAATGGGAATGCAATCAGCTCAACGGGCAACACCTACAAGATAGATTCCGTGCAAGGCAAGGTGTACATCACTTGCACCATAACAGGGAGTAACACTACCCCTACAACAATTGAAATTACCGGCTTTGAAGCTATTCCCGATGAGAATGTAGGAAAAGTTGGAAGTACAATCTGTGCTAATGTGGCGGAGGTCATTAACCTCCTAAAGGCGATCCATCCGTATGCAAACGCAATGCACAGCGACAATCAAACGGTTCTCTGCCTTATTACAGACTGGGAGGACACGGACGGATATAACCCCAACAAGGAAGGCAGCTATACCTTTACCGCTGCCGTTGCCATACTGCCCGGCTTTGCTAACAGTGCCGGTCGCAAAGTCACCGTGGAAGTGGTGGTGATTACAGCGGATGACACCAGTGATGCCGCAAATCCAACGATCACTGTCCAGCCTGTTGGTGCAACCTATGCGCAGGGCGCAGCGGCAGCGGCCTTGTTTGTAACAGCAAGCGTCAGCGACGGCGGCACACTTTCCTATCAATGGTATGGCAGCAGTAATTCTGAGCTGGGTGGTTCACCAATCAGTGGCGCAACAGCGGCAACCTTTACGCCGTCTACAGCGACAGTTGGCACAATGTACTATCGTGTTGAAATCACAAACACCAACAACGCTGCAAGCGGAACCAAAACGGCATCGATAAGCAGTCAGCCGGTTACTGTCACCGTACAAAGCGGTGGCGGTGGTGGCGGTAATGGTGGCGGTTCGTCCTCGGGCGGTGGCGGTTACACCCCTCCGGCAACGACACCCACCCCTGATCCGGATAAAAAGCCCGACCAGCCGGTAATGGCGACGGCTCCTGTCACGGCGACAGCCGGTACAAACGGAACAGCCAGCGCAGCCATTCCGGATAAGGCCATCACCGATGCCATCGCCAAGGCACAGGCTGACGCCAAGGCGCAGGGCAAAATCGCAAGTGGCATTTCCGTGGATCTAAATGTCACGATGCCCAAGGGTTCAACTTCCCTGACGGCTACCCTGACCCAAAGTTCTCTGAACAGCCTTGTGAGCGCAGGGGTGTCCCAGCTTGAACTGGATGGGGCGCCGGTTTCCCTCGGTCTTGACCTAAATGCCCTGAAAGAAATCCAGAAGCAAAGCAACGGCAATATCAGCATCACCATCGCCCCGGCGACAGGGCTCTCCAAAGAGGCAAAAGCTCTTCTCGGAAACAGGCCGGTATATAACATCACCATCAGCTATGCTGATAAAAACGGAAAAACACAGACCATCACCAGCCTCGGCAGCGGAACAGCTACCCTTTCAATCCCTTATACTCCAGACAAAAACGAGGCTGTGGGCTACCTGTTCGGTGTGTATGTGGACGCAAAAGGCAAAGCACAGCGTATTGACGGTTCCGCTTATGACGCAAACAGCGGGAGCCTGCTGATCCCCACCGGCCACTTCTCCGTGTACGGCGTGGGCTATACCGCTCCAAGCACCAAGTTTACCGACATCGGAACCCATTGGGGAAAAGAAGCCATTAATTATGTAGTCGGCAGAGGACTTCTCTCCGGTACATCAAAAACCACTTTTGCACCTGACACCGCCATGACGCGGGGGATGCTGGTAACGGCTCTCGGCAGACTGACAGGCGTGAATGTGAAAACATACACCACAAACAGCTTTACCGATGTGAAAGGCGACAGCGACTTCCGCTCTTATATCGAATGGGCATATAAAAACGGCGTTGTGCAGGGCATCGGCAATCAGCAGTTTGCGCCCGACCGGGCAATCACCCGTGAAGAAATTGCGGTCATCTTCGCAAACTACGCCAAAGCCACCGGCTACAAGCTCCCTGTCACCCGTGAAGCAACCACTTATGCGGACGCTTCCAGCATCGGCAGCACCTACAATACAGCGGTAACGGTCATGCAGCAGGCGGGCATTATGATGGGCGGCACAGGCAACAAGTTTAATCCAAAAGCCAGCGCCACCCGTGCAGAGGTTTCCTCCATGCTCCACCGCTACATCAAGCTGACCATTGATCCCGCCACAGCACAGGGCTGGGCGAAAAACGATGCCGGACAGTATCTCTACTACAAGGACGGCAAGGCCCTTACCGGGACGCAGACCATTGATGGCGTGAAGTATTTCTTTGAAACAAACGGAACGCTGAAAACAGGGTGGGTCAAGGACGGCGACAACTGGCGCTATTACGACAGCAACAAGGCTCTTACCGGCTGGTGGGACATCGGCAGCGACAGTGCCAAAAAGACCTATTACTTTACCGATGACAGCCTGATGGTGTCTGGCAAGTGGCTGGAAATCGATGGTAGATGGTATTACTTCTACGCTGATGGTGCTCTTGCCAGAAGCACCAAAGTGGATGGTTACGAGGTAGACTCGGACGGTGCGAGAAAAACAAAATAACTACAAGAGAGCGCTCGCATAACTGTGCGCGCGCTCTCCTCTATATACGAACTGCTTTCGGTGAAGGTTCAAAATGGTTAGGCATTGTTATTTGTGCAAGAACATATCCCCTCAACCAGCAAATTGCAATGCTCCACGGCCTGCACCTTGAGGTCAAAATCAGGGTAGCGGACACACCATTCATAACTAACGCCCCTTATCGCCATCACAAAATGTCGGGAAAGAGCCTCGGGCGGCAATGAAGATGTGATCTCACCGCGCCGGATGCCCTTGTCCAATATGCTGTAAAACAGCAAATAAAGCTCTCTGCCATAGCCCTTGACCGCTTCGGTGTCCACGATTCCCGTCAGCAGCATCTGATAGATCTTTTTCATATTCTCGCAGCCGACGGTATCCACAAGTTCATCGGCTATCTTTTGGGTCAGCGCAAGGATCACCTCTGAGGCTGGCATATTATTGGGCAGTGCTTCCACAAAGGCTTTGTAATCCATATCGGCGCTTGCTACGTAGTCTGCAATTAAACTGGCAATCAGCGCATCCTTAGACTCGAAGTGGACATAAAAGGCCCCCTTGGTGATACCGGCTTCATCCGTGATATCCTCTACATTTACGTCAGAGAAATTGCGCTCTGAAAACAGCTTTTTCGCAATCTCATACAGCTTCTTCCTCGTTTCTGCTCCTTGCACTTTTCTTTTATCAGGCTTTTTCTCTCTCATGTTTCCTCTCCTCTATTGAATTTTCTTAAAAAGTAAAGTATAATAATCTAAGTAAGTAACCCAGTTCATTAATTTAGGTTATTTCACTTTTAGTATAGCATCCGCCAGTCACAAATTCAAGCAGTCGAGCCAAAACGGTCACAGTCCTTGGAATTTTGCTTAGCGAAGTGTGCGAGAACAGTTGTAGATTCTATGGGAGTTTTTATAGTATGAAATGGAGGAAATGGTATGAGCAGAAGAAAAGCGTTTCACAAAATCACAGCCATGCTGCTGTCTGCAATCATGGTTGTAGGAATGACGCCTGTGCCAGCATCGGCGGATATAGGTATGCTTTCGGATGGTGCAAGCGGCGAGATTATTGCCTTTGAAGCACTGAAATCAGAGATTGCGGAGCAGAGCGTTCCCCTTGGCACATCTGAGGCGGATTTGGAGCTGCTGGATTCCCTGACAGCGACCATACGGCTTGCGGCTTCTACGGAAGAACCGGTACTGGACTCAGGGGAACCGGATGAGAATTCAGGCAGCGCTGATACGGCGAGCGGGTCAGCGATTGGCATTGGGGAAACGGAGGATACCGGAACTGGCGCAAGGGAGGAAATCACCGTTTCCCTGCCTGTCACATGGCAGAGCGAGCCGGAATACGACGGCGAAACGGCCGGTACATACAGCTTCATGCCCGAACTGCCGGAGGGATTTATCCTTACTGCCGACGCGAAATTACCCACCATCACCGTGACGGTGTCCCAGGGCGTAGCTTCGATGCTTGCTGCGCGGGGTACGTCCATTTCACTTCCCAATGGAACCGAATACCCGGAACCGATCGAGGGGCTGGGCACCGAAGAAGACCCTTTGCGCATTGAAACCGAGGCCCAGCTTGCCGCCCTTGCGTGGACTGTCAATCACAATTCGCTTCCCGCCAGTCTGCCGGAATACCCTTACCTCATTTTGGTAAACGACCTCGATCTTTCGGATTATGATGATGAGGATTCATACGGAAAAGGCTGGGCACCCATTGGAGGCTATTATAATGAAGATACAGAGTCCTATGCCTTTAGCGGCACCTTTGACGGCAATCACAAAACTATTCGCGGCCTATATATTGAGCGCGACGAGCGCTATGTCGGTCTATTCGGGTACATCAAGGACGGTACGGTGAAAAACCTGACAGTCGAAGACGGAGACGTGACAGGCTATGCCGCCACCGGTGGTATTGTGGGCTGTCTTTATGGTGGGCAGATAGAAAACTGTGTGTTCTCGGGAAGCGTAACCGGTGAAGATGGCACAGGCGGCATCGTTGGCGAACTCGCTGATGCTCGAATAAAGGACTGTGAGAACAACGGCAACATAACGGGCGGATCGGGCACCGGTGGCATTGTCGGCATCGCAGGAAGCTACGAAGAAGATAGCGGTATCGAAAACTGCACCAATACCGGGAAAGTCATTGGAAGCGCGGGGTATACCGGAGGCATTGCCGGGTCCTCGGTGGATATCTCGGTAGATGACTGCGTGAACATAGGCGCCATACAAGGCGGTACAGGTGCGAACACCGGCGGCGTGGTGGGCGACATCATTGAAGGAAGCATACAAAACTGCGTCAATGGCGGCCCGGTTTCAGGCACCGCCAACAATGTCGGCGGCGTGGCGGGCCTTTTGAGCGCAAGCACAATACAGAACTGCGTCAATTATGCCGATGTTTCCAGCACTGCAAATAGCGTTGGCGGCGTGGCAGGCTTTGCGGCGGACGGCAGCGCGGTAATGAATTGCCTTACCACCGGCAACGTCATAGGTGAAGTAAACATCATTGAGCCGGGCGGAGTCAGCGGCGTGGTAGGGATGCTCCAGAAGGGTTCCGGTAGCGCAAATACCCTATCCGGCTGCGTTGTATTGGGGCAATCCGTCATCAAGGATGGGGAGATGGGCAATGTCGCACGCATCACTTCCGCGGATGATGTTTGGGATCATACAGTATCTGATAATTTTGCGTGGAGCGGTATGCAGCTGTTCTGGGATGACGAACTCATTTCTGAGGAAGAGTACCATTTGCTGCGAGACGGTGAAAATGCAGATATCGCCATCCTGTACCTCCTGTGGACGACCGGAGCGTTAGCAGAAAGCTGGAGCGATGCCGGGGTTTGGACGCTGGCGGAGGGAAAGCTTCCGGTACTCACCAGTCTGCCCCATCAAAGCGATGAATTTCCAAGCCATATTTCCGGCATCGCCGGTGTGATGGTCTCTCCAGACTCCGCCAGCGTGCAGAAAGGCACGACAAAGGGCTTTGCCGCCGCTGTCACCGGCATCGGCTCTATTGACGATACCGTGACATGGAGCGTGAGCGGAGCAGCTCATGCCGGTACGGTCATTGATTCCACTGGTACGCTCACCGTGGCGGTTGACGAAACGGCGGAAGCTTTGATTGTCACGGCAACTGCCACCGGTGACAGCAGCAAAAAAGGAACCGCCGGTGTTACAGTTACAGATCCGCCTACAGTCAAGTATAACTTGACCGTGAACAGCGGCTCCGGCTCCGGGGAATATGCCGCAGGCGAGAATGTCACCATTATCGCAGCCGCTCCGGCGGAGAACAAGCTGTTTGACAGGTGGGTCGTCACCTCCGGCACATTGGATTTGAGTGACGCTGCCGCCAACCCAATCACCATCCGTATGCCTGCGGAAGCAATTACCATTGGGGCGACCTACAAGGATAAACCGGACGTTCCTGATCCCACTTATCTTGTCACCCTGAATAGCGGTGGTTTGGGAGCTACGGGCGCAGGCAGCTATACGGAAGGTACAACTGTTAACATCTATGCCGGAATCCGCGGCGGCTACACCTTTACCGGTTGGATATCCCCTGATGTGACTATCACCAGTGCAAGCAGTGAAAATGCCGGATTTGTGATGCCCGGCAAACCTGTTTTCGTGACCGCCAACTGGAGCTACAACGGCGGAGGTTCCACCGGCGGAAACTCCGGCGGCACAACCACAACAGCGACAACACCCGATAAGAAGCCCGACCAGCCGGTGACTGCGACGGCTCCTGTGACAGCGACTGTCAGTACAAATGGTGCAGCCAGCGCAGCTATCCCGGATAAAGCCATCACCGATGCCATTGCCAAGGCGCAAGCTGACGCCAAGGCACAGGGCAAAACTGCAAACGGTATTTCTGTGGAGCTGAACGTCACCATGCCAAAGGGAGCTACCTCCCTGACGGCGGCTCTTACACGCAGTTCTTTGAATAGCCTTGTGAGTGCGGGGGTAAGCAGCCTTGAAATCAACGGTTCCCTCGTGCAGGTAAGCTTCGACAAAAAGGCGCTGGCTGAAATCCAGAAGCGGAGCATCGGCAATATCAGCATTACCATTGCGCCTAAAACAAACCTTTCCGATGCGGCGAAAAAAATAATTGGTACAAGACCGGTATATGACATTACGGTTGGCTATGGCATTGGCAAGAGCGTATCCAGCTTCGGCAGTGGAATTGCAACGGTATCTATCCCGTATACTCTGGGCAAGAAGGAAACGGTCGGCGGTCTGTATGCCGTGTATGTGGACACAAAGGGCAACGCTACTCGCATTGCAGGATCTGCCTATGATGCAAACAGCGGCTGTGTTATTTTCACCACCACCCACTTCTCACAGTATGGTATCGGCTACACCGCACCGACAGCAAAGTTTACGGATATCAGCACCCATTGGGCGAAGGAATCCATCGACTATGTGGTAGGCAGAGGACTCCTATCTGGAACCTCGGACACAGCCTTTTCCCCCAACTCCGCTATGACGCGGGGAATGCTGGTAACGGCTCTTGGCAGACTGGAGGGCGTGGATACCAAAGCCTACGCTACGAGCAGCTTTACAGATGTGAAGTCTGACAGTGCATATTGTCCATATATTGAATGGGCATACAAGAAAGGCATCATTCAGGGTATCGGTAACAATCAGTTTGCACCTGACAGAGCAATCACCCGTGAGGAAATTGCGGTAATCTTTGCAAACTACGCAAAAGCAACCGGCTATACCCTGCCGATCACCCGTGAGGCCACAACTTACGCTGATGCTTCCAGCATTGGCAGTGCTTACAAAGACGCTGTGAAAGCGATGCAGCAGGCGGGTATCATGATGGGCGGTAGTGACAACAAGTTCAATCCGAAAGGGAATGCCACCCGTGCGGAGGTTTCCTCCATGCTCCACCGTTACATCAAGCTGACCATCGATCCTGCCACAGCACAGGGCTGGGCGAAAAACGACACCGGACAGTATCTATACTACAAGGACGGCAAGGCTCTCACCGGAACGCAGACCATCGACGGCGTGAAGTATTTCTTTAATACTGACGGTACGCTGAAAACCGGCTGGGTAAAAGACGGTGACAACTGGCGCTTCTACTCCGGCAAAACCATGCTGGTAGGTTGGTGGGATCTTGGTGCGAACGGCAGCAATAAGACCTACTACTTCACCAAGGATGGTCTGATGGTATCCGGCAAGTGGCTCCAGATTGATAGCAAGTGGTACTACTTCTATGCCGACGGCTCACTTGCCAAGGACACTAAGGTGGATGGTTATGAAGTAGGATCAGACGGCGCGAGAAAAACAAAATAGCAGCAACAAAAGAATAAAGCTATGGGCAAACCCGGCTAAAGGTGGGGGCGCAAAGCTGAGGGTCTAAGGCGTCTTGAAACGCTATGATAGCCTGGCTGCCAAAACTATGCAGGGACTGCCCTCTCTAATACAGAGGGCAGTCCCTTGATCACTTTTATGGGTTTTGACAGATAACAGAATACCGGCTTCCCTGCTCTTGCGAAAGAGGTATTCCTATGAAATTATATATTTTTTCCACTGGAAGGTGGAAAGAAAGACGGTGCAATCCGGCTATCCCGCCCGTTACATATACAATTTCATATCCCTATTCTAAAAAAGTCAATATTTTGTCGTTGGCAATCTACTGACTTTTTTATTCGACAAAATTTACGCTTTATTTACAAACCGCTCCATATTTTAAGATCGAAAGTCCCATAAGGATTCGTTGCCGTTCCCCGCCCTCCAGACTTTGGATTTTTCAATAATTCAAAGCTGGAGGAAAGGAACATGAAAAATTATAAAGACAGTGATTATGGCCTAAATAAATTCAGCGAGGGCATCGTTTACCATTTTGCAGACTGCATTGTAGAAATTACGCTGGGGGATTACCTTGCGGAGAACCCCGGCAAGATGACACAAGATTTTTTAGAACTGAAAGCCTTGTCGGATGAAATCTATCATTAGCAGGTTATAAACGAAAATTGGACAAGCCGTTTGGGTGTGAGTATCAATGGGATGGAGGAAACAGAGCAGCTTGCCACCCCACCCCTTGATTTTGAATTGATACATAGAAGCGATACCAGAAAAGCCAAGGAAGCCGCAAAACGACTGCTGGACAGCGGAGAATTGACCGAAATCCAACGGCGGTGCTTTCTTCTGCATTTTGTGGAAGGCTTATCCTATCGGTAGATTGCTGGTCGTGAAGGGGTGCATTTCACCTCCGTCCACGAAAGCATAGAGGCGGCTACGGCAAAGCTGCAAAAGTTTTATAAAAAAACTTAATTTTGTACCCCTACATTTGCTGTTTTTACATTGGGTAATATAAAACAGGTTTAATCCGGCAAAAGGAACGCATATACTAACGGTTGAAAACTGCATGATTTTAGAGTATTACACCGGAAAAACATACAGCTATCGTATGTGCTGTTATAGTCTGGCTGCTGAAAGTCAAGCAAAGCCTGTCCTCTATTAGATCAGAGGGCAGGCTTTTGCGCAATTTTACAACTATTATCGGTGGTGTTGGGTGGGGAGGAGCTATGAGAGATGGCGAAAAAACTCAATGTGAGGATTTGATAAAATAAAGCAACCTCTTATGCCGTAGCCTGAAATATAAACCAGCCATCCTTAACCGAAAACTGAAATACACCGCCATGCTTTTCTACGATATGAGCTATGCTTTTTGTGCCAAAGCCATGCCCCTGTTCTTTTGATACTGGAAACCCTTGTCTAAATATCGGCTCTGCCTGAAAGCTATTGTGCAGATCAATGCACAGCTTATTATTTTTGGAATACATACGAAGCCGGATGATGCGTTTGTTGCTGTCAGGTATCTGTTCACAGGCATGGATGGCATTTTCCAAAGCATTTGACAAGAGCGAGCAAAGCTCCGTATCGCTAAAGGGAAGTGAATCAGGAAGTTTCGCATCCACCGTCAGCATGATTGACCCTTGTTTCGCTTTAGTAGCGAAAGCGGACAAAATCAGGTTGACGGTTTCGTTTTCGCAAAAGCGTATGGGCGTGATGGTATCCATGTCAGACTGGGCAGTTCGTAGGTACTCTTTGATCCCCTCTATGTGTTCCTTGGAGGCTAACCCTTGCAAAAGGGCAAAATGGTGGCGCATATCATGCCGATAGGATGCGGCGTTCTGCTGTAACTGCCGCAGAGAAGCAAACTCTGTCTGCGCCAATCTAAACTGTGCATCCAGCATATCCTTTTCTCTTTGAAGGCTTGCCTGTTTTTGTGTCTCGGCGTAGTAAAGGATCACAAACACAAAATAGAAAACGGATATGGTTGAGGGCATGAACTGTACCGCCCATTCGGTTCCGCTGTAAAGCACATCGGTGTAGATGGCGGTCACATAGTCAAACAGATAGTAAAAAAGCGGGACTCCGCCTAAAAATAAGCAAGATTTCGTGGACTTCTCCATCAACTGCCGAACAGATCCGGCTACATATCTTTTCAAGAAATAATAGGCCAAAAACACGAATGCTATGTAAAAAATATGATCTGCGAGTTCGCTGTCCAAAGCGGCTCCCGCAAGGAAACCAAACCAGCGCGGCGCTTGGCAGCAAAGATAACCGGAAAGCACGCTGACGGCGGATATGAGACACGGGCGCTTATAGTATAGGGTGAATATCACAATCAGCGGCAGGTGGATAATCAGCGGATACAGCTTTGATGTGATATCCAATCCCAAAAGCCAATAGCTGGCGGTCTGGATAAAAAGAAAAATGACACAGAGCAGACCGGTGACGAGCCTGTTTTTCTTTGTGGGTTCTATTCCTGCAAAGAGAACGGACACCGTGAGGCCAAAGACCAAAGAAACACCAAATCGTAAGAGTCCGATCACGATTGCTGCCATTTTAAGCGCCCCCCTCCATTTGATAATTCAGATATTGCTGCTTCATCTCCTTTGCCTTGCCCTGTGCAACAGGAACGGAGGAAAGGGTTTGCAAGGTGATCTGTTGGTTTTCAATGGTATCCACATACTGCATATTCACAAGATAGGAACGGTGGGGCTTGATAAAACACCCATACTTCATCAGATTATCGCAGACAGCGGAAAAGGCTTCCGTACATTCGATGACTTTGCCAGAGCGCAGATGATAGAGTACGTTTCTGCCGATGACCTCGACAAAGGTCAAATTGGAGATCAATATTTTTTGAATACCCTCATTGCCCTTTATGATAACCGCATCCTCATCTTTTTCTAATTTAATCTGCTCCAGCAGCTCGTCAAAGGTAAAGAACAATTTTTCTTTTGAGATTGGCTTTAGTATGTAGTTAATAGCCTTCACCGAATAACTGTCTAACGCAAACTCAGGCGATGAGGTAAAGAATAAAATCGGCGCGGTTTTATCAAAGGTGAGGATTTCCTTTGCCACATCAATGCCGGTAAAGCCCGGCATCATAATATCCAGACAGTATATGTCAAACCGTCTTCCTTTTTCCAAGACCGAAACCAGCTCAAATCCGTTTGGAAAGGCGGCGTGTTCGCAGTTTAGATGTTTTGATGTTCGGTATAGGTCTATCAGCTGTACCATATTGGATAGCTCGTCAATATTATCGTCACAGACTGCAATACGCAGCATAAGCGCTCCTCCTTTTCTCTATAATTCTATTTCTCCAAGTTAATTTTACCATAAAAACTGAAGTTCCGAAACTATGATTCATGTCGAAAAAATCATGTTTCATGCAGCGGACAGTTTTGCAGAGAAATTTCTGATAGATTGAACGTGTGAAAATAGACGTTATTTCGTTCAATTAAAAGAAGGAGGAAAAACTATGAAAAAGCAATTCATAGGCATATTGCTCACTCTGTGCATGGCGCTTACTCTGCTGCCGACAACGGCACTGGCGGCGGACTCGCCTTGTGTGTTCAATTCACTAACCGGCAAATACGAAATCGTTTCAAGCAAAGGGTTTTCCGGTATCCCGGCGGATACCTTTACAGTCGGTGAAAGGTTCGAAAACATCAGGGCTACAATTGGGTACTTCTACAGCGGTGCAAACGAAGCTCACTTTGGGCACAACCCTAAATGGTGGTTAAACGGTATGCCACTGCAAGAAGGGTACAAATTTAGCCAGGTAGGATATTTCACCTTGACCTTACAATGTGAAATGACGGATTCGGAATACAACGGATGGAAAAAAATTGCGGATAAAGCCGGGGTTAAATTTCCATCCTCTAAAACCGCCGTTTGTTCTATGCGAGTTGGTGTATTGCCGAATGTTGACTGGCAAAACATTCGCGAGTTCACCCTCGCTTCGTCAATGTCTCAGACAACCTACCGCCAAGGAGCGGATGCGTTTGACCCGACGTCAATTATAGTCCGTGCTGGTATCGGAGCATATGGCGGAGAACTCGCCTACCAAAATTTAGATTGGGATGACCTTACCTACTATGCCGGGTCACGCGGAATGAAAAATAAAGAGAACGGTGCGCAAATCACGAAGGGCTATCGCTTCTGGGCGCCGGGAGAGAAAGACCTGTGGGTAGTCGTTGGGAACAAGAGCATTGTCATTCCGTTTACAGTTACGCCATTTGTTTCTTCCGTTGAAGTAACTGACGAACCTGATGCGGGTAGCTCGATCTTCTCCACTGGTGACTACTCCGTTAAAACTAAGTATAAGGACGGAACTTCAGAGGTACTCAGTGGCGACTGTCTCAACCTTTCAGTCGGAGGTCAGAGAATGTATCAAGGCGGCGAATATGAAGTCCCTTCCGGCACTTCCACTGTTAAAATAAGCATGGGTGATTTTTCTGTTGAACGTAAAGTGACCGCTTTGAAAAAAAGCGAATCCACACCATCGCCGTCAACACCCCCAAACGCCAACGCCACCGTTATTGAATCCAGCGAATACTATATGAAAATCGGTGACAGATGGGTTTACCCTGACAATGGATATGATTACTGGCTTATACTATCAGAAAAAAAGCCTGATAAACCATTTAAGGTTACACTTGTAGGCGAAAATAAAGACCGCGGACCTGAATATACAATTGAGTATTGGGATCGTTATGTGGTTTGCAGCAATATGTGTGTGGCGGATTTACAATTACATGCGGATGTGAACAAGCAAACGTATAGAATCAACACCTATCCAGAATCCGGCTTCAGCACAATAAGGGTTTACGCAAGCCAAAGTTACCTTGTAAAAGGCACAGGAGGTGGAGTATTCGCCGGAGTCTCAAAAGGCTCCGCTCCCGATTTAGCCAAAATCGTGTTTATAAAAGCGGATGCGCTTTCCGACACACCGTCCTCCACACCGACACCATCCGCTCCTGCCACCGCCAAGCCCACCGACACCAAGTTTATGTTAAACGGTGGGTCGGCTGCACTGCCTGCATACAGCATCGACGGTAACAACTATGTCAAGCTGCGGGATGTAGGTGCGCTGCTGAAAACACGCTTTGATGTGCGCTGGGAGGACGGCAAGGCGAAGCTGTATAACCATGGGGCATACACCAAGACAAGCGGTGAGCTTGCCGCAATCGGCAAAGACAGCAAAAGTGCGACACTCAGCACTACAGACTTCGTGTGGGGCGACACCGGTGCGGCGGTAACAGGGCTGACCGCCTACACCATCGGCGGCAACAACTATATCAAGCTGCGGGACATCGCAAAGCTGTTTGACTTCGATGTGGACTGGCGTGATGGCAAAGCGTGGATCGAGCCTGATGTGTCGCCGTACACGGAAGACTGACCGCGCCGCCCCACGGTACAAACCAACTCCCAAAATCATGTTTCATGTCGAAAAAATCATGTTTCATGCGGCGGACGGTTTTCTGTGGCAGGGTTTTGATAGAGTGAACGCATGGGACTTTACCTAATACGCCCAGCAGGAAACGGAGGATTTAGAAATGAAAAAGTTACTGGTACTTATGATGGCGCTTGCCATGACGCTGAGCCTTGCAGCCTGCGGCGGAGGTGATGCTGCACCCGCAGCGTCTCCTTCCACACCCGCACAAGTCGAGAAAACGGAATTTACAGCAGAGCAGCAAGCCCTTGCGCAGGATTTTATGAGCATGGCAGAGGAATTTGATGCAATTGCTGACAAGGTAAATGCAAGCCCTGAGCTTTTGGAAAATGAAGAGCTTGTCACTGCTATGAATGACCTTTCCAGTGAAATTATCAAGGCGGACGAATACTTTGCCAGCCCTGAAACGCTCACGCCTGAGATTATGGGCGCCTTGACAGTAGCCATCGAGGTGGGTCGCTCCTTCATCGCTGAAGCCAGTGCCGCTTTAGAAGAAATCGGACATTGATATTCCCTGAACACCACAAGATTAAAAGAAAGAAAATGGAGGAATTTATAATGAAAAAATTACTGGTACTTATCATGGCACTTGCCATGACGCTGAGCCTTGCAGCCTGTGGCGGAGGGGCTGATGGAGAAACACCGCCTGCGAACCAGTCAGGGACTTCGGTTGCGGATGAGCAGGCGAAAGCGGATGCGGACTTCGCGAAGCTTCAGGGCTTTTTTGATCGTATTATTGAAAATTACGAAGATCAGCAGGCTATAGGCACACTGCTTGAGGAAGTAAAAAGCGGTCAAAAAGAAGAAAGCAATCTCCTTGACGCATACAAGCAGTTGGCAGAGGATGCAAATGAAATGCTTCAGGATGTGCAAAGCACAGCATGGGAAACCAACATCTACGACGACAAAGCGGAGGTGCTGACTGCATGCATAGAGGCACTTGCACTATATCAGCAAACCGTTTATGAGGCGGCTGAGGAAAATGATGCTACAAAGCTGGAAACAGCGGCGGAGCTGGCTGCAGATTATGATGAAAAATTAACAGCAGTCCTTGACGCTATGGGCATAGAGTAATTTAGCGGCAACGGCATTTCAAGAAGTGTCTTTGATTGACCCGAAACGGCAGGAAGCCCGAAAGACTTCCTGCCGTTTCCAAAAACAGAAACAGGAGGGAATATACGATGATGCCAACTTTTATCGCAATCATAGCAGTCCTTGCAGTCATTGTCCTATGGGCTATCTCCACCCAGCGCAGACTGGTGGTGCTTGATGAGAATATCAGCAACGCCATGAGTCAGATCGGAGTACAGCTGTCCAGCCGCTTTGATGCGCTAACGGCTCTTTTGGACTTGACCAAGGGTTATGCCAAGCACGAAAGCGAAACGCTGATTGAAACCATTAAATCCAGAAGAAGCGTCATCACGGCAAAATCCACGCCGGACGAGGTAATGCGTCAGGAAGGGGTTATTTCCGAAGCCCTTGGCAGGATTTCCATGGTGACGGAGCAGTACCCCGACCTGAAAGCCAATCAAAATTACATCAAAACCATGGATGCGGTGCAGACCTTTGAAAACATGGTTCGCACCAGCCGTCTGATCTACAACGACAGTGTAACAAAGCTGAACCGTGAAATCCGAATGTTCCCGGTCTCCATGGCCGCCGGAATGCTGGGTTTTAGGCAAAGAGATTATCTTGTGGAGCAGGCTGACAAGGCAGATATGCCCAGCATGAAATGAGGTGCCCAATGCGCAAGAAGGTGAGCGGCCTGATTCTATGCTTTGCCTTATTATTTGCCCTCCCTCTCCCGGCTTTTGCGGCAAATCAGGTCAATACCATGAATATTCAGGTAGTCATTTACGAGGACGGCTCCATGTATGTGACACAGGTGTGGGAGGGAGATTTTGACGAGGGAACCGAAAGCTATATTCCTATGAACGCACCCGACTATCTGACCATCAGCCAGCTTACGGTCTCCGACCAAAATGGGAGCTATGAGACGGTTTCGGATTGGAACATTGACTGGAGCTTTGAAGAAAAGGCGAGAAAATGCGGCATCCATGATACGGACAGCGGGTATGAAATCTGCTTTGGCATTAGTAATTACGGACAAAACCGCTATGCGATTGAATATAAGCTGGACAATGCGGTGGGCGGTTACAGCGATAGGGACGGCGTAAACTTCCGATTTGTAAACGACGGGATGAACACCACCCCCACCGATGTGAAGGTTGAAATCCGACTGGCGGACGGCACACCCATCACCGATGAAACCGCCGACATATGGGGTTTTGGCTATGACGGACAGGTGGAATTTTCAGACGGCGCTATTATGGCCTACACGGAAAGCCCCATTGCTCCCGAAAACCATGTGACGGTACTGTTTTCTTTGGAGAAAGGAATCCTATCCCCCTCACGGCAAGAACCGGGCAGCTTTGAGGAAGTAAAAGAAACTGCCTTTTTGGGCAGTGATTACGATAATACCGGTGAAGAAGTATCCACATTTGAAGCGATTGTCACGATGCTTTTATCCATCGGACTTCCCATCGGGCTGATTATCTGGTTTTTCAGGATAAAAAAGAAACGTGCGGAGAAAAAAAGGCAAAGATTCGCAGAGCGGTTCGGGTATTTCAGGGACATTCCAAACGACGGCAATCTGAGTGCCACCTATGCGCTGGGACGGCTGTTTGATGTGTGTGAAGATGGTGCGATTCTCGCCACAGGAATGCTGCGGCTGATTCAGCTTGGTTGCCTGTCTCCGGTGGAAACGCAGGAGGTGGGCTTCATGGGCAAGACCCGAGAAGCGGTCAGCCTGCACCTAATGGGCAGCAATCATGGCGAAATGAACGAATATGACGAGTACCTTTATACGGTGCTCGAAAGCGCGGCCGGTTCGGATTCCACTTTGCAGGCAAAGGAACTGGAACACTTTGCAAGTCAAAACGACAAACTGCTGCGTGCCTACATACAGAAATGCGACAGCGCGGGCAGAGCTTGGCTGAATCAAAAAATCTGCCTGAAACGGTGGGACATGCCCGCAAAGCTGACGGATCTGACGCCAACCGGTGAACAGGAGCTGGGCGAGCTGATGGGGCTGAAACGGTATCTGACGGATTTTTCACTCATTGCCGAGCGCGGCGTCAAGGAAATGCCGATTTGGAGGGAACTGCTGACCTATGCCATGCTGTTTGGCATCGCTGATCAGGTGGCGGAGCAGATGAAAGAGCTGTACCCCCAAATTTCTGCCGAGCTGACCGATTACAGCGGGAGCATGGCGGCCGCCTATTCCTACCACTACTTGCTTTACAGCAATATGAAGCAAGCCGAACAGCGGCGTGAGCAGGAAAAACGCAGCGGCGGAGGCGGCGGATTTGCTTCCCTTGGTGGGGGCGGCGGCTCCGTCGGCGGCGGTTCAGGCGGCGGAACAAGATAATGCGAACAAAAGGAGGAACGGAATATGGGCTTATTTTCTAAAAAACCCCCTTGCCCCATCTGCGGCGGCAAGATTCCAATGATTCTGCCAACGAAAATCGAGGGCGAATATATTTGCAACAACTGTTATGGCAGGATTGATATGGGTGCCGACAAGGAAAGCAATCTGACAATGCAGGGCTTTCGGGAGTATCTGGCATTCTACGATCAAAACCAAATACTGAAAGGTCAGTTCGTGATTGACCAGCAGATTGACTTCGGCCTTTGGGATACCAAAATGATCTTTGACCATCAGAACAGGCTGTTCTGCATGAGCAAAAATCCTGACAAAACCGTATTTGAGGGCAAGCAATTGAAATCCTTTACCATCAAGGAGGACAGCACCCCTCTGTTTGAGGGCTCGGCGGCTGGCATACGCCGTTATACCAGCACCGTAACCGAGCGCGCCATGGCGATGGCACCGCAAATCGCACAGTTTGCAGCGAACAGGCAGATGGCCCGAACCCTTGACAGGCTGGACGACGGCAAGGTAAACAACTCCGCACCGGTGCAGTATTTTGATATTCCTGAACCCTTTCAGGCGTTTAACGTGGAGCTGCATTTCGACCACCCCTACTGGACGGTGCTCAAATGTGATATGGACGGTCCACGGTTTAATAACACCCTCCCGGATGTGAACAACTACCTCCGCTCCTACCAGCAAAGCATAGAAGAAATTGAAAGGCTGGTGGCTGCACTTAGGATGGTGGCCTTTCCCGGCGTGCCTGAGCAGTCTGTTGGCCCCGGTATGATGGGAACAGGGGTGTTACATGCCAGCATGGCTCCTCCTGCCGACGCCATCGAAGAAATCAAAAAATACAAGGCGCTCATGGAAGACGGCGTACTTTCACAGCAGGAGTTTGAGGCAAAGAAAAAGCAGCTCCTTGGGATTTGAAGAAAATCAGCCTGTCTATGCGGAAGAGGGACATGACATGACTTACGCCTGCGAGGACTGCGGCTTTTTATTCTGCCGGGTGGGAGCGGTAAAGGAATGCCCTGCCTGCGAGAAACCCCATATTCGCCCCGCAACCGAGGAAGAAATCGGGAGGCTGGAGAAACTTTTGGAACAAGGAAAACCAACTTTACAAATCGAGGAGGAACAGACATTATGAAAAAAATACTCAGTATGTTTCTGGCGCTGTGCATGGTAGTGACCCTGCTGCCGGTTTCGGCGATGGCGGAGGAAGCGCCTGTGACCATTGGCACAAGCGGAGAAATTATCGGCTTTGCACCGCTGACAGAAATAGAAAAAGCGGTATCACTCGGAACATCCATGGAGGATTTGGAATTGCCCGAAACGCTGACCGCAACGGTGCGGACAGCCGTGCTTGCCGATGAAAATCTCACACAGGACTCCGGCAGCCCGGAAACGGCAACCCCCACAACGGCCGCCGAGCCTGAATGGGAAGAAACCATCGCAGACATTCCGGTGACATGGACTTCGTCAGACTATGACCCAAACAGCGAGGGCGAATATGTCTTTACCCCGGTGATTGTGGGCTATACGGTCAGCGCCGAGCTGCCGGAGCTTACTGTGACGGTGGGGGAACCCGCATTTGCCCCACTGGAAGTGCAGCTGTTGGCAATTGAGGCCGGTGCTGTCGCCGCAATCGACGAGACAGGATATGCCACGCTGCAGGAGGCTGTTGATGCCGTTACAGAGGGGCAGACCATTCGGCTGATGGAGGACATAGACCTTACAAATACTGTCACCATCGCCAGCGGCAATACAAAAAGCTTTATCCTTGACTTAAACGGCAAAACGCTGGAATCTACCGGTAAGTCCACTGTCGCCATTGAGCACAGGAACGACGGCGAGCTGACCATAAAAAATAGCAGCGGCGCCGAAGGTATGATTACTTCTGCCTTTATAGGAATTAACAACTATTCAAGCGGTACGGTTAACATTTCAGGCGGCACGGTGTGCACGACAGGGGAATGCGAGGCCATTCTCAACGGAGACATTGGCACAATCAATCTTTCAGGCGGTACGGTGCACGCAGCTTCAGCTTACGGCATTGCCATTCACAACGGATACATTGGCACAAGCGATGGATACATTGGCACAATCAATCTTTCAGGCGGTACGGTAAGCGCGACAGGGTTTAGTGGTATTGCGATTCAGGACGAAGAAGGAATCGTAAATATTTCTGGTGGAACGGTGAGTGTGACAGAGACTTCTGGAGTGGCGATTTTTGGCCGTACCAACATCAGCAAATTGAACATATCAGGCGGAACGGTGAGCGCCGTCAGCAGTCTTGCGATTAACCACCAAAATACTACTATTCAAAAAGGAACAACGATTATTATCCAAGGCTCCAGTGGAGCAATGGCACCTGCGCCGACGTTGGACGACGGCGTGCAGGGCGTGGCAAGCACGAATTACGACGGAGGCGGTTCGGTCGCTTACAACAAGACGGATTTGGCAACCTACAAATACCTCAAGTTTGAGCCTGCTGCCACCCCGATTGACAATCTTGAGGCGCTCCAATCTGCCATAACCGATGCGGCAGGCGATTTGAATTTGAAGCTTTCCCACAGTTATAGCGGCACAGGAACAATCACTATTCCCGACACTTGTAGCCACGACATCACCATTGACTTAAACGGTCAAACGCTTGACGGCGGTTCTGATACCGCTATCGAATACAAAGGCATCGGTACGCTGACCATTACCGACGGCAAGGGCGGCGGCACGGTGACAAGTAGTACATTAAGAAAATCTGGTTCTGGTTTTGGGACGATTGTTGCCGATGGTTCCGGCACCTTGGAACTATTAGGTGGCACGGTGAGTAATTCGAGCAATGTGAGTAATGAAAGCGGCTCTGCGATTTATATGACCAATTATATCTCCAATGAAACCACCTTAAATATTCGTGGCGGAACGGTAAGCGTGACAGGGTCTACCGGTAGTGCGGTTCGTGCCTTATCTAATAACATAAACATCTACGGCGGAACAATAAGCGCGACAGGTAGTGGCGGAAATGCGATTTACATCGGCGGCGGTCAATTGAATATCTACGGTGGCACGATGAATTCCGTCGGTATTGCGATTTATAACGAAAGTGCTGCTGTTACTACTATTCAAAATGGAACAACCGTCATTATTCAAGGCGGCACTAAAGCAATGATATATGCGCCGACGCTGGACTACGGCGTGCAGGGCGGGGCCAGCACGAATTATGACGGGGGCGGTTCGGTCGCTTACGATAAGGATAAGCTTTCCACCTATAAATACTTAAAGTTTGGGCTTGACGTCATATCGCCTGTGCTTTCAGCAGGAAATGTAAACCGCACAAGCGACACAGCGGCTACAATCGGCTTTACCACCGACAAGGCGGGTACAGCGTATTACCTTGTTGTGGACAGCGGTGCGACTCCTCCTCCCGCACCTATGGGCGTGAAAGTAGCGGGTACTTCTCTCGGCGCGGTTTCGGTGGGCGCGGTAACGAACCAATCCGTTACGCTGGGGGCGGGGGCAAAAGATATTTATGTGGTCGTGGAGGATTCGGCGGGTAATATCAGCACCCCGTTAAAAATCACGGCGGAGACGTATGTTGCGCCTGACACCACCGCCCCCACAGTTACTTCGGTAACGCCGCCGGCGAACGGAACTTACGCTGACGGAGACAATTTGGATTTCACAGTAAATTTTGACGAGAATGTCACCGTCACCGGCTCACCGCATCTTTCGCTGACTGTCGGCTCAGCTACTAGAAATGCCGCTTATGCCGGTGGCACCGGCACATCAGCACTGAGCTTTCGTTATACGGTGCAGGCGGGCGACAGCGACAGCAACGGCGTTACCGTCGACTCGCTAACCCTCAATGGCGGCGCCATCAAAGACGGCGCTGGAAACAATGCAACTTTGGCGCTGAACAACATAGGCAGCACGAGCGGCGTACTGGTGCTTACCCCAGTTCCTTTCATCATCAGCCAGCCATCCCCGCAGACGGTGAATGAAGGGGCGACGGCTACCTTCTCGGTTACGGCAACCGGAGCCAGTTTAACCTGCCAGTGGCAGGTTAACACCGGCAGTGGCAGCGGCTTTGTAAAAGTTTCAGACGGTGGAGTATACAGCGGGGCCAGTACGCTGAAGCTGACCATCACCGGGGCAACCGCGGGGATGAACGGCTATCAATACCGCGCCGTCGTCACAGGCAAATACTCGCCTGCAGCTACCTCAAATTCGGCCATGCTAACGGTAAACGCCGCGCCTGTCGTCAACGCAAGCATCTCCCCGGCCACGGCAACCTTTGACCTGAATCCAAACGGGGCAAACCACGAGGCCATTCCCGTAACACTTACACGAGGCAGCCATTCTTTGGCGAGAATCAAAAAAGGCGAAACGTCTCTTGGCAGCCTCTTTGACTATACGGTCAACGGAGACCTTTACACACTTACGAAAAGCTATCTTTCATCCTTGCCTGTGGGCAGCACGACCATCACGTTCCAGATGAACGGCGGAACAAGCCCCACGCTTACGCTGACGATTGAGGACACAAGGACGGCATTGACTTCCGTTGCTGTCAGTGATTCCACGCCCACATTCGGCGATACACTGTCGGCAACAATCGAGCCAAGCGCAGCGACCATCACATACAGTTGGAAAGCGGACGGCTCACAAGTCAGCACTGGTGCGACTTATGAGGTCAAAGCCGCCGACATTGGCAAAGCAATCACCCTAACCGTAACAGGAACAGGGAGCTATAAAGGCACAGTCACAAGTACAGCTACTTCTGCCGTCGCTGCAAAGGATTACAGCGTTTACGTGGATTCCACCAAGAGCGTGGCACAGGGCTCGGGATTATCCGCCCTTCCCATAGCAGGCGCAGGAAAGGTAAGCGGTACGCTGACCTGGTACGCAGACAGCGAACGCACAACTGCAGCCCTTGACACCGACATCAGCTCGTTGAGTGCAGACGGCTCCGTCACGCTGTATTGGAGCTTTACCGCAGCCACAGCAGGCTATGTTACAACCCCCAAGACTGGGCTGTGCACGGTGACAATCGTCAGCGGCGCAGCGCAAACACTCTCCTTCGCGCAAAGCACAGTCGCAAAGACAGTAGGAGATCCCATATTCACAAATGTACTCACCCACAGCGTTGGCACAGGTGCAGTAACCTATTCAAGCAGCAATACGAGCGTTGCCACCGTGCATCCCACAACCGGCGTGGTGGCGATTGTCGGTGCGGGAACCACAACCATTACGGCAAATGCGGCCATGGTTCCGGGTGAATATGCTCCGGGGAGCGCGTCGTTCGCACTGACGGTAAACGCACCGGCAAAAAGCGTGTCTGTCGGCCCACAAATCGGCACAGCTACCGCGGGCACGTCGGGCAGCTTAACCTATACTGTGACGACGGCGAATATCGCAGATGGAACATACGCCGTGAACGTGGCAAATCTGCCGACTGGCGTAACCGTCGGCAACAGCGGCAATGTGACAATTTCGGGCAACTGTGGAACATTGACCCTGACCGTTGCGGACACGGCGGCAGCGGGAACGACCGGCACACTTGCGCTGACGCTTAATAGCGCAACATCTGCGGTGTTCAGTATCGTAATCGGTGAACCCACGCCCGCTACCACCTACACCATTACAGCTGATCCGGTAACCAAGGATTTCGGATCGCTGACAATCGGCTACATTGCCCCGGCAGCGCAGACTGTCACCATCACAAACACCGGAAACTCCAGCGTGACGCTGACCCAGCCGACCAGCACCAACTACGCCATCGGTGCACTCAGCGACACAACACTGGCGGCAAACGGCACGGCTACCTTTACCGTTGCACCGAAAACTGGTCTTGCAGTGGGGAATTATAATGAAACCCTGACCGTAAGCACCGACCAAAGCACCAATGCTACGGTAGAACTGAGCTTCACTGTGACGGCGGCTCCTACCTACACCGTCACCTTCAACCCGAACGGCGGCACGGTTAGTGAAACTTCACGCTCGGTTGCACCCGGTACGGCGGTAGGAGCACTCCCGACACCGACACGTTCCGGCAGTTACAGTTTTGACGGCTGGTACACGGCGGCAAGCGGCGGAGTTCAGATCTCCGCAAGCACGACCGTCAGTGAAACGGTGACCTACCATGCCCATTGGACTTACACCGGTGGCGGTGGCTCTGGAAGCGGCGGCGAAAGCTCCTCGAACGACAACAGCAGCCCTGTCATAGTCACCCCACCCGCACCGGACAAGCCGAACTCGCCCACACAGGGGGAAATCAAGGTTCCCGGCACAGTGGACGGCAAGGGCAACGTCACAGTGAGCCTCACTGACAAAACTGTGACTGACGCTTTTGACAAGGCATTGGCTGAGGCCAAGAAAACCGGCACGGAGCAAAATGGCATCACGGTGGTTCTCCGTGTGGATACCGGCAACAAAATCGGCTCCAATGTTACGGTCAATCTGCCAAAAGCCGTGCAGGATACCATCATTGCAAAGAAAATTGTCAACACCATTGTAGTGGTGGACAACCCAGACATCAGAGTCGGTATGGATTTGGCGACCGTACAGGAAATCAATAAGCAGGCAAAATCTGATGTAAATATCACCGCCGCCCGCACGGATAGCGGTAAATTAACAGGCGAGGCGAAAAAGGCGATTGGCAGTCGTCCGGTATTTGACCTCAAGGTGAACTACGGCAACGATAAGGCGGTCAGCAGCTTCGGCGCAGGCAGCGTATCGGTAACCATTCCGTACACCCTCGGCGCAAATGAAAAGGCCGGGAATGTGCAGGCTGTGTATGTGGACAGCAAGGGCAAGGTGCATTGGCTGGTAAACTCGGTCTATGACAGTGTGGAAAAGGTACTGCGTTTCAGCACCAATCATTTTTCCACTTACGGCATCGGCTATAAACAGACGGGCACCGCATTTGCGGACATTGCAGGCCATTGGGCAAAGGAAGACATTGAGTTTGTGGCAAGCCGTGGACTGTTCAGCGGAACTTCTGAAACCAAGTTCAGCCCGAACACCGCTATGACAAGAGGAATGTTCGTCACGGCACTGGGGAGGCTTGCAAACGCCGATGTGAGCGGCTACGCAAAGAGCAGCTTCAGCGATGTGAAAGACGACGCCTACTATATGGGCTACATTGAGTGGGCAAGCAAAAACAACATTGTAAACGGGGTTGGCAATGGAAATTTTGCCCCAGATCAGTCCATCACCCGTGAGCAGATGGCGGTCATTATGAGCAACTATGCCAAAACCATCGGCTATACCTTGCCAAAGGTCCATACGGAAAATACCTTTTCTGATAATGGCAAAATCAGTACCTACGCCAAGGAAGCCGTGAAGCAGATGCAAATGGCAGGCGTGATCAGCGGCAAAAACGGCAATCTCTATGATCCGCAGGGTACAGCCACAAGAGCCGAGGTGTCCGCTGTTCTGCGCCGCTTTGTAGAGCTGGCGATTTCCAGCGACACGGCACAAGGCTGGACAATGAACGATTCCGGCAAATGGATGTACTACGAAAACGGCAAGCCCCTTACCGGCAAGCAGGACATCGACGGAGCCACCTATACTTTTGACCAGTACGGCGTGACCGCGGATGTGCCGAAAAATCTGCGGTACACCACCTACATTGTGCAAAAGGGCGACAGCTTCTGGCGCATAGCCTACAAGTTGGGCTGCACCATGAGCGAGCTGGAACGACTGAACAACAAGAGCCGGTTTTCTCTTATTCTCCCCGGCGAGGTGCTGAGAGTACCGGAGAAGTAAAACAACAAATCAATAAAGCTATGGGCAAACCCGGTTAAAGCCGGGGACGCAAAGCCGAGGGTCTAAGGTGTCTTAGGACGCTATGATAGTCTGGCTGCTGACAGTTAAGCAAAGCCTGCCCTTCATACTCGGAGGGCAGGCTTTAGCGGTTTTTAATGGATGCTTTGGACTTCATGATACCGGCTTTCGCTATGGCTATGGCGAGAGAGGTATCCATATGAATATATTCCACTTTTATCCCTTTTTGGGGTGTAAATAGAGACAGAACAACCTATACATATCCTAATTCAAGCTTACAATTTCATATTATAATTTCCAATAAGTTAGTATTTTGCCAAGGGCGAAGTGCTGACTTATTTTTTTCGACAAATTTCCTGCTAAATTTACATATTATTCCATATCCAGAGTTGTGTCGTGATCTTTCCATCAATCCACGATGCCGTTCCCCGCCCTCCGATCTGTTTTCGCATTTTCGCAAAACAGATTGGAGGAAAGGAACATGAAAAATTATAAAGACAGTGATTATGCCCTAAATAAGTTTAGCGAGGGCATTGTTTACCGTTTCGCAGACCGCATTGTAGAAATTACACTGGAGGACTACCTTGCGGAGAACCCCGGCAGGACGGCACAGGACTTTTTGGAGCTGAAAGCCTTGTCGGATGAAATCTATCATCAGCAAGTCACGCATGAAAATCGGACAAGCCGTTTGGATGTGAGCATCAATGGGCTGGAGGAAACAGAGCAGCTTTCCGTGCCAGCCCTTGATTTGGACTTGATACATAAAAGCGATACCAGAAAGGCCAAGGAAGCCGCAAAACGGCTGCTGGACAGCGGAGAATTGACCGAAATCCAGCGGCGGCGCTTTCTTCTGCATTTTGTGGAGGGCGTATCCTATCGGCAGATTGCCGGTCGAGAAGGGGTACATTTCACCTCCGTCCACGAAAGCATAGAAGCGGCTACGGCAAAGCTACAAAAGTTTTTCAAAAAAATTTAATTTCGTACCCCTACACCCCCCTGTTTTTTTGACATTGGGTGAAAGGATTCTCCAATTTCCTTTCGCCTGAACATTGAAAACAGAATATGGGTGTGATGAGTACATCACCGGCAGGGGGAGCGACACACCGGGACACGCCAAGACGGGGGCAATGCCCTCCGAGCGATTATGTCTGCGGCAGTTACGCCCCGTGGTGGGACGGATTGCGACGATCCCTGCCGGTCATCATGGTACTTCTGCTTTGAACGCTTCACCGCATTGAGCAGCCCGGCAGATGGCCGGGAAAACGCATCACCCTCGTTTGAGATAGAACGAGGGGCGGCTTTTATGGAGTCCGGCAACACCAGCCGGATCGCTTGTCACACCTTTGCTTTGCTATAAAAATCTATCGTGCTCTATCGGAGCGATAGAAACCATGCGGCGGAACAGGCTTTTGAGTCAACAAACTTTCAAACCTTTTCCTGATTCCGCCGCATTCTTGTGTCGCTCCTTTAGGGAAGCAAAGGAGGCAAAATATTATGGAACAACCTGTCTACATGGCAGATATTCAAAATAAGATTTATGAAGCAGGCTTAATTCGGCAAGAGGAACGCATTGTGCTGACTGCCGAAAACTGCGTGCTTTTGGAATACTACACCGGAAAAACATACAGCTACCGCATGGTAGAACTTTCTACCTTAAAGGCAAAGCGGCTTTTTTCCAAGTCGGCGCCCCTGAATGAAAGCGGCTATCAAAAAGCGATGGACAAAATGCTTTCACAGGCAGTATCGGAACCGGAAAGCACCTTTTCCATCAAGCCTATTGTGAGAGCAAGAAATCTGCTGGAACACATTTTTTCAAACATCCTGCCGGAACATGGCATGGACTTGAGAGAAAATCAGGCGGCTCTTGCGCTGGAAATGCTGGAGTCCCTGCAGGGAAACCGGCTGGCGCTTTGTGAGGCCGAGGTGGGTACGGGTAAAACTCATGCTTACATCCTGGCCGTGACGGTCCACAACCTGTTCAGCATCAATAAGCTGCCGACCATTATCTCTACTTCCACCATTGCGCTGCAAAAGGCATTGACGGAGGAATACATCCCTCAGATTTCCGATATTCTGATGGAACACCGGATTATTGACAAGCCCCTGTCCTTTGTGGTTCGCAAGGGGAAATCCCATTATGCTTGCGACAGCCGGGTAAAGGGGTATCGTTCCTCTATCGCACATAATGACCGCCATGAGGACAAGGAGCTGCTTTCTGTCCTGACCGGACTTTTCACCGGAGCCTGCCCCCTGGATTTGGATAAGCTCCCCTTAACAGACTATGTGAAATCCTGCATCAATGTGGAACGCTGCCATCTGAACTGCCCGCTGTCCTCGGTCTGCCGATACCGTGACTTTATCCGCAAAGCACAAACCCTTGTTTATGACTTTCAGATCGCCAACCACAACCTTGTGCTGGCGGATGTCCTTGGCAGAAAGAACGGGAGAAGGTCCTTGTTTCCTCCCCGTGGAGTGATGGTTTTTGACGAGGCTCACAAGCTCCTTGATGCCGCAAGGCAGATGTATGGTATGACGATGGAAAACGTGGAGCTGGAACGGCTGGTGGCAAGCATTTACCATGCTATTGGCGCAGGCAATCCCGACAAAGCGGAGATTGTCCGGCTGTGCGATACTATGCAGGAACAAAACGCCCTGCTCTTTGAAGCCCTGCGCTATGCCGCAGGCACAAGTTATGATAAAAACTGCTATGCCGTACAGATTGACTTAAACTGCATACGGGCTTTGAAAACACTGATGGCTGTGCTGCGCAGACTGTCGGTGCTTTTTTATACGACCGCCCGTGAGAAAAGGGATCGTTACGACCGGCTGGTAAACCGCATGGAACAGCAGGAAGTGAAGCTATCCATCCTGTTTCATCATGCCGGGTCTATTTTATGGCTGGAAATGACCGGGGTAACGGCCTGCCGGGTCTGCGCCCTGCCAAAGCAGCTTGATTTTCTACTATCGGAGGATATTTGGCAGGAAGAAATTCCGTATATCCTGACCTCCGGCACGCTCTCTGTGGGGGGCGACTTTTCGCATTTTAAGCGAAATAACGGAATTATACTGGCAGAGAAACGCCGTATCTTTGAAACCAGCAAGGCTTCTCCCTTTGATTATCCAAACCATGCCCTGCTGTATTTGCCGCAGGATATGCCGCTGCCTTCAGACAAAGACAGCGGTTATTTTCAGGCGGTGGTCAATCGGCTGGTGGAACTGATTGAAGTGACCCATGGGCATACCCTCATTCTGTTTACTTCTTACCGCATGATGGAGCAGGCATATGACGAACTGTGCGGACGGATTACCTCATTCCCCGTATTCCGCATGGGTAAAGGCCGTCTGGACGCCCTCGATTCTTTTCGCAGAAGCGGAAACGGCATCCTCTGTGCCAGCGACAGTGCCGGAGAGGGCATTGACCTTGCCGGGGATATTTTATCTTCCCTCATTGTGGTACGGCTGCCGTTTCCGGCTCCTGATCCGGTGTTGGAATATGAAAAGACCCTGTATCCTGACTTCTACGGCTATCTGAACGAGGTCATTGTGCCGGGTATGCTCATCAAGCTGCGCCAATGGGTTGGCCGGGGAATCCGCAGAGAAACGGACACCTGTGTTTTTTCCATCCTCGATAGCCGGGCGAGCAGACGCTACCGGAATGATATACTGGCGGCCTTGCCGGATATGCCTGTTACCCACCAGCTTTCTGATGTGAATCGCTTTATTGCGGCTAAGAAACCGGGCGCCTACTTTGAATGAGTGGGTGCCCGGCTTTTCGGTCATAGGACAATCCGAGAGTTTCATATAGATGATAAGAGAAAGCAAGGAGGACGGCCATGGAAAAATTTGATGTAACACAGATGGATTTGGAGAAATTGCGTCAGGTGGATGTTCGGACGGTCGATCCGACAACGCTTGTAGATATAAGAGATATTGAGGTTGACAGAAACCTCTCCAAAGAGGAACGCCAAATAGAGTTTTTAAGGCAAATCAGAAATCCCTACTGTTTCCGTGTGGGAAAGGTCGCCGTCAGCGTTGGTTTTGCCGACAACGGAGTGACCTTTGAACAGCGGATGGAACACTATATACAAACCCTATGAGGAAAAGAGTATGAATGGTAACCATCGAACACAAGGAAATCAGTCTGGACGCGAAGGGAGTTTTGTGGTAAGCTGAGTCACAAATCCGCAGGCGGTCAGGGTAAGTCCCCTGCGGTATAGGACTTGCGGTGAAACTCCCGATTGGTTTTCTGAAATTCAGAGGCGATTAGGAGAATACCGAATGGACGCAAAACAACCAATCACACAGTACATTGCTGATATGTACCTGCGCCTGTCCCGTGAGGACGGCGATAAAGAGGACGGAAATAAATCGGAAAGCGACAGCATCGCAAATCAGCGGGATTTAATCTCCGCTTTTTTGGATAAGCACCCCGAAATCACCTTGCATAAGGTGAGAATTGACGATGGCTATACCGGGGTTCATTTCGACCGTCCGGATTTCATCTCTATGATGGAATCGGTTAAGAATAAGGACATCAACTGCATTATCGTCAAGGATTTTTCCCGCCTTGGCAGAAACTTCATTGAAACGGGAAAGTACATTGAAAAAATCTTCCCCTTTATGGGCGTGCGCTTCATCTCCATCAATGATGACTATGACAGCGCAAAGCCCAAAACGGCATCGGACAATCTGATTGTGCCGGTTAAAAACCTGATGAACGATGCCTACTGCCGAGACATTTCCATTAAAATCCGCAGCCAGCTTGAGGTTAAACGTGCGAAAGGCCAGTTTATTGCGCCTTTCGCCGCCTTTGGCTATCTGAAAGACCCGGAGGATAAGCACCGTTTAATCATTGATGAATTTGCGGCAGGCGTTGTGCAGGATGTATTCAAGCTGTTTTTGAATGGCTACTCCGCACCGGCCATTGCCGTTCATCTGAATGGGAGCGATATTCCCTCCCCATTGGAGTATAAGCGCCTGATTGGCAGCTCCTATCAAACCCCATTCAAGCGGAATCCCAAAGCACAATGGACGGCAGTTACCGTCCTGCGTATTTTGAAAAATCCCTTGTATATCGGTGTTCTGGAGCAGGGAAAGCGCAGCAGCCCCAACTACAAAGTAAAAAAGCAGTTTGCGGTTCCGCAGGAGCAATGGGCAGTCAAGGAAAACACCCATGAGCCGATTGTCAGCAAGGATACCTTTGACAATGCGGCGAAAATCCTGCGTACCGACACACGAACGGCTCCCGGAGAAGAAACGCTGTTTCCTCTTGCGGGATTGCTTTACTGTGCCGATTGCGGCCGTAGCATGGTACGGAAGAACAACTCCACAGCCGACAATCCCTATTATTACTACATTTGTTCGGGAAGTAAGGAAAAAAGCGGCTGCAAAAGCCACAGTATCCGTGACGAACTGCTGATGCAGGCTGTAGAGTCTGCGGTACGGGAGCATATTCGCTCTGTCCTTGATGTGGAGCAGACCTTGGCTGATATTGCACGGCTGCCCTATACCGGCAGACAGGTCAAAAAAGCGGATGAACGGCTGTGCTCCAAGCAAGCCGAGGTGGAGAAATACCGCCGTTACCGTATGAAGCTCCATGAGGACTACACGGACGGCATTATCGCCCGTGAGGATTATCTTGCTTTTGGCAAGCGGTACGACCAAAAGGCGAAAGAAGCCGAGGACGCTATCCTTGCTCTTAGTCAGGAAATAGACCGTCTTGTTGAGGGAAAGTCCGACGAACAGCAGTGGATCGCCTACTTCAAGCAGTACCGTGATATTGCGCAGCTCACCCGAAAGCTGGCGGTGGAGCTGATCGACCGCATTGCGGTGTACGAAAATCAGCGGATACATATTGAGTTCAAATTCCAGTGTGAATATGAAAGCGCGCTGGCTCTGATTCAGTGTGTGGAACGCATTGCACCGGTCCCATCTTCCAAACGGGAGGTGGTGTAGTATGGCAAGGAAAAGTAAATTCAGACAACCGGCTGTGACCCTCTCACCAAATCTGCGTGTCTATCAAGTGGGCGCTTATGTGCGGCTTTCTGTACTGGACGGACACCGTGAGAACAGCGATTCCATTGAAAACCAAGAGGCCCTGCTTCGTGCCTATATTGAAAATGACCCCAGCCTTTCCCTCTACTGCGTTTACTCGGACAATGGAGAAACGGGAGTCAACTTTGAACGGGATGATTTTGAACGGCTTTTAGATGATATACGCATGGGGAATGTGGATTGTGTCATTGTCAAAGACCTTTCCCGTTTCGGCAGAAATTACATTGAGGCCGGAGAATACTTAGAAAAGATATTCCCCTTCATGGGTGTACGGTTTATTGCGGTCAACGACGGCTACGACAGTCTTGACCCATCCACCTATGACAGCCTGACAATCAACCTGAAAAACCTTGTCAATGATGTGTACGCCCGTGATATTTCTCAGAAAATCTGCCCTGTCCTCCGTGGCAAGCAGGAGCGTGGGGAATTTATCGGAGCGTGGGCGGCCTACGGCTATTTGAAAGACCCAGAGGATAAGCACCGCCTGATTGTGGATGAAGAAACCGCCCCTATTGTCCGTGATATTTTTGATTGGCGGCTTTCGGGTATGAGCTATCAGAGCATTGCGCGGGAGCTGAACAGTCGGGGCATTCCCTCTCCAAGCCGTTACCGCTTTGAAAAAGGAATGGTAAAGGATCAGCGCTTTGCCAATACCATATGGAAAGTAGCCGTTATGAAATCCATGCTGTCCAACGAAGTCTATTTGGGACACATGGTACAGGGCAGAAAACGGGAGGCTCTTTGGGAAGGGCAGCAACAAACCGTCCTACCAAAAGAACAATGGCTTGTCGTGAAAAATACCCACGAGCCAATCATCAGGCAAGCTGTTTTTGATGGCGTTCAAAAGCTGGGGGAACAGGCTGCAAGGGTATATTATGAAAAGCAGACCCGATTTGCCGAGGTTACGAACACCGAAAACATCCTAAAGGGTCTTGTTTACTGCGAGAACTGCGACACAAATCTTGTGCGCTACAAGAACGTGCGGGAAAATAAGCACAAAGAACCAAATTTCCATGTTTGGTACAATTACATTTGCCCGGTTCATACCGCAGAAATTGACCGTTGTTCCTTTACCAGCATCCCTGAAACCAAACTTTTAGAGGTGGTGTTCAGCGTCATCCAGTCCCAGCTTGTGACGGCTTTGGATATGGAAAAGCTCATCAGGGGTGCGGCGAATAAGAGCGCTGTCCTCTCTAAAAAGCAGCAAATCAACCAGCGCATGGAACAGGCAAGGACACAGCTTAACCGTATTGCCCGTCTGAAAGAAAGCCTTTGTGATGATTATTTAGATCGGCTGATGGACGAAAAGGACTATCTGTACGCCCAAAACCGGTACAAGGAGCAGGAAGCGGATTTGACAGCCCTTTTGGGTGAGCTTGCGGCACAGGAGCAGTCCATGAGAGAAACGCAGACCGAAGAAAACCCATGGCTGCGGACATTTCTAACTTTTCGTGAGGAACCGTCCCTGACAAGGAAAATGGCATTGGAGCTGGTGGAGAAGGTCATCGTTCACAGCAAATCCGCCGTCACTGTAAAGCTCCGCTTTGAGGATGAGTACAGGTGCCTGCAAGAAGGACTGTTGTTCCCGGTGGGGGTGGCGGTCAATGAATAAGAGATATGTTATTCTTCTATATATCCGTCTTTCCGTAGAGGACGAGGACAGCCGGGACGGTGTGAAGGACGAAAGCAACAGCGTAACCAATCAGCGGGATTTGCTCCGCCGTTGTGTGGAAAGCTGCCCCGAATTTCGAGGCTGTGAAATCATGGAACTGTGCGATGATGGATTTTCGGGAACCAATATGCAGCGCCCCGGTATGCAGGCGCTTTTGCAAAAGGCCAAGGCAAAGGAGATTGACTGCATTATCGTCAAGGACTTCTCCCGGTTTGGCAGGGACTATATCACCGTCAGCGATTATGTGGATCAGATTTTCCCCTTCCTTGGGATTCGGTTTATCTCGGTCAACGACGGCTATGACAGCGCCAAAATGCAGGGAAAAACAAGCGGTGTGGACATTGCTTTCCGAAATGTGATTTACGGCTATTACAGCAAGGATATATCCATAAAGGTGAAAAGCGGAAAGCGGACAAAAGCGCTCCGGGGTGATTATCTAAGCCCCTTTGCCCCAATCGGATACCGAAAGGATAGGCAAAATAAAAACAAGCTGGTGGTTGACGAGGACAGCGCCGAGATTGTACGGCGCATCTTCCGGCTATCCGGGATGGGAATGTCAACGCTTGAAATCACTCGTTTGTTCAATGCCGAAAAAGTCCCTACCGCCAGTAAAATTAAAAACCGACAGGGCTATCACCACAAATGGTGGATTGGTATTCAGGGGACAACTCTTTGGGATGAGAGCATGATTAACCGAATCCTGCGTGACGAAAGGTACTTGGGGTCTGTGGTTTATGGTAAGAGCTACCGCCCACAGGTAGGAAACTATAAATCGCTGAAGAATAAAAGATCAGACTGGATTGTTGTGGAATGTAAGCATGAACCCCTTGTGACAGAAGCAGAATTTCAGGCAGCGCAGGACAATTTGGCGATATATGCGGAAAAAGAGTTTGCACCTCACAGTGTTCACCTGTTCACGGATAAAATCCGTTGCGGTCATTGTGGGTATGCCATGTCCCGCCGTTCTAAACCGACACCACAGTTTTTCTGTGACACAAAAAGGAGAAGCTCCGAGTTTGGCTGCATGAAGGGGCATATCAAGGAGTGTGAGCTTGCCGGTGTGCTTTTATCCGCAATCCACGCCTATATTAAAAACCTGATGAGCGAAAAGGCTTTGTTGGTAAAGGCGGGAAACAGTGACCAAGTTTCCAAATTGAGAAAGCAGCTTGCGGTTTATCAATCCTCCTTGAAAGGTACTGCTGAGCAGAAAGCGGAATTATATGACGCCATGGCAGAAGAAAAAATCAGTCGTGAGCAATACCTGAGCCAGCGTGAAAGACTGTCACGGGAGCAGAATGATATGGAACGGCTGGTCGGCCGATTGCAAACCGAGTTATCCGAACTCCAAAGCAAGCTGTCTGCCGCCAAACAGGGCGAACCCAAACTTTTAGAATATTTGCAAGCGGATACCCTGACCCGGCAGATGGTAGTCGATTTTGTGGATTGTATTTATGTTTACAATGACAAGTCCATTCACATTGATTGGACATTCAGTGACAAAGGAGACGAATAATCTCAATAAAACGGAGATTGTCAGGATATGCGGAGTCATAAGAGAGCCCTGAGAGGCAGTTATATTTTTTATTTATCTTATTGAAACCATACGGATATTCGTATATAATGTATGATGTCTTGTTATATCTACACGGAGGTGAAAGGGTTGATCAGTTTACAAGGATATATCTCAGCGCGGGAAGCTTCATACAGATGGGGCATATCGGAACGGCGCGTACATCAATACTGCCAAGCCGGACGCATTCCGGGGGTTTCTCGTTTCGGGCGTTCTTGGGCTATTCCCGCCGATGCCCAAAAGCCTGCTGATCCCCGAAAAGAAAATACCAGAAGGAAGTAACCGCTATGCTGCGTATTGCTATCTGTGACGACCAGCCGAGAGAGCTGGACATCATCAACACACATATAAAAGAATACTTGGGCGCCTATCCATGTGAAGCGGAAATTCAGGGATTTTCTCACCCGGATAAATTGTTGACTGCCACTGAATCGGAACGCTTTCACCTTTACATATTGGACATTGTCATGCCCATGGTGAGCGGCTTGGAATTAGGCAAAGAAATACGTCGCCTTGATCGTGAGGCGCAAATTATCTATGCCACCACCGAGCCGCAGTTTGCTTTGCAAGCATATGCGGCAAGCCCGATCAACTATCTCATTAAACCGATTGAAAAACAGCAGCTATTTGATACACTGACCCTCGCCATTTCTAAAGCAGATCTTGCGGAAGATCAGACTTTTGCCGTCAAAACAGCAGAGAGCT
>JAHDPO010000032.1 GCA_018434325.1 Clostridia bacterium | reverse complement strand
TAGTCTGGGCAAAAAGACGCCTGCTTTTTCTGCCATCTACTCCTTTTCCCGCTGAACTTCCCTCAAGTGGCGGGATCTTTTCCTCCCACCCTTGTTTGCTGCCCATTTTATTTTTTCTCCTACAACAACTTGACACCGACTAAATTTGGCTTAAATTTCCCACACAACTCGATTTTTGCTAATATGTTAATACGGACGGAACAAGGCACGGCCAGCCGCTGTGCTTTGTTTTATCTCCTACCTAAGCTACAATAAAAGGGTATCTGGCCTGACCTCCTCGATTTTGGACTAACCACGTCCTTGCTCAAAACTGTCAGCATCCCTTTTCTTGTAGCATTCGTTTTCAGCAGGTTGAACCATGCGTTCGTTTCACCAAACAAATTGAATCGGCAAGGAGAAAAAAGGTATCCGCCAGATTATCAATGCATGCAAAAAGTTGGCGAATTCATGGAGCATTGGCCGGCGCCGCGTCAATAGAACCATGCAATGATGGCTCCCGGTACTGCTCTTAGTGGACCCTTAGGACCCTTGGCGGCGGTAGCTTGTACAAAAATTGCGGTTGTGGTCAATTGGCCGGGGCCGGGTGTACAAAAATTGCGTTTGTAGGTAAAATGCAGGGGAAGTATTCCGTCACAACTGAAGAAATTGCACAAAATAGGCCTCGATTTGGCTAAAATAACCTTAACTACTGCTGCAATTCACCCACAAACGCAAAAATTGTACAGGTCGAATCCGGAAAACGCATACAAACGCAAAAATTGTACATTTGCGCCCCAATTATCTCAGGATAGCAGAACATCTGCGCCCCAGGATCTGCGGATAGCAGATTGAATCTGCAGGATTGAGTCCGTAGGACAGAACCGCCTAAGTATCACTGCTCCCCAGCTACAGGCGGTCACTACCCTGCCACTTTCCGTTTTGAGCACTTCACCCTCAATTTCAAGCTAAATTCAAGGTGTGCCTATACACAACTCGCAAATTTGAGCATCAAGTCGAGTGTTCGGCAGTGACTTGCCTTTTTATTTGTCCGGCCTTATCTATGGGGACTCCGACTATGTTCCAAAAGCCGGCCACCTTGCCTGCCGCTGCCCGGTGGTCCTGCCCAGTCGCACTGCCTGGCGATCCTGACCGCCGCTGCCCTGCCACAGTGTTCGCTGCCTCAATGCTGCCCTGCCGTTCCTGGCTTCATACAAAACAAAGCATATAGCGGGATGCTTTTAATGTTATTCTCAAACCCGAAGTTTTTTGCTGATACCCGTATGGAAAAAGGCGGCTGATATAGCGAAACAAAGATTCTCAGACTCTTTGAACGCAAATTATCGGCTGATTTTACTTCCAAAGGGATAATTTGCCCCTGCTTATCCTGAAAGACAAATGATGACGTTGGCGGAAATTCCAAATTTGGAGCAGAGCAACCCCACATCCATCATATATAATTTGAAGGATGCATCCTATCATCCTAAAAGACCTTCCAGGTACACCGGCTGCAAGGTCTTTTTTCGTCGAAAAGCAGCGGAGAATTTCCAATTATTTATAGAATATAGAAATTTTTTTAGATATTTTGCAATTTTGTTGGAATTATGGGAATTGATAAAAATTTCTTTGCAATGTTTTAACCCCCGGTTCTTTTCTAAAAACGAGATAATACCTTATAACAGCAAGCCGGCGCTGCCTTTTTAATAAAGTTTATCCCAAGTTAAGGTTTTGGCATTAAGCTTGCACGGAATAATACGACAGGCCTAAAAGCGATAGCAGCGATAGGGCTAAGAAAAATGTGGGAGGGAAGAAAGATGTTAAAAGTTATTATTCCTATTATTATCCTACTTTGTATCCTATTGATCAAGAAAATACCCTATATCGGAGGAAATCTTAGTATTGCCCTGATTATTGCCGGCATTTTAGCCCTGATTATGGGGGGGATCTATAATCCTTTAACTTGGCTTGTGGCTTGGATCGACGGCGTCGACCGGCTGATGTGGGTTATTTTGCTGGGGGCCTGCGGCTGTATTTATGCCGATATGCAAGGGCAGCTGGGGGCCATGGAGACCATCGTCAATTCCTTGCGGGCCAAGTTCGGACACAGCCCCAAGGGGCTGGTCGTTACTGTGTTCATGGCTTTGATGATCGCCGGCTCCCTGCTGGGAGATTCCATGGCGGCGTCTACTGTCGTAGGACTGCTGACGGTGGGGGCTTTGTCAGAGCTTGGGCTGTCCGGTGAACGGGTAGCGGCGGTTTTGATCATTGGCGCCAGCTTAGGCTCTCCCATGCCGCCGATTGCTCAGTCCCTGTTCCTTTCGGCAGCTTTGCTGGGCCTGGAAACTCCCGATCCCGTCACGGCCATTTCCTATTTTACTATCGGCATAACCGCTATCATCGCTTTATTCGTTATGTTAAAAATGTTCATTAAAAAAGACATGACCATGAATGAGGATTTAATGCCAAAAGAAAAAGCAGGCCAAATTTTGAAGGCCCGCTGGTATACGCTGATTCCGTTAACTATTTTAGCGATTATCGTATTTGCCCGCTCTTTGCCGGCGCCTTATAAGCTTGACATCATACCGCTGATCTTAAACAAAATTATGGTGGGCGACAAAGGCTTCCTGCAATGGCTGGCTACAGTGAAAATTTTCAAAGGCTTCTCCAATGTCATTGTGCTGGCCATGATTACCTGTATTATCATCAGCACTATTTTCTTTAAGGAAGTCCGCAATAATCTGCCGAAGATCTTTAAGGGCGGATTAAAAAAGGTGCGGCCCAATGCCCAGGTGCAATTGAGTGCCGGCCTGTTCTTGGGCGGTTTTTATGCCGCCGGCCAGATCGAAGCCATTAAGGCTTTCGTGCAGGGGCTGAATACGAATTTGTTGAAATTCGGCGGCGCCGGCGCAATCACCTTGATCGGTATGGTCACCGGTTCTCAGTCTACGGCCCAGAACGTAATCGTGTCCTTCTGGGGGCCGGCGCTGGTGGAAACGGGCCTCACTCCCGTTCATGCCGCTATGGCTGCTTCCCATTTTGCCATTGCCGGTCAGGCCTTGCCTCCCGTTGATCTGATGGCCCTGGCCGTTTGCGGTATTGTCGGCGGTATGCTGGGCGTCAAAATCGATCCCATCAAAACGATGATGTATTCCATTCCTTTTTGTGTCGTGTTAATGATCATCGGTACAATTTTCATGTATATTTGACGGTTTTAAGCCATGTAGATCAAGGCATTGCAAATGGCGGCGGCGACATTGCTGCCGCCTTTTCTGCCTCTGTTGACAATGAAAGGCACACCGGCTTCCATGATCAGCTCTTTGGCCTGAACCACATTGACGAAGCCTACGGGCACGCCGATAATCAGGGCTGGTTTAAGCCTGCCGGCGGCAATCAGCTGAAACAACTCCACCAAAGCGGTAGGGGCGTTGCCCACGGCAAAAATCAGCGGCTTATCCAGGGAAGCAGACAGCTCCATGGCTTTTTCCACGGCTGCAGCAGCTCTGGTGATGCCTCTTTCTTTGGCGGCCAAAGCCACATCCTGATCAGCCATAAAGCAATGGACCTGGCCTCCGAAAGCGGCCAGACGTTCCTTGCTGACGCCGGCCCTGGCCATATTGGTATCGGTAATGATATGAGCGCCGGCCCGCAGGGCATTTAAGGCGATTTCTTTCACATTGTGGGAAAAGCATAAGGTATCCACATAGCCAAAATCGGCGGTGGTGTGGATCACCCGCTTAATGATAGGCGCAAGCTCGGGATCCAGGGGCCGTTCCAGCTCCGATTCAATGATTTCGAAGCTGCGCTTTTCAATTTCCTGGGGCAATACATTTTCCAGCTGAATCTGCCGGCCATTGATTTCATTGTTCATTAGTTGATTCCCTCCTCCAAAATCCGGTAGACCAGAGCCATATCCATATTGCGGCGGACACCCTCGGCTAAAAGGTCGTACTGCTGCTCTTTATATTGGGCCATGTTGAAGGCCGCGGCTTGGGGCAGCGGAATGCCTTTATAGCTGCATAAGGAAGCCAGCAGGCCCTGACGGCAGGATTCGCTGTCGAAAAAGCCGTGGAGATAGCTGCCGTAGGCGTTGGTTTGCTGGCAGCCGTCGGGATTGCCGTTTTCCAGGGTCAGCAGAGGCCGGCCTTGGGTGGAGACGTCGCTGCCGCCGCTGCTACCGTTGTCGTCGCCGTTGTCACCGTTGTCGTCGCCAAGGTAGAAGCTGCGGCCCATATGGATTTCGTAGCCCTCCACCTCAGCATCGCTCAGTGCGGCTAAAGGCCCTTGGACTTTGGCCAGCCGGCCTTTCATCCTGGAGCGGTGCTTTTCTAAGGCAAATTCCGTAGCTATCGGCAATAAGCCCATGCCTTCCATAGTGCCGCCGCCTTCGACGCCTTCGCTGTCGGTGATTTGCTGTCCCAGCATCTGATAGCCGCCGCAAATACCGAAAACAATAGCGCCGCCGGCAGCCAGCTGCTTGATCGCTGCCTCCAGGCCCTCCTGGCGCAGCCATTTTAAATCCTGCATGGTATTTTTCGTTCCCGGCAAAATCACCATATCCGGCCGGCCCAGCTCAGCAAAGCGGCTGACGTAGCGAACCCCTAAGCCGGCGGTGGCCTCCAAAGCCATGAAGTCGGTGAAGTTGGAAAGGTGGGGCAAGCGAATGACGGCAATGTCGAGAGGCTGGCCGGCTGCCGCAGCGCGGCTGTTGCCCAGACGGCTGGACAGGCTGTCTTCGTCTTCGATATCCACGTTGAGATAGGGAATGACCCCTGCCACGGGCTTGCCGGTTTTTTCCCGCAGGATTTGCAGGCCCGGCTCCAGTATCTGACGGTCGCCCCGGAATTTATTGATCACCGTAGCCTTGATCATGGCCTGCTCATCCGGCTCCAGCAAGCTGATGGTGCCTAAGAGCTGAGCAAAAACGCCGCCCCGGTCGATATCCCCCACTAAAAGCACCGGCGCTTTGGCCATTTTGGCCATGCCCATATTAACGATATCGTTTTCCCGCAAATTGATTTCCGCCGGACTGCCGGCCCCTTCGATAACGATAATATCGTTTTCGGCGGCCAAAGAATCATAAGCGGCCATCACCTGAGGGATCAGCTGTTTTTTGTAAGCATAGTATTCGGCGGCCTTCATATTGCCCAGAACCTCGCCATTGACGATAACCTGAGACCCCATATCGCTCACGGGTTTCAGCAAAATGGGATTCATGCGGACGCTGGGCTCTATACCGCAGGCCTCCGCCTGGACCACCTGGGCCCGGCCCATTTCCAAGCCCTCGTTGGTAATAAAGGAGTTGAGGGCCATGTTTTGGGCTTTGAAAGGCGCCACCCGGTAGCCGTCCTGCCTGAAAACCCGGCATAAGCCTGCCACCAGCAGACTTTTTCCGGCGTTGGACATGGTGCCCTGAATCATGATGACCTTGGCTTTACTCATCGGCTAATGCCTCCTTCGTTTGCCTCCTCCAGGGATTCCTTCAATGCTGCCGCCAGCCGCTGGTTTTCCTGGCGGGTTTTGATGCCGGTACGAAAATAGCCGGCCTCGAGCCCCGGAAAATTGTCGCAGCGCCGAATCAGGATGCCCCGTTTTAGCATTCTTTCGTAAAGCTGGGGCAGGCTGCGAAAAAGCAGGAAATTGGCGTCGCTGGGAAAGACCCGGATGTTGAGGGCCTGAAATTCCCCCATCAGGTATTGGCGCTCTTCTTCGGTCATCAGGCGGCTGGCTGCCACCCAACCCCGGCAGGTGAGAGCGGCGCAACCGGCAGCTTGAGCCGGACCGGAAACGCTCCAGCTCTGGCCGAAACCCTCAGTCTGGCGCAGAACCTGGCGGTTGGCCGAAAGCATATAACCCAGCCGCAGGCCGGCCATAGCGTAAATTTTCGTAAAGGCCTTGAGAATGATCAGGTAGGGATTGGCCGGCAGTAAGGTTTTAACGGACTTGCCCCGGGTGAAATCCAGAAAGCATTCATCCAGAATAAAGAGAATCTGATTTTCCCGGCATTTTTCGGCGATACGGTTCAGCAGCTCGAAATCGATGAGCCGCCCTGTGGGATTGTTGGGATTGCATAAAAAGACCATGTCCAGGTCGGGAGTCAGCTCCTGCAAAATCCGGGAGGTCAGCTGAAAGTCCTCACTCTCTTCAAGCCGGTGGTAAACCACCTTGCCTCCGGCTTGGATCACGGCTTTTTCGTATTCCGAAAATGTGGGGGCGCAAACCAGCGCTTTTTGGGGCTTGAGGGCCAGACAGAGCCGGACGATGAGATCGGCGGCGCCGTTGCCGCAGAGAATATAATCCCTGTCGATGTCCTCATATTCGGCCAGGTCTTGGCGCAGCTTACGGCAATAAGGGTCCGGATAATGGGCAAAGTCCTCCAGATGGGCCCGTAAGGATTCCTTGACCGGTTCCGGCATACCCAGGGGATTTAAATTGGCGGAATAGTCCAGATCGATTTTTTTGTGGGAAAAAATATCGCCGCCGTGTTCGTAACGCAACATCAACGCTCACATCCATGATCATAGTTTTAGCAGAGGGAAAAGCAGGATTTACAAAAGAATAAAAAGCACTCTGACAAGCAGAGCCAGACCCAGCATCAGCCAGGCCGTACCGTAAAGCAAACGATTGGCCCGGGCAATATCTGCCGGCTCAATAGCCCGCAAGTCGTCGCCGATGGAAGGCTTTTCGTAAAGCTGGCCAAAATAGTAAGCATTGCCCGCTAATTGCAGCCTTAAAGCGCCGGCGCAGACAGCCTCTGTATGGGCGGAGTTGGGGCTGGCGTGATTTTTACGATCCCGCCAAAAAATGCGCCAGGCGTTTTTACCGTCGAAGCCCAGCAGAAACGCGCTTAAAATCATCAGGAAAGCAGCCAAACGGGCCGGGATAAAATTAGCTAAATCATCAAGCTTGGCGGCCAGGCGGCCGAAGTAGAGATAACGCTGGTTTTTGTAGCCCAGCATGGAGTCCATAGTATTGATGGCTTTATATACGCAGCCCAGGCTCGCTCCTCCCAGCATGATGTAGAATAAAGGAGCCAGACTGCCGTCGGCAGTGTTTTCCGCCACCGTTTCCACCGCCGCCCGGGTCACGCCGGCTTCATCCAGGGAAGCCGTATCCCGGCCTACGATCATGGAAACGGCATATCTGGCGCCGGCCAAATCCTTTGCCGCCAGAGCGTCATAGACCTTCATGCTTTCTTGTTTGAGGCTGCGGGTAGCCAGCAGCTGCCAGCAGATCAGGCTTTCCAAAAGAAAGCCTGCCCAGGGCCAGTGGCGGTAGAGGCTGCCCAGCAGCAGCGCCGGCAAACTGCCGCAGATGAGAACCACGAGAAGCACCAGTATGCCGCCGGCCCAAAGCTCCCCCCGGGAGGTCTGGGGCAAAGCCCGGCGCAGCTGCCGCTCCAGATATTGAATCAGACCGCCGATACCCCGGATCAGATGAGGCAGGGAACGGGGATCGCCCAAAAGCATGTCGAGAATGAAACCAAGAACCAGGGCGGCAGATGTCAAATAAGGCATGATAGCGTTCCTCTATAGATATTCATAGACATTCGGCGTAATGGCCGGCTGCTTCAACGAAGCGCCGGGCCATAGCAGGGTTGGCGTAAAAATAAAGATGAGGAAAACCGGCGTAGAGCGTCTTGGCGGCGTGGGCGCAGGGCCAGGTTTTGGCGCTGCCGGCTTTGGCCGCCTGAAAAGCGCTGCCGGGGTTATCGCTGTCCCAATAATGGAATTCATGGGCTCTGACGCTTTCGCCTGCCCCTAAAAGAAGATTGTCCTCGGCAGCGGTCAGCGTGATATAGCCAAAACGCTGCAAAGAGGCAGTTTTAAAGGCGTTGCCGCTGATGACTGCCGCCATGGGCCGGCCATCCAGCTGCTCATGAAGGTACATGAAGCCGCCGCATTCAGCGACGGTGGGCAAGCCGGACTGAATCTGCCTGCGCAGACCGGCCAATAATTCCGTATTGGCAGCCAGGGCCTCGCTATGGAGCTCGGGATAACCGCCGCATAGATAAAGACCGGCGGCGCCGGCGGGCAAGGCTTTGTCCCGCAAGGGGCTGAAATAAGCAATATCGCAGCCCAGAGCCTGCAATAGCTCGATATTTTCGGCGTAAATAAAGCAAAAAGCCTCGTCTTTGGCTACGGCAATCAGGGGGCGGCGGCTATCCTGCCCGGCTGGGCTATCTGAGCTGTTTTGGACGTTTTGACCGATTAGCTCCCCACTGCTGCGGATTGCCGAAGCGGTAGCCGCCAACCGTAGAATGCCGTCGATATCCAGCGTTTCCGCCGCTAAAGCTGCCAGCTTATCCAGCTTGGCCCGGATATCCGGAATTTCGGCGGCAGTAATCAGGCCCAAATGGCGGCTTTCGATAGCCAATTCCGGCCGCTGGGGCAAATAGCCCAGCGGAATCAGGCCGAAGGAGGCAATGCTTTCGCTGAGCACTTTATACATGGGGCCGGAAATACCGTTAAAAATAACGCCTTTGATGCGGGAGTTAGTGAAGTATTCGGTGAAGCCCTTCAGAAGCGCGTTGACGGAATTGCCCATACCTTTGGCATTGACCACCAGAATAACCGGCGTTTCCGTAATGGAGGCCAATTCAAAAGTACTGGCCCTGTGGGTCAGGCCAATGCCGTCATAATAGCCCATGACCCCTTCAATGACGCTGATATCCCGGCCGGCGCCGGCAGCCAGCAGCTGCCGCAGCAGGTTTTCTTCGCAGAAAAAGGGGTCCAGGTTGTGGGAGGTAACGCCGATAGCTTCCCGGTGAAACATGGGATCGATATAGTCGGGGCCGCATTTGAAAGCTCCCACATCGAGATGCCTGGCTTTCAGCGCCGCCAGCAGGGCGCAGGTTACCGTGGTTTTGCCGCAGCCGCTATGGGTGCCCGCCAGCAGCACCCGGGGGACTTCTTTAAGCATGGCCGTCACCTCTTTTGCCGCAGACGGCGCTGCCTGGGCCGCCGGCGCTGATGATAAAAATCGGGTTTTGAGCCATCATCATATGCAGCCCGGCCACTTTGTTGGCTTTGGCCACACTGACCTGGACAACTTCAATGTCCGACAAGCCCAGAGCGGTAAGGAGCTGGAGGGATGCGGTCAGATTTTCCAGGGCAATGACATTGATGACGATGCGCACCCGGGGATTTCTGGACATTGCGTATTCGAGGATTTCTGACATTTGGCCGCCGGAGCCGCCGATAAAAACCACATCGGCAGGGGGCAGCTTTTCCAGTTCTTCTAATGTGGCCAAAGCCGCCGGGGCCTTGCCCAGAATGGGCGTTACATTGCCCACATGAAAACGGCGGCAATTTTCTTCGATTAAAGCTACAGCCTCGCCTTTTTGCTCTATAGCAAACACATGACCGCCATAAGCAGCCAAAGCCATTTCCACCGTCACCGAACCGGTGCCGGCGCCGATGTCATAACAAATATCACCGGGGGAGACGGCCAGCTTGGCCATGGTTACCGCCCGCACCTCAGCCTTGGTCATGGGGACGTCGCCGCGCAGAAACTCTTCGTCGGCAATGCCCGTTCTGACCCGAGGATCAAAGCCTTCATTGATAATCAGCAGCACGGAAAGAGAGGCGCCGGCGGTTTCTGCCAAAGCTGCCGCCGTGGTTTTACTGATCTTCTCATTTTCATAATCCAGGTTTTCGCCGATATAGACGGGCAGGGAGCCGTAGCCTGCTTTAATCAGGGTTTGGCCGATTTCCGGCAGGTTATTGCCGGTGAGACAAAAGGTTTTGCGGTGGCGGCGAACCTGGCCGGCAATATCGCCGGCGGCGCCGTGGAGGCTAAGCAAAGCTGCATCCTGCCAGGACATTTTTAGCTTGGCAAAAAAACTGGCCAAAGAAGAAAGACCGGGAATAAAGCGAACCTCCAGCCGGTTGCCTGGTCCTCGGCCGGCCGTTTCCTGCAGAGCCTCATTGATACCGGCGGCGGCGCTAAAAAAGCCTACGTCCCCGGAAACGGGTATGGCAAAACGGCGGTGGCTGCTTTCTTTGATGACCTGGGCCACCTTATCCGGCTGATAAACGGGATATACGGTTTTGCCTAAATGGGCAAAAGGCTCTACCATGCGGGCGGCGCCGATCAAAACCTCTGCCTCCTGCAGATGGGTCAGGGCCTCGCCGCTGATTTGGGCGGGATTGGGGCCGGTGCCAATAATAAATACCTGTTTCATTATATTTCCTCGATCCTGGCGGATTGATTGCCGATAACTTCGATGATCATGGCCTTAACCTCAGCCAGGCTGCTGCCCGTTTCTTCGCCGGGCCGGGTCCACAAAAGTATGTCCATGCCCAAGGCTTGAGCTGCCGCTATTTTTTCCTGGAAGCCGCCGCTGGCCCCTGATTCCTTCGTTACCAAAATGGCAGTCTGCGTCTCTCGGAACATGGCGATGTTAAGCTCCTCCGAAAAGGGGCCCTGCATGCAGATAAGGTGCTTGGCGGGATAGCCCAGCCGCAGGCAGCCTTCCAGGCTGTCCAGCGCCGGCAGGATGCGGAGGTAAAGCCGCTTTTCGTAATCCTTGACGCCGGTGAGGGCGGCAGCTTCTTTGGCTCCCAAAGAGATAAAGGCTTTGGCCTCTGTTTGGTTGAGGTGCTCGATGATTTCTGCCAATGTGCTGAAACAGAGGCAGCCTGCTTGAGCGGCGTCGGCTTTTTGGCGGACAACCCGGATATAAGCAGCCTGCATTGCGCCGGAATCCTGGCCGGCGTCAGCCTGAGCCTGCCGGCAAGCCTCCCGAATATTGCGGCTCACTTCTGTGGCATAGGGGTGGGTGGCGTCGATGACCAGCCGGGGCTTTTCCTGCCGGATCAGCTGGGTCATAGCATCTTTGTCCAGCCTTTGGGCCAGGATTCGCAGGCTTTTGCCGGCGGTGATTTGCTCTTCGCCGTAGGCGGAAGCTACGCAAACCGTAGCGCTGATCGCTTTTTCCCGTAAAAAATCGCAAAGCTGGCGGCCTTCGGTGGTGCCGCCAAAAAGCAGGATGCTAGCCATGAAAATATCCTCTGGGCGTTACCATTTTGCCGCCGATTTCTCTGGTGCGGGAGTTGCCGATGAAAACAGTGGTGAACATATCCACTGCCGTATTACGCAATTGGGCCAGGCTGGTGACGAAGGCTTCTTCGCCGGGCCGGCCGATATTTTTTACGCAGCCGCAAACGGTGTCCGGCGATTTTTGCTGAAGCAGGATGTCGCAGGCCTTTTGCAGATAATCGTGGCGCTTGATGCTGCCGGGATTATAAATGCACAGGACAAAATCTCCGGCCGCAGCGGCGGCCAGGCGTTTTTCGATCAGCTCCCAGGGAGTCAGCAGGTCGCTTAGACTGATGGTGACAAAGTCGTGGGACAGAGGGGCTCCCAATAAAGCTCCGCCGCTGGCGGCGGCGGTGATGCCGGGAATTACAACGATCTCAACGGCGCTGCCGCTATTGCTGGAGCCTGCCGTTTCAGACAGCTCATAAATCAGGCTGGCCATGCCGTAGATGCCGCTGTCACCGCTGCATACCACAGCTACAGTCAAACCGGCGGCGGCTTGAGCCAAAGCTTCTTTGCAGCGCTCCACCTCACCCATCATCGGTGTATCGATATAGGTTTTAGACGGATAAAAGGGCCGTACCAGATCCACATAGCCGGAATAGCCCACGATTACCTCCGCCGCCTCCAAAGCCTGGCGGCAGGCGTAAGTCATGTTTTCGGGATTGCCCGGCCCGAAGCCGGTAACAAAAAGCTTGCCCATAGAACCCTCCTAAGGAAATATTACAGTGAAATCTTGCTCATAAACGGCTATCGTAACGCCGTTTAAAGATGTCTTGGGAATCAGCAGCCGGCCGGCAGTCTTGTTCTCCGGGTTGCCGGAGCTTTCTGCGGTAATGCCGCCGGAAATATTTCTAGCCCCCAGAAGGGCGCTGCGTTCACAGACGTTGTCGACGCCGGTGACCTCCTTGACGTAAGCCGAGGCCGTGAAATCGCCGGGAACCTGCGCCAGCTCAGCCGCCGAAAAAAAGACCAGAGGCAAATCCAGTGAAGCCGCAAAATCCAGCAGACCTTTTTCATTGCTTTTTAAGTCAATGGAACTGATCAAACGCAGGCGATGGGGGGAAAGATTATACTGAAGCAAAACGCCGGTCGCTGCCTCCCTGATTTGGGCTTCGGAGGCGCCTCGCCGGCAGCCGCAGCCGAGAATCAGGTTTTTGGGCAGCAGGTTTAACGTGAAGTTGAAGGGCGATTCTACCGAGGTCTCCGGGGAGGAGCTGATCCGGATGCCGGCCGCCGCCGGCCCGGCACAATGGCCGTCCGAAAGATATTCTATACCGGCAGGGAGAGGGCCTTCAATGGGGTATTGACTGGTAAGGCCCACCGGGCGGCCTGCCAGCAGGCTGCCGGAAATCTCTTTGATAACCTGGGGATTGACAATATGCAGCCCTGCCTTCACCGCCCAGCTGTCGACGGCAAAAACCTGATTAATATCGGTGGCCGTGGTAATCACCGGCTGGGCGCCGATAAGATCGGCTATTTCCAGAGTCAGCCGGTTGGCGCCGCCGATATGGCCGGATAAGAGGGAAATGACGAATTGGCCTTTTTCATCCAAAACCAGCACGGCAGGGTCACGAGTCTTATCTTTGACGTAAGGAGCAATGCTTCTGACGGCGATACCACAGGCGCCAATAAAAATCAGGGCCTGGGATTGGGGCCAGAGCTGCCGCACCAGTTCTTTAAGGCTGGCGAAGGGGGCCAAGGCTTCCGGACTCGTTTGCTCCGCAGCCGCATTCGCCGTATCTGCCGCCGCCGCATTCGCCGCATCCGCTGCATTCGCTGCGGCATAGCCTGTGACCAGGCAGCCAAAGCCGGCAAAATCCTCCCGGCTCTCGGACTCCTTATTTTTTTGCCCTAAGCCTTCTATCAGCTTCCGGGCCAGCCGCCGGCCCTGTTCGGTAAAGGCGATGACCGCCATGGTTTTTTCCATAGAAACGTTCCTATTCGTTGCTTTCCTCTTTGGCTTGCCGGAAGCCGGTGCTGAAATCGGCGGCATAAAGCCGGGAAAGCTCATAATCGCTGCCTAAGAAATCGCCCACCAGTATCAAAGCGGTGTTGGTGATGCCATGGGCTGAAGCCATTGCCGCCAAAGTGCCGACGGTACCCCGCAGCACCAGCTGCTCAGGCCAGGTGGCCTTGTAGACAATGGCTGCCGGCGTATCCTGCCGGTAACCGCCTTGGATCAGTTCCTGGCTCAAATCTTCCAGCATGGAAGTGCTCAAAAAGATGACCATGGTGGCGCCGTGGGCGGCAAAGGAAGATATGCTTTCTTTAGGCGGAACGGGAGTCCGGCCGGCCATCCGGGTAATGATCACGCTTTGGGAAATGCCCGGCAGAGTGTACTCGGCCTGGAGAGCCGCCGCCGCGCCGCAGAAGCTGGATACGCCGGGGCAGCTTTCATAGGCGATGCCTAAAGCCGCCAGCCTGTCCATCTGCTCCCGGATAGCGCCATAAAGGCAAGGATCGCCGGTATGAAGCCGGACTGTGGTTTTGCCTTGAGTATGGGCTTCCGTTATGGCAGTGATGACTTCATCTAAAGTCATTTTTGCGCTGTCGTATATCCGGCAATCCTGTTTTGCATAATCCAACAGGGCGGGATTAACCAAAGAACCGGCATAGATGATCACATCCGCCTGTTCCAGCAGGGTTTTTCCTCGCAAGGTAATTAAGTCCGGCGCTCCCGGTCCGGCTCCCACAAAATATAGCATAATTCAGCCTCCAGTATTATTGTAGATATGATTGATTCTATGACGATCTTTGTCAGATATATATGCCATTCTGCCTGTGCCTCTGGCGCAGCGGCAATCAAGAATTGCCGGATTCCATATTAATCGAAGAATAGTATTACTGCCAGTTTTTCAATAGTTGAGCTGCATTGTCGCTTTCAAACAGCGGCCGGAAGGAGCCGGCGCCGGTAAAGCAGATAAAGCCGATCTCGACGTCGGCGGGCACTTGACGGCCCAAGTAAAAGGCGATGCGCTCTTTGAGGTCTGCCGCCACCCCGGGCATCAGGCCCGCCTCTTCCAGCAGAGCCAAAGCCGCTTCTGTAGTGGCGCAATCGGCTATCTGCCGTAAAAGCGGCAAATCGCCGCCGGCTTTCAGGGCACAGGTCACCAGGGTCTCCAGCCGCCCGTCGCCGTAACGGGAGTGGGTATTCATCAGGCCAATGGCCAGCTTGACCAGCTTGCCGATATGGCCGGCCAGCAGAATCCGCCGAAAACCGCATTCCACGGCGGCGGCGATGCTGTCGCCTGCAAAATTGCTGCACTTAATAATCGTATCGGCAAAAGCAGGGCTCAGACGGTCAAGGAGGAAGGACTCACCGTAATTGCCGGGGGTAAGGATAACGCTGCGCTGGCCGGCAGCGGCCAGTACCCGCAGCTCCACCCGGATGGTATCGATGAGAGCGCTGTCGCTCATCGGCTCCACAATGCCGCTGGTGCCCAATATAGAGAGGCCGCCGCTGATGCCCAGCCGGGGGTTGAAGGTGCGGGCAGCTAAAGCCTCACCCTGGGGGATGGAAATAATGACCGATAAGCCGCCGTTGTAGCCGGCAGCCTCGCAGGCCTCCCGCAGGGCCTGGGCAATCATCCGGCGGGGGGTGCTGTTGATGGCCGCCATACCCACGGGCTGATCCAGCCCCGGTTTGGTTACCCGGCCCACGCCAAAGCCGCCGTCGATAAGAATTTCTCCCGAGGACTCAGGCCTTACCTCAGCATAGACCAAGATGCCGTTGGTAATGTCGGGATCGTCGCCGCTATCTTTTTTCACAGCACAAAGAGCAGAGACGGGGCCGGCATCACTTTCCTGCCGGCTGGTCTCCGCTATATCGATAATGATTTCCGGCCCTTTGGGCGTCTTGATGGCGACTTGCTCCGGCGCTTGGCCGGTTAAAAGCAGATAAGCTGCTGCCTTGGTGGCGGCGGCGGCGCAGGTGCCGGTAGTGTAGCCGCAGCGCAAATACCGTTGATTGGCGCTATACCATTTTGTCGTGTTATTTGTCGTATTATCCGTAATATCTCTCATCGCAAACATTTCTCCGTGGCATCATCCTAACACATGTCTTACATTTTCTCAATTTTAAATTTAAACCATTTTCCAGGGTTTGGGTAAAATGTTCAAATTTTGAGGTTGTGTGGAGTTTTGTTTGGCTGGAAGCCTGTTTTGAGGGCTGGCACCTGCACACAACTGAGGGTACTGAAAAAGTCGGTCAAGCCTCAGACCATTGCTCAAAATTGCAAGTTTAAAGTGTGCTGCCCTCTCAAAATAGCGGCTTCCTCCCAGAGAATGCACTAAATATGGCTAAATAGAGTCAAATACAGCCGGTTTGACGATCTGCCGACACTTTAAACTTGCAATTTTGCTCATTTTTCAGTGTCCTCCACACAACGGCGATTTTTGGGCATCCCGCCGCGGTCTGTTTGCTATACCTTTTTCCTCGCTTCATTTATCTCATTTTGCCCCTTGCTTTTCCCCCTTGCCTTTTGCCTCTTGACTTTCCTCCCGCGACTTTCGTTAGCAGATTTTGAGCAAACCGCTCTCTCTGCCAACAAAACTGTTAGTTTCTAAAATTTGATAATTGCAAATATTCTAAAACCTATTGACAGCCTTGCCTTTCTACGCTATATTCTTTTTATCATTAAATGTTGTAATTAGGTAAATTAACAAAATCAAACTGCCATGTACGGAGGTCCGGCAATGTACGATCAGCGCAGAGAAAACATACTCAATCTATTGGAAAATAAACCCTCACTGACCATAAAGGAATTGTCCGGCACTCTTGAGGTAAGCGAGATGACGGTACGCCGGGACCTGTCTAAAATGGAGAGGGAAGGTGTGGTGCAGCGCTCCTTTGGCGGCGTGAGTTTGTCTAAAGGGCTGCTTCTGGAACAGGCCATGCCCATGCGGGCGGCCAACATGCCCAATGCCAAGCGGCAAATAGCGGCGCTGGCAGCCAGTTTGGTAGAAGACGGGGATTCGGTGGCCTTGGACAACGGCACAAGCATCAACGAGCTGGCCAGATGCATTGCCAAAAAAAACATCTTCATTGTTACCTCCTCTATCCATGTTGCCATCACTGCCAGTCAGGGAGAGGCGGTGGTTCATCTTTCCGGCGGGGAGCTAAACAAAAATTTATTTACCCTTTTTGGGCCCGCGGCCCAGGATCATTATAAGGGCCTGAATTATAAATACGCCTTCGTGGGCGCGGGCGGCGTCTCATTAATGGAGGGTGTTACCGAATTTAAGGAAGATGCAGCCGCTCTTAAGCAAACCATGCTGCGCCAGGCGCGGACCAAGGTTCTGCTGGCCGACCATACCAAGTTTGGAGAGGCCAAGCTGTTCAGGGCTGCGGCACTGAACACTTTTGACATTCTGATTACCGACAAAATACCGAATAGAGATTATCTTGATTATTTTAAGAAAAACGACATCAAGATAATGACGACTACGCAATAAGGGAGGGAGGACTGTACACAGAAAACACCGGTGTATTTTACTTGAAATGATGTAAGTAAAAAGGAGATGGAAAAAGATGAAAAAGCTTGTTGCATTGACATTGTCCCTGTTTATGCTTTTCACACTGGTTGCCTGCGGAGGCAGCGGCTCGACGCCGCCGGCCGGCACCACCGCCACAGGCGCCACCGAGCCCACTCAGGCCGGCGGCACGGTGAAGAAGGTTGCCATGGTTTGTTCCGGCAGCCTGGGCGACAACGGTATCTTCGACATGGGCGCCGAGGCACTGAAGCAGGCGAAGGCCGACTTCGGAATCGAATATGAGATTCTGGAAGGCAAAAACGATCCTTCGCTGTACTATGACCTGCTTTTGAAAGGCGCTCAGGGCTTTGATATGGTTATTGTAAATCCGGGCTATCAGTTTGAAAGCTATCTGGAAGAGGTCGCCGATCAGTATCCCGATACCTATTTCTTCTATCCCGACGGCATTTCCCCGGTGGAGAAGGACAATATCTACTCTATTTCCTATCGTGAGCATGAGGGTTCCTATGTGGCAGGCGTAATGGCCGGCATGATGACCACCCGCACCGATTTCCCCGGCATCAACGACCAGAAAACCCTGGGCTTTGTCGGCGCAGTGGACACCCCCACCATCCAGAATTTCTTGCAGGCTTATGAGCAGGGCGCCAAGTCTATCGATCCCGACATCAAGGTGCTGAGCTTGATCGTAGGCGACCACAATGATCCTGCCAAAGGCAAGGAACTGGCCCTCACCCTGTTTGATCAGGGCTGCGACATCGTGTATCAGGCAGCCTCCGGCAGCGGCAACGGCGTCACCGAGGCAGCTAAAGAGCGCAAACTGTACACCATCGGCGTCGACACCGACAAGAGCCCTCTGGCTCCTGACAACGTGATGGGCAGCATGCTGAAAAACGTAACCAAATCCTTCTACGATGCTATCGGTATTTTCGTGGAGGGCGGAACCATGGAAAAAGTGCAGTACGAAGGATTAGCCAAGGGCTGGACCGGCATGTACTTCTCTCCTGAGTTCAAGGCCAAAATGCCGGCGGATGTGCTGGACGCCATGACCAAAACCGAAGAAGGCATCATGAACGGCTCGATCACCCCTGTGGATGCCAAATCTTAAGTTAGCAAATCTTAAGCGATAGATACAACTTGCGGACTGCTGTTTAGCAGAATTCGTTTCAGAGCAGCGTGAAAAGGTACAGGCCCGCATCCCCGTGGCAGCATGGGGGTGCGGCGCCTGTCTCGCAAAATGGGAGATGCTTCAATGCCAAACATCGAATATGCGGTAGAAATGACCGACGTCTGCAAGAACTATGGTCTTTTGCAGGCCAATAAAGATGTGAATATCAAGGTGATCAAGGGAGAAATCCACGCCATTGTCGGAGAAAACGGCGCCGGCAAAACGACGCTGACCAGCATCCTCTACGGCCTGGTGGCGCCCAGCTCCGGCAACGTGAAGGTCAACGGCCGCCCGGTAAAAATATCGTCGCCCAAGGCCGCTATTGCGCTGGGAATCGGCATGGTCCACCAGCATTTTAAGCTGGTGCCCAACTTTACGGTAGCCGAAAACATCTGCCTGGGCCAGGAGCCTTTAAAAAGCCTGCGCCGGGTAGACAAAAAAAAGATGATAGCCCATGCCCGGAATATCTCGGAGAAATACGGCCTTAAAGTAGATCCGGAAAAAAAGGTATGCGACCTGTCGGTGGGACTTTTACAGCGGGTGGAAATCTTGAAAGCCTTGTCTCGGGGCGCCGATATCCTGATTCTGGATGAGCCTACCGCCGTATTGACGCCGCTGGAATGCCAGGAGCTGTTTAAGGTGCTCCGCGGCATGTCCGAACAGGGCAAAACCGTATTGCTGATCACCCATAAGCTGAAAGAAGTTATGGAGGTATCCCATCACATCACCGTTTTGCGGCGGGGGTTAACCATGGGTACCGTGAAAACCAGCGATACCGACGAGCACCGTCTGGCCGGCCTGATGATGGGCAGGGAAGCGGATTTTGTGCCCCTGGAAAAGAAGCCGCAAGAAGAGGAGAAAATCACTTTCTCCATACGTGGCCTGCAGGTGCGCGACAGTTTTAATATGATCAAATTGAAAGATATTTCGCTGGATGTGAAGGCGGGAGAGATACTGACGGTTGCCGGAGTGGAAGGCAACGGCCAGAGCGAGCTGGTTGAGGCGCTGATGGGCTTTGCCCATATAGAGCAGGGCCAGGTGCTGGTCGACGGCGAGGATATTGCTCACCAGGATGTGCGCAGCCGCCGCAAATACTGTTCTTTTATTCCGGAGGACCGTATGAAAACGGGGCTCAATCTGGCCGCCTCGGTACACGATAATCTCCTGGGAGGGCGGCAGCGCTCGCCGGAGATTAGAAGAGGCCCGTTCTTTGACTACAAAAAATCCTCGCGGCTGGCGGCGGACCTTGTGGAAAAGTTCAATATAAAGACGGCCGGACTGGATATCGAGGCCAGCAGTCTTTCGGGGGGCAACCAGCAAAAGATTGTGGTGGCCCGGGAGATGAGCTTTGGCAACAAAGTGCTGGTGGTGGCGCAGCCTTCCCGGGGCGTGGATATCGGGGCCACCAATTTTATCCACGAGCAGCTGATTGCCGCACGCAACGCGGGCCGCGCCGTCCTGCTGATCTCCACCGATTTGGACGAAGTATATGCCCTGAGCGACCGTATCCATGTACTGTTTGACGGCAAAATCGTGGGCTCTTTCACCCCCGATTCCATCAGCCAGCAGGAGATCGGCTTGTATATGACCGGCGTAAAAGGGCTGGAGGGCACTGCCTGAACACCTGGCACAACAAAAAGAACAAGGGTTATGAGGTTCTCGTATGAAGATATTCCGCAAGTTATTACTGCCGTTCATATCGTTGTGTGCATTCCTTGTGTCCCTGGTCATCGGCACGGTCATTATTCTGCTTAACGGCGACAATCCGCTGGTGGCTTACGGCGCACTGATCGAAGGCGCTTTTAATGGTATGTCCAATCTGGCCGGCACCCTGTCCAGCGCCACACCGCTTATTTTTACAGGTCTGGGTGTGGCGGTGGCTTTTAAAGGCGGCATGGCCAACATCGGCGCGGAGGGTCAGTTGTATATGGGCGGCATGGCGGCGGCGCTGGTAGGCGTATACCTGCCGCTGCCGGGCTTTTTGCTTATCCCGGTAGCGCTGCTGGCGGCATTTTTGGCCGGCGGGCTATATGGACTGATCCCTGCCACACTGAAGATCAAGACCGGCACCAACGAAGTGGTTACAACGCTGATGCTGAACTATGTGGCTATTTTATTCACTTCCTATCTGGTCAACTACCCCTTCAAGGCCCCCGGCGCACCGCTGGGCATGACCGTGAATATTCAGAAGGCCGCGCGGCTGCCGTTGCTTTATCCCGGCTCCCGGTTCAACGTCGGATTTCTTTTGGCTATCGCGGCCTGTATTCTGGTGGCGGTGATGTTCCGCTACACCGGCGCAGGTTATGAGATGCGCATGCTGGGACGCAACAGCATCTTTTCCAAATACATCGGCGTTGACGTGAATGCGCGGACACTGCAATGTATGTTTCTGGGCGGCGGCTTTGCCGGCATCGGGGGAGCGGCGCTGGTGCTGGGCATCCAGTACCGTTTTGTGCAGAATATTTCGCCGGGCTACGGCTTTGACGGCCTGACCATTGCCTTGATGGCCGGCTTCAGCGCCATCGGCGTCATCCCCATGGCCATTTTGTTCGGCGCCCTGCGCAGCGGCGGCCTTACCATGGAACTGGCCACCAGCGTGCCGTCCGAATTAAGCAAGGTCATCCAAGCGGTGATTATTCTGTTTATGGCTGCCCAGGTTTCGTTCTCCAAATACTTTACTGAATTTATGACCGGGCTGCGGCACCGGCGCGAAAAAAAACAAGGGACTGGAGGTAGCTGAGATGCCTTTTTTACAGACACTGTTTGGCCCGGAGGTGTTTGCCGCTGCCTTGCGTGTGATGGTTCCGCTGCTGCTGGTATCGCTGGGCGGCCTGCTCACCAAACAGGCCGGCATTGAAAACATCGGCCTTGAAGGCTTGATGCTGATCGGCTGCTTTTCCGGTTTTGTGGTAAACTATTACACCAGCAGCTGGATCGCGGGACTGATCGGAGGCGTGGTATTCACCACGCTGACGGCGCTGCTCTTCGGCGTCTTTGTCATTTCACTGCGGGCTCATGAGATTGTCACCGGCGTGGCCATCAACATGCTGGGCTTGGGCGTCACCACTTATCTGCTGCGGGCCATTTTTGGCGTCAAGGGAGCCTTCACGGATCCCCGTGTACAAGGCATCCCCACGCTGGATATCGGGTTTTTGAAAGAAATCCCCGTCATCGGCACGATCTTCCACAAGCAGTCGATTATGGTGTGGATCGGCTTGGCCCTGGTATTTGCCGTGCACTTCATGCTTTACCACACGCGGTTCGGCTACTACATCCGGGCTGCCGGCGAAAATCCCCAGGCCTTGGCGACCTCGGGTGTTTCGCTGCTGCGGACCCTCTATATGACCGTATTGATCCATGGGGTACTCTGCGGCTTGGGCGGGGCCTATCTATCCACCGGATACCTGACGCAGTATGTGGAAAACATGTCGGCGGGGCGCGGCTTTATTGCCATGGCGGCCATTGCTTTCGGCGGCGCCAAGCCCTTGCGGGTGTTTTTTTCAGCCATATTGTTTGCCTTTGTAGAGAGCTTATCCAGCCGGCTGCAGTTGGTGCAGGTACCGTCCTACTTCGCGTTGATGGTACCCTATGTGGTGACTATCGTCGTGCTGGCCGTCACTTCCTGGCGGGAAAAACAAAAGAGCAAGACCCGGGTCATCTGAGGTAATCCGGAAATAGCATAAGGGAGCGTACTGCAATGAAACAACTTTTAAAAAATGCCTTGGTACTGCGTGATGGACACAGTGACCCGGTTGCCGAAAACATCATGGTGGACGGCGACCGGATTGCAGGCTTTACCCAGATGGACAGCCTGCCCGATTATATGAATGTGGATCTGTCAGGCCGTCTGGTGATTCCGGGATTTGTACAGACCCATGTGCATTTTTGTCAAGTAATGCTGCGGGGAACCGCTGACGACATGGCTTTGCTGGATTGGCTGCGCACCCGCATCTGGCCCTTGGAGGCCGCCCACGATGAGGAAAGCACCTACCTTTCGGCTTTGTTGGCCGGCACCGAGCTGCTGGCCGGCGGCGTGACTTGCGTTTGCATCATGGAGTCGGTGCGTCATGCGGATGCGGCGGCCCGGGCGGTGGAGGAACTGGGCCTGCGGGCTGTCTTTGGCAAGGTGATGATGGATTACACCGATACGCCGCCGGAGCTGGGCGGCCTGCCCGCCAGCTTCATCGAAACCACGCAGCAGACACTGGACGAATCCCTGCGCTTACTGAAAAGATGGCACGGCGCAGCGGGGGGCCGGATCTCCTACGGGTTGATGCCCCGGGGCATCCTCACTACTTCGGAGGAGCTGCTGCTGCGGATTCGCGATCTTTCGGCGGAATATGGGGTGCTGGTGCATACCCACGCTTGTGAAACCTTGCCTGAAAGCAGGCTGGTGGAACAGCGCCGGGGGCAGACGGAAATCAAATACCTGCACCGGCTGGGTCTGGCCAACGAAAGATTGCTTTTGGCCCATTGCGTCTGCGTGGACGACGAGGATATCCGCATCCTGCAAGAACAGCAGGTGAAAGTGGCCTCTTGCCCTTTGACCAATTTGAAGCTGGCGTCGGGGATTGCTCCCCTGGAGAAGATGGCCGATGCCGGAATCACCCTTTCCTTAGGGTCGGATGGGGCCCCCTGCAACAACACCTTGGATATGTTTACCGAGATGCGGTTTGCCTCGCTGCTGCAAAAGGGCACGCTGCACCAGCCTACGGCGATGACTGCTCAGCGCACCTTTGAGATAGCCACCCTGGGCGGGGCAAAGGCCCTGGGCATGGCTGAAGATATAGGCGTGCTGGCCCCGGGGAAAAAAGCGGATCTGGCCGTTATCGACTGGAACCATCCCCAGACGGCCCCTCAAAAACCCAGTGTAGCCGGGCTGGTTTACTCAGGCGGCGCTCATATGGTAACCGACACCATGGTGGACGGGCGTTTCGTCTACCGAAATAAAAAGCCGGTGGCGGTGGATACGAATATTTTGCGGCACAGGGCGCAGACGGCTTTGGAAAAACTGCTGCAGCGCTCAAACATATAAAGACAGGAGATTGGAATCATGAGACACTGGAATAAGGAACTCCGCTTCAACCGTTTATTTGACAACTGCGGCAAGACAGTAATGGTGGCTATGGATCATGGGCAAGGAGGCGTAAAGCCGGGACTGGCCCATCCCGAAAAGCTGCTGCGGACTATTGTGGACGCCAACCCGGACGCCATTTTGCTGGGCAGCGGCATGGCCCGTATTTTCAATTGGATGTTTGGCGGCAAAAACAAGCCCTCTTTGGTTATTTCTTCCGACTTCATCATTTCCGGCGGGATTCCCCAGCGGGAAGGTGAGATCGAGCATGTTCAGCAGTCTATTTCGGTAGAGGAATGCGTGCGGCTGGGCGCCGACGGCATCAAGGCTCTGCTGGTCTTCGGCAAACGCAACATGGACCTGCACACAGAAAATATGCGCTACATCACCAAGCTGGCTGAGGAGTGCAATCGCTGGGATATGCCGCTGATTGTGGAGCCCACCACCTGGGGAGCGGAGTTTACCGCCGAGGATCGCAAAAAAGTATCCCTTTATGCGGATATGGCCCGTATCTCTGCCGAGATGGGCGCCGACATCGTAAAGTGTGATTTTATGGGTACTCCCGAAGAGTTCCGGCAGGTGGTGGACAACTGCCCGGTACCCGTTACCATTTTGGGCGGCGGCAAGGCGGAGGCTGTTCAAATAGCCGATACCATCGAGGCGGCGGCCAAGTGCGGCACCTATGGCGTTGTCTTCGGCCGCAATGTATGGCAAAGCCCCGATCCGGCCAAAATGGTGCAGGCGCTGAAAGCCATTACTTACAACGGCGACAGGGAAACCTTCCTGTCCCTGTGCGACTGAACGCCCAGATTGGCATGACACCGACAAAAAATACCGGAATATGTTCAGGAGGTTCAAGGAAATGAAAGCGATGGCGGCGGTGCTTTACGCGCCGAAAAAGATAAGGTTGGAAGAGATTCAACTGCCCGAGCCGGGGCCCAATGATGTGGTGCTGGAACTGAAAAAAGCAGCCCTCTGCCCCACCGACATAAAGAAATACAACGCCGACAAGCCCGACGTAGAAAGTGCGCTGAGGGATATCGGCAGCTATGTGCTGGGGCATGAGGCCGCCGGCGTGGTAATCCAGGTGGGCAGTGAAGTGACTGCCGTGAAGCCGGGAGACGCCGTGGCCGTGCAGCCCATGATCGCCTGCGGCCATTGCGCCTACTGCAAGCAGGGCAAAACCAATATGTGCCTCAATCTGCTGGGTATCGGCGCATCGGCAGGCAGTTTTACCGACTGCGTAAAGTACTACCACGAAACGGGTGTGGGCGGCTGCTATGCCACCCATCTGAAAGCGCCGGAAAGCTGCGTAATACCGCTGCCCGAGGGCCTTTCCATGGAGGCGGCCAGCCTGGTTGAGCCTTTAGGCGATGTAATACACAGCGTGGATGCGGCGGGGACCGGCAAAAACGACACGGTGGTAATCATCGGTATGGGGCCTATGGGGCTGATGCATGTGCCTGCCGCCCGTTACAATGGCGCCGAAGATATTATCTGTGTGGATATTGACGACACCCGGCTGGAGATGGCCAAAAAGCTGGGAGCAAAGGTGATTATTAATTCCGCCAAGGAAGACCCGGTAGCCAGGGTAAAGGAGCTGACAGAGGGGCTGGGGGCCAGCAAGGTGTTTGTCACCAGCGGCGGCCGGGCTCAGCTGCCCTGTACCCAGCAGGCCCTGAAGATGGCGGCCAAACAGGGGACAGTGAGCCTGTTTGCCTCGGCGGCGCTGGATGCCGACCAGCTGTGTGTGAGCATGAACTTTATCCATTACAATATGCTGAATCTGACCGGCACGGTGGGCTTTGGCCGCCAGCACGGTGAAAAAGCCCTGAAAATGCTGGCCTCAGGTATTCTGGATCATCAGATTATCAGGAACCGGGAATTCCCGCTTTCGCAGATCGAGGAGGCCATCAGCCTGTACGGCAAAGGCGAGAACTTAAAAATCGGGCTGGACCTGACCCAAGTTTGACCCGGATTTGAAACTTAACTCCAAGCAAAGCGGGGTGATATTTTGTCCCTTATTTTAGGCTATGACGCGGGGACCCACGGGGTGCGGGCCCTGGCCTACGACACGGACCAGCAGGCTATTGTGGCCGCCGCCAGCGCCGATTATCAGCGGATAACCGCACCGGGCATACAGGAACTGGAGCCCCGGAGGCTGTGGCAGGCCTTTTGTGAGGTGACCGGCCGGCTGGCGGAAGCATTGCCCGAAGGCGCCGCTGCCCAAGCATTGGCCATAACCCACCAGCGCGGCACGGTGCTGCCGGTGGATGCTGCCTTGCAGCCGCTGGCCAACGCCATGTGCGACAGCGACGGGCGGGCGCTGACCGCAGCGGAATTGGCGGACTATGGGGTATCGGCAGCGGCGTATTACCGGAAAACAGGCTGTCCTTTCGTATCCTTCAACGGCGCCGCCAAAATACTCTGGTGCCACAAAAATAAACCTGAGCTTTACGCTCAAGCGGCGGCCTGGCTCTCCCCCCAGGATTATCTGGCCAGCCGTCTCTGCGGGCGGCTGGTTCAGTCCGCCGGCTCGGCTCTGCGCAACGGTCTGTATGATATTGAGGGCAGGCAGGCGGCTGAGGGGCTATTTCCCGCCTTGGGTGCAAACCAGCCAAACCTGGGATTGTCCTGCGTCGAGCCCGGCGGCTGCCTGGGAAGGGTGGAAGCAGCGACGGAGCTGCCCCTGCTTGCCGGCGCGGCTGTTGTGGCGGCCCCCGGCGACCAGCCGGCGGCATTGTTGGGCTGCGGTGCAGTGGGGCAAAACCAGATCGCCATCAACATGGGAACCACCTATGTGGCCAGTATGGCTGCCGCCGCTCCGGCTTTTGATCCGGAGGGTTTAGTGACTGTGGAGGTACTGCCCGAGGGGGTCTATGGGCCGGAGTTCGGCACCGGAGCGGGAGGCCAGTTTATGGACTGGTTTTCCACACTGCTTTTAGGGCATATGCCGGTGGCAACGGAGGAGTGGCGCGGCCTGGACGCGCTGGCCCAGGGTGCGCCTGCCGGAGCCGAGGGCCTTTTGGCGGTGCCGCTGCTCTGGCAGGTCACCTCGGCAGGGGTGCAGGGACGCTTTGCCAACCTCGCTGTTTTCCACAGCCGCAGCCATTTGATGCGGGCGGTGTACGAGGGGCTGTGCTACGAGGCCCGGCTTTCGGTGGAACGGCTGGAGCGTGTCTGCGGCAGAACCGCCGACGCAGTGAAGGTCTTCGGCGGCATGAGCGAGAACCGGTGCTTTTTGGAGATACTATCCTCGGTGCTGCGCAAACCGGTGCAGGTGGCGCAGCAAAAGCAAGCCAGCGCCTGGGGGGCGCTGTTGTGCGCCGCCGGCGCCATGGGATATTTCGGCAGCATGGCCGAGGCCTCGGCCTGGGCCGATCAGACAAGGGCGACCTATATGCCCGATGACAAGGAGGCCGCATATTATGACGGCGGATTTAAAGCATACTGCGACTTGCGCTGATGATGAAGGGCAGTCTCTGCGCGGTTTTTTGGCCAATTTGACTGAAGATCAGCTGCTCCGCTATACCATCAAGCGACAGGACTTTTTGCTCAGCGCCATCACCGAAGAGCTGGAGAAGCAAGAACGCTTCCCTGTAGTGCAGCTTACCGACCCGGATACCGGCGCAAAAACCGTGGCCAATATTTTTGCCGACCGGGATATCCTGAAGGCCTGTATCCACAATATTGTGGAGGTGGAGCAAAAAGCAGAGGAGTTCGGCAGCCTTGAGATGGCGGCCGACCCGCCCTGCCAGCAGAATATATTGAGGGAAGCCCAGGTGGATCTTTCCGCCTTGCCTATCTTTAAGCATTTTGCGGACGACGCCGGCGCCTACATCACCGCAGGCATCGTGATAGCAAAGGACCCCCAGAGCGGGCGCTGTAATTTCAGCTTTCACCGCATGCAGATTAAGGGCAAAAACAAAATCGGCATCAGCCTGCATTCCCGGGGCGACTTGTGGCGCTATATGGCTGCCAGTGAGGCCAGGGGCAAGGATTTAGAGATTGCGGTGGTTATCGGCGCCCACCCCGCCTATTACATTGTGGGAGCCTCCAAAGTGCCGCTGCACCAGGATGACTATAGCTGGGCCGGCGCCTACATGGACGCCGTACCCAAAACGGTCAAAAGCATTTGTGCGGGTATTCCGGTGCCGGCCTTTGCGGAATATGTGCTGGAGGGACGCATATTGGCCGATACCCATGAGGATGAGGGCCCCTTCGGCGAATACACCGGCTACAGCACCAGCCGCTCCACCCGCAATGTGTTTATGGTGGATGCCATTACTCACCGCAATGAGCCCATCTGGCAGGACCTGGTGCCGGGATTTGCCTGGGAGCATCTGCTGCTCAGCCAGTTTACCAAAGAGATTATTTTGCTTAATAAGCTGCAGCGGGAGATTCCCGAGGTGAAAGCCCTCAGCATGCCCAAAAACGGCTGCCACTTCCACGCTTACCTGTCCATGAGCCCCAGGGCCGAGGGCCAGGCTCGGCAGGCAATGCTGCTGCTGTTTGGACTGGACCCGTATCTGAAGCTGATTGTGACGGTGGATGAGGACGTGGATGTATTCAATGAGGAGGAAGTGTGGTGGGCGGCGGCTACCCGCATGCAGGCGGACAGGGATGTGTTCATCGTACCCAGGGTGCTGTGCAACCGTTTGGACCCTTCTTCGGAGGAGGGCATGTCAGCCAAGATGGGTATCGACGCTACTAAGCCCGCCGGCTGGGAGGCCCAGCGGGTACGGCTGCCGGAAGATGTGCGCAAACAGGCGCTGGAACTGATCAAATCCTCCTAAGAGGAAGGTACATAATTATGATTGCGATTTTTAAATGACGGGAGGCTGCGGAGAAATGGAAATCAAGGCAAGAAGCTATCGGAATTATATCAATGGTGAATGGTGCGACGCCGCCAGTGGAGCTACGATGGAGGTGCTTTGCCCGGCTGACGGACAGGTCGTCTCAATCGTGCCCAAATCCTCGGCAGCTGATGTGGACAAGGCGGTGCAGGCTGCCCGGCAGGCCTTTGAGCATGCCGACTGGGCCTATAACCCGCGTCTGCGCTCCAACGCCTTGTATGCCTGGGCCCAAAAGCTGAGGGAGCATCATGAGGAGGTTGCCCGGATTTTGGCCGCCGAGGCGGGAAAACCCATCGGCGAGGCCCGTTTTGAGACGGGCAATGCCATCAATTATCTTGAGTACAGCGCCGCTTCGGCACGCAAGATATATGGCGGCACCACCAATGTGGACCCGAGCTCTTTTTCGCTTTTGGCTCGGGAGCCGGTGGGTGTGGTGGGCGCCATCTCGCCCTGGAACTATCCGGTTACCTTGTTTATGCGCGACATGACTCCGGCTCTTGCCGCCGGCTGCACCACTGTGGTGAAGCCCGCCGCCCAAACCTCAGGCTGCACTCTGATCTTGCTGGAGCTGCTCCATGAAACCGGCATGTTCCCGGCAGGCGTCATCAATACCCTGAGCGGCCCCGGCAGCGATGCCGGCGAGGCGCTGATTGCCCACAAGGATGTGGACATGATCACTTTCACCGGCGGCACGGAAGTAGGCCAGCATATCATGCGGACTGCTGCCGACACGATGAAAAAAGTATCCCTGGAACTGGGCGGGAAAGCGGGCAACATCGTGTTTGCCGACGCCGACATGGATAAGGTAATGGCCAACGCCGTGAAAGCATCCTTCTCCAACGCGGGGCAGCTGTGCACCGTAGCTTCCCGCCTGATTCTGGAGAGAAAAGCTGCGGAAACCTTCCTGCCGGCCTATGTGAAGCTGGTTCAGTCATTGAAAGTGGGACATTCGCTAGCGGAAGACACCCAGCTGGGGCCGGTGGTCAACCGCACCCAGATGGAACGCATTCTCGGCTATATCGAGGAAGCCAAGGGCTATGCCCAGCTGCTCACCGGCGGCAACCGCATCACGGCGGACGGGCTGGATAAAGGCTGCTTCATCGAACCCACTATCTTTTTGGATCCGCCGGTGGATTCCCCTATCGTGCAGGAGGAGATTTTTGGGCCGGTACTGGTGGTGCAGACCTTCGAGACCTTGGAGGAAGCCATTGAGCTTGCCAACAATACTCCTTACGGACTGGCCTCAGGCGTCTGGAGCAAGGACATAGACAAGGCCATGCGGGTAGCCCGCAAGATGAAGGCCGGCAGCTGCTGGGTGAACTGCTACAACCGCTTGTTCCCCGACGCCGAGACAGGCGGCTACAAGCTGAGCGGTACTGACCGGGCGGCAGGCATCGAGGGGCTGATGAAGTATACCGAGGTTAAGCATATTTGCATTGACTTTGCGGCTCCGTGACAGCGGCGGGATTCCTGATCCTTGCTGATTGACTTGTCCCAAGGGCCATGGTATAGTAATGGTGCTTTTTGTTGAAAACTATATATACGTTCTCATCGAGTTCCGCATTGGGTCATTTGCTATTTTCCTCAAAATGCCCCGCCGGATTAAAAGGGAAGTCAGGTGCAAAGCCTGCGCGGTCCCGCCGCCGTAAGAGAAGAATCATATCCAAGAGGCCACTGGGAGACTGGGAAGGCGGATATGGTGAAGACGCTCAAGCCGGAAGACCTGCTGTTGAGAAGGGCAAACAAGAATTCTGCGAGAGACGGAATCTTCTTATGCCGGCATCCTGTATTGGCAGGCGTCCGGCAGCCATTGGCCAACTGTCGGTTGGGGATGATTATCCCGGCGGGAAGACCTATTGTGATGAGTGGGGTGTCTCAAATGAACCTGAAAAGGTACAGGAGAGGCGCCCCTTTTTAGTCTATAAGAAAGGTCAGGCAGCAATTTTGTTTTTCGGCGGTCCGTTGCCAGCGTCATTGACTGACCAAATCACCTATCACTTGAGCCCAAGGCCGCCAAGGCGGCAATATTGAACGGAGGATACAGATGACAGCTAATAAGGCAATCCTGGTGGTAAGCTTTGGCACCAGCCATCACCAAACGAGAAAGGATACCATCGAAGCTATAGAACAGGCCATCGCCGCCGCCTATCCGGAGCGCATAATCCGGCGGGCTTTTACCAGCGGTATGATCATTCGCAAGCTGAAAGGAGAGGGTGTCGTCATCGATGACGTAGCCGCCGCCATGGAGAGCCTGATCGCTGAAGGCGTGACGGATTTGATCGTCCAGCCCACTCACGTGATGGACGGTTTTGAATACGAAAAAATGAAGGATCAGATGGAGCCTTACCGCGGCCGCTTTGCGCAAATAAAACTGGGAGCGCCCCTATTGGATAGCGACGAGGACTATGCTCAGGTTGCGGATATTTTGGCATCTGAGACAAAAGAACATGACAAAGAAGACACGGCCATTGTCTGGATGGGCCATGGAACCGAGCATCCGGCCAATATCGCCTACCGCAAGCTGGAGCAGTATTGCCGGCAGGCCGGCTATCAGCGGCACTTTATCGGCACGGTGGAAGCGGAACCGGATTTAGACGAAGTAGCGGCGGCGGTAAAGGCGTACCCGGGCATAAAAAAGGTGGTGCTGCTGCCTTTGATGATCGTAGCCGGCGACCATGCCGTCAATGATATGGCCGGAGACGAAGAGGATTCCTGGAAAACGGTTTTTGAAGAGGCCGGCTATGAGGTGGAATGCGTATTGAAAGGCATGGGCCAATATCCTGCCGTCCGGCAGATTTTTGTCCGCCATACCAAAGAGGCCCAATAGACACAATCTTTTAATTGGAGGAATAAAAATGGCAGGCATATTATATGGAGTAGGCGTAGGACCGGGTGAGCCCGAACTGATGACGCTGAAAGCGGTAAATACCATTCGGCAATGTCCGGTGATTGCCGTACCTCAGACGAAAAGCGGGGGTACCTTAGCCCTGGATATTGCTGCCCAGGCGGTAGATCTGGCAGGGAAAACCATTGTGGAGCTGCCCTTTTTGATGACGCGGGACCCGGAAAAGCTGCGGGAAAACCACAAAGCCAACACCGATGTGATCGCCGGTTATTTGCAGCAGGGCCAGGACGTTGCCATGCTCAATCTGGGTGATGTATCGATTTTCTCCACCTATAGCTACATTGCTCAGCAAATAGAGGAGCGGGGCTTCCAGGCCCGGATGGTGGCGGGCGTGCCCAGCTTTTGCGCGGCGGCGGCGGTGGTCAATCGCAGCCTGACCCAAAAGGAATTGCCGGTGCATATCATACCTGCCGGCTACGAGGGCTGGGAGGAAAGCCTGGATTTGCCGGGCAGCAAAATCCTGATGAAGCCGGGCAGAAGCCTGCGGTCAGTTTGCCAGGTTCTGGCCCGCCGCGGCTTGGGGGAAAAAGCCTCGCTGGTACAAAACTGCGGCCTGCCCTTGCAGCGGGTTTTTCCAAACCTGGCCGCCCTGTCAAAGGAAGAAACCGACGCCTTAGACGGCGCCGGTGCAGGATATTTTTCTTTGATCATTATTAACTAGGGGGCGAACTCCTTAAAGAAGCCGACTATAAAAGGAGCCCAGGGTTGGAAGCCCTGAGGATCTGCCAAGAAAGGCATAGTTTCTCTGCTAAGGGAGACTATGCCTTTCTTTATACCAGAAGCACTCAAATCATTTGATAAAGTGTAATAAATATACAAAAAGTCGTTTGATTTTATGTAAAGATGGGACCGCCGAGGTCAATCTGCAGGCAAAGCGAAGCGTTTAAAACCTATAGGGAAAAATTTGGCCCCACAGTGTCTATTCGACATCCATGGAGGTATTTAAATAGAGATGGTTCATAAAAATGTACAAGGTGATTTTCAGTTTGTACAAACTCCATTTATATAAAGTATAATAATATGGGAAATGGATTTTATAGATACGGGTGATTTCATGGACTATATCACAATAAAAGAAGCGGCAGCAAAGTGAGGCGTCTCCATACGGGGCTGTTACATACCATGTTGTGAGCGGACGCATTGCAGGCACCATAAAAAGGGGGAATCTGTGGCTCATTCCTCAGAATTCTCCTCGGCCGCCTGATAAACGACAAAAGAAAAACCTGACCCAAAGTGAAAGGGGCATGAAGGCCCGTGGCCCTTTCAGTCGCTGTATGAAAACAAGGAGTTGTTTGCCAAGATCATAAAGCGCTTTCCCTATCCGATGCACATATGCGCACCCGACGGCACAATGCTATTATAGCAATAATGCGCAAGATGGTTCTGCGCAGACAACGGCTAATTATACGAATTTTGTTTTATTAGGGGGGATATTGATGAGAACCGAATCTTGTTTTTTCACAGAGCATCTGAACATAGACATGAATCAAGTCCATCCTGCCGACATGGATGATAAAGAGCTGGGCAGCGTAAGAAAGTATGTTGAAATTACCAGACACATACAAGAGATAGATAACCTTTTTCATGTGTTTCGTTTTAATTTAAAGAGTATTTTACACTATTACGTTCTATTATATTCTGACAAGATTGAGCGCAAAATTGCCTATGACCATGAAACAAGTGATTGTGTTGCCATTAATGCCCTTACTATTAATTTTATCAGTTCAGGGAAAACGCTGATGGAATCAATCGAAAACTTTTTGAAAATAAATGATGGTGAGCTGTACGAAGAGTTCAAGAAGAATTACTTAAGCAAAGAATATGATGGTAATTTTCAATATCGATTTTTACTTCGATTGAGAGATTACGCCCAGCATGGACATCTTCCCGTTAGTATGAATTTCGATAATAAATACTGTTTTGATTTGAATCATATATTATTGACCCCACATTTCAATCATAATCCGACAATCAAGAATGAAATGGAAGATATTAAAGATAAAATATATGAGCAATTCTCTGATTATCCTTACATCGTGCTAACTCGTTCTCTTGCAGAATTTAATATATGCATCACAAGAAATTATTTGGAGTTTCTAAAAAAGATAAGAAAATTATTACATGATTCTGTGGATGATATAAAATCATTACTTGAAAAACGTCCGAAGATAATTAACAAATCATCTGATGGTTTTGATGGCTATGTTTTTTATGAAATAACGGATGGTACGTTACATGCGTTCAATACAAAAGACAATCCCCAAAAAATGTTGTCTCAATATAAAAATTTTGTCTCTAAAGTACTAAAAGAGGAGCAAGCCGAGCTGGATAAAATGAATGCAAGTTTTGTATATAATTAAGTTTTTATGTAGTGCTAATTTTAGTGATCAGTTCTATGAAATTCTACCGCATAGATCTATTGTTTAAGGAAGCTTTATGCTCACAATGTCATTTGCAGTACGCAGGAAACATGGTATAATTTACTGGAAACAGATTGTAGAGGGAGTAAACTAATGCCTATTCACAGTAATTTATCTACGCTAATGGGAAGCCGTCGCTACTCGATAAAAGATGTTCATGAGAAAACGAGGCTTTCGAGAAATACGATTTCAAATCTATATAATGATAAAGCGACAAGAATTGACTTTGAAACGATATATAAGTTATGCGTTTTGTTTGACTGCGGAGTAGAAGACCTTCTGCGTAAGGAACAAGAATAATTCTCATAGAACGCTGAAGGAAGGATGGTGGAAAATGCTTCAATGCGTTTTACCCTTTATAGATACAGAAAAAATCGACCTATCGTCGGCTCCGTGGACGATGCATGAATTCTTTGCTGGAAGCGGATTAGTTGCCTATGGTTTAAAAGATATGTTTTCACCTGTTTGGGCGAATGATGTCAGTCAGCAAAAGGCTGACGTATATGCGGCAAATTTCTATTCAGAGCACTTTTTGTTGGATGACATCAAAAATGTTAGAGGCGCTAGTTTACCATACGCTCACTTGTCATGGGCAAGTTTCCCTTGCCAGGACCTATCACTTGCAGGGTCTATCGGTGGCATTGACGCTTGTCGAAGCGGATTGGTATGGGAGTGGCTTAGAATCCTTGATGAAATGCCGGAAAAACCTCGCGTCTTACTTGTTGAGAACGTGTCCGGTCTTCTATCCACCAGCAATGGAAATAACTACAGAAAGCTACATGCGGCGCTTACTGAAAGAGGATACGACTGCGGCGCTATCGTACTTAACGCCTCTCTTTTTTTACCGCAATCTAGACCGAGGGTCTTCGTAATTGCTGTTCAACATGGGCGTCATATCCCCGAAGAACTTATAGGCTCCGGCCCATGCTGGTTACATAGCAAAACAGCGGCAGAGTTGGGGAGCTCTTTGCCGGGTTGGATATGGTGGTATACGGAAAAGCCCCCAAAACGTCATTTCACCCTCAAAGATATTATTGAAGTGAATGTGCCTTTTGACAAAGATAATGTAATACGCTTAGTACCGGAGAAACACAAAGCCGTGTTGGAAAAACACGAGACTGTATATGCTACAGGATATAGAAGGACTCGTAATGGGCAGCAGCAATTAGAATTACGCTTTGACGGTGTCGCCGGTTGTCTGAGAACACCGGAGGGCGGCAGCAGTAAACAATTTTTAGTCGTCAAGAAGAATGGGGAAGTACACGCAAGGTTGTTGACCGTTCGTGAGGCCGCACGTCTTATGGGGGCTCCCGACAGCTTTACTCTTCCCGGTACATACAACGACGGTTACAAGGCTATGGGCGACGCAGTAGCGCTTCCTGTAGCCCGCTTCATAGGTGAAAAATTCTTAGTTAAGATTACGGAGGCAGTTTATAATGATTAATGCTGAGGGAAAGTTGAGAGAATTTCAGATTGAAAATAATATAGTAACTAAAGGCACGCTTTCGCTCGTTGTTCAATTTACTCGTATGGTTAGCGACAAGGTTTTCCCGCTTGATCCGGATGAGTATCAGACTGACAGTAAAGGCCAAGTCGCCGGACTCGGCGGAGGCAACCTGAAGAAAATTTTAAAAGAGCATGACATTACACAGATACTCGCATCCGAAGGCGGGCGTACCAGCCGCGGTAGCATGGGATTGATGATAAAATATGTGGAATACCTCAATGCATGGAATGCAAAAGAACCGGTAGATTTTGCTGTTATAGAAGATTTCTGGGCTGAGCAAGTCCGTGAGTATTTTAGAAACCAGCCGTTTGTTTTAACTTCAGAAAAATCGAAAACAATCGGCGCAAATCTGGAAGAGCTTTTCGAGCAAGCTAAAAAGAGGCAAGTCCAAAACCCCGGAACACAGTATCTTGGTATGGTACTTCAACATTTAGTAGCTGCTAAGCTCTCTATTATTCTGCCTACGGGAGCGATTGAGGTTCATGGAGCGTCTGTAGCTGACTTGCCTACGGACCGAAGCGGCGATTTCGTTATTAATAATACAATAATTCATTGTACAACCGCACCAAGTGCTTCTCTTATTGAAAAGTGCCGGAAAAATTTGCACAACGGTTACTATCCGGTAATTATTACAATCTTTGATCGTGTCCGTACCGCTTTGGATTTGGCGTCGGATGCCGGACTCGATAGTCGCATTGAAGTGTGGGATATACAGCAATTTCTGTCTGCGAACATTTATGAACACAGCCTATTCGACGAGTCAAACCGTAGTTCAACTATAGCTGATATAATTGACAAATATAACGAGATCGTCCTTGCAATTGAAACCGATCCAAGCTTACGTATTGAATTTGAAAGGTGATCGGCGTTGAGCGATACATTTGATAAAACTGAGCGCTCAGAAATTATGCGTAAAGTCAAAGCACATGGGAATAAATCTACAGAACTGCGGTTAATCGCATTATTCCAGAAAAATGGAATTACCGGGTGGCGTAGGAACTATTCGGTTAAGGGACATCCGGATTTTATTTTTTTGGATAAAAGAGTTGCAGTTTTTGTAGATGGGTGCTTCTGGCACGGGCACGATTGCCGAAATACGCGTCCTGAAAATAATAAGGATTATTGGCAGAAAAAGCGAGAACGGAATATTCGACATGATAAAGAGATAACAGCACTATTTGTTACTCGGGGGTGGACAGTATTGCGTATATGGGAATGTGAACTTAAAAAGAAGAACGAAACGGTATTAGTCGAAAAACTTTCAACGGTTTTACGCTTAAGCTAAATAGCGCAATTTACATAGGGGGATTGGAATGAAGATAAAGACAGTCGATTTGTTCTGCGGCGTCGGCGGCCTTACATACGGTTTACAAAAAGCCGGCATACCTGTTGTTGCCGGTATTGATATAGACAAGTCATGTGAATACGCTTATGAGCACAACAATAAATGTCAATTTATAGCTAAAAGCGTTGATGAAGTTACTGGAAAAGAAATAAAAGAATTTTTGAAAGGTGCTGATATAAAAATTCTTGTTGGTTGTGCTCCATGCCAGCCGTTTTCAAATCATCAAAAGGATAAAAAAAACAGAGATAAACATAAAGATTGGAAGTTGCTATATGAATTTGCAAGATTGGTAAGGGAGACAAGACCTCATATCGTTTCAATGGAAAATGTACCAGAATTGGCAAAGGAAAAAGTATTCAGTGACTTTATTTTTATATTGAAAGCAGAAGGATATTTTGTATCGTATAAGGTAGTAAATGTCGCTGATTATGGCGTGCCGCAGCGGCGTAAACGTCTAATATTGTTGGCTTCACGCATAAAGAAAATTGAATTGATGGATGCGACTCATAATCAGTATGTTACCGTGCGAGAAGCTATCGGTAACTTACCACCTGTCGCTGCTGGAGAGAAGAATGAAACAGACATGCTTCATATTGCCTGTACTCTTTCAGAATTAAATTTGAAACGCATTCGCCACTCAACACCGGGTGGGACTTGGAGAGATTGGCCTGAAGAACTTATTTGTGAGTGCCATAAAAAAGAAAAGGGCAGTTCATATGCTTCCGTCTATGGACGTATGAGATGGAATGACCTTTCACCGACAATAACGACGCAATACATCGGATATGGGACAGGCAGATTCGGGCATCCAGAGCAAGACCGTGCATTAACAATACGGGAAGGCGCAATTCTGCAGTCATTCCCTGCAACATATGCTTTTGTTAGTGAAAGCGATGAGATTTTTTTACGAAATATAGCCAGACATGTGGGAAACGCAGTACCCCCCCGCCTTGGCGAAATTATCGGTTTAAGTATACAGCAACATATCAAAAAGAGAAAATATACGAGGAGAAAGAATGATGGCTGATAAACGGTATTTTGTAGACTTTGGTCCTGAACTACTGCAATTGCTGGGGCCTAATCTTTATACAAATATCTACTATGTTTTGGGGGAAATCATAGCTAACGCATACGATGCCGATGCTAAAAACGTATACATACTCTATGATACCACTACAAATACAATTATTGTAGAAGACGATGGTACTGGTATGACTTATGAGCAATTCAATACCAAATACCTTCCTATCGGCATAACTAGTCGGACAGGCGAAGAAAGTACATACACGGAATCAGGCGAACGGAAGCGAATGGGTAGGAAAGGGATTGGCAAACTTGCAGCTCTTTCAGTTGCAGAGAGAGTTAAAGTAAATTCCCTTAGAGATGGAGACAAATCAGGGTGCGTTTTAACGCTAAATATTTCAAAAAAGAATGAAGAAGGTAGATATGAAATTCCGGCTATTCCAGAAGACCAAATTCATTTCTTAAGAATAGATGAAACAAAGAGTGGGTCTGCGATTATTATGGAGAATTCCAGGTATTCCATGAGCAAAACGATTGATTCGGCAAAGAGGAATATTTCTCTGATTTTTCCATTTGCATGTAAGTCTTTCAAAATTCACCTTGAGAATTTAACGACTGGAAAATCTACGACCATTGATGATACGACGACAGATATAATAAAGTTGTCAGACGCACTCATAACCTTTTCAGATGAGACTAGTCCATACAACGATTACTTAAAAGGTTTACATCGCTCTTTTGATGAAGGGCGCTATTATAGAGCACTTCAACAACAATTACCGCCTGATCAGCTTCCGGCGCAGAAAACGCTTCATAAGACGGCAACAACGATACGAGAGAAAATATCTTTGATTACAAACGACGGTAAGCTCAAAGATTTTGATTTGATTATATCGGGATGGATTTCTACATATGCCTCATCTAAAGACAAACAGAGAAACACGGACTTTCCTGTTAACCATATATCAATCGTCGCAAACGATAAACTCGGACAATTTGATATTTTGCCAGATATCTCGACAGATAGGATGGGCGAAGCATATGTTGTCGGTCAATTCTTTGTAGATTTACTTGAAGAAACCGAGCTTCCGGATATCGCATCCAGCAACCGACAAGGTTATAAGGAAGATGACGAGAGATTTGTCAAGACTCTAGAGTTAATAAAGCGCAATGCTTTGCGTCCTATTCTGGAATTAAAGGCTGACGCGACCAAGGAAAAGAATTATGTTCGTGATCTTGAAAAAGCGAATAAAGCAAAAACGTCCAAAGAGGATTTCGATAAATCAATTAAAGAAGTTATCGAAAACCCGGATTTTAAAAAAGTCATTCGGGACTCTGAACCTATTAAGACAGCACTTGAACGTGCGTGGGAGTTGAAAGATACTTTAAAGGAAACCTACAAAAAAGTCATGATAAGCCATAATAGTGGCGATAAAGAGCTCATTGATGAGCTCGAAAGAGTGCTGCATTTTTGCGGATTTGAAAAAGAAGAGATTATATACACGAGCTCTGATCACTATGAGTCGGGTTTCGGAGCATATGTAGATATTTATGACTACTTAAAGGATTTTTTTGTAAATACAACACGTCAAACTGATTTATGCGTCATATACGTTTTAAATCAGGATTTTGTTTTAAAGTGGGATCCTGTATTAGAAGCAGGAGCCGGTTGGGTATTGAACACGACTTGGTATCCAATGTATACCGACAGATTTGATAGCGTTAGAAGGCCTTTCCCCGGTACTGAGTATACTCCAAAGCTCGCTTTTGGAATGAACGCTAAGCAGACGCATGTGCTAGCTAACGCATTATATCGGATTTCTCAGCATTCGCAGAAATCTGAACAAACAGAAGAATCCATATTTCAGTTTATTAAGTCTACGCGGCTCTACGGGACATGGAACGAAAGTGCAGTAGTTAACGAGTAGTTGATTTATACAGCTGTAGCGGAGTTAGTGGCTTTTTAAGAAGAATTTTCTCTGGGATGATGATACCTTTAAGAGTTTGTAGGGCAATCGTGCAAAGATGCAAACTCGTATTACCTGCATGGCACCAATATTCACCTAATTTCTCAAGCGGAAAGCGGTTAAATCTCTAGCGATTAGCCGCTTTTGTTTTTCCACGGTGATACGAAAGTACACAGGTTTTGTCGTAAGCGCCAAATAAACCCCCGTGTAGTCACAGGAGAGCAAAGAAGAGAAGGTTGAAAAACTCTCGTGTAGTTTTTCAACCTTCTCTCAACTCTTTATTGGTACCATCCGCTGAATCGTCTCCGGCCTTCTATCCTGAGATAAAACCCGGAAAAGCTCAGCCAAATAGGCTTCTATGTTCAAGCCGTTGGCACAGGCGGTAGCTACAATACTATAGAACATAACACTGGCTTGGGCACCTTTGACCGTATCGCTAAACAGCCATTGTTTCCTTCCCACCACAAAGGGGCGGATAGCATTCTCTGCCCCTTTGTTGCTGAGGGGAACCAGAGGGCTCATCAGATAGGCGGTCAAATAGGGTTTT
>JAHDPO010000030.1 GCA_018434325.1 Clostridia bacterium | reverse complement strand
TTCCTTTGCGGAGAGCGTGGATCGAAGTAGGAGTTAGGCCCTGGGGAAGGCGTGCATGTAGTCAAGTCGCTTTCCTTTGCGGAGAGCGTGGATCGAAGTATTGCCCCTACCTCCTTTCTGCAAAAAACTTATGTCGCTTTCCTTTGCGGAGAGCGTGGATCGAAGTACGGATCCTCTTGTTCGTCGAATAGCTGTAGTAGGTCGCTTTCCTTTGCGGAGAGCGTGGATCGAAGTATAAAGTACTATAAATTGCTTGATTTGCTGACGAGGTCGCTCTCCTTTACGGAGAGCGTGGATCGAAGTATGACTACGGAGAACTCGCGCTCGGTGAGATAAAGTCGCTCTCCTTTACGGAGAGCGTGGATCGAAGTTAGTGTAATCTAACCGTGATTTGATTAGAAAAACGTTGCTCTCCTTTACGGAGAGCGTGGATCGAAGTATTTATGCGGCGTGCTGAAGAAGGCAGAGACAATTGTCGCTCTCCTTTACGGAGAGCGTGGATTGAAGTCACTATAAGTTATATCCTTTATCCCCCGACTGCAGTCACTCTCCTCACGGAGAGCGTGGATCGAAGTATGGAAAGCGGATTGTCCTCGTCGGTCATGCTCAGTCGCTCTCCTTCACGGAGAGCGTGGATCGAAGTACAGTACCGGACGCGCCCTGGGTCTGCTCGGATACGTCGCTCTCCTTCGCGGAGAGCGTGGATTGAAGTACGAGTGCAGTTGACACATTGCAAACCCTTGTTATCTACGCCCACTCCTGCAGAAAGCGTAGATAGAAGTGATGCAGATATCTTTCTGTATCTCATGCCGTTTTCCTATTTTTGTTCAAACCATCCATCTTTCCAAAACCTGCTTATCACTATCCTGGAGCAATGTCCAGATTCTGAGTGAAAACATTCGGCCGTGTTTTTTACACCGGCCATTGCCTAAACCTTATACTGGCCGCTTTTTCCTTATGGCGCTGCTGAGTATCTATAAAACAAGTAAGACAGCCTCTGAGTGGGGGGGCTTAGGTTAAAGCCCGTGCCTATGGAAATCTACAAAATGGCCAGTTGTACAAAATTTGAACTTATGCTCGAATCTAAATGGATAAAATTGAATAAAATACGTTTTCTAGAGGAAAAATCAATTCTTATTCATTCTATACGCAAAAACATCTTTTTCAATTGGCCCCAATTCCGCCAATTCCTATTAGTCGTGCATTACTTCATTTTTTGTACAGTTAGCCGGCGATAACACTTCCGACTCCACTTCGACTTCCGCTTCCACTTCCGTTTCAATTTCCATAAAAAAGGCGCCCCTATGGGAGCGCCTGCATTGATCATGCAATCATATAATTCTATGGGAAATAACGGGGAAAGCCGGACTACTGAGCCCGTTGTACTTTGCCGGAACGGAGGCAGCGGGTGCAAACCCGAAGCTTTACGGTTTGGCCGTCAACATTGGCTCGAACAGGCTGAAGATTGGGCTTCCAAACCTTCTTCGTACGGATATGAGAATGGCTGACTTGCATGCCAACGGATTTTCCTTTGCCGCAAATATCGCATTGAAAAGACATTAACTCCACCTCCTTTAGGCTTATCACTAAAGCATTGTACCAAATATAAAAAGGAAATGCAAGGATAAAAATTATCATATTTGCATTTTCTGCGCATAAGCTTGGTTATAACGAGAAAGCCGGATATGTTCCCCACCTTTTCAGGTGTCGGCTTCCGCTTATCCTTTCAAGTGGTGGACATATCCCTCGCCTCGTTGAAACGCACAGAGGGTAGAAAAATTTCGACTGTAGGAATTTTTCTGCCTATGCGTTATAGGACATCTTTAAAGGTAGATGGCCGGATATTCTTATGGGGGGAATCGTTATGCTGATCAAGGTTTCGGAAATGAGAGATATGGAGGTTATCAGTCTCCACGATGGGCGGCGTCTGGGACCTATCATGGATATAGAAATGGATTTAGACGAAGGAAGGATACTGGCCTTGATTTTGCCGGAGGAGCCTGCGGGAGGTTTCAGCTCCTTATTTCGCAGCGCCCGGGAGCTTTGGATTCCCTATGAGCAAATTTATCGCATTGGTGAAGACGTGATTTTGGTGGACATTACCGGCGAGATTTTAGCTCCGGCGCCGGAAGAAACCAGAGAAGTAAATAAAGAGGATGAAGAGGATGAATAATCCATTTTTGCTCTTGACACGCCTATATCTAGTTGTTATTATTGTATCGGACACTATACCAATGGCTGAATTGGTTAATACATAAGGAGGAATAAGCTTGATTTGCCCATATTGCGGACATGACGATTCTAAGGTTTTAGAAACCAGGGACAGCGAGGATGGCAGCGTCATCCGGCGTCGACGGGAATGCATTTCCTGCCAGCAAAGGTTTACCACTTTTGAACGATTGGAAGAAGTACATTTATGGGTGATTAAGAAGGATGGCAGCCGCCAGCGCTTTGACGTTCAAAAAGTATTGAGCGGTATGCTGCGGGCTTGTGAGAAGCGGCCGGTTTCTACGGAGCTGCTGGAGGAAACGGCCCAGGCCATTGAAAGAGAGCTGCGGCAGTCTTCCGGCTCCCGCGAGTTTCCTACTATCCTTATCGGTGAAAAGGTCATGGAGCGGCTGAAAGAAATTGATGAGGTTGCTTATGTTCGATTTGCCAGTGTATATCGTGAATTTAAAGATATCAATACCTTTTTGCAAGAAATTCAAGATTTGCTTACTCGGGAAAAAAATCATCGAATATAAGTGGACAAGCCGCAAGCCGGTTATTATGTTCTTGGAGGCGAAAATAAAAAATGCTAACCCAAATTCGTAAAAGGGATGACAGAGTTGTTCCTTTTAATGAAACAAAAATTACGAATGCAATTTTTAAGGCTGCTCAATCTGTGGGAGGCGAGGACCGCCAGATGGCAATGGAGGTCACGCTGGCCGTTATCAAAGAATTAAAAAAAATGCCGGAGGATCATATCTTTTCTGTGGAAGAGGTTCAGGATGCCGTAGAAAAGATTCTCATTGAGCAGGGTCATGCCAAGACGGCTAAGGCTTATATTCTTTACCGGGAAAAACGCTCTATGGTACGGGAAGGCCGCACGGAACTGATGGATGCGGTGGCGGAAATCCTAAAAGAGACGAATCGGGATAACGCCAATGTCGGCAACTCTCCTTCTGCCAAAGTGCTGCAGATTTCTGAAGCCGCCTCAAAGAATTACTACCTGAAGCGGGTGGTGCCGCCGGCAGAAGCCGCGGCTCATCTGGAAGGCGATATCTATATCCACGATCTGTCTTGGTATGGCAAAACTTTTACTTGTTTGCAGATTCCTTTGGACAGGCTGTTGCGGGATGGCTTCAATAACGGCCATGGCTATATCCGGTCGCCTAAGGGAATTAAGACAGCTGCAGCTTTGGCGGCAATTATTCTCCAAAGCAACCAAAACGATATGCATGGCGGTCAGTCCTTTGCTTATTTTGACCGTGACTTAGGGCGTTACGTGGAGCTTGAATTTCAGCGGCAGCAGCGTTTGCTGAAAGAAGAACTGGACAAGCTTGGTTTGACTGCAGAAGAAAAAAGAATCAATGAAGTGGCTCTGGAGCGGACAGAAGACGAAACTTATCAGGCTATGGAAGGCTTCATTTATAATCTCAATACCATGCACAGCCGGGCCGGTGCCCAGGTGCCCTTTTCCAGCATCAATTTTGGCACAGACACCTCCTGGAGTGGCCGTATGGTGACGGAGAAATTCCTTTTGGCCTATGAAAAGGGTTTGGGCAGGGGCGAGACTCCTTTATTCCCCAATGCCTGCTTCAAAGTCATGGATGGCGTCAACTACGATCCCGAGGATCCCAACTACGATCTTTTCATTCTGAGCATGAAGGTAGCCTGCTCCCGGCTGTTTCCCAATTTCTCTTTCCAGGATTCCTCTTTCAACGCTCCTTTCCATGAGCAAGAAGTAGCCTATATGGGCTGCCGCACCCGGGTGATGAGCGATATCCATGGCATGGAAGTGACCAATGGCCGGGGTAATCTGTCCTTTACTACCATCAACCTGCCCCGCCTGGCCATCAAATCCGGCAAAAATATGTCCGCCTTCTGGCAGAGTCTGGACGATACCATAGATTTAGTGATCCGGCAGTTGCTGGCCAGGTATGAGGTTCAGAAAAATTTAAAAATGAAAGATTTCCCCTTCCTCATGGGGCAACATCTTTATGTAGATAGCGAGGATTTAGGATATAACGATCCCGTGGAAAAGGCCATTCGCCACGGCACGTTGAGCATGGGCTTTATTGGCTTGGCGGAATGCCTGACTGCTTTGTTGGGCAAACACCACGGCGAATCCGACAGCGCCCAGGCTCTGGGGCTTTCCATCGTCAGCCACATGCGCCAGAGATGCGACGAAGCCAGCAAGCAGTGTAAACTGAACTTCAGCTTATTGGCTACGCCGGCAGAACAGCTTTCCGGCAAATTTACCAAGCTGGACGTGGATCGTTTTGGTATTATTCCCGGTGTGACGGACAAAGAGTGGTATACCAACTCTTTTCATGTGCCGGTAGAGTTCGAGATTGACGCCCTGAAAAAGATCGCCTTGGAAGGCCCTTATCATAAGTATTGCAATGCCGGTCATATTTCTTATGTGGAATTGCCGTCTGCCCCCAAAGGCAATCTGGAGGCTTTTGAAACCTTGGTGCGGGCGATGTACGATAATGACATGGGTTATGCTGCCGTCAATTTCCCGGTGGATATTTGTAAGGATTGCGGCCTTAATGGCGTTATCGAATCCAATGTTTGCCCCAAATGCGGCAGTAAAAACATCAGCCGGGTACGGCGGATTACCGGCTATCTGTCCACCCTGGACAACTTCAATGACAGCAAACTGGCCGAGGCTAAGGCTCGCCGGGTACATATGAAACTTCCTCCTTTTATGCGCAAAGATACGGTCCAGTGATTCTTGTGATCAAAATGCGGCCGTAAATAAACCGTACCAGCAAAACTGGTACGGTTTCCTTTTGTTATGCCTCGTTGAAACGCACAGCAGAAAGAAAAATTTCTGCAGTCGAAATTTTTTTACTAAAGCGTTATAATAAGGTGAACATGATTAAGGAGATTTTATTTATGCGCATAGCTGGTATTTTACATGAAAGCGTAGTGGACGGGCCGGGAGTACGATTTGTAGTGTTCAGCCAAGGCTGCCCTCATCATTGTCCCGGTTGCCATAACCCCGATACTTGGAACCCGGGAGGCGGCGAAGAGCGAACCGTTAGGGAGCTGCTGCGGGAGATCCACAAAGCTCCGGGCTGTGTGAAAGGCATTACCCTATCCGGCGGTGAGCCTTTTGGACAATCAGCAGAGATGGCGGAACTGGCTGCCCGGGTGCACCGGCAAGGCTTTGACGTGGTGACGTATACCGGCTATACTTATGAAAAACTGCAGGAAATGGCCCGGGAGGATGAAAGCGTAGCCCGGCTGCTGGCGGAGACCGATATTTTGGTGGACGGTCCTTTTATTGAGGCTCAGAAAGATATCGCTCTGAGGTTTCGGGGTTCGGCTAATCAAAGAGTGATTGATATGAAGGCCAGCCGCGGGCAGGGAACAGTGATTTTATTGCCGGATGAATCGGCAGACAGCAGCAGGACAATGAAGCAGCATGGCAATGAAGACCGAGTTTTACCTTAGCGCATTTTCACCGGGTTATACTGGTAATCTCTCTGGAGAAGTGATATTATATATAGATAAATAGATTATTTTAGGAGGCAAAATGGCAGCAGGCTGGCGGCAGCATACATGGCAGTGGCAAAGCAATCAGGGTGTCCATTGGCTGGAGGACAGTTTTCTGATGGAATCCGGCATGGTGCGTCAGGGCTTCTCCGGCCGGCTGGGCGGCATTAGCCTTCCTCCTTATGATTCATTAAACCTAAGCTATAGCTCCGGTGATCAGCTTGAGGCTGTTCGGGAAAATCGCCGCCGCTTGGTCGTGGCTTGTGATTTTTCTTTGGATAGCTGGTCCGGCCTGCGACAGGTTCACGGTACCCGGATAGAGGTGTCTGCAAAAGCCCGGGCCGGCCTGGGTGTATTGGATCCGGAGCCTGTTTTGCCAAGGGCAGACGGCCAGATTACGGCGGAGCCGGGAATCACCTTGGTTACCCAGCATGCCGACTGCCTTCCTCTTTATTTTGCAGATCCGGTCAATAGGGCCATTGGCCTGGCCCATGGCGGCTGGCAGGGTACTTTGCAAAATATAGCCGGCGCCATGGTGGAAGCAATGGTTCATCATTTCGGCAGCAAGCACGCTGATTTATTGGTCTCTATCGGACCGGGAGCGGGGCCTTGCCATTACGAGGTGGATAAACCGGTTTTAGATCAGGCAGAACGATGCTTTGCTAATTTGCCCCAAGCCCTGGAGCAAATTTTAAGACCTTCTCCTCTGGCGGGCAGGGCTTATTTGGATTTATGGCAGGCTAATGCCTTTTTGCTTGAAGCAAGCGGTATCCTTCCTCATCATATTTCCATTGCCGGTATCTGTACGATTTGCGAAAATCAGCGCTTGTTTTCCCACCGCCGGGGTGATAGAGGAAGACAGGTCGCATTTATCAGTTTAAGGGAAAAATAAAAGTACCGATATATGGAGAAAAGACATTGGCTATGGCGTCATCCGGCAGAAGGCCGGCAAAAAGAGAAGGGGCCAAAGGACAACCCGCATCAAAAGGGCTGTCTGAATCAAAAAGGCTTCAAGAGCCGATAAGGCTTGCCCCAAAAACGGTTTCCGGTGGGCGGCAGGACAAGCCGTCTAAGCAGGATGTCCGTCGGGAAAGAAAAAAACACCAGCGCCGGTTCAGGCTCGCCGTTTTATTCATAGGCTTGATTTTTTTGGCCGGCAGTTTATATAGCTTAGTTGGTTTTGCTTTAACCGCTTTAGCCGATTTGGACATAATAAAAACTATGGCTTGGGAGTATAGTGCATCCGGTCAGGCCTGGTCTTTTCAGCGGGAACTGATCACGTCCACGGATCAGCGAGGGACCTTGATTCCTATTGTTAATGAAGGAGAGCGGGTATCAAAAGGCCTGGAAGTAGCCAGGCTGAACTATTTAGGAGGAACCAGCCTCAATGAAGAGAGCAACCGGCGCCTTTATAGTCCGGTGGCGGGGATAGTTTCCTATGAGCCTGACGGTTTGGAAATCGTCAGTATTAAGAAAGATTATGAGGAATTGACCGTAGCGCTGCTTGAAGAGAAAATCAATCTCTTGGCGCCGGCGGCAAAGGAAAATCAAGGGCTGGCTGGTTTGCTGCAGGATAAAATGGCTCAGGAAGGCGCCGGCGAGGAAACGGCAGCACCTCCCGAAGAACCTCTTAATAGCGGTTCGACACTGGGACAAGCTGCTCCCCCTGTTGTAATAAAGACGCCGCCTAAGGAAGTTGCAGCCGGCGCTGTCATCATGAAAATCACAGATAATCTATCGGATTGCTATATTTATATCCGTTTGCCTGATCAAGAAGAGGCTCCATTAACGGCAGCCGACCCCGTAACTATGCGTCTTGAAGGCGCCGGCGAGGGTCAAGGTACGGTTTTGGAATGCGAGAAGATTACTGAGGGCTGGGGTGTATTGGTAAAGCTGGAAACCGGTTTGGAGGCTTTGCGTCACGGCCGGCAGCATCAGTTAACTCTCGTCTTAGGTACCGAGGATAAGGCTGTGGTCAGCCAGGGTACGGTAACCATAAAAAATGGCCAGCAGGGCGTTTACGTAGTAGAAAAAAACAGGGTGCATTTTCAGCCGGTACAAGTGCTGGAAGAACGAGACGGTCTGCAGGTTATCGAAGGCGTTGAAGACCAAGAGATTAAAGCCGGCGATATGGTAGTTACCAGGCCTTGGTTTGTTTGGGAAGGCATGCGGCTGCGGGGTTAGCTACTGTCCCGCTGGGCATTCGGTTTATTGCCGAAAGATAAAACGTTTTTTGGGAAAGGTATAAGGTAGTGAGCAATATGGCAGCTTCTATAGAAAATAATTATCATCAGACGATGGAAATTTTTACAGAGGCCTGCCGGCAGGCGGGCAAGTCTCCTCAAGATGTGACGCTTATCGCTGTATCCAAGTTTTTTTTACCGGCCGATATACAGCGGGTTTATGATTTGGGGCAGCGTTTTTTTGGAGAAAACCGGGCTCAGGAGCTCATGGAGAAGCAGCCGGTTTTGCCAAAAGATATTCGCTGGCATTTTATTGGACGATTGCAAAGAAATAAAGTAAAATATATAATTGATAAAGCGGCAATGATCCATTCCGTAGATAGTTTGGAACTGGCCCGGGAAATCAGCCGTCAGGCCCAATTGAAAGATGTGGAGATGCCGGTATTGATTCAGGTAAATCTGGGCGGTGAAGAAACAAAGGCCGGATTTGCCGCCGAGGAGCTAAGGGCTAGTCTTGCGGCTATTGCCGGTTTGCCGGGGCTTAAGGTTCAGGGTTTAATGACCATAGGTCCCTATATGGCCGACCCTGAGGCAACCAGGCCCTTGTTTCGGCAGATGCGGGCTTTGAAAGAAGCAGCAGCCTCCTGGGACATACCGGGGGTGGACATGCGGTATTTATCCATGGGCATGAGCCATGACTATGCGGTAGCTATTGCTGAAGGGGCAGACTTCGTCCGGGTGGGCTCCGCTATTTTTGGCAATCGAATTTACGAATGAAGAATGAATACAGTTTGCAGATATGAGAGCGGCTAAGGAGGAACAGAATAATGGGAGTTTTTGATAAGTTTATGGAGGTCATGGGCCTAAGTGACGAAGTGGAAGAAGAGGCCATTGAGGAAAGGGAAGAAGCAGCCGACGACTGGGCAGAAAAAAGCCGGCGGGGCAATGCTGCCAAGAACAAGGTTGTTCCCATTACTGCCGCTGCTAAAGACGCCTTGCGAGTCGTGCTGGTGGAGCCCATTTGCTTTGATGACTGCCAAGTCATTTCCGATCATCTGAAAGCAAAACGCAGCGTTATTATTAATTTAGAGGCTTTGGATCTGCCCACCGCCCGTCGCATCATCGATTTTGTAGGCGGTACGGCTTATGCTTTGGATGGCTCAATGCAAAAAGCCGGCGGCAGTATATTTGTGGCGGTACCTTCCCATGTGGAAATTACCGGCGATTTATTGAATATTGCTCAGCCTAAAGAGGTTATTCCCTGGATTAACCAGATACAATATGAAGACTGATATAGTGATATCTAAGGATAAGGAAGGGTAGGGCTGGTTATGGCAAACATCGGATTTATCGGTTCCGGCATGATGGCGGAGGCTATTATAGGCGGTATGCTGAAGGGCGGATTTTCCGCTTCAGAAATATGGGGCTCCGATCCCCAGGCTTCCCGCCGGGAATATATGCAGGAGAAGTATGGTATCACGGTGACGGGGGACAACAAGGAACTGGCCAATGCCTGCAATGTGTTGGTCTTGTCGGTAAAGCCCCAGTATTATGCCAGCGTAGTGCCGGATCTGCAGAAAGCTTTACGCGCGGATCACCGCATCATTTCCATTATGGCCGGTATTACCACAGCCCGTATGGAAGAGGACCTGCGCAGCTGGAAGAAGGTGCCTAAGAAGGCGCCTCTTGATGCCGCTCAGCCTGCTAAACCTACCGGAGAAATTCTGTCGGTCATCCGGGTCATCCCCAATACCCCGGCTTTAGTAGGCGCCGGTATTACGGCTATCTGCGCCGGCAGCCAGGTAGAGCAAGCGGACGTGGATTTGGCCAAAAAGATATTTTCGGCCGTGGGAAGCGTGGTGGACGCGGAAGAGCATCTGATTAACGCCATCAGCGGCGTATCAAGCTGCGGTCCTGCTTATGTTTACATGATGATTCAAGCTATGGCCGACGGTGGCGTTATGATGGGACTGCCTAGGCATCTTGCTCATAAGCTGGCGGCAGAGATGGTGCGGGGAGCTGCCGAAATGGTGTTGGGGGATACCGGCCATCCGGAGGAGTTGAAAGACAAGGTTTGTTCGCCCGGCGGCACCACTATCGAAGGCGTATATGCTTTGGAGAAAGCCGGATTCCGCGGGGCTTTGATGGAAGCGGTGAAGGTCAGTACAGAAAAATACAGCCGTATGTAAAGCTGCAGTTTAGCAGCGTCGGTAAGGAAACGAACAAAGGATGGGCAGTCTATGGGTCAGCTTTATACATTGGTTAATGCTGTTTTTGAAGTTTATATTTTCCTGATTTTTATTCGCTGTATTTTGTCCTGGATACCCATGGGCCGCAATGCCGTTACCCGATTTATTATTGAGATGACAGAGCCTTATCTGGGTATCTTCCGCAATTTGCTGAGCAGATATTACGCATCACCGGTAGATTTTTCCCCTATGCTGGCCCTGCTTTCTCTTTATTTAATCCGGCGGCTGGTTATGGGATTATTATTGGCCTTAATTTAATGAGTTCTCAGGCCAGGCTGCCTGAGGCAATGAGTTGTAGATAATGAGGAGGTTTATGTAGATGCTGACGCCTTTGGATATCCATAATAAAGTTTTTGAGCGGGCCTTTCGGGGCTATAAAATGGAAGAAGTCGACGCCTTTTTGGATGAGGTTATTCGGGCCCATGAAAGCCTTTTCCGGGAAAATAAAGAATTAAAAGAAACGGTGGCCCGCATGGAAGAGGAAGCGGCAAAAGGCCGGGAAGTCAGTGCCGCACTGGAAAAAACCATGGTATTGGCGCAAAAGGTTTATGATGAAGAGACCTTGCGAGCCAAAAAAGAAGCGGAACTGATTCTTTGGGAAGCAGAAAAAAAAGGCGAAAAACTGGTCCATGAAGCTCAGCGGGAAGTTTTGGATATCCGGCAGAGAATAGAGCATTTGCGCCTCTATGAGAAGCAGTTATATTTAAAGCATAAAGGCTTTTTGGAATTTCAAATGGAGTTGCTGGACGGCTATAATGACCGGGAAGCAGTTTTGACGGACAGCGATATGGATAAACTGGCCCTGGGCGGCGGCCGGGAAAACCATAGTTTGGGCGAAGAAGACCGGGATAAGCACACTTTGCCTGATGTGGTTTCCATTAGCAAGAGCGATGCTGCCTCAGCAGCAGCCGACAGCTTAACTGAGGAAAGCGAGGCTGTCTTTTCCGGGATTGCCGGCGCCGACGCTGATGATGTTGCGGCTTTCGAGGCAGGGCTGGAAAACCAAGAAACAGAGAGTCAAAGCCAGGACCAAAACGACGGACGGAGCCAGACTGCCGGTCAAGGCCAAGGCCAAGGGGAAGAGGCTGCAGAGACTCTTGAGGCTGCGGCAAAAGACACCAAAGACTTAGCGGCAGCTGAGGCCGGTGGCGCCTCGCCATTTTTGATGGATAAAGAAGCTGGCGGCATGGAGCAAAGTATGGAGCAAGTGGTGCTTTTAGCGCAAAAGATGGAAGAGGCGCTGAAAGCTCTGGATACAATGTATGGGACAGATGAGAATGGCGAAGAAAGCCTTTGATTCCTCAAATCGGCAGCAGGCTGATTGGCGGCAATTGAATCCGAAAGATCAAGGCAAAGAAAACACCCTGGGCATTTGGCTGGGTGTTTTTCTGGTTTTCATTGGGGCCACCCTTTTCTACCTGATTCATGTAGAACCGGCGGAGCCGGCGTTCTATTATTGGCGTGCCGAGGTTTACCGGCAATTAGGTCAGGAAGAGAGAGCACGGCAAGAATACAGCAAGGGCACAGCTATAGAATATGCCCGGCTTTCACCGGCGGAAAAACAAGGAACGCAAGTTGTCGACAGGCCGTTTCAGCAAAAAAAGCAAGGGGTCACCCTGATGCGCATGTGCAGCGAAGTGGATCGCAATACCTGGCTGCCCATTGGCGAAGCCGACAGCTTTAGCAGCAGCCTGGAAAAAATTTATTGCCTTATACATTTAGCCCGGCCTATGGAAGAAGGGGAAAAAATCACGTTGGAATGGCATTATGACGGCGTCGAAACTGTGGCTGCGGAAATTGACGATCAGCCCGGTTATAATGTATACGATTTTTATTTGACGCAAAAAGATTGGCAGCAGCGCCAGGGAGATTGGGAGGCTATGCTTTATTTGAGCGACGCCTCCGGCTATATTACCAATACGGCGACCTTTACCATTGTCGACTGACTATATTCTAATCATATTCTAATACTGTTGCCGGGTTAAAATCCGCCTAAAATTGCCGAGAATTTTTTGTGCAAGACAAGGCGTGAGAAGGGCGAATACCCGTAGTGGTATTTAACCGACGAGCAACGCAGTATTGCGCAAAAAAGGCCGGCAAGACAGGTGGATTTTAATCCGGAAATAGTATAAAGGAAGATAGGGAGAGAAACGAATGACACAGGATCAAGAAAAACAGTACAACGATACGCTGAATTTACCCAAGACGGATTTCCCCATGCGGGGAGGTTTGCCCCAAAAGGAGCCGGAGATTTTGGCCCGCCAGGAGGCGGCCGATATTTATAATCTGGTGCAAAAATCCCGGGTCGGCCGGCCGAAATACGTTTTGCATGACGGACCTCCTTATGCCAACGGCAATATTCATCTGGGCCATGCCTTAAATAAAGTTCTGAAGGATATGATTGTCAAATATAAAACCATGCGGGGCTATGACGCGCCCTACGTGCCGGGCTGGGATACCCATGGTCTGCCCATCGAGCACCGGGCCATGAAAGACCTGGGCTTGAAGCGGCATGAGATCGATACCTTGGTTTTTCGGGAAAAATGCCGGGAGTTTGCTCTGCAATTTGTGGATATCCAGCGGGCTGAGTTTAAGCGTCTGGGTGTTCGCGGCGACTGGGATCATCCCTATATCACTTTACAGCCGCAGTTTGAAGAGGCTCAGATTCGGGTCTTTGGCGAGATGGCGGCTAAGGGCTACATCTATAAAGGCCACAAGCCGGTGTACTGGTGCCCCTCCTGCGAGACTTCCCTGGCAGAAGCGGAAATCGAATACGAAGAAAAGAAATCCTTCTCCATCTATGTTAAGTTCCCGCTGAAAGACGGCAAGGACGTCATTAAGACCCAGGATGTTTGCGCCGTAATCTGGACCACTACTCCCTGGACCTTGCCGGCCAATCTGGCTGTCTGCGTCCATCCCGAGTTGACTTATGTGGTGGTGGAAGCCAGCCAGGGAGATCAGACGGAGAAGTATCTGGTAGCGGAGGCCCTTTTGGAGAGCTTTGCCAAGGCTTGCAGCCTGGAAAACTGCCGGATTTTGGAGAAGGTGGAAGGCAAAGCTCTGGAAGGCTTGCTCTGCAGCCATCCTTTTATGGAACGGGATTCTCTTCTGGTACTGGGTGAGCACGTAACCACCGACGCCGGTACGGGCTGTGTTCATACGGCTCCCGGCCATGGTGTGGATGACTTCGAAACCGGCAAGCGCTATGGTCTGGAGGTTCTTTGCCCCGTTGATTTCCGGGGCGTCTTTACGAAGGAAGGCGGTCCGGTGGCCGGCCTGTTTATTGATGACGCCAATCCGGTAATCTTGAAGCTGCTGGCAGAAAAGGGCCTGCTCCTGGCCAAGGGCTCCCTGCGTCATCAATACCCCCACTGCTGGCGCTGCAAAAAACCGGTAATGTACCGGGCAGCGGAGCAATGGTTCGTCTCCATCGACGGTTTCCGTCAAAAAGCCTTGGATGCTATAGATCATGAAGTGGAGTGGGTGCCCTCCTGGGGCCGGGACCGTATTCACAATATGATCGCCGACCGGGGCGACTGGTGTATTTCCCGCCAGAGAACCTGGGGCGTGCCGATTCCTATTTTCTATTGCAGCGACTGCGGCGAGGCCATTATCACCAGGGAGACCATCGACCGGGTGGCCGACATCTTTGGCCGGGAAGGCTCCAATGCCTGGTGGATTCGGGAGGCTGACCAGCTTCTGCCCGAAGGCTTTGTTTGCCCCCATTGCGGCGGCAGCCGCTTCAAAAAAGAACAGGATATCATGGATGTCTGGTTCGACTCCGGTTCCAGCCATATGGCGGTGCTGGATAAACGGCCCGAGCTGGCTTGGCCGGCGGATATGTATTTGGAAGGCAGCGATCAGCATCGGGGCTGGTTTAATTCCTCGCTTTGCACCGGCGTTGCCATCCGGGGCCAGGCTCCTTACCGCACTGTGCTGACCCACGGCTTTTTAGTAGACGAGCAGGGCCGCAAGCAGTCAAAATCCATGGGAAATACGGTGGATCCCCATAAAGTAATCCAGCAGATGGGCGCGGATATTCTGCGGCTATGGGTATCTTCAGTGGATTACCGTAACGACATGGCTAATTCCGACGGCATCATGAAGCAAATCTCCGAAGCCTACCGCAAAATCCGCAATACCGTCCGCTATCTCTTGGGCAATGTTTATGACTACGACCATGAGAGAGACCGCCAGCCCTATAAGGATCTGATGGAAATCGACCGCTGGGCCCTGGATCAGCTGGCCCGCCTTGTGGATTTGGTGACGAAGGCTTTTGATGAATTTGAGTTTCACACAGCCTATCATGCTCTGCATCGTTTCTGCACCGTAGAAATGAGCGCTTTTTATCTGGATATCATCAAGGACCGGCTCTATTGCCAAAGAGCCGATGCCCTGCAAAGACGCAGCGGCCAGCAGGTCCTTTGGGAAGTTTTGCAGGCTTTAACGGCCATGATCGCTCCTATTCTTACTTTCACGGCCGAGGAAATTTGGCAATACCTGCCCCAATCTCAATCCATTCCTTTTGCACAGATGGCCTTTTGGCCCAGCCGGGAAGAGGAGTGGCTGGATGAAACTTTGAACAAACGCTGGCAGAAGCTGATCGAGGTGCGGGAGCAGGCGCTGAAAGCCTTGGAAGAAGCCAGGGCCGGCAAAAAAATCGGCCACTCCCTGGATGCCAAGGTTATCTTGAAGGCCGGCAAGGATGCTTACGTTTGGCTCACCGATTATGAAAAACGCCTGGCCGATTTGTTCATTGTTTCCCAAACGGAGCTGTTATTGGTAGACGGCGAAGACTTAACGGTAGAGGTAACGAATGCCGCCGGTGAAAAATGTCAGCGCTGCTGGATCTATTATGAAGATTTAAATGACGCCGGAATTTGCCCCCGCTGCGCTAAGGTGCTGGATCAAATGACGGATTAAACAAGGAGCTTATTGATGAAAAAAGAGACAGAAGTACTGGTGATCGGCGGCGGCCCTGCCGGCCTTTTGGCAGCCATCGCGGCTGCCCGCATGGGGGCCAGGGTTGTCTTGCTGGAAAAAAACAAGATGCTGGGCAGAAAGCTGCGCATCACCGGTAAAGGGCGCTGCAACATAACGAATACGGGAGATATTCCCTCCTTCATCAGTCAGTTCGGCGAGCAAGGAGCTTTCTTATACAGCGCTTTTTCTCGTTTCTTTTATGAGGATATCTGCCGGCTGTTGGCAGAAGAAGGCGTTGAGGTAAAAATCGAAAGAGGAGGCAGGGTATTTCCTGCCTCGGACCAGGCGGCGGATGTGGCGGCGGCTTTGGAAAATGCCGCTCAAAAGGCCGGCGTAGAAATTCTTAAGGGCAGCAAGGTGCAGGGATTGCTTTTGGAAGCGCTGCCCCAGGCGGACGACGGCGGTGATGCTGCTAATCCGGCAGCTGGTTGCCAGCCGGGACGCAAGAGCAAAAAAGGCCAAGGTAAGCTAAAAGAAAAACCAATTTATCGGGTAACCGGCGTCAAGCTATACGATGCCTGGGCTGACTCGGAGATCCGGGCTGAGGCGGTAATCCTGGCCACCGGCGGCAAATCCTATCCCCTTACCGGTTCTACCGGCGAAGGCTATGGCTGGGCTCAATCGGCAGGCCATAGCATAGTGGAGCCCCGGCCGGCCTTGGTACCTTTGGAATCCTCCACTCAATGGGTGGCAGCCTTGTCCGGGCTGACCCTGAAAAATGTAAGCGCTTCCTTATGGGAGGCGGCCTCTGCTGCGGATTCTCCGGAAAACCCCCGCCTTTTGGCATCTTTCCAAGGAGAAATGCTTTTTGCCCATTTCGGGCTGACCGGACCGATCATTTTAAGCTTGAGCCGCTATTACCGCAGGGAAATGGCAGATTCCGCAAAAGTATTGATTGATTTAAAACCGGCGTTGAGTCATGAAGTGCTGGATAAAAGGCTGCAAAGAGATTTCTTGCAATACCAAAAAAAGCAGCTGGTCAATGCTATGACGGATTTGCTGCCTAGAGCGCTGATTCCCGCAGTAATTGCCGCAGCCGGCCTGGAAGAGAATCAGCCGGTAGCGGAGTTAACGAAGGAGCAGCGCCTGGCTTTAGGTAAAGCCTTGAAGGCCTTACCGGTGGCGATCACCGGCACCAGGCCCATGGAGGAGGCTATTGTCACTGCCGGCGGTGTGGCCCTGGCGGAGGTTCAGCCGAAAACCATGGCTTCCAAAAAGGCAGCCGGTTTATATTTAGCCGGTGAAATTCTCGACATTGACGGCTTTACCGGCGGCTACAATTTGCAGGCAGCCTTTTCCACCGGCTGGGTTGCCGGGGAAAGCGCCGCTTTGTCCGTAAGGGAGACAGGTGAGATATAATGAAAAAAATCAAGGTATATGTGGACGGTCAATCCGGCACTACAGGATTGCAGATTAATGAGCGTTTGGCCAGCCATCCTTTTATAGAAATGCTGAGGATACCGGAAGAGGAGAGGCGAAATGAAAAATTGCGCCGCCAATTCCTCAATCAGGCCGACGTGGTTTTCTTATGCCTGCCGGATCAGGCCGCCATTGAGGCTGTGGCTTTGATTGAGCCGGATAACCACAGGACTAAGCTTATCGACGCCAGTACCGCTCACCGCGTTCATCCCCATTGGGTCTATGGTCTGCCGGAGCTTTTCCCTGAGGCCAGAGCCGCCATAGCTGAGGCTTCCCGGCTGGCCAATCCCGGCTGTCATGCCTCTGCTTTTCTGCTGCCTGTCAGTCCTTTGGCGGCAGCGGGTATTTTGCCGGCAGATTATCCCGTAAGCTGCCACAGCATTACCGGCTATAGCGGCGGCGGCAAAACCATGATTGCCGAATATGAAGATCCTCAAAGGCAGGAGCGCTACCCGGATTACGATGCCCCCCGGGAATACGCGCTGGGCCAAGCCCATAAGCATTTGCCGGAGATGCAGAAATACTCCGGTCTGGCCTTTGCACCGGCTTTTTCTCCTATTGTGGCCGGCTTTCCCAGAGGCTTGGCGGTGTTCACTCATCTAGAGACCCGGCTGTTGCAGGCTGCTCGGGGGAAAGTCAGCCCTCAGCTGGTCTGGGAGACTTTAGCCAAGCATTACGAGGGCAGCCTGATGGTAAAAGTGATGCCCTATGAAGGGGCCAGCTGCCAAGGGGCCGGTTATCTGAATGTCAAAGCCTGCAATGATACGGATCGGGCGGAGATTTTTGTCTTTGGCAATCAGGAAAGGATTACCTTAGCCTGCCGTCTGGACAATTTAGGCAAGGGCGCCGGAGGAGCTGCCATTCAAAATATGAATATTATGATGGGCTTGCCGGAAGATACAGGCCTGGTTAAATAGGCAGCATAGAAAAGGTGAACAACTTTATAAAAACGGCTTAGGCGTGATGGCCTAAGCTTTTTTATTTTTTAATAGTATCCGTTGATGCGACTCACGGGCAGTATTGTCACCCATAAATAAAAAATGGTTGACAATACTGCCGTTTCTGCTTAAAATGTACTACAGTGATCAAAATGAGAGGGGGGCCGTATCTTGGCGACAAAGAATCTGGTTCTGGAAAGGCTGGAAAAGGAACGGGGCAGCCTCTTGTCCGGCAATGAGTTGGCCAAAGCTTTGGGTGTAAGCCGCAATGCTGTTTGGAAAGCCATTAAGGAATTGCAGAAGGAGGGCTATCGCATTGATAGCCAAACCAATGGCGGCTATCGTTTGCGGGAAGATAATGATATTTTGTCGGCAGCGGGTATAGCCCCTTATTTGCGGGCCGATATCGAGCCGGCTAATATTCAGGTTTTCCCAAGCCTCAACTCCACCAACGACTTAGCTAAGGAAAAAGCTTTGGCGGGGGCTGCCGCCGGTACGGTGATCATTGCTGAAGAGCAAACAAAGGGTAAAGGCAGAATGGGCCGCAGCTATTATTCGCCTGCCGGGGCCGGCGTCTATCTCAGCATGATCCTGCGGCCAAAACTGGCCGGCAGCCAGGCGCTGCTTCTGACTACGGGGGTAGCGGTAGCTGCCGCTCAAGCTATTGAGGAATTATGGGATTGCCAAGTTAAAATAAAGTGGGTCAACGATTTGTATGTAGAAGGAAAAAAGATTGCCGGTATATTGACGGAAGCGGCCACCAATTGGGAAACAGGCATAGTCGACTACGTGGTTTTAGGGGTGGGCATTAATGTCAAATCCAGCCGGGAAGGATTTCCTTTAGAACTGGTTCATAAAGCCGGAGTGCTTTGCCAGGAAACAAGCGGTCTGCTGCGCAATCCCTTGGCTGCCGCCTTAATCAATCATATATGGCAAATGGCCAGGGATTTGGAAGAACAGCCCGAGCTTACTGCCTCCGGACTGATCAGCGAAGCCTGCCGCCGTTCCTGTGTATTGGGCAAGCAAGTGCTGATTGAAGGCTATGAGGGACTGGAACAGGCTAAGGCAGTAGACATCAATGAATTGGGCTTTTTGATTGTGGAAGACCAGCAGGGCCGCCGCCATGTATTAAACACAGGCGAGATCAGCTTGCGCAATCAAGAGGGTCAAGGCTGGCAATAATACTAATCTGCCTGCGCCTTTGGCGCAGTGGCAATCAAGAATTACCAGATTAAAATATGGAATATTTTAATCGCAGAATAGTATAAAACCAAGAGAAGAGAGGCTACCATGAAAAAAATTGATCAAGTATCTATGCCGGAAAAACAGGCAGAATTTCCTTGGAGCATCCGGCAGTTAATTTATTGCGCCCTTTTTACGGCTTTGACGGCAACGGGGGCTTTTTTCAAAATCCCCATGCCTTATTTTGACTATATAACTCTCCAGACCTTAGCCGTTCTGCTGGCGGGCATGCTTTTGGGCAGCCGGGCAGGAGCCTTGGCGCAAATTGCCTATGTATTGCTGGGCTTGGTGGGCGTACCGATTTTTGCCGGCGGCGGCGGTTTTGGTTATTTATTAAAACCTACCTTTGGCTATTTGATTGGCTTTTGTCTGGCCGCCTGGCTAACCGGCAAGCTGCTGGATCAAAGGCCCAGGCAGGAGAGAAAGTTTATCCATTACTACTTGGCCGGTCTGGCCGGTTTGGCAGCGCTCTACAGTTTGGGGATTGTCTATCGCTGGTTCATCACCAATTATATTATGGAGGTTTCCCTGCCCTTTTGGACATTGGTTTTATCCTGCTTATCTTTAGAAATCCCGAAGGATCTTCTGATCTGCGCTTTAGCCGCCTGGCTGGCCCGCCGGCTTAATAAAGTTATTAATCTATAAAAATTTCCTGGGAAATAATGGATAATAAATATTTCCGTACATAGAATAGTTAGTTAGCCTAAGCAGGCCTTCAAGAACTAAATTTTGGAGGCGTTTTTTTTATCATACTTTTTTCCAGTGTTGACGAAGAACTATAATGCAGAGTATACTGAATATAGATTATGCGAAAGTAATAATAGAATAGATAAGTAAATGTTTTGCGAATATTATCATCACTAAGGCCGCCTGTTCTTTACCATGTTAGAATGAGGAAAGGAAGATTCTCAGACGATGTTTAAGAAAATGAAACTGGCAACAAAATTAGCCGTAATTATTGGTGGCACCTTAACTGTTGTATTTGTTCTTCTGATTTTCGCAACGACTTTTTTAATGAATATGCCTCAGGAGCGGGCAATTCCTTTAATGATTGGTATGTCGGCGGCGAGTTTGGTGATACTTCTCCTGCTGCTTATACTTATCTTGCGCCGCTCTCTGCGTCCTTTAAGTGTGATGATTCAGGCGGCGGAAGGCATTTCGGCGGGGCGCCTGGATGTGAAGCTTGAGGTCAATAGCCAAGATGAGGTAGGGACTTTATCGGCAGCCTTTCAGCATATGACGGAGAATTTGCAGCGAATGGTAACAGATGTCCAGTATCTTCTCGGTGAATTGGCTGAAGGGAATTTTAAAATCAAGAGCCGGGCATCGGATTGCTATATCGGAGATTTCCAGGAGTTTTTGCTGGCTATGCGCAGGCTGAATCAGAGGATGAATGATACGCTGTTGCAGATTCTATTGTCCTCGGATCAGGTATCGGCCGGCAGCGATCAAGTATCCAGCGGCGCTCAAGCTCTTTCCCAAGGCGCTGCGGAGCAGGCTTCTTCTGTAGAGCAGCTGGCTGCCAGCATTACGATGATTTCCGAGCAGGTGGCAGACATGGCGGCAAATGCCAGGCAGGCCAGCGCGAAAGCCAATGCCGTGGGCATATCGGCTAATGAGAGCAATGAAAAAATGAACCAGATGCTGGAGGCTATGGCCGATATCCGCCACCAGTCCAACGAAATCGGCAAGATCATTAAGACTATTGAGGACATTGCCTTCCAAACGAACATCCTTGCTCTCAATGCAGCAGTGGAGGCAGCCCGGGCCGGAGCAGCCGGCAAAGGCTTCGCCGTTGTTGCTGATGAAGTTCGCAACCTGGCCAGTAAGTCTGCCGAAGCATCAAAAAATACCGCCGCTCTGATTGCCGGCTCTCTCCAGGCAGTAGAAAAAGGCACCCACATTGCCGATGAAACGGCGAAGGCTCTGGAATCTGCGGTGGCCGGCGTCCGGGAAGCAACGGAAATCATCGATTTGATTTCTATTGCCGCCGATGGCCAGGCCGCTTCCGTTTTCCAGGTTTCCCAAGGCATCGAGACAATTTCCAACGTGGTGCAGACCAATGCCGCCACCTCGGAAGAAAGCGCCGCTGCCAGCGAAGAGCTGTCGGCTCAGGCCCAGCTGCTCAAAAGTCTGGTCAGCCGTTTCAATTTGCGTACAGATGGTGTGGACCAAACCAGTAAAACTTATCGCTGAATTTAATTAATCGTTCAGCTTATACGCCAAACGCCTGGGGCAGCTTGCCACAGGCGTTTTTTGAGGAGCGGGGCTATTTTAAGCAAAAGCCGGAAACTTTGCAAGGCTTGATCTCAATGGTTTCCCAGACCTTGCCTTCTATGTAAGGCTCCTTGGCCAGCCAGTCCTTTTCCAAGGCCTCCTTTGAGGGGAAATCCACCACCATTATGGAACCGATCATTCTGTCTTGATCATCCAGCATGGCCGCGGCATATAGCAGAGTCTTGTCACTGTACATTTTTTCTGCGCCGGCCAGATGCTGCTCCCGGACCTGCATTCTCCGCGCTAAAGCCTGTTCGTCATTGCCGTCATAACCTAATACTAAAAATTGCATTTTCAATCACCTCTAAAATAATTCTTTAAATAAGTATAACGCATCAGAAGAAAGATTCAAAGTCTGGAGAATCTTTCTTACTAAAAATTTCGAGTGTATACATTTGAACAGGCCAACAGAATAAGCTGCTTGACAAATGGAGAGCCATTTTGCATCATTGTACTATATAATTAATACAATGGGGGAAAGGCGGCCCGATCCTTTCCGGAAGATAGAGGAGGAATTTCGATGAACAGTGATCTCATTAACTGCCGGAATCTGACCAAAATATATGGCGCTAAGAAGGCCCTTGATCATGTGGATTTGTCCGTGGGCAGAGGACGTATCGTCGGTTTGCTGGGGCCCAACGGCTCCGGCAAGACCACCTTCATTAAACTGCTTTGCGGTCTGCTGCAGCCCACATTCGGTTCCTTGGAGGTGGATGGACACGCTCCCGGCATCCATACTAAATCGCTGATTTCTTATTTGCCTGACCGGATGTACTTTGCCGATTGGATGAAGATCAGTGATCTTACCGAATTCTTTGCCGATTTTTATGCGGACTTTGATCAAACAAAGGCCAAGGAAATGTTCGCAGCATTAGGCATCGGGTCTCAGGACCGTATCAAGACCATGTCCAAGGGCACCAAGGAAAAGGCCCAGCTTGCTTTGATCATGAGCCGCAAAGCAGAGCTCTATCTGCTGGATGAGCCTATCGGCGGCGTTGATCCGGCGGCCCGGGACTTTATTCTCAATACCATTTTGAACAATTACAGCGAAAATAGCACCGTGCTGCTGTCAACGCACCTGATTAGCGATATTGAAGAGGTACTGGACGAGGTTATCTTCTTGAAAAATGGCAGAGTCCTGTGTCATGATACGGTGGAGAGCATCCGGGAGAAAGAAGGCAAGCCGCTGGATCAATTCTTCCGCGAAATCTTTGTCTATAGCGCTTGAAAGAAGGAGGAAATAGAATGTTTCGCAAGCTTTGCAAATATGAGTTAAGGCTACTTGCGCGGGCCCTCGTACCCATATATTTAGCTTTAGCCGGTGTAGCGGTCGTTAATACGTTTATCAGCTACGACTCAATATCCGATGAGTACCTGCGTTACGCTATCGATCACATCGGTATTTTCGGCGGATTATTCAGCGTTTTGCAGAATGTTTCTATATTTCTATATTTTGGCGTGGTGGTAGCTCTGGGTGTGTTGACCCTCATTTTTGTCATACAGCGGTTTTACAAAGGGCTTTTATCTGATGAGGGGTATCTGATGTTTACCTTGCCTGTGGAACCCTGGCAACTCATTGCGGCTAAAGGTACGGCAGCCTTTGCCATGATTCTTGCCAGCCTGTTGGTAGCTATATTGTCAGGTTTGCTTGTGATGAGCGGTACGGTAAATCCTATAGAGCTTTTCTCAGCGCTCCCATACGCATTTTCTGAGATAACCAAGATATATCCGGCAATTCGGCCGATTGATTTCGTTGGAATATATTTGATATTGGCTGTGGCTGGGCTGGCCGTATTATACCAGATTTATTTCGCTATAGCTTTGGGACATCTCTTCGGCAAGCACCGGATTATGATATCTCTCCTGGCCTTTATCGCTGCTTCAGCCATACTAAGGGCGTCATGGGACTTTGGCTGGGAATTTCTATCCAATTTTTCTGTAAGCCGTAAATTTGTCAGAATGATAATCGACTTGCCCATTGAGCAATGGAGCAGTTCACTTTTGCATCTTTTTATGCTGGTGTTGCTGGTAAGTCAGCTTTGTAAGCTTGCACTATTTTTCTTTGGAACGGAGCGGATTCTATCCAAAAAGCTTAATCTGGAATAAACGCTCACTATAATATAGAAAAAAAGGGTCTGATTAAAATTGGTTTTTTGAAAACCAATTTTAGTCAGACCCAATGTCATGATTGGGGCGTCAAAAAGTTGGCGAATTCATTGAGTATTGGCCGGCGCCGCGTCAATAGAACAAGGCAGCGATGACTCCCGGTGCTGCTGTTAGTAGACCCTTGACGGCGGCAGCTTGTACAAAAATTGCGGTTGTAGTCAATTGGCCGGGGCAGGGTGTACAAAAATTGCGGTTGTAGGTAAAATGCAGGGAAAGTATTCCCTCACAACCGAAGATATTGCACAAAAATAGCCTGAGATTGGCTAAAATAGGCCTCGGCAGCTGCTGCAATTCACCCACAAACGTAAAAATTGTACAGGCCGAATCCGGAAAACGCATACAAACGTAAAAATTGTACATCTGCGCTCCAGCCACAGGCGGTCACTACCCTGCCACTTTCCGCTTTTTCATTTGTCCCTTATCATCTTATTTGGGACAGCCTCTTTTTTGATTATTTGTACAAAATGTGCCGAATAAAATGCTTGACAAACGAGGCAATCATTTTGTATCATTGTATTAGATTATTAATACAATGATACAAAGGAGGCAGCGACATGAATTGGAAGCTATCAGAAGATCGACCAATCTGGATCCAGCTTGCCGAACAGCTGACGCTGCGCATCGTATCCGGCGAATACGGGCCCGGTGCGGCAGTGCCTGCAGTACGGGTGCTGGCGGGGGAAGCCGGTGTTAACCCAAACACCATGCAGCGTGCCCTGGCCGAGCTGGAAGCCCGCGGTCTGGTGGAGACCCGCCGCACGGCAGGGCGCACCGTAAACGAAGATATGACTCTGCTGCGCCGGGTGCGCAAAGAGCTTGCTTATAAGCTAATGGATGAATTTTTAGCGTCCATGACGGCACTGGGCTATACGCCTGATCAGGCCCGGGCTTTGCTGCAAGAAAAAGAGGAGGAAAGCGTATGAATAGCAATCTCATCACTTGTCAGGGCCTAACTAAGATTTATGGTTCAAAGGCGGCTCTGGATCATATTAATTTGAACGTAGGGCAAGGCCGTATCGTCGGCCTGCTGGGACCTAATGGCTCAGGCAAGACCACCTTTATCAAATTACTTTGCGGTCTGGTGCAGCCCACATCCGGTTCCTTGGAGGTGGATGGCCACACTCCCGGTATCCATACCAAGTCACTGATTTCCTATCTGCCTGATCGAATGTATTTTGCCGATTGGATGAAAATCAGCGATCTCGCCGACTTCTTTGCCGATTTTTATTCGGACTTTGACCGGGTGAAGGCTATGGAGATGTTTACCGCATTGGGAATCGGCGCTCAGGATCGCATCAAGACCATGTCCAAGGGCACTAAGGAAAAGGCCCAATTGGCCCTGATCATGAGTCGCAAGGCACAGCTTTACCTGCTGGATGAACCTATCGGCGGCGTTGATCCGGCGGCACGGGACTATATTCTCAACACCATACTGACTAATTATAGTGAAAACAGCACTGTATTGTTATCTACACATCTGATCACCGATATCGAGCGGGTTCTTGATGAGGCTATCTTCTTGCAAAATGGCAAGGTTGTGCGTCACGACACGGTGGACAGTATTCGAGAGGAAGAGGGCAAGTCGGTGGATCAGCTCTTCCGTGAGATCTTTGCCTACAGTGTTTGAGAGAAGGAGGAAATATAATGTTTCGTAAGCTTTGTAAATATGAATTCAGGTCCCTTGTGCGCACCCTTGCACCCGCTTATTTGGCAGTCATCGCAGTGACGATCATCAACACCTTTATTGGTCTCGGCTCAATAACGAATGGGCATTTAAATCGAGCTCTCGCAGGCAATAGCATTTTCAGCAGCTTAATCAGTATCCTGCAAGGTGTTTCGATGTTCGTGTACTTTGGCGTGATGGTAGCCTTGGGAGTGCTGACGCTCATTATCATTATTCAGCGCTTTTACAAAGGGCTTTTATCTGATGAGGGCTATCTGATGTTTACCCTGCCCGTAGAGCCCTGGCAGCTGATTGCTGCTAAAGGAACGGTGGCTTTTATCATGTCCATTGCCAGCATGCTGGTAGCTATGCTGTCGATTTTGATTCTGGTCTGCGGTACGATGGGACCTATGACGTTTTTTTCCGAACTTGCCCGCAATTGGACCGCGTTGATGAGTGAATTATCCCGCTGGCTGCCTTTATGGCCGGTCTATTTGATCGAATTTCTTTTGATCTCCATCATCGGCGGTTTAGCCAGCCTATATCAGATTTATTTCTCTATGGCTTTGGGCCATCTCTCCGGCAAGCATCGGATTATGATGTCCGTCGTGGCCTATATAGCCATTTCCACTATATTAAACATTGTTTTCGGCTTTGGTATAGTGTTTCTGGGCAATTTCCCCCCAATCCAAAACCTATTTTACAGGATGAGCAGCATACCCTTTACAGAGTGGAGCTATTTATTCCTCCAGCTTTTGTTCCTGGGCTCTTTCCTGGTTGGGCTATTTCAGTTTGCCTTGCTTTTCTTCGGCACCGAGCGCATCCTAGCCAAGAGGTTAAATCTGGAATAAATACTTCCTGCAGTATAAAAAACCCCCGATGCAGCTTTGTATCGGGGGTTTAACCTATTTATGCCGCAAGGGATATGCTATCATATTTCAATATAATGTTACTAGAAGGCAGGTGAATGACCATACAGCAGATTCTTTTGGTAGAGGACGATAAAACTATTGCCCTTGGGCTTTGCTACTCTCTGGAGGAGGAAGGCTATGGGGTGACGGTTTGCCACGATGCCGCCTGTGCCCTTACCGAGATAAGGGGCCGGCAATTCGATTTGGCTATATTGGACGTTTCCCTGCCCGGCGGCAACGGTTATGATCTTTGCCGTACCATTAAAGCAGGATCAGACACGCCTGTGATCTTTCTTACGGTGCTCGGCGAGGAATGCAATGTGGTGATGGGACTTGATATGGGTGCAGACGACTATATCGCAAAGCCTTTCCGCCTGCGAGAGCTTTTGTCCCGGGTGCGCACGGTGTTGCGCCGGGTAGGCGGCGGTGAAAAGGATGAGATTTCCATAGGCAGTCTTACCATTTATGCCAAACAAGCCAGAGTCACAAAACATGGGTCTGAGGTTCCGTTAACCGCACTGGAATACCAGCTTTTGCTCACACTAGCCATAAACCGGGGGCAACTGCTCTCTCGCAACCGGCTGCTGGAAGATATTTGGGACATCGGCGGCGATTTCGTAAACGATAATACCCTTACGGTGTATATCAAGCGATTAAGGGAAAAAATTGAAGACGACCCGCAAAATCCCGTCTTCATTCGGACGATACGGGGACTGGGTTATAGGATGGGTGAATGAAATGCGGCTAATGCGAAACAAAGAAGTGAAAAGGATGCTGTATGTCATGCTGCTGGTCACGCTTGCAGCCACAGCTGTGGCATATGCCTTTTCGCCGGGTGCAGCAGCTGTAGCCGGCCTTGCCTGCCTGCTTCTAGGCATCGTTTCTTTGCTGTTTACCCGGCGGCGTTACCGGATGCTTGCCCGTCTAAGCGATTATCTAAAGCACATAAACGGCGGGGAGTACCGGCTGGAGCTTCCCGACAATGATGAGGGCGAACTCTCCATACTGAAAAGTGAGATATATAAGATCACGGTGTCCCTCAAGGAGCAAAACCAACGGCTGAATCAGGAGAAGCTGCGGTTGGCAGAGGCCCTTTCCGATATTTCCCACCAGTTCAAAACTCCGCTTACCTCTATGGCCGTGATGACGGAACTGCTTACTGATAACAAGCTCAGTAATGACAGGCGCACTGAGTTCACCGCACAGCTCAGCTTGCAGCTTGAGCGGCTTATATGGCTGACCGATGCTCTGCTTAAGCTTTCAAGGCTCGATGCGGAAGCGGTTGCTTTCAAGCTCTGTCGCAGTTCCCTGGATGAGCTTATCCGTAAAGCCTGCGGTTCGTTGCTGATTCCCATGGAACTCAAGGAACAGACCCTTATTACGGAGGTGGAAGGCTTCATTTTCTGTGACTTAAACTGGACAGCCGAGGCGCTTTCCAATATTTTAAAGAACTGTATGGAGCATACACCGGCGCGAGGCGAAATCCGTATACGGGCATCCGAGAATGCACTTTTCACGGAAATTAAGATAGTTGACGGAGGGCCAGGTATTGATAAGGCCGACCTGCCTTATATTTTCGACCGTTTCTACAGGGGAAGAAATGTAACAAAGGATAGTGTCGGCATAGGCCTGGCTCTGTCCAAGTCTATTTTGGACGCTCAGGGCGGCAGCCTTGAAGCCAAAAACGCTCAGGGCGGCGGAACGGAATTTATTCTGCGGTTTTCTATGGACAAAGCACAATAATCTTGATATAGAGTCACCGGATAGTCACCTGCAGAGTTTAAAATAAAGCAAACCATAAAAGGAGGAATTTATTTTGGAAATTCTGCGGGTAGAAAACCTGACAAAAACATATGGCAGTGGAGAAGCCGAGGTAAAGGCGCTTAATAATGTGAGCTTTGCCGTGGAAAAAGGTGAATTTCTTGCTATCATAGGCCCGTCCGGTTCCGGCAAATCCACGTTGCTTCATATCTTAGGCGGAGTAGACCGGCCCACATCGGGCAAGGTATTTATAGAAGGCACCGATATCTATACCTTGGATGAAACAAAGCTCGCCATCTTCCGGCGGCGGCAAATCGGATTGATCTATCAGTTTTACAACCTGATTCCGGTACTTAGTGTGGAGGAAAATATCACGCTGCCGCTGCTCCTAGACCGACGTGATCCGGACCAGGAGCAACTGGCCGGCCTCTTATCCACCTTGAATCTGACTGACCGGCGAAAACATCTCCCCAACCAGCTCTCGGGAGGTCAGCAGCAGCGGGTGTCCATCGGACGGGCACTTGTAAGTAAACCCGCCCTGATACTGGCCGACGAACCCACCGGAAACCTGGACAGCGTAAACAGTGCGGATATCATCCGTCTTTTGCGTATGTTTAACAAAAGATATAATCAGACGCTCATCCTCATCACCCACGATCAAAATATTGCGCTGCAGGCTGACCGTATTATCTCCATAGAAGACGGATGCATTGCGAGGGACGAGGTGATCCGAAAATGAACGTCATGAAGCATTTTACTCTGCGAAGCTTACGAGCAAACCGCAAATGGACGGTAGTTACCTTGATTGGCATCATCATTTCCACTGCCATGATTGCAGCCGTATCTACCTTCTGTACATCCTTCATGGAGCTAATGCGTAGCGAAGCCATTGCAGATAACGGCAACTGGCATGCAGCAGTTTCTGGTGTGCCCATCGGTAACGTGTCCGCTTTTGAGAAGGCAGGATTTGTGGATGAAAGCTCGCTGAGCCACGATGTGGGCTATGCCCGGTTTGCAAACGCAAAAAATGAAAGTAAACCCTACCTGTTTATTTGCCAGCTGGATGAAAACAGCAATAAAATCTTCCCAATCCAGCTCACGCTGGGCCGTATGCCGCAAAATGACAGAGAGCTTGTGCTGTCTGAGCATCTGGAGACAAATGGCGATGTGAAATACTCCGTCGGCGACACTATCACACTGGATATCGGCAAGCGGATGAGCCCGGAGGGAATTTCTTTTGGGCAGCAGAACGCCTATCAGGGAGAGGCTTCCGCCGATTCTCGCGGTGAAATATTTGTACCTGAGCAGACCCGGACCTATACGGTGGTAGGGATTATAGGACGTCCCAATTTTGAGCCCGCATGGGCGCCGGGATATACTGCCCTTAGTTTTCTTGACACTCAGACACTGTCGCCGGATGATGAAGTAACCGTCACCTTGCTGTCAAAAAAGCTGAACCGCAAGCTCTATGAAAATGTTGCCCAATTGGCGTCAGACCTGGGGCTGGACGAATCTCACATCAGTTACAATACCGGGCTTTTGCGATATAGCGGTATCGTTGCCAATGACAGTGCACAGAACATGCTCTACGGCTTTGCCGCGGTTTTCACTGTCATCATCATCATCGCTTCCGTATCCCTTATCTACAACGCCTTTGCTATTTCCGTTTCTGAACGCATGACCCAGTTGGGGATGCTGGCCAGCGTAGGCGCCACCAGAAAGCAAAAGCGTCACAGCGTCTATTTCGAGGGCTTTTTGCTGGGAATCATCGGCATTCCTATTGGCATACTGGCAGGCATTACCGGCATCGGGGTCACCCTTTCGGTAATCCGTCCGTTGATGGCAAGCTTTATGAACCTCTCTTCTGCCCAGGGCCTTTCGCTGCATGTTTCGCTCTTGTCCGTCGCCACGGCATTCCTACTGGCCGCATTGACCATCCTGGCCTCGGTCTGGATTCCGGCGCAGCGCTCGTCAAAAATTATGCCTATCGACGCTATTCGGCAATCAAAGGAAATAAAGCTTACCGGCAAAGCGGTGAAAACTTCCCGCCTGACCCGCAGGCTGTTTGGCTTTGAGGGAGAAATCGCCCTGAAAAATCTCAAACGCAGCCGGAAAAAATACCGTGCCACCGTGCTATCGCTGATTATCAGCTTGGTTTTGTTCCTTACCGTATCCTATTATGCCCAAGAGATGAATCGGGCTTCCGGCGCCATGGAAACCGGCTATAACTTCAACCTTCTAGTATCGTATATAAATGTGCCGGCAGCCGAAGCAAGTGAGGCAAATGCCAAAATCGCCGCGCTGGAAGGTGTGGCGGAAATGGCGGCAGCGGAGACCGCCAGTGGTTTTTTCCTTATGGAGAATACGCAGCTTTCGGAACTGCTGAGGCGCAATTATGCCTCTGATGGGGAAGCTTTTCCTCTTATCACAACCTTTTATTGTTTTGATAACGCCTCCTTTGACCGATATGCCGGCAGTCTGGGCATCGATCCCCAAGCGTATCGGAACCCGGATAACCCCAAAATAATCCTCGTAAACTACGGGCAAAACTACCTCAACAGCAAGCGTATAGCGGGAGAGATTCTCTCCGTCAGCCAAGGCGACATCCTGAGCCTTTCCCGCAATGAGATGGGAGGAACCGGAGAGAAGGGAGGAAGGGAGGCCGAAAACAGCATAGAACTGGAGGTAGGATTGCTTACCAACCAAAGACCCATGGGCGTTTTGGTTTCATCTCTTAACAGCATATCGGCGGTGGTGAGCCGGGAGGTCTTCGACAGCCTCCCCGCCAGCCTGAAAAACATTGATTCCAACGGAAACCCCGGCTTTCAGCAGTTGTTTTTGAACTGCGAAGACCCCGATGAGATCGAAGTGAGAATACAAGAATTGACCCGTGGCGTTTCGGGCAGAAGATATGTTTACAATGTGGCTGCCGGCGCCAGAAGCGAACGCAACATGATGCTGGTGCTGGGCATATTCATCTACGGGTTTATTACGCTGATCAGCCTCATCTGCATCGCCAACATCTTCAACACGGTTACCACAAATATTGCGCTGCGCCGCCGGGAATTCGCCATGCTGCGCTCAGTGGGCATGACGCCGAAAAGCTTCAGCCGGATGATCCGCTTTGAAAGCATCTTTTACGGACTCAAGGCCCTGCTCTATGGGATTCCCATCAGTGCCGGTATTTCGCTGTTGCTCCACAACATAGGCTCAGAGGTTTTTGAATTTCGCTTTTCCCTGCCCTGGGCAAGTTACGGTGCAGCAATCGTGCTCATCCTCGTCATTGTGGGCGCCACCATGCTCTATTCAAGCAGCAAGGTCAGGAAAGAGAATATCATCGATGCCCTGAAGACGGAAATCATGTAAGGGAGCATGGATGAAAAGCGAAAAACTAAAGAATAGACTGCAATATTTGGAGAAGCAGATCAGCTGTAATTTTCTATTCCGATCCTGCTTTAAGGGCTTCGCTCATAGGGATTTTTATAATTTTCCGGCCGCTTAGCTCTTTGGTTGCCAGGTACACGGTGACAATCAAAGCGAAACTGAGAATTACGTATGCCGGGCTTAGTATTATGGGCAGCACCATATTGATCATTTCCCCCAGATAGCCGTAAAGCGCACTTGCAGAGGCAAGCATCAGCGGAATACTCAGCATAAAGCCAAGCAGCACCACCCAGGCGGAGCCGTTGAGAATCAGGGCCCGTACCTCCTTGCTCCGGTAGCCGAACACTTTAAGCAGCGAGATAGCCGGCCGGCTTTCCTCGATCATCAAAGAGGTAACGAGGTAGATAATGATCGCCCCCATCACTGCGGCAACCAAAGCCATGAAGATTACCATCGAGGTCATGGGGGCTGCGAGATCGTCCATGGCGCTGTTTAGATTCTGCAAATCCTTAACGCCGGCAAGCTCCCACTCCTCATAAGGCAGCTCCCTCATACTGAACACGCCGGTATAGCTTCCTGCCGGCTGCCCGGTCAGCTTGTTGAAGTCTTCCAGAGGCATATAGATGAATTGACCGGAATAGGTCTGAACAATTCCGTCCACAACCAATTCATAAGACTGGCCATCCAGTTTGCTGACAAAGGCAATCCGTTGGCCCTCCCGCAGCTTCAGCCGGTCAGCCAGCAGGTAAGTAATGTTTACCTGGTTTTTGGGCAGGAGATTGCCGTCGGCATCCCGCAAAAGGATGCCATCGGCGTCAGAAGCGATACCGGTGAGGTAAAACTCAGCATTTTCTTTACTGTCCGGGTAGCAGCGAAGGGCATTGAAGGGGGTAGCTCCATCAGGTACTTCGCCCTGGCGCGTTTCTTTGAAGGAATACTCCCAAGCGTAATTGTAGGTACCGTTAACGCCGCTCTGAAAGACTATGTTCATGGAGTGATTGAGCGTAAAACCAAACAGCATCATGACCGATGCGGCTGTTACCCCAAACAGCAAAAACAGCAGCCGCGGGATGCTGCGCAGTTGTTCCCGCAGCCGGAACTTGGCGCCAAAAGGAAACCGCTCCAACCGAAGCCTGCGCTCCAAAAAGTTGATTTTTACTTTTGCCTTATCGCCTTTCATCAGTTCTCCGGCAGTTTTATGCAATTCCCGCCGGATGACAAGCAAAGCGGCCAGCCCAAGGAAGATTGTAGGCATGAGAATACCGGCCAAAATATCGGCGGCGGACAGGGCAAGCTTTTCATAGGGGATGATATAATAACTGTTTGCCATATACTTTACGATGGGATCGATGGTCGGCAGCCCCATCAGCACGCCCGTCAGCCCCCCGGCGGCGGCCAGCAGCAAGGGAAGAGTAAGATAGTGCCGGGTCAGCTCACGGCGGCGGTAACCCTGGGCGTACAGTGTGCCGATAATTACGCTGTCCGACTTCACGGTTCGCCAGATCACAATGCCCACAATCAGGCAGCATAGGAGGAACATGGTTACCGGCAGTGGAACTGCTATAGTTTTTGCTCCGGTGATGGTGGCCCAGGGCATGCGGATCCGTTTGTTGTTTCCGGCGTCAGTCCAGTCGGAAAGCTTCACTCCTTGTTTATCCAGAGCTTCCCGCAGACTAATAATCTGCCCGCCGAGGTTTTCCCTGCCGGCAAAGCGGACGGAATAAACCGTTACCGCTTCCGGATATCCCTCCATATCTGCGGCAGCAATCAACCCAATGCCGAAGCCGCTGGGAGGCAGAACATCGTTGATGTATTTGAGGGGGTAGATATAGTGGGGCAAGGCCAGGGTACCGACGATGCGAAAGCTTTGATGACCTGTGTCAATTCTGTCGCCGATTTTAAACCCGTGGGTGGCGGCGAAGAAGGGGTCAATCAAAATATCACCCGGTTGTTGCAGTCCGCTGCCGGATGTGACGGCCGGCAGGTTGACGGTTTGCTGCGGCGTGAGCAACCGCAGCTCCCCTTTGTCTGAAAGAGGAATATCGGCATACCGGTAAGGTTCAATAGCCGCGCCGGTTTCCTGTTCCAGCGCTGCCAGCCCATCCAGGGGCTGGTCAACGGAAAAGGAGAGGTCTTCCTGCAAATTGTGGAGAGCAAAACGGTTTACCAGCAGTGCGTAATTATCAGCGAAACCTTTGGCTGCCACAAGGGTGAAACTCCCCAGGAAAATAAGGATGAAGATACCGATATAACGCCCTTTGTTTTCGCTTAGTGTACGCCAAATCCGCTTTTGCAGCGTCATTACCACTCAATCCTTTCCGCCGGAACAAGCTGGGAATTGCGGTAGGCTTCCGCCACTTTGCCGTCTCTTAATTTATAAACGGCCTGCGCCATGCCGGCAATGGCGCTGTTGTGGGTAATCATCAGGATGCTGGTACCGTACTCGGCGTTGACCTTTTGAAGAAGGGCCAACACACCCCGGGAAGTGACATAATCCAGGGCGCCGGTGGGTTCGTCGCAGAGGAGCAGGGCCGGGTTTTTGACAATGGCCCGGGCAATGGAAACCCGTTGCTGTTCTCCGCCGGATAGCTCCCGGGGAAAACGACGTTTCTTGTCGGCAAGTCCTACCGCTGACAGCACAGCGTCAACAGGAAGGGGCGCTTTGCTGATGTTGGATACCACCTCAATATTTTCGGCCACGGTGAGATTGGGTACAAGGTTGTAAAACTGAAAGATAAAGCCAATCCGCTGCCGCCGATATTCGGTAAGCTGATCATCGGTCAGTGCAGTTACTTTGATTTCATCCACCAGGACTTCGCCGCCGTCTGCCCGGTCCACACCGCCGATGATGTTCATCAGCGTGGATTTTCCCGAGCCGGAGGGGCCGAGAATCACTCCGATACAGCCCTGTTCCAGCTCCATGTTTATTCCGTTTAATACCGGGGTAGTAATCCCGCTATGGTAGCTTTTGGTAAGATTCGATACGGTTAAAAACATGCTCACACCTCGTTTTCATCTTTGTATAGCACCTTGCGCAACAAATCCAGATATTCCCGCAGCTCCCCCTTGATATTATCAATCTGCCTGCTCCAGGCCTCTTGCCTCCAGTCATACTGGGCAATCCGGCGGTTGTATCCGTGTATCGTCCAGATAATCATATCCAACGCTTTTTCGACGTCGATATCCTCCCGGAAAGCACCGTGGTCCATCTGCCGCCGGGCTCTTTCAAAAAGCTGATCCAAAGGGTTGGCAAATCGGCTTGCTTCTTCCGGAAATTCCTCCCGCAGAATCAAGGCGCCATAACCCATAAAGCGAAAGAGCAGAGACATGGTGGTGAGCAAATCTACGGCGATCATAGAGATATCCCAGATAGTTTCAATAAAGTCCTTGTTCGGAGCCACAGCCTTGGTATATTCCGTACCGACTATGTCGATGGCATACTGCAGCAGAAAGAGAAAGAGGCCTTTCTTGGAGCCGAAATAGTGAAAGAGCAGCCCTTTGGAAATGCCCGCTTGTTCCACAATGAGATCCGTATTGGCCTTGCTATAACCTTTAAGAAATTCTTCCATGGCGGCGCTCAGGACACGCACACGTTTATCCGGATCCATGGTCATAATTTTGTGCTCCTGAACCGAAGGGCTGAAGGCGGCCTTTTTTTCTATTGCGAGAAAATCCATATAAACGACTCCTTTCGTTGACTCATTAGTCAACCACAATTTAAATTGTAGCATGAATTGACTTGTTAGTCAATTGAAGGGGAGGGGATTGCTGAATGCCTGTTTGATGGCACAGAAAAATGACAAACCTTGATTTCAAGCCGTTCCTTGAAAATAGGTTTGTCATCGATAGATTTGTCATTAATATGCTTATATTTTCCGTCAAATGCTGTCGTCAAGTTTGCAAGAGGGAGGGACCTTTCGGAGTTGCCGGAGTTTTTAGGGTCTTGGCACAGCTTTTTCCATGATAAAATTATTTAATGTGACGCCTTTTCTTACTACCGTATTCTCCCGTAAAACCTGATATCCTTGCTTCTCAAAAAAGGGTTTAGCGGTAATTGATGCATGAGTGGTAAAGTTGAAAATATTTTGTTTGAGGGCGGCAAGCTCCAGTGCCTTTACAATAGCCGAGGCAATACCCAGTCCTTGATAGTCTTTATGAACAAACAACCGGTCCAGATAACCGCTGTCATCCATATCTCCAAAGCCTGCAATTATACCATTTACTTCGGCAACAAGGGTGTTATGTTTTAAAAAGGAATTGTCCCAGGCGGATAAATCCACACTGCCGGTTGCCCAGGCATCAAGTTGAGCTTGGTTATAGTCCTTTGCATTTATTGCGTGTATGGTATCATAAAACAACTGTGCTAAAACAGGGCAGTCGAGGGATTGATATTTTCTTAGCTGCATAAATTTTCTCCGCAAATCCAAATTTGCCAATGCTCTATAAAAATAGGAAATTATCTTAATAGTATCGGATTCCTGTACAGTGTGCAAAAAACGAAGGTGTGTGGCTGAAACAGGGCTATTCATTGCTTATATTGTACGACTATAAAGAAGATGGGGGATGTCTTTGTTTTTATAACGTCTAATAAATTGCTTCTTTATAGACATGCCGAGTCGTTCAGCTACTTTTCTTGAAGCCATATTCTCCGGTCGAATTTGTGCCGTAATTTCATTTAGATGCAAAATATTAAAAGCATAATCAACGCAAGCAGAAGCGACTTCAAAGGCATACCCGTTTCCCCAATATGATTTTTTATAAATATAGCCAACTCCGACATAGTTTTCATCATCTGCTTGTTCAGAAATTAACCCGGTGACTCCAATTAACTTATCAGACGCTTTTTCTATCACTGCCCAGTAACTATAACCGTCTCTATTATACCTCATAATATTTTCGTCAATCCATTGCACTACTTCCTCATCAGAAAAGGCATGTTCCCAAGCATACATGACATTAATATCCTGCAAAATTGAGCAGACAGAACTATAATCATCTGTTTGTATTTTTCGCAGGAACAAACGTGGTGTTTGCAAAATAATCATGCCAAAATTTCTCCTGTTAAATATATTTGCTATATCTTCTGCACGAATTTATCAGCTTCGCGTCCGATTTCTGGAGCATTGGCTAATATGCGGTAGATAAATTTTATATCTCAATGCTTACCAACTTCTGTTGACGAAAGGCAGCATATTCTTCGGCAAGACTATGGAGCTTTTGTTTTTTATGGGGCTTACCCCACAAAGTCATCTTGATTTCCATTCCCTTACCTTTTTTCTTACTTGTCCAAATACCGATAATTTCTCCATAATACAAAACAACGCCTGGATTAGTTACCAATGTCCAAATCTGTTTTTGCAGGGATTTATCCGACTGCAAAACAGCTCGGTCACGTTGGTCGAGAAATGGGTCATGGCCTCCGAGAAGAAGAAGCTCCCTTTGAAAGGAAACCGGAGAAAAAAGCCGTTCTTTGTCGACAGATAGGATAAAGGTCTTTTTCCCAAATGCCATAACTGGCTCCATTTCTTCTGAAACAGCTTCCCATATGCGCTTTCCCTGTTTTGGGGAACATCCTAACCAACTTACAAACATATCAACTGTTGTCGGTCCATAACAATGCAAAAATTTTCGCACCAATTTTTTAGATGCGTCCTCACTAACTTTTAAAGAATGACCTGTCCAGCTTTTATAAGATGTAAAAGTAGGGTAGATGCCATTCCGTTCCCCAAATACAACTAAGCCGTTAAAGGAACATGGCCGAAGCATAAAGGACACAACCGCGCCACCGATAGTTTGCTTGTCCGGTCTTCCGTACATTGAAGGTTTGTTCCACAATTCCCGTTTTTCGACAGGGAGTAATGGCAACATCCATTCAGCTAACGCTTGGTTTAAAGTGCTTTTGCTGATGATAACTTTACCGTCCAGTTGCGGCATAACCTGTTTTAATATATCGAGTAATTCATCAAAGGTCATCTGTAAAAAGTCAAGAGCCAGTAAAATCCCCGGGGTATATATCCAGGGTTCGCCTTCTTCTGAAATAAGTGCGGATAGAAAAACATCACTTTCCCAAACAGGAAATAAAACAGGCGCTCCCCGCAAGCTCCAGGCCTGTAAAAGCGCTTTTTCTTCATATAGTAAATGCTCCATTTCCGACATGCTACAATCGGGAACACGATTATAGAGAGCAGTTTCCCATGCGCCGGGTGGTGTATTTTGCATACCACATGCGCCGACAAGCTCCACTATATCCGTCCTTTGATATTTTTTATCTAAATGATGAGCGTGCAACCTAAAACTTCTGATTTGTTCAATATTTATTTCGCCCATGTTATGTATTCCTTTTTAATGATTTTGCTCTTTTTGCACCAAAGACACTGCAAATATAAATCATCAAACCCCTGTTTATTTGTAGGATCTAGTATATTATACCGTATTTTCCAGCATGAAAAAAGACATACCATCTCCTTCCCCACGGTATCATAGGGACATTTTCTAAACCGTGGTGAAGTGGGGCGGTATGTACCGGCAGGCAGTGAGGTTTCGCTGTCTGCCGTTGCCGTTTTATGCGACCTCTGACGGGTCGCTCGATGTTTCCTGTTCTCCTTGCTGTTCGGCTACATTGTCCATCAAACCGATATCCCGATAGTAAATGCTGATTTCCTGCGGGGCGGTGTGAGACCATTTCTCGTCACGCTCCCCGACCTCCACCTGCTCAATGAAGAGGTTCAGGATTTCAGCGGTGAGCTCATTGATCTGGGTATACTGCTTTGCCTTTTCGATGAAGGCACTGACGTTAGCCACCGAACCCTTTAGCTTTTCCAGCTCACTTTCCCTCTTGGGGATGGCGGACTGGATTTCTTTTTGCTCGGTGAGGCAGTCATCACTGAGCTTTCGGAAGACCTCATTCGGGATTTTGCCCAGCACGTTGTCCTCATAGAGCCGTTTGAAAAGAGCGGTCAATTCGGTATCTCTGCGCTTGAGAGCTTCCAACTCCCGCTCAGTCCGAGCAATCTCGCTGCGGATCTCAGCGCCGTTCTTTTGCGTGATATGCTTGGCGAAAAGCAGCTCGTTCTGCCTTGCGAAATGCGTCACCTGCGCAGGTCGTCCAAAAGGATGGCGGCCAGCTGTGCCTCTCTGATGTAGTGTCCGGAACAGATTTCCTTGACCCGTTTTCTGCAAGTAGCGCATTGGAAGTTGTTTTTAACCGCTTCCATGGTGTGCGCCCGGCTGAGCACCATCGTCTTTCCGCAATCCTTGCAGTAAAGCAGTCCGGAAAAAATATTCTGCTCAATGTCCCATATTTCATATTTATATTTCTCTTGAATCTATTCGTGATAGCGTATATAATTAAAATATATTTTGTCACGAGGAGCGTTTCAATGGATTTTATCACCGTGCAAGAAACGGCGGTTAAGTGGGATATCTCTCAAAGGCGAGTGCAAAAGCTCTGTGAGGAGGGCCGCATCCAAGGCGTGCATCGTTTCGGAAAGTCATGGATGATTCCAAGCGATGCAAAAAAGCCCGCCGACCCGAGGAAAATTCGAAAAAAGGAGTCCGAAGCATATGATAACGAACCATAAAGAAAATCAAAACAGCTTGGCGGACTCCTTCCAATCCTTTTTTAATTCTGATAAGGAAGCCCTACTTGCAAAGGCAATTGAGTTGTTTCCCTATATGATTCACGTTTTTGCCCCTGACGGAACCACGGTGTTTGTCAATGAGGCCGTGCGCAAGCAATACGGAATCACGCGGGAACTGCTTGAGGAAACCGTCATTGGAAAATATAATGTCTTAAAAGATCCTGCCGTTACCTCCAATATTCCGCTCAGTGTGTTGCAGCGGGCATTTCGGGGGGAGACCATTTATTGCCCGGACATTAAGATTCCTCTGAGTGTTCTGTCGGAGCGTTTTGGTGTGCAGGACTACGATATGGAGGCCATGTATCAGGACATCACCAACTTCCCAATCTTTGATGATGCGGGACAGGTCGCCTATGTTGTTGGCATCCAGACCGTCAGAAGGGTCTACCGCGGTAAGGAGGAAATCGAGAGAGCGAAGGAGTACATAGAAACCCACTGGCTGGAAGTCTTCGATATAAACGAAATGGCGAAAGCGGCCTGTCTGAGCCGGACCCATTTTTCAAGGCTATTTAAGAAGCATACAGGGATGACGCCCCACGATTACTACGTCAATTTTAAGGTCAGCCGGATCAAAGAGAAACTATCGGATTCAAACTTGTCCATCTCTCAGGTATTCACTGCTTGCGGCTTGGACTACAACGGCTATTTCGCAAAAGTTTTCAAGGAAAAAACGGGACTTTCCCCGTCCCAATATCGAAAAAACACACAACAGGGCTAAATGTTATGGCAGTGATAGAAAACAGGTCTTCGGATTTTCCGAAGACCTGTTTTCATTTGCGCCGAATGGTCTTTTTCTTACTAAATTGGGTCGGGTGGCGCCTATCTTATTGAGGTGTTTTTCATTAAAGTAAAGGCAAATAGGTGGAAGGGAGGATATGCTCCATGGGTGAGAAGACGAAAGAACAACTGTTGTTGGAACTGCTAGAGCTGCAAAAGGAGCTGGAGGAAAAAGTACAGTATCACGATCAGATGATCCGGCGGTTCCAGATGCTTACTGCAAACGAAGGTCTGTTTTCACAAATCATTGATTTCTGTCCGTACCCCATAGCAGTATTTACGCTGCAGGGGATTCTGGAAACGGTCAACAATGCCTTTGCCGCAGAAACCGGGGCAACCCCGGAAGACCTTGGGGCTGGCAGGCTCAACATTTATCACTGCATCTTCGATAATATTGCGCTGGCGAGTGCCGTCCGGCAAGCCTTCGCCGGGGAAACCTGTTTTCTGGATGATCTGAAGTATCCGCTTTTCAGATTTCCAGAAAAAAGAAAAAATGATTCAAAACCAAAAAACTATCGTAAAGCAATTGTATTTCCGATTTCAGCCGAGGACGGCTTGGTGATGCACAGCGTCGCGGTTTTTACAATTTGAATAGAGAGGGAATTAAGATGACAGAGCAAAGCAACAAATTAGAACATGAAAATAAGGAGGCAGCCAAGGAAACTCCTCAAGAAAAGAACAATAGCTATTATGCCACAAGACATTGAAAAGAGAGGAAGATGAAGAAATTTTTAATCGGGCTGTTGATTCTTTTAATGGCTCTTTCGATTGCCGGCTGCGGCGCAAAGGAAAAGGCGGCGAAAAAGACTGCTGAAAAAATTCTTAAGGATGCCGGAGTGGAGGCAGACATCGAGAAAGACGCAGGGTTCAGCATCGCAGTCGCACAGGCAGAGCCGGAAGAAGATTAAAATCAAATATGGGAGGGATTATCATGCTGAAATATCAGAAAAAAGGGCTTTGCAAAGCTCTTTCCATGCTATTGGCAGTAGTCATGCTTATGACGGTGCCAATAGGTACTACGCAGGCTTATGCGGAGGTGTTGGACAGCGGTGCGCCGGAAGCTACACCCTCAGATGCAGAGGAAACCGGGCTGGAGCGAAGTCCTGCTCCCTCGCCCGACGCAAATGAGATCCATAGCAGAGGTGTGCCATATGGCTTGCCTGCAGAAATCGAAGTCGGGACAGTGGCAGAGTTGGAGGATGCGTTAAATAACCTGGCAGACGGCAATACCATCAAGCTGGCGGCAGATATCAATTATAATAAGGGGATTGTCATTGATGGTATCACCATGGCCTTCGATGTTGGGCAATACAAATTGAATATAACAAACCCAGACTCTTCGGGTACTGGATGTGGACTTGAGGTGAAAAACGGCGGTACGGTTACGCTGGCTTTCACCACGGGTGAACTCAATGCCTCCGGGCATTATTATGGGGTGAAAGCAAACGGCTCGTCTACAGCTACGCTTACCAATGCAACCGCCACCGGGGCAAACGGATACGGTGCATTTGCTGTAGACAGCTCTGAGATCACTGTTTTAGGTGATGCCGAGGCTGCTGAAAATGGCAGCGATGGCGTTGTGGCATGGCAGAGCAGCAATATAACGGTAATAGGAAATGTCACAGGCAGCTCGCTTGCGGCTAAAACCGAGTCTTACAGTACCATTCATATTGAGGGGGATGCCACTGCAACCGGCACCGAAATCGGTGACGTCGGCGTCTTTTCGAGCGGCAATGGCAAAATTACCGTCGATGGTGTAATCAATGTAAAAAAAGCGGAAAACTACGTCAGGGTGAATGGTGCTAATTTTACCATTGATGCCAAAATGCTATCTACCACGAAAGCGGGTTATCGCACATACATGCACCCGTCTCACACCGGCCCCGAAGACAGCGTTGTTTGGGTAAAGGGTACAGACACACCGGCTACCGTCATTGCGGTCGGTACGCCTGAGGAGCTAAAGGATGCGTTGGATGCCTTATCAGACGGTGACACCATCAAGCTGACGGCAAATATCAACTATAGCGACAGTATTACCATTTCCAAAGCAGTCATCTTTGATGTGGGGCAATATATACTGAACATAACAGCAACAGAATATGACTATCTGACCGGGCTTGAAGTAACCGGAAGCGTCAGTTTAATTTCTACCACGGGTGAGCTTAATATCACCGGTAGTCGTATTGGAGTGATGGTGAGGAATGGCGAAACTGCTTCTGCCACCGTGACCAATGCCACAGCAACCCGGCCGGATGGCATCGGAATTCATGCCACCAGTGTCCAGCCCAAAACATCGAGCGTTATTGTGCAAGGGAATGTAAACGCACCACATACAGGTGTTTATGCGTTTGGCAGCGGAAGCTCCGTTACGGTTCACGGCAATGTTAATGCGGCAGGCGTTGGGGCGGAAGCCGAAAGTGATGCAAATATTGCGGTGCATGGAGATATTGAAGCTGAATCGTGCGGCGTGAAAATTGTAAGCACCGGCAGGATTATCGCAGGAAAAGACATCACCACAACCGGAGCAGACAGTATTGGCGCATGGATCACAAATGACGGAACTGTGAGAATAGATGGCGATATAACAGCAGTAAATTATATCAAGTTAGGCAGTACGATTAAGCTCAAGGGTGATGGTGTGGCAGATCCCGACCTTTCCGGCTTTACCAAATATTCCAACGGTAACGACTGTGTAGTCCGGATCAAGGGCGTGGCCGTACCGTCCGACAAGGTCTGCGAAATCAGCGGTACACAATATGCCACATTGGATGAGGCACTTGCCGCGGTACAATCCGGAGATAGAATCAAACTGCTTAAAGATATTAATTATCCGAAAGGCATTGCCGTCACGGGAAAGCATATCATATTCGATGTGGGACCATATAAACTGAATATAACAGACTCTGGCGGTTCCGGGCTGGATGTATCCGGAACGGCTGGAAGGGTCAGTCTCTCTGCTACCACAGGTGAACTCAATGTCACCGGTACCGATTATGGCATAAGAGCGTGGAGCGGTGGTGCAGTTACCGTAACCAATGCCACGGCAACAGCAGCTGGAGGTAACGGGATCTATGCCTCCGGTACGGGAACTGACGTTATTGTGAACGGCAATGTGAATGGCATAAATAGCGGTATATACATTATGGATAAGGCGAATGTTCTTGTGAAAGGGGATGTCATCGGGAATTCCGGAGGGGCTTATGCTTCCGGAAGCGGGAGTGTAGTGACTATTCGCGGCAAGACTGTGGCGACTACAGGCGTTGGAGTGTTTGCCGAAGGGGGCGGAACCATTTTGGCGCATGGCGTTATTGAAGCGGTAACATGCGGTGCGCGCATTTCAAACGGCGGCACCATAACCGCCCAAAAAACGATTACTGCAACCGGAGCCGATGGTGTTGGCGCATGGCTGACCGGTGGCGGAAGCGGTGGCGGGCGCATGACGATTGACGGCGCTATAACGGCAGCGAATTATATCAACCTCAGTGGTACGATAAAGCTCAAAAGCGATGGTGCGGCGGATTCCAGCAAGCCCGGATACACCAAGTATACCGATGGCGATGACCGTGTGGTATGGGTTAAGGCTGCTCCATCTGCTGACATCACCAGCAGTTTCACCGATTCCAAGTTTCTCGCTGCGGTGCGATCAAAGCTGGGCAAATACAGCAGTGACCCCATTTATACTGCCGATGTAGCCGGAATTACAGATTTAGGGATAGTAGGTAAAGGCATTACCAGCCTTGCGGGTATCGAACATTTTACCGCGCTGATTACTTTGGACTGCTCCAATAACCAGCTTACTGCACTGGATGTAAGCGGTTTGACGGAGTTGGACGTTGTAAAATGTTCCAAGAATAAGCTCACCACACTGAATGTGAGCGGCCTGACCAAACTGACTGAGTTATCCTGCAATGAGAATTATCTCACGGTGTTAGATGTAAGCAGTTCGACGGAGATGGTTGTCCTGAGCTGCTATGAGAATAAGCTAACGGCACTGAATGTGAGCGGCTTGACAAATCTGACTAAGTTGTACTGCCGTGCTAACCAGATCACAGCGCTGGATGTGAGCGGTTCGACGAAACTGACTGAATTGATCTGCTCCGAGAATCGGCTAACGGCGCTGGATGTGAGCCGCCTGCCGAAACTGGATGAGTTATACTGCTCCGATAACCTGCTCACCGGGCTTGTGCTGAATGGCAGTGCGGATTATTCTCATATTGATGCCAGAAACAACTATATGGTGAATGAGAGTGCTGTCACAGGCAAGAACATCACCTGGGATAATTATAGGTTTAGATTCTCTCCGCAAAAAGCTCCGCAGGCCACCTATCCCCTGACCGTGCAAGGCGGCACAGGCGGTGGCAGCTATACAGAGGGTTCGATAGTTACCATTATCGCCAACGCCGCACCTGGCGGACAGCGTTTTAAGGAGTGGGTGGTTTCCCCTGCTGTATCCTTCGAAGGTGACACAAAGAAAACTGATGCCACAGCATCGATCAGCATGCCCGCACAGGCAGTGACGGCGACAGCAACCTATGAAGCTCTGCCAGCCTTTCACTATGCCATCACCGTCCAAAGCGATGGCAACGGAGCGGCTTCTGCCAATATAAATTCTGCGGCACAGAATACGGAAATCACCCTGACTGCTACGCCGAACAGTAACTACCGCTTCAAGGAATGGCAGGTTGTCAGCGGCGGTGTGACCATCACGGCCAACAAGTTTACCATGCCCTCCGGAAATGTCACCGTTAAGGCGATATTTGAACCAGTTGCTGCAACCTACCTTGTAACCGTTAACGGCAGCTACGCTTCACCTACCGGTGCAGGCAGCTATCCTGCAAATAAGGTTGTCACCATACAGGCGGGCAGCCGAAGCAATTACAGCTTTGCAGGCTGGACTTCCTCCGATGTGGCAATCACCAATGCCGGAAGCAAAAATGCCAGCTTTACTATGCCTGGCAAGGCTGTCACTGTGACCGCCAACTGGACCGACAACGGAAGCGGTAGCAGCGGCGGTGGCGATGGCGGCGGCAATACGTCTACACCTCCAACATCCACTGTTGTCACCGATAAGCAGCCCGGCATGCCGACCACGGCGAAAATGAGTGCTGCCGGCACAGTGAAGGACGGCGTTCTCTCTGCAACGATCACCGAGCAGATGGTAAAGGACGCCATCAAGGCAGCACAGGATGCAGCAAAGAAATCTGGCAAAGAGGTTGACGGTATCGCTTTGGACTTCAACATCACAGGCAGTGGCAGCTACACCGGCCTGAGCGCTACCATCGACGCAGGAGCGATTGCATGTTTGAAAGAAGCGGGCATAAAGTTTGTTAAGATCGGCTCGGCGGTGCTGGACATCACAATCGATGCAGGAGCAATTGCTGAGATTGACGGGCAATCCAGCGGCACAGTCACTGTTTCTGCCAAGAAGCTGACGAAGCTGTCTGCTGCGGCAAAGAGGCTCATCGGCAACCGCCCGGTGTTCGACATTACCGTGAGCTATCAGAAGAACGGCAAGACCGAGACGATCAGCAATTTTGGAAAGGGTGCGGTCACGCTGGGCCTTGCCTACAAAGGCACCGACAAGGAAAGAACCGGTAGCCTGTTTGGTGTGTATGTCGATAAGAGCGGAAAGCCGCAGTTACTTACAAATTCCAGCTACGACAACGGCAGACTGATTTTCAGCAGGAACAGCCTGTCCACCTACGGCGTAGGTTACAAAGCTTCTGCCCCGGCCTTTACCGACACGGCGAAGCATTGGGCAAAGGACAACATTGATTTTGTTGTCAGCCGTGACCTGATCAGCGGCACGACCGCAACCACCTTTGCACCCAACACCTCCATCACCCGCGCCGATTTCCTCACGGCATTGGGCAGGCTCTCCGGTGCAGATGTGAGTATCTATAAGACCAGTGGCTTCACTGATGTCAGAAGCAGTGACTCCACCATGCCTTATATTGAGTGGACGGTTAAAAACAAGATTGTATCCGGCTACGGCAACGGTAAATTCAGGCCGAGCGATCTGATTACACGCGAGCAGATGGCGGTGATGATGCAGAACTACGCCAAGGCCACCGGCTACAAGCTGCCGACAGCTATAGCAGCGGTCACCTTCTCCGATGGTGCGAAGATCTCCGCTTACGCCAAGGATGCTGTGAAAGCGATCCAGCAGGCTGGCATCATGCAGGGCAAGGGCAGCAACACCTTTGATCCGCAGGGCAACGCTACCCGCGCCGAGGCATCAACCATCCTACGTCGGTTCGTGGAGCTTGTCATCGACGAGGGTACGGCACGCGGCTGGAACCAGAACGACGGCGGCCAATGGCAGTATATAAGCGTAGACGGCAAAGCTGCTACAGGCTGGCTCACTGTCGAAAGCGCCAAGTATTACTTCACCACCGATGGCGTGATGATATCCGCCAAGTGGCTCCAGATTGAGGGCAAGTGGTATTATTTTCAGGCCGACGGTTCTCTTGCAGTCAACACCAAAATTGACGGCTATGAGGTAAATGAAAACGGCGTGAGAAAAAGTAAATAACGCACACATATACAAAGCAAGGGTGGAGGCCGACGTTGGTCGGCTTCTACTCTTGCTTTTTCTGTCCGTAAAAATTTAGGAAGGGCGCAACATACACCGCTGCTAACCAGTGTTACGAAATGGCACATGCCAGCAAAAAATTGTTGCTATACCGACCATTCCAATCGCTTATTCCCGAATCTATGCTTCATCTGTTTCATCTCATTCTTTGGTTACGAAGTTACCTTTTCATCCCTTACAACGCTACATGAGTCCATTATGCATGTTCACCTCTGCACACTTAAGTGGTCGCTTCATTTTTATTTTGGGGTTTTTACATTGTATTCATTTGCACAAGTTCTTGTATTCTTCCACTATCGGTAATATAATAAATGTAGAAATTCATGTCGAGGCGAGTGGTTTGGTGTTATGGAATATATGACGGTCAGTGAAGCTGTAGAGAAATGGGGTGTTTCCCGGAGGGCCATTACCTTTCATTTGATGGACGGGCGTATCTCCGGAGCGGTGAAAAAGGGAAACACTTGGCTCATCCCTAAAGATACCGCCAAGCCCGAGGATAAAAGAAGAAAAAAATCTTCCATACCAAAGGAAAAAGAAGCGCCCTTTCAGCTGCTGACTGAAAACAAAGATCTGTTTGTGGAGATGTTCAAGCATTTTCCTTACCCAGTGCAGATATGCGACCCGGAGGGCGCGATGTTATTTGCGAACGACGCTTTTTTTAGTCATATAAAATTATCTAATCCGCCGGAAGATTTGAGAATATTTAATACGCGCTACGAGCCAAATCTCGAAAAATGGGGTATCAAGGATTTTGTCGAACGGGCTTATCAGGGAGAGGTCGCTTATATCTACGATGTCAAGATGCCGATTCGAGAGGCCGTCTCAAAGTATGGCGGCAATACAGAATTCCCTCCAGAGAGCTTATTTGTTGATATGGCCTCCTTTCCCATCTATGATGAAAATCATCAAATCGCCTATGTCGTGGGCATTTTCATCCCCTCCCGATACTATCAGGGCAGAGAAGAAGTGATAAAAGGCAAGGAATATTTAGATGACCATTGGAAGGATGAGTTTGACGCGGATGCGCTTTCAAGCATTGTCTATATGAGCAAGCCGCATTATACCCGTCTGTTCAAACAGCACATCGGCATGACCCCCCATCAGTATTATCAGACTGTTAAGCTCCAAAAACTCAAGGAACTATTGTCTGACAGCAATCTATCCATCCTTCAAGTTTTTGATGAATGCGGCGTGGATTACAATGGTAAGCTGGCGAAAAAGCTCAAAAAGGAGTTGGGAATGACTCCTTCCGATTATCGGGCGGCAATGACACCGTAATGGTAAATACAAGGAAAATCCCTTCGAGCAAAGTGCTTCGGAGGGATTTTTTTGTTTGCAGGATAGCAAAAAAGTCAGTAGATACGATCATGAACGCCCTAACCCATTCTCCTCAAAAACAGTAAAATTGTATCAGCAGATTTATAGGCTCATTTACATAGTACAGCCATCCCAAACGGGACGAACTGAGGAGGACGATTATATGATCATGAACACAAATACGCACAAACCGCTCAAGCGGCTTTTGGCAATGGCGTTATCCTTTGCCATGCTGCTGAGCATTTTGCCGATGACCGCTTTTGCGGAAAGCGGCGCATCCGCTATCGGTATGAGCGGCGAAATCATCGCCTTTGAGCCGCTGACTGAAGCGGTGGCAAAGCAAGGGCGTGTCGCAGTAACAGCACCTAAAAAAGGAACAAAAAACGGCAACTGGCGTAAGCCAGAAGCCGTTTTTTGTTGTAAAATATAGTTGTGAAACCAATAATCTTACAGCCAGATTATACAATAACCGGGAATGTATATCAACTG
>JAHDPO010000054.1 GCA_018434325.1 Clostridia bacterium | reverse complement strand
TAAAAACCTTTAGTTTTTAATTTGCCGCACAGAGTGCGGCAGTGGGCAAGCCCACATAAATAGCTATAGTGGGCTTTGCCCACGCAGATTGGCATATATGCTATTCTGCCTGCGCCTTTGGCGCAGTGGCAATCAAGAATGGCCAGATTAAAACATTCCCTATTTTAATCGCAGAATAGTATTAATGCAAATATCTAATCATTAAATACTAAAGATTGATTCCAGAGACTGGCGGCGTGGCTGAAGGGGAAGTAAATAAACAAAGCCTGACCTTTAACGGCGCTTTCATCGACGCAGCCCCAGGAGCGGGAATCCTGCGAGTAATTGCGGTTGTCTCCCATTAGGAATAGCTTGCCTTCCGGCACGGTAAACTCGGGGAAATCGGAATGCATAGGTTCATTAAGGTAGGGCTCGGACACAGCCCGGCCATTGACATAAAGCTGTCCTTCTGTAATAGAAATCACATCGCCGCCCATACCGATGAGGCGCTTGACCAAGTGATCATCCCGGCCCGTTTGCTCCGGCGCCAAAAACGTAATGATCATGCCCCGATGGAGGCTGCCAAACCGGGGCGTCAGTTTTTCTACATACAGGCGGTCATCTACCATAATCGTAGGAACCATAGAGGGGGTAGGCACGTATCGGGGCTCAATAACGAAGGTTCGCAATATAAGGGCGATGGCCACAGCAGCGGCCAGCAATATCACCCATTCTTTGAGTTCTTTTAAATTCAGGGGAAACACCAACTTTCTCCGGCAGGTATAAACCGCATTTGTATCATTATAACGCCTCGGTAGAAAAATTTCGACTGTAAAAATTTTTCCTTCCTCTGTGCGTTTCAATGAGGCGGAAGATATCGGTCCACCGTCTGCCTCAAGCGGCGCCCGCTGCTTGTTGGGGTAGAGGATATCCGTCGCCTCATTATATGACAGGCAGCAGAAGAATAAAAGATCAAAATAGCAATAGCTAGTAATTGCCAGCTGATACTATTCTGCGATTAAAATATTCCCTATTTTAATCTGGCAATTCTTGATTGCCACTGCGCCAAAGGCGCAGGCAGAATAGCATATATGCCAATCTGTGCGGCAAATTAAAAACTAAAGGTTTTTAATTGCAGATTAGTATAAGGATAAAAGCATACGTCCGCTAATCAGCGGATAGCTTCGCCCACCCGGTGAACCTTGATCAGGTTGGTGGAGCCCGTCTTGCCTACGGGAATGCCGGCAGTGATGATCACCAGGTCGCCGGCAGAAATGTAACCGGCCTGGCCGGCGGCGTCCAAAGCGGTGGCAATCAATTCGTCGGTATCGTTATTTTGTTGAACCAAAAGAGGAATAACCCCCCAGCTGAGCATCAGCTGGCGGCGCACAGTGGCAATGGGTGTAGTGGCCACAATGGGGGCCCGGGGCCGAAAGCGGGATATCTGACGGGCGGTAAAACCGGCCTGGGTAGAAGTGAGGATTGCCTTAGCCTGGATTTTTTCGGCCAAAAGGCAGGCAGCCCGGGCCACAGAATCGCTGATGGGGTCGTTGATATTATCCATATTGTTGAAGTGGTGGTCAAACTGCTGCCGCCAGATCCTGGAGGCTTCCGTTTGCTCGGCAATCCGGGCCATAGTAGCAACTGCCTCGATGGGATACAGCCCGGCGGCCGTCTCACCGGAAAGCATAATAGCGTCGGTGCCGTCCAATATGGCATTGGCTACGTCGCTGGCCTCCGCCCTGGTGGGACGGGGATTGCGCATCATGGAGTCCAGCATCTGGGTGGCGGTGATCACCGGCTTGCCGGCCAGGTTGCAAAGGCGGATCATTTCTTTTTGCATTATCGGCAGCTCTTCGGCGGGCACTTCCACGCCCAAATCGCCCCGGGCCACCATGACGCCGTCGGCATACTGCAGAATTTCCTGCATTTGGCTGACGCCCTGCTGGCTTTCGATCTTGGCTACGATAAACTGCTTGCCGCCTAAGTGGTCCAGCCAGGCACGGATGCTTTTGACGTCTTCGGCGTTGCGGACGAAGCTGGCGGCGACGATATCCACTCCCTGCTCCACGCCAAAACGCAGGTCTTCCCGGTCTTTTTCCGTCAGCACAGGAAAAGGCAACTCGGCGCCGGGCACATTGACGCCCCGGCGATTGGTCAGACAGCCGCCGTCCACGACCAGGCACTGGATGTCCTCATCCCCGGCTTCAAGCGCCTCTAAGCGGATGAGGCCGTCATCCAGCAGGATATTCTGACCGGGCTTGATGGAAGAAGGCAGCTGGTCATAGCTGATGGAAACCTGAGTACTGTCGCCCTCTACTGCCTTGGTAGTCAGCGAAAAGGTTTGGCCCGCTTTCAGCGCTATCCGGCCGTCTTTGACGGCGCCGGTCCGTATCTCCGGACCGGAAGTATCCAAGAGCAGGGCGGCGTCGATGCCGGTTTCCTGCTGGGCCTGGCGCAAAAGGGCAATACGGCGGGCATGCTCTTCATGAGTGCCATGGGAAAAATTAAGCCGGGCAACATTCATGCCGGACTGCAGAAGGCTCTTTAATATATCCAGAGAGTCGGTGGAGGGACCCAGGGTGCAAATAATGCGGGTTTTACGAAGCATAAGGTAAGCCTCCTGATAATAGATTAGTAAAATGACTAAATACAGCGATTAATTTATTGTACCATTATTGGCAGCGGGATAAAAGATGGTATAATTATAATCACAGGAAAAGAGCATGAGCAGCAGGCTGCCAGCGATTATAAATATTTGCCGTTGTGAAAGGAGCCGTGGTGACAATAAACAGCGTTATGCGGGCGTTTATCGAAAAAAGACCGGGTGCCGACGGAGAGGCTCGGGATTTACTGAAAGATATCCGGGAAAATCTTGGTCTGAAAAACCTGGCCGGTTTGCGGATAGCTGTCCGCTATGATGTGGAGGGCCTGACTGAGCAGGAGTTTGACAGCGCTTGTCAGCAGATTTTTTGTGAGAAACCGGTGGACAGGCTTTTTAAGGAAGCAATGCCTTTGGCTGAAGATGAGTCGGCGCTGGCCGTGGAGTATTTGCCGGGCCAATACGATCAAAGGGCCGACAGCGCCGCCCAATGCATACAGCTGCTGACCCTGAAAGAGCAGCCTCTGGTGCGTACCGCCAGGGTCTACGTTCTTAAAGGCGCGCTTTTGCCGTCGGAGATCGAGGCTTTCCGCAAATACTGCGTCAATCCGGTGGATTCCCGGATCGCTTTATCGGATAAGCCGGCCACGTTGACCCAGGAACTGGCCCTGCCTCCGGATGTACCGGTATTGCAAGGCTTTGGCGCTTTGGATCAGTCCGGGCGGGAAAGCTTTCATCGTCAATACGGCTTGTCGATGTCTCTGGCAGATTTGGCTTTTTGCCAGGAATACTTTCGGGAAGAGGGCAGAGAACCCAGCCTGACGGAGATCCGGGTTATCGATACGTATTGGTCGGACCATTGCCGCCACACTACTTTCAACACCGTTATTGAAGAGTATGCCCTGGAAGAAGGCCCGTATAAACAGCTTTTTAAAGAGGCGATTCTTAATTATTTGGATCTGCGCCAAAAGGCCGGCGGCGAACACCGCCCCCTGTCGCTGATGGATATGGCTACCGTCAATACCAGGGCCCTGCGCCGCTGTGGCCAGCTGGAAGATCTGGACGTATCGGAAGAAATCAATGCCTGCAGCATCAAGGTTTGGGCAGATACAGATCAAGGCAGAGAGCCCTGGCTGGTGATGTTCAAAAATGAGACCCACAATCACCCTACAGAAATTGAGCCCTTCGGCGGCGCTGCCACCTGCATCGGCGGCGCTATCCGGGATCCCCTGTCCGGCCGGGCTTACGTCTACCAGGCCATGCGGGTGACCGGCGCTGCCAATCCCCTGGAGCCGGTGGCCGATACGCTGCCGGGCAAGCTGCCCCAGCGCACAATCACCAGGCAGGCGGCGGCCGGTTACAGCAGCTACGGCAATCAAATCGGCCTGGCCACCGGCTTGGTAGATGAGGTCTACCATCCCGGCTATAAAGCCAAGCGCATGGAAATCGGCGCTGTGATCGGGGCCGCTCCTGCCGCCAATGTAGTGCGGGATATTCCCCAGGCCGGCGATTTAGTGCTGCTGCTGGGAGGCCGTACCGGCCGGGATGGCTGCGGCGGGGCCACCGGCTCCAGCAAGGCCCACGACGAGCAGAGCATCGAGACTTCCGGAGCGGAGGTCCAAAAAGGTAACGCCCCCACGGAACGCAAGCTGCAGCGCCTATACCGCAATTCGGAATTCTCCCGGCTGATTAAGCGCTGCAACGACTTTGGCGCCGGCGGCGTCAGCGTCGCCATCGGCGAATTGGCCCCCAGCCTGGATATCGATTTGGATAAAGTGCCGAAAAAGTACGAGGGCTTAGACGGTACGGAATTGGCTATTTCCGAATCCCAGGAAAGAATGGCCATCGTCATTGCTCCCGACTCTTTGGCAAAGGTCCTGGCTTTGGCTGCCGCCGAAAACCTGGAGGCTACAGTAGTAGCCGGAATCGCTGATCATGGCCGTATGAAAATGACCTGGCGAGGCCAAGAGATTGTCAATCTCTCCCGGCAATTTCTTGATACCTCCGGCGTCAGCCAGCAGACGAAGGTGCTGATCCGGCAGCCTGAAGAAGACAGCTACTTCCTTCAGGAAGGCCGGCGGCTGCGCAGGGGCTCTTCCCCCATTAAAGACGCTTGCCTGCAAGCTTTAAGCGAATTAAATATCTGCAGCAAAAAAGGACTGATCCAGCGTTTTGACAGTTCCATCGGCGCCGCCACCGTTTTATTTCCCCTGGGCGGCAGCCGGCAGGAAACGCCGGCCCTGGCCATGGCCGCAAAATTGCCGGTGCAGTCGGGAGATACCTCTACCTGCACCTGGATGAGCTATGGCTTTGATCCCGGCCTTTCCCAGTGGAGCCCTTTCCATGGAGGCATGTATGCGGTAGTGGACGCCTTGGCTAAGCTGGCCGTAAGCGGCGGCGACCCTTTTAAAGCCCGGATGTCCTTCCAGGAGTACTTTCCCCGTTTAGGGGAAGACCCGGCTAAATGGGGCCTGCCGATGGCGGCTTTGCTGGGAGCCCAAAAAGCAATGACGGCTTTTCAGGTACCGGCTATCGGCGGTAAAGACAGCATGTCGGGAACCTTTGAGGATCTGGAGGTACCGCCCACCTTATGCGCCTTTGCTGTTTCTGTGGGAAATGTCAATGAGGCGATTTCCCCGGAATGGAAGCGGCCCGGCAACCGGCTGGTCTTTTTTCCGGCGGCTCCCGACAACAACAACTGCGCATACTTTGAGGGGATTGCGGAGAGCTTCCGGTTTATTCAAAAATACAAACGGCATATTTACTCAGCCGCCTCTTGCGGTCGGGGAGGGTTGATCGCCCTCCTGGCCAAATCCGCTTTCGGCAATAATCTGGGAGCGGAGATTGATCTGCCTATGGAAGATCAGCACCTGGAAGATCTGCATCTATTTATGCCTTTTTATGGTTCGGTGCTATTGGAGCTGGCCCCTGCTTTTCCGGAGAAAGAAATCGCCGCTGCCGGCGGCCTAATCATTGGAAAAATCACCGGGGAACCGGTAATTACTATAGAAATCCCGCGGCAGGCCTCGGCGGAGAGCCAAAAAATAGCCCTGCCTTTGGCAGAGCTGCGGCAGTCCTGGCACCGAACCTTGGAGCCGGTATTTGCTGCCAAAACGGCAGAAGAACTGCCGGCAGGACTGGAATTGGATGAGGAGGGCGGCCAGCAACCCGCCGCCGGCGTTTTGCTGGTAGACCATACCGTATTTTTGCCCAAAGCCGATCTGCCCCTTTATACGGTGCGCAACCTGAATCGGCCGGCCGTCAAGATCGCCAGGCCCCGGGTGGTAATACCCGTCTTCCCCGGCACCAATTGCGAATATGATTCTGCCGCCGCCTTTGAAAAAGCCGGAGCTGTGGCAGAGACCATCATCCTGCGCAACCTTTCCCCTAAGGACGTGGAGGAAAGCTTAAGAGTGCTGGCAGCGGCCATTGCCAAGGCGCAAATCATTATGATCCCCGGCGGCTTTTCCGGCGGCGACGAGCCCGACGGCAGCGGCAAGCTGATTGCCACCACCTTCCGCAGCCCCTGGGTCAAAGAGCAGACGGAGCTTTTGCTGCGGCAGCGGGACGGCTTGATTTTAGGTATTTGCAACGGTTTCCAGGGCCTGATCAAGCTTGGTCTGGTGCCCTACGGCGAAATCCGGGATATGAAGGACGACAGCCCCACACTGATGCATAACGCCATCGGACGGCATCAAAGCGTCATTGCCAGGACCAGGGTCACCAGTGTTAAATCCCCCTGGCTGGCGGCGGCAGAGCCGGGCCAGATCCATCACATTCCCATTTCCCATGGCGAGGGACGGCTGAAAGCCAGCCCCGAAGAGCTGGCTCTGCTATTTGGCAACGGCCAGGTGGCTACCCAATATGTGGATGAAACGGGCAAACCGTCTATGGACATCAGCGCCAATCCCAACGGCTCCCTCCTGGCCATCGAAGGCCTTAGCAGCCCCGACGGCCGCGTCTTGGGCAAAATGGGCCACAGCGAGCGGATCGGCCAGGGCTTATATCAGAATATCCCCGGCGATTACGACCAAAAAATCTTCAGCAGCGGCGTGAAGTATTTTGGCTGAGCCTGACAAGAGCTTGGCAGGAGCTTGGTAGGAGCTTGGCAGGAGCTTGGCAAGAGCTTGGCAGGAGCTTGGCAGGAGCTTGGCAGCATCCGCTTAACGTCTATAACCTTGGCAAATGCGCAAAATTGCAAGTTTAAAGTGTGCTGTTCCTTCAGAATAGCGGGCATCTCCGGACTGCAACACTAAATACAGCCAAATGCAGCTGATAAGTCGCCAATAATGGTGCTCCGGGCACTTTAAACCTGCAATTTTGCGGGAATCCAGATAACAGCCGAATGTGATGAAGAAACCCGGTCCGGAAGCTCAGGCTTCCTGGCCGGGTTTTTCTTGCGGCAATTCAATAAGGCGGCGGTTTTCGTCAAAAGCTAAGGGCGTAATGCTGGAGCCGGTAAGCTTAATCAAATTTTCCAGTCGCTCTTCGGCGTCGGAATCATAAAACAGATAGGAAACGCCTACTTTTTTGGCCCGGCCGGTGCGGCCGATGCGGTGGAGATATTGGTCGTTGTCCTGAGGCATGTCGGCGTTGATCACGGCGCTGACGTCGCTGACGTCGATGCCTCGAGCCGCCACATTGGTGGAGATCAGAACGCCGGTGTTGCCAGCCTTAAAATCAGCCATGATTTTATTGCGCTCACTCTGGGGCATGTCCCCGTTTAAGCAGGCCACCTCCAGGCTCAGCTTGCTCAGCTGGTAAGCCAAAGCCTCAGTGGCATATTTCGTATTGCAGAAAATCATCACCCGTTTGTAATTCTTCTGGCGGATCAGTTCGGCAATATCGGCCACTTTTTGGGTGCCCTGGCTCTGGATGCTGTATTGGGTGATCTTGGGCTGGCTGTCTTCCAAAGCTTCCACGGACAGCTCCACCTCGTCCCGCTGATACAGCCAGGATATGTCCATCACCGGCCGGGACATGGTGGCGGAAAACATGGCCAGCTGCCGTTTTTTCGGCAAACGGTCCAGAATTTTGCGGACGTCTTTATAAAAACCCATGTCCAGCATTTCATCGGCCTCATCCAGTACGGCTATTTTCACGCCGCTAAGGCTGATGCTTTTGCGATTCAGATGATCCAGCAGACGGCCGGGCGTAGCCACCAAAACCTGGGGTTTTTTAGCCAACGCCATCAATTGCTTTTTGATGGGCTGGCCGCCGTAAGCCGCCATGATTCGAATTTCCGGCATATATTTGGCTAAGGCCCGGAGATCGTCACAAATTTGGGTGGCAAGCTCCCGGGTAGGAGCCATGATCAGGGCTTGCACCTGCGTGCTTTGCCTGTCCAGGCTTTCGATGATCGGAATGCCGAAAGCAAAGGTTTTACCCGTGCCGGTAGGAGCTTTGCCGATGACATCCCGGCCCTCCAGCATTACGGGAATGGCCTTTTCCTGGATTTCCGTCAGCTCCGTTAAACCAAGCTGATCGATGGCTTTTAATAATTGGGGAGATACGTTTAGTTCGGTAAATGCGGTTGTTGCCATATTCAGGTTTTACATCCTCGGCGTGCATATTCAGGTTTTGGCGAGCCTGTCTCGCTGTTATATTCAATCAGTTCAATAATCCTGTTCAGCCGGCTTATTTGGCCAGTTCATACATGGCCCGGGCGTAGATCTGGCTAAGAAGAAGCAAACGGTCAATGGGGATATATTCGTTGGGCTGGTGGCATAAATCCTGATCTCCCGGGAATTGGGGACCGAAAGCCAGGATATTGGGCATAGTTCTAGCATAAGTCCCGCCGCCGGTAGTAATAGGGCCGTCAGGCAGGCCGGTTTTCTCCCGAAAAATCTCTACCAGGGTCTGCACCAAAAAGTCTTCTTTCGGTACATAAAGGGGCGGCTTGTGACTGAATGAATCTATGCCGAAGCCTCCTTTAGAGAAGCTGTCCTCCAGTTTGGAGAGGATACGGTCCTTGGGAATCGTAACGGGATAGCGGATATCCAGGCTGCCCCGGATATAGGCGCCGCCGCCTTCCAGCAGGCCCAGATTAACGGTAAGCGGCCCCGAGGCTTCGTCGGCCACGGCCAGCCCTAGATTTTCCCCGGCAGTCTCCTGAGCCAAAGCATACGTCAAAAAAGCAAAAGCGTCTTGCATAGTCAGGGGCAGATCCTGGTGAGATAAAAGCTCCAGCAGGGCAAAGCAGGCGTTTTTGCCGCATTGAGGGCGGCTGCCATGGGCAGAATAACCCAGGGATTCCAGGCGCACTTGACTGCCGCTAACATTCAGCACTGCCTCAGCTTTGTCGGCCACCATATTGACGGCATTGCCGCCTTTCAGGCTCTCTAAAGTGATGTCGGCATCCTCCAAATCCGGGAAATCCCGGGAAAAGGTAACGTGCAAAATGCCTTTCTCAGCATTAATCACCGGAAAACCGGAGTCGGGGGTAAAGCCGGCCGCCGGCAGTTCTTCTTTCGTAACATAATAAGCCATATCGGCGCAGGTGGTCTCTTCGCTGGTGCCAAAAATCAGGCGTATGCGTTTAGCAAGAGGCAGGCCGCTGTCTTTGATGGCTTTGAGGCCGTAAAGAGCGGCAAACATAGGGCCTTTGTCATCGATAGCGCCCCGGCCATAGATCCGTCCGTCCTCGATGATGCCGGCATAAGGCGGATGAGCCCAGCCGTCTCCCGCCGGCACTACGTCCAAGTGACCCAAAACGGCGATCATTTCCTGGCCCTCTCCGTACTCCACCCAGCCGGCATGGCCGTCCAAATCTTTAGTAGCAAAACCCATCTGGGAAGCGGTGCGCAAAGCGTGCTCCAAAGCCCTGGCCACTCCGGCTCCATTGGGTTTGCCTTCTTCCGGAGGCTGCGCGTCGCTTTGAATTCTCAGATTGGTACAAAGGGAGCGGGTCATTTCGTCTCGAAGCTGCACCAGCGCCTCATCAAACATAGGCCACCTCGCTATTCAGATTTTAAGGGGAAGGTTTTCCTGATTTAAGGCTATTCTACCATATTTTTTATGAAAACAACAAATTTTTATCGGGACGTGCGTACATTATAGTAATGATAAGTTCATTGATTTTTCATACAACAGGAGCCTTAAACACCTTGCTTCCTGCCGGGATAAAAGGTAAGATAAAAAGGGTGGTGAGAATATGTTCCTCTGGACCGGCCGTTTTGTTACTTTGACAAGCCCCTATGGGGGGCTTAAGGTTTGTAAAATAGGTTTTTCCTGGACGACCTTGTTTTTATGGTGGTTTATTCCGCTTTTTCGGGGCGACTGGCTAAGCTTTATCGTTTATATGCTTCTGATGTATTTGACCAGGGGGCTTAGCGTCCTGATTTTTCCGTTTTTTTATAACCGGCTATATATTATGGGCTTATTAAACAAAGGCTGGCTACCGGCAACTTTTGCGGATTGGGAAATGCTGCAGCTTTGCCGTTTTAAAGTGCCGGAATGGGATCAGCAATGGCCAAGGGAAGGGCAGACTGCCAGGCCGGAGGCAGAAACCTACCAAGAAGCAGAGACAGAACCCTATCAGGAAGAAGAGAATTGGGAAGAAGAGCGGGAGCAAGCCGTCGATGTGGAATGGCACGATAACGAGGAATAGGTTTATTTCCCGGGAAATGGGGAAATAGCCTTCAACGGAAGCAGCCTTCCGATTATTATTTGGGGGTTGACAATCAAAAAAGATTGTGCTATTTTTTTCTAAACCGCAGACGAGGGAGTCAAACTGTTAAACGGTCTTCAGCGAATCCGGGATGGTGTGAGCCGGACAGATGCAGTGGCAGCAAGTGGGCCTCAGAGGGCGACGTGAAAGAGCAATCGAGTAGCGAAGACGCAAAGCCGGCGTTATCTGGCTAGGGGTGTATTGGCGCCCTACAGAGAGGGTATGGATGATCCATACCAAACAAGGTGGTACCGCAGGCTGACGCCTGTCCTTGAATGCTATTCAAGGGCGGGCTTTTTTTATTGCTTGAATCATATGAGTCGCTTGATCGGAAAACTGGAAAGGAAGGCTGCAATATGGATGATAAATTTACCCTTTATAATTTAAAGGTGGAGACCATGGCTTCTGACCGGCCGATGGTATGCAAGCACAAAGAGGGAGACTATTTCTTAGTGGTGGGTGAGGATCTTATTTTTCCCGAGAATAATTCCTTTTCCATGTATGCCCTAAGCGCTATTTTGCCCCTTTTGCCTGCCAAACAGCGGCAGCTGCACCCCAACGACTGGATGCTGTCCGACAGCCTGATCGCCTGCCCCGACCCTAATTGCGGCGCCAGATTCAAAATCAGCCGCATCGGAACCCAGGAATTCAGCCACGCCGACTGCACCGCAGAGGCTTTATACAAAGGAGAGGAATAATCATGACGAAAACACTGGAATTGGCAAAAGGCTATAAGATCAGCCGGGTAATCAATGGCTGCTGGCAATTATCCGCAGGCCATAGTTTAAACGCGGCGCCGGATAAAAAAGATGTTATGCGAGCCTTCCATATGCTTGTGGAAGCAGGATTCACCACCTTCGACTGCGCCGATATCTATACGGGGGTGGAGGAATTTTTAGGGGAATTTGTAAAAGAGCTCAAACAGGGCGGCGGCATTTCTCCGGAGGATATTCAAATTCATACGAAATATGTGCCGGACATCAATCTGCTCAGTGAAGTTGACTATCAATTTACCGAAAGAATCATCGACAGGAGCCTGAAACGGCTGAACCGGGAGGCGCTGGACCTGGTGCAGTTTCATTGGTGGGATTACGATGTACCCGGCTGCCTGGAAACGGCCGGCCATCTGCGCAGACTGCAGGAGCAGGGGAAGATTCGCCATATCGGCGTCACCAATTTTGACACGAAGCATTTTGCGGAAATTGTCGATGCCGGAATACCCATCGTATCTTTTCAAACCCAGTATTCCGTTTTTGACCGGCGTCCCGAAAAAAGCCTGCTGCAGTATTGTCAAAGCAAGGGCATCCCCCTACTGTGCTACGGCACTCTGTCCGGCGGCCTGCTGGCGGAAAAATGGCTCGGGCAGCCGGCGGCTGCGCCGGAGACCCGCTCCCAGGTGAAATATATGCAGGTGCTGGAAGATACTTTGGGCTGGGAGGGCTATCAGGAATTGCTGTTACTATTGGATAAGCATGCAAAAAGACACGCCGTCAGCATTGCTCAGGTCGCCGCCAGATATATATTGAACCAGTCCGGGGTAGGAGGGGTGATCATCGGGGTTCGCAACAGCAACCATGTCAAATCCAATACCCAGATATTTGATTTCGACCTCGACGGCAGCGAAATCGAAGAAATCCGGCAATTCCTGAGCAATTACAGAATTCTGGAGGGGGAGCCCTTCGAACTGGAGCGAACCATCGGTTCCAAGTACAGAAACATCATGAAAATGAATTTATCCGAAGAATGAGATTCGCCGATTAAAGGGAGGTTGCGTTATGAATAAGGAAACAAATAAGGGAGCAGGGCTTGAGTTCCGCGGCGGCTGGGGAATGGCTTTCGTCCCTGTCGCTATTTTCCTCTTCTTCTGTGTGCTGTATTTTATCGTTTTTAAGGCCTTTGAAATGCACGCCCTGGCCATGGGCGCCTTTGTTGCTCTGATGGTCGGCGCTGTCTTCGTTCAAAAAGGCCACTATGAGCGCTTCTGGGACGCTGTCTATGAAGGGGTGAAGGAGGCCGTTCCTATTGCAGTGCTGCTGTTTGTCATCGGGATTTTCTCCTCAATGATCAAAGCCGCCAATATCTCCTCGGGCTTTGTCTGGCTGGCGGATCTGCTGAACGTAAATGGAGGGCTGTTTACCGCCTTTACCTTCCTGGCTATTTGTATCATCTCCACCGCCACCGGTTCTTCCATCGGCAGCATGTTTACCTGCTTCCCGATTTTCTACCCGGCGGGAGTATTGCTGGGCAGCAATCCGGCGGTTCTGGCGGGAGCCATTGTGAGCGCCGCTATATTTGGTGATAATCTGGCGCCCATATCGGATACCACGATTATCTCCGCCGGCACCCAGGAATACACGAAGAAGGAGGGCCTTGCCGACGTAGGGGGCTGCGTTGCCAGCCGGCTGAAGTACTCTTTGGTGGCCGGCAGCATTTCCTTCGTCCTGTTCTGGATATTCGGCGGCGGCGGAGCGGCAGGCACGGGAGCGGCAGGATCTGGAGCAGCCGGCATCGAAGCGGCAGAAATTCTTGCCGGCAACATGAACCGGGTCTCGCTGGTTATGCTGATTCCCGTTGGCGTCATGCTGGCGGCGGCCATCAAGACCCGCAATATTTACAAAGCAATCACGGTGGGAATCGTTTTAGGGACGGCTACCGGTCTGGCTTTCGGTATTTTGAGCTTCGGCGATATCATTTCCGTCGTCGACGGTACTCCGGCAGGATTTTTGACCGACGGCATCGGCAGCATGATGGCCACGGTGACGCTGGTGCTCTCGGTCTACGGGATCATGGGCGTGCTTGCGGGAGCCGGGGCCTTGGAGCGAATCACCAACGCCATACTTGGCAGCAAAATGGGCAGGACAGTTCGGGGCGCAGAAATAGCCATGATGCTGGGCATCTCGCTGACCACCTTGCTCTTTGGCGGCGTAACCAGCGCATCGATGACGACTTTCGGCAAGGTACAAAACGAGATCGGCAAACGGGTAGGCCTTCATCCCTACCGCCGGGCCAATCTGCTGGACGGCTTTGCCAACGCCATCGTATTGACGGTACCCTTTCTCAGCGTCTTTGTGTTCCTTGGCGCTCTGCTTACGAAAGGCTACGATTTTATAGAACCCCTTTCCCTGACTCAGGTCAGCGGCGGTATGATTTACTGCGTGGTGCTGTTCCTGGTGCTGCTGTTTTCGGTGATAACCGGATGGGGCCGCCAATACGAAGGCCCTCAGGGACAGCCGGTCAGCAAGCCGGATTCTGCTGCGCGTGAATTTTAACCGGTTTGCGCAAAATTGCAAGTTTAAAGTATCCTGTTCTTTCAGAATAGTGGCCTTCTCTTGATCGCAACACTAAATACAGCCAAATAAAGCTGATGATCAGTCAATAAGCAGTGTCCTGCGGACTCAACCTACTATTCAGATACTTTAAACCTGCAATTTTGCTCATTTTTCAGTGTCCTCGGTATTCCCCCAGTATGTTGAGCTGCCGCCCGTTGGCTAACTGTTCAAAAATCGAGGTTGTGTGCTGATTTCCAGGACCTGAAATCTAAATAACCGTAAATTTTTCGGTTGCGCAGCAATTTTTAGGCTCGATTCGCTAATTCTTTCGGTTTGCCTCATGTTAGCTTGGGCTAATATCTGGCACAACCTCAATTTTTGAACACTCCGCCCCAATTTCAGGCCAAATCCGAGACGCACCTCAGAGAGAGAAAGAGAGAGGGATACTCTCGCTCAGCGTCAGTACGCTGGCTCGAGACTCCGACTAAACCTTCCGCTGCCTGCGGCATCGCGCAAGCCAAGTCTTCGACGAACCCCCAGGGTTCTCATCCCCGCCCTTCATAAAACAAAATAGAAAGGTACCACGCCTCGCGTGATACCTTTCTATTTTGTTACGGAGAGAGAGGGATACTCTCGCTCAGCGCCAGCACGCTGGCTCGAGACTCCGACTAAGGCTTCCGCTGCCTGCGGCATTGCGCAAGCCAAGTCTTCGACGAACCCCCAGGGTTCTCATCCCCGCCCTTCATAAAGCAAAATAAAGAAGGTATCACGCCTCGCGTGATACCTTCTTTATTTTGCTACGGAGAGAGAGGGATTCGAACCCTCGATACAGGTTGACCCCGTATAATCGCTTAGCAGGCGACCGCCTTCAGCCGACTCGGCCATCTCTCCATGATTAAATAAATACGCACCAAGTACAAAATGGTGCGCCGTGCAGGATTCGAACCTGCGACCTACTGGTTCGTAGCCAGTCACTCTATCCAGCTGAGCTAACGGCGCATGATGACTGTCCAAAATGCGGACTCTAATATTATATGTCGTGCTTGAAGGAAAGTCAAGGCATTATCTCATATATTTGGACGCTTTTGGCGGCTCCCGTATAATGCGGCTGCGCCCTGGCAATGCATGGTTTTGTAGATTTATCATCTCATTGATAATGTCACTTAGTTATTTCCCAACAGTTTTCTCTAAAATCTCCGCAATCGATGCTACGCCTATGGGGAATAAATCAAAGAAGGCTCCGATCAAGACCAACCCCGGCGCATCGTCAGCTTCCGCTGCCAGAACGAAAATCGGCATTGCACAGACAAAATACAATATACTGAAGGCAATTGCACTAAATTTGATAGCCCTTAACCTTTTGGCTGCAAAAGCTCCATTTTTATCAATACCGTTCAATAAGAGCCAAAACTGAAACAATGCGAAAATAAAACAGGCAACCGCTCCATATAATCCAGCAACTATTAGATAACGCCAAAAAGTGAGCCCAGGCAGGTTTTCCGCTATCGCCGCCCCGCCAGCCGGCAACAAGAATATGCTCACCAATATACTAAAGCCGGCGGAGAGAATAATTATTATCCTTAGAATTATTGAAGGCACTTTGTTCATTCCAAACAGCTCCTTTATCTCCATCTGCACAAAACCACGTAGGCAAAATCGGCCAGCAATACCGTTGCCCAATGTATGGTGATAAAAAGGGTAAACTTTTCAACTATACCATTGGCATCACTTAGAATTATTAAGAAGAAGGCTCCGATAGCAATAAGCGTAAGCACTAAAGCGGCAATTAGACATTGTATGAGAAGGGAGGTTTGGTATTCGTCATATGTCCTGCGGCGCAACAAGAGAAAGGCTACCACAAGAATAGTGACTGCGATCAATGCATAGGCGATATAGGCGTGGCGGCCAGCGGCGAGAAATCCGCTCCAGCGAACCCAAAAAGTATCGGCATTGGCAATGCCGGGATTGCGGCTGTAATACAACAGCCTTGTGAATTCCCTATGGCCTGAGGTGATGATAAAAATCAACGCGTAAAATGCAGAAAACAAGCTGATGCAGATGCCATTAACCATCGGATGCCTAAGAATGCGATTCATTTCCTCTTTCCTTCTTCGAAAAGAAACAATATTTCTATGGGGACGCCGAAGTATTGGGCCAAATCATAGGCAAGCCATATGGAGGGGTCAAACTTTCCCGTTTCTATAGCATTGATGGCCTGACGGGAAACGTTAACCTGCTCACCCAGCTCTTTTTGGGTTAGCCCAAACTTTTCCCGAAACTCCCTGACTTTGTTGTTCACTAGCTTTCCTCCTCCACGTGTCAGGTTAGCCTTACATGAAGTATAATACGTGTTTGCAACCATGTCAAGAAAACCTTACAGGTCTTTGTATCTCTCGATTATATCGACAAAACTATCGTAGTTGTCCAAAAAAATCCGAGTCATTTCCGGATCAAAATGCTGGCCCTGCTCTTCTTGAAAGAGCTGTTATAGAAACGAATGTAGTTATCAACACTTTCACAGAATTGCCACTCTGACTTATAGATAGTGCAATAGAGCTCTTCCTTTTTCATGGATGCGAAAAACACCTCTGCAACTGCGTTATCGTAAGGACTTCCCGATTTGGAAAAGGATTGGACAACCTTGTGCGCAGCAGCTTCCACAAAGTCTTTGAGGTGTATTGCACACCTTGGTCGCTGTGAAATGTTAACTGCGGGGAGTTACCTCTTTCTGTTATTAGGTATGTACTATTCTCTTCGGTGACATCCCATGTGCAACGATTTTGCGTGAGGACAAGTCTAATATCATACAGACGTAGTGATATTTATTATTAATCTTAAAACAGGTAACATCGATGACCCAGAAGCGGTTTGGTTCTGAAACCTGAAATTGTCTCTGTAGATGGTTTTGCTTTTTGGCAAGATGAAGGTGCCTTCTGTACTCCTTCTTAGAATTGATCACAATGCTTTCTATATCCATCTCACACATAAGCTCGGCAATGTATTTGGGAGAAGTTTTAACGCCGCGCTCTGCTAAAACAGCAGCTATTTTGTTGGCGCCAACCGTTGCCGGCTTTCCTCGAACACAGCCTGAATATGTTCACGCATCTCTTCACGGCGTTTATCATAGACAGTCACTTCTTTTCTACGGAAGATGTGATTGTAGAAGACACCCCGAAAAATACAAAGTGCATAAAGTGTGTACGCTGTATTGTCCGTATAGCTTGGAAAGCTCTTGAGGAAACAGTACAGCCCACTTTCTGCAGCACCTCTATTTTTTGTTCCAACTTTGCAAGCTGCTGTTTCATTTTTATAAACTCGTTTGCACTGACGATATATTCCGAGGGTGTGATCTCTGTCTGGTATGGTTTTAGCCATGTATAGAAGGTGCTTCGTGGCACGCCGTTTTGTAGGCAGATATCGGATGCAGATTCCCCACCATGATAACGAGAAACTAATTCTTTCTTTTGCTCATCAGAAAACTTCACATTTAATTCCTCCATAAACTTTAATTATATTCTTAGATTAATCAAAAATATGGAAGCAATAATACAATTCCTCAAGTGTTTCGATAATATCATTGTGATTTATGGCGATATTTGGTATAATTAGTCAACGGTAGGCGCAATGTCTGTCCATGCAATAATCAGAACGATAAAGTCGACCGTGCAGGGAGTTCTCTGTACGGTTTTCTTGTTATAGCAATAATGGGAGGTTGATTATTCAGATATTTTTGTGATGATAATAATCAACATAACATTTTTGCTCGAAGGTATCTACTGAATAGCCTAATGACTAAAAGTTGCTATGAAAATTGGTTGGCCCTATGAATAATAGATTTTTGACAAAGGAGTTTCTTATGCAGTTGCTAAAATTTGATGAGTTTATTCGTTCGCTTAAACAGAATAAGGACACGACACACTCGTTGCTTTTAGGTGCAGGAGCTTCGGTGGAGTCGGGAATCCCATCAGCATCTGAATGTATTTGGGATTGGAAACATGAGATTTTCATTTCTCAAAATCCAACATCAGCTGATTCTTTTAAGAATGTTAAGGTGGATAATGTTCGTATATCGTAAGCGTAAAATCGGGCATCACCTGTAAACAGGCATGAGGGTATGTTAAACTAAAGGAAATTAAAAAAGGCCATCCTCCATGGCAGCCTTGAATTCGTTGAACTGCTTACGAATCAGCTTTTTATGCTGGCCGTCGG
>JAHDPO010000010.1 GCA_018434325.1 Clostridia bacterium | reverse complement strand
TTTTAATCTGGCAATTCTTGATTGCCACTGCGCCAAAGGCGCAGGCAGAATAGCATATATGCCAATCTGCGTGGGCAAGGCCCACTGCCGCACTCTGTGCGGCAAATTAAAAACTAAAGGTTTTTAATTGCAGATTAGTATTATATATACTCTCAAGAAAACAATTTATAACCCTTTACTTACGCTCTTGTCCCAAGAAAGTTTATTGAGATACCCACTGAACTTTCTTTGAAAGTTTTTCCTGTTAAACTTGCTTGCAATGCGTTATAATGAGGAGATAATTTAAAGATGTTTGATTCCCGGAAAGGTTGGTCATAGACATGCAAGGCATTATGGAGGTTTTTAAACAACAATTTTTGATGGGTGACGGCGCCATGGGCACTATGCTGCAGGCAAAAGGCTTGCCCGCCGGCGAAAGCCCGGAGGTCTGGATGCTTTCCCATCCCGACAAGATTCTTGAGATTTCCGAGGCCTACGTCAAAGTCGGCGCTAAAATTATCGAAAGCAACAGCTTTGGGGCCAGCCGCCTCAAGCTGGCTGAATTCGGCTGCCAAGACAGCGTCAGCAGCATAAATATGATGGCCGTAAAGCTGGCCCGCCAGGCCGCCGGCCACGATGGCTATGTAGCCGGAATCATCGGCCCCAGCGGTCAATTTCCCGCTCCCATAGGAGCGCTTTCCTTTGATGAGCTGACAGACGTCTTTGCCCAACAGGCCCAGGCTCTGTCCCTGGCCGGCGCCGACATCATTTATTTGCAGACATTTTCTGATCTGGGTGAGGCCAGGGCAGCCTATTTGGGCGCCCGCAAAGTCACCAATATTCCTATAGCCGTTTCCCTGACCTACGGCCAAAACCAAAGAACCCTCACCGGCACCGACCCCGAGACGGCGGCGGCAGTATTCACTGCCCTGGGCGCCGATATGCTGGGGGCCAATTGCTCCGCGGGCCCGGCCGAAATTCTTGAGGTGATCGACCGCTATCGCAAATGCTGCAAGCTGCCGCTTTTAGCGGAAGCCAATGCCGGCATGCCTGTATTGACCGATGGCCGTTCTCATTTTCCCATGACGCCGGAGGCTATGGCTTCTTACGTACCGATGCTCTTGGAATCCGGCGTCCGCTGGCTGGGCGGCTGCTGCGGCACTACGCCCCAGCATATCAAGGAAATGGCGGAAACCGCCAAGACCTGGGAGGGCCAGGTTATCCCCGGCCGCCAGGAATTGCCTGCCGCCTTAGCTTCCCGTTCCCGCACGATCTATTTAGGCGGGAATTACCCTCCCCGCCTCATCGGCGAGCGGATCAACCCTACGGCCAGAAAGGTTCTGGCCCAGGCTTTAGTGGCCGGCGATTACAGCCTGCTGGTGCGGGAGGGAGCCAATCAACTGAAGGCAGGAACCGATCTGTTGGACGTCAACACCGGCCTGGCCGGCGGCGACGAGGTAAAAAATCTCAGCCAAACCATCCTGGGCTTGCAGCAATCCTTAGACTGCCCTCTGGTTATCGACACCGTAAATCCCCAGGCTCTGGAAAAAGCCTTAATCCATTATCACGGCAAGGCCTTAATCAACTCTGTCAACGGTGAAGCAGCCAGTATGGACGCCGTGCTGCCTCTGGCCAAACAATACGGCGCCGCCGTCCTCGGCCTGACCTTGGATGAAAAGGGCATTCCCGACAAGGCAGAAGACCGCCTGGCTATTGCGGAGCGAATTCTGGAGCGGGCTTTGGAAGAAGGCATCGCCAAAGAAAACGTTTTTATTGACTGCCTGGTTCTGGCTGCCGCCACCGACCCCAAGCTGGCGGCGTCGACGCTGAAGGCAATCACCCTGGTCAAAGAAAAGCTGGGCCTGGTGACCGTCCTGGGCTTAAGCAATATTTCCCACGGTATGCCCAAACGCCCCTGGCTCAACCATACCTTTTTGGCCCAGGCGCTGGCTGCCGGCCTTGATGCAGTCATCGCCAACCCGCTGGATGCCGGTATCCGCCAAACTTTGGCTGCCGGCGCATTCTTAACGGGCCGGGACCCTCATGGCAACCGCTATATCGAGCAGACAAAGAAGGAAGAGGCTTTTGCGGCAGCGGAGGCTGAAGCTGCGGTGTTTGCAGCTGCTTCGGCAGCGCCGGCTGCTGCGGTTGCAGCGACTGCTTCCGCGACGGCGGCTGATTCGCCTGCCTCAACCTCTGCCTCGACTTCACCTTCACCTTCACCTTCAACTTCAGACGCCAAGCCGGCAGCGGAGCAAAAACCGGCGGAAACAGTCGGCAGTGCCGCAGCAGGCGCCTTGCCCCAGCATATGCTGAATTTGCAGCAGGCTATTCTTATCAATGACCAGCAGAGGATCAGGGAATTGATCAAGCCCCTGACTGCGGAGAAAAACTTTATTGAGCTGGTGGATCAAAGCATCATCCCGGCCTTGGAGCAGGCAGGCGACACTTACGCCCGGGGCATCACTTTCCTGCCTCAGCTGCTCTTGACGGCCGACGGCGCCGCTTTCGCTTTCGATTATTTGAAAGTAGCCATGCCCGCCGACGCTCCCAAGGAGCTGGAAACGGTGGTTCTGGGGGCCGTGGCCGGCGATATTCACGATATCGGCAAAAACATCGTAAAAGCTTTGCTCTCCAGCTACGGCTACAATATTATTGATTTAGGCAAAAGCGTGCCCGCCCAGGAATTTGTCCGGGCCGTCAAAGAGCACAATGCCCAGGTGCTGGGGCTCTCCGCCCTAATGACCACCACCATGACGGAAATGGAGCCGGTAATCCGGGCCATCCGGGCCGAAGGCCTGGATACCAGAATTCTGGTAGGCGGCGCCGTGCTGACCGAAGAATACGCCACGAGCATCAGGGCCGACGCTTACGTTAAGGACGGAGCCGAGGCCCACGGCATCATCCGCCGCTTGTTGGATTAATATTTATGGCTTGCCGGCTTGGAAATCGTCGTTTTAACGACGTATGCCAAGCCGGTCTCTATTTGACGCTTAAAAAAGGGTGGTCCTTGATGGAATACATATCGGCAAAGGAAGCGGCAAAAAAATGGCAGATATCACCCCGGCAGGTGCAGCGGCTGCTGGCCGGCAAGCGAATACCCTACGCCAAGAGGCAAGGCAGATCATGGCTGATCCCCGGCAATGCCGCTAAACCGCCGGATCGCCGCCATGAAAAAGGCCTCGCTTCCCCTTCTCTGGCCGCCGATTTGGCCGACATACTCGCCGCCACCACCCTGCCGATGCCCAGCCATAATCCCGACGCTATTTTGAACAGAATGTCCGAGGAACGGCTGCGCCTTCAATACGAGGCTGAGCTGGCCTACCTGCGGGGCGATTTTCAAAAGGTTCTGTTCTGCTTTCAAAAGACTGAGGGCGACGACGGCGCCCGGCTGCGGGCTTGCCCCCTGGCCCTGGCGGCGGCAGCCAGTATAGGCGATTATCCATTTTACACAGCCATTGAAGCCTATCTGAAAATCTGGCTGGGCGGCAATAAAAATCAATATGTAACCGCCATAGCCGAGCTGGCTGTGGCCACCGTGGCCGTCAGCGTCATCGCTCCCCATATGACCCCCTCCTGGCTTAAAGAAGGGGATTTGGAGGCCCTGCCGCCCCAGGCAAGGCCGGACGCCCTTTATCTGCGGGCAAAATATTTCGCCGGCGCCGGCAAACATGAAGCTATGCTGGCTGTAGCCCAGACTGCCCTGAGCCTTTCTTCCCCGGAAGAAGGCATTACCCTTCCCGGTATTTATCTGCGGCTGACCTGTGCCTCCGCTTATCACTATTTGGGTCAGGATGAGAAAGCCCGCCTTTGGCTGCTGCAAGCTATGGATATAGCCCTGCCCCACGGCTTCATCACCCCCTTTGCCGAGCTGGTAACCGCTTTTGGCGGCCTGATGGAGCAGTGCCTGAAACAGTCGTATCCCCAGTATTACGACGCTATAATCAAGCAATGGAAGCGCACCTGGAAGAACTGGATCACCTTTCACAATCAATTTACCAAAGATAATATCACCCTGGTGCTGACCTTGCGGGAATACCATATCGCCTTGCTGGTAGCCCGCCGTATCCCTTATGCCGATATCGCCAGGCAGCATTGTATTTCCGTAGGCCGTCTGAAAAATATTATGCAGGGTATTTACAGCAAGCTGATGATCTCCGGCAGAGACGAACTGGCAAAGTACATTTTTTGAAGACAAAAAACGTTACTTTTTGATGGTAAAAAGTTACTTTTCCCGGCAAAAAAATTCCCCTATGATAGTAGTGTTAAAGCTACTGCTATCATAGGGGTTTTCTGCCTGTCCGGCAAAAGCCTCCGGCCGCCCAAAGGGAGTGATCAAATGAGAAAACGCAAACCGCTGGCCTTTCTTTTAGCTCTGCTGTTCGTTCTGCACATGCTGCCTGCCAACGTCATTTATGCCGCCGATACGGCCCTCAACACGGAATTGCTGACCAACGGCGGTGGCGAATCGGCAAGTATCGCAGGCTGGACCGACGACACCGGCCAGGGCCGCTGGAGCTCCGGCGGGGTTTATTCCAATTGGGCGCCGCCCACCGCCGGCAGCTATTACTTCTATCTCTTTAATCCCAGTATGGATTACCCCCTGCCGGGCACCATGTCCCAACAGATCGCCTTGTCCGGCAGCGAAGGCAGCGGCCTCTTCGCCGATATTGCCGCCGGCAAAGTGGCCTTCAAGCTCAGCGTCAATATGTATCAAAATCACAGCGCTGATAATGAAGCGAAAGTGATTTTAGAAGAGTACAGCGCCGCCGGCACTTTGCTGAAAACCTCCCAAGCCGTCAATACCACGGTTTCCGGCGCCGTTATGGGCTCCTATCAAATCAACGCTCAGCTTGATCCCGCTACCCGAAAATTCAAGGTGCTGCTGTCGGCCACGCTGACCAGAGGCGGTTATGCTCAATTTGATCAGGTTTCCCTGCAGCTGCTGGATGCTTCCGCCGGCAGTCCGCCGGTTTTGGGCAGCAATTTTCCCACAGCGGGAACGACCGATGCCGGTGTGGCTTATACGGCGAATTTCAGCGTCAGCGACCCCGACCCCGGCGATTTGGCCAAGCTGGTTTTCAGCGCCGCTTCCAGCAATATCAACCTGGTTCCCGCCGCCAACATTACCATCGGCGGCAGCGGCGGCAGCCGGACATTGACCATCCGGCCGGCAGGCAACTTATCCGGCGAAGCCGATATTACGGTGACGGTCTCCGACGGCACAAAGAGCGCCTCAAAAACTTTACATCTGGTGGTCAATAAAGTTATTTCTATGGAGACAAATCTGGTGGAAAACGGCAATGGCGCCGGCGGCCTGACGGGCTGGTCCGGCAATACGGTGAATATCACACCTACCACAGACGGTTTTACCACCAATGACCCCAGCTCTTCCATGAGTCAAAACCTGGACGTTTCCAAATTTTCATCGCTGATCGACGGCGGCGAAACGGAATTTCTGATGACGGCCGCCTTTCCCAGCAACTACGGCAAAGTAACCGCTCAATGCTATAGCGACATTGCCTGCACTAATCCTCTGGGCTCCGTCTTCACGATCAATAATGCCGGGCCATCCCTTCAGCAGAAGCTGCCGGCAAACACCAAGGGCGTTAAAATCACCTTCAGCAATACCCGCTGGGACTATACTAATATAATCGTACGCAACATCAGTTTTAAAATCGTCAACAATTTTCCCAAGATAGCCCCTATCAGCCCCCAGACCACGAAGCTCAGTCAATTAACGGTACCGGTCTATGCCTATTATACGACGGCGGGCGCTACTCTGACGGCTGTCTCCGGCGACCAGGCCATCGTACCCAACGGCAGCATCAGCGTGGCCGGCAGCGGCTTTAACCGCAGCCTCAGCTTCACCCCCCTCAAAAACGGTAATACCACCATCAGCCTGACCTTATATGACGGCAGCAAATCGGCAACCGGCAGCTTCAGCCTCACCGTCAACGAGCCGGCAAAGATCACCAATCTCAGCTTGCCGGCAGCCGGTTTTTATACAGCAGGGGGCAATCTGGATTTCACCGCCACTTTTGATTACCCCGTCACCGGCGGCACGGCCTCCCGACTGCCCCTGACCGTCGGCGGCTTGCCTGTCTTTGCCTCATATCTCTCAGCCACGGCAAACAGCATCACTTACCGTTACACCCTAAGCGGCAGCGACGCCGGTGTCGTAGCCATAGCCGGCGCCATCAACGATGTGGGCTCGCCCATCAACGATATGGCAGGCTATAAAGCCAATACCAGCATTAGCACCGGCTCGGCCGGTGTAACGGCGGTGCCCGCTCCCAATCTCAGCAGCACGGCTGTGGGCGCCAGTGCCATTTATGGGGATAAGATCACATTTTCCGCCGCCCTCAATTGCCCCGTGGACTTAGCCGGCAGCATTCAATTTAAAGCAGACGGAGTTGCTTTAGGCAGCCCCGTTGCCGTTAGCGCCAATACGGCTTCCTATGAGACGGCAGCAAACGAGCTGCCGGCCGGCGCCCTCACCTTAAGCGCCGAATTCACGCCCAGCGGCTCTGATGTTCATTTTGCCGGCTTAACCAGCAACGCTTATGCCCTGACTGTCCGGCCAAAGGAAGTCGCTATCGAGGATTTTGCCGGCCAGTCCAGAGCTTACGACGGCACGAAAACAGTAGTCCTCAGCAGCGGCAGACTGACAGGCACTATTGCCGGCGACGATATCTCCGCAGTCTATCCGGCCACAGGCGCCGCCGCCTTCAAAGGCATCGGCAGCCATAACGTAGCCTTCACTCCCATCCTGCTGACGGGAGCGCAAAAAGATAACTATAGCCTTGCCGCTCAGCCTGTCGTCAGCGTGACCATATGGCCAAAACCGGTTACGGCTCTGGCCAGTGTCGGCAGCAAGGATTACGACGGCAATAACAGCGCCGACGTGAACTTAAGCTTTGCCGCCGGGGACGTCTACCCGGATGATACTTTAAGCCTTGCGGCCGCCGGCAGTTTTGACAGCAAGGACGCCGGCAGCGGCAAGCCCGTTACTTTGAGCAGCATTGTTAAATCCGGCGCCGACGCCGATAATTACGACGTTACTATACCCAGCGGCCTCACTGCCGCAATCAGGCCACGAAATGTCGAGATCACAGCGGAGCCGGCCGCCAAAACTGCCGGTGATCCGGATCCTCTTTTGAATTACCGGATTAGCGGCGGCAGCCTGGCTGCCGCAGAAACCTTGGCCGGCAGCTTATCCAGAGCCGCCGGAGAGGCCGTCGGGGAATATGCCATTACACAGGGAACAGTGACCAGCGCCAATAACCCTAACTACAATATCACCTTCATTCCGGGAGCCTTGATGACGATTACTCCCATACCGATAATCGACGCCATCATCTCTCCCACTGCCGCAAGCTTTGACAAGAAAACCACCAGTCAGACAGATGTGCAAACAACCATCACCTGGGGCAGCGCCGGCGCCGTCACGGAGATCAAGGCCGGTGTTAGCTCCATTGATCCGGTCAATTATAGTGTTGCCGGCAGTACGCTCACCATTAAGAAAGAGTATTTGGCAGCGCAGCCCCTCGGCAGCCTGGAGCTAAAGATTTCCTTTGACCAGGGCAATTCAGCTATATTGACGATTATGATCAGCGATACTACCCCGCCTTCAATCAGTCCCCGCTTCCGCAATTATGATTTAAATGCTCCTACCGATATTACCACAACCATCACCTGGAGAAATGCCCGCTCAGTGACCGACATGCTCTACGGAACAACTTCCCTGATCTCCCCGGATGACTATACGGCAGCCGGCGATCTTCTGACTATCCATAACAATTACCTGTCGGGTCTTCGTCCGGCGGTTGGCGATACTCTGATTTTTGCGATCATCTTTGACACAGGAGACAGCGAAAGCTTGACGGTGCCCGTAGTCAATGGCTACCTGCCCAGCAGCAATGCCGATTTAAGCGAGCTTCTGGTCAACGGGACCGCCATCAAGAATTTTGACCCGGCGACTATCGTATATGATGTAATTTTACCCTATGGCACGGTCGCCGTCGGCGTCACCGCCGCTGCCGCCGACGCTAAGGCGGGCTGCAGCGTCACTCAGGCTTCAGCCTTACCCGGCAGCGCCACCGTAAAAGTTACGGCAGAAAACGGAAGGATAAGGATATATACGATCAACTTCACCGTAGCTGCGCCACCTGCCGTCTATACGATCACTTTAGATGCCGGCGGCGGTTCTGTGTCTCCCGCCTCGCTGCAGACAGGGATCGACGGCAAGCTGGCCAGCCTGCCCACACCCACAAGAAGCGGCCGCTACACCTTCGACGGCTGGTACAGAACAGCCGGCAGCGGCCCTTCCGGCGGCTCTGCCGTCACTGCGGACACGGTTTTTACCGCCGATACCACCATCTACGCCCACTGGACTTACAGCGGCGGCAGTTCTCACAACGACGACAACGACGACAATGACGGCGGTACTGGCAGCCCTGTCAACAGCCCTGCCGGCAGCGGGCCCAATTTGCCACAACTGACAATAATTCCGCCAACCCAGCCGGGCCAAGGCATAACGGCAATCGCCCCTATTACGGCGGATATCCAGCCTGGCGGCGGCATCGCTCAGACTTTTATCAGCGACGGGCTCATCAACGCTGCCATCGCCGACATCCAGGCCGTCATTAGCAGTACAGTGCCGGGCAGTGGGGCGCCGGGCATCACGTTACCAGGCAGTATGATGCCGGGCAGCGGATTGCCGGCCAATGCGATACCGGCAAGCGGAATTCCGGCCAGTGGGATTCCTGCCAGCGGGGAGGGTGGCATTATTCTGGGGTTAAACGTCGCAACGCCGCCAGGAGCAACTTCTCTTTCCATCGGCCTGGATCAAAACGGCCTGCAAAGCCTGATCAACGCAGGCCTTGCCGGTCTGGCCATCAGCGGCGAGTCCCTCTCTCTCACCTTTGACCGCGGGGCTTTACAGGAAATCCAGCAACAAAGCAACGGTGACGTTACCATCAGCTTCACTCCGGCAACAGGCCTTCCGCCCGCAGCTCAGGCCCTCATCGGCAGCCGGCCGGCATACGACGTCGCCATCAGTTATATCAATACCAGCAACGGCCAGCTCCAGCAAATCAGCAGCTTCGGCGGCGGCAGCGCCTCTTTCTTCATCCCCTACCAGCCGGCAATTTTCGGCAGTAGCGGCTTCGGTGGCAGCGGCCTTGGCGGCGGTGGTCTTGGCGGCGGTGGTTTTGGCGGTATGATCTTCCCGGAGGCTCCCAGCCATTTATTCGGCGTCTATGTTGACGGCAACGGCCAGGCCACAGCTATTCCCGGCTCTTTTTATGACCCCAACAGAGGCGGCATTCTGATCCCCAGCAACCATCTGTCGGTCTATGGTGTCGGTTACATTGCCCCCTCGGCAAAGTTTAGCGACATTACCCAGCATTGGGCCAAAGAATCCATCGACTATACCGTTGGCCGGGGCCTCTTTAGCGGCGCCACTGCCAACGCTTTCTCCCCCGATACGGCCATGAGCCGGGGCATGCTGGCCGCCGTTCTGGGCCGGCTGGCCGCAGCAGAGGTCGGCAACTATAGTGCCAGCAGCTTCATCGACGTACCCGCCGGCAGCGGCTTCCAGCCTTACATTGAGTGGGCCTACACCGAAGACATCATTCAAGGCATAGGCAATGGCCGCTTTGCTCCGGACAGAAATGTCAGCCGCCAGGAAATGGCGGCTATCATCCTCAATTACAGCCGGGCCACCGGCTACCGGCTGCCGCTGGTGCAGAAAGCTCTCGCCTTCGCCGATGAAAACAGCGTCGGCGGCGTTTATCGGGAAAGCGTGAGATCCCTGCACCAGGCAGGAATCCTGGCAGGGGCAGAAGGCGATAAATTCAGGCCGCAAGCCGGGGTCACCAGAGCCGAGGCTGCCGCCATACTCCACCGCTACATCAAGCTGACCATTGACCCTGCTACCGCTGAAGGCTGGGCCCTGAACGACGCCGGACAATGGCTTTACTACAAGGACGGCAAGGCCCTCACCAATACCCAGACCATCGAAGGCGTCAAGTATTCCTTCTCTGAGGCCGGCGTCTTAGAGACCGGCTGGGTTAAGGACGGTGACGACTGGCGCTACTATCAGGGCAATAAACTGATCACCGGCCAGCAATAGAAAATTAAGGGCTTTGAGGCAGATCGTTGTATAGCGGAATGCAGTGATCCCTGTTATACAAAGCTAACTGTTCAAAAAATTGAGCAGACCGGTTCAAATATACGCATGGCCGGAGGATTTATCCGCACCATAAAAAAACCAGCCGCGGAATTCGCGACTGGTTTTCTGTGCTTTTCTTACGTTTATTCTCTATTTGGGTTAGCAGCAGTTTTAGCGACTTACCAACCTTTCCATCCTCCTACAGCAAGAAGAAGGAGACAACAACACCGCAGAGCAGCGCCACCAATACAGGAATTGTATTGCGGCGGGCCAGCTCGCCGGGGTCAACACCGCACATAGCAGCCACAGGGATAACGGCCCAAGGAATAATGGTACCGCCGCCGATCCACTGAGCACCGGACTGGCCTACAGCAGCAAGAACGGGGACATTCAAATTAACTGCCTGACCAAAGGACAGAGCCATAGAGCCAACCAGAGGCAGACCGGAGAAGCCGGAACCGTCCAAACCGGTGATGCCGCCGATGACCATCATCAAAACAGCCACAGGATATTTGGACAGGGGCACTCTTTGAGCCAGCCACCAGCCCCAATCCATCAGCAAGCCCTGCTGGTATTCACCCTGCAGAATGCTGCCGACGCCGGAGCCACCGATGAAGAAGAAGCCGCCGATGATAACAACGGGAGCAAAGATCTTCATACCGAAGCCGAAGCCATCGCGAACATAGTCGACGATTTTTTCCAGAGCATCTGCCAAACCGTACTGCAGCAGCACACCGATAGTCATCAGCACCATGGCGGTACCGGTGATCATAGCGGTGGCATCGCCGCCTCTAATCTGGTATTTCAGCATCAGGAAGATAGCCAAAACAAAGAGTATGGGAGTGAGGATCAGCATAAATTTAGCGCCGCCATGGGCCTTTTTATGCTGGGAGTCTTCAGCAAGAGCCACTTTTCTCTCCGCTTCATAACGGGCCGAGTTTACCTTCAGGTCTTTTCTCAACCGAATATAAGACAGCGCAACAGCAACGATACCGATGACAGTAAAGATCGGCGCGCCCTGAGAAATGATATCCCAAGAGTCGATACCGGCGGGGCCGGCAGTAACACCAGGAGCGCCTTGAATAACAGGGTCAAAAGCAAAAGCGAAACCATGGCCAAAGATATTCATGGCAATAGCAGCGCCGATGGCCGGCAAGCCCGCCCGGATAGCGATAGGCGTCAACAAACCGCCGATCAGAGCCACAGCAGGAGAAGGCCAAATCAGAATGGTGACAATAGCCATAGCGATACCAAGTACAAAGAAGGCTACATCAGGAGTCTTCATGGCGTTAGCTAAGGGGTTCATCATCATCTTGTCCGTGCCCATGTCCGCCATCTGTTTCGACATGGCCACCATCATTGCAATGGTAGCGATAATTCCAAAGAACTCAGAACCTGCAAAAATAAGTGCGTTGTAGTTAACCTGCAGTCCGCCAATGAGCCAATTGACAAAGCTGCTGTCAGGAATTTGGCTTGCAGCGGCAAAGCCTAAAGCAAAAGTAAAAACGATACACGGCATAACCGTGTCTTTCCGGGCGATCATTGCGCCCAGCACTACCAGAACCCCGATGAGGTAAATATAGTGCAAGATACTTAATTGAATTTCCATTACACCTCTCCCTTCATTTTTTCACAGCAAAAATAATTTATAATGTAACACAAGTTAGATATTTCGACAACTTATGTTTATCTCCTGCTAGTCACTTGCAAAAAGAAAAAAATATTTTAAAAAATATTAGTTTTTGTTGTTTTTTCTCGCTTTCTTTTTGCAAATGGTCTGCATATGAGCCGACTATTTGCTATCATCATTTTTTCTTCTAGCATTTTGTCCAAAAAACGGTAATTTTATTCTCTACGAATTCTCCCACGAAATTCTCCACGAATAATCGTTCACTTATTGACCAATCACCTTATCCATGCTATTATAGTTTTTGTTCGATTTATATCGAAATGCGAGGGTGGCGGAATCGGCAGACGCGCTAGCTTGAGGTGCTAGTGGGCATTCGCTCGTGTGGGTTCAAGTCCCATCTCTCGCACTAAAAAGTAAAGAGGTTATCGCAGATTAATGCGGTAGCCTCTTTACTTTTTAGTCTGTAATTGTAGGGACTTGAACGGGCGGACTTAGGAAGCAGCGAAACCGACCTATGGGGAGGGTTTGCCCGCCCCGGCGTGATAGCGAGCTGCCAAGCCCTGATACCCGAATCCGGCGAGCGGCGCAAGTCCCATCTCTCGCACTAAAAAGTAAAGAGGTTATCGCAGATTAATGCGGTAGCCTCTTTACTTTTTAGTCTGTAATTGAGGGGACTTGAACGGGCGGACTTAAGAAACAGCAAAGCCGACCTATGGGGAGGGTTTGCCCGCCCCGGCGTGATAGCGAGCTGCCAAACCCCGATACCAGAATCCGGCGAGCGGCGCAAGTCCCATCTCTCGCACTACTTAGCCACAAGGCAACAAGTGGCTCAAGACCGCCAAAACCGTTATATATCAACGGCTTGGCGGTTTTTTGTTTTCTATTTTTCTATACTCAAATCCTGGATTTAATACCTTCATCCGGAATTTTAAGCCCCATTTCGGATGAAATTCCGGATGAAATTTGCAATAAAAAGGCTCTCCGGGTTACACAAAGTGGGAGAGCTTTTAAGAATATATTAAAGGAAGAAAATCATATGGAGCACACCTACGCCGCCCACTTTGCTATAGACGTTACCGGCTACCTCGTCATCATCCCGGATTTATTCGGCTACTCCGCCAGCGGCGCCACGTTGGACGCTGCCATGGCGGCCGCCAGAGATGCCGTAGCCAAATGGCTCTGCGGGGCCGAAGACCGCGGAGAGGCTATCCCGCTGCCGGAGATGCTGATTGCCGGCGCCCAAACTGCTGATCGACGTGGATACGGATGATTACCGCAAAGGGCTTAAATAGCCTTTACAGCTCCACTACTACCCCACTACGCCGATCTACAAGCTTATACTCGCCAAAGCTTTGCTTCACCTCTAAACTGAGCGGCAGGCCATAATAGGATTGTCCGCAGCCTACACGCAGAAAATCTTTTTAAGTTTGTCTATGTAGTCTGCTGAGAACCCATACATGGCCATGTCCACTTCATCTTTATATTCACAACAAACCCTGTCTATATCTGTTATTAAGGATTTCTTTGATTCATCCTCTGGTAGCAGTCTAAGCAGAGCGATTATAAATGCTGCCAAGCTATCGTTTTTCTGTTCCAAAAACAGCCTATAATAACTAGGGGCCAATTTTACTTCAGGCAAAATAATTCTGTTGTAGAGACGCCCTCCATGTGAGCAAATATTTCTTAGATTAGCCACGCAGTGCAAATTATTTATTAAATACTTTGTTTCTGTACCCAAAGCACTACTTATCCTGTCTTGGTCGCAATTAGTCATAGAGCTATAGAGTTTTGACAAATTTGAAAACGAAAGCACTTCCACCATGACCCACAGGGGCATACGCCCACCGTAGATATTCTGGTGATGTTTAATAAATTCTATATCTTTATTATGTCTTAAATCTTTTTCTAGTCCATCAAGAACCTTTTTATGCATATCCTTACGATAAAAATTATCAGAATTATAATGCCCATCATGGGGTGAGATTAAGCATCGAGAAATAGAGAAATGGTAAGCTATTTGCGTTCTGGCCCAGAGTTCAATTATTTCAAGAGGCTGCCGGAGCAAGTTTCTGAGCTTTTGGTCTAACTCATGTATTTTAACAATTTGATCGAAGCTTGTCCCTTCTCTGTAGTCATCGCTATCTTTTTTGAATTGATAGGCATATCCTGAAAGCCTATAATAATTTATTTTAGATAATATTTCCTGAGCTTTAGATTTATCAGAAATTAAAACTCCATGCTCTTTTAGGCGAACTACCTGTTCTTCAAAGGTGAGAGGCTTTTTTAATTCTTTGACTTCCAAAACAAATCTCCTCCCTCATAAGAAAGAGCCAGCAAGTTATCCCTGCTGGCTCTTGGCCCCCGAAGTGAGCTGGCTTTCGCCTCGCCCGGGCAGCTCTGTTATCTATTTTATACCACAAATGCGAATTTAATTCAATAGATTTCAGTTAACATTTCGTGACATCTTTTTAAAATGCAACAAAAAAAGCCGCCTCCGGATGCGATGAGAATCACACCTGGAAGCGGCTTTGCTATGCCTATTTTACTGTCACTTTGTCGTCCACATAGTCCACCTCATGGCCCAGGGCCTCACTAAGCTGCCTCACAGGGACGTAAACAGCACCGTCAAGCCTTACCCCCTCGACGGTAGCGATCAAGCCCCCACAGCGGCAAAGAAGCTCCACCGGCACAGTCTCTGCCGGCGATGGATCAACGACAGACTCCGGTTTCGTCTCCGGCACCGACGGCACATATCCCGGGAAGCCGGCCACGGTGATATAGTCCTTGCCAGGCTTACGGTAACGATACCGCCCGGGTCGGGTATCTACGTGGATGCGGCCAGGGTACCGCCCGATGCCGCCGAAATCAACGTACTCAGCGCACTGGGCGGCCACCTCATCCGACACGCCGTCGAAGTAGATATCTGCCGCCATGCCCTTGGTATGGTAGCTGCCGGCTACGCCACCCACAGCCGCATTATGCTTTACCGTGCGAAAGCCGGAGTTAAAATGGACCGGAGCCCCCAGAAGGTCCCGCATGCACTGAATCTTGCGGATCAGCTCCATGTCAACCAGTGTTGGCTCCGATCCATCGGCCCCCTTTGATGCAAATTCGCCCAGGGTGATGTTTTCGGATAGCTTATAGTTTCTGCCCAGTTTCGCAAGGCTATATTGTTCAATCATCCCGCCGCCCCTCCTCTGCCTTGGCCTCTACCGTTTTCTTAACCTGCAGCACAATGGGCATTAAAAAAGGCGGTAGGTTTAATCCGACGTCCGCCAAGTTTTCCAAGATACTAATTAATTCGTTGCAAATTAGCCAGATGGTTACGGCTAGGGTAAAAATCCACGTTGCCGGCAGTACAATTCTGGCTGCATCTGCACCGTAGGAAAAATATCTACTGCGGCGGCTACCAGATTAGTACATACATGCTGACCTTTTTCTTGATGCCGGCCAGGCCCCGGTCTGAGTTTACCGTTTCGCCCCGTTTTGGGGCCGCCCATATAGCAGTAAAATAATCAGCGATATTACTACCAAGCAGCATAAAAATGGGGATTGCCATATCCCCTAATCTCGCCGCTATTGCCGTACCAATTGCCGTTACTACGATTTTGATGCTTTTGATTGTGTCCATGTCTCGACCGCCTTTCATCATTAAATTACAGCAACAAGGCAGGACCGTTTAGGTATCCTGCCTTGTAATGGTTATTGATGTTTAGTTTATAGTTAGGCATCCTTTTGCTGGAGCAGATTGATTAGTGTTGACATTTGCTCTCTTAATGCCTGTACCTCAACTTGCAGGGCCGTTGTATCTTCGGCCGCCATTGGCTGGCTTAACGGCGTGAAATCCAGCTCCGGGGGAAGGGGCTTGGGCTCGGGCATGTAAAAGTCGCCGGTTTCCCGGTCGTAAGCTTGGCCAAGCAGGCTGTAGGGCTCAGCGTGGTCGGATACATCAATCAGATTATCCTGGATTACCTCGCCGGCAAGCTGCGATACTCCGATACAGGTATTGGCTTGTTTTAGTTGTGCGTAGATGTACTGCATGGTTTGGTGCCCCCTTTAATAAAATTCAATTACTTGCCACGGAAGTGGGTATTGGGTTGAAGGTGCAGAAATTTGAGGCAGATTTAACACAAGAGTAGTTGAGTTAGCAAAGGTAAAAAACGGTCCCACAAATGCGAACATATTAGTATTTCCTCTGCCCCCACCCTCACCTGGAAAAACGATAATAGACTTTGCGACAACCACTGCGGATATGGTAATACTATTTTGAAATGGAGAATCACTACTGCCAGATGCTGCTGTGGCTGATGTGATTATCCCCCGCTGTACACTTTTGACCACCCTCGGCGCAAGGCTATAGCTTAATAGGGCATTAAGCTTGCCAAGGATGCTACCTGATGTTGTTGTGGCGCCAGTATCGCCGGTAAGACCAACCCTATTATTGACAGATGTGAGACTGTCCTGGCTGGCCCGGCTGCTTATCGTCCCATCCAGATTATCCAGCTTCGCCGCCCGGGCATCCGTCCAGACGGATACAAACTTTTGCAGTATCGCATTCAGCTTAGCAAATACGCTGCCGGCCGTAGTGCTGCCTCCGGTATCACCGATGGAGCCTATCTTGCTGTCCACATTGCCGACCTGGCCAACTGCCTGCTGAGCTGCGGCGTAAGCACCTACTACCGTTTCCGTCGTGCGGCCGGCGCCGGCTATTTCCTCAATAGCATCCTCGTTTCCTTTAATCAGGTCGTCGATCACATCTAAATTGCCATTTCCTATACCAACATCATAAAACTCGCTAGACTCCGGCTTATTAAGGCCGTAATGTTCTGTATGTTTTGCCATGCCCTTCTTTCCTTTCTGCACTGAATATTTAAGCACTCACGGTTTGCTCAATATTACTATAACAGAAAGTAAAATGACATTGGCTGACACGTTTTCTGCCGCAAGCCACCACAGCAAACAGCCGGCAAGCAGTTGCAGGTATGCCGTTTTGTGAGAGCACTGAAAAATACGCAAAATTGCAGGTTTAAAGTGTGCCCCTCCTCAAGAATAGGGCGTTTGTCCAAACGGCGGCACTAGATACAGCCAAAAAGGGGTTTTCAGCCTCATCAAAAGCAGGCAAACGGTGTTTCCGACACTTTAAACCTACAATTTTGCTCAAAAAGGCTGAACCTTGAGCGAATTTTTCAGTGCCTCCCCATTCCCCTTTTCGCTCCATAGACAAAACCCGGCAAACGGTTGCTATTACGCCGTTTTGCCGGGCTTATTCTTTGCAGGATGTATCTCCGCTCTCAAACATCAAGCATCACCCTGCCATTTTTCTCTCTTTCGGGCTATGTGCCTCTATCTTACCTACGTGTTTTTGCGGCTTCAGGTCCTCGTGCCTTTATCTTGCCTTCACACCATACATCTTTGCGCTTTCATTTTTTGCATCTTCACGCCTGCGCATCTCTACATCTTCGTTCCTTTGCGCCTGCGGGCCTTTGCTCTGTCTTTGCTTCATCCTTATTGTTTCTCTTCACAGGCCGGGCAAATCGTCCTCCGGCTTCGTTATCTTGCCGGAGCCGGCAAACCAGTAAACCCAGCCTACACACAAGCCGCCGCCAACCAGATTGCCCAGGGTAACCGGTATCAGATTATGCAGAGCTCCCGCCAGGCCCATTGCCGGGGCAAGACCGGCAGCGCCGGCTTGAGGAGCCAGCAGGGCCATGGAAAAAATACCGGCGTTGGCTATGCTATGCTCGTAGCCCGGCCCCGCAAAACCCAGTACCACCCAAAGCAGTACGATAAGCTTAGCCGTCTCCGACCGCATTTTAGTTACGCACCAGATGCCCAGGCACACCAAGATATTGCATAATACGCCCCGAAAAAAAGCTTGGGAAAAAGGCAGTGTCATCTTCATCAGCGCCGAGGTCACCAGCAGATCGCCCATAGAGCCCTGCAAGAGCCCCGTAGCCGCTACCACAGCTCCCATGACCGCCGCTCCCAGGATATTGGCCAGGTAGCAAAAGGCTACTAAACCTATACTAATACCCCAGGCCGTTTTTTTGCTCAATACCGATACAGTGAAGACGAAAACATTGCCCGTAAAAAGCTCGGCGCCGGCAAAGATGATCATCGTGAAGGATAAAGTGAAGGTGCTGCCCAGAATCAGCTTATAGGCTCCCCGCAGAGCTTCCGAAGCATAAAAGCCGCCGGCCATGGCATAAGCCAAAGCCATCCCCAGGGAGCAAAAGCAGCCGGCCATACAGGCGTAGACGAAATAGCGCCCGCGGCTGTGAAAAAAGCTCAGTTTTTTTTCAGCCGATTGGCAAACGGCCGCAAGTCCTGTTTGTTCCATAATTGAAGTCTCCCGTTAATAGTCCCGTAGTAAAGTGGCTTGCCACCGTCGCCGCCTCTAATAGCCGATTTGTATGGCAATGAACAAGAAAACGAAGGCCAGGGCAAAGAAGATCAGCATCAATGGTACGAAAAATTTATACCATTTGTTCAAAGGCACCTTGCCGTAATTCAGGAAGATCAACAGCGTACCATAGCTGAACCAGAACATGTTGGTGATGCCGTCGCCAAACTGATAAGCCAGTACAGCCGTCTGGGAAGTCAGCCCCAAAGAAAGAGCGATAGGTACGATGATGGGGCTTAAAAGGGCTCCTTTGGCGCTGCCGGAAGGAATCAGGCCGTTGATAAAGCTTACGATGATGACGATGAAGATGGCAGCCACAAAAGGCGACAGACCTTGCAGAATTCTGGTAACGTTGTAAATAATGGTGGCGTTGATGTTGGCCGTATTCATTACCCAGAAAACGCCCCGGGCCACGCCCACCACTAAAGCGCCGCCAATAGAGCCTTTGGCGCCGGCAATAAAGGCGTCGGCAATAACGCCGGCTTTCATACGGGTAATCACGCCGGCTGCCAATCCTGCCAGGAAAAATACGGCGGAAACATCGTCGATAACCCACTTTACACCATTGATGCCGTATTTCATACCGATAACCGTAAGGATCATGGCCGCCAGCACCGACAACAGAACGAAGGTCTGGGGCAGGGTCAGCTTTGTGTTTTCCGTATCGGTGGTCTCCAGCCGCAGATCCGTTACATCCACGTCGTGAACCAGGCTGGCTTCCGGGTTTTTGTGGGTTTTAGATGCATAAACCAGGATATAAATTACGCTGATTACCGTAATGGTGGCCCAAACCGCCACCCGCAGGCCCAGGCCCACAAAAAGGTCGCTGCCCTGAGGCAATATGCCCATTTGCTGCAATATACCATTGGCAACACCTACAGTATAAAGGTTTGTGGGACCGGCGATGAAGCCGCCCATGGAACCGATGGTAACGACAGCTACCGCCGTCAGGCTGTCATAGCCCAAGGCCAAAGTGACCGCCACCACTAAAGGCACGAAAGGAATCAAAACTTCGATCCAGCCCAGGAAGCCGCCCACTGCCGAAAAGACCACAATTAGAATGGTCAGCAGCATGGCTCTGGAACTGCCGCCGAAACGATGGACCATCTGGGTAATGCCATTGTCGATGGCGCCGCTGCGTTTAAAGATCTCCAAAGCACCGCCTACGGTAAGAATCAGAATGACGATATTGGCGGAATCTTTGATGCCGTAAGGAATGGCCCGGAAAATGTTAAATATATTATTAAAATTAAAAACATTTCTGGGCAAAGCCTCGTAGACGCCGTCTTTCAATGTTCCCGGCGTCACCAAAAAGGTCATTAAGCCGCAGAAGACAACAACGCCGAAAATGAGGACAAAAGGATTTACGGATAAGGGCTTCTTTTCTTTTTTGCTGTTCATTCTATAATCTCCTTTACGTTCTCGCCGGATTATTTCTTGTCCAAATCAGCCAGGGTTTTCGTCAGGGCCAGATAGCCTATAGTACCTTCCTGCATCATAGCAATATCAATATTGTCTTCCGTGGTATGGCAGAGCTTGATTTCCGCCGGCGAATAGCCCAGGCACTTAATGCCTTTTGCGGCAAATTGTCCCGTGTCCGTAGCAAAAGCCCAGGGCTTGGCTTGTACAGAGCGGCCCACCGCTTCTTCCAAGGTCTTGAGTGCCAGTTGAATATACTCCTCATTAGCGTCGACGCTGAAAGGAGGCTCGCCCTGGAAGGCTTGTCCCTCGTATCCCGTATAGGTGGTCAGCGGGAAATACAGCGTTTTCAAATCCACGCTGATGCCCTCTACGGCACAGCGGTCCGCTACGGTGCGGATTTTGTTCAGCACGGCCTCCTCCGTATCGTCGCCTACCTGCCGGTAATCCAAGTAAAGGACAAGCTCATTGGGAATGATGTTGGTGCCTTTTTCCGAGGAAGTGATGGCCGTCGGCGACATGGTGGAATGACCGAACAGGCTGTCCTTGGCCATTTCTACCGTAGGCAGCTCCAGGAGGAATTTGCCTAAAAAATCAAAGGGGTTTTTACCTTCATGGGGGATGGAAGCATGGCAGGATTTGCCCTTGATGGTCACTACCACGCAGCAGCGGCCCCGGCTGCCGATGGCAAGGTCATTCTCCGTGGCCTCGCCTACGATGCAGTAATCCGTCAGCTTGAAATTTTCCCGCATCTGCATCATGGCGCCAAAACCGGCAATCTCTTCTGCCACGACGCCGGCCACCACAATATCGCCTTTGGGCAAAAGGCCCGCCTGCTTCAGCATGACCGGGGTATAAAGCTGGATGGCAAAGGTACCCTTAGTATCCGAAGCCCCCCGGCCCCAAATCTTGCCTTCGGCTACGGCGCCGCTGAAAGGCGGGTAAGGCCATTTGGACGGATCGCCTTCATCTACTACATCCAGGTGGCAATTCAAGGTAACGGAGCTGCCGCCGCCGCTGCCATGAACCGTGCCGAAGACGCTGCCATAAGGATCCACCACCACCTCATCGTAGCCCAGCTCCCGCATTTTAGCCGCCGTGTATTCCGCCATGGCCTTCTCCTGGGTAGACTGGGAATTGATTTGGATCATTTCCGAGGCTGTCTTAATGATTTCCTGCTCATACTGTTTTGCCAATTGACCAAGTGTTTCTTTCATTTCTTGCCGTCCCTCCTTTACTATATTTCTTTCAGTGCTTTATCCAGCTCGGCCAATATATCCTCTATGTTCTCGAGGCCCACGGAGAACCGGATCTGCCCCATGGAAATACCGGCTCTGGCCATCTCCTCTGCCGTCAAGGCCCGGTGGGAGGTCTTGGCGGGATAGGAAGTAGTGGTGGTCACTCCGGCCAGGCTAGGTACTAGCTTAATAGTTTCACAGGCTTTGATAAAAGCGGAAGCACCTTTTTCTCCGCCGGCTATATCGGCACTGAGCATACCGCCGCAGCAGCCGCCTGCAAAGGTCCTCTGCGCCAGGTCAAAAAAGGCGGAAGAAGACAGACCCGGATAATACACCTTTTCGATCTTAGGATTCTTTTCTAAAAACTCGGCTACCTTCAAGGCATTGGCGCTATGCAGAGCCATACGCATCTCCAGGGTCCGCAGGCTCCTGGACAGCAGCCAGGCGTCAAAGGGACTCATGATGCTGCCGTATAAGGTATGGAATGGCCGCAGGTGTTCAATCTCTGCTGCACCGGCCATAACGGCGCCGCCGATGATATCGCTGTGGCCGCCTAAATATTTGGTGGCGCTGTATACGGCAATATCGGCCCCCATTTCCAGAGGCCTGGCCAGGGCAGGAGTGGCAAAGGTATTATCCACGATCAATTTGCAGCCATGGCTGTGGGCAATAGCCGCCAGTTTCGGCAGATCCATTACTTCCATGAGCGGGTTGGAAATCGTCTCCGTATAGATCAGCTTCGTATTGGGCTTGATATACTCTTCCACATCTTCATGGATCATGTCTACAAAATCTACTTCCACGCCAAAACGGGTAACCTCGGTTTTTAAGTAAGTGTAGACGCCGCCATACAGTACAGGATGGGCGATGATATGATCGCCGGCTTTGACATTGGCGATAATCGTCGTAATAATAGCGGCCATGCCGGAGGAAAAGGCCAAGGCGCCGCTGCAGTTTTCCGCCGCCGCCAGCAGCTGGCAGAGGGCGTCGGTGCCGGGGTTGGCCATCCGGGAATAAACGTAGCCCTCAGCCTCGTTCTCATAAACGGCATCCAGGGAGGGAACATCCTCAAAAGAAAATACCGAGCTTAAGTAAATAGGCAGTACTTTAGGCACAGAAACGCCGCCGGCTATTTTTTTGGCAAACTCCGTTTCTCCGGCATGAGTAAGCCGGGTCATCATTCCTTTTTCTTTCATAAGTATCTCCTTCTCATCTAGTTTTTTTTTATATCTAAAGAGCAAGCATTAAGTAAAAAATCTATCCTGATGGACAGATCAAGATTGATCATCTATAGATTATCATATAGAATAAAGTCTGCACAAATATCAATAATCTATCAAAAACCATAGAAATAATCTATGTCAATCAGATTGTCAGGAGGTTTTATGAAATTACAGCAGATGAAGTACCTGATCGAAATCTCTAAGACCCGCTCCATCAGCAAAGCGGCGCAAAATCTTTATATGGCTCAGCCCAGCTTAAGCAAAGCCATCAGCAACCTGGAAGATGAGCTGCAAATTGAAATCTTTGAGCGCGGCAGCCGGGGCATTCAATTTACTCCGGAAGGAGCGGAGCTGCTGGTCTATGCCAAGCAATTGCTGGAGCAGGTAGAAACCATAAACAAGCGCTTTTCACAGCAAAAAACCGAGGAAACAATTCGTTTCTCGGTTTCTACTCAGCATTACGCCTTTGCCGTTTATGCTTTCATTTTACTCTTAAACAGTCAGGGGGGCACAGACTTTGATTTGTATTTGAGGGAAGGCAAAACCTCCGAAATCATCGAGGACGTTTTCAGCCAAAAAAGCTCTCTTGGCGTCATCTTCCTCTCCTCTTCCACCGACCGGCTGATGCGGCGGATTCTCAATGAAAAAGGCATCGAATTCCATCACCTCATGTCCGTATCTCCTCATGTTTTTGTCAACAAAAATCATCCGTTAAACGCCTATGATAAAGTAAGCCTGGCCCAATTGGAGCCTTACCCCTGCCTGACTTACGAACAAGGCAGCGATTCCTTCAATTTTGCCGAAGAAGTGGTGACCATCAGCCAACCCCGGCAGCGGGTCTTCGTCAAGGACCGGGCTTCGCTGATCAATATCATTCTCCATTCCAATGCCTACAATATTGGCACCGGTTTTCTGCTTACCGGCATTGTCGACGAAAACATGATCTCCATTCCCATAGAAGATTATCACGATAACATGAACCTGGGCTGGATCATGATGAAAAACGCCGTCATGACGCCGGAAATCCAGCAATATATAAGCTATCTCCACGAGGCCTTGGCCAAATGCCACTTCGGCGGAACCAATGCCCCTTATAGGTAACCAATTTACAAACAAAGCCTATACCTGAAAAATAGTTTTAAGAGCAGCTATGAGCCGCCTTGTGATATAATAGCTGTATCATATCAAAGGAGAGATGACTATGATTATAACAACAACCCCTTCCATTGAAGGCAAAGCAATCAAAGCATACAAAGGCATCGTTGTGGGAGAAGTCATCAGCGGTGTTGATTTCGTCAAGGATTTTGCCGCAGGACTTACCAATTTCTTTGGCGGCCGTTCCTCAAGCTATGAAGGCGAATTGATAGAAGCCCGTGATAACGCCCTGCAGGAGATGCAGCAAAGGGCTGAGAAAATGGGCGCCAACGCCGTTGTCGGCGTTGATATCGATTATGAAGTCCTCGGCGCAGGGAACAATATGCTGATGGTCACCGTTTCCGGCACGGCTGTTGTCATCGAATAAGTTTTCCCCATTATCTCCTTGAGCTTCGCCAATTTCCCGGCATCAAAAAATAGCGGCAACAATCGCCTCAATGGCTTTTGTTACCGCTATCTTGTTTCTATCAGCATCGAAGCTTTTAAGCTTTAAATTCCTTCACCTAAGACAAACGGCTTTTAAAATCCTCATAGCCGAATTGCCGCAGGATGCGATAACCGCCGCCTGCTTCTCTCAGCACGATGGCCGGCAGGGCCATGCCGTTGAAGGTGTTGTTTTTGACCATGGAATAATGAGCCATGTCGCAGAAGACCAGCCGGTCACCCTCTTGCAGAGGCTGATCAAAGGAGTAATCGCCAATGATATCGCCGGCCAGGCAGGTAGGTCCGCCTAAGCGATAAGTATAGGTCTTTTCTCCCGGCAAAGCGGCGCCAATAATCTCCGGCCGGTAAGGCATCTCCAGCACATCCGGCATATGGCAGGCGGCAGAGCCATCCAAAATGGCATTGGCGACACCGCCGTTGTCCACTATTTCTAATACGCTGCTGACAAAAAAACCGGCGTCCAATACTACCGCCTCTCCCGGCTCCAGGTAGATCTCAAGGCCATACTTGTCCTGCAGGCCTTGAATACAGCGGATCAGGGCTTCAATATCGTAGCCCTCTCTGGTGATATGATGGCCGCCGCCCAAGTTCAGCCATTTCATCCCTTTAAGCCAAGGACCGAAATTCTCTTCCACCGCCGCCACCGTAGCAAGCAGGGGCTCCGCTCCTTGCTCGCACAGGGTGTGAAAATGCAAGCCGCTGATGCCTTCCAGATTCTCCGGCTGAAATGCCCGCCGGGTAATGCCCAGGCGAGAGCCGGGAGCGCAAGGATCGTAGATGGCATGACTGCCGGTGGACAGCTCCGGATTGATGCGGAGGCCGCACTCCTTGCCGGCAGCCAGAGCCTTATCTTTAAATTTCAGCCATTGCCGGAAGGAGTTGAAGACAATATGATCGCAGATACCGAGAATCTCATCAAACTCTGCCTCCAGATAAGCCGGCGAAAAAATATGGTTTTCTTTGCCCATCTCTTCAAAAGCCAGCTTGGCCTCGTAAAGGCCGCTGGCAGTGGCGCCATCAAGGTAGCGGCCGATCAGGGGGTAGAGGGCGAACATGGAGAAGGCTTTTTGGGCCAGCAAAATTTTCGCCCCCGTCCGCCTGCTGATTGCTTGCAGGATCTCCAGGTTGCGGATCACCAAAGCCTCATCCACAATGTAGCAAGGAGTAGGCAGCTGCCGCATCAGTCCACCAGCTCCGGAGAGAAGCTTTCCTGCCAGGGCAGACCCCACTTATTGAGGGCGTCCATAAAGGGATCGGGATCAAATTCCTCTACATTATAGACACCGGGCTTCTGCCAAAGGCCCTGCATCACCAGCATGGCTCCGATCATCGCCGGCACGCCGGTAGTGTAGGAAATCGCCTGAGAGCCCACTTCCTTGTAGCACTCCTGATGATCGCAGATATTATAAATGTAATAGGTTTTCGGCTTGCCGTCTTTCAGGCCCTGGAAAATACAGCCGATATTCGTCTTGCCCTTCGTCCTGGGGCCTAAGCTGGCGGGATCCGGCAGCACGGCTTTGAGGAATTGTAGAGGAATAATCTGCTTGCCTTCAAATTCAATAGGCTCGATGGAGGTCATGCCCACATTTTCCAGGCATTTGAGATGGGTGATATAGCTTTGGCCAAAGGTCATGAAAAAGCGGATGCGTTTGAGGCCGGGCACATTGAGAGCCAGGGACTCCAGCTCTTCATGATAGAGCAGGTACATGTCCTTTTTGCCTACACCTTCAAAATCGTATTCCCGTTTGATTGCCATGGGCTCCGTCTCCACCCAGCGGCCTTCTTCCCAATAGCGGCCTTTGGAGGTAACTTCCCGGATATTGATCTCCGGATTAAAGTTGGTGGCAAAGGGATAGCCGTGATCGCCGCCGTTGCAGTCCAGAATATCGATATAGTGAATTTCATCAAAATGATGCTTCAAGGCGTAAGCTGCAAAAACGCCGGTAACGCCGGGATCGAAGCCGCTGCCCAAGAGGGCGGTAATGCCTGCTTTTTCAAAGCGTTCCCGGTAAGCCCACTGCCATTTGTACTCAAACTTGGCCGTATCCGTCGGCTCATAATTGGCCGTATCCACATAGTGGGTACCGGTGGCCAGGCAAGCGTCCATAATAGACAGGTCCTGATAAGGCAAAGCCAGATTCAGCACGACATCGGGCTTGAACGCCTCAATGAGAGCCACCATCTCCTCCACATTATCGGCATCCACTTGAGCCGTGGTGATTTTGGTTTTGCCGCCCTCAAGCTGAGCCTTCAAAGCGTCACATTTGCTCTTCGTCCTGCTGGCGATGCAAATCTCCTCAAAAACCTCGCTGTTTTGACAGCATTTGTGAATAGCTACGCCGGCTACGCCGCCACAGCCCACAATTAACGCTTTTCCCATGACAAAACCCCTTTCTGATATTTAATATATTGGAATAATCAGCTTAGCGCCAGCAACAGCTCCCGCAGCAGCTTGCATGCCACTGCCGTAGAGACGCCGCTTTGATCATAAATCGGCGATAGCTCCACTAAATCGGCGCCAACCACCCTTAAATCTTTTAATTTAAGTATGGCCTGTAAAAGCTCTATGAAAGACAATCCCCCGGCTTCCGGCGTTCCCGTGCCGGGAAAAACGGCAGGATCCAGCACATCCAAATCCAATGTGAAATAAACCGGCCGGCCCTTCAAGGCTGCGATGGTCTCCTCCAAGCCCTGCAAGCCGAATTTATGCATGTTCACCCGGCCCGACGCCGCCCACTGAAACTCTGAGCGTTCCCCGGACCGAATACCGAATTGATGAATACGTCCATCACCCAGGATGTCCCAAACCCGGCGGATAACGGTGGCATGGGAAAGGGTGGCTCCCAAATAGTCCTGGCGCAAGTCGGCATGGGCGTCAAAGTGGATGACGGCCAGCTCCGGATAGGCCTTGGCTGCCGCCCGAATAGCTCCCAAGGTCACCAGGTGCTCTCCGCCCAGCATCACCGGCCGCTTGCCGTCTGCCAGCAGCTGGGCCGTATAGGTCTCAATGGCCTCCAGAGCCAGATCCACCCGGCCGATACTGAGCTCCAAATCGCCGCCGTCAAATACGGCTATGTCTTCCAGGTCCTTATCCTGATAAGGGCTGTAGGATTCCAGTCCGTAAGATTCCGCCCGCATGGCCCGGCTGCCGAAACGGGCGCCCGGCCGGTAGGAGGTGGTGGAGTCAAAGGGGGCGCCGAAAATGACGGTATCCGCCTCCTGGTAGGGCTTATCGCAGCTTAGAAACGTCTCGATATTTTGCCGAATGAGTGTATTTTGATTGGTCACAGCCTTCTGATTTACCATAGTCATCACTCCACATCCCGCAGCAAATCTTCCACATAGGTGGGCAGGGCAAAAGCACCGGCATGGAGCCTAGTATTGTAGTATTTGGTTTTAATGCCTAAAGCATTCCAGCGGGCAGCCTTAATATCGTGGATGGGATGGAGTTTTTTTGAGGCGAAGCCAAAAAGCCAATGGCCCGACGGATAAGTGGGAATATGAGCCTGATAAACCTTGCTGATGGGGAAAGACTCGACGATCCGCTGATGGGAGCGCTGCATGGCAATGGCGTCATTGGTGTAAAAAGGACTTTCATGCTGATTGACCATGATACCGGTATCAGTGAGGGCTTTATAGCAATTGCCGTAAAACTCCTTCGTAAACAGGCCCTCGCCGGGGCCGAAGGGATCGGTGGAATCCACAATGATCAGGTCGTACTTGTTCTCGTGGCGGCGGATATATTTTAAACCGTCCTCGAAATAAAACTGGATCCTTTCATCATTGAAGCGGCAAGCCGTCTGAGGCAAATGCAACTTGCAAACCTCCACCACCAGCTCGTCAATTTCCACCAAATCGATATTTTCTATGCCCTCATAATAAGACAGCTCCCGGATGACGCCGCCGTCACCGGCGCCGATGACCAGAACATTCTTGATTTCCGGGCAAACGGCCATGGGCACATGAACCATCATTTCATGATAGATAAATTCGTCTTTTTCCGTCAGCATCATGATGCCGTCCAAGGTCAAAAAACGGCCGAATTCCTTGGATTCAAAGACATCGATGCGCTGAAATTCGCTTTGACCGCTATAAATCTGGCGGTCTACTTTAATGGAAAACTCCACATAGGGAGTATGGCGCTCCGTATACCATAACTGCATATATCTTTCCGGCCTCCTTTACCCTGCTGAACAATATTGCCGAACTGCATTGCTGAACCGTATGTTGAGCCTATCGCTCAGCCGCCTACGCAAACATTGAGATATTTAATGTCCATATCCTCCGGCCCCGTAAGGGAGCAGCCTTTTTCGCCGGCGTAGCGGATATAGGTCAAGATATCGTCGGTGATCCTCTCCCCCGGCGCCAAAATGGGAATCCCCGGCGGATAGCACATAACAAACTCGCTGCAGATCTGGCCGCTGCTTTCTTCTATAGGTAAAGCCCTTTTTTCCGCATAGAAGGCCTCCTGGGGTGAAATCACCACCTGGGGCGTTAAATATTCCAAACTAAACATGCCTGTTTTATCCCGCTTTTTGCGGCGGCGGATCTCCGCCAAAGCGCTGACCAGCCGCTCCAGATCCTGGGGCCGGTCGCCCACGGAAAGATAAGCCAGGAAATTGCCGATATCGCCAAACTCCACCTGAATATCATACTCATCCCGCAGAATATCGTAAACCTCGATGCCGGCCAGACCCACATCCAGGGTAAAAACCGACAGCTTGGTGATATCGTAATCATAGACGGAGGTACCGTTGATAATTTCCCGGGAAAAAGCATAATAATCGCCTATTTTGTTGATCTCTTCCCGGGTGTAGTTGGCCATTTCGCAGACCTTGTCAAAAATAGCTTCACCATTTAAAGCCATGTTTTTGCGGGAAAGATCCAGGCTTGACAACAAAAGATAAGAACCGCTGGTGGTCTGGGTCAGGTTGATGATCTGCCGGGTATAGCCGGCGCTTAAGCCCTCGCCGATCAGGAGAAAGGAGCTTTGGGTCAGGGAGCCGCCGGATTTATGCATGCTGACCGCAGCCATATCGGCGCCGGCGGCCATGCCGGAAATAGGCAAGCCTTTGCCGAAATAAAAATGAGTGCCATGGGCCTCGTCGACTAAAGCCAGCATGCCGTGACGGTGGGCCAGACCGACAATCGTCTTCAAATCAGAGCAAATGCCATAATAGGTGGGATTGTTGATCAGGATGGCCTTGGCGTCGGGATGCTCCCGGATGGCCCTCTCCGCTTCCGCAGGAGCGGTGCCCAAAGCAATGCCCAGCTTGAGATTGACCTCAGGATTCATATAAACGGGAATAGCGCCGCAAAGGATCATGGCATTGATGACGCTGCGGTGGACATTACGGGGCAAAATGATCTTGTCGCCTTTTTTGCAGGCGGTAAGAATCATGCTCTGGACGGCGGAGGTGGTGCCGTTGACCATAAAAAAAGCGTGCCTGGCGCCAAAAGCGGCAGCAGCTAATTCTTCCGCTTCCTTAATGACGGAAACGGGATGGCAGAGGTTGTCCAAAGGCTTCATGGAATTGACGTCAAGAGAAAGACAGTTTGCTCCCAGGAAGTCCGTCAGCTCTCTGTTACCCTTGCCTCTTTTGTGGCCCGGCACGTCAAAAGGCACGATTCTCATGTTCTTAAAACGAAGCAAGGCTTCATAGATCGGGGCTCTCTCCTGGTTCATCTGTCCCTCCCTTTGGCGGTTCTTTTTCCGCCATACATTCGCGCCCTTAGTATCCTCGGATAGCGGATTGAGGTCACAAGAGCCTGCGTTGGCCGCCGCCATCTGCTCAGTCACGTACCCAATGTACGCTCCTTCGCATTTGTCGTTGCCGCCTTGTCTGGCGAAAAAACTCCCGCCAAAGTAGTTGTCGGTTCTTTTTAACGCTTAAAATATATTGATGCCGCTGAAAATCTCAATCATTTCCCGCCGCAGGGACTCGGTGATCTGGAGGCGGGTTTTAGGCGGCAGCTCGTAGACGTCCTGATTGAATAAGTAATTTTGCAGGTCGATCTCTTTGATCAGCATTTTTGTATGGAAAAGATTGTTCTGATAGACATTGACGTCGATGGCGTCATATTTCTTCAAGGTCTCGTCTTCGATATAATCCTGGATGGATTTGATGTGATGATCCATAAAAAGCTTCTGACCGTCTACGGTTCTCGTAAAGCCCCGCACCCGGTAATCCATGGTGATAATATCGGAATCGAAGCTGCTGATCAGATAATCCAGGGTGCTGAGAGGAGTAATCTCGCCGCAGGTGGCCACGTCGATATCCACCCGAAAAGTGGCGATGGAGTTGTCGGGATGGTACTCAGGATAAGTATGGACGGTAGCGTGGCTTTTATCCAGGTGGGCGACAATAGTATCGCCGGCAGCCCGGGGCAGCATGGACTTCTCAGCGATCAGGAAGGTGGCGCTGGCTCCTTGGGGATCGTAATCCTGCTTGGATATGCTGAGTACGGTGGCGCCGATCATCTCCGTAAGATGCTCCATGATTTTGGTGAGCCGGTCGGAATTGTACTGCTCATCAATATACTTTATGTAATCTCTCTGCTCCCTCTCACTTTTAGCATAACAGACGTCGTAAATATTAAAACTCAGGGATTTGGTCAGATTGTTAAATCCATAAATTTTTAATTTATTTTCCACACCCCATCTTCCTTTCCCCTCGTATTATGTAAACGAAAAACCCAAGCAGATGCCGCGTAGTTACTTTCTGCGAATCGCTTGAGCTGATACTACTTTTCGTGTTATTTTACTTTATATAAAAAAGAAATGCAATGATATTATTTGAGATTTTTTGCAGCGGGCCTTTTTACGGCCTGCCGCCAGCAAAAAAGGAGCCCGGCGGCGATCAACCGCCAGGCTCCTCTCTTGTTTTTTAAGACAAATTTTTGGCTTGCTTATGCCAGTATCATAACGCCCAGGAAGGCCCAGACAATAATAAAGGCAAGGACGGTACCGGCGGAAATCCAGTTGGCCTCGAGGACTTCTCTCGTATTGGTGCAGCGGGCAATACCCAGCTGGCCGGCCATATTGGAAGTGGGGTAGATAGAACCGGTGAGACGGGTAGCGGCAATAATCGAAATGGCGAACATGCTCATGGGCAGACCGGCCGCTCTGGCGGTTTCGACGAACATTTCGGCAATGATCTTGATTTCCGCCACTGCCGCTGCCTCGATACCGAAGCCGCCGACGACGGCAGCAATCAGCATTACGGCTGTGGGACTGTCGCCGGAGATGCCGCCCAGCAGATCGGACAGAGCGGTAAAGCCGCCGCCCAGAGTAACGAGATTCAGCAGCACGTCAATGGTAACGAAGATAACGAACATATTGGCCTGGGAGGAAATACCTTTGACGAGAGAATCGATAACGTGGTCGATATCCATCCGGCTGACGATACCTACTACGGCGGACAAAAGAATCATTACGATGAGAGCGTAGTTGGTGCCTTGCTTGGTCATGACGCCATAGGCCACCAAAAGGGCAAAGCTGACCAAAAAGGCAATGGTGGCCTGTTTGGCTTTCGGCTCAATAACGATGGAGCTCAGATCCTTCATATCATCGGTGATTGCGTAAGCTTCCTTGCCTTCCGTGCGCCTTTGGGTCCGCTTGACGGCAAACCAGGAGCCCCCCAGCCAGAAAAAGGCAAAAGGCAGAGCCGCGCCCAGCATCAGCTGGCCGTAAGATAAGCCGGTGACCTCCATGGTGATCAGGGTAACGCCGGTCAGAGGCCCCAGAATCAAGCCAACCTCACCGGATACTTTAAACAAGGTGCAGACTACGCTGGGCGTAATGCCAAGGGAAGCCATAACCGGAATAATAATGGGGGCGATGACGGCATTGCCGCCGCCTAAGGTGCCCAAAAGGCCGCAAATGAAGATCGAGCTGATGATCAAGGCGATCTTGGCCTTGGTCTGGGTATTGACGCCGATACGCTTGACGATCCAGTACACCAGCGTATGGGTGATCTTGGCTTCCGTCATCAGTACGCCCAAGCCGGCGCCGGTCATGATGATAGCGCCGATGAGAGCCGTGCTGGAGCCCAGGCTGCCGGCAAACTGAGAAGCCAAAGCCTTAAGGTTTTGGCCCATCATCAGGGCGCCGATGGCGATACCGATAATGATACCGGCGGTATTGCTCTTGCCCCGGAATACGATAACAATAAAAACGATCAATGGTATTAATGCCAGTAAAGATGGGGCTTGGATCAGAGACCAACTCCCAAGTTCCATAAATTCTCCTCCTTAAATTAATCAAAAATCAACCGACTTACACCTTCTTATACTTTAGCTGTTTTCCTCAAAACCCGGCCGTTCCTGGCCGCCGTCTGCCGGCCGTCCCGCAGGGCAAACACACCGCCTACAATGACGTGCTCAATGCCTGCCGGTTTAGCCAGAGAATCGGTGAATTGGGAACGATCCTTAATCTTGGCGGCATCAAAAACCGTGATATCCGCCGGGGTTCCTTCCTTGAGGACCCCCCGGTCGGCCAGCCCCAAAATGGCTGCCGGCAAGGCGGTGATTTTGTAAACGGCATCTTCCAAAGGCATAATCTGCTTTTCCCGGTTCATTTGCAAGAAGCGGGGGAATGTTCCGAAATTTCTGGGATGGGGATTGGTAGAAGTAATACTGCGGTCAAAGCTTAAAGAATAACCGTCGCTGGCAATGGCAATGTTCATATCATGGAATATGGTGATCACGTCTTCTTCATTAAGAGAGAAATAAATAGCCGCCGCACCTCCTTCACAACGAACCAAAACCTCCGCTACAGCTTCTTCGGCAGGAAGATTCAGCATCTTCGCAACCTGATCCATGGTCTTGCCTTCGATTTCCGGCATACGGCCATGGGAAGAAACCACCAGCACCGTTTGAGGGCCGCCCCGATTGTCCATTTCCCTGGAAATATCCTCCAAAAGGCCTTTGTCCTTAGAGGCCAGGCGTTCCACCATCTTAGCAAAGCCGCCGTCGTGAGCCCACTTGGGTACTAAAGCGCTAAGACCGGTGGAAGTGGCATTATAAGGATACTGGTCGCAAGTCACATTTATGCCCCGCTCCCTGGCCTGATTGATTTTTGCCAAAAGTTCTTCTGCCCGGTGCCACTGCGGCTTGCCCATCAGCTTAAGGTGAGAAATCTGCAAATGAACGCCGGAAAGCCTGGCAATTTCCAGCATCTCGTCTACCGCTTCAAAGACTTTGGGTCCTTCGTTGCGCATATGCACGGCCAAAAGAGCATCATGACGGGCCAGCACCTTAGCCAGCTCCACCAGCTCTTCCTGTTTGCTGAAAGCGCTGGGCGGGTAAATCAAACCCAGGGACATCCCGAAGGCGCCCCGGGAGAGCTCCTGATCCAAAAGAGCCTTTAGTCCTTCCATCTCCTCGGGAGAGGGCTCTCTGTCCCCAAAGCCCATGACGCAGCCTCTGAGGGTGCCATGTCCGATCAGCACACCCATATTAAGGGCGCTGCCTTTTTCAGCCACTCTTTCGGCATAATCATCGATGGAGTCCATGTCCAGCTCTATCCCTGCCGGCAGTTCCAGCATACGTTCAAAATAATAGTTGATTTCCTGCCGCCGCTCCTTGGTGTTGGGCACGATGGAGCAGCCGCAGTTGCCGGTGATTTCCGTAGTCACGCCTTGGTAAAGCTTGCTTTCGGCATTAAAAGGCGGCGGCACCAGAGGGGATACGTCGGAATGAGTATGAATATCAATGAATCCTGGAGCAACGGTCTTGCCGCCGACGTCCACCACCTCTTTTGCCTCGCCTGCAAATTGGTCAACAATAGCGGCGATTTTGCCATCGGCGATACAAACATCAGCCTGGCGCGGCGGCTTACGGGTACCCTCGATAACTGTCCCGCCTTTTAAAACCAAATCGTACATAGTTGATAGCACCTCCTTATCTTTTTAATAATGAGAAATTATGGCCATAATATCTTTGACAGGAACCCGAATTCTCCTGCCGGCCCAACATCCAAAAAAGAAAAAATTGGGAGCCGGTTTTGCTGGCATCCCTATTACCATCTTTATTCATTAGCATGCGCTATCATTTCTTAACTATGCTGCTTAACCCGAGAAATGGCAGGCCACAAAATGCTGTTCCTTTACTTCTTTATATGCCGGTTCCTCCCGCCAGCAAATCTCTTGGCAATAATCGCAGCGAGGGGCAAAGCGGCAGCCGGGCTTAGGATTGATGGGGCTTGTAACCTCCCCCTTAATGACAATGATTTCCTTTTTCCGCATAGCAATATCCGGTTCCGGGATAGCTGTCAAAAGGGCTTTCGTATAAGGGTGCTTAGGCTCCTCGAACAATTGTGCGGATGTAGCTTTCTCCACACACTTGCCCAGATACATAACGGCAATCTCGCTGGAGATATGCTTTACCACGGATAAATTGTGGGTGATGAACATGTAAGTTAATCCTTTTTCTTTTTGCAGGTCCATCAACAGGTTGAGAATCTGGGCCTGGATAGATACGTCTAAAGCCGATACCGGTTCGTCGCAGACGATGAATTCCGGTTCCAGAGATAAAGCCCTGGCTATGCCAATCCTTTGCCGCCGGCCGCCGTCCAGCTCATGAGGGTAGACATTGGCCAGCCGCCGGGCCAGTCCCACTACGTCCATGAGCTGGGCCGCTTTATTGAAGCATTGCGCTTTCGTGGCATATTGACGATTGACGATCATAAATTCAGCAATGAGCTCAATTACCGACATCCGGGGATTAATGCTTGAGTAGGGGTCCTGAAAAATAATCTGCATTTTTTTGCGCATTTCCCGCATGGCAGAGTTGTTCAGGTTGATGATACTTTTGCCTTCGTACCTGATATCGCCGCCGCTGGGCTCAATGAGCCGTAAAATTGTACGGCCGATAGTGCTTTTACCGCAGCCCGACTCCCCTACGATACCCAGAGTTTTGCCCCGGCGGATTCGAAGGTTTACGCCATCCACGGCATGGAGCTGGCCGCCGGCGACTTTGAAATACTTTTTCAGGTTCTCCGTTTCAACCAATATTCGGCTTTCTTCCTGCTCCGCCAAGATCATAACCTCTCCTCCTCTTTCCTCGGATCAGTAATGCCATCGCTATATAAATGGCATTTAATCCTATGGGTGTTTTCCACTGCATCTTCCGGATGAGAGGAGCGGCAAATCGCCATTACTTTAGGGCAGCGGGGAGCAAATTTGCAGCCCGGATTACGCTCCGTAGGATCGGGCATCAAGCCGGCAATAGGATTCAGCCTTTCTGTATAAACCCGCAGGCTGGGTATAGAGCCGAATAAACCCTCGGTATAAGGATGATGCTTTTCGGCGCAAAAAATATCCTCGGCGGTACCGGATTCGATCAGCTCCCCCGCATACATCACTGCCACATTATCACAGGTTTGGGCAACAATGCCCAAATCGTGAGTGATCATGATCATGGCTGTTTTCAGACGGTCACGCAAATTGCGGATCATCAGGAGCACCTGGGCTTGGATGGTTACATCCAAAGCCGTGGTAGGCTCGTCGGCAATCAAAAGTTCCGGCTCGCAGGCTAAAGCCATAGCGATAACTACCCTCTGTTTCATGCCGCCGGAAAACTGGTGAGGATAATCGGCTTTTCTGTCCGCAGCAATACCTACCATAGTCAATACTTCATCAACCCGTTTTTCCAATTCTGCTTTTTCAGCTTTTTCTGCCCGATGAAAAATAAGGGCCTCTAAAATCTGCTCTCCCACCGTCATCACCGGGTTCAAACTGGTCATAGGGTCTTGAAAGATCATGGCGATCTTTTCTCCTCTGATTTTACGAAGCTCATTCTCTTTCATCTCCAGCAGATTTTGACCCTGAAAATAAATTTCCCCCTTCGGGATAAAGCTGACCCGCTCCGGCAGCAGCCTCAGCACCGAAAGCGCTGTAGTAGTTTTCCCCGCTCCCGTTTCCCCTACGATACCCAGGGTTTCCCCCTCATTCAGCCGGAAGCTGATACCGTTTACCGCATATACCGTTTCCAGTTCAGTTTTATACTGTACTTCCAGATCCTTGACTTCCAATATCGTTTCTGTCATTTCCCTGTCTTCCTTTCCACGGTATGATCAGGATTTCAGCCGGGGGTCCAAAGCATCCCGGAGGCCGTCTCCCACTAAATTCAGTGATAAGGTGGAGAGGATGATCATCAGCCCGGGAAAAAACATCAGGTAATAGGCCGTCCGCATAAACTCCTTTGATTCGCTGATAATCGCTCCCCACTCCGGCGTAGGCGGGTTGATACCCAGGCCTAAAAAGCTCAAGGTAGCTGCGGACAAGATATTTTGCGCTACGCTCATGGTGGCTTGGACCAATATCGGGCCCATGGCATTGGGCAATATGCTTTTGCGGATGATTCGGATATCTCTGGTGCCGCCGGCTTTGGCAGCCTCTACATACTCCTGATCTCCTACCGACAGCACGGCAGTGCGAACTACCCGGATCACCGCCGGAGTTCTGGCAAAGGATACAGCCAGAATCAGGTTCAGGGGGCTGGCCCCCAAGGCCGCCACTACCGCCAGAGCCATGAGGATAGAGGGAATGGCCGCTATGACGTCCACCGAGCGCATGATGACGGTATCGGCTCTTCCACCATAGTAGCCGGCGGCAGAACCGAAAAACAGCCCCAGCACCAAAGACAGAGTGGCCGAGGTAAAGCCGATAGATAATGACACCCTGGCGCCGTGGATACAGCGGGCAAACAAATCCCTGCCATATCCATCGGTGCCGAAGGGGTGTGCAAGGGAGGGCGGCTGCAAGCGGATTTTAACGTTTTGATTGACGGCCAGGCTGTAAGGCTTGATCTGCTCGGCAAACACCGCCAAAAATAAAATGACGGCAATGATGGTCAAGCCGATCATGGCAGCCCTGTTTTTTCGCATGCGCCGCCAGATTTCTTTTAATTGGCTGGGTTTTTTATAAATCGCAACAACAGCCTCCGGCGCTAATTCTTGCCCACACTCCTGCTGCAATTCCTGATCAATATCCGGCTTTGGTAAACTCATGCCGCAGACCGCCTCCTCTTGGTGTATTTAGCCTTGATCCTGGGATCGATCAGGGCATAAAGGAGGTCTACCACCAAAATAACAAAAGAACAGATGATGGACAGCACGATAATGCTTCCCATAACCATAGGTATATCCTTCATTTTAATGCCCGTTACCACCATGCTGCCCAGGCCCGGTATGGAAAAAAGAGTTTCCGTAGCTACGGCCCCGCCTAAAATCAGGCTGAAATTGACGCCTATAATCGTAATGATAGGCAACAGGGCGTTTTTCAGCGCATGCTTCCAAATGACGATATTCTCCGGGGCTCCTTTAGCCCGGGCTGTACGGATATAATCCTGCCGTATAGTCTCAAGCATAGAAGAACGGGCAAAGCGAAGTTGCTGGGCGGCATAAGGCATGCCTAAGCCGATAGTGGGCATGACATAGCTTTTCCAAGAGCTGATGCCGGTGGCAGGAAACCAGCGCAGTTCCAAGCAAAAGAGGAGCATCAGCATCATGCCCAGCCAAAAGGTAGGAATGGCCGCCAAAAACAAAGCCATGATCGTGGGTATAGTGTCTAACAGCGAATATTGCTTCACCGCCGACAGCACACCTATAGGAATGCCCACCGCAGAAGCAAAGGATAAAGCCAGGATGGTCACCTTAAAGGATATAGGCAGACGCTGCCGGATATTGGACCAAACAGTAGTCTTAAATTGATAGGAAGTACCCAGATCCTGCTTGACAATGGCCTTATACAAATAATCAGCATATCTTTTTAAAAAAGGCTGATCATACCCCAATTCCCGATTGATTCGATCAATTTCTTCCTGGGTACCGCCGATACCCAGAATCATGGTGGCCGGATCTCCCGGGGTAATAGCCAGAATAGCGAAGACAATAAAGGAGACCCCCAGGGTAATCGGGATAATCAGCAAGCATCGTTTAAGGATATATCTCCAGATAGATATCCCTCCTTAGAAAAAGATTTGAACTTCACCGCTGTAGGCAGCCTGAGAACTCAACGGCCATACATTACAAGGCAAATGCTCAAAAGGCAACGTGTCAAACTGCGAAGTCTGGATGCCCGGCGGATCTGCGGTAATGATGGCCGCCGCCCTTTTTTTGAAAAAGGCTTTAAAATGATTGGAGGATTTAATGGCAATCAGCCGGTAATGATTTAAATCGGCGCCGGCGGCAATAAAAGGTCCGTCACAGTATGTCTGCCGGGCCATGATGGACGTAACCACCATTTCCACCTGACCCAGCCGCAGCCGGGCGGTTTTGCCCATAGAAATCACCATGCCCGCTTGAACCGGCGAGTTGCAGATATAAACGCCCTCCGATAGGCAGCAAACGAAAGCGTCCTTAATCGGAATAGGCCGGCCATGAAACTTGTCGGTTTTGCCGCCGAGAAAGCCGCTGACTTTGCCGCCTACACCGGCCTCCACCGCCAGGCTTACCATTTCCGGATCGTAGATACTGCAAAATATGGCCGGCCCTGCATTTCTCTCCAGCATAGCCTGCAGAAGATAAGTGCCATCTCCCGGCGTACCTCCCCCCGGGTTGTCCGAAGATTCATTGATTACCACATAGCCGTCAGTCTTTACCGCCAGAGCCCGGTCGATGGCCTCCCGGGGGCTTAAAGCCCGGGAAAGGAAATCCCGCCGCCGGGCCCAGACGTATCCGGCAATATCCCGGACCGCTTTTTCCGCCTGATCTTTGCCCCGGGGACCTATGGCCAGCACCGAGGCTACCGCATCCTTCACGTCGGTATAAGGGAAGCCATGAAAGAAGGAGGCATCCAAAAGACCGTACTTCTCTTTGCAGGCAAGAACATAGTCCCTTACCTCCTCCATAGGCCATTCAAAAGTACTGCCGATGAGAGGCGGAATCAAAAGGGGCAGTTGAGTGAAGGCCGTTTCCATGTCATAGGCTGGCCCCCCCTGACGGCTGCGGATGATGCGGATCAACGTTTTCATGGCTAAAAAACCGGCTGCCGCCTTATCCACATGAGGATATTCCTTAATGCCGAAAAGCCCTTGCGATAAACGAATCATATCCGGGGTTATATTGGCATGGAGATCTAAGGTTACGGTGATGGGCAGATCCGATCCCGTGACTTCCCGGATTTTTGTCAAAGTATATGCCTCCAGATCCTGGGTAGTCTCTGCTCTGCCGGCGCCATGAAGAGCCAGGCAAATACCGTCGATCTCTTTTCCATGCTTTTCTACAAAACTCAACAGAATATCGGTAATTTGCTCCAGGCATTCCGCAGTGAGAATGGCTCCTGCCGTCAGATTGCCCACCATGGGGATCAGGTCCACCCCTTCTTCTGCCGCCGCCCGGATCATGCCGCCGGGATAATCATTGCCCCCTTTGTTTACTTCAATAAAATCCTTGGCTTCCACCAGGCCATTGGGGGCAAAATGTTGGAAATCACAATGCTCTGCCGCAAAGGCATTGGTCTCCTGGCCCAGCATCCCGATGAGAACCTTCATCTATTTCCAGCTCCAATCGTAGATTAAAGGAAAGTTTGGAGCGTTAACGGCATTCAGATTTTTTTCCCAAACATAAGTCTGCACTTTATTCAGACAAGGGAAACAAACGGCGGCGTCCATAAACATATCGTTATACTCTTTATATAGCTGGATACGTTTGGCAGCATCCTTTTCCCTGCCGCCCAGCTCCAGCAGCTCATCCAGCCTTTTGCCGTCGAACTGCTTATCGGTAAACTTTACATATACGGCTCCTTCCTGGGAGCTGTGCCATCTGGTATACATATAGCTGTAATCACCGTAATAAGACCAGCCATAAGTGGCGATATCGTACTGCTGAGAGCGAAGATTGGGCGAAACGGAGGCTTGCTCAATCATTTTCAATTCACATTTGATGCCAATGGAGTTCAGCGTATCATAAAGGACCTGAGCCATCTTTTCATAATAGCCGCCGGTCCAGGACATGATGGCGCCCACATCCACGCCATTGGGATAACCGGCTTCCACCAGCAGGGTCTTGGCTTTTTCCAGATCAAAATCATAGATCACACCCAGATCAAAATCAGCTCCGGTATTCTTTTCCGGATCCACCATATAGTCGGTGGTGAAAGCCAGGCCGTTGAAACCCACAAGATTCATGGCTTCCTTATCCATGGCATGGCCGATAGCTTTGCGAACCAGGGGGTTTTTCAGCGCTTCATTGGCATCGGGATTCACCACAATGACAGAAATATGGTTGGCCGCCACTACCTCTGTATTGTATTTGCCGCTGTTTACCAGATCATCCCAGTTGGCTACCGGTGCAATATACCAATCCAGATCCCCGGATTCAAAAGCCACCAGGCCGGCAGATACATCGGAAATGGGTTTGAAATTAATGGTTTTAATCGCTGCCTCACCCCGGTAGTAATCGGGGAAAGCCTGGAGGGTCCAGCCTACCGCATGGTCGACTTTATCCCAATAGTAAGGTCCCGTGCCGCAGAGAGCCGCTTTCGTGCCGAATTCCTTCCCCTGCTCTGTTACTACCTTTTCACTAAGGATATAAACGCCGCAGAGATCCGTCATAAAAGCAGCCTGAGGTGATTTCAGCACTATATCTACGGTTTTAGGGTCGATCTCCTTCACTTCTGCCACCTGAGCTACCCGGGCTGAAACGGAGGGATTGTCCGCCGCCCGTTTGAAGGAGAAAATGATATCCGATGCTTTCAGTTCATCGCCGTTATGGAATTTGACGCCCTGGCGCAGCGTAAAACTGTAGGTAAGCCCATCCTCGCTGACGGTATAGCTTTCGGCGATCCGGGGTTCAAACTTGCCCGTCAGCTCATCCTGAAAGTACAAGCCCTCATAAGTCTGGCGAAAAGCATACATATCCGCAATTTTTTCCGAAAAATGAGGGTCCACAGAAGTCAATACCGTAGTAGTTGATAAATTGAGATCCGTCCTGCCGCTGCCCCCAGTCTCAGACGCCCCGGAAGTCTGGCCTGTTGGCGTCACACCTGCCGGTTCTTGTCCCGATGTTCCGGCGTTGCCGCCACAACCTGCCAAGAGGCCCAAAAGTAGCAGAAACACCAATAATGCAGACATTTTCTTCATTGATTTTCCTCCTTTTAATTCATGATCGGATTTGGATATGGGCAAGGCCTATTGCTTAACTTTTATAGCATTTTTTATGCCACTCTTCCGGCAGCGACCCCACGGCAAAAACCCTCATCCCACCTTGGCAGCTTCATCTTATCAAGCTCTTTTCCTCCTCTTTTTAAGCTATTTTTTTAGCTCTTTTCTAAGACTTTATGGTAAAATGGTTTTGAAGGAGGCGATAGCTGTGATCCTTGGTTCTCTTACCTTATTTTCTTTCCATAAGCAAAGAAGAGACGACCTCCATAACCAGCTTTTTGATCTGCTGGGAGATCGTCTTAATATCCGTTCTTATGTGTACGACCAGATGGAGCCCGGCGCTAATTATACCGACGATCTGGTGGTGATCACCACTCCCTTTTTTAAAGAAAGGGTCATCAGCTGCCTCCATCCCGATACGCCATATATCGTCGCCAAAAGGACCGTCCGTATGGACAAGCTGAGCTGTCTGTTTGAAGTCCCCGTCGGCAGCCAGGTTCTGGTGACTTACAACTTATATGACGGCGCTATGGATTTGGCCAAAGATCTGCGCGAGATGGGCTTTACCCATTTCTACATGCACGGCTATGACAGCAATAAACCTCTGGAACGGGAATACCAATACGCTATTACATTAGGTGATCCTCAGCTTGTCCCTCCCGGAATCCCCCATATCCTTGATCTGGGCATGCGGGATCTGAGCCTTTCCACCGTCAGCCAGATCCTCAGCTTTTTTACGGGCAATAACCAGATCGACGAGCTGATCATGAATCGTTACATCAAGAAAATCATTGACAATATGCGGCACCTGGATCAGGAAATACGTAAAAACGCCAGAATGAAGCGGCATCTTCAACTGCTTCTGGATGAATTCGCCGATGGTATGATCTATTTTGACGGCAGTCTTAATATCATGGAATACAATCAAGTGGCCAGGTCCTATCTGGGCGATGATATTCACCGGGATATCCTGCGCGCTCTCTTGCCTGCAAACTGGGATCAAACGCCGGCTTTCGATTATTACCGGTCCATCGAAGGCTCCGCCTGCCAGATTTCCCTTCGCCTTTTACAGGATATCGATCAAGGCCTCTGGATGATGACGATAAAGGCTTTGCCAAAGGAGCCTGCGCCAACAGCAGTCCAGGAGCATCCGGCGACCAGGACTGAGGCCGGCCGCAAAAGCGGCAGCCATTTTACCAACCTGGTCTATTGCAGTGAGGCCATGAGTCAGGTCATCGCCCGGGCGGAAAGGATGGCTTGCAGCGAGACTGCCGTACTGATCCGGGGTGAAAGCGGTACCGGCAAGGAACTGCTGGCCCGGGGCATCCATAATTGTTCCCCCAGAGCCGCCGGCCCATTTTTGCCGGTAAACTGCGGAGCTTTGACGGAATCACTTTTGGAAAGCGAACTTTTTGGCTATGAAGAAGGAGCTTTTACCGGCGCCAGAAAGCGGGGCAAGCAAGGCTTGTTTGAGCTGGCCGGCGGCGGCACGCTGTTTCTTGATGAAATCGGCGACGCCTCTTTGGTGGTACAGCAACGGCTTTTGCGGGTATTGCAGGAAAAAGAGGTTTACCGGATTTCCGGCGAGCGGCCTATACCGGTGGACGTAAGGATCATTACCGCCACCCATCAGGACCTGCCGGCCCTCATCCGAGCCGGCAAGTTCCGCCAGGATCTATACTACCGCATCAACGTATTGCCAATTACCCTGCCGCCATTGCGCCAAAGGCGGGAGGATATCATACTTTTATTTTATTATTATCTAAATATTAATTTAAACCGTTATCAGCTTTCGGCGCCGGAAATCAGCTCCGCCGCCAGCGCCGGCCTGGAGCATTATGCCTGGCCCGGCAATGTCCGGGAGCTGCGAAGCTTAGTAGAATACCTGGTCAACGGCGTGGCCTTTGGCAGCGCTTTCAGTGTTAATGAAGAAATTCTGGCCTGGCTGGAAAATAGCCGGGATGAAAGCGAAAAAGTCCCTTTATTAAATAACAGCCATCCCCCTAATGATACTAACCGGAAGCCTGCTGACGGCATCAACCTGAAAATCGAAACTGCCGCCGTATTGCGGGCTTTGGAGTCCCTACAATTAGATGGCCGGCCTCCCGGACATCAGGAGCTCCTTGATTTCTGCCGGGATCAAGGCGTCATATTAACAAAATGGCAACTGAAATACCGTCTTAACCGTTTGAAAGAACTTAATCTCATCCAATCCCAAAAAGGCTTTGGTAGCCTGGTGACCCCTACGGGCAAAGCAAAATTAATGGTCAATTGAAAATAGCCGGACTCCATGTTAAAATAAGAACAAGATAGGAGGTGGAGCACCTATGAAACATCCCAAAAATCAAGATGAGCATTATGACCAGGAGTGGCGGGCAGACGAATATGATGACGAAGAAGATGAGGATGAGGACTGGGATCTCCATTTAGCTCACGAGCCTTCAGCAAAGTCTGGCGCCAGGCCCCCGGTCGCAAAGAAAGCGGCCGGCGATGAGATTTCCCGGGCAAAAATCACACCTTCCCATCACGACCATTATCTGCACCATGAGCACCATGTTACGGAGTATGTGTTGCAGGATAACGGCTTTGAAGAAGAAGACCCTGTGGACTACGATTACGATGAGGAATATCCCTTTGATTTAAGCAAGGATGCCGGCGATTTGAAGGGCCGGGATTAAGGCGGGGATTAAAGCTGGAATTAAATGCTGCGATTATAGGCAGGGAATTTATCGACCGTTAACCGCATTCGCAAAGCAAAAAACAAAAGGGCGTCCCAAATGAACCTGAAAAGGTGCAGAGGGGACGCCCTGATTTTATGGGATATTGCACTCGAAATCGAGTCTGAGTGGAGGGCACTGGAAAATGAGCAAAATTGCAAGTTTAAAGTGTGCTGTCTCTTAAGAATAGCGTACATATCCTGGCCGTTACACTAGATATAGCCAAATACAGCCAAATCCGGCCGATATGCAGTCTTTGGACACTTTAAACCTGCAATTTTGCTCAAATAAGCTGATGCTTGAGGGGATTTTTTAGCGGCCTACCCTACTCAAATGCGCAAAATCGAGTCCGAGTGCTCAAATCAGGCTCGAGTTTACAGCAATAGGAGCGAAGCCCTTGATAAATAAGGCTTGGGCAGACGCCATTTAATCGTATGCTATAAATACGGAAGCATCCGATAGGCTGCCTTTGATAAGCGATATCCGGTTAGTGAATACAACCTCTGGAGAATGTGCAAAATTTCAAGTTTTACACCTCTTGTTGGATTTAGTCTAAATTCAATGTCCGCTGCAACACAGCTTGGATTAGGGAGCATTTTACTCAACAAGCCCCTGGTATTCAGTTGAAAACTGGTACCAGAGGCTTGTTGTCTATAACGCGGTGAAAAACATCAAATTTAAAAGATGAAAACCTCATACCCATCTTCGATATAAGGCCGCATACCTGCGTGACCGCTCATGTCTTTGAGGAAGGGCAAATTTATCTTCTCAATATCATCCTTCACGCCTAAGGTTTGCGCACAGGCCAGGCAAACGCCGGCAATCAGACCGGAATCCAAAGCCTTTTTATAAAGAGGATTTGACTCCTCAGCCAGAATCGGCGGCAGCTTGACTGATTCTCCCTCAAAAATAATCTTCACTTCATTTTCGGCACTTTTAAGATCCAGGGCATTGAGCAGAACATGAACAAAGCACATTTTTTGGCCCGACTTGGCATAAAACAAATATTTTTTCATCGGTATCGCTCCTCCTCTTATCATTTTAGCATGTCTGCTAGGGCTTAGCATGTCTGCTAGGGCTTAGCATGACTGCGCAAAACGCCGGATGTCGGAGGCGTTCAGATATAGCGTATACCCCGCCGCCCCTTCCCGGACAACCAGTGCAGGGGCGTTTTTTATGCCATAGCGCTCAACCAAGCCCACGTTTTCCTCTACGTCCAAAGTCTCAAAGGTGATATTGGCTTCATTCAGGAAGGCTTTGGCGATTTTACAGTTGGGACAGGTTTTGGTGGTGAACAGCATCGGCTTGCCGGCTTCTTTTTCTACCTTGTACAGCCTGCGGTCCTTGAATTCCTGTGCCTTCCCCTCATTCCAATTCTTCACCGGACGGTAATAGCCGGTAATACGGCTGTACACCTCAGTAGCCTCTCCGCATTGGTCGCAAACGTATTCTTCCCCCTTGATATAGCCATGGTTTTTGCAGACGGAGTAAGTAGGCGAGAGAGTATAATAAGGCAGCGTGTAATTCTCGGCGATTTTCCGCACCAAGGCTGCAGCCCCTTTCCATCCGGGAAGCTTTTCACCCAAAAAGGCATGGAATACCGTGCCGGAGGTATATAAGGTCTGCAGATCATCCTGAATAGCCAGCGCCTCAAAAATATCATCCGTAAAGCCTACCGGCAGGTGGGAAGAATTGGTGTAATAGGGCGTTTCCCCCGCTTTGGCAGCCGTGATAATATTCGGATAGCGCTTTACGTCATGCTTGGCCAGGCGGTAAGTTGTGCTCTCTGCCGGTGTGGCTTCCAGATTGTACAGGTCGCCGTATTCCTCCTGATAATCGGAGAGACGCCTCCTCATATGGTTCAGCACCTCTCTGGCAAAAGCATGGGCCGCCGGATGCGAGATGTCTTTTCGCAGCCATTTAGCGTTTAATACAGCCTCGTTCATGCCAATCAGTCCAATGGTGGAAAAATGATTGCTGAAGGCGCCCAGATAACGTTTTGTGTAGGGGTACAGACCTTCTTCCAGCAGTTTGGTTACTACGTTCCTTTTGATTTTGAGGCTTCTGGCGGCAATGTCCATCATCTTATCCAGGCGGCCGTAAAAATCCGCCTCATTTTGGGCCAGATAAGCAATGCGCGGCAGGTTAATCGTAACTACCCCAATAGAACCAGTACTCTCGCCGCTGCCAAAAAAACCGCCGGATTTTTTGCGCAGTTCCCGCAGATCCAAACGCAAGCGGCAGCACATACTGCGTACATCGCTGGGCTCCATTTCACTGTTGATATAGTTTGAAAAATATGGCGTACCATATTTGGCGGTCATCTCAAATAAAAGCCGGTTGTTTTCCGTATCGCTCCAGTCAAAATCTTTTGTGATGGAATAGGTAGGGATGGGATACTGGAAACCCCGGCCGTTGGCGTCGCCCTCGATCATGATTTCGATGAAGGCTTTGTTGACCATATCCATCTCTTTTTTGCAGTCTTTGTACCTAAAGTCCATTTCCTTGCCGCCTACAATGGCCGGCAGCTCCGCAAGATCATGGGGAACTACCCAATCCAAAGTGATATTGGAAAAGGGTGCTTGCGTCCCCCAGCGGGAAGGGGTGTTGACGCCATAAATAAAGCTTTCGACGCATTTTTTGACGGCGTCATAAGATAGGTTGTCCACTTTGACAAAGGGCGCAAGATAGGTGTCAAAGGAGGAAAATGCCTGGGCTCCCGCCCATTCATTCTGCATAATGCCAAGAAAATTCACCATCTGGTTGCATAGCGTGGCTAAATGGCTGGCAGGGGCTGAAGTGATTTTACCGGTGATGCCGCCCAGCCCTTCCTGAATGAGCTGCTTTAAACTCCAGCCGGCGCAGTATCCGGTAAGCATAGACAAATCATGGAGGTGCAGATCGGCGTCACGGTGGGCCTGGGCAATTTCGGCGTCGTAGATTTCGCTCAGCCAGTAATTGGCGGTAATGGCGCCGGAATTGCTCAAAATCAATCCGCCTACCGAATAGGTGACCGTGGAATTTTCCTTGACCCGCCAATCGGTGATATTCAGGTAGCTGTTTACCGTATCCTTGAAGTCCAAAATAGTGGACTTCATATTGCGCATTTTCTCATGATGCTTTCGATACAAAATAAAGGCCTTCGCCACATCCGCATAGCCGCTTTTGATGAGCACGGCCTCTACGCTGTCCTGGATATCTTCCACGGAAATTTTGCCGTCGGCAATTTTAGGTTCAAAATCGGCAGTTACCTTCAGTGCCAAAAAGTCAATGGTTTGCGGATGATACTGTTTGTTTTGGGCCTCGAAAGCCTTTGTAATTGCTTTGCTTATCTTTGACAGGTCAAATCCGGTGACATAACCATCTCGTTTCACTACTTGGTACATAAATCCATCTCCCTAATCTTATCAGTGATATTCATTATATCTTGAAAATTATGGAGAGTCAATGAATATATACTATATATTGAGTTTTTTCAAAAACAATTACACTATATATGGTTATGTCTAAATTCCCCGCAGCTCGGCCTCGGGTATGATTAAACGAACCAATTCAAGGAGTGAATGCATTTCTTCTTTTGAATAACCGCTCAATCCCTTTGTCAAAACATCATCGGAATCCACATAGCTTTGCAGATAGTAATGCTTGGCGCCCTTGATCCAGCGGGCCATGGCAAGCATATCTTCTGCGGTATGGAATTCACGGACTACGGTTGTCCTGAACTCATAGGGTACGCTGGCGGCAAGCAAAACAGCAACGCTTTCTTTGATGGGAGCAATGTCGAAGCTGCTGATCCCGATTGTCTGTCCGTATTTATCCGGCGCATTTTTCAGATCCATGGCCACGTAATCCACCAAAGCACTGGCAATAAGCTCCCGCAGCCTTTCGGGATAACTGCCGTTGGTATCCAGCTTTACAGAGAAGCCGAGGTTTTTTATCTCATAAAGAAAGCCTTCCAGTCCCTTTTGCAAAAGCGGTTCGCCGCCGGTGACGCAGACGCCGTCCAAAAGCCCCCGGCGTTTTTTCAGAAAAGCCATGATCGCTTCCGGCGCAATGATTTTTTCCAGAGAGATGATTTCTTCCGGGCTCGAGCCCTGGATCAGGGAGGCATTGTGGCAGTAAGGGCATCTATAATTGCACCCGATTGTAAAAATGGTGCAGCAGGTCTTATCGGGATAATCCAGCAAGGATAGCTTTTGAATTCCTCCAATAATCATAGAATGTCACATCCTTGAATAATAAAAGTTTGTAAATCTTTTTGTAAGTCCATTGTACTATTTATTCTTGAACATTTCATCATCATAAAGCAGCTAAAGATCCCGGAAGCGGTAAGCATCAGGAACCTGTACAAAAAACGAGGCGGTGCAGAGGCCACTGAAAAAGTTGCCAAGTCTCAGCTTAATACGCAAAATTGCAGGTTTAAAGTGTGGCGCTCCTTCAAAATATGGCCTATTCTCTTACAAATACACTAAATATAGCCGAATACGGTAAAATGCAGTCAAATACATTCTCCAAAACGGTGTCCTGACACTTTAAACTTGAAATTTTGCGCATTTTTCAGTGTCCTCGGCAGTGCACGACTAATACAGTCATCATCGAGAAGGCAGCTTAGAACCAGAACAAGCCGGCAGTCTTTTTTGAACCTGCCGGCTTGCTTTCTGTTTAATTTACGTATTACTTTGTCAGCAGATGATAAAGCGCCTGGGCCAGCTCCGCCCTCGTGGCCGCAGCGTCAGGCTGCAGCGCTTCGCCTGAGCCGCCGGCTTCGCTAAAATCGAAGAGTATCTTACCGGAGTTGGCGGCAGGTAGTTTGTCAAGGGCCTTGAGGGTGTTATACAGCAAAGCGTACATCTCCTGACGGGTGATCGCTCTGGCCGGAGCGTACATGTTATTGCCCACACCTGCGGTAATTCTCAGCCGCTTCGCTGCCGCCAGATGGCCGGTGTACCAGGTGTTGCCACCATCGAAGAAATTATCCGTGTAGTTTACATCGGCGGCGATTTCGTAGGCACGCATCAGCATGACGATGAATTCGCCGCGGGTGAGCCTGGCGTCGGGGCTGTATTTGCCATTGCCCGTACCGCCGGTAATGCCTCTTGCTGCGAGGAAACTCACCGCATCGTGATACCACGCCTCCGCAGCTACATCGCTAAAGCTCACTTTGTGATAAGTTACTGCATAATAACTGAAGTGAGTAGTAGCAAAGGTCACTGTTCCCGTTGCCGCATCGTAGCGTCCGTTAGGAATGGCTACGGCATTGCCGGCGCCATCGATGTGCCATATCACAATGCTCTCGGGATTTGCCAGCTCCGCTGCCGTCGGGGTGTAGGGGATGCTTACCGTTACCGCCGCGCCGGGATTAGACCAGTTGGTTTGCTGGCCGTCGATGGATAGGGTGAGCTGAATCAATGGTCTGTCACCGATGGCAGCTTTGACGTCCTCCGGCAAAGCGCTCTTATCTCCCTTGCCAATGGAGACTTGAGCTTTGCTGCCGCTGATTTCCGGAATACCCGTCAGCATGTTTGAGGGGACAGTGATGCTGCCGTTACCGGTTTCGACGATCAGGCTGCCTTGAGCATCCGATGTTGACAGATCGGGAACCGGTATACCAACAGTATAGATATCAACGCCCGGAATCGAGGGCATCGTAACAACCGTATCGCCTGAAGTGAGCTTTCCGACGCCCGTATCGATGACTGCTGTTCCGTTTTCTGCATTGACCGTGACCGGAAGCTTCGTTTCGGTACCGGTTCCTTCTTTTACGTCTGCATTATAGGTCGGTGCAGAAGGCGCCGTTGAACCGCCGCCTCCGCCGCCTCCACCACCACCGTTATAACTCCAGCCTGCGGTCACGGTGACGGCCTTGGCCGGCATGGTGAAGCTGGCGTCTGTGCCGGCGGCATTGCTAATCGTCACATCGGGAGAGGTCCAGCCGGTAAAGGTATAGCTCGTGCGGCTGCCGGCATGGATGCTTACGGTGGCGCCTGCAGCATAGGTGCCCGCGCCAGTAGGCGAAGCGTAGCTGCCGTTGACAGTGACCAGGTAGGTTGCCGGCGCTGCAGGCAGGGTAGTGAAGCTAACATCGGCTCCGTAAGCAACTCCTGCGCTGTTTTTAGCATAGGCCCGGACATGATAAGTCGTGTTAGAAGTAAGGCTGGTAATCGAAATCGTAAACGGGCCTGAATAGGAATTGCCCAAAGTCATCTTGGAAACGCCTGACCCGCTGATCACCGGGTTTGGCGAGGCGCCGTAAACATAGCCGATTTCCGTAACCGCTCCGCCGCCGTCGGAGGTCATCGTACCGGAGAGGGTGGCTCCGGTGGCGGTCAGGCTGGTCACCGGCCCCGTCAGTACCGCAGGCGGCACAATAACTGAGGTCTCTTTGATCCAAACGATGTTGCCGCCATTCTTGTATTCCCTATAGCCAGGGGTGGAACTTGCGGCTTCATTTTCACCGGCGCCCTTAATGATTCCGCCTACCTTTACGTAGCTGCCTGACGCTGTGAATACACCGTCAACGGTGATGGTGCCGCTATTGGTGGTTTCTGCGCCAAGACCCTCCGATTCCAGCTTGCCGCCGACTCGGATGTTGCCGCTGTTGGCGGCAAGCCCGGTACAGCCGGAGCCCTTAACCGTTACGTTGCCGGTAACGGTGACTGTGCTGCCGCCGCCGATGCTGATGCCTGCGCTGTCCGGCCCTTCCACCGTCACACTGCCGGTTACGGTTACTTCAGTGGCAGTCGTGCCGTAAGCGGTGACACCGACTTCGCTGGCCGTGATATTGCCGGTGATATCGGCTTTGCCGCCGTTATTGGCGTTAACGCCGGTGCTGCCATCGCCAACGGCTGCTGCTGTCACGCCGCCTTTCACGGTGGCTATACTACCGCTGCCGGTGGAATATACGCCCCAGCTGTTTTCGCCCAAGCATAGGACAGCGCCTTCCACGGTGATATTGCCGCCTGAAACGGCTCTCAGCCCGTAGCTGCCGGCGCTGCGGCACAGGGCATTGCCCTTGACAACAACCTTGCCGCCCGCTCCCGCCTGTACGTTATAGGCACTGCCCGTTGTGGATTCAGCGTAGCTAACTGTGGCGGAGGCCCCTGAGCCGTCGGCCCGCACGCTGGAAAAGTTGCCGATAACATCAAATCTGCCATTGCCACTATAATTTACTTTGCCACCATTTACATACAAGGCGGTAGAGCCGTTTTCGGCGCTGGTATCAATCGTAAGATTGTAACCGTCCAGATTGAAGGTGATATCACCGGTAATGGTGATCTCCTGGTTTTCCGTGATATTCCGCAGCAGCCTGATGGTCTGGGGGCTGCCGGCGGCGTTGGCATCGGTGATAGCTGCCATTAGAGTAGTATACTCTTTGCTGCCGATAGCGCAGATATTTCCAGGTGCTGCTTCCTTCACCCAAACGGTGGCTGTGCCATCGCTGTACTTGCGATAGCCGGGTTTGCTGCCGTCAACCGTGTATTCGCCGGCATTTTTATCGGTCGATCCGGTTCTCACGTAGATGGGCGCTGTGATTACGCCGTCTATGGTGATATTGCCTGCATTGGCCACGGCTCCGATGCCGTTTAACGGATGGGCGACAGCATTGCCCTTGACGAGAACAGAAGAGTCATTATTGCCATTATAAGCGGCAGCCCCGTATTGTCCCGTGGCCTCAGCCGCCCCTGCTTCGGTGCTGCTATTCAGATCTGCATAAGCGCCGTACATACCGCCGGTAGCCTTGCCGCCCACCTTGGCCGTACTGCTGCTTTCTGCAGCAACGCCGATCCAGCCGCCGGAAGCATTGCCGGCCACCTCAATATCCGCATAGTTGGTGGCATTGGCCCCGATTCTTGGGTTAAAATTGTTATTGACATTTTCCGCTATGGCATCGCCGACGACGACAACCTTCGTTCTTTTGCCGCCGTAGCCCGAATCGGCGTAGGCTCCGAATTTTTTGCCGCTGGCATTGCCGTTCACCGTAACCTGGGCCCCATAGCGGGCGTATACACCGTAACTAAGCGCGTCATTGTTTGTGGAAGGCGCCGTTGCGGTGGCGTTGCTCACTTTGACGTCGCCATACCAAGCCCTGACGCCGCACTCCCTGCCGGTGACGTTAAACGTTCCCGGAGAGGCAGTATTGTCCACGTAATCGACACTGCTGCCCTCGGTGACGGAGACTCCCGGGCCGCCGCTGTTTACTACATTCAGCGTGAAGCTATTTAAGTCAAAGGTGATATGTTTATTTTCGCTATTGCCCAAGATGATGCCGCCATTGTAATCAATATTTTTCAGCAGCTTGATGGTCTTGGTTTCCCCGGTCTGCACTGCCCCAAGGGCTGCCGCCAGCGAGGCGTATTCTGTGCCGCCGATGGAGCAGGCATTGGCGGGAGCTGAGGTATCTTTCACCCAGACAGTGTGGGTGCCTTGGGTATTGCTCAGGGTGTAGGTGTGGTAGCCGGCCAAGGTGCTCTCAACTTCTTTCTGGGCTTCCGTCTTCTCCGTTTCATCCAGCTTGACATAGGTTTTGCCGCTGATGGTTCCCCCCACCGCCACCTGCGTCGGGGTTTTGCCAGACAAGCTCTTTACCCATACGCCCACACTGTATTGGTTGGAATTAACCTGGACATTGCCCCCTACCGTGACCTGAGCTTTGGTCTGCGCCCTTACGCCATAGGACGCATGGGTATTTGCAAATGTTGAGATCACATTGTTATCTACTATGACCTGGGCTGATTCGCTTGCGTCCACGCAGAAATAGAATCGCCCCTCTACGCTGCCCTTAATATGCACCTCGGTGCCCGGATCAAGCGCATCCACTCCCCTACCGCCGGTGCCCGCGGTGCCCGTGGTGGTCACGTTTCCTTCCACCGTAACCTTTGAGCCTTTGGCTGCCGCTATTACAGTGCGGTCATTATCTGTATTTATCGCATTGCCGCCCACAGTGACAGTGCTTCCCAGCGCATCGGAGGCACCTCCGGCAGCGATCGCGTGGATTTTACCCTCGGCATCGCCCCGTACAGTGACCTGACCGCCGCCTGTCACCCTTACCGCGCTGTTATTGATGCTGGTGGCATTAGTGACCGTGGCGGCGGAGCCGGCGCCTGTCACTTCAACCGCATTACCGTAAGCGGTGACATTCAATTCTCCCGATACGCCAAATAGCTCCAGCTTGCCGCCGTTTTCCACAACAAGCGCCGCACTGACACTATTGTCCCCTATATTTAAAGTATATCCCGCCAAATTGAAAGTGATAGACTTACCATTGATTTTGATAACCTTTGCCGCTGTATCAGTAATATGGTCGAAGCTCTTGAGCATTGTGATGGTCTGGCCGTCCGCTGCCGCGTTCACTGCCTGGGCCAGCGACTCATATTTGGTTGCCGCAGGCGTCGTCGATACTTCGCAGACGTATACAGGCAGAGATCCGGTAGCCGGGAAGGCAGCTGTAATCACGCCGGAACCGGCGGCGTTGCTTACCGGCGAGGCGCCCGCTACCGTGAAAAAGTTTGCCGCCACGCCCGCCAAGGTATAGCCGGCTTTGGGCGTCAGGGTGATGGTGGCCGTGTAGGCGGTATTGGCATTAAAGTAGGTGCTCACCGCCGGCGTCCAGGAAACACTGCCGCTATACTGTTCTGTGGCTGTAATCGAGGTGACCGGAGCCTGGCCAACCACCGGAGCGGTAACGCCCGAAATCGCCGCAATGTCTATTACCGTATCCGTACTCGCCGCCGTTACCGTCACCGGCAATGTCAGCTTGAGGGACTGGCCGGCGGAGATTCCCGAGGGCGTCAGAACCAGGTTGAAATTACCCGTTGCTGTAGGCTGCAGCTTTACAACGGCTGCAGGGCCTGTACCGGCCGGCTCGGCGCCTAGCGCCTCATCCGTCGCCCCATCGATTATATAGGTTAGCGACGTGGCCATCCCTCCCAGATTAACCGTGGTTTCCTCATCTTGTACTACCGGGATTGGCAGATCAGCCGGCAGGGTGGTGAAAAATTGCTGGTGCTGTCCGCTATACGAATACCCCACACTGCCGGAGATAACCGGAGAATTGCTGCCCGTACCGCAGTTGATGTGCAGGGAGCCGTTTGAGGTGGTCGCCACCCTGCCGTTAAAGCTGCCGCCGGTCAGGGTTGTGGTTCCTCCCGAGCAGCGCAGGGCATGGCCGGTGGACACATCAGCGACGCTAAAGCTGCCGCCGGAGACATTGGCTTCTGTAGCCGCTCCGTTTATGGTCAAAGCAAAATCCTTGCCGCTGATGGTGCCGCCTTCAATGAGTGCTGTGCCGCTCATTACCCGGATGCCTTGTTTCGAGGCGGCGCTGCCGATGCTGCCGCCGAAGACGCTTAAGCTCCCCTCGCTGTCGATTGCAGTCTCAGGAGCTGTCACCGTGCCGCCGGTTACGGTAAGTGTGCCGCCGGCTTCATTGGAAATTCCCCCATAAACACCCGTAACACTACCATCATTGATGGTCACCATACCACCTCTGTTATAGATGGCAAATACATAATCATTTGTACTCGTATGGATTATCGAAGCGTCACCGTTGAGGGCAAAGCTGCCGAACACCTCAATGACAGGTGATGCGCTGCCGTCGACTGCAAGATTGCCCTGCAAGGCAACCGACTTCCCCGCAGCAATCTTAATCGTACGATTGTCTGCATGCAGTGTAGAGCTGGTTGCTGAAGTAAGGGTAACGCTTTTTTCGAGAGTCAGAGATGTCGTCAGGGTGATATCCTTAAGGATGTCGATGGTACCGCCTTCAGTCACAACCGCAAGAGCAGCCTCAAGGCTGTCATAGCCTTGTTCGCCAATGGCGCAGACGTCATCGTCCCCAATAGCCATCGGCCCGAAGTCAGCCTGTAAAAACAGCACCCCTTCAAAACCTGCCGGCTGCCCTTGATTCTCTGGCTTGCCGAATTCTTCTCCAGGGCCTGCGGCAGCCGGCGGCGGTATCTTCTCCTCTCCGTCTGCACCCTCAAGCTTCTCCGTATCAATCATTAGTGGGCCGCCTTCCGGCAAAACCTCCTGGGCTCCCACGGCGGCAGGCCACAGGGATAGCAGCATGCAAACCGCCAGCACGGCCGCCAGAATTCTTCTGCTTTTTGAGATATGTGTTGCCATAGCAATTTCTCCTTTCCTTGTTTTAGCTGATCAGTTTTTCCGGCTGTATTTCATTGCGTTTTTCTTATCCTCAAGAGGCGGCTTCTCCCCCTCCTGGCCAAGCAGCAGATATGTCCCGCTATCATCCTTGCCGGCAACAAAATAGGCCGACGCATCGGGCAGCGTTTCCGGCGCGCCCCAAGTCTTGCCGCCGTCCTTGCTTTCCTCTACAGTCCGGCCGGTCAGCGTCAGCAAATCACCCGCCACGCTGTAATTGCCGGTAAACCAAATGGTATCGCCAAAGACGACCAGCGCCGTGTAGGTGCCATCCGGCTTGAAGGTGTAGATTTGCCCCATGCCGGAGGCGCCGCCCTCATATTTTCCCGTGCCGGCGTTGAACTGCCCGCCCGACAGCATGCCTAGGGTCCAAGAGCCAACTACCGAAGTATCCGCACTTTTCGCCGAAGCGTCCGCGCCCTTGGGCGAAGCCGTTCCCTCGGTTGAAACCTCCGTTCCCTCGGTCGAAGCCTCCGTTCCCTCCAACGGAGCTTCCGTGCTCTCAGCCGATGCTGCGGTGCTCTCGGTGGCAGCTGCGGAGGTTGGCTCCGTTTGGGCTGCCGGCTCGGCGGCGCTCAGATAAAAGTTGCAGGTAAAGGTGGTTCGGTCCGCCACCGTTTCATAGATCTCGATGGTAGCCTCATAGCTCTTGCCTTTCCATTCAAAGGCTTTATACATCTGGTAAGCGTCGCCGCTCCAGCCCTTTTCGGTAAGGCTGTTCATATACGCCTCAGCGGCGGCCTCATCAATGCCGTCGTAGGTGTAGTCAAAGTACCACATATTTTCCACCGCCGACAAAACCTCAACCTGACCCACCAAAACGCCGGCCCCGGGCTCGGGCACAACGGGCGGGATTGCCTCGGCAGGCCAGCTGCCGGCTTCCTCAGTATAAACATCGATTTGGAGGACGGTTTTGTCCGCTCCCTGCAAAACAAAGGTTGCCGAATAAAGGCCCAGCAGCGCTTCGGCCTCGTCATCATTGGAGGTCACGTTCCAGCCGCTGCTTTGCAGCTTTCCTATGTAGACATAAAGGTCGGACTTGTTCGTATCCGTGATCTTAATGGTCAGCACACCCTCACTGTCCACTGCCGAGGCTGTAACCGTCCCCGCGGTATACTCAGGCAGCTCGGCGGGAGCAAGGTCAGCCGGCCAGTCTTCCTGCGACGGAGGATTTGGCAGGTCGGGGATACTTTGCGTTTCAGACGCAGGCTCTGACGCCGCTCCCTGGGAGCCTGTTTTTTCTGCGCTTTGTCCGCAGGCGGTTATAATGAACAACACCAGCAGAAAGGGGATCAATTTAACAAATCGATAGTTCATCTATTTCATCTCCTTTTATTTCATTGCATCAGCATGACAACGCCCCACAAAATCCGGCCCTCGCCATCGGGCAGGGGAAAAAGTAAAGCACTGTGATAATCCTGGTCAACCGAATAATTCCAGCTGCGGCAAAACAGCGCCAGCAGGCAGGAAAGGCGGCTTAAAAGTGCGGTCTTGCCATAAAACACACTTTCGGCTGCTTCCATAAGAGAATAGTTTTCATCCGTGATGCGGTCCAAGAAGTTGATTTTTGCCCCGCCTATACCGGTCCGGGGCAAGTCAGTTTTTTCAAGGAGCATGCGGTTTGCTTTGCAGATAACGCCGCCCCTTTCAAAAATTGCCACCGGACAGGAAAGATAATCGATGATCGGCAAGTCGCCTTTATCCTTTTGCGCCAAAGCTTGAAACTGCCTGATAAAGCTCTCCTGAGCAACCAGTTCTTTTTTTACATCCCTTTCCATGGAGAGAAACTCAAGAAAAAGCTGTTCCACCAATTTTTCCTGTTTCAGAATAATCACCGCCTTTCGCCTTTGCCTGATTCTGGTTATCTTTATCTTATAAAAAACAAAAAGGCCGCAATAGCGGCTGGTGGCTGAAATTTATTCAAAAATGATCATAAAAAAACTACCGCATATTTGCGGCAGGCAAGGCTTGCTTTCTATTTGTTATCTTCCGTCAGTTTACGGTATTGGGATGGCGTCATTCCTACCTTTTCCCTGAAGAATCTGGCAGAATTGCCGAGGTAATCAAAACCGCAGGCCACAAAGGCTTCGGCCACGCTCAGGTTTTTATCACGCAGAGCTTCTTTAATCCGCTTTATCTTGATCTCCTGATAATAGCTATACGGCGTCATGCCCGTATGCCTTTTAAATAAGCGCACAAGGTGAGCAGGGCTTAAACAGACCGCCGCCGCCAGCCTGGCTATATCAAACTCTTCCCGCCAGCGGTTTTCTAGATATTCCTTGGCCTTGGCCACATTTGGCTCACCCCGGTAGATTCTGCTGGTAAAAAAGACGCTGACTACGTAAGCCATTTTGCCTGTTTCCCCAAAAACCGGAAAGTTTAAGATGTCGGTATAAATTGCCTCCACATCGTAAACAGGGCTTCGGGCCTTATACCATTGCCAAAAGCTCTCCAGAGGAATCTTTATGTCCGGAATCAGAACGATTTCCCCCTGAAAAGTCCTGCGGATATAGTCCCGCAAACCAAATTGCTCATTGACAAAGGGATCCTTGATCAGGTTATATCGGTCCAGGATCAGCGAAGAATCCGCCACATTCCAGGTCTGCAGCACCGCTTCATTGATAAAAACGATATCGCCGTTGGGATTAAATATTTGAATCGGCAAGGGAAAAAGCTGAATTGTTTTATAAAGCCTTTCCTCCCTTTCCCGGTCAAAACCGGTGGGGAAGGCAGCATGCCCAGCCGGCTTGCCGCTGCCGGAGTTTCGTTCTTCTAAAATCCCTTGGCTTTTGCCGGTCTGAGCCGGCAAGCTTTTTCTGTATTGAGAGGGCGTCATGCCCAGCTTTTTTTTGAAAGCTTCGGCAAAGCGACCGCTGTAATCGGCGCCGCAGGCTGCAAAGGCCTGACTGATGCTGTATTTTCTATCTGTTAAGGCCTCTTTGATTTTTTCAATCTTAAGCTCCTGATAATAACTGTAAGGCGTCATGCCCATGTATTTTTTGAATAAACGCACCAAATGATAACGGGAGAGGCCGGCGGCCCCGGCAATCTTATCCGGGTCAAAATCATCGAGCCAGTGAGCGTCAATATATTCCCTGGCCTTGATGGCATCCAGCCTTGATTGGTAAATATGCTTCGTCTTAAATAAGGCGACCACGTAAGCCAGCGTCCCGCTCTCATCCCACAAGGGAAAACAGGTGATCTCCTGATACATTTCATCTGTCGGAGCTGCATGCTGCTCAGGCAGGTATCGGCTGTCCAGCTCTTGCAAAGGGGCCTTGACGTCGTAAACAGAAAGTATCTCACCGGCAAATACCCGCCGCAAATAATCGGTTAAGCCCAGACTGTGATTGATATAAGGGTCTTGCAGAACGTTGAACTTGCCGACGATCATTGAGGGGCCGGGAAGATGAAACAATTGCAAAAAGGCCTTGTTGACAAACAGGCTGAGACCTGTAGGCAAAAAGACCTCCATGGGCAAGGGAAAAAGTTCAAGCACGGAGAATAAGTCATTTTCACTCATTGCCCCATCCCCTGATTTCTTATATTTTTTCCGTACCTTTTTCACCGTGACGCAGGTCCCGGCTGGCTTTGAAAATATGGTCGGAAATTCTCTCGAGGAAATTGACCAGATCCATAAAATACACACCGGCCTCCACCGTGCACAGGCCTTTTTCCAGGCGGATCACGTGGCCGTCCACCAATTCCTTGGCTTTGATGTCCACCTCATCCTCCAGCCTTTTGATTTCCTGGTAATTAGGCTGAAGTTTTTCTTGATTCACCAAAAGCTCCGCCAGAAGATCAAACATATGAACAACCAGGCCCTCTAATTCTTTTAAGCCGACCATAGCCACGTCGCTGAAGGTTAAATGCCTGTCCACCTTAATTTGAGCCAGCTTCACCAAATCATTGGCATGGTCGCCGGTACGCTCTACGTGATTCATGCAGGTAATCAAAGCAGGAATAATCGAGGGTTGAATACCGCTAAGGCTGCCCTTAGACAGCTGCACAGTATAACGGGTAAGGTTTCGCTGCATGGCATTAAGCTTAACCTCCTGGACGCTGATATTTTCCAAGGCATCCAGGTTGCCTGTATAAATGAAATCCATGGTCTGCTTGAGCATATCCCGGGAACGCAGCACACTGGTATTGATGGCTTTTTTCGTGGCATTAACGGCAGCAATCGGCGTATTAAGCAACAGCTTGTCCATAACACTGCTATCGTCGTCATCCTCCCAATCCTTCTCCTTCTTTTGTTTAACCAGAGATTCCAGAAGCCGGACGAAATATTTGGTGAAGGGCATAAAGACAAGAGCGGAAGCCACGTTAAAAATGGTATGGGTATTGGCGATCAGTACATCCATGCCTGCGCTTTGGTAATATAAGCCGGTAACCCACTTAACCAATTCCGCAAACTGAGGTACGAAGCCCATAAGCAAAACCACGCCGGTAAGGTTATAGAGGGTATGAGCCCAGGCCGTGCGGCGGGCGTTGATATTGCCGCTCATAGAAGCCAGCTGAGCCGTGATGCAGGTACCGATGTTGTCCCCTAAAGTAAGATAGATGGCTGTAGGAAAATCAATAAGGCCGGTGGTGCCCAAAACCATAACCAGGGCAACGGTGGCCGCTGAGCTGTGCACCATGGCTGTAGCCACAATGCCCAGTAATACGCCCACTAACGGTATGGAAGCGTAGTGGGTAAAGAAATAACGTAAAGTCTCGCTGCTTTGCATATAAGGAGCGCCGGAATTGAGGATCTTCAGGCCGTAGAACATCATGCCGAAGCCCATAATCGCGCTGCCCAGGTTCTTCCAGTGATCTTTTTTGGCAAAATAGGTAATGGCAAAACCGAGACCCAGCATCGGCAAGGCGATGTCCGTCAATTTGAATTTGAAGCTCAAAGCCATCAACTGAGCGGTAACGGTAGTACCGATATTAGCGCCGTAAATGATGCCGACAGCCTGACTGAACTTCATCAAACCCGCATTAACGAAGCCCACCGTCAGCACAGTGACGGCCGTACTGCTTTGAACCAGGGCCGTAATTAAAATACCTACAAACGTGGACTTCAATACATTGCCGGTTAAAGCCCCCAGAATTTTTTTCATCATGGGGCCGGAAACCTTCTCCAGGCCGTCGCCCATCATCTCAATACCGTACATCAATAAAGCGGTGCCGCCGATCAACCCGAATATCAGCTCTCTCATTTTCTACTCCTTAAATGGGCTTAATGCCCTTTATTTTAAGAATCCCTGCAAAATGGTGGCTTCCGCTTCTTCTTCCGTCAGCCCCAGCGTCATCAATTTAATAATCTGCTCCCCGGCGATTTTGCCGATGGCAGCCTCGTGAATCAGCTGGGCATCGGGATGCTGGGCGTCAATTTCCGGTATGGAACGAACCTGTGCATTATCCATGATGATGGAATCACACTGCAGATGAGCCCGGCATTTATTTTTTCCGATTACCCTGGGATAAAATACTTGTCTGGAGCGATCCTGGGCTACTGTACGGGAAATTACCTGCACACTGCCGTCCTCGCCAACAACCTCCACATCCATCCGGGTTTCGGCATACTGTTCCCCGTGGGTCAGCAGACGTTCCTCCAGGATCAGGCGGGCGCCGGCGCCGACAGTGCCTTTAGTGATCCGCAAGGTGGAGTTGATCCCTTTGATTTGCACCATCTCCATCTCAGCATATGAGCCGTCGGCCATTTCGATGATGGTTTCCGGGTTAAATATCCGCTGGCCCTTGCCGTCCCCTTGGCCGTAATGCTTTTCTACGTAACGTACCTTGGCATTTTTGCCAATATGAAACGTGTGGATGCCGTCGTGGCGGCTTTCGCCGTCGCCGCCGTTGTGGATGCCGCAGCCGGCTACAATCAGAACTTCCGCATTGTCTCCGATGTAAAAGTCATTATATACCAGATCCTGCATACCGGTTTCCGTCAATAATACGGGAATATGGACGCTTTCGTTTTTTGTGCCTTCTTTGATGATGATGTCGATGCCCGGCTTATCCTTTTTCGTGACAATATCGATATTTGCCGTGGTATTTCTGGTCAGCAGCTGGCCGTTTTTCCGGATATTCATGGCTCCCTGAGGTATTTCATGAAGGTCGGCTACTTCCGCCAGCAATTCTTTATCTAATGCAAGCATAGCTTTTTTCTCCTTTGCCCAATTCGCAGCCTTCGGGGCCGCATAATATACCCGGCAGGATTTTTTCTTTGGAATCCTGAGCCGCTACTACGCCGTCACGGATCATAATGATTTCATCGGCCAATTCCAGGATTCTCTCCTGATGAGAAATAATTACGATGGTGCCCTCACTGCCTTTATGCAAAGCCGAGAAAGTCTCCGTTAATTTAGCAAAGCTCCACAGGTCGATACCGGCTTCCGGCTCGTCAAAAAGCGCCAGTTTCAGCTTGCGATTCAATAAAGTAGCAATTTCGATACGTTTCAGCTCACCGCCGGAAAGACTGGCGTCCACGTCCCGGTTGATGTAATCCTGGGTGCATAAGCCTACTTCCCGCAAAGCCGTCTCACAGTAAGCTCTTTTCTTTCTGTCCTTGTCCGCTGCCAAATTCAGCAGTTCGCCGACTTTAATGCCCTTAAATCGCGGAGCCTGCTGAAAAGAATAGCCGATGCCCATTTTAGCTCGATCCGTAATGGAAGCATCGGTTATGTTTTTTCCTTCAAACCAGATTTCGCCGGAAGTAGGCTGAATGATACCCATGATAATTTTAGCAAGAGTGGATTTGCCGCCGCCGTTGGGTCCGGTGATCACATAAAAGCGGCCGCTTTCTAAAGCCAGGTTTATGCCATTTAAAATATCGTTTTTGCCCTTTTCGTCCTGGGCAGCATACGTAATATTTTTTAATTCTAACATCCGCATGACCTTCCTGTCGTTTATAATCGATACTGTTAATACTACAAAAAACTCGTAAATACGTCAAGCCAAAGAATCAATTAAAAAAGAGGCAAGCCGGCCAGCTCACCCCTTATAATGCCTTAATAGAAAAATTTGGATTGCAAAAGGATTCTTCCTTACATGTCGGTGATGCGGCGGCCGATATCTTTCAGGTCATCCCAAACGGAATCCACAGTAGTTCTGCCGCTGTACAGATCATCGCGAATACCGCGAATTCTCGTTACATGCTGCGTATCGGCGGTTACATATACCGTATTGACGCCGGGAACCTTATCCTTGACCAGCCTGGTGATTTCTTCCTGCAAGCCGTTGGGCAGAGCTATACTTTCATTAACCAGTTCAGTGCCCATGCTGGTGGTGCCGTTGGTGCTGCCGGTACCGGTTACATTAGCGCCGTTGCCAACGCCGGTGGCGTTGCTTTCAACAGCGGGAGCCGGTGTTACAGGGGTATCCATCGTGGAAGGATTGCTGTTTATCGGGGAAGTGGCGTCGCCCGACGGGGTTACGTCAGTACCGGGAGTAACGTCAGTACCGGGGGTTACGTTCAAGGGTGCTCCAGCTCCGCCGGCGCTATCCAGCTCTACGGCCACCCAAGCCGTATCCTGAGATAAAACCACACTGGCTCTGCTGACGCCGTTAAGGTCGTTGATTTCCTTCTCCAGGGTATCTACCATAGCCGTATCATAGTTGTTGTTTACCTGATTCGGGGCGCTGGGGTTGGTGGGTGTGGTGGTACCGTCCGGCCTTCTGGAACCGCAGCCGGCCAATACTGTAAAGGACAATAGAAGAATAGCCACTGTCAATGCCAAAAACCGAAAAAGCTCTTTTTTGCTTTTCAACGTGTTTCACTCCTTTTCAAATGGTTGGTTTTCAGCTATTATTATGTTCTGAGGTTTTTTTTTTATGTATTCGTAAAGAGGAGATCTTTTCTATGGATAAAAAAGGAATTTTTGTTGTTTTAGAGGGACTGGACGGCTGCGGCACCACCACGCAAACCGCACTTTTAAAGGATTGGTTTGCCGGCGAAGGCAGCAAATACGGCAGATGCGCCGCCACCTGCGAGCCTACGGCCGGTCCTGCCGGCAGTCTGGCCCGCATGGCCTTAAATCACCGGCTCCATCTGGATAAATATACACTGGCCCTACTGTTTGCCGCCGACCGGACAGACCATATTTTTAAAAAAAATGACGGCGGCCAGGAGCCGGGTTTATCCCAATGGCTGGCTCAGGGCGTCCATGTAATAAGCGACCGCTATCTGCTCTCTTCTTTGGCTTATCAATCCCTGGATTTACCTATGGAATGGGTTCTCCAGATCAACAGTCAGGTAATCAAGCCGGATTTAACGGTTTATATCGATATCGACCCGGAAATAGCTCAGGGAAGGTTAAGCCGGGGCCGCCTGCACCAGGACCTTTATGAAGCCCTGGAAACCCAGCGGCGGGTGCGGCAGCAATACGAGGAAGCCATGGCCTTGCTGATCAAAACAGGCCACCGAATCAGCCGCGTCAGCGGCGACCAGCCTATGTCTGCTCTGCGGGACGATATTGTTAAAGAGCTTTTGCCATTTTTAGAAAAATAATGCACCGGATGCTCAACATTGGACCCGGCTGCTCAAAATTGGCTAAGCTGTGGAAAAGGCATGGCCAATAAGGATATTTCAGCTTTTTGAATAACAAGGGGCTGCTCAATTGGTTTTCAAAAATCAATTGAGCAGCCCCTTATTCAGACCAGAAGCGATTTTGCGCAAAATTGCAAGTTTAAAGTGTCCAAAGCCCACTGCAATGAGGCTGAACATCGCTTTTTAGCTGTATCTAGTGTCGTCGTCAGAATAAACACCCTATTTTTAGAGGAGCAGCACACTTTAAACCTGCAATTTTGCGTATTTTCCATCCCGCTTTAGCCAAAAGCTGAAAAAATCTCTTGCGAAGCTGGTCTAAAAGCGGTAGACTATAGTCAGTCTAAGTGGTTTAGATTGGAGGGGATGCTATGGCTAAGGATATAACGCTCACTGCCGCCGAAGAAAAACTTGCTGCCTTGATTTGGCGAAATGCGCCGCTGACCTCACCGGATTTGGTCGTTCTTGCCGAGAGGGAAATGGATTGGAAAAAATCAACGACTTATACAGTGCTGAAGAAACTTTGCGATAAGGGCGTATTCCGAAACGAAAATGCCAATGTGTCGGTGCTGCTTACCCGGGACGAGCAAATGGCCCGTCAAAGCCGCCGTTATGTGGAGGATACTTTCGGCGGATCGCTGCCGAAGTTTATTGCTTCATTTTTTGGCGGCAGGAAGCTAACGCCTGAGCAGGCGGCAGAATTAAAACGCCTGATCGAAGAACACGAGGGGGGCGGCAATAATGGATAAGCTATTCCTCACTATTCTCAATATGAGTTTGACAGGGGCTTTTGTTATCGCTGCCATATGCCTGGCGCGGCTGTCCTTAAAAAAAGCGCCGAAAATAATCTCATACTGCCTGTGGGCGGTGGCAGGATTCAGGCTTATCTTTCCTTTTTCAATCGAAAGTGCTTTTAGCCTGATACCCTTCAGTGCTCAAACGATACCGCAGGATATAGCTATGCAGCCCGTACCGCGCATTGAAAGCGGCATATCCTTTATCAATAGCTCTGTCAGCAGTCTTCTTCCTGCCGCTGCGCCGTCTGCAAGCGTCAATCCCCTGCAAATATGGACAGCAGCCGGATCGCTTGTTTGGCTTATCGGCGTTGCCGCGATGGCCGTTTACGGAGCGGCTTCATTTGTTATCCTTAAACAAAAAATGAGGGAAGCGACCCCCATTAAGGTCAATAGCAATGTATATAAAGCAAAAAACATAAAATCGCCCTTCGTGCTCGGGGTGCTCAAGCCAAGGATCTATCTGCCCGCCGGCTTGGCCGAGAAAGAAAAAAGCTATATTATCCTTCATGAACAGACACATATCCGGCGGTATGACCATATTATAAAAATTGCGGCTTATTTCATTTTATGCCTGCATTGGTTCAATCCGCTTGTTTGGACTGCGTTCCTGCTGATGAGCCTGGATATGGAAATGTCCTGCGACGAGGGCGTGTTGAAGGAAATAGGCAATGAAATGAAAAAGGATTATTCGCTCTCACTATTGTCACTGGCAACAGAGCATCGTATCATCGGCGGCAGTCCGCTTGCTTTTGGAGAGGGCGGTATGAAAGAGCGGATTAAAAACGTGCTGAATTTTAAAAAACCGTCGCCGGTAATCATCGCTGCGGCGGTGGCTTTTGTTGCCGTACTGAGTATTGGGTTTGCTGCGAACAGGGAAAATGACGCCGTAAACAGGAATGCTTGGGATGAATATAGCTTTCCCGCTGAAACTTTTGAGCAAGTATTTTTCAGGTGTAATGATACGCCCTACAATCCTGAATACACCGTGATCTCGGCACAGCTTATGAACAACCAAAACATACAGGGATTAACCTGCGGCGCCTATTTCACACTGGTGAAGCAAGATGGTGATGTCTGGAGAATTGTCCCATTCGCTGACGAAACAGGGTTTAACGATATCGCGCATCTGCTTGAAAATGGGTCGAGCATCAATTACGACGTTAGACCGGAAATGCTTGCCGTTAAGCTAAATGAGGGGCTATACAGAATTGTCACGAATGTATATCATCACAAGAACGAGGGTGAAGCGCCTGAAAAATACACCGTCTGGGCAGATTTTGTCATTGACAAAAATGCTGAGAAACAGGAATCTTATGCGATTATCATCCCGAGCGAAGCGCCGACAAAAACATATTCTCTGGAAAACCCCACCGAAAGGCAAAAAATTGAACGCCTATCCTCTGTGCAGCTATATAGTGATGGCACAGCGCGGCTGGCGACGCCGCTAATCAGCAGTTATATGCTGCCAAATTGCACTTATGCCTTTGTAGACGACGAATTGTTGATTTATGCCAATATCGAAACGGAAAAAACAGAAGCTGCTTTCGGCGTTAAACACAGGGAAATTATTGCGCGATTTACGGTGGCTGATGATAACACTTTGGTTTTCCGGTCGGCAGCCGTACCTTTATTCGCTGACAAGGGCGCCCGGTATGTATCTGAACCGAATATATCGTTGGCTTCCCCCTACGAGCCGCACCAATGGTTTGATTATTACTTTGAGCCAATGCCCTGGGAAGGCAGTCTGAAATTGGAATTGCCGGAATACCCGGATACCGTGTTCCAATGGACCCCATCAGAAGTGAAAGCTGTCGATTCAGGCAGCGAAAAAACGCTCTTTATCGGGATGCCCGTTTGGAACGTATACCTCGCCGACCTTACCGGCGACGGACTTCCCGAATTATGCGCGACGATCAGCATTGGTTCCGGTATCATTGATGAGCGCATCCTGGTCTGCGATTATAAGACGGGAACTATTTATGAACTAAACGACCGTATGTATTATGATTACGCGCTCTATCTTGATAACGGAAAACTGATGGTAAAGCAAACAAAATACCCCGATCCGCAAAGCGATGCGCTTGCCACAGGCGAATTGGCCATTGCGGGCGGCAATCTGACTGCCCTTGGCATTGACCGAACAAGACCGGAGACTGACTCGAAAAATAACTGAGCAGTGTGCCTGCAATGATTACATCGCTGTGCCATCATCCGATTTCATCACTCGCTCTTCAATCTCACGTATATATCTATCAAAATCCGATTCAAAGAATCTGTCCTGAATAATACGATACTTTTCAAATTCGGTTTCTGCGAATATTTTCGCCATTTCCGCAGACACTTTCCCCGCATCTTTCAATAGTCCATATTCGAACATTTCAATAAAGGAGTTCAATCGCTTTTCCCAATCCTGCATCGTCAAAGGGATTTTGCGCTGTGTCATACTTTCCGCAAAATCCAGATAGGAACTTACCATGCGGTCTTACCCTCCTGCACGGCTAAACAAGCTTCAACTTATTATACCAAAATCTGTATGCCGTTTACAATATGCTTTACATCATCGGATAAGTCAAAGAAAAAGTGTCTCAGAATGGCTTTCACGCCATTTTAAGACACTTGTTTCATATATATTCCGTTATTTTCTTAACAGCCCGGCGTCTCTAGTTCAGCGGCACAATACCGTTGAGAGATTCGATAACCTTGGTTAGCTGCTGGCTTTTTTCATCATACAAAGGTATAAGGCTTTCCAGGTATTCCCGGGAAGGCATAATCTCAGCGGTATTACCCGTTGCCTTGGCTGTGCCCAAAACCTTTGGCTTTTCGGTGGTGCCACCCTCCGCTTGCTTACCGGTCTCCGGCTTGCCATCTTCTGCCGCCTCGGCAGTGGCGCAGACGATATCGGAAAGGATGCTGGTCAGCACCCGCTGGGCTTCCTTGATGGTCTCCAGATCCTTTTTTAATGTTTCAGCTTTTAATGCTTCGGCAGACTGGTTGCCGCCTTTGCTGTTTTTTAAAAGCAGCTCTTCCAGCCTCTGCTTGGCTTCATTGGCCTTCTTAACCACTTCCAGCCGGTTTTCCAGCAGAGTCTGCCGGGAGTCTTTTACTTTATCATACAGCTCGGTAATGCTCAGCTCTGAATCATCGGCAGCCCCTGCTACCGGCTTCGGGACGGCCACCTGACTTGTCGCCAGCAAAGGCGTAGCTGCATATAACAAGCATAAGGCCGTAAGCAAGATAAACACCAAAGGCCTTATTTTTTTTCCTTTCATCAGGGGCGAGCCTCCTTCTGCTCTAATTCACCAGTGCCATCCTGGCTGTTCTCATTTCCGGAGGGTAACTGATCCGTCTTCGCCGTTTCTCCGGTAATGGCTTCATCCAGCCTGCCGGCCAGCTCCACCAAACGGTCCAGCTCCTGGGCAATCTCCTCCAGAACCAAGCGGTCTTCTTCATTAGAAAGAGAATTCTTTGAGCGGTAGATCAGGCGGGCGGGTATGGGTCCTTCCCCTTCCACAATCAAGCCCTCCAGGGACTCCACCATAGCAGGGCCTTCCCGAAAAGAGCTGCTGCTGCTTTGGTCAACTTGGCCGCAGCCTGCCCCGGCAAAAGCCAGAATCAAAACAGCTATGCCGCAGCCTGCCAGAAGCTTAATTTTTCGGAAGTGTCCGCCTTTCGTCATTTTCTTCTCCTTATTGTGTATTATACGCAATTCATCGAAAAAAGTTTTAAACAAACTTCAGTGAATTTGTAAACAATATTTTAATCTTTACGGCGTCTCCCCTTCTCCTCCTATGGGCATGGTGAACCAAGCTTTCGTGCCCACCCCTGCCTGGCTTTCCACCCAGATCTGACCGCGATGCTGTTCCACCATGGCCTTGGCCAAATTCAGGCCCAGACCGGCGCCGCCGGTCCTGCTGTGGCGGGATTTATCGGTACGGTAAAAACGCTCAAAGATGAAAGGCAATTCCTCGGCATCGATGCCGATGCCGGTATCGATGACCCCAAATTTGACCCATTTGCCCTGCCGCTCCACCTCCACCAGGATTTGGCCCGGCGGATCGGTATATTTGATGGCATTGCTCAGAAGGTTCAACATAATCTGGCGGAAACGGTCGCTGTCGGCAATAATGGATAAATCCTCGGGGCAAAGCATTTCCACCTGCAGACCCGGCTTTTTCTCCTTAACATTTAAAGAGCCAATGATGAAGGTCAGCGCGTCAAAAACCCGGAATTGTTCAAGAAACAGCTCCTCACCGCCGTTTTCCATTTTGACCAGGTCGAGGATTTCGCCGGTCAGGCTGATCAGCCGCCGGGTTTCCTGCTGAATGATCGACAGCACCGCCGGTATTTCATCTTTGGGAACCAGGCCGTCTTTCATTCCCTGGACAAATCCGGAAATGGAGGTTAATGGCGTCCGCAATTCGTGGGAAATGCCGGCGATAAAATCCCGGCGCATGGTTTCAATATGCTCCAGCTTGCCTTTCATTTCGTTGAAGACCCGGATCAGCTGGCTCAATTCGTCGTCGCCGACACTGGCAATATCTTCTACGGGATTGCCGGCAGCGATCTGGGCAGCAGCCCGCTCCAGTTCCCGCAAAGACCGGGAGGTTCTGGTGGAGTAGAGATAGATGACCAAAATACCCATGACCCCCATCACCGCTCCTACCGACCAGATTTGAATGAAAATCTGGACTAAGCCGCTGCGGATCTGTTCTACGGGAGAGTACTGGAGAATGGCGCCCTTGACCACGCCATCCACCATCAGAGGCAGCCCGTGATATACCATGTAGGTATCTTGCTCCACGGAATACTCTTCTTTCCTGAATACATGGCCATTTTTCATGATATTGATGAGGTCTTCTATAATATAGCTATCCTTAACGCCTTTATTGCTGTTTTCCTCATAATATTTGTTGAGACCTTCGCCGTCCACCTCTACTGCATAGATAACGGAATCCATCACCCTGCCGATGGCGTCTGTGGAGCGTTCAAAGCTCTCCCTGGAAATCTCGCCGTTAAGCCAAGCCACATAATAATCATTGACCTGCTGGGCCCCATTGCCCAAGCTATGCTCTTTTTCTGAGAACACGAAGACTTGATAAATGAAAGTAATGGCCGCAGTGGATGCGGCCAAGGTAATAATAAAAATGGTCAGATACCCGATTAAAAGTTTGGCAAATAAAGACTTAAACACCCTCGGTCTCCCATCTGATGCAAAATCGCAATTCCTTCAACGCCGGCTCATTCGCCTTCAAGCTTATAGCCCACGCCCCAAACGGTTTTGATTTGCCAGGTGTTGGCCGGCTTTTCCAGCTTCTCCCGCAGACGCTTAACGTGGACATCCACCGTCCGGGTATCCCCATAGTAAGTGTAGCCCCAGACCTTCTCCAGCAGCTGCTCCCGGGAAAAAACGGTGTTGCGGTGCAGCAGCAGGAAATGCAGAAGCTGAATTTCCTTCGGCTTTAAATCCACCACCGTCTGATCAAGGGTTACCTGGTAGCGGCTTAAATCCACCACCAGATTGCCAATAGCTAAGGGCAGCTGATCGTCGGCGCCGGATTCCTCCTGCTTGTCTCGCAGCCGGGCCTTAACTCGGGCCACCAATTCCTTTGTCTCAAAAGGCTTAACCATATAGTCGTCAGCGCCGGATTCAAAGCCCTGAAGCTTATCATCCAGCATGTCCCTGGCTGTCAGCATGATGATAGGCACAGTGCTGATTTTCCGCACGGCCCGGCAGACATCCCAGCCGTTCATCACCGGCATCATCACATCCAGGATAATCAGGTCGATCTTTTCTTTCTCCACATATTCAAGAGCCTTGGAGCCGTCGTTGGCTACAAAGATCTGAAAGCCTTCGTTGGCCAGGTACATCTTCAATAAGCGGCAGATATTCTCATCATCATCAACCACCAATATACGCTTTTCTTCCGTCATGATCTCAACTCCTTTGGCGGTTCTTTTTCTGAACATCCGCGCCCAATATCTCAGGATAGCGGATACATCTGCGTGCCAAGCAACTAAGGACAGCAGATTGAATCTAGTAGATTGAGGCTGGCGGCTCTTAACTCTCGATTTCTTCCTGAGCAGCCTTAATCTTGGCCGCCAGCCCGGGGATTTTGCTTTTGGGCACTGCGCAGACGGCCAGCCGCACGCCTTTGCCCATGCCTACCAGATAAATGTTTTGCTCCATCAATTTAGCGCAAAGACCTTTGGGATCTTTGGCCGGAATGGTGATGAAAAAGCCGCCGAAATACGGCAGAATTTTTAAATCAACTTCTTTGGCCTCATCCACAAAGATCTTGGCCCGCTGAATCAAAAGCTCCACTAAAGCCGCTCTTTCCGCGTCAGCCTTGGCTGAAAGCTGCGGATCGTTATTGATTTTAGCCAATAGTTCCTGGGCTCCATGGTTGCCGTTAGACCAAGCGCCACGGGCGGAGTAGGAATGTATGTTGGTAAAATCCTTCATCACTGCCGCCGATTGATGAAAGCCCACAATGGCGCCGCTGCGCATTCCGTAAGCGAAAAAGGATTTCGACATACTGAACGCAATAACTGCCTGCATATTTTCCGGCAGATCGGTGAACATGCCCAGGAAGCGACGGGCTTCCTTGGGATCGCCGCAGTAGTCCACATAGGCCATATCCAGGCCGATGACGATTTTCTTGCCGCTTTCGGCAGCCAGCTTTTTGAAAAAGGGAATCAATTCTGCCCAATCGGCCTCGGACAAACTGTAGCCTGTGGGATTATGGCCGGGAGTATTGAAAATCACCAGCAGCTGATTTTGCTTCTCCAAATATTGCTGAGCCTTGGCTTTAATATCTTTCGTGGTAAACTGCAGATTTTCATCGAACATTTCATAAGTGGCATAACTTCTTTGGCATTCCTCGGCAATGGTCTTATAAGGAGCCCAAAACCAGTCGGGAATCAAAACCGCCTCGCCCTCATCCAGGTAATTAAAAATCATCAGGCGGACGGCGCCGGTGCCGCCGGGAGTGCCCACGGCTGCGGCAGTGGTGCCTGCCGGCTGGAAGCCCTGAAAAGTATAATCGATAGCCGCCCGGATAAACTCCGGCGAACCGCTGATGGTGGCATAATCCATTAAAGTCTCTGCCGGCAGCCGGCGGAATTCTTCATCCACCACCGGCAAAATGCTGAGCTCTTCATCCTCGCCCCGCATGGCGCCGATAGACCCATCTATAATATTCTCTGCCCCCGGCAGTTTCTTGGCTTCTCTGATTTTTGCCACCACGGCAAATACGGAATCCGGTTCGCTGCCCTTACCGGCAGCATGACTTGCAGCCATCGATTCTAACATGAAAAAAACCTCCTAGAATTCACTCTTCAATTGTACAATATATCACATTTTGTGAATTTTTTATAGGGGAACTTCTTCCTTTTGCTGTATACAAAGCTTTTTTCTTGGGATAATAGCCGAAGATGCCCTTGAGTATTACAAGGAGAATATTACCTTATGTTTATTACCTTTTTTCGGACAGTGTTCCTTTTTTTGCTTGTGACTCTGATACTGCGGATCATGGGCAAAAGACAAATCGGCGAGCTGCAGCCTTATGAGTTAGTGGTCACTCTCCTGATTTCTGAGCTGGCCGCCATTCCTATGGCTTCATCAGATCTGCCCCTATTATCCGGTATTATACCAATGCTGATTCTGCTGCTTTCCCAGCTGACCATTTCCTGGTGGGCTTTAAAAAGCAACAGGGCCAGAGAGTTTATCTGCGGCAAGCCGGCAGTGCTTATTGAACGGGGCCGTATCATGGAAGAGGCCCTGCTTTCTACTCGTTTAAACCTGACGGACCTTTTAGAACTGCTGCGAATTAAAGGCTTCGCCGATCCTACTCAGGTGGAATTTGCCATTCTGGAAACCTGCGGCCAAATCAGCGTAATTCCTAAATCCCTTTATAAGCCCGTTACCATAGAAGACCTGGGCATCGAGCCGCCTCCGGAAGAGGCTCCTCCCGTGATGCTCGTCATGGACGGACGGCTGATCAGCGCCAATCTTAAACCGGCGGGGCTGACTCGGCCCAGTTTCGATAATCTGCTGAAAAAAGAAGGCATTAATAATATTGAAGAGTTGTTTTTTGCCGCCCTGGATCAGACGGAAGGCTTGCTCTATCAGAAAAAAAACAAGAAACCGAAAGCAAAGAAGGAGTGATAACAGTGAAACAAAATCTTACGCCTGCTATCATTATCTTTCTCCTTGTTGCTTTGATTTCCTGCTGTTTTTATACCAGCCATTTGTTGGATAAAGTCGCCCGGCAGCTTTTGTCCGAGGTAAGCGCTTTAGAACTCCTGCTGAACGACAAAGACTGGGAAGGCTCTCTTTCTTTGCGGGACCAGCTGGCCGACCTTTGGGAAGAGCACCAAAAAACCTGGGCTCTGATACTGGATCACCAGGAATTGGAGAAAATCAGCGACGCTCTGGTTCGCCTGGAAAACCGGCTGCGGCAGCAAAACCACGAGGAGGCGGAAATGGAGCTCTCCTCCTTGGGCTATTTGATCAGCCACGTGCCGGAAAAAGAGAAATTTACGCTGCAAAACTTTTTTTGACCGGCGGTTAACCCTTTTTCATGATCAGCAGTTCACCGCCCATGAGGGTTACCTCCTCCTGACTGTGAGTCACCATCAGCGTAGTAATGCCCCGGCTGTACCGCCGTATGTAGTTGGCGGTCAGCTCTTTATTTTGCTCATCCAAGCCCTTGAAGGGTTCATCCAAAAACAGCGCTTGACCGGCAGCCAGCACCGCCCGGCAAATAGCCACCCGCCGCCGCATACCGCCGGAAAGCTCCCGTACCGGCTGATTCAGGCTGTCCCCCAGGCCCAAGGCCGTCAAATGGGCGGCGATGACGGTCGGTTCTGTTTTTTTGCCGCAGGCAAAGCCGATATTAGCCACGGCATTAAAGCTTTCGCAAAGCCGGTCTTCCTGAAATACGGCGCTGATCTTTAAGCCTGCCAAGCCCTTGATGCTGCCGCTATCCGGCGGCGTCAGGCCCATCAAAATATGCAGCAGCGTGGTCTTGCCAAGACCGGAATCACCCATGATGCAGGTGCAGCTGCCGCCGGAAAAAACGGCGCTATAATCCTCCAACACTTTTTTATCGCCGTACGCTTTGGCAAGACCACTCACTTCGATATCCGGCAAAGGCCGAACTACCGCCGCAGTCGCAGCCCCTGCCGCCGGCGCCTCAGCGTCAGACGGCGCTTGCTCCGGCCCGGCTCCCGCCTTCCTTGCTCCCTCATACCTGCCCAGACCCTCCAGGCATCTGTAAGCCTTTTTGATCAGAGCGATAAACAGCTTCTCAAAGGCTGCGCTGACTAAAATAATCACTGCCGTCCAGGCAAAAAGCTCCTGGGCATTCAGGTAGATTTTAGCCTGATACAGCATCTCGCCGATAGAGCCATCGGGAATACCGATGACTTCGGCGGCAATGCCCGATTTCCAGGTTATGCCCAAGGATATGCTGCAGGCCGAAAGCAAATAGGGCTTCAACTGAGGCAGATAGATATAAACCAGCCGCCGGCTCCAGCTGGCCCGAAACACCGCCGCCATTTCCAGCAAATGACGGTCGGTACTGCGGATTCCTTGCAGCATATTGGTATAGATGACGGGCAGCACCATCAGAAATGAAATGATGATGGACAAATTCCGGGAGCCCCACCAGATCAGGCAGAGAATGATGAAGGAGGCCACCGGCGTAGCCTTAATTACCGTAATGTAGGGCCAAAACAGAGTCTCCAGCAGAGGGAAGCGGCCGGCAGCAGCCGCCAACAGGGAACCTAAGGTTAATGCCGCCAAAAAACCGGTGACAATGCGGCCAAAAGAGAACCAGACTGTTTGCCAAAAGCTCAGCTGGCTCCATAAGGTCAAAAGCCTGCGCAGGACCGCTGCCGGCGTGGCTACCAGAAAACCGCCGAAAACCACAAAATGTTCAAAAAGCATGGCCCCCAACTGCCAGAGAATCAGTGCCAGCAATATGGAGAAAAGCAGCTGTGTTCTGCGTTGATTCTTAAGCTTTTCCTTATTTCTGGTAATAGAAATCATCTCCCGGCAGGCTGCCGCCTACAGATTTGGGATTTTGATCAAAGAGCACCTGCAGATAACCGGCCATCGCCTGTTTCATCGTTTCCCCGTCCAGATAGGTAATATTGCAATATGGAATTGCCTTGGCGGCAATGGCTGCTTTAACGATATCGAACTCTTCCACTAAAACGGCAGCCTCCTGGACATTAGCATTGACATATTCCGTGGAAGCTTTGTACTCTTCCAAAAACTTAGCCAATTGCTCCGGATACTCCTCAGCAAAGGCGGTGCGCACCACCAAAACGCCGGTGATCAGCATGCTGCCGCTGTCTAAAGCGTCCCATTCTTTCGTCAGGTCTAAAGCGATCCGCAGATTGGGCAAGGTGTTTTGGGCCACCGTTACGTAAGGCTGGGGCATCATGGCCACGCCGCCGCCTTGACCCAGAAGGGCCAGCACCTCTGTGGGCTCCGATTTCCATTCCATGGTCACATCTTTATCGGGATCGATGCCATTTTCCTGCAAAATATGGCGTAAAGCGTACTCCGGCGTGGAGCCTTTGCCGGTGGCGTAAATCGTCTTGCCTTTTAAATCCTGGATCGTCTCGATGGCCTCGCCGGTTTCCACGATATACACAACGCCAAGAGTATTAACGGCTGCCAGCTTTACGGCGCCCTTGGTATTATTATGGAGTACCGCCGCCAGATTGGCCGGTACGGCAGCAATATCCAGCTGGCCCTGAATCAGCTGGGGCGTCAATTCGTCGGCGGCGCCGGCAATAGTGAATTCATACTGATTGAAAGTGCCGCCTGCTTCAGCGTCTTTTAAAAGCTTTACCATACCCATGGTTGTAGGCCCTTTTAAGCCGCCCAAACGGATAGTGGCGGGCTGAACCTCCGGCGCTGCCGGCTCCGTAGCCTCAGCAGGCTCAGAGGCCCCTTGAGGCGTGGTGGCGGCAGGATTTGCAGCCCCTCCGCCCGAACCGCAGCCGGCCAGCAGACCTGCCGTTAACATCACCATCAACAATACCGACAATACTTTTTTCATATCTTTCTCCTCCTCGTCTTTCTCATTAAAAAAACCACGCCAAAAGGCGTGGCAAAATGAACAGCTTTCTCTTTGCCGCCTTTTCATCGGGAATTACCCTTTGGTCAGTGCGTTTTGATTCTATTGTGACGTTTGTGCCGCAATCGTCTTTCGCCGTCCTGGCCGCAGATCGGGCCGGTTCTTTAACCAGCTCCTCTTTGGCTTTGGATCGCCGCCTCCTCGCTTACCCGCCGCTTAAGCGGTATAGGAATCAGCCAAGGGTCTTTCCCATTTATTCTTGAAATACTGGATCACATTACGGCGGGTAACAATACCGATGAACATACCCCTATCGTCTTCTACGGGCACAAAGTTTTGTTCCAGCGATTTGGTGATCAGCTCGTTGATATCCGTCGATATAGTAACAGCCTTATTATCGGAATACCGCGGCAGATCCGATATAGGCAGGTGCTCCGCCGCTTTTAAATTTAATTGGTATTTATTTTTAATGGCCCACAGCAGATCCCCTTCGGTAAGGGTACCGGCGTATTCTCCTGAACGCTTCAATACCGGTATGGCCGTATAACGGTGATACTCCATTTTTTCTAAAACTTGGCGCAAGGTGAAATCTTCATAAATGTAAGCTACTTCTTCTTTGGGCGTCAGGAAAAATAAGATATTCATCAATCATTATCCCCCTCCTACATATCCTGCCGATCTTTATTCAGTATACCACTTTAAATCAATAACCGCTACCTCAGAATTTGTGCCTACCCGAATGGGCGGCCCCCAGACCCCGGCGCCGGAGCTTACCACTATATTGGTGTTTTCCAGCTTCATATAACCGTAATCCACCAGGAATAGCCGCCGGGTTACCAGACTGGCGGGAAAAACCTGACCCCGGTGAGTGTGGCCGGAAAGCAGCAAATCAACGCCGCCGGCCGCCGCCGCCGGAATATCTGTGGGCTGATGGTCCAAAAGGATCAGGGGCAGGCTCTCATCCCTTGCCGCCGTCAGCTGATCCACAGCCAGCCGGGAGTGGTCGGCAATGCCGATGGGGGAGGCGTCTTTCCTGCCGGCAATATAGAAGGTATCCTGCACCAATATCATTTCGTCTTGCAGCAGGGTGACTCCTCCCGCCTCCAGAAGCTGGCGGATGCCGGGGTTTGCCGGCTTAAGGGCAGCGGCTGCGCCATCGCTTTCGGCAGCCAGGCCATCACCGCCAGCGTTGTTTTGCCGGCGTCTGAAAGATACCTCCTCTACGTCATGGTTGCCCAAACAGGCATAAACACCGTAGGGAGCCCGTATTTGGCGGAAGGCGGCAGTAATCCCCGCCACATCCCTCAGGCTGTCCAGGTTATTATCAAAAATATCGCCGGCTATGCAGACCAGATCCGGCTCAGCCTCGTTAATCTTTGCCACAACCCGGGCCAGCCAGGCATTATCTACGGCAGAGCCCAGGTGCAGGTCGGAAACCAGAGCTACCCTCAGCTCTCCGGGAGGACCGGCCTTAACCGCCTCAGCCCGGTACTCCGCCAGGCTCACCTGCCGGGCGTGGTAAGCCCCATAAGCAACCGTAACCAGAGAACCGCCAACCACCAAAGAGCCTACCAGCAATAAAGTAAAAGCCGGCAAACCGCCGGCCAGGGAGGCCAAAAAAGGCAACCGGCCTAACAACCGCAGTCCGTCCATCAGGACAAAGCCTAAAAGCAGATAGAGAAACATCACCATCCAATAGCTGCCTGCATAGCGGCAAGCCTTGCCCAGCAAGCTGCCGGGCAGCAGCATGCCGAATATATAGGAAAAAGCCAGCACAAAAACGGCCAGCCAGAATACCCCATGGAAAAAAGGCGAAAGGGAGAGCCGGAAATAAAACAATATGCGGGAGCCTACGTAAATATTCAAACTGCTGTATATGGCCAGCATTAACAGCAACATCATTATCATTCGCATTTAATGAGTGCCTTCCATTTCTTTAATGTGGTCCGAAGGGGACTGTCAACATCATCTACTTAATATTTTGCGCCAAAGCACCCCATAATACAAGCCCTGCCTTGTGAATTTTGGATGAAGTCTGCAGGTTCAGGCAAAACTACAGCCTGATCTTTAGGTTTTGTGGTATACTATTAAAATAAAGTTTAATCCCAACAGTTCGGCATACCAGCAAAACCATTTTAACAGGGGGAATCCCATGGGCAGTTTAACCGACAGAAAAAAGGCCGGCGGCAGCCGGTTGATGAAAAACCGTTATTTTCTTTACACCACTGCATTTTTTTCCGGTATGTCGGTCATGGCTATCGAGCTGGGAGCCAGCCGCCTTTTGGCGCCTTATTTCAGCTCCTCGCAAATCGTCTGGACCGTCATCATCGGCACCATCATGATTGCTCTGGCCTTGGGCCATGTTATCGGCGGCCGCATGGTGGACAAAAACCCGGACCCCAGCCGGCTTTATCTGCGGCTTTTGTTGGCGGCCATCTGGACGGCGGCCATTCCCTTTGCCGGCAAATACGTCATTACCGGCGTTTCCTTAGTGTTGGCCATTTTCGTCAAGAGCAATTTCCTGATTTGGGCCTCCCTGCTCTCCTGCTTTCTGGTTTTTGTTTTTCCGCTGCTGCTTTTGGGTACCGTCTCCCCGGCATTGATTAAATTTTGTGTGCTGAATCTGGAGGAAAACGGCAAAGTCGTTGGGGAACTTGAGGCCATCAGCACCATCGGCAGTATTATCGGCACGTTTTTGCCTACGTTTGTCACGATCCCGGCAGTCGGAACGGCGGCCACCTTCCTGATTTTTGCCGGCATACTGGCGGCCATCAGCCTGGCTTATTTTTTGTCCATCAAAAAATATGTGGCTAAAAGTCTCAGCGTATTTCTGATCATTGGCACTTTGTTATTCCTGCCGGTGGGCAACAGCTTTGCTTTTTGGGAGACCAGCCTGCTTTATGAGGGGGAATCCATCTACAATTATCTGCAGGTGAAGGATACGCCCAGGAGCGTTATTTTGTCCACCAACGTCCTTGAAGGCGTTCAGTCCATCATGATGAAAAACGAAGAGCTTACCGGCATGTATTACGATTATGCCCTGGCTGCCCCCATTATGGCGGGCATACCTCTGGGCGCTAAAGCCTACGATAACTTTTCTGCCGGCAGCAGCTCTGCGGCACAAGGGCGCAACCTGCTGATTTTGGGCCTGGGCACCGGCACTTACGCCACCCAATGCCTGAATTATTTTCCCGGAATTGAGGTAGAGGGCGTAGAAATCGATGAAAAGATCGTCAGCCTGGCCAAAGAGTATTTCCGGCTGCCGGCAGAAGTGAAGGTCAGCGTCAATGACGGCCGGGCTTATCTGCAAAACAGCGGCACTTATGACGTCATCCTGGTGGATGCTTACCAAGACATCACCATTCCTTTTCAGATGTCAAGCCAGGAGTTTTTCGGCATGGTTAAGGATCACCTTAAAGAAAACGGCGTCATGGCCGTCAACATGAATATGCGCTCCGACAAGGAAGGCTCCATCAACGCTTATCTTTGCGACACCATTGCCAGCCAGTTCCCTTATGTTTATACGATGGCGCTGCCGAACAACACCAACATGGTGCTTTTTGCTTCCCGGGACCCTTTGATTTTGGAGCGGTTGGCAGCTGAGACCGAAGCTCTGCCCCAAAACAGCCCTTTTAAAAAGCTGATGCTGGGCCTCCGGCAGGACTTGCAAAAAAAAGAACCGGGACCCCTAATCTTTACTGATGATAAGGCCCCGGTAGAGTTATTAGGTATGCAGGTCATCGACGAGCTGATTGCCGGCAATCTCAAGTATTATCAGGATATCGCCGAACAAGAGGGAATCCGCGGCCTGCTGCGCAGCATGGGCGTTATTCCGGCAAGCCGTTAAGATAACGATAGAAAGGCGCATCGCACCAAATGGGCACCTGCTCAATGTCGATATCAGCGTCAATGGCTTTGAATTTTGCCAGTACATCGGCTTTAGCCTCGGGCAGGCTGAAAGGATGCAGAGAATAGTTGCCATTGGTGATCACGTTGTCATACAGCATGTGATAGCCGTCGCCCATTTCCACGTGAGCATAATACAGAGGCTGCCACCAGGAACCGGCCAGCAGGGCCTTGCCTTCTTCACCGCTGTTTTTCTTGGCATAATTGAGAACCAAGCCGTCCAGCTTCTTCATATCCTCTTTAGAGGCAAACTCCAGCACCATATCGTATTCGGTGGCATAGGCCAGCATCAGATTCTCATTAATAGTTTTTACCGCATAGGTAGGCGTAGGCTCGCCGGGCTCACCCCACTCCGGCAGATATTGATAAATAGAAACTTTAGGCTCAAACTGCACTTTAGCTGAGATGCCTTCGCTTTGCATCAGGCCCAGAATCTGAGCGGCGTGCTTGATATTGCTATGGCCATAGATCAGCGTCAGCTCCGGCAGAAAACGGGCGTCATAATGGCTGGACTTCAAGTTGTAGCCGGTAGTAATCTGATTAATAACCGCCTGGCTGCCGATATCGGCAAGTCTGGCGTCGTCAAAAAGCTCGAAGCTTTCATAGGCATTGATAAATTTAGCATAAATGTCGGCATCATCCGTATAACCCAGGAAATTGCGGCTGACGCCGTTGACCTCGGCCACAGCCATCAGCAAACGGTTAAGATAAGCAATATCCGCCTGGTTGTTGGCCTTGGCCATCTTAGCCTGGGCGGGAGTGATCATCTGCAGATCCAAAGCGCACGCAACATAAGGCGCATAAGCGGCATCGATGCCTGCGGCGCCGGCAGCCTCTAAAGCGGCATTGATTTTCTCAGGTCTGTAAACCAGTGCCAGCTCTTTCATATTGGCGGCGATTACCGCATATTTTACCCCATCCAAAGCCCCGACGCCGTAATCGGGATGCTCAGGAGCCAGCTGATTCAGACCGTGGTCCGGCTGCAGCTTTAGCAGCGCTTCTGCATAGGCCTCCATGCTGACAAATTCTTTATCCAACTGAATGTCAAAATAATAAGAAAGATAGGCAGCCTCACTATCCAGACCGACCGCCGCTGTGGCGGTAACAGCTGCCGGTTGTACAACCGCAGCAGCCGCAGCGGCGGGCAAAACAGAAAAGCACAGGCAAAACGTAAGCATTACCGCAAGGATTGGCGCCATAAAACGATTTTTAAATAAACTTGTTTTCATTTGACATCCCCCTTCAGCATAATAAATTGATCACAAAGAAAATACTAAACTCATCATATCATATAATAATAGTAATTGTCACCAATCTTGAGATTTCTGTAATAATGTGTTATGATTCTGTTACTTCCAGAGATTGGGGCAGTTATCGTGGCTAAGAGGCAAGCAAAAGAAAAGCAAGAGAAGACGGAGAAAACAGAAAAAACCTCGCAAAAAAAAGACAGAAAAAAAACCGTTTTGGTCGCTGTTGTCTGTCTGTTTTTGATCGTTTCCATCGTTTTCAGTATATATATGCTTTTAAAAAGTCGTAAGCTCTCTGCCGATGACGGCGAAAAATATAATCCTGTTTTCTTGCCCGGCGACGTGAAGATTATTTGCGATATGGACGCCAATCCGGGCGCTGCCCTGGCCGAAGCAAGCCGGGAAAATTCGGAGGATCAGGAAAATCCGGAAGATCAGGAAACCGAAGCAAGCGATTCCTCGAATAAGCAAATCGACTGGTCTCAGGATCCCGCCGCCCGCTACGAGATTATTATTGGCAATGCCAGACAGCTGTCGGCGGCGGAAAAAGAGTCCTACGGCCTGTCAAAAGAAACCGGCCGTCTGGCCGCTTTAGAGCTTGATATGCGCCTGTTGGACACTTCTTATGACTGGAATTTTTATAACCGCAAAATTCAGGACAACGACGGCAATTGGCTGGATGAACTCAAGGCCATAACCAATCAGGAGCTGCTGGATAAGGGCCAGCAGGATAAGCAGACTTTGATCATTCGTTTGTCGACGGCGGAAGCTAATGCCAAAGTCGATGAATTAATCACGCTTTATATCTATACCACCTCATGGAACGCCAAGGAAAAGGCCGACGGTCAATGTCAGATTACCGTGACGCCGCCGGCCCCTGACAAGTCGAGTTCTGACTCCGGGCCGGGGTCTGCGCCGGTGATTCGCAATGCCGACACGGAATTTGGTCAATGGACCGGCAATACCTATAGCAGTTCTCAGCTAAATATGTCGATTACTTTGCCGGAAAACTGGCAGCTCCAGCCGGCGACCCTTCGGGAAACTAACGACAAAAAATCCATTGAAGGCTCCGCCGTCCGCTCCGACAACCAGGCGTCTTTCCAGCTTTCCGTAAACAAAGATGTCGGGGCAACCAACGAAAACGATCAAATCAATTTCTTTACCAATCTATTGGGAAAAGCCGTGGGCAAATATACCGTCGGCCAGCCCTTTCACTTCACCATTGCCGGTAAAGAATATATGGGCCTCACCTATTCCTATGACGACGTTTCCCACCAAATTTATTTCTATAAAGACGGCAACGACATTATCGAAGTCGCCTTGCGTTTCCCTTATGTGGAGGGCAGCGGCGCCGAACAATTCCTGTCCGGCATGAAATCGCTTTCATGAGTTTGGCCTGATTCCTTCAACGATCAACAGCCTTAAGGATTTTACGCAAGGCAAATATAACGGGTAGCCTTGAGCAGCAATCTCAGGAGGGCTGTCCAACAGGTTTTTATTTAAATAGATATCGACAGCTTTTTTCAGATCCGCCGGCAAAAGGGCCGGCAAGGGGGTATTTTCAGGCGAACCGCCGTCCCCGGGCAACAGCAGTTCCCGGTTATAAAAGTTCAGAAAGCAGCCGGCCTCTTGCCGGTTTAAGAAAGGCTGGCCAAAAGAAAGGGTCAGCTTTTCTTCTTTATAGGCAATACCTTCCCTTTGGAGATACATAGCGCTGTCTGCGGCAGAATGGTTTTTCTTGCGGCCGGCCACGCCAAAGTTTTTTTGCTTATTGTCCGAGGCAATAAAAACCACCGGCCCCCCGACCCATTGCCTCAGCCTGGGCAGCAGCTCGGCAAGACGGCCAAAAAAACAAAGGATGGCGGCGTCATAAATCATCGGCGGCGGCTCAAGCTTGGCAAAATCCCCATTAACTGCTAAAACATTGCTCACCTTGTGGCAGGAAATCTCATTTGTCAGCCAGCCTATAGCCTCCGGGCTGACATCCAAGGCTGTGATTTCTTTAGCATAAGAAGCCATAGCCAGAGAAAGATAGCCAAGACCGGCGCCCAGATCAAGGATCCGTGCCTGCTGCCGCTTGGGAATATACGATAAGACTCTCGCCGCCAGTGATTAGTGATAATTATGGGTAACTGCCGCTCTCCGGTACCATTCGATGCTTTCGTCGTTCCAAAAAAACATAAAATTCCTTTCGCCCCGCCCTTGGCGGCAGGATATATTGTTTCGGTCCGGACTGTTGACCGCCGAATTATTCCATAAAATAATTAGCTTTCAGTATAGCCGCGCTTGATATTTTTGTCAAATAAAAAGCAGATCCAAGGTTGATATGATCAACATGGACCTGCTTTGACTGAATCGACATAACCGCTTGCTTCAAACTTTACCTGCTTAGCCTAAAGGAAAAAGCTCTTGATCAAGCTTCTGCTCCTGCAAAGCCTTATCTTCCGCAGCCCCATCAGCCGCCGCCTTATCGGCCTCAGCCGCTCCTTCCTCTGCCTCTGCCTCTGCCCCATCGGCAGCCGGCTGCTCCTCTTCCGCCGCCAGCGGAATCACAAAAGAGGGCCGTCCCATATAGCCGGGAGCTATCTCATATTTGTCGAAGAAAACGATAACATTAGAGCCATCAACGTAAAACTTCGTTTGCTCATTGACGCCTTTAAATCTCTCAAAACCGTTTTCACCCCGGAAATACTCGCTGGGCTCAGCAGCCTTAATGGCGTCGCCGATTACCTTATCGCCAATAGCAAAGCCCTCCGGTCCCAGGATATCTTTCAGAGTCAGAAACTTGTTTCCCTCTTTGTCCAGCACAAAAGCAGTGAGCTCCTCGAAACGGTTATTGCCGGAAATCGTCATGGCATGAAGAGCAACCGACATCGCTTTGGCGTTGCCGAAAACATCATAAGAAAAAATAACCACCAGGTTTTCCTCTGCCATTTCTCCAGCTTTAGCCAAAGCCCCATTATAAAAAGCCTCGACTTTGTCGTTGACCTGCCGGGAAAACAGGGGATCACTGACCTTAAACTCCGGCAGATGGCCGGCTACAACAATCTCCGTATCTCCAAGAAGCCTGTCGGTTATCGTATAATTCTCATTGGCTGTGACTACCCGGTAATTGCCGTCGGCAAAAAGGGGCTGAGCAATCAGGAGCGCCCCCGTCAAGCAGACAGCAGTCATCGTATGCAATATTCCCTTATTCAACTTAATCTCTCTCCTTATTATAGAATTATTTGATATAAATATAGTCAATTCTAACATAAGGAGTGGGCCTTGTCGTTGGTGAGTAACTGGGTAATTGGGTCTTGCGGCGAGGGCAGCTTTATTAAAAAGAAGGGGCCGCTTAGCTTAAAGCAGCCCCGATAGCCCCGGCAAAACGGGATAACGGCGAAGTCTCCACCCGGCATGACAGCTGGGCCGCCAATGCCTTCCGCAGCCCCTCCAGCTCCCCCAGACCGCCGGTAAGCAAAAGCGGCGGCCGAACCTCTACCCTGGCAGCTAAGGCGGCGGCTCTGCCCGCCACGGCATCGATAACGCCGCCGGCTACCTCCTGGCGGCTTTTACCCGCCGCCAATAGAGAAACGATCTCCGAATCAGCGAAAACAGCGCACATGCTGCTGAGGCGGCAGCTTTCACCGCTTTGCAGCAGGCCGTCCAATTCCGCCAAAGTAACGCCCATGCGGGCCGCCGACATTTCCAGGAAGCGGCCGGTGCCGGCGGCACATTTGTCATTCATCTGAAAAGCCAGGACCTTGCCGTTATGGAGGCTGATGGCTTTGGAGTCCTGACCGCCGATATCGATGACGGTGCCGACGCCGGGCAGCAGATATTCGGCGCCCCGGCTATGGCAGGTGATTTCCGTAACCGTACGGGCGGCAAAGGGGATAGCCACCCGGCCATAGCCTGTGGCCACTACCGTTATGCCCGCCTGTTCTAAAGCTTCCTTATCCGGCGACGGCAACGGCAGCGGCTCCCCTGAGCTTGCCGCCGCTTCCCCCGCCAGGCCGCCTTGCAGCAGCAGCTCCCGCAGCAGCCCCTCCGCCGTCTCCCGGGGGTTCCAGCCCGTGGGCCTCACCGCCTTGGCAATGATGGCTCCGCCCCGCATCAGAACGCCCTTGCAGGCGGCGGAACCGCAATCGATGCCGGCCGTAATAGCCTGGCCAGCCAGGTTCGCCGGTCCAGCCATTACAGCATCTCCAAAAAGGCGCCGGCCCGGGTAGCCAGCTGGCCGATGTCAGCGGTGCTGTAATCCGTCTCCAGATGCAGATACGGTATACCCTTTTTTTGCAGATGGGTTTTGATGGTATAAGCTTCTATGGAATAGGGATGGCAGGATTGCAGCGTCATCTCCACCACGCCGTCCACTTTGAACTGCTCGCAAAGCCGGTCCAAAAGCTCCAGCCGGTTGGTATCCGGCGTCATTACGGCACAGCCGATCTGCAAATAATGCCGGGCAATATTGCTAATCGGGTCGCCTTCTTCCTGACATTGACGATCCATTTGCTTGGCGCCGGTGCAGTTTTCATAAACTACCACCACCGCGCCGGCCTCCTCAATGACCTTCACTACCTTTTCGGTCACGCCGCCCATAGGGCAGCCGGTAATCAGAATCCGGGGAGCCTTATCGGAAATCGGCCTTTCACCGGCGGCATAAGCGGCCTTGATGCTGTCGATAGCTTGCTGCAGCTCCGCCACTTTCTCATCCCAGTCAAATTTGAACTGAGAGCCAAAGAGAATTTGCAGCTGCTTCAGGCCGCTGACAGGCGGAGGCGTCATGGCGCTAAGCTCATAAATCTCCTTCAGCAGGCGGCGCTCCACATTCCGTTTGCGAATGGCTTCTTTAAGCATGTCGTCGGTAATCGTTACCCCAAAATCCTTTTCCACCCGCTCCTTAAGCCGGATAATCTCCGCCCGCCACAAGGCAAAGGCCTCCTCAGTATTCTGCTTGCGCGGCAGCTCCAGGATGTGGAGATTTTTAATCTGAGCCAGCAGCTCATACATTTTTATTTTGCCGTCGCAGGTTGTCTCGCCTACGACCAAATCCGAGAAATACATGTAGGGGCATTTATCGGTAATAGCAAAGCCATAACTTGATTTGATCAGAGGACAGAGATTGCCCGGCAGAACTTTTTCCGCCTCAGCGATGGTTTCGTCGCTGGTCGAGCACAAGCCCACGTTGACCAGGCCGGCAGCCATAAAAATCTCTAAAGGCGTATAGGTGCAAAACTGCCCCACCACACCTTTGCCCTCCTCCTTAATTTTCTTCATCGCTAAAAAACCCTTTTGCCTTGCCTCGGCAAAGCTATCAAAAATTTCCGGCAGTTCTTTTCTCATCTCCAGCATAATCCGTTTCCCTCTCCTCTCAATTTATCCCTTTGTTGTTGTCATATTGTGTTACGGCACGACATGACATCGTTGTGCAAAATTTTCACAACGGTTTTATTATACCGGATATTCGCAATCTTATCAATCGGTAATCCTTGACTGGACTTGGCAACTATAGCTATACTGGAATCAGGATTAATCCTGCGGCTGAGATCGGGAAACAAAAACGTTGAACGGAGGGCGGCAATGCACGGTTATTTTATTAAAGACGACAAGCGTTTGCACTATGCGGAAGAATATTTAAAAGATCAAGGCTTCACCTTTGCCGAAGCTTTGGCGGCGCCGGAAGCCTTGGACTTTATTGTTTTTCCTTTATTCGGCAAAGTAGATACCGCCGAATATAACGACAGCTTTTTTAGCCGGCTAAAAAAGGAAATCATTGTGTTTTCCGGCGTCTCTAATGATTATCTGGCCGGGCAATGTCAAACGAGGGGCTGGCCCTATTATCCGATCATGATTGAAGAGGGCATAAAAGCCAAAAACGCCATCCCTACCTCTGAAGGTGTTATTGCTCATTTGCTTTATCATCGCAACAAAACCATCTTCGGCAGTTCCATCCTGGTATCCGGCTACGGCATTGTGGGCAGCGACTTAGCCGGCAGGCTGCAGGCCTTAGGCGCCCAGGTTTATGCGTTAGTACGCAATAGCACAAAAGAAAGCTATGCCTGGCGCGGAGGCATAACACCGGTTTATTTGCAGGATATCGGCAAGCACCGGTTTGATGTGGTCATCAATACCGTACCGGCAGAAGTATTCACCAATGGTATGCTTGATCAGCTAAAAGGCGCGATGATGGTGGAAATTGCTTCGGCGCCTTACGGTTTTTCCATGGAGTATGCCAAAACCTTAAATCCCGATTCCGTCCTGCTGCCCGGCATCCCCGGCAAGCTGGCTGTCAAATCTGCCGGCGAGATTCTGGGCCAATATATTTACCAAAAGCTCAGCCTCTCTTAGCTTAAACTTTTCAGCTAAAATCTGCACGAACTTCAATATAACCCGGTTTTTTGAGCCGCCGAATTTAGATACAAAAATCTGAAATAAAGAAGACAAAATGAAACATAAAATGCTATAATAGGCTAAAATAATTTGAATAGCAGTATGGAGGTCACCTATCGATGAAAAAATATCAATTAATTCGTAAAATTGACTTTTTAGGCCGAGTCGTTATCCCCAAGGAAATCCGGCGGAGTTTCAGAATTGTCATAGGTGACCCTTTAGAATTTTTCGTCAATCAAAACGGTGAGCTGATTTTGGAGAAATATTCATTAGTTAAAGGCGTAGGCCCTTTGCTTAATGACATAGCAAATGTTCTCCATGAGGCCACCGACAGCATGGTGATCATTACCGACCGGGACAATACGGTAGCCGTGGCCGGCGTTTCTCAGGAAGAATATGGCCATAAACCCATTGGCGCCGGGGTGGACAGAGTTCTGTCCGGCCGGGTGGGCGTACTGGAAAACAGGCCGGGCACAGCCTTAGCCGCCGCTATTCTCGAAGACGATGAGCGTAAGGCCCAATATAGCGCCGTAATTATCGAACCCATACTTTTATCGGAAGGAATGACCGCCGGCACCCTCTGCCTGGCCAGCCGGGAAAAAGGCCGCAGCTTTGGTGAGGTGGAAGTAAAGCTGGCAAGATTTGCTGCTCTCGCTTTGGCTAAGAATATTTCCATTTATGACGAATGATGCAAAAGCCCGAAGATAATAGCTTTGACATTTCAAATACCTCATTTTGAGGTATTTTTTGTTTTGCATGGATTAAAATACTGACACCCGAAAATTACCTAAAAGGTTATATATTTTTTTAGAATTTGGCAAGGAGACTTTCTATAATAGTAGACATAGTCCTATAGGGAAGCTACACACTAAGGAAAGCAGGGATATTTATGGAGGATCTGAAAAAAATAATCGACGATGCAAAGTGCCGCGCCCTTGCCGGCAAACCCTTGGATCATCAAACGATAGTTGCGCTGCTGTCGATCCCCGAAGAATCGGAGCTCTGCGATTACTTAGGCGCCGCCGCCAGAGCCGCCGCCAGTGAAATTTGCGGTGATCATGCCTATTTATGGGGCGCTGTGGGCGTAGACGCCACCCCTTGCTCAATGAATTGCAGGTACTGTTCATTAGGCGAAGACTGGGGCTTGATCAGCCAAAAAGAGCAGCTGGAAGACGAGGAAATTTTCCGGATTGTTCAGAACTACCAAAATGGCAACGTGCGTTGGATCGTTTTGCGGACTACTCAATTCTACAGCTTGGACAAGCTGGGCGGCTTCATCGAAAAAATTCGCCGGGCTGTCCCCGGCAAATACGAACTGGGCATCAATGCGGGAGAAATGGATGAGAACCTGGCAGGACAGGTAGCGGCCTCAGGGGCTGCCTTCGCCTACCACTCCTTGCGGCTGGGTGAAGGCCGGGATACTATTTTCCGGCCGGAGGACCGGGTGGCAACCCTGAAAGCCATCGGCGCCTCTCCTTTAGATCTGGTCTATTTGGTGGAACCTGTGGGTCGGGAGCATACAAACGAAGAAATCGCCGACATCATGCAGTCGGTGCTGGACTGCGGCGCCAACGTCTCCGGCGCTATGGCCAGGGTGCCGGTGCCGGGCACTCCCCTGGGCAGTATTCCCCAGATTTCCGAACGCAGGCTGGCACAAATCATCGCTGTCAGCCGCCTGGTTTGCGGCCGCGCCATTCCCGATGTCTGCGTCCATCCCTGCAACGACCTGGCTCTGGCCTGGGGCGCCAACGTAACTGTGGTGGAATGCGGTTCCATCCCCAGAGACGTAGGCCAGCATGATCAAGCCTGGCATGGTTTTGACTGCCGCCAGGCTAACGAAGCTTTCCGGCGCAATGGCTATACCGTTCACCAGACTAAGCAGGAAATATAGGGAAAGGACAAAATCATGAAAAAAAGCCTATCTATTATCATGATTCTCTGCCTCTTATTAAGCTTATCGCTGGCAGCCTGCTCCTCTTCCAGCTCTCAGCCCCCGGCAGAAGCCGCTAATCCGCCGGCCCAGGGCGGAGAAACTACTGCTCCGGAAACTGCCCCGGAAACCAGTTCTGAGCCAATAAACGTCACCATCGGCACCTGGAAGACAGCCCAGACCATTACCCCCTATTTCTACCAGGACTTCTCTGAAGGTAAGCTGGTGGCGGAGGTGCTGCCTTTCACCAATCCCGGCGACCAAAAAACTGCCTTGCTGGCCGGCAGTCTCGATATGTGCGGCACCACTATCGTCAGCGCCATTATGGCGGCGGCCAATGATGAGCCGGTGGTTATTGTAGCCGGTTTATGCAACAAATGCTCCGCCCTGGTGGCCGGTACAGATTCCGGCATCGAAAGCGGCGCCGACCTTAAAGGCAAACGGATCGCTTATGTTCCCGGCACCATGCACCATATCCTGCTGCTCAACGTATTGCGCCAAAACGGTCTGGATCCCGATAAGGACGTCACCCTGAAGCGCATCGATTTCTTTGATATGGGCACGGCTCTGGCCGGCGGCGAAATCGACGCTTTTTGCAGCGGCGAGCCCTACCCCACCATTGCCCAACTGCAGGGCTACGGCAAGATCCTCAGCTATCCTTACTTTGACGATTCCGTCGGCACCATCAATGCGGCTATGATCGTAACGAAGCAAATGGCCCAAGAACAGCCGGAAAAAGTCCAGGCTTTGGTGGATGCTCACGTAGCAGCCACCCATGGCCTGAATGGCGACCGGGAAATGTGGCTGGGCAAAGCCGCCGAGTTTGGCAGCGATCCTGCCGTTTTAGATGCCGCCGCCAACAATATCGAGCTGTTTTACGATATCGATGAAGAATTTATTGCCCATACAACCAAACTGGCCGAGGAAATGCTGGCTTTGGGTTTGATCGATGAGGTTCCCGATATCGACGCCATGTTTGATCTCTCTTTTTTGAACAATGCGAAACAATAAGCGCAAACATCAGCGGGAGCCGGGGAAAAACCCCGGACTCCCTTATCTATTACCTGTCTTGCTGCTGCTGCTCTGGTTTTTGGCCACCTATTTCCGACTGCTGCCCGCTTATCTTTTGCCTAAGCCCCTGGATACGCTGCGGTCCCTGATCCGCTTTGCTGCCCCCGGGGCAGCGGGCCCTTACGGCGGCACGCTGTGGATACACTTATGGCATAGCCTGGGCCGGGTGGGCCGGGGCTTTGGCTTAGCTGCCGGCAGCGGCTTGCTGCTGGGCTATCTCTGTGGCCGCAGACCGGGACTGAACCGTACCGTCGGCCCCTTCGTCCATTTGATACGGGCTGTACCCGGTATCGGCTGGCTGCCTTTAGCCATTGTCTGGTTTGGCGTGGGCGAAAAAAATACTTTATTTCTGATCTCCCTGGCCGCCTTTTTCCCCATTTTCACCAATACGGTCCATAGCGCCGGTTCCGTCAGCCAGCAGCTTATCTTGGCCGGCCAAATGCTGGGAGCCAAAAAAACAGCCCTGTTTACTTCGGTGATCCTGCCCGCCTCATTTGCCGGGGTGGCCGTCGGTCTCCGCCTGGGCTTGGGCATTGCCTGGGCTTACCTGGTGCTTGGGGAAATGACCGGCGTCAACTATGGGCTGGGAGCGGTGATGACCGACGCCCGGATGCTGGGCAATACCGCTATGGTCATTGTTTGCATTGCAGTAATCGCTATTGCCGCTAAACTCACCGACAGTCTGCTGCTCCTGGCCTGCCGGTTTGCGGCGCCCATGGGCGGCAAGAAAGCGGGGCAAAGCTGATGATACAAGGAGCTTCGGAGCAAGTGCATTTGATACAGGCAGAAAATCTGCGAAAATCCTATACCGCCGCCGATGGCAATGTCCTGCCGGTATTGCAGGACATCTCTTTGGCCATTGATCAAAATGATTCCGTGGCCCTATTAGGGCCCAGCGGCTGCGGCAAAACAACCTTGCTACACCTGATGGCCGGTTTTTTGCAGCCTGACCAGGGGCGGCTTTATTACAAGGGAAAGCCTTTGGGAGAGCCCAGCCCCAAAACCGGCGTGCTGTTTCAGTCCCCCACTCTCTTTGATTGGCTGAATGTGGAGGATAATGTGGCCTTCGGCCTTAAGCAGGTGAGCCTGCCAAAAGCCCGGCGGCAGGAGCGCTGCGCCGATTTGATCCGGCGGGTGGGTTTAGCGGGATTTGAAAAAGCTTATCCCGCCGAGCTTTCCGGCGGCATGCAGCAGCGGGCGGCTTTGGCCCGCATCCTGGTTTTGGAGCCGGAAGTGCTGCTGCTGGACGAGCCCTTCGGCGCCCTGGACGCCATGACCCGCCGCAGCATGCACAAGCTGCTGATTGAATTGCGCAGGGATATTGCCGTTACCACCGTATTCATTACCCACGATGTGGAGGAGGCGGTGATTCTGGCGGAGCGGGTGGTGATCTTTTCCCAACGGCCGGCGCAGATCGTCGGGGAAGTCAGGGTGCCCTTTACTCCGGAAGAAAGCCTTGACGTGGACTCCCACGCCTTTGCCGATATCAAGCACCAAATTCGCACTTTGCTGGAATTAAAGGATTAAAACACGGCGGGCGGTGCCGCCGCTGGCGCAAGCGGGCGTGGGCCAGCCCAACTGAGTGTGGGTCGGGCCCAACTGGATGCGGGCCGGGCTCAACTGTACAAACCTGCTAATAAAAGTCAAGGTATTTTTGAAAGAAAAATGGGACCGTCGCCTTAATTTGCGACTGTCCCATTTTTTTAAGTCCGTATCCTTCACCCGACCATTTGCTTAAAAGGGCATCTTTCGCGGCTGGCTCTGCATGGTCAGCCATTTCAGCTCCGTATATTCCTCCATGCTGTAATGGCCGCCGGAACGGCCCAAACCGCTCCAGCCCAGGCCGCCGGAGGGTGCGGTAGTAGCGCTGAGATACGTAGTATCATTGATATGCACCATGCCGGCTTTGATCTTTTGACCCAGCTCCCAGGCCAGGCTCAGATCGTTGGTGAGAACTGCGGCGGAAAGGCCGTAGAGGTTGTCGTTGCAAAGAGCCAGAGCTTCCTCGGCGTCGGCGGCAGCAATGACGCTGGTCACCGGCCCGAAGGTCTCATGATAAAAAATATCCATAGCCGGCGTCACTTCCGCTAATACCGTAGGCGCATAGTAAGGCCCTTCGGCTTTGCCGCCGGTAAGCAGACGGGCGCCTTTGGCCAGAGCATCCTGAATCTGAGCATCAATAAAGGCGCAATGCTCCGGTGTAATCAAAGGGCCGATTACGACTTGAGGATCCCGGGGGTCCCCCACTTTCAGGCTTTCGGCCTTAGCCTTTAATAGAGGCAAAATAGCTTCATAGGCTTTGCCTACCGCAATAATCCTGGATGTGGCCATACAAAGCTGACCCTGGTGGCAAAAAGCGCCGTAGCCGGCGATAGCCGCCGCCTCTGCCGGATCGAAATCCTCCAGCAGAATCAAGGGGTTTTTGCCGCCCAGCTCCATGCTGCAGCGCTTAAGCAGGCTGCCGCAATCAGCGGCAATCTGCCGGCCTACCTTCGTGCTGCCCGTAAAAGAGACCATGGCCACCCGGGGATCCCGAACCAAGAGATTGCTAATCTCCGCCGTCTCGGCAGGCACTACTTGCAGCACACCGGCAGGCAGACCGGCCTTCTCCAGTATCTCAGCGATTTTGAGGCCGATAACCGGCGTATGAGGAGAGGGCTTGAGAATAAAGGTATTGCCGGCGGCTAAGGCAAAAGCCAGCTTTTTGACAGCCAAAATCAGCGGGTAGTTGAAAGGGGCAATCCCCAGCACCACACCCAGGGGGCTTCGCAGCGTCATGGAAACCTGGCCGGGATAAAGGGCCGGCATAACTTCCGTATTCAGCCGCCGGCATTCCCCCGCCGCCACCCGGAAAACACCGGCCGAGGCCTTGACCTCGCCGGCGGCTTTGGAGCGGGCGGAACCGCTTTCCGTAATCAGGATCTCCGTTAATTCCTCGCTGTTTGCTGCCAAAAGCTCGGCGGCCTGCAAGAGGATTTCTTCTTTGCGATCCGGCAGTACAGCCGCCCAGGCTTCCCGGCAAGCCCAAGCCGAAGCCAGAGCCGTCTCCGCCTCCCGGGCCCCGGCCATGTGTACCCGGGCCCAGCCTTGGCCATCGGCGGGATTAATGTTTTCAACGACCCTGCCGCTTGTGGTCTCTTGCCAGCGGCCATCAAAAAATAATAGATACTCTTTCATCGGAATCACCCTTTGGATACGCATGGGAACGCGCAGTTTTCTCAAACATTAATATGGCCAATGCGGCAAACATCAATACTTATCGTAGCCGCTGCTGCTGCTCATGGCCCCAAACGTCTCTTTCGGCGCCGGCGGCAGCTCCCAATTCTGTGCAAAAGACTGATCTGCAAAGGATTGATCGGCAAAAGACTGGTCAGCATAAGACGAGCCGCCGGAGGATGGAGCGCCATAAGATGGAGCGCCGAAAGCCTGGCTGCCGAAAGACGAACCGGCAAAGGAGGGGCTCCGGTCAGATTCCTTCAGCCGGAACCGGGAAATCAAGCCCTCCAGCATACTGGACTGGCCGCTCATCTCTTCGCTGGCGGCAGCGCTCTCTTCGGCGGTGGCGCTGTTTTGCTGAATAACCTGGGCTACCTGGTCAATACCCGTATTAACCTGCAGCGTAGCCTCCGCCTGCTGGTCGGACAGATAGGCGATTTTCTCCACGATCTCGGCGCTGCGGTTGATGCCGCTGACGATCTCGTTGAGGGAGGCTGAGGTTTCTGTGGCAATCCGCAAGCCCAAATCGGCCTTGCTGACGGAGTTGGCAATCAGACTGCTGGTATCCTTAGCTGCCGCCGCACTTTTGGCCGCCAGGTTGCGCACTTCATCGGCAACCACAGCAAAGCCTTTGCCGGCAGCTCCCGCCCTGGCCGCCTCCACAGCGGCGTTAAGCGCCAATATATTCGTCTGAAAGGCAATGTCGTCGATAACCTTCATCACCTTCTCTATCTGGACGCTGGCCTGGTTTATCTCTTTGACGGCTCCCATCATATGTTCCATTTGAGAGCTGCCTTTTTCGGCCTTATCCTTAATGGAGCCGGAGAGGCTGGCCGCTTCCCTGGCAATATCGGCGTTCTGCTTCGTTTTATTGGCAATCTCACTGATGGAGGCGGAGAGCTCTTCCACAACCGAAGCCTGCTCCGTAGAGCCTTGGGCCAAGGCCTGGGCCCCGTCGGCAATCTGCTTGGAGCCGATGGATACCTGCTGAGCGGCGCTGCGGATCTCGGTAAACATATCATTTAAATTACCGATCATTTTTTTCAAAGCAAAATTCATGACGTCTTTTTGGCTTCTGGGTTCTATCTCCACTGCCAGATTCCCTGCTGCCAAAGCCTCGGCGGCGGCCACTTGCTTCTTTGTCGTTTCCACCAGGTTCTGAAAGGATTTGGCAAGGGTGCCGATCTCGTCATCCACGGCATAATCCACGGTCACATCCAGATCGCCGGTGGCAATAGTCTCCGCAGCCATGGTGATATTCCTGAGAGGATTCATGATGCTTTTGATAATTTTCAGAGCCAGAATGATACAGGCAATTACCGCCAGGACAATCAGGCCGGAGTAAATCGCGGTAGTCACATTGCCGAAAGCAATAATTTCCGCACTTTTTTCTTCCCGCAACGAAGTGTAATGATTATTCATTTCCGTCAATAAACTGATTACTTCAGCCGTCCGGGGCAAAATATTATCCACAAGGTCCCGCTTGGCTGCTTCCAGCCTGCCGGACTTTATCAATTCGACGATGACACTGGCCTCACTATGAATATAGGCATGAGGCTCCTCCATCTTCTTCAATAAATCAAGAAAAATGGGGTCTGTTATATTTTGGGCTGCCTGAGTATTTTTCCATTGGCCCAAAGCACAGGCATTCGGGTCAAGGGAGCCTTTAAACTCCTTGCCTTCCAATACCGCTTCCGTCAAGCCCTGGCGCCAGGTATTATGAGCATTCAGCACCGTGGCAATGCCGGAAGCCGTTTCTTCCATTTCATATAATTCATGGGACATACCGGTAAGCAACCGAGTGGAAACCAGCCCCATAATACCAAGAATCAAGCCAATAACCAGAATAACAGCGAAACCTCCGATAATTTTTTTGCGAATTGTCACAAAGATCATCCTTTCAGAAAGGTGTAATATACTAAATATTTCTATTCTTGATAGAAACATTTGGCTTGCCTGAACATTCTAGCATATTTCCACGAAAATGCCAATAAGTTTATCAAGAATTATTACCAATTATAGATTAGCAAATACCTAGGATATAGGGGTTATTGCGAGTTATCGAAGAATTATCGATTCTTTTATCGGTAACTGATGCCCCAGGATTTCAGCAAATCGCCCAAAGCCAGCATCAGGCTGGGCACTTCGATATTTTTTTGCTGCAATATCGCCAGGGTCAGAGCCGGAATAAACAATAGCAGGAAGCCGAAGGCGCCGCGCCAGGAGCGCCGCCGGACAATAGGATAGAGATCGATCAGCAAAATCAGCGCGAAAAAGATCAATACGGTTATCACGAGACTACATCTCCTTTCTTACCGGCAGCTTCCGTATCTTGGCAACAATAAACGTCAAAAGGGGCAGCAAAATTTCAAAGGGGCTCCAAATGAAGGGAACAGTTTCCTGAGCGGAGGCCGCGTGCCTTACAGGGCAAGGGTACAGCGTAAGGCCGTACGTAACCATCAAGGCGCCAAGGGCCAGAACGAGATTGCGGTACTTCTTGATTTTTAATAAGTGAGCCACCGTTAAAACCGATATATAATACAAAACCATGATTTTGAAAAACAGGAGCATGATCAGGATGATGACAAAGAGAATCTCCACCCGGCTTAAAGCCATACCCAGATTGACCAGCCTCAACGTAACCAGCGACGGTATGGTGAACATGTCCAGCGTATTGCCCAGCACCGCCACATCCCGCAGCACGATAAACAGCATAGTAAATCCCCCCAGAAAAAAGGCCCAAAGCAGATACCGCCCGGTATCCCGGCGGGACATCTTGGCATTGGGATGAATCATTAAAAACACCACCAGCTCGCCATAAGGTATGGTGGCAATAATATGAGTGCCCTGAATATATTTGATCGGGGGCTGATCAAATATAGGCAAAAAGTTTGCCGGTTTGATCTGATTCAGCACCAGTACAATGGAAACAACCAATATGCTGAAGGCCACGGTAACGAAAAAATCGCTGAATCGGGTCACCAGACTGACCCCCTTGCGGACAGCCATAGCGGCGACCAGGATGCACATGATCAAAAGCACCACATTGGGCGTCTCTTCCATGATCGTCAGCTTCGTAAAGTCGCCTAAGTCCGTCAGATTGATGGAGGCCAGAGTAATAAAAAACCAGCAGTAGGCTGCGCCCAGGATTTTGCCCAACACCGGGCCGTATACTTCGTCAAGGATCTCCAGCAGATTCTGATTGGGAAACATGACCATCAAGCTGCGGAACAGCCAGATCAGCGGCAGGCAGACCAGGCTGCCGAATAAGGCCGCCAGCCAGGAGTCCTGTGTCGTAACGGCGGCAACGAAAGAAGTCAGCAAAGTGGAAGCCTGGATATAGCAGGCCATGGCAAACATAAATTGCATACCGCTAATGCTGCCTTTGTCGATTCTCATGGCTTGGCGTCCTCCATTTCCAGGGATTTGGCAATCTGACCGGTGGCAGGCAGCTTAACGTTGACCTCTACGTCAAGCTCCAGCTCGCGAAAGAGCTGATCCCACTGCTTCTTAATCGTTTTCCACACTTTAGGGTGGAGGCGGTGAAAATCCAGGCCAAAGCCATAGATATCGGCATCCAGCTCCTGGGCAGCCTTAAAGGCAGCCATGATCTGCTGACTGATCTGCTTTTCTGACAGATCAACGAGATAAGGCATCAGCTCCAGCGGCGTCATTTCGCCGAAGCCCCGCAGCTCCGCCACATCCAATGTGGCATATACAGACAGTTTTACCCGGACATTGCCCTCCGGCTTCAGACCCACCTCCCTTTTTGTCTCTAATTTAGCAATATGAAATACTGCCCTGCCCTTGTCGCTTTGCGCCGCCACACCGCTTTGCCTGACGTCGCCCATTGTCCAGATATATCCCTGCAGCTCCTGGTCATTAAGACTGCCCACCATCTTGTCCTCTTTAAATATGGCCATGCCTTCAAGCTTCAGCTCTTTCTTATCCTCCAGCTCATCTAATTTAACGATAGGGGCCACCGCTGACGACGTGCCGTCCCGCAGGCGGGATACGAAGTCCAGCATCCGGATTTTATAATAAGGAGATATATTGTACAAATCCTGCATCATGCCATAGAGATACATGCTGGAGATTTGCTCTTCTTCCAGCTTGGCAGACAGAATCTCTTCGGCTCGCCGGTCGGCCACCATCACCAGAATCTCCATGCGCATTTCCTGATTGCGCAGGAAGCCGTCGATACGGCCTTTTACGCCGGCTTCGGCTATGTCCCGGCCCAGAATCATCATTTGATTATGATGAAGCAGCAAAGTGCGGCTGCTGTTCTGATCCAGCTGCATTATGCCCTCCACCGTTGTGTCTTTGATGGCCTTCATTAAGATGATCGAATCCTTCTGATTGCTGCTGTCGCTGCTGCCGGTGGCAGGGGAGCGGGTTTTGCCGATCTGCAAAATAATTTCCATTTTTTCCGGTTCTGCCGCTTTATCCAGGCCAACCCCCGTAACAATAAAAAGCGTCTCCAGCTCGTGGTAATCCCAACAACCGGCCAGCAGCAGAGAAAACAGCAGCAACACCATAAGCAAACCAGCTGACTTCAGCCAGATCCCTCTCATGTCCCCTCCCCCCTTCTCTCATCTGCATCTTCCTCATCTTCATCCAAAGCTTCATGGGGACGGAAAGAAGGAATAAAGAAGCGTCCCCGAATCTGATTGGTTTCGGGAATCGCTTTGGGCCGGCGAATCATAAACCACAGAGGCAGCCGCACTATCGTATCTTCCTGATCCCTGGTCCAGGCCAGGCCGTCAAAATAAGGTACACCGAAGGAGCTCAGCGAGCCCAAATGGATCAGCGCCGCCAGAAAGCCCATGGAAATGCCATACCAGCCGGTGAAAGCCGCCAATATCATCATGATTATCCGCAGTACTGAGCCGGCGTCATTTTGAGCCGGCACCAGAAAGCTGGCCACCGCCGTAATCGCCACGGTAATCACCACCGGCGCTCCCACCAGCCCGGCCGATACCGCTGCATCCCCCATAATCAGCGCTCCCACAATGCTGATAGCCTGGCCTACCGGCCGGGGCAGCCGGATACCGGCCTCCCGCAATATCTCAAAGGCAAAGACCATGCCCATTGTTTCCAGCAGAACCGGAAAAGGCGTACCTTCCCGGGCATTGGCAATGGAAAATAACAAATTGGTAGGGATAAACTCCTGATGAAAAGAGGTCAAGGCAATGTAGAGAGCCGGCGCAAAGACAGTAATCAGATAGCCGGCAAACCGCAGCATCCGCACCAGGCTGGCATACAGGGGACGGCTATAATAATCCTCCGTTGTCTGAAAGCTTTCGATAAAAAGCATAGGAGCCGTCAGCACAAAAGGCGTACCGTCTACCAAAATGGCAACCCGGCCCTCCAATATCTGCGCTGCGATCACATCGGGTTTTTCGCTGTAACCAACGGTGCTGAAAGGTGAAAAGGGAGCGTCCTCGATATATTCTTCAATATAACCGGACTCCAGAACAGCATCCACATCCAGGCGGCTGAGGCGTTTCTTCACTTCATCCACCACCTGCCGGCTGGCCACATCATCCAGATACATCAGCCGCACATCGGTTTGGGTTCTGCGGCCTACGGTCAGACTTTCGGCGTGGAGCTTGCCGCTTTTGATTTTGCGGCGGATCAAGGCCGTATTGTTGCAGATATTCTCGGTAAAGCCTTCACGGGGTCCTCTGATCACCGTCTCGGCTTGAGGCTCGCTGACGCTGCGCTTTTCCCAGCCCTTCGTACCGACGATCAGACCGCTGGTGCAGCCCTCCGCCAAAACCACCGTATTGCCCGACAGGCACTCCAGCACAATTTCCTCCGGCGAGGAAAGAGGCTTGATACTGCCGGCGCATAAAACTTTTTTAGCAAGCTCCTCGATCAGCCGCTGACCGGCGGCAAGCGTCCCCTCAGGCCGCCATTCGTTCATTGGCCGCAAAACTCCTTCGGTGATCTTATTGTTGTCCGCCATACCTTCAATGAACAATATGGCGGCCGGCCAGCGATCCGGGCCAAGCTCCAGCGGATGAATTTTTAAATCACAGCTGTCGCTGAACATTCCTTTCAGGCAAGCTAAGTTCTTCTCCAGACTCTTATCCAGTTTCTTGGCGGCGCCCTCCATCGACCGCCGGTCGTAAGGGCCGGTAGTTCTCCGGTATAAGGCATATTGGTTGCCTAAAAAAGACAGCTTGCGAAAGATGTATCCTAAAAACAAGATAGACAATTCCTTCCATGATGATTTCTGCTTAGCATGGCCAAATCATGGGGAACTATACCGGAAAAAGGCAAAAAAACCGTGCATTGGGGGCGTCATGTCCTTGCCAATGCACGGTTTTCTCTTTGTACTGAAGCCTGTTTTTACTATTCCTTGATCATATGCAGGAGGCTTTTGTGAGGAGTATCCAAAGCATTGCTCATCTTGCTCTGCATCTGCTCCCGGCTGACCAGGGTGGCCGTTTTACGCGGCGGCTGCAAAGTGCCGGTGCCGGCGGCGCAACCGCCGGGGCAGGCCATGCCTTCCAAAAGATAGCCGTCGTATTTGCCGATTTTGGCAAGATCCAGCATCTTCTTGCATTCTCTCAAGCCTTCTGCAGAAGCGATCTTAATTTCCCGCTCCGGCGCCAGATGCTCAAGCACCTCGGCAACGGCCTTAGCCACACCTCCGCTGACGGCAAAGCCTTTGCCGGCGGCAGTAGCTTCGCTGACAACCGGATCTTCCGCCATCTTTTCCGGTACAATTCCTCTTGCTTCAAAAAGCCCCATCAGCTCCTCATAAGTCAGCACAAAATCCACATCACTACGGACACTGCGGCGGCTGGCCTCCAGTTTCTTGGCGGCACAGGGCCCGATAAAAACGATTTTGCATTCCGGGCATTTTCTTTTCTGCAAACGGGCCGTCAACACCATGGGGGTGCGGGCCATACTGATACAGTGGGCCATCTCGGGGTACTCCGTCTTGGCCATTACCGACCAGGCCGGACAACAGGAGGTGCCCATGAAAGCCTGGCGCTCCGGCACTTCTTCCAAAAAGTCCTTCGCTTCTTCAATCGAGCAAAGATCAGCTCCCACCGCCACTTCGGTGACTTCTTGGATCCCCAATTGCTTCAAAGCCGTCACTACCTTGCCATAGTTGACCTTCGGCCCAAACTGGCCTACAAAGGAAGGGGCCAGGATGGCCACAACAGGCGCATCGCCTTTTAAAGCATGAACCACCTGGAAAATCTGTCCCTTATCGGAAATAGCCCCAAAGGGACAGTTGACGATACACATACCGCAAGATACGCATTTGCTCTGCTCAATGGCAGCCTTGCCATTTTCGTCGCTGCCGATGGCATCCACTCCGCAAGCTGCAGCGCAAGGCCGTTCCAGCTTCAATATAGCGCTGTAGGGGCAGACGGAGCGGCAGCGACCGCATTTAATGCAGCGCTCCTGATCGATGACCGATTTTCTGTTTTCACCGATGGCGATAGCGTCTACCGGACAGGCTTCTATACAAGGGTGGGCCAAACAGCCCTGGCAGCCGTTAGTAACAAAATACTTCTCCGGGCAGGCATTGCAGGCAAACTTGATGATATTTACCAGAGGAGGTTCGTAATATTTCTCCGCAATAGCGCTGGCGTCAATATTCATAGAAAGGGGGGCGTGCTCGTCAACAGGCCGCAAGGGCAATCCGATGGCCAGGCGCAGCCGCTCGCCGACAATGGCTCTCTCCAGGAATATGGATTCCCGGTATTTGGCCACCTCTCCCGGCACAATCCGGTAAGGCAGTTCTTCAATACGGGAATAATCGCCGCCTTCAAAAGCCATCCGGGCCACTTCCGTGAACACCTTCCTGCGAATATCTCCCACCAGTGATTCTACAATACGCATGGTTCCTCCTCTACCGGCTGCTTTTCAGCCTGAACTGGCTGGCCAGACTGCTCAGCAGCTTAGCCTGGGCCGACAGCTCTTCACTGGCAGCGGCACTTTCCTGGGCGGTAGCCGAATTTGACTGCACTACCGCCGATATCTGTTCTACACTCTTTGTAATATCCAGAATGGAGCGGCTTTGCTCCTGAGATGCGGCCTGGATTTCGCCTACGCCGGCAGCGATCTGCCGGGCATCCACCAGCACCGCCCCCAGGGTCTGGGCCATGGAATCCGTCAAATCTTTGCCCGTCTCCACCGATTTCACGGAAATATCGATCAGCCCGGTGGTGCTCTTGGCCGCTACGGCGCTTTTGGCAGCCAGGTTGCGCACTTCGTCGGCCACTACGGCAAAGCCTTTGCCGGCAGCGCCGGCCCTGGCGGCTTCAACAGCGGCGTTCAGCGCTAAAATATTGGTCTGGAAAGCAATATCCTCAATGGTTTTGTTGATTTTGATAATCTCCTCGGAATTCTTCCGGATATCATCCATCGCCCCAAGCAAGAGCCGCATCTGCCGCTCGCTTTCGTCAAGGCTGGTACCCATCTGCTGGGCTTTGCCGTTAAAGATATTGGCATTCTCAGCAGTATAGTCGATTTTGGACACGATTTCCTCTACAGCCTGCGAAAGATTCTCTATGGCCATGCTCTGCTCCATAGCCCCTTCCGACAAAAGCTGAGAGCTGGCGGCTACGTGATCAGCCCCCACGGACACCTGCTCGGAGGTCACGTTCAATTGACCCAGGGTATTGGAAATCTGGGCGGAAAACTTCTCGATTGAATGACCGATATCCGTAAAATCACCGATATATTGCTGCAGCGGCAAGTCGAAATTGCCTTTCTCCATCTGAGCCATGGACTCGCCGATACGGGAAACGTAATCGGAAAGGGTGGCGATGGATTTGCGCATGCTTTCGGCCAGCATGCCCAGCTCATTAGTGGAAGAGTAGGCTATCTTGCTCTGCAAATCGCCCCGGGCCAGGCCTTCCATACCCTTTTCCAGTGTCTTTACGGGCAGGAGTATCTTTCTGCGGATAATGGCCAGGATGAAAATAATGGCGACGAGGTTGAGGGCTAGAATTACGCCGCTGACGATTTTTAATGTAATAATCCCTTGGGCGGAAAAGCTCTCCGCCTGAGAAACAGCGGTATTGCTTTTGTTAAAAAGCTCCTCGCTGTTAGCCAGCAGCTGCCCATTCTGGGGGCCGGCTTTTTGCTCCATCAGGGGCTTAACCTGGTCTTGCCAATAGCTGCGGATTTCCTGCATTTGCTTAACCAGCTCTTCGTCCCTCGGCACAGGCAGACCCAGCTCGGCATCGCCGGCAATCAGGCCGTTCATGACCTTCTCCACCTTGGCAATATGCTCCGCCGTCGGCTGATCCAGCAGATGAAGCTTCGTGATACGCTGCGTGGCGCCGCGAACAACGCCACAGTAATTGACAATTTTCCCGTTGCTTTGATTCTGGTCAAGAAGCAAAAACAGGAAGCCGGTGTTGAAAAGGCTTAGTACAATAAGGCCAATCATCGTGCTGTAAATAATTCTTTTAATACTCATACTGTCAGCCCCTTCAGCAATTTAACATATAATTAAGGATATAATGTATTATTCTACAGTCAAAGCTGAACTAAGTCAATAAATATGCAGAGGGGACTTGCGGAGACTTCAGGTCAAAAGCCGGCAAATACACAATTAAACTTTTCGACATTGTCGAATATAGGACATCCAGCCTTGTCTTGCCAATTCATATCCATTATAATAAATTTTAACAAAAGCACATGGAGGTGTTTATGTTTAACCGGGAGATATGGCTGGGTTTAGTTAATAACTCATCATGGTTATTAGCTCTTTTTGTAATCTATGAGATCAGCTACTACTGGTCCGGCAAAAATCGTGCCTTGGGCCAAATGCTCAGCGGCATATTGATCTCCGGCATTTGTATAGCTGTTATGGCCTGGCCTTTTCCTCTGTTTCCGGGTATCTTTTTTGATACCCGCAGCATATTGATCAGCACCACAGCCTTGATCTTCGGCAGCATTCCCGCCATCATCACGGCAGTGGCGGCGGCGCTTTTCCGAATCATCCAAGGAGGCGCCGGTACTGCGGCAGGCATAGCTTCCATTGTCTCCAGCGCCATCATCGGCCTGCTCTGGCGGCGCTTGTTTACGCCCAAAACCAGGGTCATGAAGCTGTTGAATGTCTATCTGATGAGTCTGGTCGCTCACTTGGCCATGATTTTAGATATGCTTTGGCTGCCGGCTTCCCACCGTTTCACCGTAATTCATCACATTACCATACCGGTAATGCTGATTTATCCCGTGGTCTCCGTAGTATTAAGCGTACTGCTTTTTTATCAGCAGGAACGCCGGGAATATCAGGAAGAGCTGGAGTCCGAAAAAAAGAAGGCCCAGCTTTATATCGAAATTGCCCCTGTGATCTTTCTGACTTTGGATACCGATATGAACGTTACCCTGATCAACCAGGAGGGCTGCAATATATTAGGGTTGCACCGAGAACAGATTATCGGTACGAATTGGCTGGAAAATTTCGTTCCCGCCAAACACCGGTCGTCTCTTCATCGGATAATCAAATGCATGGTTGAGGATGGCAATGCCGACTATAAAATCTACGATAATTCTGTCATAACAGCCGACAATGGCGAGCGCCTGATCTCCTGGCGCAATATTGCGATGAAAGACGATGACGGCCATATTACCGGTCTGTTGGCTTCCGGCATCGATATTACCCATCAGATGAATACCATCAGTGCTCTCCAGGAAAACGAGCGCAGCAAAAGGGTTTTGCTGGAAAACCTGCCGGGTATGGCCTACCGCTGCAAATTGGACCGGCAATGGACCATGGAATTCGTCTCCATGGGCTGCCTTGACCTGACGGGTTACGAGTCCGACAGCCTGCTTTTTAACAGAGATCTCTCCTTTAACGATCTGATTCTGCCGAAGTATCGCGAATCTTTATGGAATAAATGGCAGGAAGCCGTGGCCAACCACAGGATGTTTGAGGAAGAATATGAGATTGTCTGCGCCGGCGGTTTGATTAAATGGATTTGGGAACAGGGCCAGGCTATTTATGACGACGACGGCAGCGTCTTATGCCTGGAAGGCTTGATCATCGACATTACAGACAGAAAAAAGAATGAAATCAAGCTCAAATATTTAAGCGAACATGATCCGCTGACCGGCCTCTACAATCTGCGCTCCTTTGAAAACGCCTATAATAAACGAATAAAATCCCCGGCCGCCCTCATGATGATCAACATCCGCAGCTTTAGCGTTATCAATCGTATTTTCGGCTTTCCTTTCGGCAACAAGCTGATTCAGGATATCGCCGTCTGTCTGTCAAAATACGATTCCGAAAACCAGATGCTTTTCCATACGGCCATTGACCGCTTTATTCTTTATATTCCCCATTCCAGCTCCCGAAAGTGGCTGATCCAATTATGCAAGGGTATTTTGGAATCTTTAGACACCGCTGTCGATGAGAAAATCGTTCGCTTCAGTATCGGCGTACTGGAACTGGACGACAATGGTGACGACGATGCCGAAAAGGTATTGAAAAATGTGTCTACGGCTGCCGAATATTCTCCTGATCACGACAGATTCGGCTTTTGTTTCTTCAGCAAGGAAATCGAAGAAAAACAGCAGCGGGAGACGGCGGTCAGGCTCTCCCTGGTGGAAACCCTGCACAGCACCTCCCCCCAAAAGGATAAGTCCTTATTTATGCTGTATCAGCCGATAATTGATTTAAAAACCGAGAAAATCACCGGTTTTGAGGCTCTGGCCAGGTATACGCTGCCGAAATTAGGCGTCATATCCCCTACGGAGTTTATCCCTATAGCCGAAGCCTCGCAGTTGATGCTACTCCTGGGCAAAAGGCTGATGCGCATGGCCTTGGAGTTTTCCGTCCGGCTGGCTGAGCAGGGACACGATTCCATCACCTTGTCGTTTAATATCTCGGCTATCCAGATCCTCAGCGAAACCTTCCTGGCTGATTTAGCTCAGCTGCTGGAAGAAACCGGCGCCGATCCCCGCAAGTTGAATATAGAGATAACAGAATCCGTCTTCTCCGATAATTATCAGAAAATCAACGAAAAACTGGGGCAGGTCAAAGCCCTGGGCATGCGGGTTTCCATAGACGATTTCGGCACCGGCTATTCCTCCCTGGCCCGGGTCAATGAACTGAATATCAATTGTCTGAAAATCGATAAGTATTTTATTGACAAGCTGCTGCGAACTCAGCCGGAAAATGCCATAACCGGCGATATTATTTCCATGGCCCACAAGCTGGGCCACTGCATCGTAGCCGAAGGGGTGGAGCACGAGCAGCAGAAGCAATACCTGATGGAGCATGATTGCGACATGATGCAGGGCTATTTGTTCAGCAAGCCGATAGACGAAGAGGCCGCTCTGGAGCTCTTGCGCCAGACCAACTAGCGGCAGCCGCTGCAACGCGGGCACTGGCGCAGGCATTGGCGCGGGCACTGGCGCGGGCATTGGCGCAGGCACTGGCACCGGCGCGGGCGCGGGCATTGGCGCAGGCACTGGCGCGGGCGCGGGCGCGAGCACTGGCGCGGGCACTGGCGCGGGCGCGGGCGCGAGCACTGGCGCGGGCACTGGCGCAGGCGCAGGCATTGGCGCAGGCACTGGCGCAGGCGCGGGCATTGGCGCGGGCATT
>JAHDPO010000042.1 GCA_018434325.1 Clostridia bacterium | reverse complement strand
GAATTGCTCCATGATTTCCTGTACAATGGTTCTCACAAGGGGCAGCCTCCTTTGGTGTTTAATGGTTTTTGCGACTTTATTAAACCACATTTTGCTGCCTCTTGTTTATTTTTTTTATCCTACATTTATTTTACACCGAGAGTGGCCCCTCTGCTAAACCTGCAAAACAAAGCAGTTAGCTACCGCATATAGGAGGATCAGCATATAAATAGCAGGCCACGCTATGGCCGGCGGCGTCCTCTTTAAGCAGCGGGTCACTTTCCCGACACTGGGCCATAGCCTTGGGGCAGCGGGCAGCAAACCGGCAGCCGGGCTTGGGATTCACCGGGCTGGTTACCTCGCCCCGGATTACCTGCATCTCCTTGTCCCGGTACTCCAGGGAAGGGATGGGAATAGCCTCCAGCAGCGCCTGGGTGTAGGGATGCTTGGGATTGCGGAACAACTCGTCGGTGGCGGCGCTCTCCACGCATTGCCCCAGGTACATAACCATGATGTGATCGCTGATGTGCTTAACCACGGAAAGGTCATGGGTAATAAACATATAAGTCAGCCCCCGGCTTTCCTGCAAATCCATCATCAGATTGAGGATCTGTGCCTGGATGGAGACGTCCAAAGCGGAGACGGGCTCATCGCAGACGATAAAATCAGGATTCAGGGCCAGCGCCCGGGCTACGCCGATGCGCTGGCGGCGGCCGCCGTCCAGCTCATGGGGATAAGTGTTGATCAGGCGCTCCGCCAGACCCACGGTGCGCATCAGCTCCACTACGTAGGCGTTGATTTCATCCTTATTCGTCATGGTGCGGCAGACCTGAATGGGCTCGGCGATGATTTCGCTGACCGTCATCCGAGGATTGATGGAAGCGTAAGGGTCCTGAAAAATGATCTGCATCCGCTTGCGGACCTCTTGCATCTCCGCCCGGGAACAGGTAACAATATCCTTGCCGTCAAGGAGGACTTGGCCGGCGGTAGGTTCAATCAGCCGCAGGATGGTGCGGCCCAATGTGGATTTACCACAGCCTGATTCTCCCACGACGCCCAGGGTTTGGCCCCGCTGGATGGAAAGGTTGACCCCATCCACCGCGTGAAGATCACCCTTGGGTGTTTTAAAGTACTTGACCAGCTCTTTTGTCTGGATGATTGGCGTATCCATGGCTTCCATCCTTTCCCATCAGTCTTTGGCTGCCTCTGCATAAAGATGGCAGCGTACCTGGTGCCCCTTCCTGTCAGCGGCGCCGGGAGCCTCTTTTTGGCAGATCTCCATGCACCGGGGACATCGGGGATGGAACTTGCAGCCGGCCGGCAGGTTCGTGGGATCCGGCATCAGGCCTTCAATGGCTTGGAGGCGTTTCGTTTTTTTCGTAAGATTAGGGATGGAGCCAAACAAGGCGGTGGTATAGGGGTGATGGTAATCACCCTGAAACAAGTCCTCCACCCTGCCCATTTCCACAATCTCCCCGGCATACATGATGGCTACCCGGTCGCAAGTCCGAGCCACTACTCCCAGGTCGTGAGTGATCAGGATCATCGAAGTGCCTAAATCATCTTTCAGCCTCTTCATCATCTGCAAAACCTGGGCCTGAATGGTAACGTCCAGGGCCGTGGTAGGCTCATCGGCCAGCAGCAGCTGCGGCTCGCAGGCCAAGGCGATAGCAATCACCACCCGCTGCTTCATGCCGCCGGAAAACTGATGGGGAAAATCCCCTTTACGATCCGGCGAGATACCCACCAGGGTAAGAATTTGATCCACCCGCTCTTCTATTTGCGCCTTGGAAAGCTGTTTTTTGTGCAGCAGCAGCATTTCCGCAATCTGCATACCGATAGGGTGAATGGGATTGAGGCTGGTCATGGGATCCTGAAAGATCATGGAGACCATCTCCCCCCGCAAGGCCCGCATATCCGCCTCGGACATTGCCGTCACCGGAAACTCCTGCAAATGGATAGCGCCCTTGAGGATGCGCCCGGTGCGCTCCGGCAGCAGCTTCATAATGCTCAGGGCCAAAGTGGTTTTGCCGGCGCCGGTCTCACCCACCAGACCCAGGGTTTCTCCTTTATAGACGGAGAGACTCAGGTCATTGACCGCATACACCGTCTCTTCATCGGTTTTATAAATGACATCCAGGTTTTGGATCTCCAACAAACGCTCAGTCACGGAGCTCATTCCTTTCCGGGTCCTTCCCGTCAGTTTTTCAGGCGAGGGTCAAGGGCATCCCGCAGTCCGTCGCCAATCAGGTTCAAGGACAGCACCGTCAAGGCGATAAAGATGCCCGGAATGGTGACCAAATAGGGGAAATTGCGCAATTGGCCCTTGGCCTCCGACATCATCGAACCCCATTCCGGCGTGGGCGCTTGAACGCCGATACCCAAAAAACTAAGCATGGTGATATTGAGGATGGTAGTGGCAACGCTAAGGGTAGCCTGCACTATAATCGGCCCCATGGCATTGGGGATAATATGGCGCAGGATAATGCGGACGTCTGATGAGCCGTAGGCCTTGGCCGCCTCGATAAACTCCTGGCCCTTTACCGACAAAATAGCGGAACGGACGATCCGGGCAAATTGGGGTACCTGAGCGATACTAAGGGCGATCAGCATCTTAAAGGTGCCGGTACCCAGGGCGGCCACGATACAAATGGCCATCAGGGTTTGGGGAATGGCTAAAAATACGTCCATGATCCGCATGAGAGTATTGTCCACCTTGCCGCCGTAATAACCGGCAGCAGCTCCGATCACGGAGCCAACGGTCAGGGAAAACATAATGGTAACGATACCTACCGAAAGGGAAATCCGGGCGCCAAAGACCACCCGGGCAAAAACGTCCCGGCCCAAAGCATCGGTACCGAAGATATGTTCGGCGCTGGGAGCCATATAACGGTTTCTGACGTTCTGGGTGATAGCCTGCCCATCATAATCGGCAATGAAATTAGCGAAGACCGCCATGAACACCAGCACCAGAAAGATAAGCAAGCCTAAGACAGCCAGCCTATTTTTGCGGTAGCGGTGCAGGATGGAGGCCAGCTGGCTCTTCTTTTTTATCTTTGGGACGACAACTGTCTGCGCAATATGCTCCATATGGCACTACCTCGCTCTGTAAATGGTTAAAAATACGTTAATGCTTGGCAAACTCGGTTTTGATCCGGGGATCGATAAAGGTATACAGCACGTCCACCAAGAGGTTGACCAAGCTGGCCATGATAGCGGCCAGCATCACCGCCGCCATTACCATAGGCGTATCCAATGCGTTGATGCCATTGATCATCAATAAGCCGATACCGGCAATATTAAAGACCGTCTCAATGACGATGGCGCCCCCCAGCTGCCGGCCAAAATTAAGGCCGATGACCGTGACAATGGGCAGCATGGCGTTGCGCAAAGCATGGCGCAGCACAATGCGCTGCTCGCTGGCGCCCTTGGCTCTGGCTGTGCGGATGTAATCCTGGCGGATGACTTCCAGCATAGTGGAGCGGGTCATTCGGATCAGCATAGCCATGGAAGCCGCCGCCAAAGTGATGCTGGGCAAAACATAGTGCAGCCAGCTGCCGGTGCCGGTGGCCGGCAAGAGATCCAGGCGCAGGGAAAAGAATAAGATCAGGATCAAGCCCAGCCAAAAAGAAGGCATAGCGGTGAAGATCAAGGCAATCATTGTGCTGCCCGTATCAATCCAGCTATACTGCTTTACCGCCGAGATAATCCCGATGGGCACGCCGATAAGAATAGAAAGGACGGTTCCCACGATGGTCAGCCGCAAAGTATTGGGGAAGCGTAAAGCCACTTCCTTAATCACCGGCTGGTTGTTGCGATAGGAACGGCCCAGATCGCCGGACAGCGCCTTTTTAATATAGTTAATATACTGTAGGGGCAGAGGATCATCCAGGCCCAGCTGGCCCCGCAGCTCCGCCACGGCCTCATCAGAGGCTCCCTCACCCAGCATCAGCACCGTAGGGTCGCCGGGGGTGAAGCTCATGACCGTAAAAATGATGATGGAGACACCAATAATAATAGGCACCATCAGTAAAATTCTTTTCATTATGTAACGTGCCATAATGCCTCCTTCTCCAAGAAGAAAGATCTAGGAATTGCAATAAGGGGAGGGAAAACCCTCCCCGCAGTTAATCGAAAGACTTTATTCCCAGGAATAGTCGTACATGTAGTGCAGGTCGATGGCGTGTTCAACAACGCCCTTGAGGTTTTTATTGGCCACGATGTTATAGCGGCCGGTGCAAATAGGAATCAAGGTGGCGTAATCCTTTGTAATCTGGGCTGCCTCAGCATAAAGCTCTTTGCGCTCCGCTTCGTTCTGGGAAGTCCGGGCCTGATCCAGCACCTTATCCAGTTCAGGAATATTCGTCTGGGTAAAGTTATTGCCTGCCCCCAGCATGCTGCTGTGGAGCCTGGTGTACATGGTGTAATCGGCGTCGGGAATCAGGGCGGTGATTACATAGAACGTAATATCATAATCGAAGTTCCGGGTGACTTCATCCAGATAAGTGGCCCGCTCCAGCTTGTCTACGGTGGCGGTAATGCCGATCTGGCGCAGCTGCTCCTGAATGATCTCACAGGGGCCGGCGTAGCTGGCTGCCTGGTTGGTGCGAATCCGCACGGTGAGAGAACCGTCGGTGGGATAACCGGCAGCTTCCAGCAACTGCTTGGCTTTTTCCGGGTTGTATTCATTTTGTTTGAAATCGGGATCGTAACCGAAGGCGGCGGGAGAAGTCATAAATTCCAGTACCTCGCCGATACCGTCCAGACCGCCGATCAAAATAGCCTCGGGGTCGATGGCGTAGCTGACTGCTTCCCGCAGCGCCCTGTCTTTGAATACGGAATTTTCGCCATTGTTGAAAGACACATGGTAGCACAGGGCGGAAGGCCACTCATAATAGTTCAGGTTGGAGTTGGCCATCAGGGTATCCCGGTCGCTGGTGGCGGACTTAAACAAGACGTCAATCTCGCCCTTCTCCAGGGAGATGGCGGCGGTGCCGGCATCAGAGATGAAACGCAAAGTAACGTCTTTGATGGGGGCAGGACCATGCCACCAGGCGTCGTTGCGGGTAAGGGTCATTTTCTCGCCGCTGACCCAATCCACATACTTGTAAGCGCCGGTGCCTACGGGGTTGCGGCCAAAGTCGTCGCCAAATTCATTGACGGCCTTTTCGCTGACTATGCCCATGCAGGGGTTGCCGATGGAATAGAGAAAAGGCGCATAAGCGTTGGGCAGGGTTACTTTGACAGACTTCTCATCTACTTTTTCAGCGCCGGAAAATACGGCGGTGAATTTAGCGGCCTGAGGAGAAGCGATGGCCCGGTTCAGAGAAAACACTACATCCTCCATGGTCAGGGGATCGCCGTTGTGGAAGGTAACACCCTCCTGGATTTCAAAAATAACCTCTTTGCCATCCTCGGAGACTGTCCAGTCCTTGGCCAGCCAGGGAGCAATGCTGCCGTCGGCCTCAATGCGCACCAGCGTGTCAAAAACCTGGGACAGCACAATATAGGTCAGGGTGTCTGAGGTCTTGGCCGGGTCAAGCTCCTGAGATTCCGCAATGAATGCAAAGTTCAGGTCCTCCCGGGCCGGGGCAGACGCGGCGCCGCCTTCCGTACTGCCGCCGGCGCTGCCGCTGGGAGCAGCGGTGCCGCCGCAGGCCGCCAAGGCCAGCACCAGGATCGCCGCCAACAAAAGTGCAACTCCTTTTTTCATCTTGTTCATATCATACCCTCCATCATTCTGAATTTATTTCCTGCACGGCATCCCGCCAAAGCGGGACGCCAAATTGCCCTTCCTTAATCCGCCAGAGTCCGGAGGCTGCTGATACCGTAAACCTCCGGTAAGCGGGAGGCGGCGGAAATGCTTTTGACATTGGCCAGCTTGTCCAGATAATTGTAACCGGTCCACTCATCCAGCCCTTGCAGCACTTCATCGATGGCGGGAGTGGCAACGCCTGCCATCAGGCCGATGGATTTGGTGACCAACAGACCGTAAGGCACGTCCTCTACCGTATAACGGCTGCTAAAGTCCGCTTCAAATACCCCGGGTTCCACTTCTTTCATGGGCGACCGCAGTCCATTATAAGCCTTATTGGTGACAAACATTTTCTGTAAAGTGGAGGTATCCTCGATCTGCCCCTCGTAGCTGGTCAGGAGCCATTCCCGCAGGTGAGGAACTTGCTCCGGCTCCACATCGGGACAAATTTTGGCCACCTGGCGGGCAATTTCCAGAATCTCATCGGACATGGCGCCCAGCCGCCGGCCCCCTTCTTCATCCAGCCCCTGATAAAACAGGGGTTTATTTTCTGCCGTAAAGCGCTGCCGGTGATCCTTTTTAAAATTGCTGTACATGATGCCGGGGTGGATGATCTGTCCTACGTTGGCCAAGGTAAGGGTAAACATATGCTTGACCCGCAGGACTTCCATATCCAGGAGCTCTTCCATCTGATGAAAGAACAGATTCGAGATATGGCTGGGCTGGGCCGCAGCCTGAATGCTCTTTTTGCGGGCGCTGATCAGCACTTCCTCGCCGAAGCTATGGATGCGGGTAGACCAGGGCAAGGTTTGGAAGGCTATGGCCTGAACCCGGGGCACCAGGGAACGCAGCTGAAACTCCAAGCCTCCCCGGCTGGGCAGAAACACCAGCAAGCTATTGCGGTTCAGGTAAGGGCGGATATTCATCAGGATATTGCCATGGGCGAAAGCCGGCACAATCACGAACACAATAGAAGCCTGCGGAATTACGGCCCCGGGATCAGAGCTGATAGCAGCCAGCTGCAAGCCTTCGTAAGTTTCGATTTTTGCCAATTCCCGAGGATCCATGGCCTCTAAACCGGAGAGCAGCCCGGAGCCAAAGCGCATCCTCAGACCGCCGTTTTTCTCATAGCCCTGGCGAAAGCGGCTGATTTCCTCTTCCAAAGGGCTGTAAATATTAACTTTATGGCCTTTTAGGCTCATTAAGGCAGCGCAGGCGTGGGCGCCGTTACCGCAGCCACATATGGTAATGGTTAAATGAGACATTCCTATTCGCTCCTGCCCGTATTCCTTTGCGGAATACTGAATTATTTATTATCTTCCAGTTCTTTCGAGTTTATCATAACAATATTCTTTAGTCAACAAATAGGAATATTATTATTCTTACAATTCCCTTGTTCCTGAAGTCACTTGCAGCTTGCCAAAGGAAAGCTTTTTCAGGTATACTTTACGTAGAATTTCCCAGAAAAGGTTTGGTGCCGATGAACGAGCTGATTCAAATCATCCAATCCTCCATGTCTCAATTGCCCAATGCCCAAAAGCAAGTGGCGGCCTTCGTACTAGAGCATTATAAGGAAATCCCTTTCTTATCCGTCACCAGCATGGCGGAGGCCATCGGCGTCAGCGACACCACCATCATCAAATTCTGTATCCGGCTGGGCTTTGACGGCTTTAGCGACTTCAAAAAAGTTATTTCCGGCCATGTGCAATCAGAGGTTACTATGGTTCACCGTCTGGAAAGCCATCTGAGCGGCGTCGGTGACGAAGATACCTTGGATAAAGTCCTGGCCTGCGATGTGCAAAACCTGCGCTGGACCCTCAATAATCCTCATAACCGCAACAATTTTGATCAGTTTGTCAAACTTCTTAAAGAAGCGGGCAATATCCATGTCATGGGCTTTCGCAACTCAGCGGTCCTCACCCAATATATGGTGCTGCACCTGAGGCAATTAAACCGCAATGTCCACGAAATCATCCCTGCTCTGGGAGAATTTCCGGACAAGCTCAGCGTGATTCGGGAAGGCGACTTGTTTGTGGGCATCAGCTTTACCCGTTACTCCAAAACAGTATGCCAAAGCATGCAATATATCAAAGAACGGGGCATTGCCACCGCTCTGATCACCGACTCCCCCTTATGTCCTTGCTATCCCTATGCTGATATACCTTTGTTTTGCGGTACGAAGTCTTTGAGTCACGAGCTTTCCTATGTGGGCTTTTTTTCATTGGTTAATGCTCTGGTTGTCGCTATTTCCAGGGATACAAGAGATGAAACGACAGAGCATCTTAAGCGCCTGGAGGATTTATTCACTGCCTTCAACACCTTCTCAACCTAACATTTGCAAAAGTAACCATTTGCAAAATAATCTATAAGTTGGTATAATGATAACGAAATACAGGAGATCGTGGTGTAGAGGTAGCACTCAGGTAAGTGGCGCCTGATTACGCAGGTTCGAATCCTGCCGTCTCCAAAAGCAGAGCTGTCGCAATTTATGCGGCAGCCCTTTTTTATTTTAAAATTAATATTTTATGCTATTCCAGGCAATCATTTGTCGATAATTTTATAAAGGATTTTCTTTTCTTCTGTCAAATTATTCCAGGTATGAAATGAGAGGAGATTCCACATGATGATTTATAAAAAAGCGGCTTACATCTTCATTGTTTTTCTGCTGCTGGCAGGGACAAGCCTGGGATTTGCCAATGGAGCCCTGGCTGCAATGCTGCCGCATAATCCTGATGTTATGCAGGATTTCCAGCTGGCTGAGCCGATGCTGGCGGCAGAGCCGGAGCTGAGCGATGGCGTTAAACATGAGGAATTAGGTTGGCTGAGGGCGGAAGCGGAAGAAGACGGCATCCGTCTGACTGTAGAAGGCGCCGGTGAAAACCGTCTTTTGCCTTATCCCGAGACAGGCAGCCCCGGCCGGGATATTTTTCCCTGGGTAGTGCTGCCCTGGCAGCTGACCTTCAGCCCCGACGGCAATCATCTGCTTTTGATTACCATGGAAGGCTACCCGGAGCAGTATGCCGACTATTTCCGTTTATGGGTTTTGGATCTGGAAGGCCATGAGGAAGCTTCCTGGAGCGGCGGCGGAATTGCCCGGGCCTGCTGGCTGGATAACCAGACGATAGCTTTTTGTGATTTCAGCGACGAGCTATTATCTCAGGGCCGGCTTTACCTTTGGAAGCTGCCGAGCTATAGCGAATAAAAATCTAACAAGCCGGCAGCGTGGGACTAACTATCGGTCGATCATTAACCTTGCCAGTCCCCGTTCACTGCCGGCCCATTGCATATTGTAACCTTAAGGCTTATTTTTATCCTTGACAAAGCTTGCCAATACTGCCTTAAGAGTGCCAAATTTTCATCGTAATTTCTTCGAGATAAACTACGGCATAGTACATTAATGCCGTCAAGAGGCACAAGATGAAGATGCTGGCCATTACCAGATCCAACTTGAAAACCTGGCCGCCATAGACGATCAAATAACCTAAGCCGGCCCGGGAAACCAGAAACTCCCCGACGATCACGCCTACCCAAGCCAGACCGATATTGATTTTTAATGCGGAAATCAAATTGGGTACGTTGGCAGGCATTACAACTTTTAAAAAAATTTGACTGCGGCTGGCCCCGAAGGAGCGCAGCAAATGAATCTTTCCCTCGTCCGTTTGAATGAAGCCATTATATAAATTGATAATGGTCACTACTACCGTCACCAATACCGTAACGGCAATAATGGCTTTCGGTCCCGCTCCGGCCCAGACGATCAAAATGGGGCCTAAAGCAATTTTCGGCAAGGCATTGAGAACCACCAGGTAGGGATCGAGAATTTTAGCGGCCAAGGGAAACCACCAAAGGGCGATAGCCGCTGCTAAACCGATAATGGTGGCCAAAGCAAAGCCGATTAAGGTTTCTGAGGTAGTTACCGCAATATGCAGGCCCAGAGAGCCTTCTCTAACCAGGTTCGCCAGGGAATTCCAGACCCGGCTGGGCTGGCTCATGATGAAAGGATCGATCCATCTCATTTGTCCCGCCAGCTCCCAAAGAATCAGAAAGGCCAGCAGCAAAGATATCTGCCAGAGCCTTTTCTTTTTTTCGGTTTTTTTAATGTTATCCAGATAGCGCTGGTGTCCCGGCGAGATTTTTTTTTGTGCATTCACTGGACATCCAACTCCTTCCATATGCGGTTGAAATAGTGGCCGAATTCCGGTGCATCCCGGCGGGCCATAGGTGAAACGCTGACGGCCGAAAGCTCCACATCGTAGCAGCTTTTAATCACCGAGGGGCGTTTTGACAGCACGACTACCCTATCGGACATGGAGATTCCTTCGCTGATATCGTGTGTCACCAATATCGACGTTTTTTGCTCCCGCTGGATGATCATGCGCACTTCATCGGCCACCGTAAGGCGGGTCTGATAATCCAAAGCAGAAAAAGGTTCATCCAGCAGGAGAATTTGCGGTTCCACCGCCAGAGTTCTGATCAGAGCCGCTCTTTGGCGCATGCCGCCGGATAATTGGTTGGGATAGCGATCGATAAATTCCCCTAAACCGTATTTTTCAAGCAAAGCGATGGCCTTGCGGCGGTCCTCCAGCGTGGGCTGCCGTTTCACTTCAATACCGATCAGTACGTTGCCCAATATGGTACGCCAGGGAAACAGCTGATCCCGTTGGGGCATCCAGGCAATACGGGGATCCGGCCCCGTGATTTCCTGATCATCAATGGTGACCCGACCGGCGGAAGGCCGCAGCATTCCGCCGATCAGAGATAATAAAGTGGACTTTCCACAGCCTGAGGGCCCAATGATGCTGAGGAACTCTCCGTCCTTGATATCCAGGCTGACTTCCTGAATAGCCTGAATCTCTCCTTCCGGAGTATGGTAATTAAAGCCTACCCTCTCCAGCTTTAACATGGCTATTTTCCTCCCAGTTCTGCAACGGCCTTATCCGCATATTGATTGGTCACTAATGCGTCATAGGGTGCTCTTTTATCAAGCTGGCCGGCTTCCGTCATAATATCCTGCAGCAGCTCAAAGGCTTCCTCGGTAAATACCGGCGTGGCGGCCCAGGAGCCCTGATCCCGGTAGCGGTTGATGGAGGATACCAATAATGCAGTATCCGTATCCGGGAAAGAAGGCTTGATGGCTTCGGCGATCTCTTCTGCCGGAGCAGTCTGAACCCAGTCTTGGGCTTTGGCCAAAGAGGAGGTGAATCTTTGGATGATCTCCTGGTTTTGAGCCATATATTCCTTCGTGGTGCTAAAAGCCGTATAGGGAAGAGCGCCGGATTCTTTGCCCAGTGAGCAGACGATATAGCCCTGGCCGGTCTGCTCCAATTGGGAAGCCACCGGTTCAAAAAGATTGACATAGTCGCCGGTGCCGCCGGTAAAAGCGCCGCCCATCAGGGCAAACTGAATATTGGTCAGCACTTCCACATCCTGCTGGGGCACTATGCCATTTTTCTTCATGGTGTATTCCAGCACCATCTCCGGCATACCGCCGATCCTGCCACCGATCACCGTTTTACCCTTGAGGTTTTCCCATTTGAAATCCGGCTCAGGCTGGCGGCCCACCAGGAAGGAGCCGTCGCTGTTGGTAAGCTGGGCAAAATTGACGATATAGTTTTCCCGGCCTTCATTATAGACATAAACTGTAGCCTCGGGGCCCATGAGGCCGATATCCGCCTCACCGGCCACTAGGGCCGTCATTACTTTATCGGCGCCGGCGCCGTTAGTCAGCTCAATCGTAATGCCGTCTTCGGCAAAAAAGCCTTTATTGATGGCGGCATACATCGGTGTATAAAAAATCGAATGGGTTACTTCATTGAGGCGGATTTTCACCGGCTCTGGCGGCGCAGCCGGTTCAGTGGCTGCCGGCTCAGTTGCTGCCGGCGGTTCAGTTGCTGCCGGCTCAGTGGGCTTAACGCTATCGCCGGCGGGATTACCGCAGCCGGCTAAAATGGCTAACCCCATTAATACAACAAAAAAAATACTAACATACCGTTTTTTCATTTAAACATTCCCCCTTCGCCTTAATTGGGTTTTCAATCTTACATTGGCCAGTTTATTCCGGCGGCGGAAAACTGTGCCTGATCCAAGAAAATATTAGCGAAAGTTGTTGTCCTTGCCGCGGCGACAGCGGCGACGGTGCCGGCGACGGCGGCAGCGGCAGCGGCGGCAGCGGCGACGACAGCGGCGGCAGCGGCGACGACAGCGGCGACGGTGCCGGCAAAGCCGGCAAAAAAATCCCCCTGACTGTCAATGTCATAGGCGGTCAGGAGGATTCAATTATTCAGCGGCAAGATCAGGCAAAACTAGACGCCGACTTTTCGGATAGGCAACAATGACCTCAGAAGATCATGCATCTCATCAAACTTCTTCGTCCGTATTTCTATGCGTTTACCAAGCCTATATGAAAGATTGCAAGCAAAATCCTTGCAAGCTTCCCTATTATATAACTGGATAGTGCTTAAATGCATCACCACTATACCCTGTCGTTCAAGAATGGCAGAACGCATGGCGTCTCTCCCCTGCTCCGACGGGCTGTTGTGATAAGTGAAGCTCTCATATTCCACTGCCACCTTAGCCTGCTTGTAATACAAATCAGCGAAGCATCTATTTTGTCCGATGCGTGCCTTACCTTCGCTTTTTAATCGTATTTCACGGTTGAATGTGGCGCCGCTAAGTCCGTATCCCCCCAAAGCGTGAGGCAGCGCTAGGATCATATATGCCAGGGATTCCATAATCGATGCAGAGCTATTTTCCACATATTGAATTGCCTGCGCAGCTTTGCGGTGCCCGCGGTACCCAGAAGTCTTGGTAAGGAATGTCTTGATCTTTTGCTTTGCGGTGATCGCCTCAGCAGGAAGACCCGGCGGATGGGAGCATAGCTGCAAACCCAGCAGGATGAGCTGCTGGATGCTTAAATTGGCCGCCAGCTCCAGAAACAGCAGCTCAGGCGATGCTACCCTTTCTCCCTTTTGTATTACTACCGCTCTAGCGGGAAGAGTCAGCCCGCAGGAATGAATAATTTTTCCGTCCGCATAGAATCTTGCACTATTTTTAGCAACAGTGATATGCTCCTTCCGGGCTTCATCAGACTCCCAATCAAGGACGGCTTCAATATATGGGATATTCCACATTTTAGCGGCTGAAAAATGACTTACATATTTTTCCATATAACTAGGATACCTCTAAATGCGCAAAATTGCAAGTTTAAAGTGCCAAGTCATTGCTTTTTAGGCAATTCAGACCTAAAAACGGCCCGAAACCCGATTTTCATGGCCGTAACACACTTTAAACTTGCAATTTTGCGCAAAAACCGTCTGTCCAATAAAAGGGGCTCGCCCCTCGCCCCATTACAGCAGACTGGCGGCAGCCTCATCCAGCAAAACGGTGACATTGGGATGGAGAGCCAAGAAACTGGCCGGCACTTCCGTAGTCACCACACCGGAGAAGAGCTTCTTGACTATCGGCGCCTTATTTTCGCCGGTAATCAACAGCAGAATCGACCCGGCTTTCATGATGGTACCCATACCCATAGTCAGCGCCTGGGTAGGCACCTGCTCAATGCTGTCAAAAAAACGGGCGTTGGCTTCTATGGTACTGGCCGTCAGCCCTGTGAGATGGGTTGCCAGCTGCAATTCATCTGCTGGTTCATTAAAACCAATGTGGCCATTAACACCGATACCCAACACTTGAATATCCACACCGCCGGCTTGATCCATCATTGCCTCATAAGCAGCGCATTCTGCCGCCGGATCTGCACTCTCGCCATTGGGCAGTTGGATGTTTTCCTGCTTAATATTAATATGAGAAAACAGATTATCTCGCATAAAATAGTCGTAGCTTTGGTCGTTAGCCTTTTTTATGGGGTAATATTCATCCAGATTGAATGTGCGGATCATTGAGAAATCCAAACCATCTCTTTTGTGCATTTCCACCAGCCTCTTGTACATGCCCACTGGTGTGGAGCCGGTGGCCAGGCCCAAGATGGCCTGGGGATTTGACCTGATGACTTTGGCCACCATAGCCGCCCCTAAAAGAGATACCTCATCGTAATTTTTGCATATAATTCTTTCCACGCTTCCATCGCCCTTCTCTATAGCCTTTGCTAAAATGTATGTTAGCACAGCCAAAAATATTGGTCAATATTTTTTAATCTCCGTCGAATCCCTCGCCGAAATCCCCATAAAAAAACCCGGATCGAGGATATCCCCGGTCCGGGCGTCTTGCTGTTAATCAGTATTCAAAAAATCAGGCTCAGCTTGTTACTCGTTTTGCCTGTCCGGCTCAGTCAATCTAACACAGACTCAGTCAATCCCATGCCGGCTTAGGCGCATTCTGTACGCACATTCTGCACGCGCGCACTGCGCACTGCACACGCACGCTGTCTTAAGCTCAGCTTGCCTCAACCTACCAACCTATCAGCTTATTGAGCCCGTTTCAGCAGCAATTCCCAGCGATGGTCAACTTCCTTCTGAATGTCGGCAATTAAGTGTTCGTTGCCTTTCTTGAACAGATGCTTAAACCGGCCTTGAGTCTTCAGGAAATCTTCGATGGGCCGCTTGTTTTTCGGCTGATAATTGATCTTCCAAACATCGTTTTCTACTTCAAACAGGGGCCAGAAGCAAGTCTCTACTGCCATTTTGCAGATTTCGCCAATATCCTCGGCTTCATAACGCCAGCCTCTGGGGCAGGGAGCCAAGACATTGAGGAAAGCGGCGCCGGGGGTGTAGAGGGCCTTTTCGGATTTCTCATGGAGATCCTTCAGGTTGCCGATAAAGGTGGTCTGAGCCACATAAGGCACATGATGGGCAGCAATGACTTCAGCCAGGTCTTTACGGTTTTGGGTTTTGCCGCTGCTGGCTTTACCGGTGGCGCTGGTGGTGGTGTCGGCATAAAGAGGAGTAGCAGAAGACCGCTGAATACCGGTATTCATGTAAGCCTCATTGTCATAGCAGACATAAACCATGTCGTGATTTCTTTCCATAGCGCCGGACAGAGACTGGAAGCCGATGTCGTAAGTGCCGCCGTCACCGCCGAAAGCGATGAATTTGTAGTTCTGCGGTACTTTGCCCTTGGCAGCCAAAGCCTTGTGAGCTGCTTCAACACCGCTGATGGTGGCGGCAGCATTTTCGAAAGCATTGTGAATGAAGGAATCCTTCCAGGATGTATAAGGGTACATGCAGGTGGAAACTTCCAGACAGCAGGTAGCGCTGCAAATAACAGCTTTATCTTCAGGTTTGATTGCCCGCAGCACGCCTCTTACGGCGATAGGAGCACCGCAGCCGGCGCACATCCGGTGACCGGATGCTAAACGGTCCGGCCGTTCCATAACTTCTTTAAAATTATATGCCATGTTCATCCACCTCCTAATCTCTGAGGGCCAGATACTGGTAATGTTCCGGAGCCTTGCCGGTCTTTACCATCTCTGCCAGTTTATCGTAGACGCTCTTCAGATCGTCCACTTTGACATCCCGGCCGCCGATACCATAAATGTAATTCGTCACCAGAACATCATTGAGCTTGCCGAACATAGCGGCTTTCACCTCGGCGCCCATGGGGCCGCCGTTGGCGCTGAAGCTCTCGGTCTTGTCCATGATGGCCACAGCTTTTACCCCTTTGAGGGCGGCAACAATTTCTTCGGCGGGGAAGGGGCGGAATACCCGGACTTTGATGACGCCGGCTTTAACTCCGGCGGCTCTCAGCTCGTCGCAGGCTTCCTTAGCCGTACCGGCAGAGGAGCCGATGATGATCATGGCCAGCTCTGCGTCTTCCATGCGATACTCTTCGATCATGCCGTATTTGCGGCCGGTCATGGCCTCAAATTCTTTAGCCACTTCCATGATGGCCTCACGGGCATTTTCCATAGCCACAGCCTGGGCTTTCTTATGCTCCATGTAGTACTGAGGGATATCATAAGGGCCTACAGCCAAAGTCTCATCAGGGTTCAGCAGGTAATGCTCCGGCTTGTACTCGCCCATGAAAGCTTTAACCTTTTCGGTCTCAATGAGCTCCATCCGCTCTACGGCGTGGGAGGTAATGAAACCGTCCTGGCAGCACATCACCGGCAGCTGCACTGCGGGATGCTCGCCGATTCTCATGCACTGGAAGAAGTTGTCGTAAGCTTCCTGAGCGTTTTCGGCATAAATCTGCAGCCAGCCGCTGTCCCGGGCGCCCATGGAGTCGGAATGGTCGTTGTTGATGTTGATGGGGCCGGAAAGAGCCCGGTTGACCACCGCCATAGTGATAGGCAGACGATTGGAAGCAGCCACGTAGAGCATCTCAAACATGAGAGCCAGACCGCAGGAAGAGGTGGCCGTAACCGTTCTGCCGCCGGCAGACTGGGAGCCGATGCAGGCGGACATGGCGCTGTGTTCGGATTCCACCGGAATAAATACGGTATCCATTTCACCGTTGGCGATGAACTGGGAAACGTACTGAGGAATCTCTGTGGACGGTGTGATGGGGAAAGCCGGCATCACATCGGGATTAATTTGTTTCATGGCAATGGATACTGCTTCATTGCCGGACAATCTGTCTTGGATAGCCATGTGAACCCTCCTATTCTTCTTCGCCGCCAAAGACTATGGCGTCAAAGGGGCAAACCTTTGCACAAATGCCGCAGCCTTTGCAGTGATCGTAGTCAAATTCCAGGCGCTTACCATCCTTCACCGGGATGGAGCTGTCGGGACACATAGGAGCGCACAGCAGGCACTGCTTGCATTTGTCCCAAACCATCTTAGGAGTGATGGTTCTCCAGTCGCCGGTTCTGAATTCGACGGAATTGCCGGAAGCAAAGATCATACCGCCAGGGGTCAGATCCTGCCATTTATTGTCAATGGTGATATTTTTCATCTTATTTTGATCCGTCATAAACCTTTACCTCCTCCAGGGCCATGCTTAAGGCCTTCATATTGCCTTCCACAACTTCCGGCTTCGTTGCAAACTTATGCTTGAAGGAAGCCTGCATGTTGTCCAGGAAAAGCTGCTCGTCCATAACGCCGCTGGCCCGGACCACTGCCGCCAGCATGGGGGTGTTGGGAATGTTTTTGCCGATGGTGGCTAAAGAAACTTTCTTGGCGTCCAAAGTGTAGACCTTGCCCTTGTAACCATTGAGCTTAGGCAGAATCTCCTCCGGCTCTTTGGCTGTATTGATAACGATAGCGCCTTCCGGTTTCAGACCGGCAGTGACGTTGACGGCATCCAGTAAGGTTTCATCCACTACAGCCACATAATCAGGCTCATAAATGTTGGAGTGAACCCGCAGAGGCTCGTCACTTAACCGGTTGTAAGCGGTGATCGGCGCCCCCATTCTCTCCGGACCGTACTCAGGGAAGCCCTGAATATACATACCGGTGCTGAAGGCTACGTCGGCCAGCAATAAGGACGCGGTCTTGGCCCCTTGGCCGCCTCTGCCGTGCCAACGTATTTCAGTCAGTTTTTTCATGCGTATAACCCCTCTCTTATCGAAATAAATCCCTAATAATAAGCAGTCTTTACAGCTAGATTATATCATGGTCTCAAAGCAATATGCAAGTAATTGGCGAAAGAATACATGGGGAAAAAACGTATATCCTATCTGCATTTTTTACATCATGCCTCAAGCAGATAAAAAAGAAATAAAAGAATTTTCAGGCAACATCCATCTAGTTTGTGATTTTCTTCATAAGCTTTTGTCAAATTGCCTGGCCGGCTTTAAAAGCAGCCAGATTCATCGCCAAAAGTTTTGGCTTTAAGCTCTCTTCCAGGGCCTCTGTCCAGAACTCCTGAGGGAAAGACAGCTCGTTGGCCAATATCCCCAAAAGCACCACGTTGGCTGCCCGGGCATCCCCTTCTTTTCTGCCGATGGCCGAGGCGTCGATAGCTTTGATCCGGATCCCCTTGCCGCTCATCTCGTCAACAGGACCGGCAGGATACTGAGCAGCGCCGGTGATCACCGGCATGGGCAGCATCTGCTGCTGATTGACGATCATCAGCCCGTCCTTCTTCAAATAGGGCAGATAGCGGAGAGCCTCCAGCTCTTCAAAAGCCATGATGATATCGGCGGAGCCTTGGGCCACCAAAGGCGAATAGACCTTCTCGCCGAAACGCACATGGGTGACTACGCTGCCGCCTCTTTGGGACATGCCGTGGATCTCCGATTGTTTGACGTCCAAGCCGGCCTTCATGGCCACCAGGCCCAGGATTTTGCTGGCCAGCACCGTACCCTGGCCGCCGACGCCGGCAATCAATATGCTCGTATTTTTACTCATTGGTTTTTGCCTCCTCAGCGGCTTTTTGGCCGGCCTTAATGGCCTTCGTGGGACAAACCCGGGGACAGAGACCGCAGCCCACGCAGACCAAGGGATCGATGCTGGCTTTGCCGTCGGTCACCGATAAGGCGGGGCAGCCCAGCTTCAGGCAGGCTTTGCAGCCGATGCATTTTTCCTGATCCACATGGAGAGGCGGATTTTTCAGCCGGATGTGCAAGGCGCAGGGACGGCGGGCAATGATCAGGGAAACCTCCGGCGCCGCCAGTTCTTCTTTTAATACTTCCCGGCAGGTTTTCAGATCGAAGGGATCCACCACCCGAATCCGGCGGATGCCGATGCTTTCGGCCAGCTTCTCAATATCGATGGCAGGCGCCGCCATGCCCTTGATATCTTTGCCGGAACCGGGATTGTCCTGATGGCCGGTCATGGCGGTGATGCTGTTGTCCAGGATGATGATGGTGGAGCGGCCCTGATTGTAAACGATATCGATAAGGCCGGTGATGCCGGAATGGAAGAAAGTAGAGTCGCCGATGACGGCTACGCATTTTTCGGCAAATTCTTCGCCTCGGGCCAGCTCCATGCCGAAAGCGCCGGTGATGGAAGCCCCCATGCAGATGGTGGTATCCAGGCAGCCGAAAGGCGGCGCCGAGCCTAAGGCGTAGCAGCCGATATCCCCGGATACATGAAGGTTCATGGATTTCAAGGTATAGAACATGCCGCGATGGGAACAGCCGGGGCACAAAATCGGCGGCCGCATGGGCAGCTTCTGGCTGGAAGCGTATTCCGGTTGGGCGGCGGCAGCTACCGGCAGACCGGCCTTGCCCAGCACTGTCCGCAGCACCTCTTCGCTGAGCTCGCCCTGGCGGGGTATGATATCCTTGCCCCGGCAGCGCACACCCATAGCTTTGATCTGGGTTTCCAGCACCGGCTCCAGCTCTTCCACCACGATAACTTGATCCACCGAAGCGGCAAAATCCTTGATTAGCTTCTCATTTAACGGCCACAGGAACCCCAGCTTGAGAAAAGAAGCTTCCGGCAGCAGCTCTTTGAGATACTGGTAACTGATGCCGGCGGTGATGAAACCGATGCGGCCGTCGGCGCCGCTGCCTTTTTCTATGCGGTTGAGCTCTGTTGCACCGGCGTACTCCGTCAAGGCCAGACGCCGCTCCTCCACAACTTTATGACGGCCTACGGCATTAGCCGGCGTCATCACATACTTGGGAGGATTTTTCTCATAATCCTTTACCGCCAGCTCCGCCGGCTCCTCAATGGCCACCAGGCCTTTGGCGTGATTGACCCTGGTGGTAGTCCGCAAAATCACCGGCGTGTCAAAGGTTTCGCTGATTTCATAAGCCTTTTTGGTAAATTCCTTGGCCTCGGCACTATCGCTGGGCTCAAGCACGGGGATTTTGGCCAAAAGGCCGTAGTAACGGTTGTCCTGCTCATTTTGGGAGCTATGCATAGCCGGATCATCAGCGGAAACCAAAACCATACCGCCGCCTACGCCGGTATAGCTAAAGGTCAGCAGCGGATCCGCCGCCACATTGACGCCCACATGCTTCATGGAAGCCAGCGATCTGGCTCCGGCTATGGAGGCGCCCACAGCCACTTCCATGGCAACTTTTTCATTAGGAGACCACTGGGCGTGAATCCGCTCATATTGGCTAATATTTTCTAAAATTTCCGTACTGGGAGTGCCGGGATAAGCGGCAGCTACCTTTACCCCTGCTTCATAAGCCCCCCGGGCAATGGCCTCATTGCCGGAAAGCAATTCATACTTTGTCATGCTATTTAATAAACCTCCCTGCCCCGTCAAAACTGGGTTAAAACTATTTGTTAAGAATCATATCATTTTTAGGAATAGCTGTCCACAGCCAAAGTTATGAGTAGCTTCCCATCAGCAGTTGCCTTCATATACGTGAGTCAAATAGCGCCGGGCCGCGGCTGCTAAAGCATAGACCTTTTCCACCGGCGTCGGCCCCCGATCCCTCATTTGCCAGTGCGGGAAAAAGCGACTGACGTGATAAGGGATCTCCTTGTCAATAGAAGCCAGCCAGGCCGCCATTTCCACCATTTCCACCTCGCTGTCGTTTTCTCCGGGTACGATAAGGGTGGTGACCTCCAGGTGGCAGGCGGCGGCAGCCCTCTTGATGGTCGCCTTCACTGTCTCCAGATCACCACCCAGCTTGGCGTAATACTCCTGAGTGAAGCCCTTCAAATCGATATTCATGGCCTGGATATAGGGCAGCAGCTCTTCCAAGGGCTGGGGACAAACATAGCCGTTGGTAACCAGTACGTTCTTTAACCCTGCCGCCGTTGCCAGCTTGGCGCAGTCCAAAACAAACTCATAGCCCACTAAGGGTTCATTATAGGTGTAGGCCAGACCGATATTGCCCCGGCTCTTTTCAGCCAGGGCTGCCGCCACCAGCTCCTCCGGCTTCACCCGATCCCTTGTCCCCGGCCCGCCGGCTTCCAGGTCACCAAGCCTTGGGCCGGAAAAGGTGCCGGTAATGGCAATAGCGATATGGCTGTTTTGGCAGAAAGGGCAGTTAAGATTGCAGCCGAAGCTGCCTGCCGACAAAATGCGGCTGCCAGGATAAAAATGGTATAGCGGCTTTTTTTCTATGGGATCAAGAGCTAAAGCCGTGACCACACCATAGCTGTCGCTGACTACCCGCCCCCGGCGGTTGCTTCTGGCCCGGCATCTCCCCGTATCACCCGGCCGCAGCCGGCAGTGATGGGGACAAATCCGGCAAACTGCGGCGCCGGCGGTTATTTCCTGTTTATTTTGCTCCATCATATCCCCCATGGCCAGCCTCCTTACCTATGCCGGACTACCTCAAAGCGTTCCAGCTTGTAGGGCTGCCCCTCTTTGATCCCTGCTTTTTGCAGGGCGATCTCCACCTGCTTCGCCGGGCTGTCTACGCCGGCCAAATCCGGCAAAAGCAGCCCCCGCCGCAAGCTGTGGCTGACGATAACGCCATAGCGGCGGACATCCAGCTGCTCCATGGATTCAATAGACTCCGCTTCTCCCAGAACATCCACATTGATCACTAGCTGAGTCAATTCCTCTTCTGCTACGGGCTCAAAACGCGGATCTTCGGCGCAGGCGCTGACCGCATTATGCAGGATCTCATTAAGCAGCGCAGGCTGGGTGGGTCCAATCGTGCCGATGCAGCCCCGCAGTTGGCCGTCTTTCTTTAGGGAAACAAAAACACCGGCTCGGCCCTCTGTCATTTCCGGGGTCAAGGCAGCGGCCAAAGCGGCCGGCAAGTCCTCGGCTCCCCGCAGGCGCTTCTGTTTCCGGACGTATTGCTCTATAGCATATCTGGCAACGCGGACATAGACGTCTTCTTTTTGCCGGATCGCCGCCAGGGCGGCCCGCAACTCCTCTTCGTAAATCGCCAGGAAGCTCCTGCCGGGATCGGCCTGGCCGCCTTCAAAAAGGCAAAGACCATAGCCTACGCCGAAGGGGCCTTCGTAGGAAAGCCGGCGAGCTTTCACCTGGCGGCCGTCAAAGGCTCCCGCCATGATCACAAAGCTGCGCAAGCCGCATTCGCCGGCAGCTTCGCAGAAATCGGCGTCAAACCGCAGCAGCTCCAAGAAGTCTCCGGCAGCCAAAGCCGCCATCAAGCGGTGGTCAAACTCCGGCCCTTCGGCAGCAAAGCCGTAGGGGCCGTCACTTTTCAGACGGTGGGATAAATCGCCGCTGGCAATGATGGCCACAGAGCGGTGCAATTCCTCCGCCGCTGCAGCAATGCACTGCCCCAGGCGGTAATGCTCCGCCAGAGATAAGCCGGAAACGCCTATGCGTACCACCTGAAAATCGTCATAAGCCTCCTGAAAAAACCGTAAAGGAACAATGCTGCCGTGATCCAGGTTTTTTTCTCTTTCTCCCAAAGTGCCGGCAGGCAAGCCGGCTTCGGAAGCCAATCCTGTCAAAACATTGACGAATTCCTGATCGTAATCCACCTTCGTCTCGGGGCCCTTGGCCCCAAAAGCTTTCATATCGCCTTTGGCTCCGCTGCCCGGCGAGATATGAAAGTAGTCGGCATACATGGTGGCGTGGGGAGACAACAGCACCACGGTCTGCGGCTTAATCAGGGCCAGATGGCCGGCGGCTTCCCGATAAGCAGAAACAGTGCTTCGGATTAGCTTTTCCTGGCCCTTGCCCACCTCCGGCAAAATCAAGGGCGGATGGGGTACGGCGTAAGCGGATAAAACAGACATGGTTATCCCCCTTTCGTTTGCGGCTTCTACTCTTTCAGTCTTATGCCTTCTATGCCTTCGGTTTGTTGATGTAAATATAAGAGGAAACTAAAGTCGTCAAGGGTATGGCGGCCAAAAGCCCCACACTGCCGGCCAGAGACTGAAGCACCTCTACCACAATCATTTCTTTATTGAACAGCTCCAATAAGGAATTGCTGTATACAATAAGGATCAGCACCAGAGAAAGAGAGCTGCCGATATAAGCCAACACCAGGGTATTCATCATTGTGCCCAGCATGTCCTGGCCGATGTTCAGTCCCGATTTCATCAGGGCAGCGAAGGTAGGATGCTCCGAGGAATCATGAACCTCCTGCAAAGAAGCGGCGATAGATACCGCCACATCCATGACGGCCCCCAGAGCGCCCAGCAATATGCCGGCAAATAAGATAGCTTTCAAATCTATGGGATTATCGGGGTTGACATAGGCCAGGTATATAGACTCCTCACTGACGTAGCCCGACAGCTTCAAGAAAATGTCCGTCAGCCAGAAAACCAGGCCGGCAGCAGTCAAGCCGCCAAATAAGCCGATACCCGCCGACAGGCTCTTACGGTTGAAGCCGTTGACCAGGGTTAAGGTCATCACCGTGATAAAGGCCATTAGAATAAAAGAACAGACATAAATATTTTTGCCGGACAGAATTGCCGGAATAAACACCACAAAAATACTTAAGCAGGTAAAGCCCAGGGCCAAAACGGAATGAAAGCCTTTTTTGCGGCCGTAAATCAACAGCAGCACAATAAAAACAGCCGCTAAAACGATCAAAGCATCGGAGCGGATATACTCATGCATCAGCCAAAGTGGCTCCGCCCCGCCGGTATAGCCGTAGAGCAGCAGCTTGTCTCCCGCCTCTACCTCCTTGTAGCCTACGGCCATGAAGCTGTCGTTGATTTGCTGGGCCTTTATCTGCATACCTTTATGCTCGCCCCGGATTACGGTGGCGTCAAAATCAATCGTTACCGTAACTCTCTCTGTGCCGCCCATATCCTGCCGGTCTTCCTGCCGGTTAAGAACCTTGTCGACTTTTGCCGCCAAAATCTCCGTGCCATCATCCCGGGCGAAAAACTGCTGGTCTCCAACGGCGATTTTATTGCCGACGACAATAAACAAAACCGAAAAAAGAACCATAGCAAAATAGCCTGCCAGAGCTGTTAATCTTTCTTTATTGATGTTAGCCAATGTCTTCCCCTTCTTCACATTACGATTTTTCTATTCATCATAACATAAAAGCCGGGGAAAATCTTGCGGATTATTTGGCGGCGTCCAGGCCGTTCTTTCTCTGGCGGCGGCTCTGCCATTCCGCCGTAAGCCACAGCGAAACAGGAATGATCAACTGGAAAGTCACCGTATAAAAAGGATAGTATTTAATGAACGTTACTAATTCCCCCATATTCCTGACGATCAGAAAGCTGATGGCAAGCAGCAGCAAGCCCATAGGCGCCGCTATTTTTTCCGGCTCCGCCAGCTTGGATATCCTGGCCACGCCATTGGCCGCCATACCCAAACAAACGGCGGATTTGGTCAAACAGGTCAGGATCATGTAAGTCGATATGCTCTCCTCAATTCTGGTAAGGAATCGCCCCACATGCAGCGTTTGCACCGCCGTAAAGGTAGGATAATAAACAATATCCATCAAGGGCTCCCCCAGAATCAAGGTGTTGCGCAGCGTAACATAGACCATAATCGGCATAGCCAGAACCAGGCCTTTCAACAAAATAGAGGTGTAGCGGCCATCGCATTTGACAGTGGAAACGATGGGCAAAAGGATCACCGTCTCCAAAAAAGGAAACGTCATAATCTGGGTGACGCCTATGGCCATATCTTTGGCGGAGTGGCGCAGCACCGGCTGCAAATATTCCGGATCCATAACCTTCAAACCAAGGCTGGCCGTGATCAGGGCTAATATAAAAATATAAATAACCAAGCTAATGGACCAGCGGCCTAAAACATTTAAGCCGCCCCGAATCAAATACAGGCCGATCAGCAGCAAAACTGTAGGAAAAAGCAGATGAGGAGGATCCGTCAAGGTATTGGTGATAATAAATTCATACAGGGAGCGGAAAGTCAGGGCGCCGGAATGCAGCGAAAACCAGACCATCAGCAGAGTGGCCACGGTACCCAAAGTTTTTCCCCATAATTTAAAAATAATATCGAAAAAGCCCTGCTCCGGGTATAAAGAAAGAATGCGTCCGTAAATGATCAATATGGGAATGCAAAGCACAGCGGCAGCGATTACGGCCAGCCAGCTGTCCCTGCCGGTGATGGAATTGACGCCAATCATCACGTTATTACCAAAAATAAATAAGGCGATCAGGGAAATTGCCTGATGTCTGGTGATCTGCTTATTAACCAAAGCTGCCACGCCTTCCTTTCAATGTCCCGCAGGAGTGATTTATAGGTTATTGGGCAAGAGCATGCGAAATACCGTAGACAGACGGAAGGTCTCCGGCAAAACCAGATAAAGAACCATCAGCAGCAAGCTGCAAAAGGCCAGGGTCAAGTAAAGAATATCGTTTGTCCTGCCCCGGCTCTTTTTCTCCGGCAAATAATCAAAGAGCAGGATGAGCAGATAAAAAACAAGCAATACGGCGTATTCCATAGTTTTTTCTCCTTATTATGAGGCTTTATGAGGCTTTGTAGGAGCCTGTTCCGGCGATCTGAAGATCCATATTGATCTCAATAGGCAGCTGGGGCAGCAGGTTGTTCCAGTCAGACTTTATTTCCTGCCAAAGGCGGCCGTCCATTTTATAAACCTCGTAGCCCGCATCCAGAGCGTCCACTTTTAACTCCCTGCAAATGTACTCAGCCGTCGACAGCAGATATTCCTTCAGAAAAGCTGCCGCATCCTGCTGCAAGCTTTCTATGATGCCGTTTTGGGACATATCCAGCCCCGGCGGCGCCTGGATCAGCAAGCCCTCCGTCTTGACATCAAAGCACAGCACCAGTCCTGCCGCCGTCTCCTTGATATAACGGTCGCTTCTGATCCTGTTGATCCGAAAGGTAGCATAGCCTTGTTCCGGCGATACCGGAAAAGCAAAGCTTTGCCGGATGCCTTTTTCTCTTAAAATCAATAAAGCATTAATTGACTCTTGAGGCAGAAAAGCGACCAGCCGGTCGCCCTGAAAAAGGCCTAAGCCGGCAACCTCTAAAAAGGGCTCCTTGGGGCCGGCGTCACCGCCTTCTCCTTCCCCTTCCGCGTCGGCCTTTTTCTCTTCCCCCTCTTTAGCCGGGTCATCTTTGGCTCCGTCGGGCTCTTTAGTACCAATGGCCGTCATGACGACGTTTTTTCCTTCGGTATGAATGGCGTTATAAATACGGTAGATCATTGCATCTTTTGTTTGGAAGGCCTCTTTTTGTGGCGGATTGACAATAATCTCAATAGCAAAGGCGGCTATGGCCAGATCCTCGCCTTTAGCCTCCAATATCTCCCTGGCTGTTTCGGCGGAGGACAAGGTCACGATGCTGGTTTCCCGCAGGCCGCTGTCCCGCATGAACCAATCCAATATACCGCCAATCCCCTCTTCTGCGGCGATCTGCCGGCTGATCACGATAGTCTGGAGGTTGCCAAAATATAGCTCCTTCGTCAGCCGGCTCTTGGCCTTTTCCATAGCGTAAGGTATGGTCTGGCCGGTAAACTCCGCCAATTGAAAGACTAAAGCCCCTTCCGGGTCCATTTCCGCAAGGTTCAGCAGCTCCAAAGTTACCTTATAGCCCTCTTCATGCTTGTCTACGGCAATACCGGCTACGATCTCCAATTCATTAAGATCCAGGTAGTTGGTGCAGCCGGATAACAAGAGAGACAGAACAATAAATAAGATCAGCCGTCCTGCTTTTTTCATCTCACCATTGCCTCCTTGTCTCGCCTTTACGCTGGCTGTCTACAGCGATATTTCTGGGCCGCCGGGCCATCCGCCATAAAGGCGCCCTCAGCAGCAGATCCTTATGGTCCTGATAATTCATGTTGATGTTCATGCTGATCTGGGTTACGCCAAAGGAGCTGAGATTGAGGGCGTGAATCCACCAAAAAGCTATGCCGGCAGTAAGACCGGGTATGCCCATAATCGTGGCCGCCACCAGCAAAGAATAGCGGACGGTCAGTATCGACGTGTTCATTTTCGGCACCAATAGACCGGTGATACCGGTAAGGGCCACCATGATGATCAATACCGAAGACACCAGCCTGGCCTGGACGGCTGCCTGACCTAAGACCAAGCCGCCGACAATACTCATTGCCGAGCCGATAACCGTAGGCATCCTGATTCCCGCTTCCCGCAGCAGGTCAAAGACCAGCAGCATGGAGAAAATCTCCAGGGCCATAGGAAAAGGGATGTTTTGCCGCTCCCGGGCGATGCTGACCAACAAAGGCGTAGGCAGTATTTCATGATTAAAAGCCGATGCGGCTAAATAAAAGGCCGGCACCGTTACCGCCAGGACGAAGCCAAACATGCGCAGTATCCGGGAAAAAGAGGCGTAATAAAAAGGCAGATAATAATCTTCGCTGTTGACAAAGTTCTCTATAAACAAATATGGCAGGGTCAAAACCATCGGGGCACCGTCAACAAAAATAGCGATCCTGCCTTCCAATAGCTTGCCCGTCACCACATCCGGCCTTTCCGTGGTGCCTATAGTACGAAAGGGAGAATAGCCTTCATCCCGGATAAACTCCTGGATATAGTTGGAGTCCAGAATGCCGTCGATATCGATGATCTCCAGGCGTTTTTCCAATTCCTCAAGGATATCGGGCCGTGCCAGGCTCTCCAGATAACAGAGGCAAATACTGGTTCTGGTGCGCTTGCCCAGGGTACGGAATTGCATTTTCAGGTCATTGGTCCGCAGGCGGCGATGCAGAAAAGCCAGGTTATTGATGAGAGATTCCCCGAAGCCTTCCTTTGGCCCCACCAGGGTCTTCTCATTTTCCGGCTCGTCGGTTCCCCTTAAAGGAAAGCCTTGGGTGCTGTAAATAAGGGCATCCTTGCTGCCGGGAATCAATACGACGACGTCGCCGTAAGTGGAGGATTCCACGATCTCCGAGTATTTCTGCGCCTTCATGCCGTTATGATTGCAGACGACTTGTGTGAGGATGGTATCGGTGAGGTTTTTGTCATAAGCAATGCCCTGGGAGCTGATCAGCGGCTTAATGATGGCCTCGCCCACATACTCGTTGTCGATCATGCCGGCGCAATAGACCAAGCCGAATTCCAGCTTCTCATTGTGCTGATTTTTGATACGGCGCAGCACCATGGGATCCACTTTTTCAAACAAGCCTTCCAATATGGCCATTTCTTCGTCCAGATCACCGGAAAGAGTGACGCTGTCCAGGTTTAGATTCAGCTCTTTTACTTTATCGGCCAGCTTTTTTTTGCTGCTAAAAAATTTGAAATCCATAGGGTCCTCCCAGCCTTATACCGCCCTTTGATCGTCGGACTTTCATCAAGAAGCGGCATTATGTTAAACATTGGTATTATGGGCTTATTTTACCGGTAGTATACGCCGTCATCATGGGGGCTATTGAACCGTACAGGCCGTTAACGCCTGCAAACCGTGGGGAATGCGCAAAATTGCAGGTTTAAAGTGTGCTGCCTCTTCAGAATAGTGGGCGCCTCCTGGCCGCAGCACTAAATACAGCCAAATACGGCCGATGGGTGATGCGTACCCCATGTCAAAGACACTTTAAACTTGCAATTTTGCGCAAAAATAGCCCGCAGACGAAAATATCTGCGGGCCGTTCAAGGAGCGTTGGGAAATATGCTTTGTTACAGAATGCCTTCTATTACGCTGTCCGGCGCCCAAAGCGGGCCTGTTGAAAATGAACGACCGCTTTTTGGGCTTCGATGAGCACCGTTGGAATCAGCGACAGTCCGAATATCATCAGCCATTCGCCCGGATCGAGAGCGGATAGCGCAAAGGCTTCCCGCACAGGGGGGATCACCACCAATATCAGCATCAGGGCGGCGGAAATCAGGACGGAACCCAGCAGGGCTTTGTTCTCAAAAAAGCCCTTGGAAAAGATAGACCTGGTATTTGACCGCTGGCTGTACGAATAAAAGAGCTGGGAAAACGCGATTGTACAGAAGGCCATGGCCTGCCCGGACTGCAAATCGTCACGAAAGCCGAGAAAGAAGGCGATCAGCGTGGCGGCTGCAATCAGGCATCCTTGCGCAATCACGCGGACAACAAGCGCCCTTTCAAACAGCGTACCGGACTTTTTAGGCCGCTGTATCATCACATCCCTTTCGGGCGGGTCGACGCCCAATGCCAGCGCGGGCAATGTGTCGGTGGCAAGGTTTACCCACAGGATATGCACGGCCAAGAGAGGCGCAGGAAAGTTGAACAGCGTTGCGATAAAAATCGTCAGTATTTCGCTGATGTTGCCCGCCAGCAAAAACTGAATGACCTTCTGTATGTTGCGGTAGACCCGCCGCCCTTCCTTCACGGCGTCCACGATGGTAGTAAAATTGTCATCCGTAAGAACCATATCGGAAGACTGCTTTGCCACATCTGTGCCGGAAACACCCATCGCAATACCGATGTCGGCGGCTTTGAGGGCAGGCGCATCATTCACGCCGTCGCCGGTCATGGCGGTAATCTCGCCGGTGCGTTTGAGAGCCGCCACAATTTTTAGTTTCTGTTCCGGCGTCACACGGGCATAGACCGAGGTGGTGCGGGCCGCTGCGTCGTAGCCGGCGTCGCTCATTTCATCCAGCTCGTCCCCGGTATATACCGTATCGCCACTGCGCCAAATATCCAATTCCTTGGCAATGGTCACCGCAGTAATTTTATGGTCGCCGGTAATCATAACGGTACGGATTCCGGCGTCACGGCAGGTTTTTACTGCTGCCTTCACTTCTTCACGGGGAGGATCGATCATACCCACGAGGCCGATAAAGGTCAGGCCGTGCTCCATGTCGCTGTCCTTTTCTACCGGCACAGCTTCAATGCCCTTTTGGGCAAAAGCCAGCACCCGCAAGGCGTCGGAGGCCATGCTGTCTGAAACTCGTTTGATGGATTCGATATCCCTGCCGCTGATCGGGCGCTCTCCTTCGGCAGTCAGGATTTTCGCGCAAACCGGCAGCAGCTCATCTACGGCTCCTTTTGTAAAGACAACGGGCCTGCCCGCCACTTCGTTGACCGTGGACATGCGCTTGCGGTCCGAGTCAAAGGGCTGCTCAAACACACGCGGGCAATCCTCTTCCAAAGCCCCGTGATGCTCGCCGAATTTCCTGGAAAGAACGATCAGCGCGCCCTCGGTGGGGTCGCCCAAAATATTGCCGGGGTTATCGGGATCAAACTCGGCGTTATTGCAGAGGGCCCCCGCCCGGATCAACTCATAATAGCTCCCATTCATTGCCAGTGCACTTTGGGTAGGCTTTGCCTTGCCATGTTCTATATCGGAGGCAATGGCAACCTGCGTTACGGTCATTTTGTTCAGCGTCAGGGTGCCTGTTTTGTCTGAGCAGATGACGGTTGCACCACCTAGCGTCTCTACGGCAGGCAGCTGGCGGATGATGGCGCCGCGCTTTGCCATGCGCTGAACGCCTAACGCCAGCACAATAGTCGCCGTGGCGGGCAGCCCTTCCGGGATAATGGAGATGGCCAGGGAAATTGCCGTCATTAAAAGGGGGATTAGCGGTTGTTTATAAAAAAAGCCAATGGCAAAAATCAGCGCACATACGATCAGGCCCACCAGGGTCAGGGTTTTGCCCACTGATGTGAGCTTGCGTTTGAGAGGCGTGTCAAACTCGTCTTGCCCCTCTATCATGCGGGCGATCTGCCCGACCTCGGTGTTCATGCCTGTCGCAACAACTACGCCATAACCCCGCCCATAGGTGACAAGCGTGGAAGAATAGGCCATGTTGGCGCGGTCGCCAAGGGGGCAGCTCTCCTGAAGTATGTCGTCGGCGTCCTTTTCCGACGGCACAGCCTCACCGGTCAAGGACGCCTCCTGCATTTTTAAGCTGAAGGAATCAAGCAGCCTGATATCGGCCGGCACCATTGCGCCATCCTCTAAGAAAACGATGTCGCCGGGAACAAGTTCCCTTGCCGGAATATTGCTTTCTTCCCCCTGCCGCAGCGCTACAGCGCGCCCGGCCGTCATTTTTTTCAGTGCATCCAGCGAAGCTTCGGCTTTTTTCTCCTGAATGATGCTGATAACGGCATTCACCGCTACGATAAACAGGATAACCCCGGCCTCCAGTGCCTCATGCAATACAAAGGAAAGCACAGCTGCGCCGATTAAAATCAATATCATCGGATCTTTGAGTTGGTCCCAGAGCATTTGAAGAATTGTTCGGTTTTTCTTTTTGCGGAGCTCATTGGCTCCGTGCACATTAAACCGCAGTGCAGCCTCGGCGTCACTTAAGCCTTCCGGCGAGGTTTCCAGCTCCTCACAGATTTCCCCGGCAGGCTTGGCGTGCCAAGGCGTCGTACTTCGGTAGTCCATTTGGACTAATTCCACCTTTCTTAATTAAAGTTGTATACAAAAGCCTCCTGCTTCTGCAAGTTGCGGTATGCTCCGCCAACATGCTTTACATGGGCTTTAGATTTTTATGAAGGCGCTCAACCATCCATGACAAACGGCTCTCCCGCCCGGCATCTGTTTTCGCATCGAAATAGGCTTGTGTATACGTCCTTTTTACCGACGGGGACATAGCCGCAAAATTCGTATAGGCCGGCTCATACTCTTTAAGTAAATCCGACAAAACCGCTATTTGTTCATCGGTAGCAGCAGAAGGCCGTACTGCATCCCATTGACCGTTTTTCTTGGCGTCCGCTATTTTCGCTCTGCCACAATCGGTCATTTTTCCCTGCTCTTCAAGCTTAGCGGCCAATGCCTTGTTTTTATCCGACCACTTGCTCTTTGCCGTACGGCACGCAAAATACTTTTTATATATTTTGCTGTCAAGGCTTTGCATTTGGCCGTCAATCCAGCCATAGCACAGGGCTTCTTCCAATGCTTCCGCAGCTGTAAGCGTTACTGGCCCGCCCTTTTTGCCAAAAAGCAACCAAACTCCTTCACTGCTTGTTCCGTTTTTGTGCAGCCACTCACGAAATGCTGCCCTATTAGGAAATTCTAAACTTTCGCTCACCATATGCACCTCCTTTAATCTGTTTTTTGCATCCTTACATATTCGGGAGGATGCTGTGAAAGCATCCTCCCGGTGCGGTCTTTTCTACTTCTTCATAACCGGCGCCTGCAGCTCGGTTTCCAGGTTTTCGAGGTCGCCTACGTCGTCCGGCGAGGTGATGACATGGCCGCGAAGGGGACCTGCGAAGCAGTATCCATTATCCTCCATCCACCGTGCCAGCTTCTCGCTAGCCGCGTCATAGCCGCCGTCAAAGGGCCCGGTGAAGCGCAGCGTTGCGGCAAGGGGGATTTCCTCGTATTCTTTGTAGACAAACTCGCCGCTGCTTGTGCCAAGAGTATCGACGGGAATGGCAATCTCCACATCGGGATCGCTCTCCTTGTATTCCTCGTCGAAGTAAGTGGAATAACCGTCGCTGTGGCAGACAATCTGATTTTCGCCGATATATCTGCTCAGCTTCTCCCACAGAATGCCCTCCTGATTGTACCGGGGGATGATCCCCCGTAGGGACAGTACCTTAACGGCGGGAATTCTCTTTAGTTCAACCTCATAAACCATAATCTTACTCTCCTTTCGCATTGTGCCGCTCATTTCCAGCAGGCGGGCAAGCCTTTGCTGTTCTGCTGTAATGACTGACTCTACAGAATCTGCCTTGGCGCGCAAAACCTTATTCATGTAGGCGAAGTCATTCATCCGTGGCAAAACATCGCCCATTTCGTCAATGGAAAAGCCCAAATCCCGCAGCAGTACAATATTCTGGGCAAGGGGGATCTGCCCCGCGCTGTACTGCCGGTAACCGGTGAATTTATCAATTTCGGCGGGATATAGCAGGCCGCATTTCTCGTAGTACCGGAGCATCCGGGGCGATATGCGCACAAGATGGGAAAACTCGCTTATTTTGAACAAGAGTGGGCACCTCCTTTCGTTGTTGCTGCAATCCGGTTTGCAGATTCACCATAAGCCTTGACACAATGTTAAAGTCAAGAGGAGATGTTGTATCAGTGACTTTTTTTAAGCGATTCGTAAAATGCTTTCAAATCCGCTTTTGTATTTTCCGAAAGATGATGCCAGCGTATCCCTTGTATTGCGCCCTCCAAGGCAGATAATTTGTTTATACAAGCCTCAGGGTCAGCCTGTAATCGAATACGAATGAAGGCGTCTTTGCTTCCTGTCTGCTTCAGATCTTCAACCGTATTGATTCCGGCTTTCCGTAAATCGGAAGCGATCACTTTGCTGATATTCGGCAGGTCTGTTAATTGCATTTTTCCTGCCCTCGCTCTCCAAGGTTTGAAAGGATTTCATGGTAACGCCTTGTGGCCAGCTCACTGGGCTCACCTTTTCTGCAAAAGCTCAGCTTCGCAAGCTTTGGCGCCACCCGCTGAACGACAATTTGTCCGTCCACAAGCCTCGATTGCAGCGCCGCTAATGCCTCCAGGAATCGCTTATCTTTTTTCGCTCTGTTGTAAAAGGACAAGATATATACATACCAAAACAGGTTGTAGCCGCCAAAGGGATATTCCACCTGCATAAACAGCGTGCCGATACCGTAGTGGCAAGGGCCAATCGGTTTTTTGATAACCCAGTGCTCCAGCAGAAAATCCACCGGCCCGTCCAGCGCCGGTTCACGGTTTAAGTAGTTCGAAAAGCGAAAGGCGTTCAACGCGGCAAGGGTCGGCCAGGGGTTGGAGTATTCCGTTTCCGGCCCCCGCCCGAAGCTGAAACGGTTGCAGCGCCAGCCGCCGTCGCTGTACTGCGTCTCCAAAAAGTAACGGAATGTTTGCTGAAGGCGCTCGTCGGCCTGGTATCCCATCTGGCAGAGCAGACTCGCAACAGCGGCGGTATGGCACGGCAGCATACTGCCTTTTGGATACAGCTTAAACCTGCCGTCCTGTTTCCATGCACTGAAAAACAAATCCGCTACCGCTTTCAGGATCGGGTCATCCGGTTCCATCCCCAGCTCCAGCAGCATGAGGGCGCTGTTGTAGGCTGAAAAGGGTGATCCTTTCAGCAGGCGTTTATCTGGAGTCGTCCAGTAATCGTCCCCCAGATCGTGACGGTGAGACAATATTGCATCGACGTCAGATGCATACTTGCTTTCCACTGCCATTTTCTACGCTCCTCCCTAAATTAGATTATACTTATTAAGGTTAGTGGCTCTTTTCAACAGAATAATGCTGGCCATGTATCGTCATCACGAAACACTTCCCAAGAAACAAAGCCCTTACCGCACAACTCCTTTTGCGTTAGACGAAATTACACCCCACTGGCATCGTTCAATTCAAACAAATTACCCTCCGGGTCTCTGAAATAAGTGCAGCGCATACCCCATTCTTCAATGTGCTGAGGCTCACCCAAAAACTGCACGCCGGCTCCCTTTAGCCGGAGATAATCTTCATCCAGATTATCCGAAGGGATTACGGCTACAACCGTGTCCGGCTGTGTGCCGTTATTCGGCTGCCTATATCCTTTGAACATAGACATGTGAGCGCCTGAAAATATTGCAAAGCATGGCGGCGTGTCCTTGCTCACAGCAAAGGAAGTATAGGGCCCATTCCTATCTCCCCAAACCGCAACCAGACCTATTTTCTCGGTGTAGAAATCAAAGCATTCACCATAATCCTTCCGCACCAATATCCGAATTGTTGTGTCATGAAACCGCATTTTTACTACCTCCAATATAGTTTAGATCATCAGCTTTCTGCTCAAAGGCCAATTATCATACAATTGATTTTTGCAGCAGCCACAATGCGGGAACCATTCCGTCCTGCAAATCCTCATATTCCGCCTGCTGGCTTGTTACATAGCTCTCAAACATTTCTCGCTTATTCGGGTGTTGCCGGATAAGCTCTTCGGCTCGCCTGCGAATGTTGCTCAGATCATCGGCATAGGCAGACGGATCGACCTCTTGCGCTGCCTCCTTACAGATGATAACAGTCATGCCGTTTTCTCGAAAGGCCTGATTCCACTGTTCCTCTGTTAAGTAGTTGTGATGAAAGCGCAGTCGCTGGTTCGCACTTGGAATATAGGCGTCATCCAGCAAAATATACCCGCCAGGCTGTACGGTGCAGGCAATCCCAGCCAGGGTTTCAGGATAGCTCCCCAACAGGTCGCCGGCGGCGCCCCAGATTGTCAAATCATAGTCCCGCTCGCTTGTAATTGCTTCATTGACGTCGCCGACAACAAAGTCACATTGCTCAGAAACGCCATATTCCTCCGCTTTCACCTTTGCTTCTGCGATAAACTCCGGCATCAGGTCGATGCCCTTTGCAATACAGCCAAATTCCCTTGCCAAATAAACGGATGCCACGCCTTTACCACAAGCCAAATCCAAGATCCGGCAATCAGAGTTAAAATCGGTGTGCGTATGAAGGAGGTTTTTCATTTCTTCCGGCTCGCTGCCAAGGCTCCAAAAATCTTTGAGTAAATAGGGTAAATACGGAATAATATCGGTCGACTCCGCATAGGTCAATGATTCCGCCAGACGCCTTTGCACTTCCTGGTTCATGGTAAAACCTCCTTATATTGCTGTATCTATTGTTACGAAGGGCTACATCTTCACCTTCTGTTGCTAAACCAGATACGCGCAGATATCCAGAACCACGTTGCCGGCTTCATCCGGCACAGTAAAACGGGGACAGTTGTATCGCTCGAAGAACCAGCCGATTTCAGCGTAACTCCAGCCTTGCTCTTTCAGCGCCGCCATGGCCAGGTCGGAGGCCTCCATGCTGTAGAATTCACCCGTTTTGTCACTGCCATAGAGCCAGCAGACGCCTACTTCCCCGGCAGGAATCTCCACCGCTTCAAATCCCGCAGGCACCTCGGCATCGGGTGCACGGAACATGCCGATCCAATATTCAAAGCCGTCACTATTCTCGCCGGTCACGCGCATGGCGCCCAAATAATCGTCGCTTACGCCGGAGACGCCGGGGCATTTGCTCAGAATATCAAACCAGCCCTCCCGGAAGCTCTGCTGCCAGTAACGTGCAAAGGTACCGGTCTCGTCCCTGTCATTGCTTGTCAGGCGGCGCCCGATTAGTTTCACATGGGGAATACTCTCCCTGTACACTTTTTTGATCTCCATATTGGCCTCCTTATTTCACTTTATTTGCTCATCCATAAAGACAGCAAAATCCTCGGATTTGAAGTTGCTATAAAAACGACCTTTTGTTGCTGTGAACCGCAGCACGCAATAATCCGGATCCGTGACGCCTTCACGGTAATACATGGTGTCGCCTTTCTGCCAAATACGCTCTTTTGCCTCAGCCGTTTCCAGTACTTCAACGGTTCCGGCCAGGCTGACGCCACGGAAGAAACGCTTATCTGCAAAATAAATGCTCGCATTGGGGTTGCTCTTAAAGAACTTTACTTTGTTTGATGACGTATTCGTCGAAAACCAGAACACTTTAATTCCTTCGCGTTCCCTGGGCTTCAACATGGCCTTTGTGATTGGGTAGCCTTCATCATCTATATAGCAGATCTGCGTCAGGGAAGCCTTGTCAATTAAGTTTCCTATCGTCTTTTCCGGGTCCTTCATCCTTTTGCTTACCTCCCAATGTTCATTCTAAAATAACTCAGGACTTTTTCCTTTTACCACGCTAACGCCTTGCAGGATGGACAATCTGCCCTATGCACGCAAAGCGTTTCGCCGCAGGCGGGGCAGCGGTATCGTTCCTCCTGTTGCTGTAGAAAAGCAGGCACTCCATTCTCTCTGATAAACGTCAGGTTCTCCGTCATGCTCATGTGGTATTTCTCCCTGTACCGCTTATCCAGATGCTTCAGGCGCCGGCAGTGCAAATCGCAGGGGGCGCAGGTCTCCCAGCCGTTTTGCTTACGTTTTTCGCACACCACAATTTTGCAGCTGGTACAGGATTTCGGCTTACTTTCATCCGGCGCTCGGCAACCTGAACACTTACCTTTCGGGCGGATATACCCATAACATAAACGGCAATTCATGCCGCAGGGTGCGATCAGCTCTTCTTTCATTTTATCTCTCTTTTCTGATACCATAACGGCAGCTGACCGGCAGTTTCTGCCGATTAGCTAATTTTATTGAAAACAACCGTCTGCTCTTTCATCGATATTTTGCCTACTTGATAACCATAAGCCATCAATTCTTTTTTGTAGTTTAAAAAAGAATGGTCAATTGGTATTCCGGCAATATCTTTGATTTCATCAAAAGTCAATTTGAATGATTGATCTCCCTTTTTTTGCACATGCGCCCATAACGGATCGTATTTACTCAACTTGCACCACTCCTTATTTAAGTGAGAATTTTCCGGCTTATTATTCTGCTTATTTTGGGGGGATCCGGTTTTTTAAGGCCTCCGCAATTATACTTATTCAATTCTATATTTATCAGGATTTTCCTTGTCTTCGCCCGCTGCTCAAATTGCAGGTTTATCACCCTTCGCGGCGGCTCACACACTGCTCAATTTTGCAGGTTTAAAGTGTACTGTCCCTTCAGAATAGCGGCCGCCTCCTGATCGCAACACTAAATATAGCCAAGTATAGCCAAATACAGACCCTAAAATAGTACTCCGACACTTTAAACTTGCAATTTTGCTCAAAAACTGTGATTAGACATGGGGTGCAAAACTTGCAAAATTGAGCAAATGCTAGGGTTTGGGGTGCAAAAGTTGAAATTTTGAGCATCAGGCCTCCGCTTACCCGGTTATGATTCTTCCACAACCGGGTAAGCGGAGTTCTTGAACCAAAACCTGTGGCAGAGCGCGACTTCGCATGTATAGTTTAATTTTGCAGGAGGTTAAATTAATAAATAATTATATCAATCCCAGGCTCTTTATGAGAGAGCTACGCCGCAAATTGACAGTTTGACGCCCTTAATAGTCCCTTCGGCAAGTGAGTCCGTGAGGGTCAACTTATGCTATGGCTCCCTTCGGGAAGAGTTGAGACACCATTCGACTCAATTAGGCATAGTATACTCAGAGCATAATTTTATTTTCGCACAGAAAGGTGATTGTATGGATCCCTCTAACTATAGATGCAATAATTGTGATGCCAGTTATGGCTGCTGTTGCTGCAATACAGGCCATTATTGTTGTATTCCCGGGCCGCAAGGCGAAGCCGGACCTGCCGGCCCCCAAGGCGTTCCTGGTCCTGCCGGTGCACAAGGACCCGCTGGCGTGCCTGGCCCTACAGGGCCTCAAGGTATAGCCGGTCCTGCCGGTGCGCAGGGGCTCGCCGGCCCTGCCGGCCCACAAGGGCCCGCTGGTGTGCCTGGCCCCACAGGAGCCCAGGGTGAAGCTGGTCCTGCCGGTGCACAGGGGCCCGCCGGCCCTGCCGGTGCACAGGGGCCCGCCGGCGCAACTGGTGCAACCGGCGCCACAGGTGCTACCGGCCCAACTGGTGCCACTGGCTCAACTGGCGCTGACGGCCCCACTGGCCCCACTGGCCCAACCGGCGCCACTGGTGCTGACGGCGCTACCGGTGCCACTGGCCCAACCGGCCCAACTGGCGCTACCGGCCCCACTGGCCCAACTGGCGCTGACGGCGCTACCGGCCCCACTGGCCCAACCGGTCCCACTGGTGCTGACGGCGCTACCGGCCCCACTGGCCCAACCGGCGCCACAGGCGCTGACGGCCCAACCGGCCCAACCGGCCCAACCGGCCCCGAAGCCGTCATAGCATTCGGCGGCCTATACAACGACGCTATTCAAATCATTGCTATCGACCCGGGCGGTACAGCGGGCGTTGCACTGGAAGAAAACATGGAAAACGTCAACGTAACCCCGGGAACAAACAGCGTCGTTATTGATATTGCCGGATACTACCGTATTGAATTCTTTCTTCTGTTGCAAAGCACAAGCGGTAGCTTCGACATCACGGCTGGCGTTGAAGTCAACGGAGATTTTTCGCAACCGTCTCTGATCACCTCGACCGTTTTAACCGCCGATTTTGAAATTATTACCCTTAGCAGTATTGTTATCTTAGCAGCAGGCGATGTGCTGACTCTGGCACTGTCGAGCGCCACCGGTGGAGATATCCTGTTTGGACCGGGCACAAACGCCAATCTAAGTATGATAAGGCTGGGCGTCTGATTCTTCCTTTCCCTAAAATGCCGGACCTATTGGTCCCACCGGCCCACTTTGAGCTAATGGATAATCGAACAATTCAAGGAAGAGCTGGGCGGATAATATTCTGCCCAGCTCTTCCTTGAATTTTATAATATTTAAATCGTACCGCCGACCCAACTTCCGTAAGCCAGGCCATCCGTGCTTTTCTTCCCTTCACTCAGTCAGCCCCAGCTCTCTTGCCCTGCCTGCCCCATCAGCAGCAGCCCCAGCGCCCTTGCCCTGACTGCCCCATCAGCAGCAGCGCCAACACCCAGTTTCTCATCGGTGAGGCAAGTGTGGTCTTGATTGGCAGCCCCATGCATCCGAGAACTGGTTCTGTTCCAGATAAAGACCCGCATTCAAGGCCCGCACCCAGGCAGTACATGATCATCTCATCATGACTTTTTGTATGATTTATTTACGTCGCAAATAGGCAGTTTGCCGCCCCGAACAGTGCTGCCACCGAGTATATAATTGGTTATATTCGCCGACAATAAAACTATACTTGGGAAACGAGGCATGGCAATGTTTAGTTTTTTCGACAAAAGAGGAAAGCGAAAAACACAGGAAATTTTTCAGGAAATGTTCCCTCATGAAAAAATCGAAGAGGTCTCTGAAAGCTATCAGGAAACCCTTACCCGCCTGAAAACTGTGTTCCGGGATAATGACCCCATCGAATTTCGGGAGCTTTCGGTGGGCGGCCGGGAACCGATGCGGATCTGCCTTATCTTTTGTGATGGACTGGCGGACGCGTCGCTGATCGATAATTTTTTGATCCGCCCTTTGATGAAAATAGATGAATTCGAGTTGGAAAAACTGACTGCCGATACGCTGCTCACAAGGGTTTTGCAGATCAACGGCGCTAAAAAAACCAAAGATCTGGATGAGATCATTCAGAACATAACCTGTGGCGACACGCTTTTGCTGGCGGAAGGCGTCGCTGAGTCCATACTTTTCAGCACAAAGAACTTTCCCGCCAGAGCCGTTTCCGAGCCAGAGGGCGAGAAAATCCTCAGCGGACCCAGGGAAGGGTTTACCGAGGTTATGATGACCAACCTGGCGATGGTCCAGCGTAAGCTCAGAAGCGAGAAGCTTAAAATGCGTTATTACACGCTGGGCAAGCAGACGAATACCCAGCTCTGTATCGCTTATTTGGAAGGCATCGTTGATCCTGAAATCGTTCAGCAGCTTTATAAGCGGCTTGACTGCATCGATATAGACGGCATTTTGGACGCCAACTACGTTAACGAATTGATCCGTGATAACGCCTGGTCGCCATTTCGTTCCACAGGATATACCGAGCGCCCTGACGTGGTGGCCGCCAAACTGCTGGAGGGACGTATCGCCGTATTTGTGGATGGAACCCCCGTAGTCTTGACACTGCCCTATCTGTTTATTGAGAACTTCCAGAGCAACGAAGACTATTATCTGAGTTTTTACTACACGACCTTTACCCGAGGCCTCAGGATTTTAGGGTTCTTTATTACCATCCTGGTGCCCGCCATTTACATTGCGATTGTAGCCTATCATCAGGAAATGCTGCCGGCGCCGCTGCTCATCAGTATCGCCAACGAGCGGCAAGGGGTTCCGCTCCCGGCTGCCCTTGAAGCGCTGATCATGCTTGTCGTCTTTGAAATCCTCCGTGAAACGGCCATTCGGATGCAGACAAACGTCGGGCAAGCACTGAGCATCGTCGGCGCCCTGGTGGTGGGACAAGCCGCAGTGGAGGCCAAGCTGATCGCCGCACCCATGATTATCATTGTTGCCATGTCGGGTATTACCAGCCTGCTGGTTCCTAAAATGAACGCTCCCATTCTCCTTCTTCGATTTGGGATATTGCTGCTGGCATCCTGTCTGGGTTTCTTAGGCGTGACTGTCGGCGTCGCCTTTTTGCTGGCTCACGTTTTGGGTCTTAAGTCCTTTGGCGTCTGGCAGCTGTCATCAGGCCGGAAACTGCATTTTCAGGGCCTAAAAGATACGGTGATTCGAGCGCCATGGCGCAACATGATTCTGCGCCCGCAGCAGCTTGCGAAGAATGTCGTGCGGCAAAAGGATCATCCGGAGGGACAGCAATGAAGCATCTTATCGCCTGTGCATTGGTTTTGTTATGTTGCGCATCGTTGAGCGGATGCTGGGATTATCGGGGTCTGGATGAGATTGATATCGTAACCGGAATCGCTGTGGATAAGGACACGTCCGGGGTCTATCGGCTGACTATAGAAATTGTGGATACCCATGGTTCTGCCAAGGAAGGAGATCTCGGTGCAAAATATGTGGAAGCCGAGGGAGAAACCTTATTTAACGCCATTCGTAATTCCAAAAAACGGCTGATCAACAAGCTGTATGGCGGCAATATGCAAACGCTGGTGATCAGCCGGCAAATCGCCGAAACCGAAGGCGTCTCCGTTATCCTGGAGGAGATGCTGCGGGATGGGGAACCCCGTGAGACCATGAGCGTTGTTATCTCACAGGAGGAAACAGCGAAGGCTATACTCCTTGCCGAAGGAATCGACTCCAAAATCATATCCTATGAGATTCATGATATGGTTGAAGAGGATAACCGGGTGACCGCGGCAACGGTAAACATGCCGCTGTACAAAGCCTATAACGCCATCAAGGGAACGGGCAATTCTTTGACGCTTCCCGCGGTACACTGCGTCCAAAATGATGATGAAACGGTAGTCGAGGGCAATGGAATCGCCCTGTTTGAGGGCGATAAGCTTATCGGATTTCTGCCTTCAAAGAACAGTATTTACTATCTGTTCTTTAAAAATGAGGTGAAGGGCGGCGTAATCTCATTTCCGGTAAGCCGTTCCGATGACAGCGTTTCTCTGGAGATTAAAGACTGCAAAACAAATGTTGATGTTTCCGTTCAAGACGGACAGGCCTTCGTCGCCCTATCCATTGATATAAAGCTCAATGTCATGGAGATCAAATCACAATTAAGCATATCTCAGGCAAGCCAGCGTAAAGCCCTGGAACAGCAGACGGCTGAATTTTTGCAGACAAGCATTGCCGGCTTTTTCAAAGAGGTACAGAACCAGAATAAGATTGATATCTTTGGATTTGGACGGCAGCTGTACCAGAAAACGCCCGATCTCTGGGTGGCCATTGAAGATGATTGGAACGAACTGTTTCAAAATGCCGATATTCAGATAAAGGTCGATGCGAAAATTCAATCTGCCGGCGTACTGAAGGATTATTAGCATAGGCGTCAGCCAAAGGAGTTAGCTATATGGAATCTGAAAAATTGACGCCCTGGAATCTGCGGTGCCTGCTCATTATCATGATTATTTGCGGGTCATTGGTGAACGGCGCTTTTACCGTTATGCAGGATACCTGGATCTCTGTTCTGCTCATGGCAGTGATCTATCTCCCCGCGATTCTGGTATATTCTAGAATCTGCACGCTTTTCCCAGAAGAAGATCTGTTCAGCATAATGGAGACCCTGTTTGGCCGGTTGGGAAGCGTATTCATTATCTTGCCTATGGCCTGTTACGCTTTAATCGCCACGGCGCTGCAGCTAAGAAATTTTACTGAGTTTACCGTTGTGATCGCCCTGAAGAACACGCCCCCTATTGCCATCATGATCGTATTGATGCTTACGGTGCTGTATATTGCCAAGCAGGGATTTTCCGTATTGGGACGATGGTCCAGCATAATCTGCACCGTTATCAGTATAAATATCGTCATTACGATTTTATTTTCATTAAATATTATGGATCCAGCTCATATCCTGCCGGTCATGAACCATACTCCCGGAGCTATCCTGTCCAATTCCTTTGCGCTGGGGAGTATCGCTGTGGGTGAAACGGTTATGATGATGATCATACTAAGCAATAGAAAAAAAGACCGCAGCGCTTACCGGATATACCTGCCGGGCGTCATACTGGGTGTCGGCCTTTTTGCGCTTATCATATTGCGCAACATTTTTATCCTTGGCGCCGATCTGGAGAATTCCGCCAAGTTTTCCACCTATATGGCCGTGCGCATTATTGAGGTTGGGAAATTCTTTGAAAGAATCGAGAGTTCCATTTCTTTTGTTTATATTCTTCTCGGCATCACAAAAATGGCGCTGTTTCTGTCCGGGGCAGCCATGGGAATCGCCAGGCTGCTTAGGGCGGACGACTACAAAAAGCTCTTGATCCCCACCGGCCTGCTTGTGCTGGCCATCGGCGCACTGGTTTTTAATAACGCCTTTGAGATGTTTGACCTCGTATGGGTCTACCAGTATGCCGCAATCCCCTTTCAGCTGTTGATCCCTGTCGTTATCTGGATTGGGGCTGAAATAAAGGCGCCGAAACGTCATCCGGCAGGATAAAGATAGAAATTATTTGCTTTCCTCTTGATCATGAGGAATATGAATGCGGATTGAAAAGATTCGGTTTTCTGTATCCGTATCATAAATCACAAATCCGCCCATATTTTCGGCAATCTCCTTTACAATGCCCAATCCCAGGCCATGGTTGTGCTTCTCTGGTTTTGTTGTCACAAGCTTTTCATTTTGTACAATTGCCTTGCCATTATAGGAATTGACTGCCTCCAGAGTAACCCAATGCTGATCATTCCCGCTGGCAATTTCAATAAATCTATCGTCCACAGGAACTTTTTCGCAGGCCTCGACAGCATTATTGGCGATATTGGAGAAAACGCGAATCGAATCCAAAAGAGACAGCCTTGTGTTCCGCGGAGCAAAAACATTAAAGGAAAAGCGAATTTCCTTTTCTGCGCAAATGTTCGCCAGATCCTGCAGCATTGCGTCCAGGATCACATTATCGGAATATTTTTTTTGAATTTGCACCTTTCTTTGCATATCGTCGTAAATATCGTCAATCAGCTGAACGGCTTTTTCATTGTCATCTGCCCGAATCAATGACTTAAGCGACACTATCATAGATTTATAGTCATGCCTGAAGGCCCGGAAGCTTTCTGTGTATTTCTGGTACGATTTATAATGCTGCAGCTGCCGGTAATACTGCTCTTCCAGCGCTTTTGTTCTCCACTGGTATTCCAGCAGTTCTGTGCCCCGGATAGACTGGTAAACTACATAGACAAGCATAAAAAAAGTCAGCACACATGCCCCCAGGGCAATTGTCATGTACCAGTTGCTGTTCGGCGATAAATAACGCCCGAAGTCAATAACAACCAGATTGACCACGGCCGCCAATTCATATACAACAACAAGTTTGAGCTGGCTGTCGTTATTCAGAAATTGTATGAGTTTGTCATCGGAAAGGATCGTTCTGCGCAGGAGATAGCGGAACAGAATCGAAGCCGGGAGAGCAAAAAGGGTCATAGTATAATAAACGTCGGCATTATACAAAAAATCGCAGCCATTGTGAAGAAGCGCAATCACGGCAGTAAAGATTCCTCGGAAACAGTAAGCGGTTATTGCAGAAGCAAAGCCGCCGTAGGAGGCCTGGAGCCAGTTCATTCCGGTTGAAAACCGGAGCCCTACAGCCATGACCATTATGATGACAGGGAAATTGAGCAGGAGCAGGTTCCAGGTACTCAAACATAAATAAGATGCAATAACACCGGACAAAGTCAGCAAAATCTGAGGAAATTTACTTCCCTTTGCGGGGAAAAGATATTGGTAGTAAATGATAAATATCAGATAGTACAGCAAGGCCGTTATCATCGCAAGGCAGATCATCTTTCCTCTTCCTTTTTAGCTTTTTGAGTATTATAAATATGAAAATGTGCGATATAATTCGAGAATGCACGTTTCAGGGATTGCATATACGTCCCCCCTACCGGAACATCCTCGCCGGTCTTTAGCAGCAGGCTTTGATGACGGAACATGGTAATGTAGGGTAAATGGACAAGATAAGACCGATGAGCCCGCGCAAAGTTTTTACCACGAAGCTTTTCCTCCAGTTGCTCCATACTTCCATAAAATTTTGCTGTTTTACCGTTACCGTAGTGTACGGTTACAAGTCTTTTCCAGATTTCAAAATAAGAGATTTGATTTACCGGGATTACGCCGGTTTCCCCTCCAAAATCAAAGGTAAACAGTTCTTCCTCCTTTGTTGAAGTCATTTCTGCCGCCCTTAAAAAAACCTGTTCAAATTTCTCAAAACTCGTATCATTCTTCAACAAATACTGCACCGCATTGACGTCAAAAGCATCATATACGTAATCCTCGCAGCTGGTTAAAAAGATAATCTGGGCGTTGCAGCCGCAGTCGCGCAGCTTGCGGGCTGTTTCCATCCCATCTATCTTGTCCATCAGAATATCCAGATAGAGAATGTCAATTTGTTCGGGTTTGTCGCCATAATGAAAAAGCAAGGATTCTCCGCTATCCAGGCAGGAAATCACAATGTCAAGCCGATTTTTTTCGGCAATCTCAGAAATGAGGTCCGCACACTTCCTGATGGAGTTGCTGTTGTCGTCACATATGACTATTTTTAACATACTTCTCCTACTCTCCTTTACAGCAATCACCCTTAGTATGCCTAAACCCCTCGTATCAATATTCTTATTCCGACCGCGGCTGATCAAACGAAGCATATTAACCTTTTAATTTTATAATGAGAATTACGCTCTGTGTCATGTAACGTCCGGAATAGGCGTTTTGTGTATTTGATTTAGTTTTGCAGCCTTATTGACAAGAAAACTCTTTTTCGATAAATTAGTTTCAATTTGAAAGCTAAAGGTGATATTTGCAGTAAATATGCTGTGCGAAGCGATCATTGATCGGAGGATTACAATGGAAGAGGATAGAATACTCCAAAAACAAGAGCCGGTTTGGACCAAAGATTTTATTTTAATATCAATTACCAACCTTTTTATATCCTTGGGCTTTCAAATGCTTTTACCGGTACTGCCGGTTTTTTCGGCCAGAATAGGAGGCTCAGATGCCTGGGCCGGCCTTGTGGTGGGAATTTTCACTGCTTCCGCTGTTTTGATGAGGCCCATTGCCGGCCGGTTACTGGATAGCCACGGCAGAAGACGGGTATATATTTTGGGGCTAATCGCATTCCTTATCTGTGTAATGGCTTACAATTGGACGTCAACAATTTTAGCATTATTAATTCTCAGGTTTATACACGGCTTCGGCTGGGGAGCATCCAGTACAGCCGCCAGCACAATAGCTTCGGATATCATACCTAAATCCCGATTAGCCGAGGGGATGGGTTATTTTGGATTAACAAGCACCCTTGCCATGGCCGTTGCACCTGCCTTAGGTCTCGGGCTGCTTGGCAGCCACGGATTTAACACCGTTTTTTATTTCTCGGCAGCAGTGGTATTTCTTTCTATCTTTATTTCTTTGCCCATAAGCTATCATAAGCCTGATGCACCGCCAAAATCCAAACTCATTCTATTTTCCCAAACCGGGGAAGCAGGAGAAACAGGGATAATTGAAAAAACAGCCCTGCTTCCGGCCATTGTCATTTTCTTTGTCACCATGACTTACGGAGCCATTGTTTCTTTTATTGCCCTTTATGCAAATCAAAGACAAGTTGAAAATATCGGATTATTTTTCACGGTGTATGCCGCTGCCTTACTGATTTCACGGCCCTATTTCGGCCGCCTGACCGATAAAAAAGGAGCCTCCTTTGCAGTGCTCCCGGGTATAGTCTTTGTGATTATTGCAATGTTGCTCATTTATTCGGCTAAATCTCTTATTCTATTTTTGATCCCCGGTTTTATTTATGGAATTGGCTTTGGCGCCATCCAGCCGGCGCTGCAGGCAATGGCCGTAAGCAAGGTTATCCCTTCAAGAAGAGGCGCTGCCAACGCTACCTTTTTTCTTGGTTTTGACCTGGGAATTGGCGCAGGCGCCATCCTTTGGGGTATTATAGCGGAGGCGTTTGGTTATCAATTTATTTATCTTTTGGCTGTTATTCCGGCTATTATCGGAGCCTTTATCTATATGAAATTGCGAAAGTAATTCACGGATTACAGGCCCCCGGCAAAAAAACAGGGACTTATTCGCACCAGCGAACAAGTCCCTGTTTTTAATTTATAATTTTTGTTCATCCAGCTTATCTAAACCGTATTGCTTGATAATGTTGACCAGCTTCTCGGGATAGCCGCTGTCTGTGGCATAGCCGCAGCGCTTGAGCGCATAAGCACCGCTGGAGCTGTGGTGCATGACGTCCCGGTAGGGCTGGTAGCGCTCCATCCTCAAGAGCAGGTCGTTGTGGTCATCCCAGCTCTCCTGAATATTGCGGTAGGCCCGGAAATTGGCGTCAATCCGATAAGTTGTGCCGTAATATTCCTCCCAGGTGTTTGACACTACGCTGCCGGCAGTACTGCTGCCTTTGATGCCAAAGAGATTATTGGAGAAGAGGCCGGTGTATTTGTCCACCGGTACGCTTTGGCCCCAGCCGGTCTCCAGAATAGCTTGCGCCACCTGCAAAGCCGCGGACATGCCGTTTTGCTTCTGCGTTGCCAAGGCCATGGGGGTAACGGTGTTGATGAACTGATCTTTGACCACCACCGGCTGCGGGCCGTAAATCTGGCCTAAGTAAATTTTCACGGTAACCATCTCTGAGGTCACCGTCGAGCCGTCGGCCAACTTGCCTATAGCCTGCAGCTTTCTCTCCCCTTCATTAACGGTCTCCGGCGTCCAGGCAATCTCTTCGGCGGCTGTGGCCGCTGTGCCCAGGGTTTTTTGGGAACCATTAAAGGGATTGCTGACAATATAGGCTACTTCCTGTAAAGGCACATTAGCCATGGAAGAAAGCTTAATTTCGCCGGTAATTACCTGGCCGGGGCCCACGCCCTTCAGGATAATGCCGGGCTGAGCCGGTACGGTAACCGTCTGGCTGTTGCTGGTGTAAGTTTGGCCGTTGGTAGCGGTAACCACTACGTACACATCCCAGGAGCCGGCCATGTCGGGGCCGGGGAACCAGCTGTGATCGCCCCAGGGCTTTTCCGCCAACAGAACGGTTTGGCCGCCGGCGGTATTTCTGGCCCAATATTGAGTATTGGTAACATCAAAATTGCGGCTGATCGATAAGGTAACGGGAATCTTCCCTACGTTTTCGCCTTTGAAGCTCTTCAACGTCACTTTAGGCGTAGTATCTGCCGGCGGCACATTGGCCTGAATCTCCACAGGAGCGCTGGCGTACTCGTTGCCGGCGGCATCCAGGGCAATGGTCCGTACCATAATGCTGCCCGTTTGGCCTGCCGGCGGATTATGGGTATAGCTGAGAACCGGATCCTGCTTGGCCGACCGGCTGCTTGTCCCGTCACTCAATACGCTGAATTCATATTCCACCGCCGTAGCCTTAAAATTGACGCCGGTGCTCATGGTAATGCCGCCGGTCATACTCTGGCCCTGACTCAGACCTTGCAAAGTCACTCTGGGCTCAACGGCCAGATTGACATTGACTGCAGCCCCCGCTAAGAAGTTGCCGGCATTGTCCACCACTGCCGCCGCCAGGATGCCCAGGCCCCGTTCCTCTAAATCCGGCACCCATAAAGCAGTGCCGCCGGCGTCGGCAGACCTGGCCGTGATTTTGCCTGTGCCGGTCAGGGGATCGAGAAACAGATATCTGACCTGAGCAGCGCCTTGCGGAACAGCACCGCCATAATTGAGGGACAGGGGCACGCTGTCTGTCACCGTGCCGCCGGCAGTAACCCCGTTGATGCTGATATCAAAGAAGCGGCTCTTCTCGGCAACAGCAGCTGTATCCACCAGCACCCGCCGGTTATCGTTATCCCAGGCCACTTGAATGCCCAAGGCATTGCCCACCAGCCTCAAGGGCACATAGGTGCGGTCACTGATGATCCGGGGAGCTACGTCGCAGACGTCATAGGCGGCGCCGCCGTCATAAGCCACCAGACGATTATCGATCCACAGCTTGACGGAAGCACCTGTGTCTTTTGTCACCGTTACTGTACGCTGCTCCGGCTCCCAAGCAACCTGAGCGCCCAGGGACTCCATCAATACCCGGATAGGCACCAAGGTCCTGCCTTGAGTGAGCAGCGCCTGGTCATCGGTTTGCAGCTTTTGACCGTTAATAAATAGGGGCACCGGCTGTATATCGCCGGCTGCCGCCGCCTCTTTAGGCGCTGCGGTCAATATAGGGCCAACCCCTATGAAAAGGGCTAAAAGCCCCGCCGTTATCTTTTCTTTGATTCTTCCTTGCAATTACTTCCCCTCCATTCTTTTACCTACCTGATTGCTTCATGCTTTGCCAGGCATTGCCCGGCATTGACTGATATTGCCTGGCATTCTATCGCCAGCTCGCCATAACGCCTCGTTATTTGAGCTCCAGGGCCTCTTTAATCAGCTTTTCCGCCGCCTGCGCATCCACAGGCACGCAGAACACCACATAATTCTCTTTATCGACCAATACAGACTGCTGCAAATAGCCGACTTCCTCGGGAGCATAAGAAGCATAAACATCCTGCTGGTCCTGGCAGCGGGCTGCCAAAGCATCCTTCAGCCGCGACGCAGCCGCGCCGTCTGTAGCCTGGAATACAATGATTTCCTCAGCGGTGGCGCCGCTGCTGAAGTAGTTTTTCTGGGCTGCCACATCGGCTGCATCAATACCCAGCATGGTGTAGACCACCTCAGGCTCCAACTCTTCCAATTGATCTCTGTATTCCAGTTCAGTGTAAAGCTTCTCTCCTAACGCCGCCACATCCAAGGCAAAGGATTCGCCAGGGGTATTGCCGCCGCCGGAAACTCCGGCTGCCCCACCGCCGCTGCTTGTGCTGCCGCCGCTGCTCTCATTGCCGGAAACCCCGGCGGAGCCGCATGCCGCCGTAAAAAGCATAAATACGGTCAATAACGCCAAGGCCTTAAGCCAGCCCCGGCCTTTTTTCTTCGATACTGCTTTCCTCATTCTCATTGCCGCCTCCTTATAACCTTACTTTACTATAGTCCCGCAGCGTATGGCGTTTCAAAAAATCCAGCCAAATCTTACAATATTCTTTGTTTAAGTGAATACCGTCGTGACCTGCCGCCTCCGGCAGAAAGCCCTGATCATCGGCAAACCACTCCGTTGCATCCAGATATTGCAGGCCTTTTTCCCAGGCCATTTCCCGGATCAACTCGTTAAACTCGGCAATGCGCCGGTTCGTAAATACGTTATCCCCGGCATCTTTCTCCTGGGATACGGGCAATATGGACTGCACATAAAATACTGCTTCCGGCTGTAAAGCTCGAATCTGGTCAATAGCTCCCGCATAGGCCTCGATGAAAGCCGAAGGGTAGGCCCAGCCTAACTCGTTTAAGCCGATTTTAATATAAATTTTCCCGAATTCTTGATGTTTCAGCGCCTGGAGTATCGTTAACTTGCCGCCGCCGGTCTGGGGTACGATGGGCTTAGTCAGCAGCGTATTGACATTGATGCCTTTTTCGGTATAAAACGTAGCCTCTGTTAAGCCGGAATACAGCATCAGTCCCATGACCCGGGAATCGCCGATGAATAAAGCGTCTCTAAAATACCGCTCTGCTACCCGTTCCGTGGCCGGTACATGATAGGGGACGGCTGCCGCCTGCGGCTGTGCTTGCTCCATAACGAGCGGCACTAATCCTGCCTGTTCTTGGGCGGAAAGCTCCAAAAAATCAGTAGTCTCCGGCAGACTGGGAGTCTCCGGTTGATCAGGAGCTTTCACCGGCCCCGAAGACCAAACGGCAATCGCTGAAGGATCGCCTGAATCACCTGTCCCGCCGGCCGCCAAGGCAGCTTTTTGCCGATGCAGCACACTATCCCCACCACCGGCAAATAAAAGAAAAAGCAATAAGCCGCCACCAACAAAAGCAGTCAGCATATTGCGTTTTTTTGTTTTCCTTGGCGCCAGATGTCTCATCTCCATAATTCTCCCATGACAAACTCTATCTGCTATTATACTCCTTTATTTTTTAGATTCCATCAACTTAAGAAAAGTTCCTTTATTGTTTACAATTTTGAAACATAAAACAGACGCAAAAGGAGGGGCTATCTCATTTTGATAGGCTCGCATAGCCAGGGGGCGCGCATACCCTTTTGTTCAAAATTGCAGATTTTACAGAGGCCACTGAAAAAGTTCCGCACCCCAAATACGCAAAATTGCAGGTTTAAAGTGTCTCGCCTATTCAAAATAGGGTCTATTCTCTTGCGGATGCACTAGATATAGCCAAATACGGTAAAATGCAGTCAAATACATTCTCCAAAACGGCGTTCTGACACTTTAAACTTGAAATTTTGCTCATTTTTCAGTGGCCTCGATTTTACACCTGCATTTGCCGTTTTGAGCAGTTAGCCATTGCATTTTCCGGGAATATCTGCAATTCTGGGCAGTCGGCACATCATGCCGGGTGTAATATCTGCAATTTTGAGCAGCAGCTCAACATGGGGGTGTAAAACTTGCAAAATTGAGCAGTTGACCCCTTATCCTTATCAATGCTGCAAAAAAGAGCTGTCTCAAATTGGTTTTTCAAAAATCAATTTGAGACAGCCCTCTCTAAAAAGCGTCCGGTATCCATTGGATTTGGTTGAATCCTTCCCCGGCTTCATTAAGCAAAAGGCCGAGGACATCAAAACGGCAGGGTTTGTTTTCTATATTTTTGCGCTGACGGTAATATGCTGCTAATCGCCTCAGTTTTTGCTGCTTACGGCAGCCCACCGATTCGGCCGGCGTACCCCGGATTGCGCTGCTGCGGCTGCGCACCTCCACGATGACCAAAACTTCCCCCATCTCGCCGATAATATCAATTTCACCCAAAGGGCAACGGTAGTTTCTCTCCAGAATATGCATTCCTTTGGCCTCAAGCCAAGCCGCCGCTATCTCTTCGGCTTTTTTGCCCAGCAGCAGCCGCTGATCCGGCTCTGTCCCCGAAAGCTCTCTTCTTTTGTCCACAGGCAATCCGCCTCCCAACCGGCAGAGCAAGCAAGGGCAAGCAAGTCCTCAAAGATCAAAAAATTCCATCTGAACTTCTTCCTTGGCCTTTCTGAAGAAACTCAAAAAGGACTGACGGTGAATGGGGCAAAAACCTTTTTCGATAACGGTTTTGCGGTGAGCCTCTGTGGGATAGCCTTTGTTTTGGCAGAAGCCATAAACGGGATACTGCCGGTCCCACTCCTCCATCAGCCGGTCCCGGTGGGTTTTTGCCAAAATTGAGGCGGCGCTGATACAAGCGATCTTGGCATCGCCCTTAATGACAGCTTCTTGAGGCAAATCAAGAGCCAAGCGCAGAGCGTCCAGCAAAAGATAGTCGGGCGATATCGGCAGGGCTGCCACAGCCCGGATCATGGCCAGCTTCGTAGCGCCTAAAATATTATGCTTATCTATCTCCTCGGGACTGGCCTCACCGATAGCCCAGGCCACTGCCTTGGCCTTGATCTCCTGCTCCAGCCGCAAACGATTAGCCAAACTGACTTGCTTGGAATCATTCAGCCCCGGAAAAAATGAGCCCGGCTCCAGGATCACTGCTGCAGCCACTACCGGCCCCGCTAAAGGTCCCCGTCCGGCTTCATCAAGACCGGCAATGGCCTGAAAGCCTTCCGCCCGCAAAGCCAACTCTCTTTCTGCCAGCTTGGCCAGCCGCTCCCTTTCCAGGCGCTCCTTCTCCTGCCGCTTTCCTTTCGGCTGCTCTGCCGCCAACTTCCCCGCGGGTTTTGCGTCCTGCTTGTCTTTTGTGCCCTGTTTTGTTGCTGCCGCTCTTTTGCCCTGCGTCATTCTTTCCATCCCTATCACAATACCGTTAATTAGCAACGCTGATCAACCGCCAGCGCCGGTTCATCGTTATGGCTGCCGCTAAAACTAAGCTTTTCACTGTTTTTCGCTGCTGTCAATTGCTTCTCTACAGCCGGTTGCTTCAGCGGCCTTAACCTCTGCACCTTTGCCGGTATCTGCGCTCTGCTTAGCCCCTGCGTACCCGTCAGCCTCTTTGCCACCGCTTATCTCACGGCCATCGCAATAATCCCCCGGATCATCCCAAGTAATCCGGCCTAGTTTGCCGCCTCGCAGCTCATCCAGTAAAATTACTGCCGTCTTGTCCCTTTCGACAATGCCGCCTTTACGTAAAAGTCCCCGGCGCTTACCGATAGCCTCCAAAATAGCTAAAGACAGCAGGTCGGGCTGCTGACGACCCTCTTCTTCATCAGCCGGCAGCCGCTCCATTGCCAGCATGGACTGCTCCTCCTGCCAACGCTCTAAAAGCTCCGCCACATCAGCCTCCAAGCCGGATTCCACCACGCCGTAGCGCTGGGCCAGCCGGCCGGGACGGTGGGCCCGCAGCCAAGCGATCAGCCAAAGAGCCAGTTCTTGATGGGAGTAGGCATTATCGCCGACGGCGCCGGTGACGGCCAGCTTTCTGGCTCCTTCCCGGTCTGTCAGATTGGGCCATAAAATACCCGGCATATCCAGCAGTTCCAGATCCTTATCCAGGCGAATCCACTGTTTGCCCTTGGTCACCCCCGGCCGGTCGCCGGTCTCCGTCCGGGCTTTGCCGGCAAATAAATTGATCATCGTGGACTTGCCTACATTGGGGATACCGGTAATCATCGCCCGGATCACCTGATTGCTGATGCCCCGGCTCTGCCGCCTGGCCAGCAGCTCCTTAGCCTGACTTCTCATGGCTTCCGTAACGGCTTTGATTTCGCCCTTGGGATTAGACCCTTTGAAATCACAAGCCACAGCGGCCAAGCCTTGCTTTCGGAAACAAGACAACCATGCCTTGCTCATCTCCTCCTCTGCCAGGTCGGCTTTAGCCAACACCAAAACCCGCGGCTTCTCTCCGATGATCTCGTTGATTAAAGGATTGCGGCTGCTTTGAGGCAAACGGGCATCCAGAATCTCGACTACCACATCCACCAGTTTCAGATTGTCCGTCATCAGCCGCCGGGTCTTGGCCATATGGCCGGGAAACCATTGAATCGTCATGTTCTTTCCCTTCACTTCCATTATATACCATATTATATCATGCCTGTCCAATTTTACAAGAAAAATCGGCAAAGGCTATGTATGCAAAATCTTCGGCTGCTTAGAGCCGCTAAGCCAAAGAACCGCCGCCGAGCCAACTCTGCCTCTGAGGAGGGCTCAGGTTAAAACTCATGCCTGCCCCCGTGTTTATTGGCGGGTTGTACAAAGGCTATCTATACAAAGGCCAGCTGTACAAAAATCGAACTTGTGCTCGAATCTAAAATGAATAAGGTTTAATAAAATGCGTTTTTTATACGATAAATCAATTTCTATGCATTTTTTACTCAAAAATACTTTTTTAATTAAAATTAATTCCTATTAGTCGTGCACTACCTCAAATTTTGTACAGTTAGCCTGAGAGAACTCAGTATCCGCCAAGTGCAGCTTCACTTATGGACAGCGAAGAGCCGGGCCCAGGTCTGACAACCCCCGTAAGCTATAAAAGAAAAAAGCTGCCTCGAAAGACAGCTTCCCAATCTTGTGCCAACTGATACCCGGATTAGGCTCTTTCCTTGATCCTGGCTGCTTTGCCGGAAAGGTTGCGCAAATAAAAGAGCTTTGCCCGACGTACTTTACCTTTACGCATCACTTCGATCTTTTGAATCCTGGGCATATGCACGGGGAAGCAACGCTCCACGCCCACACCATAGGAAACCCGACGCACGGTAAAAGTCTCATTAATGCCGCTGCCCCGGCGTTTGATCACAACGCCTTCAAAAGCCTGTACCCTTTCCTTAGCGCCTTCAACAACCTTAACGTGTACCTTAACGGTATCACCAGGCCGGAATTCCGGTACGTCATTGCGCAGCTGGCCAACTTCAATACTTCTCAATAAATCCATAATCTATCTATCCTCCTCCCTGCATAGATGTTCATGCCTTGCCTATCTATCAAGACAGCGGACCATCCGTTCTTGCCAACAGGCGAATACCTGAGTATTTTATCACAGAAAATTCTATAGCACAAGCCTTTTCTTAATTGAAGGCACTTGAAGGCGTTAAAGGCAGTTGAAGGCCGACTCTTTTATCTGCCGGTTGTACAAAATAGCATTGCCTGATTTGCCGACAGCCTCCACAGCGCCCAAGTGCCGCAATACATTCAGCGCCAGGCCGGCCTTAGCCGGACTGATTTTGGCGGCTTTACTGAAATCCTTGGTGGTAAAACCTGTCGTTAAAGCCGGCGGAATCAGCTCTTGATAATCGCCGGCGGCGGCGATATGCAGCTCGCCGGCAATGGCCAAAGGTATGCGGTTGCAGCGGCTGGAGCCTCGTTTTTTGGCCAGATCCCAGCCGTTTAAATAACGATATTCCTCCACATCCAGCATGACTATCCGCAAATTTAAATTAGGGTGAGCCAGCAGGCTTTTAATTTTATACAGCTCATGAAAACAGTCGCAGGCGCTGCCCAATTTGGGGGATTTCCGTTTTTTTGTGGCTTCCCCCGTGTTCTGATCCAGCCAGATCAGCCATTTCGTCCGGGGCAGCGGATAGACGATGGTCACCTGATGCTCCTCCAGAAAAGCAGCCAGCTTCTTTCTCAGCTTGTTAAAGCTGCGAGTCTGGATTTCCCAAATCTCGCCATTTTTAAGGATATCCGCCACAAAAGCGCCCAGCCGTTGTTCATGGTATTTTTCTTCCGGTTCAATATAATATTTAAGGACGGCGTGGAGAGTTTTTTCACCTAAAGTACCGATGCCTTTGCTTTCCCGCTGTTGATACAGGACTTTATCGCAGGCCCGCCAAAAGGCTTCCTTATTCTCCTTAGGACCCTCCTGAAAATGGTCTTGGAAATGGTCTTGCAAATTCTTCACTCTCCCTTATCTGCTATCTGCCGCTTCCTTACATACAGCGTACCAGCCCGTCGATTGCCGCAAAAAGATGAGGCTTCAATTCTTGGGCATTTAAAGGCTCGCCGTAAATAATCGCCTGATAGCAAGTGCCCACAATCAATTCGATGATCATGAAAAGGGCGATTTGGGGATTTTTCATCACGATACCGCTTTTCTCCAAAAGAAAAATGATTCTGTCCAAAGCATTAAAAGGAGCATCCTCAGAAATGGCGCCGGAAATATTGATCAGCACAGCAGGCGGCAAATCTCTTATCGGCCTGGTGGTGATGCTGGAAAAAAGCTGAAAGGACAGATCCCGGTGAATGAAGCGAATGAGGCGGCTATCCCGGGCAAAGGCGTCGATCAGCCATTCCGCAAAACGGGTCATCAAAGAGAGGATATCCCAATCCCCCGAGGTAGGAAAGCACTCCGCCCAAGCCTCTTCCAGCAGAGCATCAGCATAAACCTGAACCAGGCGCTGAAGCAAATGCTGCTTGTCCTGAAAATATAAATAAAAGGTTCCTTTAGCCAAGCCCGCCCTTTTTACTATTTGGTCGATGGTGGTTTGTTCCGTCCCCTTTTCTAAAAAAAGGGCAAAAGCAGCCTCCAGAAGCTGGCCTTCGGTATGGGCTTTTTTTTCTTTTATTCTATCCATGCCGCCTCCTTAGCATTTTATCCATGCCTCTTCCTCCGCCTCTTCAAAATCTTCGCAGCATAGCGGCCGGCCGCCGCTATTTTTTGTATAGCGACAAGCCGTCCCGCAAAGCTCCGCCGCTGATTTCCGTCATTTTGCCCGTTTGCAGACCGGTCTCCACAGGTATCCGCTTCAAGAAAAAACCTCTCCTGGTGTAAACATAGGTCTTCCCTTGAATTTCTTCCAGCAAATCCTTAGGCACAGCGTAACAATTCTCCCGTTGAGCCAGGATGAATTCCACCTCTGCGTTCATGCCGATCAGCAGTTCGCCGCCGGGCTCCTCTATACTGACTTTTACCGGAAAGAAGACCTCGTCGCCGGTCACTGCTGAAAAATCGCCGGCCCCATCGCGCTCGGCAGCATTGGCCACCCAGACGACCCGGCCGGAATATTCCCGTCCGGAGCCAACAGCCCGAATCAGGCAAGGAGTATCCGGCGCTAAGCCTGCCATATTGGACTCTTCGACTCTGGCCCGCACCAACAAATCCTGATCATTTTCGATGACGAATAAAAGGCCGGAGGCGGGAACTCCCGTCTTGGCAGCAATATAGGTGACGCGGCCGGCAATCGGGGCGGAAATCTCGGCATCCCGCAGCCGCAGCTTCTTCTCTTCTAAAGTTACCCGCTGCAACTCCAGGGCAACAGCCGCCGGGTCCGTATTGCGGGCCATGGCGTCCTGTAAAGTATCGGCAGCATTTTGCTGCCGCAGCCTGACAGCCTCCAGATCCTCCCGGGCCTGGGCCAGTTTGTCGGCAGCTCCTTGTACGGCATCGGCGTAGGCCGCCTCGGCTTTATGACAGGCCTCCTCCGCTTGTGCTAAAGCCTCCCGGGAAACGGCCTCTGCCGCCGCTAAGGTCTGGTAATTTTCCCAGGTGCGCCGGGCATAATCCAGATTGGCCCGGGCCGCTACCACCGCCGCTTCATTGCCCTGCTGGGCAATCAGGGAGTCAAGCTCCCGCTGGGCAGTTTGCAAAGACAAGGCGGCGCCGGACTGGGCATTGCGGGCGTTAGTCACACCGTTAGCCAAAGACCGCTGCTCGCTGGAAAGATTAGCCTCGGCGCTTTGGATGCTCAATTCTCCCCGGCGGATCTCCAAGGCCAGGGCTTCCGTATCCAGCAAGGCCAGCACGTCGCCGCCGGCCACCTGGTCCCCTTCTTTTGCCAACAGCTGCTGCACCTTCAAGCCGGAGGGGGCATAAATCTCCCTTTTTTCTCCGGACTCCACCATGCCCTCTGCCTGTACAGACTGCCGCAGGTTCATCTGCTGCAGAGTGTAGGCGGCGGGAGGAAGGGAGCGGTATCTATTGAGCAGAAAGCAGGCCAGAAGAAGCACTGCTGCCAGCGCTATTGCCGCCGTTATCTTACGAACAGCGCCTTCGGAAAGGCCGGCTTTAAATGTTCGCCATTTTGTCATGAGCTCCTGAATATTCACCTCTGCGCCTCCTGTTATTTATTCTACGCTTTTCAGCGATTCCACCATGTCGATATTGCGAATATCCTTTTTCATAACGGCGTTGACAAAGAGCGTAAACAAAAACGTCAGAACAGCCGCCATAATATAGCTGGGCCAGGCAATGGTTTTGCCAAACATCACCCTGTCGATTTCGGCTGTCCGGATGATGTACTGATGCAGTAAAACGCCGGCTCCCAAGCCTAAAAGTACGCCAATGATGGTATTGACGATATTCTCCCGGAAAACATAAGCGGCCGCCTCCTCTTCATAAAAACCCAGCACCCGCAAAGTAGCCAGCTCCCGCTTGCGTTCATCAATGTTGATGCCTGTAAGGCAGAAAAGCACCACAAAAGAAAGCAAAGCGCCGGACAGAATCAAAACAAGAACCACCACATTGAGGGAGCCAATCATATCCTGATAGAAATCCTTGACCCGGTCATTATAAGATAAGGCGCTGACGCCGCCAAAATCAAGAATGGCCAGGCCCAGCTCGTCCTGACGGCTTTGGCTTAAAGATGCGGTACGGCAAAGCAGAGTATTATAACGGATTTTGCTGTCAAACACATAGCGGTATTGCTCCGGCGTCATGTAAAGAAAATGCTCCACATAGTTTTCGGTCACCGCCGCCACAGGAACCTGATAAAAGTTATCGTCTTCGTCTTTCAGGGTGATGGTATCCCCAGCTTTAACCCCCAAAAGAGAAGCCAGCTTTTCCGTAATCACCGCACCCTTATCCGTTGGCGTCACCGTGTTCTCCGTTCGGGGCTGTACCAAGCGGATGAACTGGCCCAAATTTTCCGGGTCCTGGGGAACCACCAGAGTAGTTTCATGGGCATCCTCTTTCTGGCGAAAGCTTACTTCGATATTTTCCCGATGCTGATACTGCCAGGCTTCTATTGCTTTTTCCGCCGCCAGGAAGCGCTCCAGAGCCGAGCGCTCAGAGCCCTTGGCCTCGTCAGCAATGGTGATGCGCAATCCGAAGTGATAGATGCGCTCAAACTGATTGATGGTAATGGATTTAATGGAATCCCGCAAACCAAAGCCGGTGAGAACGATGGCCGTACAGCCGATAATGCCCACCACCGTCATGGCGAAACGTTTTTTATAGCGGAGAATATTGCGGGCAGTGACTTTGGCGGAAAAACTGAGGGAGCGCCATAAGGTCTTGATGTTTTCTAAAAAAACCCGCTTGCCGCCCTGGGGTGCTTTCGGCCTGGTCAATTGGGCCGGGCTCTGCTTATATAAGGAAAAGGAAACGAGAAAGGCCGGCAGAACGACGCTGGTCAGACAAATCAGGAAAGCTTGGGCACAGAGGCCGCCATAAAGGCGAACCTGAATCGGCGGCAAAAGATACATAATACGATAGCCAAAATTAAAAACAATGACCGGCAGCAGGCGGTAACCTATGGCAATACCTAAAATAGTGCCGGGGATGGCTACGGCCAAGGCATAGATCAGATATTTCCCCATGATGGTTTTCGTATCGTAGCCCAGCGAAACCATGGCGGCGGCAGTAGCCCGGTCATCCTCAATGATCCGCACGATGCTGGTAAAGGCCACCAGGGCCGCCACCAGGAAGAAAACCAAAGGAAAGGTATAGCTTAAGGAGTTGATTCTTTGGCTGTCTTGCTCAAAACTGCCGAAGCCCATGGTTTTTTCCAGGCCCAGGACGTAGCATTTGCCCTGGGGCAGATTGGCCAGGGCTTTTTGGCCTTCCAGCAAAGCCTTCTCCGCCAGAGCCAGAGAGGTTTCCGCCCTGCTTTTGGCTGCCGTCAAAGCGCTGCGGCTGTCGGCTAAAATATCGGCCGCCAACTCCAATTCTCTTTCGCCGGCCTCAAGCTGGGCCAGCTGCCCATAGCCATCAGCCTGGATATTCAGCTCCTCCTGCAAAAGCAGCATTTCTTGCTCTTCCAGCTGACGCCCGGCTGTCGCCAGCGCCTTTTTTTGCTCCTCCAAAGCGGCAAGCAGGGCCTGATTGGAAAGCCCGCCGCTGAAGGCAGCCGCAACGTCGGAGGCAGCCACAGCATCGCTACCGCCGCCAGCCTCCCCGGCGTTTACCGCCCCGGCATTGACCCCGGCAGCAACGGCAAGGGAAATACTCTTCTCCCCTTGTCTCAAAGCGGCCATGCCTGCCTCAAGACTGCGGCGGGCCTCATCTAATTTTCCGCGTCCTTCCCGGAGCATTTGCCGGCCTTGAGCCAGGCCCTGCTCAAGCCGGTATTTTTGCCGGGCCAGCTCCGCCGCCTGCTCTTGCCAGTCTCTTTCCCCTTGGACAAGTATCTCTTCTTGACGTCTCAATGCTTCCCGGGAAGCCCGCACAGCCCGGCGGCTATCCTCAATTTCCTTGCCGCCCTGCGCGATTAAGACCCGCCGCCGCTTTTGAACCATTTCATCGCCTAACTCCTGCAGTTTGTCTTCCACCGCGCCGGACATATCCTTAAACCCTTGATCAAAACGGGAATAGCGGCGGGGATTCGTTAAGGCAATCTGCACTTCCGTATAGACGCCGGCAGTAAACTCCTCCGCCGGCAAATAGGCAAAGGCGTCTAAAGAACCGCTGCCCTTGCTGGAAGAGCCCAGGTTGGGCAGGAGATAAAGAGGCGAGTCCACCAAGCCTGCAATGGTGTAGGTTTTCTGTGATAGAAAATCGGTAACGGGGCTGTCGTCACCGGTAAAAATGGCCAGCTCGTCGCCGATTTGGCATTGGGCGATCAAAGCAAAGCGATAATCCACCAGACATTCGCCGGGCATTAAGGCCAAGCGCCCTTTTCGCAGGCTGGGAGCCGCCAACATATTCCCGGAATCCTCCGGCAGAGAATGAAAACGGAAGAGGTAGCTGGCGTCGCCTATCTGGGCAAAAAGATCCGCAGAATAGGCCGGCTCCACCCGTTCCACTCCCTCTACGGCGCGAAAAGCTTCCACATTATCTTTGGTCAACCCTAAATTGCTGACAATTTGAATGTCGTACATAGCCTGGCTGTCAAAATAGCGGTCGAAGGTTAAGTTCATGTCCGGCGAGGTGGAGCGCAGGCCCACGAAAAAAGCGGAGCCTAAAGCCGTAATCAGGAGCAGCAAAAGAGAGCGGCGTTTATTGCCCCAAATGGCCCGCCGGCAATTCTTCCAAAAAGCCTTTTTTCCGCTCACCGCATCCATTGCTTCCACTGCCAAACTCCTATAATTAATGTTGATTCGCCGCTGCCGATTCACAATCCGGCGACGGTGCAAGAGCAATTCGCATTATTGCCTTCACTGCCAAGTTCTAACTTTTATACAGATTCTGCCGCAAAAGGCGAATGCACCTGGAGACAGATTGTAGAATTGGCTGCTGAGGCAATGAGGTTTAATGGCTGAAACGCCATGGACGGCGTGGAAAGCACTGTTGAGACAGGAGGTCGAATCAGTGCGGGCCAT
>JAHDPO010000047.1 GCA_018434325.1 Clostridia bacterium | reverse complement strand
CCGACGGCCAGCATAAAAAGCTGATTCGTAAGCAGTTCAACGAATTCAAGGCTGCCATGGAGGATGGCCTTTTTTAATTTCCTTTAGTTTAACATACCCTCATGCCTGTTTACAGGTGATGCCCGATTTTACGCTTACGATTAATCTATTCATTTTATTGCCTCATGGATCTAAGGCATAGGATAGATAAATATGAAGTTGAGATAGCTCAACGCAAGTTAAATGTATTGGAAAAAGAACTTTTAAGAGTAGAGAATGACTAACGCTATAGATAATAATTAATTCTCATATAGCCTATTTCTAGAATATAATGTGCGATCAGGATGGAGGGCATTATGGATACTATATACTCAGACAATTTAATGGAACTGGGAACATCCCTTGCTACTCTGGCAATAAAGGGCACTACTTCTGCCATAAATGCCAAAATTAAATCAATACGTGATGAGAAAAACACAGAGAAGGTTCGTGCAACTTATGATGGAATTATAAATGAGTTGATTTTAGAACGGGAAGAGGCAATCCAAATTGCTCAAGTATATAAAGGTGAATTAGACAGAATAATCATTAGTGATGAAGATATACAGCATCTTCATAATACAGTTGAGAGGATTCTGGAGATTATAAAAGAGATGAGTCCGGAGACATCCATTGAATCATTTGAAAAGTTTAAGGCATTGATTAGCATAGATGCTTTAAAAACACTTCAGTTATTAGGATTTAACTATAAGTCAGCTATAGGAGAGCCCCTTACTCAGCTTTGTACAAATGCGATATCATCAATATTTCCTAAAACAAATGAAAATAAAAATAAGCTGAAAAAATAACCAATTTATTATTAAAATTGGATTGTTGAAACAAATGGATGTTTATTTTCGGAGGAAGGGAAGCTCAGAATGAAAGGTATTATTTTAGCCGGCGGCAGAGGTACCCGGTTATATCCCAACACTAAGGTTGTTTCCAAGCAATTGTTACCCATCTATGATAAACCGCTGATTTACTACCCCTTGTCGGTGCTGTTGTTGGCAAGAATCAGAGAGATTTTAATTATTTCCACGCCAGAGGATACTCCCGATTATCAGGAGCTTTTTGGCGACGGTTCTCATTTAGGGATAGAGATTAGCTATAAAATTCAGGATACTCCCCGAGGCTTAGCCGACGCCTTTATTCTGGGGGAAGATTTTATTGGCGACGATAGTGTTTGCTTGGTTCTTGGCGACAATGTGTTTTACGGCCAGTATTTTTCCCAGCTTCTTAGTGACTCTCAGGAGCAAATGGCAGAGGGGGGCGCCGTCATTTTTGGTTATCCCGTAGCCAATCCCCGGGAGTTTGGTGTGGTTGAATTTGATGAGAACAACCGTGTGCTTTCCATTGAGGAAAAGCCCCAGCATCCCAAATCCAGCTATGCGGTACCGGGTCTTTACTTCTACGATAATGAAGTGATACGAATTGCCAAATCCGTTAAACCCTCTGCCCGGGGCGAGATTGAGATCACTGCTGTTAACAATGCTTATCTGGAAATGGACAAGCTTAAAGTAGGCTTGATGGGCCGGGGCATGGCCTGGTTGGATACCGGATCACCCAAAGGGATGCTGAAGGCCGCCCAGTTTGTGCAGACAGTTCAGGATATGCAGGGCTTCTATATTTCCTGTATTGAGGAGCTGGCTTGGCGTAAGGGCTTTATCACAACAGAGCAATTGGAAAAGCTGGGTACGGAACTAAAAATGACGGACTATGGCCAGTATCTGCTGCGGCTTGCGGAGGAAAACCGATGAAAAATATTCTCGTTACCGGTGGCGCCGGTTTTATAGGCTCGAACTTCGTTAAGTATATACTTAACATTAATGACAGCTGTACTGTCATTAATGTGGACCTACTAACCTATGCGGGAAATCTTCAAAACTTGTCCGAGGTGGCGGAGAATCCCCGCTATGAATTTTACAAAGGGGATATTCGGGATAGAGATTTAATTGATGATTTATTCCGTAGATATTTTATTGACACGGTCATTAATTTTGCGGCCGAAAGCCATGTTGACCGCAGCATCACCGAACCTGAAATATTTTTGACAACGAATATAATCGGCACCCAGAATTTGCTGGATATTGCCAAGAAACATTGGAAGGTCGAGCCAAATGATAAATATAGCCGGCAATATGCTGCCGGCGTAAAGTTTTTGCAGGTTTCCACCGATGAAGTATATGGCGCTCTGGGACAAACCGGGATGTTCACCGAGGCCACTCCCTTGGCTCCCAACAGTCCCTATTCTGCATCGAAGGCTGGTGCAGATATGATTGTTCGGGCTTACCATGAAACTTTCGGCTTGCCGGTTAACATCACTCGCTGCTCCAATAATTACGGGCCTTATCAGTTTCCGGAAAAGCTGATCCCTTTGATGATCAATAACTGCCAGCAGGGTAAAAGCCTGCCTGTCTACGGCGACGGTATGCAGATCAGGGATTGGCTCCATGTCAGGGACCATTGCTCTGCCATTTATACCGTTCTCGAAAAAGGACAGATAGGGGAAGTCTATAATATTGGCGGCAATAACGAGAAGGCTAATATTGAGATTGTTAAGCTGATTATCCAGGCAATGGGCAAAAACGAGAGCCTGATCAGCTATGTGCAGGACCGTCCTGGCCACGACCGCCGCTATGCCATTGATAATACGAAAATTACCACTGAGCTTGGCTGGAGCCCTAGCTATACCTTTGAGCAAGGAATAGCGGAAACTATTGAGTGGTACTTAAAGAATGGCCAGTGGATGGAGCAGGTGACCAGCGGCAGCTATCTGGAGTATTATGATAGGATGTATGCGGTGGGGGAGTAGTACAAGCTATAAAAAAGCTGTTGCCATTTGCTTTATCATGAAAAGAAAGGTACCCTATCACAAATGATGGAACGTTCAGAAAAAACTGGAATCAGGTCGAGCATTTTAAGAAGTATGCTAATCAGAATGAGAGGGTGTAATGGCAAACAAGCTACAGCTATTTATATATAGGCTATCCGCATTGTCGCCGCTAGGATTGGTTTTTGCAGTTGTCTGGTATTATCAAAAAGGAACTCTGATAGTCCCCGTTGTTTGTGCTGGAATTGGGTTGGTAACTGCAGGGGTTTTTGCGGTTTCATTTTTATTCGGAAAACGGCATATAGCTCCGGTACGAATCAACGTGATAGAAGCTTCTCCCAAAGATAATTGGCTTATTGGGTACGTAATCTCATATTTGATTCCGTTTATGAATATTGCACTGAAGGATTTTGATATTCGGATTAGTCTCATGATTGCACTTGCCATTGTGGTCTTCATACCATTTGTTAACTCAGCCAGCCCCCATCCCTTGTTGTTTGTTTTTGGTTACCCTTTTTACGAATTGGGCACCAAAAACGGTATTAAGGAGTATGTGAATACGCCACCCAAAACGGTGCGTGATGACCCCGCATGCATGGTGCATAGTTTTTCTGACCTCCTTCGTGAATTTAGCATCTTTAAGATGCAAATTCACGAAGGAGGTCAGATTATGACTAACTACAAAGAAATCCTGAGGCCCAAGTGCTTTTATGAATTTTGTAAAAGGTGTGGATAAATTATATGAATGAGGAACAAAAAAATAAGAAGATAAATTATCTTAAAGAACAAAAAGAAAATCCTACTGGAAACTACAGAAGATATTTAGTTAATACATATAATTTTATTCTAAATGATGCAAAAGCAAATGGCAAAGGATGGAGTAAAGCAAATACCCGCCAAATGTTAAAATATGTTTATGAAGGAAGCTCAGATCATATGGGATATGAGATGGTCAATGATTTTAAAAGAACGCTTAGAGATCTAGGGTATATTAAATTTGTTAAGGAAAATGATGAATGGCATACCTATATTGTAAAAGAATTAGGTTTTTGAATAAATTAACTGATGGAAGATAATTTTAAAAAAGCTTTTAGTTAGGGTTTGCTTAATCCTTTAAAAATCAAGCGTTCCTCTGAATTGACAAGGGTGCGGAAGCTATCAATTTAACGTTATTTAAACAATATATTTGTTAGAAAGAAAGGTAGCGTATAAATACGGCTTGCAATTAACTATAAATTACGGCATGATGTCTGTAATAATACATATCGTATATTCTACGTGGAATACATAAATCAGAGGACGGATCAATTTATGGGCCTTAACAAAAACTCCTTCGGTGTCGATATTAGCGGTATTGGGGCAAGATTCTCATCTCCTGCAATAAATAACGCTTTACAACAGCAGGAAAACATAAGAAGAATGCTTGAACCTGCACTGTCTGTTTCTGCTATACTCAGGCAAAGAGAGCAATTAATGCACATGATTGAGCCCCCTGCGGTATTTTCAACCCTTGTGGGACAGCAGAATCGTTTGTTGCCAGCCATTTCATCTCCAATGATTGAGGCTGCCATAGCTTATCAGAATCTTATTGCTGAACAGGGGCTGTCATTCAGCAAAACATTTGCAGAAAATATCAATCTTTCTCAATTGAATAGTTTGTCCCCATCGATTTCATCATCTGTTACCTTTGCTTTTGAAAATCGTGTGCATGATTTAGCAATGACTATGGGGAAATCACTGGAAGCATGCATTCCAAAATGTAATGAGATGGCTGCTAATCTGACCCAAGCACTTGAACGATCGCTGCCCCAGTTTACCGTCATAGGCGAAATAGCATATAAGCTTGGAGACTCAATCCCTCAGATTGGTTACGCTGTTACATCGTTTGCACGGCAAACTGCAAATTCAATAGGGGCAATATCTTTGTCAATGCAGTCCAGTTTATCCTCACTTTTTGACGCCCTTGAAAGAATAAGAATTCCCAACTATGATCATTTTGTCAACTCGTTTAATTATATTAGTGACTTTAAGGAAAGGAATGAGTTGTTAAAAAGTTTTGGCTGGTATTTGATATCGGAGTTACCGGAGGATATAGTAGATGCTATTTACGAACGCCGCGATGAAATCACCCAAGAGGAAGTGGATTCGCTTATTGTACGGTATTTCAGAGAAAAGCAATGCTCTGCTTTGAAACAAATTGTAAATAATTGGGTAGATATTCCTTGCTTTGAATCAAGAAAAGAGGTCTTTCACCAAGCACAAGTTTGCCATTCTCGTAGAACATTTAATGCGTCTACAACGCTGGTATCAATCCACTTTGAAGGTGTAATAACCGACTTTGTACGAGCGAGGCTTCCACGTCCAACTAACCCTAACGAAGAAAAGGAAATAGATAAACAGTTAAGATGCAAGAATGCCTTGAGCAGTATAAGCGAATTAGCAAATGATTTGCCAATGGAAGTTATGAAATTTACGGATTGGATGATATGTTCATTTATTTTGGAATGTATTGATGCAGCGTTTAACGCTAATTTCTCACCGACTAATCCCGACAATTGTCCGAACTCTTCTCGCCATAAAATCGCACATGGGCATGCAACAGCGAAGGAAACGGAAGCTAATTCGTTACGCCGGTTTTTGTTTATGAACGAACTGTACAAGCTGTTTTACCGCCTGGATAACGAATATCAGTTAGCATCGTAGAGACACCAGGCTGCCTCGGATTGCCGCGTCCGATACCTCTGCAGTTTGTACAATTTCTTCGATTGCAGTGATTTGCAAAGGCTTTTAAGCCAAATTCAAGCCGATTCTGTACCGTTTTTGCGGTTATCTCCGCTTAACGCTTATTGTTCAACATGGTATTAAGCCCAGGTTTTTAAATTGCAGAACTGTTTGACGCTTGCCTTGTTTCGTCGTAATTAATGTTAATTAATAAATAATTATCGTTGTAAAAAGTGATGGAATGGGATATGCTATATTCCGAGGTGATGCTTTATGTATCGCGGCGCCATGGAGCGGCTGAATAAATGGAAGCAAAAAAGCAATAAAAAGCCCCTTATTATCCGGGGAGCGCGTCAGGTAGGTAAAACGTGGCTCATGAAGGAGTTTGCTAAGGGTGCTTATGATGAAATGGTGTATATCAACTTTGACAACAATAGTCAAATGAAAGAGCTGTTTTCCGTTGATATGCGCATCGAGCGTATTATAACAGGACTTGAACTCTATGCTGGGCATAAAATCGACTCGTCCAATACGTTGCTTGTTTTTGATGAAATACAGGAAGTGCCGCAAGCTTTGGCTTCTCTGAAATATTTCAATGAGCTTGCGCCTGAATATCAGATTATATGTGCAGGCTCGCTTTTGGGTGTAGCTCTTCATCAAGGCACATCGTTTCCAGTGGGCAAGGTTGAGTTTTTAGACTTGTATCCACTGTCCTTTACCGAATTCATGAGAGCAATGGGAAAAGGGCAGTTTGTTGAGCTTTTAGAAAAACGGGATTTTGATATGGCGGCTACCTTCAAGCAGGAGTATATTGACCTTCTAAAATATTACTACTATGTGGGGGGTATGCCGGAAGTCGTTAAGAGCTTTTCTGAAAATAAGGATTTCAATGAAGCCAGAGAGATTCAGCAGCGTATACTTGACGCTTATGAACAGGATTTTTCCAAACATGCACCAAATGAAATTGTCCCTCGTATTCGTATGCTTTGGAATAGCATTCCCGCACAGCTTACGAAAGAGAATAAGAAGTTCATCTATGGAATTATCAAAGAGGGGGCACGAGCCAAGGATTACGAGCTTGCTTTGATGTGGCTTGCCGACTGCGGACTGATTCACAAGGTGCATCGAGTGACTGCACCTAATATTCCGTTAAAGGCCTATGAGGATCCGAAAGCCTTTAAGCTCTTTCTGGTGGACGTCGGGCTGCTCAGTTGTATGGTGCGGCTGAATCAGTCTGTTTTGCTTGACAGAAACGAGCTTTTCAAGGAATTCAAGGGGGCGCTTACAGAGCAATATGTACTTCAACAGCTTAAGACGCTCAAGGGCTTAGAAACCTATTACTGGACAAACGATCGTGGCAGTGCAGAAATTGATTTTTTGATAGATAACGGAATAAGGGTTATCCCTATCGAGGTCAAGGCAGAGACGAATTTGAAAGCGAAGAGCCTTAAGACATTCGCTGAGAAGTATCAGCCTAAGGCAGCGATAAGAACGAGCATGGCGGATTATAAGCAGGAAGATTGGCTGTTGAATCTGCCGCTGTGGATGATGGAGATGGTAAATTGATACGATTGTCGGGACCATATTTAAAAATCATACGACAATATTATAAATAGAATCTGAAAAAATATTAGACCTGGGCGCCGTAAAGCCGGAGGGCTCGCAATTTCACTCCGCCTCCCAAAAGGATTTCGCCGGCTTTATTTCCGGCGCCGATTTTATTTGCGGCCATAATATTATTGCCCATGATCTGAAGTACTTGGGTCATCTTCTCGACGAAAATAACCGGCCTTTGGCGATCGATACCTTGTATCTATCGCCTTTGCTTTTTCCCCGGAAACCTTATCATGCTTTACTAAAAGACGATAAATTGCAGACGGAGGAGCTCAATAACCCGCTGAACGACTCCATCAAGGCCATGCAGCTTTTTTACGACGAAGTCAATGCCTTCAAGGAGCTGCCGGCCAGGCTCAAGAGGATTTTTTGCTCTTTGCTTTATCCCTTCCCCGAATTCCAGGGTTTTTTTAAGTTCAATGGTTTTAGCCCTTATCCTCTTTCGGGCGATGTTATTCAAGCAGAGTTTGCGGAGGAGATCTGCTCCTATGCCGATCTGGCGGCCCTCATCAAATATTATCCCGTTGAGTTGGCCTACACATTGGCGATGATTGCCGCCGGCGATAGCTACTCCATCACGCCGCCTTGGGTGCTGAGGAATTTCCCCAGGGTGGAAAATGTCATCAAGCTTCTGCTCAATACCCCCTGCTCCGCCGGCTGCAGCTATTGTGAAAAGACTTTGGATGTGCATGCCGGGCTGAAACGCATATTCGGCTATGAAAGCTTTCGCAAATATAATGGCGAGAATCTGCAGGAAGCGGCGGCGGAGGCGGCTATTCGGGGCAAGTCTCTGCTGGCAGTTTTCCCCACCGGCGGCGGCAAATCTATTACCTTCCAGTTGCCGGCGCTGATGGCCGGCGAAGCTGCTCATGGCTTAACGGTGGTGATTTCGCCGCTGCAATCGCTGATGAAGGATCAGGTGGATAATCTGGAGCAAATCGGCATTGCCGATGCCGTCACCGTCAATGGTTTGTTGAGCCCCCTTGAGCGTGCGGAAGCCCTGCAGCGGGTAGAAAGCGGCCTGGCTACTTTGCTGTATATATCTCCGGAGCAATTGCGCTCCCGGACCATCGAGAAGCTGCTTTTTTCCCGCAATATAGTCAGATTTGTCATCGATGAGGCTCATTGCTTTTCCGCATGGGGCCAAGATTTCCGTGTGGATTATCTGTATATCGGGGATTTTATTCGGGAGCTTCAGAAAGCCAAGGGCAATAAAGCGACCATTCCGGTTTCCTGCTTTACCGCCACCGCCAAGCAGAAGGTGATCAGCGATATCCGGGATTATTTCAAGAAAAAGCTGGATCTCGATCTGGAATTATATGCGACCGCTGCGGCCAGGGAGAATCTGCATTATATGGTTCTCTATAAGGAAACCCCGGAAGAGAAATACAGTACTTTGCGGGAGCTGATTCAACAAAAGAGCTGCCCAACCATCGTCTATGTTTCCCGCACCAAAAGGACAGCGGAACTGGCGGAAAAACTGATCAGCGACGGCTTTTTGGCCAGGCCTTTCAATGGGAAAATGGATCCGCGAGATAAGATTGCCAATCAGGAGGCCTTTATCCGCAATGAGATACAGGTGATTGTGGCCACCCCCGCCTTTGGCATGGGCGTTGATAAGAAAGACGTCAGGCTGGTGGTGCATTATGATATATCGGATTCCCTGGAAAATTACGTGCAGGAGGCCGGCCGGGCGGGCCGGGAGCCTTCCCAGCAGGCGGAATGCTATGTGCTTTTCAGCGACAATGATCTGGATAAGCATTTCCTTTTGCTGAACCAGACGAAGCTCAGCATCAGTGAGATTCAACAGGTCTGGAAGGCCGTCAAGGATCTGACCCGGCTGCGGCCGAAGGTCTGCTGCTCCGCTCTTGAAATTGCCCGGCAGGCGGGCTGGAATGATTCCCTTGGGGAAGTTGAGACGAGGGTTAAGACGGCCATCGCCGCTCTGGAAAATGTCGGCATAAGCTTACGGCGGATAGCGCCTATCCGGTAAAGATGGCCTGTCGGTCTTGCCGGTAGAAACCGTCGAAGACAAGCTTGCCCAGGAAGAACAATTCTGCCCGGAATGCGGCGGTGCTTTGCATGAGATGGGGCACGATGTCCGCCGGGAATTGAAGATTATTCCCGCCCAGGTTAAGGTGGTGGAGCACCGGCGTGCTGTCTATGCTTGCCGGCAATGCGAGAAAGCCGGTGATGCTGTATCGGTGATAAAAGCAGCCATGCCTGCCGCCCTGATCAAGGGCAGCCTGGCTTCCCCTTCTGCTGCGGCCCACATCATGACCCAGAAATACATGATGTATGTGCCACTGTATCGGTAGGAGCAGGATTGGAAAAGGCAAGGGGTAAGCCACCCAATATCTCCATTGATGGGGGGAGAGAAAGAGAGTATAATATGGACAATATTCCGAGCAAGCTGGCACTTGTGACCAATAACATGCATGAATTTGAATCTGTGGATGGTCTCTTGCTGGAAAACTGGATTTAAGAAAAGGCTAAAGTTATCATGGGCTCAGGCTGTAGAAGCTTATTCATAATATGCGGAAGGTGTGATCGCAGAGATGGCCCAAGGGGATTTTCAGAATAAAAAAGCAAGCCTGCCGGCAGTACCGCAGCGGCTATCGCAGTTGGCCCATGGCAAACGCATGATCGTTTTAGCCTTTGTCATTGTATATTTACTCAGCCAGTTTACGCCGGCGCCAGTCTTGGCCAAGGCCTGCTGCCTCATTCTGATTTTAGTAATGTTCATTGGCTTCCGCGAGATATCCGGCGTCTCCCGGGCAGTTAGCAGCGGATTGTTTTTAGCCGGTATCCTCTTGTTTGTCTGGCAGAAGGCAAATCTGGGCCTTTGGATGAACGGTCTGCTGACGAATGCCGGTCTGGTCCTGATTTTTATCTGTGCGCCGCTGATGGCCATGCCCTTTTTTTATGATGATTACCAGGAGCAGCTGCTGCGTTTTTCCCGCCGTTACCTGCGCAGCTTCTTGTCCTTTAGTGTCTTAATTTCTGTTTGCAGCCATTTCTTAGGGGTGTTGATCAGTATGGGCGCCCTAAATCTGGTGCATGGGGTGTTCAGTGACCAGGGCAAGCTCTACACCGATGAAGATTATTTCTCCGCCGTCTTGCTGCGCAGTTATTGCCTCGGCGGCTTTTGGGGCCCGTCTTGGGCATCGGTGATATTAATTACCTCTGCCATGGGTATCTCCTGGCTGACTTTGGTGGTCTGTGGGGTGTCGCTGAGCGTTTTCATTAATGCTATCAATCTATCCCAGCTGGCCTTTACCATGAAACGCCATCCCCAGCGATTCCGCCAATTGGCAGAAGAAGCCGGTGAGGAAGTGGATGTTAAAAAGCTATGGACGATGCTGGGCCTTGCGGTAGGGCTGATTGGCTCTATTATGCTGCTGGCCTTTTTCACCGATTGGCCATTGCCTCTGGTCATTCCTTTGGTATCTCTGGCTTTCCCTTTTGTCTGCGCCTTATTTCAGAAGAAGCTGCCGGTTTATAAAGAAGCCATCATACGCTATTATAAACACGGCATAATGAAGATTTTCAATCAGGTCAACTTATATACAGCGGCAGGTTTCTTGGGAGTAGCTCTGTCTGCCGCCGGTATCGGAAAGCTGATTGCAGCCTGGATGCCGGTCTGGTTAACGAATCATACGGTATTTCTCTGCATGGTATTGATGCTGCTTATCATCTTACCCTCTTTGGCTGGGGTGCACGCTATTGTCACCGGCTCCGCACTGGTGCTGGCACTCGATCCGGTACTTCTGGGACTGCATCCCCTGATCTTTGCTCTCACCATACTTGCCGGCTGGCTGCTTTCGGTTTTAGCATCGCCCTTTTCCGGAGTCAATCTCTTAGCGGCAGGTCTGGCAGGGTGCTCCTCCTGGCATTTGTCATTAAGCGTCAATGGCCGATTTTCCCTTGTCTGCATGGTGATATTCAGTATTTTATTTGCTGTAATAAACTAAACCCATGGGAAGACAGTTGCCATCAAAGAATGCCTAGCATTTTGCGACGGTCTCCAATCCTATATTAACGGAGGCATAATTTATTTCGTCGTTACCTTGATTACCGGAGGATGATGACTCTATCCGTCAATTGTTTATAGCCTTTCTCCAAGATAAAAAACGGCAGGCCACCCAGAACGTTTGGTCTGAGGAGCAAGCGGTAAGGGCTGTGAAGAATTATTACAATCTGCCTTTGATATAGCCGAGACCATTGAAAGTAATACCGCAGTGACCATTATGAATAAATATCAAGCAATCCGCCGTATGCACAGTTTAACAGCTGATGAAATTGCCGGAAGAGGAAAAAAGGGGGATAACGGATTATCCTATTTATCGATTACTATCGTTCAACGATAATGTAGGCAGCTTCCTCCAAAGAAAGCCAGGCCTATGATTTCTGTCGTATTTATGGAGTTATCGATGGTATTGAGGTGATATCGTGTATTACTGGAAACATAAAACTGAAGCCGGTACAACACTGGAGGGTGAGTTTCTGTCGTGCAAATCAGTGTCTAAGGTAACCATCGCTTCGGCATTTTTATCTGCAGAGGGCGTCAGAATGCTTCGGCAGATCAAGGATAGATATCTGCTGCAAAAGGAAGACATCACCTTATTTCTTTCGGCAAGTTTTTCATCAGATAAGCCCGGCGAAATTCTTGAGCAATTATCCGGACTATGCAATACGAAAATCATTTTTGACCATAGCTTTCATGCCAAGGTATATCTCTTCCGTGGAAATCCTGACAAATTGATATATGGTTCATCCAATTTTACTGGGGGAGGAGTATTCCGCAATATAGAGTTTGATTTTATCGGTACTCCGTCGCCCGATGATATTAAATCAGTCACTTCCTTTTTCGATACTTGCGAACACATCGCTCAATTAGTGGATGCTGAAGTTGTTAAGTATTATAAAGATATTCAAAGTGAAATCGAGGAGCTTCACAAGGTTCAGCAAAAGCTGTCGGCAAAATTGAGCGGCTTTACTCATAAGGATGATCCCTTTGCACCGGATGATTATGATATTGCTGATTACTATTTTACTTATGAAGATTACGAAACATTTTTTCCGAGAAATCAAAGAGGGATAGGTTCTGCTATTGCAGATAAGCGTAAAAGAGTACAAATAAAAATGCTCAGCATACATCAGCAGATATATCCGAGTATTAAGAAATTAGGCATCGCTCACCACAAAAGAAAAGAGAATATAACCTCTCTGATTGTCCCCCACCCGATAAACCAGTACTCTGTCGGGTGGCTGGGTGTACGTTATGGCAAGACGCCGCCTGAAGTGGATGTCCTAAATATGGGGAAAGACAAAGACGACGATATTTATGGCTTTCAAAAGCACGGATGTTTGCAATATAGCATCGGATCTGAGGGCTTCGACATCAACCTTTTTTTAGCGGTAAGGCGTGGTGCTATTGACCGGGCTTATCTTCATCAGCATTTAACAAAACTAAAACCTAAAATAGAGTCCAGACTGCAGGAACTTCAAGGTCAGGGCATGGAGTGGGTTATCTGGGATAGCGCCCAGGGAGACTGGTTTACTTTTGATATTGACAATGAAGATCCTGAAACATTCTGTGATTATTTCAGAGAAAATGATCAGGATGGGAGGGAATCGTATTTAAGGAAATTTTATGAGCCTGATGATGATATCCTTAAAACGCAGGCTACCACCTGTGCCGAGATACTGAGGGTAATGGAAATTCTTCTGCCCTTATATAACACAATGGTATGGAGGCCGGCTATTTGAATCATTCAGCCCTTCGTCGGGAGATGCAAAAATCGATGTTCGGTTAGAACGCTGAAAAATGAGCAAAAAATTCGATTGTTTGGCTGTTTACTCTGGCTAACTGCTTAAAATTTTGAGTTTTGCAATGAACAATGCTGCTTTTGCTCTATATCCAGTGCGCGGGGAGGCTTAAAGACGCTATCATAAAAACGCTATCCCCATACAAACGGAATTTTTGCTCAGAAAAGGCCAAAGAAGTCATGGCGTATAGAACTTCCAATTAGCGCTTCCAATTCCGGCCTCAATAATAATGGGATTTCCCTTGACTGATCGTGGAATGCTGGCTATACTTATAAATAAGAATGTGATTATAAAGCACTAAATGTGTATTATAATGTGTTGGCTGGGGGCGATAGTGTGGAAAGACTGGTGATGAAAAAACTGCTGGACTGGAAAAGTTCCAAATATAGAAAACCCCTTATTTTAAAAGGAGTGCGCCAGGTCGGCAAAACGTGGCTTCTCAAGGAATTTGCAAAACGCTATTATGGAAATATGGCTTATTTCAACTTTGACGAACACCCGGAATATAAACAGTTTTTTGAAAGCACCAAGGACGTAGAGCGTATTCTGCAAAATCTGATGATGGCAAGCGGGGAAGTCATCAAACGAGATAATCCGGGGGATACGCTTATCGCTTTTGATGAGATACAGGAATGTCCCAACGCATTAAACACATTGAAATACTTCTGCGAAAATGCGCCCCATTATCATGTGGCCTGTGCAGGATCCCTTTTGGGTATAGCATTATCTAAGCCCGCATCCTTTCCTGTAGGCAAGGTAGACTTCTTGGAAATTATGCCAATGACTTTTACGGAATTTTTGATGGCCAATGGCGATGGTAACCTCGCCGATTATATGAAAAGTGTCGAAAAAATTGAGCCGATTCCGGAAGCTTTTTTCAATCCATTATATGAAAAACTTAAAATGTATTTTGTAACAGGCGGTATGCCGGAGTCTGTTCGTTCCTGGGCCCAGGAACGGGATGTGGAATTGATGCAGCAGGTTCTGTCTAATATTTTGGGAGCCTACGAGCGTGATTTTGCCAAACACCCCGACCCTAAGGATTTTCCAAAAATATCAATGATATGGAAATCAATCCCCTCCCAACTAGCAAGGGAAAATAAGAAGTTCATCTATAAGGTTGTCAAGGAAGGGGCCAGAGCAAGGGAATATGAAGATGCCTTGCAATGGCTTTGCGATGCGAACCTGACTTATAAGATATACCGCAGTACTGCACCGGGCCTGCCTATTTCAGCCTACGATGATTTGTCTGCATTCAAGTTATATATGGCAGATGTAGGATTATTGCGCCGACTATCTCTCCTGGCTCCTTCCGCTTTTGGCGAAGGGAACAGACTGTTTGTAGAGTTTAAGGGGGCTTTAAGCGAGAATTATGTTTTGCAAGCACTGCAAAACCAATTTGAGGCCATGCCCCGCTATTGGGCGGTGGACAATCCCAGATATGAGGTTGATTTTCTTATCCAAAGAGAAAATGACATTTTACCGGTAGAGGTTAAATCAGAGAGCAATGTAGAGAGCCGTAGCTTGAAAAAGTACAAGGAAAAATACGGAGATAAGGTAAAGCTTCGTGTTCGTTTTTCACTGAATAACCTGTGCATGGATGATGACCTGCTGAATATTCCGCTGTTTATGGCGGATTATGCGGATAAAATTATTGGGATCGCCTTGGAGCGGTTAGATTAAGCATAATGAATAGGCAGGACGAAAAATATGGATACTGAAGTAATTGCAACAACTGCAGTCAAAGAGCGCCTCGCCTTTTGCGACGGCCTCCAATCCTATATCAACGAGCGGGATAAAGAACCGCTCTGGGATGGGCATATTTATGTGTTCCCCAAAGGTACCAACAGCAAGGAAAAACTAATTGGCCGGGTACCTGTTCAGATAAAAGGAAAGGAAAAAGCCGTTAATAAAAAGACCACCAAGCTTAGCTACAGCGTGGAAGTAACTGCTCTCCAAAAATACCTGCAAGACGGAGGCATAATTTATTTCGTTGTTGCCTTTGAAAAGAATAGAACTAAAACTATATTTTATAAAATCCTGTTGCCCTTTGATTTGCAACGAGCTATTACAAGTTCTGCAAATAAAAAGGAAATGACAATTAATCTTCAGAAATTACCGGAGGATGACGATTCTATCCGGCAACTGTTCATAGCATTTCTCCAAGACAAAAAACGGCAGGCCACTCAGATCGTCTGGTCTGAGGAGCAAGCCCTAAGGGCTGTCAAAGATGGAGGAACACTTAAGTTTCATATTCTTCCAAGGACCCAGCCCAAAAACGATTACGATATGATGAAAGAAGCAACAACACAAGATTTTTATATGTATGTGGAAACAAAAGACGGCGTAGAATTTCCCTTCGCAAAAATTGAGGATAGCGTTTCTTCTGTAGCCATGATGGAAAAGGACATACCCGTATATGTCAATGGCGAAAAGTTCTACGATAGCATTTCTTACGGCTATGAGAACGGCAGGGCTTACCTGTATATCGGACAAGTTCTGAAACTCCCCTTTGCAGCAGCAGGAGAAACCCTTCAAAAGCACAATTTTAAGTTTTCGCTTAAGGGAACCCTAAAGAACCGAATTACCGACAGCAATTTCCTCCTGGCCTTATCAGAATATAAATGGGCGAGGCTTGGTGCAGACAGTACAAAGCCAGTGCTTAATATCGATTTGGACAACCCAAAGGATATATTGAATCTGCAAGGTATCAATGACGTTCTTAAAAAAACGCAAGCTGCCCTTGAATATTTTGGGGTGCATACGGATTTGGAGATGAGCAATCTATCGGCAGAGGAGAATCATGCTATTGATGCTCTTATCCGAGGAGCAGCTGGAGAGCCCCTCAAATTCGAAGAAAAAAACCTGCCTCGCTTATTTTACTCTAATAAAAGGATCGGGAATGTAGTTATCCGAATCCTTGCCAAGCAAGAAGAAAGAAGCGATGCTTATCGTCTTTTTAATGCCTTTTCAGACAATGCTCATGTTCGATACGAATTTGAAAAGGAAGACGGTGAAAAAGTTATTATTGATCCGTGGTCATTGTTCTTGTATATGACGGCGGATGATTTTTTGTGTTCAAACGTGAATTATGCTGTAATATTAAATTCAATAAAAACGATGGATGGCAGAGGAAAAGAAATTGAAATTAGAATTCCTGAAACAGAGAAGACCATCAGTGTGAACTCTATGCTGCTGGAAGTTATCAACGCCTACGATTCGCAAGTTAAAAAAAGTAACGAATTATTACAGTTTGCGCTTGATATAGCCGAGGTAGTTGAAAGTGATGCTGCAGTGACTGTTATTAACAAATATCAAGTAATTCGACGTATGCGTAATTTAACATCTGATGAAATTGCTGACTTAGTGGTTTTGCGGCGTAAACACTGCGACAGTAAACTAATAAGATGCGGTATTTCAATCCTATTAGACGAAGACCATGATGCTAGAAAGTTACTAAACGAATTGTCTGAAGAGGAAAGAAGGAGCATAACTGATTATCCTATTTATCGATTACTATAGAATCCGGTTATCAATGCTTGCCCCAAAACCATAAATGACGGCAATTCCCACCTTCCTCAAGGAGGCGATCTCAAAAAAGGATAATTTCTCAGCGCCCGGTGATTCATAAAAGATGAGAGGATGATTGATCATGGGTAAAAAGGTATTGATTGTCGGAGGCGTTGCCGGGGGAGCCAGTTGTGCCGCCCGCCTGCGCCGCTTGGATGAAACCGCGGAAATTATTCTTTTTGAGCGGGGCGAATATATCTCCTATGCCAACTGCGGTCTGCCCTATCATGTGGGAGACGTCATCAAGCAGAGAAGCTCGCTGTTGCTGGTGACTCCGGAAGCCATGGGCGCCAAGTATAATATCGATGTGCGCACCCGCCAGGAGGTCATTGCCATCGACCGGGCGGCCAAAACCGTTGCGGTCAAAAAGGCGGCGACTGGCGAATTATATACGGAGAGCTACGATACGCTGGTATTAGCCACCGGTTCATCGCCGCTAAAGCCCCCGATTCCGGGCATCGATTCCTCATGCATCATGACCCTTTGGACGGTGCCGGATACGGACCGCATTCGCAATTACATCAAAGAAAACAAGGTCAAAAGCGCCGTCGTCGTGGGCGGCGGGTTCATCGGCCTGGAAATGGCTGAAAACCTGCACCACGCCGGCCTTAACGTAACGCTGGTGGAGGCTCTGGAGCAGGTAATGGCGCCCCTTGATTTCGAAATGGCCCAGCTCCTGCATGAGCATCTGGTGCAGCAGGGCGTCCGGCTGCAGCTTGGCGATGGCGTCGCCTCCTTCGAGGAGGTTGCCGAGGCAGTTAGCGTCACCCTAAAAAGCGGAACGAAAATCCAGGCCGACCTCGTCATCCTGTCAATAGGCGTGCGCCCCAACGGTGAACTGGCCAAGGCGGCGGGGCTGGATGTCAATGCCAGGGGCGGCGTCGTGGTTAGCAGCGGGATGCTGACCTCCGATCCGGATATCTACGCCGTCGGCGACGTGATTGAGGTTCAGGACTTTATTGACAAGCGCTCGACAATGATACCGCTGGCCGGTCCCGCCAATAAGCAAGGCCGTATTGCCGCGGATAATATTGCCGGGGGCAGCGAGACATATGAAGGCACCCAGGGCACGTCTGTGGCCAAGGTTTTCGAGATGACGGCGGCCTCCACGGGCCAGAACGAAAAAACCCTGATGAAAAACGGCCTTGTCAAGGGCAGGGATTATGAGACGCTGATTATTGCGCAGAACTCTCATGCCTCCTATTATCCCGGCGCCGTGTCGATAAATATCAAGCTGATCTTCTCAACGGACGGCAAAAAGATTTACGGCGCTCAGATCGTCGGCGGCGATTCCGTCGACAAGCGCATTGACACGCTTGCTGTGGCCATACGGCTGGGCGGGACTGTCCGCGATCTCAAAAATTTGGAGCTGGCTTACGCGCCTCCCTTCTCGTCGGCCAAGGATCCGGCCAATATGGTGGGGTTTGTGGCTGAGAATATTTTGTCGGGCAAAGCCGTTTTCGCCTCCTGGGACGCGGACGTGACAGCCCCGGATATTGTGGCGCTGGACGTGCGGGAGGCCGCTGAAATCGAAGCCTACGCGCTGCCCAAATACCAGCACATCCCTCTGGGAGAGCTGCGGCAGCGTCTGGGAGAGCTTGACCGTGACAGGGAAATCATCACTTTTTGCGCCATTGGAGTTCGTTCCTACAATGCCGCCCGCATTCTTATGGAAAATGGCTTTCGCAATGTCAAGGTTTATCCGGGGGGCACGCGGTTTTACCAGTCTGTACACTATAAAGAAAGCGAAGTGACGACCATGAACGCAGCCCCGGTAGATGACAGCGGCAATGTGGCCGTGCCTCAGGCAGCGCAGGTAGCGGCCCGTATGCGCCTTGATTGCAGCGGCATGCAGTGTCCCGGCCCGATTATGAAGGTCTTCGACGCCATGAAAGATATCAAGGACGGCGAAACGATTGAGGTCGCCGCTTCCGACCCCGGTTTTGCCCGGGATATCGCCTCCTGGGCCCGGCGCACCGGCAATACATTGGTATCAAACGAAAAGCAAAACAATGAATACGTGGCCCTCGTCCAAAAGGGTGGCGGCGCCTTAAAATCCGCCCAATCCCACGCCGATAACGCGGGAAAAACGATTATCGTTTTCTCCGGCGATCTCGACAAAGTGCTGGCCTCCTTCATTATCGCCAACGGCGCGGCTTCCATGGGACGGCCGGTAACCATGTTTTTCACCTTCTGGGGGCTCAATGTGCTGCGCAAGAACAATAAAGCAAAGGTGGACAAAACCTTTATTGAGTCAATGTTCGGCACGATGATGCCCCGCGGCGCTTCCAAACTTAAGCTTTCCAAGATGAATATGCTGGGTATGGGCACCGCTATGATGAAGGGGATCATGAAGAAGAAAAATGTTTCTTCGCTGGAAGAGCTCATCAAAAAGGCTCAGGAAAACGGCGTCAAAATCGTAGCCTGCACCATGAGCATGGACGTCATGGGCATAAAAGAGGAAGAACTGATCGACGGCATTGACTATGCCGGCGTTGGGACCTATCTGGCCGATGCCGAGGAATCAAACGTCAATTTGTTTATCTAGGAGCTAGGAGATCAAAAGCAGGCGCCCAATGCTGCGCCCCCCGCCTGCGATTTTTTGGTGCTTGACGAGCCTGCCTATTTTGAGCTAAAATAATTATAGAAACTCCCATCAATCCTAATGTGCGTACTAATGAGGACTTAGATCCCGCTTGCACTGTGATTGTATGGGAGTTTCCTTTTTTATGTAAGCGGAGACTGACTTCCGTTCAACGCCTGAAGAGATCCTGGTACAAAAAGGCCAGTTGTACAAAAAACGAACTTGTGCCTGAGTCAAAATGAATAAGGTTTAATAAAATGCACTTTTTACATGATAAGTCAATTTCTATGCACCGTTTACCCAAAAGCACTCATTTTAATTAAAATTGATTCCTATTAGTCGTGCACTACCTCAAATTTTGTACAGTTAGCATTTACTTACAATTTTGATAATTCATCTTTGAACGCAGATTTGTTGGGGTATTTGTTAAATAGCTTTTGCTGGATTTCTAAGGCTTGTTCTTGCCCGCCTGCTTTTCTAAGAGTGCGAATAATAGCGCATACTCCTTGATAATCTTTCCTGCTGCCTGCCCCGGCAGCGGCCTGTTCAATGCACTGTAGAAACAGGGTATAAACCTCTTCCTTAAATTCAGGCATAAGCTGCTGATAAAAATCTTCTATCGTTGAAGGCCTTGTTTTAACATAGACAAGAAGCTTTTGTTTTTCTCCTTCTTCTATAAGAATACGGGTATATACGTCATGATATATTTTCTTCTGATTTTCCAATAGATGAATAATTCTGGGATAAACAAAAAGCCACTCACCGGAATCATAGGTTCTTTTCAATTCTTTGTAATACTCAAAGCTGCCATCCAGAATAAATTCCATGGCAATTTCGCGCAAATCATCAAGCTTGCCGGAAAGCTGAAAGGCTTTGTACCGGTATTTCTTCCATTGAGTTACCAGCCCGGGACTATTCTTATCCTGCTCTTGGCCATCAAGTGTCAGATTAATTACCAGGTCATAATCCTTTTTCATCAGGGCATTTTCTATGGCCATTTTCCTGAACCCCGAATAGCGAAGATTCTGTTCAATAAATTCCTGCGCCTTTTTCTGTCCGTCATACTGTTCAATCGCACGGTATCGGATAAGATTAATTCTTTCTGCCAAGTAACGGCTGTGCCAGGAATCCTCGCTTCCGTTTCTTATGATGGATAGCAAGTAATTTTCTAATTTATTCCGTAAATCTGCAGTGACTGCAAGTCCCGAACAACTGCCAAGAAGATCCAGTCTCCAGGCACTCCAGCCTTCAAATCGTCTATGGGCCGCTTCTTCTATCAGTTTCTGAAAAATACTTTCTTTATTAGCTGGGCTTAACCCTTTATTCTCAGCCAGCTCACGGATGAGAGCTAAGCTTTCTTCAATTTTGCCGCCGACTACCCCGTTGGAGTCATCTGCACTCTCAAGCAGATCCATCATTTCATGGATAACACAGAGGGCAAGCTCCAAAGAATGTTTGATTTTATTTTTTGCCAAAGCGGCGCGGGCTTTTTCCAATACCAAATCAGCGCCCTTGACCGCCGCCCAGGTATCTCTGTAGGCGATAAATCCATGCCGGTCCGAATTCTTTTTGATGAAGGTGCGTATAAGCGTCATGGATTGACGTATTTCCTCATCATCGTTTCCAGCATTAAAATCCAGTTCTATCTGCCGCTTGATTTCTTCATACTCGGCTGCAATCGTCATGAGGAATTCAATGAGTTCATCTTTGGTTCGTTCAGAGAGTATCTTCCTTATATCAAGCGTTTTTCTCTTTTGGGGAGAGGCAGATTTAGGAACGGTAGATTTAGGCGCGGTTTCCGCATCTTGCTTGCTTAAGCCCGTCTTGTTCTTGATATCTCGTAAAGCAAAAAATACCGCTGCCTGGTGCTTGCAATATTCTCCCCAATCATAAGGACAATCACATTGACTGCCAACGATATCCGCTTGATCATCAAGCTCAACTTCCACCGTGTACAACTCACTGCCTTCAACCTTTGCCGCATAGACATTTTTCCCTGTTTCTTTTATTGATGTTACACAGTGATCTTCGTAGTAATCATAGCCACGGGCAAGGATCTTTTTATCGATGTGGATTTCAAAGTTGTGGAGATTCATGTTATTCCTTCTTTCCACAAATAATCAATAATTCTCTGAATTAATTATACTTTGATCGAGAGCGCTTGAATAGTGCTGATTATAGAGAAGCCTTGTGCCGGTGGGTTTTAGATAAGCCGGCATACAAGATGGCTCTTTTTCGGTTGACAAGTTTCAGGAAAACTAATGTTTGGTTGACAAATCCATGGAAATTTCATATTATGAAGTTGAATAAAAAGTGTTGCAGGGGATAGCTATGCATGGGATAAACCCGATTCGGCTTCGTCAAATACGCATAGTACGTAATATAAAATTGGAACAATTGGCGGCAAATTTAGGCATAACCAAGCAAGCTGTGTCTAAATATGAGCATGGCAAAAGCGTGCCGTCGACTATAATAATTGATAGAATATTAAATGTATTTGGAATATCGAGGCAGTATGTTTGTAAAAATAATATTGATTTTAGCGACAATTGCTCACCTCTTTTTTTTAAGAAATCTAATATTACCACAAAATCACATATAGATTATGCAGATATAATTTCTCAGTGGGCTTATGAAATTATTTTTGCTATTGAGAATAAGACGGCAGGTTCCCCTGATTTTTTAGCGGAAAAGAATTTATCTATTGCTGAAAATGTGATGCAATTAAGAAATCAATGGTCTATAGGAAATGAGCCTGTCAAAAACTTAACGGAATTATTGGAACAACAGGGTTTTTATGTTTTTGTAATAGACTCTGCTCAGCTTGGAACAGAGGCATATTCCCGGATTATTAATGGAATTCCAATTATCATAATAAACAAAAATAAGATGACGGTTGTTAAATGGCGTTATAATTTGGCTCACGAGCTTGGTCATTTGGTGCTGCATAGTGGACTGTCTGACGAAGATTTTCAAAATGAGTATAAAAGGTTTGAGCGGGAAGCCGATATTTTTGCTCAGTATTTCTTAATGTCTGAAACAATATTTAAGGATATGATTGTTTCCCTTAAGCTTAAAGATATACTTTTCCTGAAAGAAGTTTGGAAGGTTCCCGTGGATTCAATCCTATGCTATTGCAAGGAATTAGGGATTATTGACTGCCGCAGAGAGCACTCATTGAAAATACAAATGAGCTCCCAGGGCTGGAAGAAAAACGAGCCTCTTGATGACAGGTTTGAAATGGAAAGACCGCATAAAATAATAAATAGCATTCTTATGCAGGTAATAAGCGATGAATCCTTCAACTCATTCTATGACAAGGTCTGTTTACCTTTAGACGAGATTGAGCGTATTTGTTCTTTGCCAGCAGCGTATTTATCTGCTTTTGAAACGGATATAGTTAAAAATAGGCATAATCAGAGAGAGGCTGAGCAGTTGACGCTATTCCAGCTTGGAGGCGAGAATAATGCTTAAAGAAGTTTCCATAGAAATCATAAGAAGATGTCCCAATCACTGCCTTCATTGCTCTTCTATGTCTGATGAGAGCTGCAAAGAGATTTTGGATGTTAACTGCTTTGCTGCTATTGTTGGAGATGCGGCAAAGCTGGGCGCCAAAACAATCTGCCTTTCCGGCGGAGAGCCCTTCCTCCATCATGAAATTGCAGACATGATAGAGCTGATTGCAGCTGCCGGTCTGCAATCCTATGTCTATACCAGCGGGATTGCCTTTGATAAATATAATAACCGAGCATCCCTTGATCAAGATATTCTCAAAGCCATTTCGAAGCATGTCACCAAATTAATCTTTAATATTGAGGCTGCAAAACCAAGTACTTATGATGAAATTATGGGAACAGAAGGATGCTTTGAAAAGATGAAGCAGTCCATAGCTTCTGCCCATAAATTTTCAATTATTACCGAGGCTCATTTTGTTCCCATGAAATTGAATGCCAATGAGGCTGAAGACGTGATTGCTTTGTGTAAAGATCTTAATGTTTCCAAAGTTAGCTTCCTGCGGCTGGTTTCCCATGGCAGAGCCCTGCACAATGAATCTCGAATTGCTATGACAGCAGATGAGCTGGCAGAGTTTAAGATCAGGCTAAAGGCATTAAAAACAAAATCAGAGATCGATGTTCGTATCGGCGTTCCTCTTTCTGCCGATCCCTTTTGCCATAAGTGTGAGGCTGCTCAGGGTAAGCTCAACATAAAATACGATGGCTATGTTTTCCCCTGCGAGGTTTTCAAAAATGACCGCATATCCCAGTGCTTAAGGGAAATGCGGCCGGAAAGCATTTATGATAAATCATTGCTGGATATTTACAATCACTCCCCTTATTTAAACCTTATAAGGGAATTGTCACAGCGATTCTCCGGTAACGGCCATTGCGAGACTTGCATCGGACAATATTTAATGAATAATGAGGATGATGACGATGAGCAATAAAGATAAAAGTATGATGGCGATTTGTATTGCTGAAGAAACTGCACAATTATTCACCGGCTTCTCCTGTGATCATCCCCTGGATGCTGCGGTTATGAAAAAAATCAAAGAACTCCATCAGTTAATCCGCGACAATGACGATGATTACGAGATTTTTCGCCATTCGGCGAAGACTGATCAATTATGGCGTTTATTGCTGTCGAAAGCTATTCGCTGCCTTAGATTTTTTGATAAACGCGAACCTTTTAATAAAGAGAATACCGAAAAAAAACCAAAAGCCTATGGTCTGGATGAATTAAATGAATATTATATGAAATATAAGGAATTTGAAAGTATGCTCTATGGCTCTGGTCAATATTACCGTGATCATGTGGTGCATGTATTGAGAACATGGTTTTCCGGAGTTGAGTGCATGGTCAAAAATGACGGAGACTACCTTAATTTTATTTCCATTTTGGACAGCGAACTAATAGAGTTAAATAGAGCTGAAAAAATAAGCATTTGGACAATCATTGCTTTGACCCATGATTTGGGATATCCTTTGGAGAAAGCAAAAAAAATTATTGATACCACTCACTCAATGGTTTCTACATTTGTTGCAAACCCAAATATTTCTATGGATTTGTCCTTCCACGGTGTCCAAAATTACATGAACGATTTTGTAGTTCGCCTGATGAGCTCAAAAATGGTGTATGCGGGAACAGAGGAAGAAGCGGGGAAAAAGATCAGAAAGTATGTGGCCAGGCTGCAGCCGAAATACTATTTTAAATTTCAAAAATCCCTTGAAAGAACGAACCATGGAATTATCAGCACCCTCATTATATATAAGCTGCTGACCTATTTTCTGGAGTCTGATTACAATATAAATGAGGACTACAAATTTGACCCGGAGGATTGCCGCCAATTCTATATTAGGCGTGAGATATTGAGGTCAATTGCTTCACATACCTGTACAGATGTTTATCATTTGTATATGGGGACATTTGCCTTCTTACTTATTATAACGGATGATACTCAGGAGTGGGGCCGCAAATATATTTCAGAGTTATATACATCCTCCGGTGATAAATATGAACCGGGGGAAATAGATTTAACGATTGCCAAAAAATCTGATTCTGAGGATTCTAAGTTAGATCCCCATTATTGCAAGATCTCAGAAAAAATGGTTATTCCCGAAAGGAAAGGGCCTGAGTCTGTCATCCGGTTAATGAAAAGACTTAAGGATCAGGCGTTAAATTACGTCACGATTTTCAGGGATGGCCAGGATACAATTAAACGGGATTTCTCATTTATTAGGAAATATGTAATTGAATACGAAAGCTCACCTAACATTTCTTTTGATATGACCTTAACCATTGCCAATGATAAAGCCTCGTCCTTAACCGGTGATATTAAGTATTCCAGCAATAAAATAAAAAATGAGATATTTAATCAAAATTTTATTAACGGATTACATGATAGTCTGGAGCTGTCTGTTACTTGGGAAATATATGATGATGAGGATAAGCCGGTCAATAAAAATGATCCTGCCACTTGGCGTAAAGGTAAAATTTCAATTGATTTAGCCAATGATTTGGGCAGCTGATATGAAGGCGGTTTTTGAATGCTCTGCATTATCAAAAAGCGGAGAGAAAAGCTATACCGTTGAAATAGTGGAGACTCAGCCACAATTATTAGAAAGCTATATTGATAAAAAATACTTTGAACAGCTATGTATGCAGGGTTGTCCTAACTACAATAAGAAGTGGTCTTGCCCGCCTTTCTCACCGGTATACGATGATTTTACAAAAGGAAAGAAGAAACTGTTCCTTTTTTATCTGCATATAAATATGCTGCAGTTTTCGTATATAAAAAATAATTACTTAAAAATCAAGGCTGCCAATATGATGCTGAAAGCAAGGGCAGATAAATTTTTATGCCAGATAGCTTCAGAATACGGGGGCTATATTTCTACCGGCAGCTGCAGGCTTTGCAAACCCTGCAAGTGTAAATCAGGGCTGCCCTGTGCCCATCCAAATAGGATGACTTTCAGCTTTGAATCCTTGGGTATAGATGTAGGGCAATTAGTAAATGCCTATTTTGACAGACCTTTATTGTGGTACAAATCAGGGGTTCTCCCAGAGTATACGTCTGTCGTTTGTGGATTACTGACGAATAAAATGATTACGACAAAGGATTTATGTCAAGAATATTTAAGACATTATAGAAAGTATTAGAAACCATGAAGAGAAGCTGTATTTCAAGGAGCTTCAAATAAAAGTTGAATTTTTGAGCAAAATTCGTTGCGCTTTGGAATCCAGGGGTCAGGCAGCTCCGGCACCGCATTTTACACGCATTTTATGTTCACAAAAACTCCACCGAATGCCATTTGATAACCGGCTCTTTCAGTGATACAATATAAAAGTTAAGGACTGTCCAACAGGTCCTGACGATGTATTGTCAACTGGCAAGCAGCCGGTTTCTCTCTTTAAATCAAAAGAAAGCAGGTGCAATCAATGGCCCTAGGCTTCTTGAAAACCATATTTGACGGCAACGCCAAAGAAATCCGCCGCCTGGAAAAAACCGTGGCGGCTATCAACAATTTAGAACCCCAAATGACGGCCCTCAAGGACGAGGCCCTCCGCAGCAAAACCCTGGAATTTCGCCGCCGCCTCAATAACGGCGAGACCCTGGATCAGCTGCTGCCGGAAGTCTTCGCCGTAGTACGGGAGGCCTCTCGCCGGGTGCTGGGCATGCGCCACTTCGACGTGCAGCTTCTGGGCGGCATGGTGCTCCACCGGGGCAATATCGCCGAGATGCGTACCGGCGAAGGCAAAACCCTGGTGGCTACGCTGCCTTCCTACCTCAATGCTTTGGAAGGCAAGGGCGTTCACGTCATTACCGTCAACGACTATCTGGCCAAGCGTGACGCCGAATGGATGGGCCAGATCCACAATTTCCTGGGCCTGAAGGTGGGCGTTATTGTCCATGGCTTGGACAATGAGGAGCGCCGTCAAGCTTACGCTGCCGACATCACCTACGGCACCAACAACGAGTTCGGTTTCGATTATTTGCGCGACAACATGGTCTTCCAGGCTGCCCAAATGGTGCAGCGGCCCCTGAATTATGCCATTGTGGACGAGGTGGACTCCATCCTCATCGACGAGGCCAGGACTCCTCTGATCATTTCCGGTCAGGGCGATGCGCCCAAACCCATGTACCGCCAGATGGCGGAGATGATCCAGCGGCTGAAGCCGGAGCAGGATTTCAGCGTCGACGAAAAGGCCAAGCGTTCCGTACTTACCGATGACGGCGTGGCCAAAATGGAGCGTTTGCTGGGCATTACCAACCTCTACGATCCGGAAAATGCCGAGGTGGCCCATCATGTCAACCAGGCCCTCCACGCCCGTACTTTGATGAAGCGGGATGTGGATTACGTGGTGAAGGACGGCCAGATCATCATCGTCGACGAATTTACCGGCCGCCTGATGTTTGGCCGCCGTTACAATGAAGGTCTTCATCAGGCCATTGAAGCCAAGGAAGGGGTCCAGGTGGAAAAAGAGTCCCAGACTCTGGCCTCCATCACCTTCCAGAATTATTTCCGCATGTACAATAAACTGGCCGGCATGACCGGTACCGCCATGACGGAGGCCGAGGAATTCCACAAGATATATAAACTGAATGTGGTCACGATTCCCACCAATAAGGAAATGGTCCGCAAGGATATGGCCGATGTGATTTACCGTACCGAACACGGCAAATTCTGTGCGGTGGTTGAGGATATTATTGAGCGCCACAAAACCGGTCAGCCGGTGCTGGTGGGTACTATCTCCATCGAAAAATCCGAGTTGCTCAGCCAGATGCTGGGCCAGCAAGGGATTCCCCATAAGGTGCTGAACGCCAAGTTCCATGAGCTGGAAGCTGCCATCGTGGCCCAGGCCGGCCGCCTGGGAGCGGTGACGGTGTCCACCAATATGGCGGGCCGCGGCACCGATATTATTTTGGGTGGCAATCCGGAGTTTATTGTCCGGGCCAAAATGCTGGAAGAAGGTTTCCCGCCGGAGGTGGTGGAGGTGGCCGCCAGCCACAGCCTGATTGCCGACGAGGACGAGGAATATAAAGAGGCCCGCCGCTATTTCCAGGAGCAAATGGCTCAGGTCAAAAAAGAAACGGATATCGAGCATGAGGCGGTGGTAGCCGCCGGAGGTCTTCATATTATCGGTACGGAGCGCCATGAAAGCCGCCGTATCGACAACCAGCTGCGGGGCCGGGCCGGCCGCCAGGGGGACATGGGCTCCAGCCAGTTCTATATTTCCATGGAAGACGACCTGATGCGCCTTTTCGGTGGTGAAAACCTTATGGGCATCATGGATAAGCTGGGCATGGACGACGAGATACCCATTGAAAACAGCATGGTCTCCAGAGCCCTGGAAACTGCCCAACGCCGGGTGGAGTCCAGGAACTTTGACATTCGTAAAAACGTTCTGGAATATGATAATGTGATGAACGAGCAGCGCCGGGTGATTTATGAGCAGCGCCGCCGGGTTCTGGAAAACGAGGAATTGCGCAATACGGTGCTGGGCATGGTCGAAGACGTGGCCAACCGCACGGTGGACCGCTTTGCCGGCGGCCAGCGCTACGTGGAGGAATGGGATATCCAGGGCTTGCTGGATTACGCTTATACTCACTTTTTGCCCTCCCGCCGCCTGGGCAAGGATCAGCTGGATCAAGGGCAGATGGACCCCCAGGAAGCCCGGGAGCTGTTGCTGAAGCTGGCCTTGGAGGATTATGAGACCAAGGAAAAGCTGATGGGTTCGGAAATGATGCGGGATCTGGAGCGGCTGGTAACGCTGCGGATCGTGGACGAAAAGTGGATGGAGCATCTGGACGCCATGGATCAGATGCGCCAGGGCATTGGCCTGCGGGCCATCGGCCAGCGGGATCCCCTGGTGGAATACAAGCATGAAGCCTTTGATATGTTTGGAGCGATGATTGCCGATATTCAGGAGGAGATTGTTCGCACTATGTATTTTGCCCAGCTGGTGGAGCGGCCCCGGGAACGGCGCAACATGGTAGAGCAGCATAATAGCTTCTCGGCCATTGGTGATTCTGCCGCCGCCGGCGCAGCGGGAGCAGCAGGCGGTGTTGGGGAAATGGCCGGGGCTAAGAAGCAGCCTGTGATCAGTAATAAGGTTGGCCGCAACGATCTATGCCCCTGCGGCAGCGGCAAGAAGTACAAAAAGTGCTGCGGCAAAGACGCCTGAGTAAAGACGCCTGGATAAGTAATTTTTGCCATTTAGCATTCTTATACAAATCGGATACAGTGAAGCTGTAGATTAGATATCGGCGGCTCTTTTAATGAGGCGGCGAATTGAACAGGAGGAAAAACATGACTGCGGAAATCAGACGAGATCTGGACACCAGCAAAAAACAAATTGCCGACCTTAGGAGGTCTCTTTGACGTAGCCGGCAAAAAGGCTATAGCAGCAGAGCTGGAAAAAAAGATGAGTGCTCCCGACTTTTGGAACGACATGGCCGCCGCTCAGAAAATGGCCCAAAAGCTGGCCCCTTTAAAAAAGACGCTGGAGAGCATGAATTCTTTGGAGACGTTATGGCAGGATGCCCAGGCGGCTTATGAGCTCAGTGAAGAAGAACCGGATTATTTGGAGGAATGCTCTGACCTTTTGGAGGAGCTGACAGCCAAGCTGGATCAAATGGAGATCCAGGTGCTGTTTTCCGACGCTTACGATAATGGCAATGCCATCATTTCCCTTCACCCCGGCGCCGGCGGCACCGAGTCTCAGGACTGGACGGAGATGCTGCTGCGCATGTACGTGCGCTGGGGGGAACGCCAGGGCTTTAGTGTAGAGACCTTGGATTATCTGCCCGGCGACGAAGCCGGCGTCAAAAGCGTCACTCTGCTGATTAAAGGCGATAAGGCTTACGGCTATCTGAAGGCGGAAAAAGGCATCCACCGGCTGGTGCGGATTTCTCCCTTTGATTCCTCCGGCCGCCGCCACACTTCCTTTTCGGCAGTGGATGTGCTGCCGGAGCTGGATGACGGCAGTGAAAACGATATCGTCCTTAATCCCGATGATCTGAAGGTGGACACCTACCGCAGCGGCGGCGCCGGCGGCCAGCACGTCAATAAGACGGACTCGGCGGTGCGGATCACCCATATTCCCACGGGTACCGTGGTGCAGTGCCAAAGCGAGCGCTCCCAGATTTCCAACCGGGCTTCGGCGGAGCGGATTTTGAAAGCCAAGCTGCTGGATTTGAAACGCCAGGAGCAGGAACAGGCTTTGGCCAGCTTGCGGGGGGATCAGCAGGATATCGGCTGGGGCAGCCAGATCCGTTCCTATGTTTTTCACCCTTACAGCATGGTGAAGGATCACCGGACAAAGTTCGAGACGGGCAACGTCCAGGCCGTTATGGACGGCGATATTACCGGCTTTATGGAAGCCTGGCTGAAGGCCAGAGCAGCCGGCGTCAATCTCTCCGTAGAAAACGAAGACATGTAAAACTGTTCAAATAGCAAAGACAATAAAAGGGGGCGTCGGCCTTGGCAGCAGAAGCACAAAACAAACAATGGATCGGCCCGGTGGGTCAGGAAGAATTGTCCGGTATTGCCCGGCAGATCAGACAAGACAGTATTGATATGGTATGGCACGGCAAATCCGGCCATCCCGGCGGTTCGCTGTCGGGGGCGGATATCCTAGCCTGTCTCTATTTTAAAGAAATGCGCATCGATCCCAGCCGGCCCCAATGGCCTGACCGGGATCGGTTTGTCCTGTCCAAAGGGCACGCGTCCCCGCTGCTTTACAGCACCTTAGCCCGCCGGGGTTACTTTGATCCGGCTATGCTGCCTACTTTCCGGCAGTTGGGCAGCCCTTTGCAGGGTCATCCTCATTACGGCTCCTTGCCGGGTGTCGAGACCAGCACCGGCTCCCTGGGTCAGGGAGGCAGCGCTGCCGTAGGCATGGCCTTGGCCGGCAAGCTGGACGGCAAGGATTACCGGGTTTATACCCTGTGGGGCGACGGCGAGCTGGATGAAGGGTTGGTCTGGGAGGCGGCGATGGCTGCCGGCCATTACCAGCTGGACAATCTGACGGGCATCGTGGATTGGAATGGCCTGCAAATCGACGGCGACATCACTGAAGTGATGAATCCGGAGCCCATCGACGCCAAGTTTGCCGCCTTCGGCTGGCATGTGGAACTGGTGGACGGCCACGATATTCAGGCCATCTGCCAGGCTCTGGAGAAAGTGAAAACCATCAAGGGCAAGCCCAGCTTGCTTTTGTGCAAAACCGTCAAAGGCAAGGGCGTGTCCTTCATGGAAGGTCAGGCCGGCTGGCACGGCAAGGCTCCCGACGAGAAACAGTGGCGTCAGGCTATGGAGGAGCTGGGCGGCCAGGCGCAGCTGCAAAGCCCGGAGACCCGCCAGGCATTAATTGCGGCTTGGCAGCGGCAGCACGGCGGCCATGCCGTGCATACGGCCCGGGAGGCCTATGAGGCGGCAGCAGCCGCCGATGCCGCCTCGGGTGCTGGTGCTGCCACTGCTGATGCCGCCGCCGATGCCGCCTCGGGTGCTGGTGCTGCCACTGCTGCGACCGCCGGTACTGCCGCTGCTGCGGCGAGTCTGCCTGCCAACCTCATCTATGCCAAAGAAGGCAAGGCTGAGCAAGGTCCTGCCACCCGGGAAGCCTACGGCAAAACCCTGGCGGCTCTGGCAGGAGAAATGCCTGAGCTGGTAGTTTTGGACGCCGACCTTTCCAAATCCACCATGACCGCCGATTTCAAAAGTGTGGCGCCGGAGCGCTTCATTAATGCCGGCATTGCCGAGACCAACATGGCCTGTATGGCAGGGGGCCTGGCCACCTGCGGTAAAACCGTGTTTTTCAGCACCTTTGCCGTTTTTGCCGCCGGCCGTGCCTATGAGCAAATCCTCACCACGATTTGCAGCTCCGGTCTCAATGTAAAAATCGCCGCCACTCACGCCGGCCTCACCGTCGGTGAAGACGGCATGTCCCATCAAATGCTGGCGGACATTGCTTTGATGCGTTCCATACCGGGCCTGCAAGTGCTGGTGCCGGCGGACGCCGCCGAAACGGCAGCCATGGTTCGTTATGCCGCCCATTGCCAAGGTCCCGTCTATATCCGGCTGGGCCGGGCTAAGTCTCCTGTTATTTTTGCGGAGCAAATGGCTTACGAGCCCGGCAAGATACAAGTGCTGCGGCAGGGCGGCGACGTTACCCTGGCGGCTTGCGGCATCATGACGGCGGTGGCTTTGGAAGCGGCAGCCGATCTGGCCAAAGAAGGCGTCAGCGCCCGGGTGCTTAATGTATCCAGCATCAAGCCCCTGGATCGGGCCGCCTTGATTGCGGCTGCCCGGGAAACCGGCTGCCTAGTTACCTGCGAAGAGCATTCCGTATTGGGGGGCTTAGGCGGCGCTGTCGCCGAGGTTCTGGCGGAGGCTTGCCCTGTGCCTGTTTTGCGGCTGGGCGTGCAGGACCAATTCGGTCAATCCGGCCAGCCCGGCCAGCTGCTCCAGCTTTACGGCCTGGACAAAGACAATGTAGCAGCTTTGGCTAAAGAAGCCATAGCCAGGAAGCAACGCTAATACGGCGATAGGCAGCAGGGGGGCTGTTGGGCCGGTGACCCATGGCAGCCCAGAAGTGTGCAAAATTTTCGGTTATGTGTAAGTGATTGAGGCCAAGTGAGCAAAAATTACGGTTATGGGTAAAATGCAAGGAAAATATGTACACACAACCGTAAAAATTGCACAGAAGAGGCCGCAAATTGGCTTTTTTGCCCCTGCAATCTGCATACAAACGAAAATTTTGCTCAGGCTGAAGTAGGAATCTGCATACAAACGAAAATTTTGCTCAGGCTGCAGTAGGAATCTACACACAAACGAAAATTTTGAACAAATCTGGCCCGAAACAAGTAGCTGCCCCATAAATGTCAGAATAGACGGCTCGGGTAGTGGCACAATACACTTGCCCTAAGGAGGGATTTATAGCGGTGATCCAATTTTTTAACGTAAGTAAAATATATGCAGGTGAAGTCAAAGTTACGGCATTGGAAGACGTCAACCTGACCATAGAAAAAGGCGAATTTATCTTTCTGGTAGGCCCCTCCGGCGCCGGCAAATCTACGTTGACCAAACTGATTATCCGGGAAGAGATCGCCACCAACGGCCAGGTTATGGTGGATGGCAAGAGCCTGGCCAGGATGAAACAGCGGGAAATCCCTTATTACCGGCGCAATATCGGTTTCGTTTTTCAGGACTTCCGGCTTTTAATGACGAGAACCGTTTACGAAAACGTGGCTTTTGCCGCCGAATCCGTAGAAATGACCAGAACCCAGATCCGTCAGCGGGTGCCGATGGTTCTGGAGATGATGGGCCTTGATCAAAAGCGCAACGCCTTTCCCCATCAGCTCTCCGGCGGCCAGCAGCAAAGACTGGGCATTGCCCGGGCCATGGTTAATAACCCCACCATGATCATTGCCGACGAACCTACCGGCAACCTGGACCCTGAGACATCCAGCGAGATTATGCAGATTTTTCAGGCCATTAATCGCCGGGGCACTACCGTGATGATCGCCACTCATGATAAGGCCATGGTGGATAAGCTGAGGCAGCGGGTAATCCAGCTGCGGGGCGGCTTCGTGGTCAGAGATCAGAAGAACGGGGGTTATGCGGAATGAAGGTGAGCAGCCTAGGCTATGTCGTCCGGGACGGTTTTCGCAACGTCTGGCGCAACAAAGTCATGAGCGTGGCTTCCATTTCCACGGTAGCCATCAGTTTATTCTTGCTGGGAGTGGTCTGGCTCTTCATTTCCAACGTCAACCACATGGTGACCAAGGTGGAATCAGAGCTGGAGATCAATGCCTACATCGATAAAACCTATACAAGGGATCAAGGGGAAGAGCTGATGCAGCAGATCAGCCGGCTGCCGGGAATAGCCCTGGTCAGCTACGTGACGAAGGAAGAGGCTCTGCTGATTTTGAACGGCCGCTTTGGCCCCGAAGCCAATCTGGCGGAGACCGTGGGCGAATATAATCCTTTACCGGATCTTATCAAAATCAAGGCCAGCCGCCCTGAGCTGGTGCCGGATCTGGCCAAGAAACTGGAAAACACCATAGGCATCGAAACGGTCCGTTACGGTCAAGGCACCGTGGAGCGGCTGCTGCAGACTGCCGACTGGGTGGAACGGGCCGGCTTTGTGGGCTTAATCGGCATTAGTGTGGCCGCCATATTCCTGATTTCCACTTCCATCCGGCTGACGGTTTATTCCCGCCGGGAAGAAATCACGATTATGCGGCTGGTGGGGGCCACCAATTGGTATATTCGCTGGCCCTTTCTGGTGGAGGGCATATTTATCGGCCTTTTCGGCTCGTTTATGGCCTGCGCCATACTCTATTTCGGTTATATGCAATTAGCGAAATATCTGACGGTCAATTTGACCTTTATCCCCCTTTTGACTGACCGGGAAGTGCTTCTCACTATGGGCGGCAATATCCTGGCTTACGGCAGCGGCCTGGGTCTGATCGGCAGCTTCCTCAGCGTCTTCCGGTATTTGCGGGTCTGAGCGGAGAGGCCAAGATGGATTGGTGATAAGGAGGTTAAGAATAGCATGCAGTATTTTACCAATAGTAAGAATGAGAAGCAGCGCCTGGGGCAGGGCGGGTATGCAGGACAGCCCTTGGCCCGCCGGTTTTTGGCCCTGCTGCTGGTCTGTTTTATGGGTCTGGCGTTATTGCCCCTCCAGAGCCTGGCGGCCAACCCGACGGAAATGACCCAAGAGGATAAAGACGCCATTGCCCGGGCAGAGGCCCAGCGGCAGGATTTAAACAGGCAGACAGAGGAGTTGGCTAAAGAGCAGCGGCGGATTGCCTCCGAGCAAAAGACGGTTTTGGGAGAGATGAAGCAGCTCTCCAATCAGATTGAAGATTTGGAAAAAGAGATCGATGATCTGAACGGGCAAATCAAGGAGAAATTAGAGAATATCGAGGTTTTGACCGGAGATATTGAAGTAAAGACGGCGGAAGTCAACCAGCGCAACGACTATATGGATCAGCGTCTGAACCAGATTTACACGGACGGTGATTTGAGCTTATTGGACGTACTTTTTGAATCCACCAGCTTGACGGATTTCCTGACCCGCTACGACCTGATGGAAAAAGTGGTGGAAAACGACGCCGACCTGCTAAATGGTTTACGCCAGGCCAAGGCGGAGCTGGAAGAACAGAAGCTGGCTTTGGAAACGGCAAAAATAGCTCTTGAGGAAAGAAAAGCTGTTCTGGACCTAAAAAATACGGAGTTAAGCGGACAGTGGGCCAAGCAGAATAAAATGTCCCAGGATCTGGCCCAGGATCTGGCCATGAGCGAGGCCGCCGAGGATGAGCTTAATGCCCTGTCGGATAAGCTGGTGAAATTCATTGCCAGCATTCAGGCCAAATACCCCACTTCTTATATGGGCAGCGGTACCTTAGGCTGGCCGGTGCCGGGCCGTACCAAGGTCAGCTCTCCCTATGGCTATCGGATCCATCCGATTTATAAGACGAAAAAATTCCATACCGGTATTGATATTCCTGCTCCTTCCGGCACACCGGCCGTGGCCTCGGATACCGGCAAGGTGATCATGGCTACCACCTATGGCGGCTTTGGCAAAACCGTCATTCTTGATCATGGCGGCGGCGTGGCTACCCAGTATTCCCATTTGGTGTCGATTAACGTATCCATGGGCGATATCGTTCCCAAAGGTGCAAAAGTAGGAGGCGTGGGCACCACCGGCGTGTCTACCGGCAACCATTTGCATTATCAGATCATGATCAACGGCAAGACCGTGGATCCCCTCGACAAAGGCGGCAAATATTTCGTCAGCCCGAAATAAGCTTGCGCCATAAGCTGAACAAAAGTATCATGGTCAGCAATAGCGAATGAACTGCGTCTTTGCGGCATAAACTGAAAGGCGGATGATCTGCAGCGTTTGTATGCTTGCGGGGAACCAATCCTAAGGAATGGATGTGGGTAATTTGAGGAAATGGGCAAAAAGCCTGGTCAGCCTGGGCTTAACCTTTTGCGTGCTGGTAACCTTGGCCTTCGGCACTTTGTTTATTATGCACCCTCGGGAATGGTCGGATTTTATCCAGGTTCTGTTCCTGGTCAAGCAGGATTTTCGGGAGCCTATGGACACCGGCAAAATGCTGGATGGGGCCATTGCCGGCTTGGCGGTTGCCACTGAAGACAAATATACCTACTATTTGACGCCGGAGCGTAATAAGAAAGTGGCCATGTCGGCCCAGGGCCTGACGGGGGCCATCGGCGTAACCGTCAATGGCGTCAAAGAAGAAGAGGATCGTCTGGTGATCCGGGAGGTGCGGGCCGATTCTGGCGCCGCCGCCGCCGGGTTGCGAGCTGATGATGCCATATTGCGCATCGACGATACTCTCGTGAAGGATTTGACGGTGGATGAAGCTATCGCCATGGTCCGGGGAGAGCCGGAAACCCATGTTCGTTTGCTGATTGCCAGAAAAGACGAAGAAAATAAAGAATACAGCGTCAAGCGCACCAATACCATAACGGTGGATACGGTGCAGGCCGGCTTTTTGAAAGAAGACTATATGCCCGGCCATAAAATAGCCTATATGCTCATCGACTATTTTGCCCGCAATTCCGGCGAAATGTTCAATGAATTGCTGGATGAATTGCTGGACGAAGGGGCGGAGGCGCTGATCATCGACTTGCGCTACAATGGCGGCGGCGACGTCGGGGCCACGGTACAAATTGCCGGCCGGCTTTTGCCTGACGGCGAGGTCATGAAATTAGCTATGCGGGATGCCGAACAACGGTTCACTATTCAAGGGGCCAATCCCATCAAGATACCTTACATCATTTTGGTCAACGGCGGTAGCGCCAGTGCTTCGGAGATTTTGGCCGGCGCTGTCCAGGACCGGGAGGGCGGCGTTTTGGTGGGCACCCGTACTTACGGCAAGGGTTCTGTGCAGAGCGTATACACCCTGCTTTCCGGCAGCGGGCTGCGGGTCACGGAAGGGCGCTATTATCTGCCCGGCGGCCGCTGCATCGACGGTGAAGGCATTTTGCCTGATTATCTTGTGGAGAATGATCCCGTTTTAGAAGAGGACCGCCAGCTGCAAAAGGCCCTATCCTTATTGAAGGATGTGTTTGAGGGCAAGGAGACGATGGATACGCTGCTGGCCAATTCGCCGCTGAAGCAGGGCTTGCTCAAGGATGAGGCTGCGGCGGTAACGAAGTAAAGGCGAAAGCGGATGAAGCCCTGCCGAGGTGAGAAGATGGGCCTGGCAGGGCGGAGAAAAGCGGATAGAAAGGGCGGGGTTTGGCGGATGGTAGGAGCTGCGGCGGTCTGGCCGGCCTTTGGCAGGTTGTTTTTCCAGGCTTACACGGAAGCCTTGCTGGATTGGCCCTACGCCATATTGATAGCAGCCCTGTTGCTGATTCATTGGAAAATATATAAGGAGCCGGTACAAGCCGGGCTCCTTTCTTTTTTTGTGCTGTTGTTGTCTTTGCCGGCGGGTCTTTTGGGCAGCCTGCTATTGGTGCTGACCGGTATTCGGGCCGAGGCCTTGCCGGCAGGATATATGCTGGCCTTGACCATGGTGCTGGCCCTGGTGCGGCCCCGCTTCATCTGCCTGGCTTATTCCGGCAGCCTGCTTTGCTTCAGCAGCCTGCTCTTTGGCTGGCCGGCTCTGGAGGTACCCCAGGTCATGGGTCTGGTGGCTATTCTGCATTTGGTGGAAAGCCTTTTGGTGGCTTTAAGCAGCAGCCGGGGCGCCCGCCCGGCTTTGACACCGGGACTTGCCGGCCCTGTCAGCCCTGCCGGCCTTGCCCCGGGGTCTGCCGGCCCTGGCGACGTTGGCTCGTCAGCTTGGCGGAAGCATTATGACCTGCTGCGGCTCTGGCCTTTGCCTATGGTGGCCGTCACTGCCGCCTTTATGCCCCAGGGCCAGCTGCCGCCGGGACTGGCGGAAATGCCGGACTGGTGGCCCCTGCTGGATTCCGGCGCCAAGGCGCTGAGCCTGGAGGCCCAGGCCCAAGGCCGCAGCTTGATTTTTGCCCTCAGCCCTTTTGTCGCCATGCTGGGCTATAGCCAGCGCTTCACCACGGAGCGGGTGTATTTTGGCAAAAGCCGCCGGCCTCAAGGCAAGACAAAGCTGCCTTCTGCTGACAGAGGGGATGATACCCTGGCGGCAGCAGCGGGCGGTGGAGCGAGGGTAAGGGAATCAGGAAAGGCAATACGGCCGTCGGGAAAAGGCGCCGGGGTAAGGGGAGAAGGGGCCGCAACTATCCATAAGGGTTTGCGCCATTCGGCTTTCAGTTTGCTCATTTATAGTCTGATACTCTTCGCTCTTTCCTGGCTGGCAGCCCAGCCGCCGGCAACCTTAAGGCTAAGCCTCCGGTATTTACTGGAAGCTTTGCCGCCGCTATGGGGAATTCTTGGCCATGAGTGGATTGCCGGCTATTTTCCACTCTGCTCCCGCACCCGAAACAACACCATCTTGCGGATCAAATCATAGGGCATCGGCCGGTCATAGGGAAATTGCACTGCTCCCTTGGAATGGCCGTATTCGCCCAGCTGCTCCGCAAAGGCTGCGACGGCGCTGGGGGTGGGATAAAAGCCCAGATGGCGTTTTTGGCCGGAAAAATGCACCAGGTTTCCGTTGAGAACAAAGGTAGCCATGCCCCAGGATATTTTTTCGGTAATGTCGGGTGAGCAATCCAGTATCAGCGCCCGCAGCTTTTCCATGCGGCTGCGAGCCTCGCCGCCGTAGCCGGCAATATATTCGTCCACGGTGGTATAGTCCGGTTTTGAGGCGCTTCTTTCTTTCAGTGTAACATGGACCAGGTCGCCGGGCTGCTTGCCGATTTTTGACCGGATATCCTTGCGCGGGCCGATGATGTGGCAGGGCGTTGCCATTTTAACGAGCTGCCCGTCGTAGGGCTCGCCGTCGAAAGTGGCATGAACAAGCACCCGGCCTTTGCCAAAAGCGGCCTTGACATCAAACGGTATTTCCACATAGGCGGCGTCCATGTCAGGGTTTTTCTTTATTTCTGCCTCAAACTCATACGCTGGCTTCACGGCGGCCCCTCCTATTTTCTTAATATCTGCTCCATTGACTTGCCTTTGGCCAGTTCATCGATCAGCTTGTCCAGATAGCGGATTTTCCGCATAACCTCATCTTCAATTTCTTCCACGCGATAGCCGCAAATAACGCCTTTAATCAGTGCGGCCTTTGGGTTGATTTGCGGCGCCTGTTCAAAAAAACTTTCCATGTCTGCCCCGGCGTCAATTTGCTGTTGCAGGGAAGCCGGATCATAGCCGGTAAGCCAAAAAATAACTGTATCCACTTCATCTTTTGTTCTGCCCTTTTTCTCCGCCTTGGCGATGAGCAGCGGGTAAATCTTGGCAAAGGACAGGGTATAAGCTCTTGGTTTTTTCATTAAGATGCTCCTTTCAACTTTTCAGCTTTTGTTTTTCTTTAAATCAGCTGTGCCCTAATTCCTGACGGCAAAAGCCCAGGCCTTTTTCGCTGATCCAGGTGCCGCGGCCTACCTTGGATTCCACGAAAGCGCAATCGGTCAAAATAGCCACCCGGCTTTTGATTTGCTGAGGGCTGAGGCTGAGGCCCTTTGCCGCCAGCAAGACGCCCAGCTGCTGCCGGGAAAGCTGCCGGATCCCTTCCTGATGAGCATGGTAAAGCAGGCTCAGAAGCAAATAACATTGCTCTTTGGCGGCGATGCTGGGAAAGGCCGGCGAAGGGGAGAGATGAGGGCTGGCAGAGCTGCCTGCGCTGCCGTCGCTATAAGATGAGTCCGTAGCCGCGATATCGGCATTAGCATTGCCATAAAGCAAGCGATATAATTCCCCCGCCATTTCCTCCGAGGAAACCGGGGTATTTACCATGTATTCCACCACGTTTTCCAGCTCCCGCACATTGCCGGGCCAGGCGTACTCCTGGAGTAATTCCTCTATTTCCGGGGAAAGGCGAAAAAGGGAATTGTTCTTATTGCGGGATTGATTCATAAAATATCTAAGCAAAGGCAGGATATCGCCTTTACGGCGGCGCAGGGGCGGCACATGCAGAGGCAGGACGCTGAGCCGGTAATACAGGTCCTGGCGAAACTTGCCTTCGGCCACTAAAGTATAGAGATTTTGATGGCTGGCGGCAATAATCCGCAGATTGACGGGGATGGTTCTGTCACCGCCCACCCGGAGAACCTCCTTCTCCTGAAGGGAGCGGAGAAGCTTCATCTGAATAGCCGCTGAAGCGTCGCCGATCTCGTCGAGAAATAAAGTGCCGGTGTGGGCCAGCTCCAAAAGGCCTTTTTTGCCGCCTTTTTTGGCGCCGGTAAAAGCCCCCTCCTCGTAGCCGAAAAGCTCGCTTTCCAGCAGGCTTTCCGTCAAGGCGCTGCAATTGACGGCCACAAAGGGCGACTGGCGGCGGGGAGAGGCGTTGTGGATGGCTTGGGCCAGCAGCTCTTTGCCGGTGCCGCTTTCGCCGGAGATCAGGATAGTGGCGTCGGAGGCCGCAAAAGTCATGGCTTTCTTGATCAACTGCTTCATTTCCCCGCTGCGGTGGACAATATGGTGCAAAGTGTACTTAGCCCGGGAACCGGTGGCTTTTTGCTGCAAGCGGTATTGATGGTCAATATCCTGGATTTTCATTACCGATTCCAGGCTGATCAGGTAAAAGGAGCGGTCCGTAATCTGGGAAAGAATGCTTTTATCCAGATAGAACTCCCTGTTGTTGATGGCAATGAAAGCGGGGCAGGCGGCAGTCTCCGCCGGCAGAATATCTTTGATTTCCAGGCCTACCAGCTCTTTGCGCTCCGTATACTCCAGAGCCAACTGATTGGCCAGGGTAATGATGCCGTACTGATCCACCACCATCAGGCCCCTGTCCGTATTATCCAGAAGATCGGCCAGCTGCTGATGCAGCTCCTTATTAAGCCGGACCTGCTTGTGCAGCTCCATATTGACCTTAATAATGTCCCGGTGATAACGGCTCATCAGAAGATCATCGGTGGTGGCGCTGCCGGTGAAATGATGGAGGATTTCAGCCACCGTCAAAATGCTGATAGAGCGCTGACCCAGATCGACGATGTTGGGAATACCCGGCGGCACCATGGCGGCGTCGCCGGCCGTAATGGCATAGCGAAAAGGCCTGCCCGAATAGGGAGGCGTAGGATAACGCTTTTCATATTGCTCCAGCGTCCGGGGGCTGAGTATTTCTTTCAGGTCTGCGCAATAATCCAGCTCCGGAGCAGCGGCCAGCCGGTAAGGCGGTGACGGAGCCAAGGGATCATAGGGGAAATAGATATTGGGCGGCAAATCCAGCTCCAGCAGCTCCAGAATTAATTCGTAAGCAGAGGGGAGGAAGCTGTTGACTACCAGCACCTCGCTGCCCGGAGGCAGCTCCAGCATTCTGTTGAGATGCTGGGGATTAAGCGTGCGCTGCAATACGATATATTTCGTATCGGGCTGGAGGAAAGGCACAACCCAGGAAGTAAAGGATGGTGCGGTGATCAGTACCAGATCATCCTTGATGGGCGGCAAGCCCTCCAGTTCATTATAAAGCAAGGCCTTTATTGCAAAAGAGTCCCCCAGCAGATTTTTTAATTGGCGGGGGATCTCCAATAAGGCCCGGGGATCAGAGGAGATTTGGGTAATATGGTACGTCACAGCCAAATATTCCCCCTTTTAAGCATGCATTATTAACTAAATAATAACTAAATTCAAATCAATCATAACCAGTTGACGATCAAAAAGCAAGAAACAAGATGGTAATGATAGAGAGGAAAATAAGGGACGGTCCTGGCATAAGAAATGCTAATGGAATATAATGGAAGACAAATGGCCTGTACTGATTTTATGAAGGGGAAGGGGCGGGCAGACCTGAAGAAAGGGGGGATATGCGGCAATATTTTCGGCGAAATAATTGGCAATATTGAATCATCGTAGGAGAAAGGAGATTACCCATGTTACAAGGTATTCTGATCATGGCGGTATTTTTTGGCATCGTTGCATTGATCGTCCTGCGCAAACTCCCGGTAATGCTGGCTCTGCCTTTAGCTGCTTTTATTATCCCTCTGATTGCCGGCGTAAGCTTTATGGAAACCAGCAACGAAATCATTGCCAAAGGCTCCTATTCCATGGCCAGCTCGCTGATCGCCATTATTTTCGGCGTAATGCTGGGAATGGTGATGAAAAAATGCAACATTACCCAGACCATTATCCGCAAGGCAGCGGAGCTGGGCGGCGATAAGCCCGTCCTTATTTCTGTATCCATGTTTGCCGCTATTGCCATCGTATTTGTAGGCGCCGGCCAGTTAGGCACTTACATTATGATGGCCACCATCGCCCTGCCGATCATGATGACCGTAGGCATTCCCGGGGTTATTGCTCAATCCACCCTGGCCCTGGCCTCTCATGTAGGCAGCATCTGGAGCGTATCCAACTGGGCTTATTTTGAATCCCTGCTGGGGGTCAATCTCGATCAGTGCATCGTGCCGGCGGCTATTACCACAGTGGTTTACTCCTGTGTAGGTCTGGCCTTCATTATTATTCAGGCTAAACGAGTGGACCCGGCTCAATGGGCGGCCATGGCCGAAGCCAGGGAGGCCCAGCCCCAGGTGGAAAACGCCCCTTGGTACAGCCTGATCACCCCGATTCTGCCCTTGATTTTGGTAGGGGTTTTTAAAATGCAGGCCATTACCGCCATGATCCTCGGCATGGTCTACGCCTGCGCTACCACGAAATGGCGGAACACCATCAGCTGCCTCACCGAGTCTATGTTTGAGGGCTTGGTGGAAGGCCGGGCTTCCTTTGTGCTGAACTTCGGCATTGCTATGCTGGTCACTGCCGTAAGGCACACCATGGTGGCGGAATGCATCAATCCGATTATCAATGTGGTGCTGCCCACAACGATGATCGGCTATATCGCCTTCTTTGCCATTCTGGCTCCCCTGCAGCTCTACCGGGGCCCCATGAGCCTCTGGGGCATGGGCGCCGGCTTAGGCGCATTGATGGCCGGCAGCGGTCTGCTTACTCCCGTTCAGGTGGCCTGTGCTTTGGTTATTCTCGACAGGTTCATGGCTGCCGATCCCACATTAACCTACAACGTCTGGGGCAGCACCTTTGTGGGCTGCGACGTCAACGATATTATGAAAAAGCTGATTCCTTATACCTGGGTGGTGGTCTTACTTTCCATGATCGGCACCGCTATTTATCTGTTCTGATAGAAACGCCGGGGGGCAGCCCGCCGGTCGGTAAACGACCGCCGCTGAATCGGCTCTTGGCGGTTTGGCGGTTGGCGCCGCCCCCTTTTTCTCGCCCGGCCCGGGCAACAACATACAACAGGAGGGGGAATCCGACATTGACTAAAATTCGGGTAGGTATTGACGTAGGCGGCACCTTCACCCATGCAGTGGCGGTGGACCATGATTCCATGAAGCTTCTGGGCAAAGTCAAGGTGCACACTACCCATCAGGCGCCGGAAGGCGTGGCCAGAGGAATCATTGACTCCATCCATATTCTTTTGGGGGAAGGGAGCATCAGGGCCGAAGACGTTGTATTCATTGCCCACAGCACTACCCAGGCCACCAATGCTCTACTGGAAGGCGATGTTTCCAAGGTAGGCGTTTTTGGCATGGGCGGGGGAATAGAAGGAGTGAAGGCCAAACAGGATACGGCCATCAACGATATCGAGCTGGCTCCCGGCAAATATATCCGTACCTGCCACGCTTTTGTGGACAGCACGAAATTGACGGCGGCAGCCATCGCCGGCGGCATTGACCAGCTGCAAGCCCAGGGGGCCGAGGTCATCGTAGCAGCGGAGGCTTTTTCCGTAGATAATTCCGCCAATGAGGAGAAGGTGCTGGCGGTGGCCAAGGAGCAAGGCATTATCGGCACCGGCAGCCACGAAATTTCCAAGCTTTACGGGCTGAAAACCAGAACCACCACGGCGGTGATCAATTCCAGCATCTTGCCCAGGATGATGGCTACGGCCAATACCACGGAGAGCAGCGTCATCGCCTCCGGTATCCGGGCCCCGCTGATGATCATGCGGGGCGACGGCGGCGCCATGACTATCAACGACATGCGGCAACGGCCTATTCTCACCATGCTTTCCGGCCCTGCCGCCGGCGTGGCCGGCGCTCTGATGTATGAACGGGTGTCTTACGGCATTTTCCTGGAGGTAGGGGGCACCAGCACCGACATGTCGGCGATTAAAGACGGCAATGTCATGGTGGAATACGCCGAGGTGGGCGGTCACCGCACGTACCTGCGCTCTCTGGATACCAGAACCATCGGTTTGGCCGGCGGCTCCATGATCGCCGTGAGAAACGGCAAAATCAGCGATGTGGGGCCCAGAAGCGCCCATATTGCCGGTTTGCCTTATGCCGTATTTGCCGAAGAAGATCTGATCGAGCCAAAGCTTTATTTCCTTTCTCCCAAGGAGGGCGACCCGGAATATGCGGCGGTGGAGACCCGGGACGGCAAGCGATATGCCCTTACGCTGACTTGCGCCGCCAATATCATAGGCGTAGCCGTTGAAGGCGATACGGCTTATGGTCATCCCCAGCGGGCCCGGCAGGCTTTCCAAGCCCTGGCCGATCATCTGGGGGTCAGCGTGGAGGGGGCGGCCACAGCGATATTAGACCAAGCGGCGGCTAAAGTGATGCCGGTGGTGAAAGCGCTTTGGAGCAAATACAAAATGGACCCTCAGGCCCTGCTGCTGGTAGGGGGCGGCGGCGGAGCGGCGGCGATTGTGCCTTATACGGCCCAAAAGCTGGGGCTGCCTTTTAAAATGGCGGCCAATGCCGACGTGATTTCCTCCATCGGCGTAGCCCTGGCCATGGTCAGGGATATGCTGGAGAAATCCATTATCGACCCGGCGCCGGAGGATATTCTGCGCATTCGCAAAGAAGCGGAGTCCCGGGTGATCCACATGGGGGCTGACCCGGCTTCCGTGGAGGTGCAGATCGAGATTGAGGCGAAGAAAAATATTGTCCGGGCCATTGCTATCGGGGCCTTGGCCATGCGGAAGAAGGACCATGCCCACGCCTTATCCCACGAGGAGCGGCGGACCATAGCGGCCGAAAATATGCATATGTCTCCCGCCGAAGTGGAATTAAAAGGCGCTACCTCTTTGCTGGCCGCTTTCGGCGCTACCCAGACGAAAAAACGGCTCTTTGGCCTGATGAAAACGGTGCGTTTTCCTGTCCGGGTGGTGGACGAAGACGGCATTGTCCGGCTCAGCAACCCCGACGGCAAAGTTTTTGTGGAGCCAAAGGGCGGGCTGCTGGAAAAGCTGCCCCAGCTGATGCACCTGAGCAGCAAGTTTGGCGACGGCGGCCAATCGGTGCCTGACGTTTATTTGCTGGCCGGCGGCAAGATTATCAATTTCTCCGGCATGGCCGACGCCGACCAGATCAAGGCCTTGGCCGGGGTGGAACTGGCCGGTTATGAAGATGGCGAGGAAATTGTTGTGGTGATGGGCATGAAAGATGTGTAAGGAAAGGGGCTAAAAATGAAGGAGTCGGCGCAAGAGTTGGCTAGGGCTTACGGCTGGGCAATGATGAAGCAGGATAGCTGTTTTAGCCGTGTTGATGAGAAGCTGGCTCGGCAGCTGCTGGATCTGGCATTGGATTCCGGCGCCCGGCTGGCATTGGAGATTCGGCGGCAGCATGGTATGGTCAGCGCTCAGGAACTCTGTTGCCGGCTGGACATAGCGGTGGAGCAAGCTAAGCTGGTTTTGCCGGGACGGCTGATCAGGGCCGTATATACGAACCAGCCTCTGGAAATCAAGGTCAATCAGGATTGCCTGCCGGTGTTGGCGGAGCAAGTGGGACAACTTCTGGAGCTGCAGCAAGGGCGGCAAGCAATGGCGCCAGTGACAATGGCAGTGGCGGCGCGTGCAGATGCGGAAGCAGTAACCATGGCAGCGGCAGCCCCGGCCCCAGCCCCGGCTGCCCCAACCCCGGCAGCCTCAGCCCCGGTCCCCTTGGAAGCCTTGATTATGGAAATGATCCTGGCCCATGAGCTATTTCATTATTATGAGCGGCAGGACCCGGCCCGGAACCCGCAAACTGCTCGGGAGCTGGTGCAAGTGCAAGGGCAAGGGCTAGGAAAAAGGCAATGGCAATGGCTGAAAAGGCGCATCCGGCTGCGCAGTTTATCGGAAGTGGCCGCCCACAGCTTTGCGCAATGCTTTTTGCTGCTGCCGTTCTTTCCCGGCCAGCTAGATATCCATGTGCCCCAGGAGCAGGTGCTGGAGGACTTTCGGCGGCAGCCAGCCATGCTGTGACCGGTCTTAGCCGTAAAAATATATTAGCAAAGGAGCGAAACCGATGTATGATATCCTGTTGAAAGACGGGCTGGTGGTGGACCCCGGCAATAAAATTTGCAGCCGGCTTAATGTCGGCATCAACGGCAGCCGTATAGCCTGTATCACCGCTAAAGCCATCGAAGGCAAAAAGGTCTATGACTGTCAGGGACTGGTGGTGACCCCCGGCTTTGTGGATGTTCACGCCCATGAAGATCTTCTGAATGAAGAGGGCGCCTTGCAGCCGGTGATTACCCGGCGGCTCTTGCGAATGGGCGTGACCACCTTTATCGGCGGCCAATGTGGTGTAGGGCCCCGGGATGAAGAGGAATATAGCCGCCAATACGACCGGCAGGGCCAGCCTGTAAACTGCGCTTTGCTCACCGGCCACGGCGAACTGAGGGAGTTAGTCGGCGCCACTGACAAATACGCAGGGGTAAGCGATGAGCAGCTGCGAAAAATGGGGCAGGAATTAAAAAAGCGGCTGGTGGCAGGCAGCCATGGCTTGTCCTTCGGCATTCGTTACATTCCCGGCATCGACATGCGGGAAATGCTGGCCCTGGGCCGTATCGTCCGCAGCTTCGGCGGCATATTGGCCGCCCACGTCCGGGAGGATTGTGAGCCTTCCATTGCTGCTATGGAGGAATTTATTGAAGTGGGCCGGCAAACCGGCGCCCGGCTTCAGGTTTCTCATATCGGCAGCATGTCGGGCTACGGCCAAATGGAGCAAGTGCTGGCTCTGCTGGACGGAGCGGCGGCGGAGGGCCCGGATATCCTCATCGACTGCTATCCTTATGACGCTTTCAGTACCTATATCGGCGCCACCACCTATGACGGGGATTTTTTGTCCCGTTACGGCGGCGACATCCGCAAAATCGAGATGACCGACGGCGAATTCAAAGGGCCCATACCTTCCATGGAGGTATTCCAAAAAATCCGGGAAGAGCACCCGGATTATCTGACCATCGGCCATGTGATGCTGCCGGAAGAGGTGGAGATGGCGCTGCTTCATCCCAGGGTAGTACTGGGCAGCGACGGCATCCTGCTGAAGGGAGCCGGACATCCCCGGGCTGCCGGCGCCTTTGCCCGTTTCCTGCGCCTTTATGTGCGGGAGAAAAAGGCCTTAAGCCTGTATGACGCCATTGCCAAAATGACCTGGACCGGGGCCAGCCGTTTCGGCCTGCGCAAGGGCTGTCTGAGCCCCGGCTGGGATGCGGACATCGCAGTCTTTGATTTGGCGCAAGTCCGGGATAAGGCCACCTTCGCCGAGCCGGACCTTCTGGCTGAGGGCTTCCGTTACGTCCTGATCGGCGGCCAGCTGGCGGTGGAAGATGACGAGATCGTCAATCCCTATCTGGGCCGGTTCATTAAAAAGGTGTACTAAAAGAATTCAATAGCAGCAGCAAAGCGAAGGGAGCCTTGCATGAACCTGAAGAAAGTTCATATAGGGCTCCCTTTTTAGCAGTATGCTCACTATGGATTCTTAGCAAATCGGGGGTCTAAACCCAATGGCATCCTCGGCGTCAGTGCCTCAGAGCAGTCAATCAATCTCTTAGTGCTGTCGGCGGTATAACGTAAACACCATCCTCACGCTGATAAGCGGCATTTGACATTCCGCAAATGACGCATAGTGCCGAGGGCAGGACGGCTCTTTCCTCCTTCGCCAGTTCGTCTTGAATTTTTTTCAGGTTATCGGCAGCCTTGTCGATTTGATTTGCACCGAGTTTGATCTCAAAGGCAGACCAACGCCCATCGGGCAGCTGGACTATGGCGTCAATTTCCCGGCTGCGGTAATCTTGATAATGATATACATGAGCGCCAAAGGCTTCCGCGTAAATTTTCAGATCCCTTTCGCACAGGGCTTCAAATAGAAAGCCAAAGGTTTCAAGGTCAGAGAGCAGGCTGGCCGGCGTTGCTTTCAGTAGTGCGCAGGCTAGCGAAGGGTCCGAGAAGTGACGTTTTTCTGCCTGTTTTATGCGGAGGGGAGAGCGGATATTGGCGGAAAAGGGTGGCAGATTGTCTGTGATGAACAACCGCGCAAAAATATCTAGATAAGAAGCGACTGTTTCAATGTCAATGTCTTCATCGTCAACGGACTTTATATCGTTTTTCAAGGCTCTGTTGGTGGCGGTGGTACTCTCGTTACGTGCAAGAGAGCGTAGAAGTAAGCGCATTTTCTGGGTGTCCCTTTTTATGCCGTCAATTCGGTAAACATCATCGTCAATGACTGCGTTCAAATATTCGATGGGCAGTAGAGCGGCCTTATCTACAGGCAGCTCCAGACTACCGGGCCAGCCGCCGCGGATGATAAGCGCGATAAGCTTTTTTAAATCTGCTTCGCCGGTCATCACCGGTGTTAACCGGTTGTTACATAACGCCTCCAAGGATACTTTGCCGGAGGAATCACCGGATTCATACAAGGACATAGGACGCATACGCAGCTTGGCGATTCGACCCGCGCCGCTATGAAGAATGCCCTTGTGATTTGGCGTTGCAGAACCGGTCAGAATAAATTGGCCCTTTTCGGTTGTCTGGTCAACCTTGTGCCGCACGGCGTCCCAAAGAGGCGGCACCTCTTGCCATTCATCAATCAAACGGGGTGTTTCACCTTCCAGTACTAAAGCCGGAGACAGCCTGGCCAGTTCCCGGCTCTGGAAATTACCCGCCGGGTCACCGAGAAAGAACTGGCTTTTGCTGTGAAAAGATGACGTCCAGGTTTTGCCGCACCATTTCGGCCCCTCTATACAAAGAGCACCAAATGTGGACAGATATTTGTCAATTTGCTTGTCAATGATGCGGGGGCGGTATTTACGTTTATCCATGGATTTCACCTCCGCCTGTAGTATATGCTAATTTTTTAAATTATACAATATCAATCCGACGGATTTTATGATTTCAACCATATATATTTTAAATATTTAACCAAGGAAATTTTAGATTATTAATCCGAAAGATTTTAAAATCTAATGTTCGGCTGCCTCTCCCTCAGTAGGGCTTGTATCAAAAAACAGAACCTAAAGTGACTGCAAAAGCAGGCACAAAGGCTCTGTTTTTTAAAGCGGTTTTATTATCACCCGTCTAAGCGCCCAAAAGGGCATAAAGGCCGGCGCCGATGCCGTACAGCGACATCAGGATGAGAAAAATCATGACGCCGGTGAAACCCTTGCGCACGGCCTGGCCATCCATGCGTTTTTTGATCTGAAATCCGGCCTGCCCGCCTAAAATACCGCCGATAACCATGATCCATAATTGAGCCATGGAAACGGGAGGAATGCTGCCGCTGATCATGATTTGGCTGAGGCTGGCAGCCTGGGATAATAAGATGATCAGCAAAGAGTTGCTGGCGGCCTTCTTATCATCCATTGAGAAAAAGTAGCTGAGAGCCACCAGATTGATAGGGCCGCCGCCGATGCCCAGGAAAGCGGAGAGGAAGCCCAGGAAGAGGCCGATAAACAGGCAAAAGCCGGTTTTCTCGATGCGCCGGGTCTCTATCTTATCCTTATTAAAGGTGTAAGCTAATGAGAAAATTGCCATTAGTAAGACCAGTGTGGATTGAATGAGGCTTAAGATAACGCTGGAGCTAAAGAGCAAAGCAGCCTGGCTGAAAATCGCTTTGCCCGTTATTCCTCCGACCACAGCTCCCAAAGCCAAAGGTACGGTGAGCTTGAGCTCCAGCTCGTTGGCCGTTTTTAATGAGCGGAAACTGTTGACGGCCGACATGGCCAGAACCATGGATCCCGATAAGAAATTGATCTCCACAATACCCATTAGATTAAAAGCTTCAAAGATAGGTTTGATAAAGATGCCGCCGCCAATTCCACAAATAGAGCCGACAATGGAAGCGAGGAAACTGATGAGAAGAAAGATAGCTAACATAGGATTCTCCTTGAATTATAGAAAATTGGCAGCGGACTTAAGAGTACTTAATCAATCTACTCCTATAAAATTCGTTGCATCTATAGATTATACCTGTTTTTTGCGTAATCTACCACCACTTGCGCAATAATTTCATTAGGATCGATAAGCGGAACGGCAAAATGGCTGCCTGCCAGGATCACCGGAATTTCCGTACAGCCCATCAGCAAAGCTTGAGCCCCCTGCTCCAGGAAGTAATTGGCCCCGGCCAGCATATCCTCTTTGACGCTGTCGCTGAGGCCGTTATACTTGAAATCAAAGATAGATTTGTGGACTCTATCCTGGATTTCCTTGGGAGCATCGATGACTTCAATACCGAATTTGGCGCAGCGCTTATTGTAAAGGCCGGTTTGCACAGCGGCGGTGGTGGCTAATACCCCCACTTTTTTTGCTTCCGGCAAAAGCCGCAGCAATTCCTTGATAGCTTCGTCAATGATATGCAAAAAAGGAACGGGAACCTGAGCGGCCACTTCATCGTAAAAATAATGGGCGGTATTGGCGCCGATAAGGATGAAATCCGCTCCTGCACTCACTAAATTTTTCGCGGTAGCCACCATGGCCGGCACCGGACTTTCCGTGCCTTTCATAATGGCGTCCTGGCGGCTGGGCATTTTGGGATTATTGTCAATAATGATCCGCAAATGATCGCTGTCCGTCTTAGCCTTGGTTTTTTCGACGATTTTAGTAAAGAGGTCGATGGTGGCTTCCGGTCCCATACCCCCCATGATGCCTGCAATTTTTTCTTTCATTGGATTTATCTCCTATGCGCTTAGTTTTTTAGCTTCTCTGGCCTCGCTTTTGCGTTCAATGGCGTCAAGAGAGCTGGCTACTACCACGGAACCCACTACGTTTACGGTGGTGATGCCCATGTCCATGATCCGGAAAATACCGGCCAAAAGACCGACAAACTCAATAGGCAGGCCCATGGTGGTCAGGAAGATGGTGGTGGCTACAAAGATACCGCCGGGAATGCCGGGGCTGCCCAGGGTCATCAGTACGCCGACGATAATAGCGATCAGCATCTGGCTGATGCTCATGGACATGCCGATAACCTGACCGACAAAAATAGCGACGACGCCGTACCACAGAGCATTGCCGTCCATGTTCATCGTGGCGCCTACGGGAATGGTAAAGCCGGCGATATCCTTCTTGACGCCCAGCTCTTCCTCGCAGACCCGCAGAGAAACCGGCAGGGTAGCCGCCGTACTGCAGGTAGCGAAGCTGGTGGTCCAGACCGGCGAAATCTTTTTATAAAAATTGAAAACGCTTTTCCTGGTAGACAAGGTATATAACCCGCCATAGATGACGAAGGCATGGAGCAGCAGACCCACATAGATACAAATGATGAATTTTCCTAAGGGGCCGAAGACCTGAGCGCCATACTTACCGGTGGTGTTGGCCATCAAAGCAAATACGCCGTAAGGAGTGAAGCCCATGACGAAGTGGAGGACCTTCATCAGAAAACGGGAGACGATGCTGACGCCCCCCAGCATTTTTTTCTGATCCTCTTCTTTGAGGAGCAAAATGGCTATGCCGGAGAAGATGGCAAAGGTGATGACCTGCAGCATATTGCCCTCAGAGAAAGACTGCATGATATTGACGGGGAAAAAGCCCAGCAAAACCTGCTGCACACTGGGGGCCGCCGCTGTCGCCACTTCGCTGACGTCGGTCATGACGAAGCCCTGGCCCGGTTTAAGAACGAGAGCCGTAAGGAGACCGATGGCGGCGGCAATAAAGCTGGTGGCCATGAACAGAACGCCCATTTGAATACCGATTTTACCGAGACGGCGCAAATCGCCCATGCTGGCTACAGCAAGAACGACGTTGGCGAAGATGAGAGGAACTACAGCCATTCGCAGCAACCGGAGGAAAATGTCACCTACTACTGAGATTACGGAGATTTGCGGTCCCACAATGAGTCCGGCAATTGCACCCAGCAGCATACCAATGAGAATTTTGTTGGACAGCCCCATTTTTTTCTGTGCCATAATTAAGCCTCCTCTTTGATATTGAAAAATGCTTTGCGAAATAAGCGGGCCCACTTATTTCTTTCCTGAAAAACCGAAAGGTCGGCCTTTCGGTAATTAAGGGCGTACTTTGATTTCCGCTCCGATGGCCTCCATTTTTTGCAGGCCGTCGAAGGCGGAAAAGTCCAGGCGGATATCGCATTTATCTCCCCGGTATAGCTGGCGGACAAACATTACGGGCTCCTTGTCGATAAAAGAAAGGCAGGCCACATCAAGGCCGGCTTTCCCCGGCGGAAAGCCCAGTTCCCCGGCTTCATAATCGTCCAACAGCACAGACTGGACATTCATCTTATAATCGGTGAAGGATTTGCCTGATAGATTTTCGATATATTTATATATGGAAACGTCTTTGATATCTTCCGAAAGGATATCCCCCGTCCATTGGGGGTGGATATAATTGGTGCTTATAGCAACAGGCTGGCCGCCCACAATATGCTTGCGCATGATTTTGCAGACTTTTTCACCAGGCGCCAATTGAAAAGATTTAATTAAATAGGCGCTGGCCTCGATAAAATCCGCAAAGAGCAGCTCGGCATAATTCTGATAAGTATAATCCCGATAAGCATCCTGAGTATGCCTTAAAGAAAATTGGGGCTCCAATAAGAAATTGCCGGCCATTTTTCGGTAGACTACAAAAGAACCCTTGCCCTTCTTGCGCACGATTAACCCTTCATTGACTAAACCGTCCAGGGCTTGCTTGATGGTGGCCCGGCAAAGGTTAAACTCTTCGCAAAGCTTTAATTCCGAGGGGATTTCCATCCCATAAGGCCATTCTTCGGCCAAAATTTTATTGCGGACAATTTCTCGAAGCTGGTAATAAAGGGGGATGGGACTGCTGGCAATTAATTTTTCCATACTCCTATCCTCTATTCTCATGGTTTTCTGTTTGATTATTAATTGGCCAGACAATATGTTCAAATGTCTAGACATTTATAGAATACTGACTATTCCCTTAATTGTCAATAATGAAATAAGGATTTTGTGATTCGTATCAGGATTTCCTCTTGCGTCAGGGAACTGCTGGATATATACTAAAGAGGCGGAACAAAATTTCCGGAACGTATGAATAGAGGGATAGAAAAGTCTTGTTTTTACGTCAAAATCAATGCTGCCTTATTCTTCCGTCAGGCCATTAAAAACTTGACAGCGGTGGTAAAATAGTGATATGACCTTTTACGATAATTCTATCGATTAATAATAACAAATCTTATTTGGTTATTTTCATGAGGAGTACATTATGGCAGATGAAAAATTGTTCCGGGTAGTATCGGAATATGAGCCCCGGGGTGATCAGCCTCAGGCTATCGAGGCCTTAAGCCGGGGGGTTAAAGAGGGCTTGCCTCATCAGATTTTGCTGGGGGCTACCGGCACAGGTAAAACCTATACCATGGCCCAGGTTATTGCCCAGGTGCAGAAGCCTACTCTGGTTCTGGCTCACAATAAGACGCTGGCAGCCCAGCTTTACGGCGAGTTTAAGGAGTTTTTTCCGGAAAACGCCGTGGAGTACTTCGTTTCTTATTATGATTACTATCAGCCGGAGGCCTATGTGCCGGCCAGCGATACGTATATAGAGAAGGATTCCTCAATCAATGATGAGATTGAGAAGATGCGCCATTCCGCTACGGCGGCTCTGCTGGAGCGGCGGGATGTGGTGGTGGTGGCTTCCGTCAGCTGTATTTACGGCTTGGGTTCTCCCGAGGAGTACCGGGAGCAGATGGTTTCCCTGCGGCCGGGCATGAGCCTGGACCGGGACCTGCTGCTGCGGCGTCTCATCGATATGCAGTTTGACCGCAATGATTTGAATTTTGTTCGCGGTACCTTCCGGGTGCGGGGGGATGTGGTAGAGATATTCCCCGCTTCGGCTGAGGCCGCAGTGCGGGTGGAGTTTTTCGGCGATGAGATCGAGCGGATTTGTGAAGTGGATCCCCTTACCGCCGAGATTTTGAATGAACGGCGGCATATCGGTATTTTCCCCGCCAGCCATTACGTGACCTCCCGGGAGACGCTGATGCGGGCCTTGCGGGATATTGAGGCGGAGCTGGAAGACCGGCTGAAGGAGCTCAATGCCCAGGGCCGGCTGCTGGAGGCCCAGAGGCTGACCCAGCGCACCAACTATGATATGGAGATGCTGCGGGAAGTAGGCTTTTGCACCGGCATCGAAAACTATTCCCGCCATTTGATCGGCAATGCGCCGGGGGAGCCCCCCTATACTTTAATAGACTTTTTCCCCGAGGATTTTTTGCTGATTGTAGATGAATCCCATGTTTCCATTCCCCAGGTGGGGGGCATGTATGAGGGCGACCGCTCCCGCAAGACTACCCTGGTGGATTTCGGCTTCCGTTTGCCTTCGGCCTTGGACAACCGTCCCCTGAAGTTTGCCGAGTTTGAAGCGAAGCTGCATCAGGCGGTCTACGTCAGCGCCACGCCCGGCCCTTATGAGATGGCCAAAGCCGGTGATAAAGTCGTTGAGCAGATCAACCGCCCCACGGGGCTTTTGGACCCGGAGATCATCATCCGGCCGGTCCGCCACCAGATCGATGATTTAATGGGGGAGATCCGCCTGCGGATTGAGCGGCAGGAGCGGGTTTTAGTCACCACCCTGACCAAGAAGATGGCCGAAGATCTGACGGATTACATGCGGGAATTGGGAGTCAAGGTGCGCTATCTCCATTCGGAGATCAAGACTCTGGAGCGGATGGAGATCATCCGTGATCTGCGGCTGGGCGTCTTCGATGTGCTGATCGGCATCAACCTGCTCCGGGAAGGCTTGGACCTGCCGGAAGTCTCGCTGGTCGCCGTACTGGATGCCGATAAGGAAGGCTTCCTGCGTTCCAGCCGTTCCCTGATCCAGACTGCCGGCCGGGCTGCCCGTAATCTCAACGGTCAGGTTATCATGTACGGCGACGTGATCACCGATTCCATGGCCAAAGCCATTGAGGAGACCAACCGCCGCCGCCAGATTCAGCAGGCTTACAATGAGGCCCACGGCATCGTGCCCCAGACCGTCAAAAAAGCCGTGCGGGATGTGGTGGAAATCACCCGGCCCCTGGAAGAACCCCAAAGCGATACCCGCCAGTTCAGCAAGATGAATAAGAAGGAGCTGAAGGACTGGGCGGCCAGAATAGAAAAAGAAATGCGGGCAGCTGCCAAGGAATTGGATTTCGAGCGGGCTGCTCAGCTGCGGGATTTGCTCATCGAGATGAAGAGCAATTTATAAACACAATACAGCAGAAGCATGAGTGCGATCATAAGCATGTGTACGATCATAAGCATAAGTACGGTCATGAACATATAAACGGTTAAAGCAAAGAGAGGAATTTCAGAAATATGGCAAAGGATAAAATCATTATTCGGGGAGCCCGCTCCCATAATTTAAAAAATATCGACGTGGATATCCCCCGGGATAAGCTGGTGGTAGTCACCGGCTTGTCCGGCAGCGGCAAAAGCTCTCTGGCTTTCGACACCATCTATGCCGAAGGCCAGCGGCGCTACGTGGAGTCTTTATCCTCCTACGCCCGGCAGTTTTTGGGCCAGATGGACAAGCCGGATGTGGATTACATCGAGGGCCTGTCGCCGGCCATTTCCATCGACCAGAAGACCACCAGCCGCAACCCCCGTTCCACGGTAGGCACAGTGACGGAGATCTATGACTATCTCCGGCTGCTCTATGCCCGGATCGGTCAGGTTCGCTGCTGGAAGTGCGGCAAGCCGGTGGAGCGGCAGACCATCGACCAGATGGTGGATCAGATTCTGTCCTGGCCTCAGGGCAGCCGCCTGCAGATTTTGGCTCCCCTGGTTCGGGGCAAAAAAGGCGAGCACGTCAAGATCATCGAGGACGTCCGCCGGGAGGGCTACGTGCGGCTGCGGGTAGACGGCCAGCTGCGGGAAGCCACCGAGGATATCGTTCTGGAGAAAAATAAAAAGCATACCATAGAAGTAGTGGTGGACAGAATCGTTTTAAAGCCGGATTCCGGCAAGCGCCTGGCCGGCTCTTTGGAATCGGCTATGGCTTTGTCCGGCGGCATAGCGGCGGTCCATTGCCAGCCGCCGAAGCAGGAAGGAGCCGCTGTTGCAGACGCGGCAGGTCAGGCGGGAAGCGAAGCCGCCGGCCAGTCGCTTGAAGCCGCCGGTCAGATTGCTGCTGATGCAGGCAGCGCTGAGCTTGCCCTCGGGACGCCTCAAGAAGAATTCGAGCAGATTTTTTCTCAGGATTTTGCCTGCATCGACTGCGGCATCAGCTTTGAGGAACCGGCGCCCCGGATGTTCTCCTTTAATAACCCCTTCGGCGCCTGTCCCACTTGCGACGGCTTGGGCTTCAAGCTGGAGGTGGACCCGGAGCTGGTGATCCCCGATAAGAGCAAATCCCTCAATGATAACGCCATCGATCCTTGGATCAAAGGCATATCCAACTGGTTTATGGGCATTTTGGCCGCTACCTGTCATCATTATGAGATTCCCATGGATACGCCCTTCCGGGATCTGACGCCGGATCAGCAAAATATTATCCTGCGGGGGGCCGGCGACGAAAATATTACCTTCCATTATACCAATACCATGGGGCAGAGACGGACTTACCAAAGCAAGTATGAGGGCCTTATCAATATGCTGCAGCGCCGCTACCGGGAATCCCAGTCCGATTATTCCCGCGGCGAGACGGAGCAGTACATGACTTCCCAGCCCTGCCCCGATTGCGGCGGCAGGCGGCTGAAACCGGAGGCTCTGTCCGTCTATGTAGGCGATAAAAACATTGACGAGCTTACCCGTTTGTCTGTGGGCAAGGCCCTCGATTTCTTCGCCATGCTGAAGCTGACGGAGCGGCAGCAGCTGATTGCCCGTCAGATATTAAAAGAAATCACCGCCCGTTTAGGCTTCCTGAATAATGTAGGATTAGACTATGTGACGCTGCACCGGGCTGCCGGCACTTTGTCCGGCGGTGAAGCCCAGCGTATTCGCTTAGCCACCCAGATCGGTTCCAGCCTCATGGGGGTACTGTATATTCTGGATGAGCCCTCCATCGGCCTTCATCAAAGAGATAACGCCCGGCTCATCGAAACCCTGCAATCCCTGCGGGATATCGGCAATACGGTTTTGGTGGTGGAGCATGACGAAGACACCATGCGGGCGGCGGATCATATCCTGGATATTGGTCCCGGCGCCGGCATTCACGGCGGCCAGGTGGTCTGTGCCGGCAGTCTGCAGCAGATCATGGATTGCCAGGAGTCGGTCACCGGCCAATATCTTAAAGGTACCAAAAGCATTGCTTTGCCTCCTGCCCGCCGTCAGCCCAACGGCAAATGGCTGGTGGTGGAGGGGGCCAGGGAGAATAATTTAAAAGAAGTGACCGCAAAAATTCCTTTGGGTGTTTTCACCTGTGTTACCGGCGTTTCCGGCAGCGGCAAAAGCTCCCTGGTCAATGAGATCATTTACAACCGTTTGGCGGCGGAGCTAAACCGGGCTAAAACCAGGGCCGGCGACCATGACGACATCAAAGGCATAGAGTACCTGGATAAGGTTATCGACATCGATCAATCGCCTATCGGCCGGACGCCTCGTTCCAACCCGGCCACTTATACCGGCGTCTTTGACGCTATCCGCCAGGTCTATGCCAGCGTGCCGGAGGCTAAGCTGCGAGGCTATCAGCCCGGCCGTTTCAGCTTTAATGTCAAGGGCGGCCGCTGCGAAGCCTGCTCCGGCGACGGCATACTCAAAATCGAGATGCATTTCCTGCCGGATGTCTATGTGCCTTGTGAGGTTTGCAAGGGCAAGCGCTACAACCGGGAAACCCTGGAGGTTCGTTATAAAGGCAAGACCATTGCCGATGTTCTGGATATGACGGTGGATGAAGCCGTGGAGTTTTTCGTCAATCATCCTCAGATTTTCCGCAAGATGAAAACCATGCAGGATGTGGGCCTGGGCTATATCCGTCTGGGACAGCCGGCTACCACCCTTTCCGGCGGCGAAGCCCAGCGGGTGAAGCTGGCTACGGAACTGTCCCGCCGTTCCACCGGCAAGACCTTATACATTCTGGATGAGCCCACCACAGGTCTGCATACCGCCGATATTGCCAAGCTGCTGGAGGTGCTGCACCGCCTGGTGGAGCAGGGTGATACGGTGCTAGTCATCGAGCACAATCTGGATGTGATCAAGACGGCGGATTACTGCATCGATTTAGGCCCGGAAGGCGGCGACCGGGGAGGCAGGATTATTGCCACGGGCACTCCCGAGGAGCTGGCGGCGGTGGCTGATATCAGCTATACCGGTCAGTTTTTAGCGCCGATACTGGAGCGGCAGCGGCGGCTGATGGGCTCCGTCAATAAAAAAGCTGCGATGTGAGATGTGAGATGAACGCTGTTATCGAACAAAAACTCAGCAAATTACCACCAGCGCCGGGGGTTTACCTGATGAAGGATGCCGCCGGCAAGGTGATTTATGTTGGCAAGGCCCTGAGTTTGCGCAACCGGGTGAAATCTTACTTCAAGGATAACCTGGGCCAGGGCGGTCACAGCGAAAAGACGAGGGCCCTCGTCAAAAATATTGCGGATCTTGAATGGATTCTGACGGATTCCGAAATGGAAGCTCTGATCCTGGAATGCAATCTGATCAAAAAATATAAGCCCCGCTATAACATCCGCCTCATGGATGATAAGGGATATCCTTACGTAAGGATCACCACGGAGGATTTTCCCCGGGTGGAGTATGTCCACAAAATGGCCCGGGATGGGGCCCGCTATTTTGGGCCTTATACCTCCAGCGGCGATATTAAGGATACGCTGAAGCTGCTAAAGCGCATATTTCCTCTGCGCAGCTGCAAATCCACCGCGGGCTGGGGCCGGCAGCAGCGCCCTTGTCTCAACCGCCATATTGGACGTTGTCTGGCCCCCTGTATGGGTCAGGTCAGCAAGGAAGAATATGGCGAGATGATCCGTCAGGTGATTCTGTTTTTGGAAGGCCGCCAGGAGGTGCTTTGCAAGCGCATCGAAGAAAAGATGGAGGAGGCTGCCGAGTCTCTCAATTTTGAGGAGGCGGCCCAGCTGCGGGATCAGCTGAATGCTATCCGGCGGGTCATGGAGCGGCAGAAAATCGTTTCCGGCAAAGGCGATGATTACGACGTGATCAACTACGCCCGGGGCAAAAGCCAGATTTGCGTCCAGGTCTTTTTCGTCCGGGAAGGCAAGCTTTTGGGCCGGGAGGCTTTTTTCCTGGAGGGCGTCCAGGGTGAGGACGAGGTGCTGATGCCTTTTCTGCAGCAGTACTACAGCCAGGTGCCGGTGATACCGCCGGAGATTTTGATTCCGGAGCGGGAAGCAGCGATAGAAGGCGAGGCCGCTGTCGGAGCCGCAGCGGGAGCTGGCGAGTATGACGCCGGAGAAGCGGATAGCGCAGACGCCGACGAAACCGTAGGCGCCGCAGCCGGAAGAGCCGCAAACGCCGGACTGGATGGTGCAGGCGTTGCTGAGGAGTTGGCGGGTGTTGCAGTTTTGGCCGAAGCTACTGAGGCGGCAGCCGCCGAAGAAGCTGCCGGCGGCGAATCGATAGCCGGCGAACTGGCCATTACCCAGGCTTGGCTCAGTCAGATGCGGGGCCGCAAGGTGCAGATCAGGACGCCGAAGCGCGGCGAGCGCAAAGGATTGCTGGAGATGGTGGGCAAAAACGCCAGGGACCTGCTGCTGCAAAAAGAGCAGCACGAAAATGCTCAGGGTGACCGCTATGCCCAGGGCTTGGCTGAGCTGCAGGAAGCGTTGGATCTGGCTGGCCCTCCCCGCCGCATGGAATGTTACGACATATCTCATATTTCCGGTACGGAGACAGTAGCCTCCATGGTGGTGTCTATTGACGGCCGGCCCCGGCCCGACTTATACCGGCGTTTTAAAATTAAGATGGTCGAGGGCAACAACGATTTTGCCTCTATGGCGGAAGTTATTTTGCGGCGTTTCAGCAAGGAGCGCCAAGGAGACAGCCGTTTCGGGGAGCTGCCGGACTTAGTGGTCATCGACGGCGGCAAAGGCCAGCTGTCTTCTGCCCGCTCCATCATGGAGCTATTGGGCGTAGGGAGCATTGCCACCGTAGGCTTAGCCAAGCAATTTGAATGGCTATATAAACCGGAGCAATCGGACCCTATTATCCTGAACCAAAAATCACCTGCTATTTTGCTGGTGCAGCAGCTGCGGGATGAAGCCCACCGCTTTGCCATTACCTACCACCGCCTTCTCAGGGGCAAGCGGAATCTGACCTCGGCTTTGGATGAAATCCCCGGCCTGGGCCCCAAGGGCAAAAAGTCATTATTGAAGCAATTTGACCTATCGCTAAAAAATATCATGGCTGCCGACCGGGAAGCTTTGCGGGCAACGCCGGGCCTCAGTAAAAAAAGCGCCGACGCCGTCTACGACTGGTTTCATCCTCTGGAATAAACAAGAGAAGAGCCTTTATCCGGCCTCGGTGGAATGGAAATAGTGCGGGGTTCGCTAACCGGAGTTCTTTAAACGCGCCTTCAATTTTCGGCAATTGGCCGCCGATTCGAAGGGAGAGGGGGCCGGCTGCTCCAAAATTTCAAGCTGTGTAGAACGATCGGCTCCATTCCGACTTCAATTCCTACTCCATTCCGATCCAGCTCCACTGAAAAATGAGCAAAATTGCAGGTCCTTCACCGAGAGTGTGAATTCAGGCCGAGGTCTTGGCTGCAGGGTCAGTTGCCTCCCGGAGCCAGGTCAGTTTCTGTTCAATTTTTCCGTTTGTATGCAGATCCTCGTCGGCGTCT
>JAHDPO010000062.1 GCA_018434325.1 Clostridia bacterium | reverse complement strand
CCGGTTCTGTTCGACGGTATCCGTGTCTTCGAGGCGTTTCATGAAGATGAGGTAGGACATCTGCTCGATGGACTGGAGGGGGTTTGACATCCCGCCGCTCCAGAAGCGGTCCCAGAGGGTGTCGATCTTTGATTTGAGTTCGGGGGCGAGTTTCATGGTACCAGTTCTCCAGTAAAGGCTTTTGCGTTTATTGATTCAAGCAGGACTGAGATTGATCTATCAGACGATTTCTGGTACGACATCATTTTTTCAATTTCCTTAACGATGTCCGTAAACGCTGCTTGCAAGTGTAGTGGTGGATGAAAACCCACAAACTGTTTGACATCCTTCACGTTGATATGTCCAACTGTTGAACCGCTCGTTTTCTTCAACGCTTGCTGATAGAGCCCTTTGGAGTTGATCAAAGCCCAAAGAAACTCGCTTGTACATACATCTAAATTCGGTCTAAAAAGCATCGTTCGCTGACCTAAGCACATATTTACATCCTTAGGTACTCTCACCGCGACTCCAAAACTGCCTTCTCGGCTATATACAATGTCACCTTCAGTTGGTACCAGCCTTCCTACCCGCTCCTTGTATTCTCGCTCCCCCACGTACTTCATGACAGACCAATCAATGAAACCATCCCTGAGATCAGTAGTCCTGATGCAGGGATACGGAGCAAAGCTCTCATTATATTTGGGTGTCGAATGAGGGCAATCGACTATTTCTAGAGATAAATCCTCTAATTTTGCTCTTGGCCACCTTTTCGTGTTCCGCACGGGATCGCCAAACATCTCCTGGAACGCGCTCTGTGTCAGATCCTGCATCAGCGCATCCGCCTCTGCCCGCAGGCGCTGCGTTGCCTCTGCCTTATCGAGGATGGCGACGATTTTGCGCTGGGTGTCGAGAGGGGGGATAGGAATCACTGTATTGTCAAAATCTGATTTTACAATATGTTTCATTGTCGAGCCGTGAGTATATCGTTTCATATCTTCAATTACAACTCGAAGGGCGTAGGTGAAGAATTCTCTAGTAACAATTTTTTCATTTGGAATTGCTTTGAATATATGCTGATTAAGTACCGCTTCCCCTCCATTCCAAAGAAAGACGCCGAGTGAAGCTGACCATGAGATTAAAACGTCACCATTTTTAATGAGATATTTCGGATCAACTTCTCCATCATAGTAATTAAAATCCTTTGAAGTCTCGGTTAAATTTTGTATTCTGACGATAGGCCTGCCGGTTTCACCCCATTCGGAGGGTTTGAATGCTTTACCATTAATATATTCTCCAACGTCGCCTAATGTCCTCCGCTGCCATTCCTTTGGAAGTCCTTTACGTTTCAAACAGCCTCACGCCTCCGCAAACAACTCCCGCTCCAGCCCCTGGCAGATCCCGATAAATGCCGTGAGATCACCCTCATCGAACATCGGCACCGGAGCGTTACTCCCGAAATTCGTGAACGGAGCCAGGAAGAGATCGTCCATAACT
>JAHDPO010000023.1 GCA_018434325.1 Clostridia bacterium | reverse complement strand
CCACACTGGCGGCAAACGGGACGGCCACCTTTACCATTACGCCGAAAACCGGTCTTGCAGTGGGGAATTATAATGAAACGCTGACCGTAAGTACCAACCATAGCACCAATGCTACGGTGGAATTGAGTTTTGCAGTGACGACGGCTCCTACTTATACCATCACCGCTGACCCGGTAACCAAGGATTTTGGTTCACTGACAATCGGCTACATTGCCCCGACAGCGCAGACCGTCACCATCACAAACACCGGAAACTCCAGCGTGACGCTGATCCAGCCGACCAGCACCAACTATACCATCGGCACACTCAGTACCACCACACTGGCGGCAAACGGCACGGCTACCTTTACCGTTGCACCGAAAGCTGGTCTTGCAGTGGGTAATTATAATGAAACGCTGACCGTAAGCACCAACCAAAGCACCAATGCTACGGTAGAACTGAGTTTCTCTGTAACGGTGGTTCCGAACTACACCGTCACCTTCAACCCGAACGGCGGCACGGTCAGTGAAACTTCACGCTCGGTTGCATCTGGTACGGCGGTAGGGGCACTCCCGACACCGACACGCTCCGGCAGTTACAGCTTTGACGGCTGGTATACGGCGGCAAGCGGTGGAACTCAAATCTCCGCAAGCACAACCGTCAGTGCAAATGTGACCTACTATGCCCATTGGACTTACACCGGCGGCGGTGGCTCTGGAAGTGGCGGCGGCAGCTCCTCAAACGACAACAGCAGCCCTGTCATCGTCACCCCACCCGCACCGGATAAGCCGAATTCACCCACTCAGGGAGAAATCAAAGTTCCCGGCACAGTGGACGGCAAGGGCAATGTCACAGTGAGCCTCACTGACAAAACTGTGACTGACGCTTTTAACAAGGCATTGGCTGAGGCCAAGAAAAACGGCACGGAGCAAAATGGCATCACGGTGGTTCTCCGTGTGGATACCGGCAACAAAACCGGCTCCAATGTTACGGTCAATCTGCCAAAGGCCGTGCAGGATACCATCATTGCAAAGAAAATCGTCAACACCATTGTGGTGGTAGACAACCCCGACATCAGAGTCGGTATGGATTTGGCGACCATACAGGAAATCAATAAGCAGGCAAAATCTGATGTAAATATCACCGCCACCCGCACGAACAGCGGCAAACTAACAGGCGAGGCGAAAAAGGCAATTGGCAGCCGTCCGGTATTTGACCTCAAGGTGAACTACGGCAACGGCAAGGCGGTCAGCAGCTTCGGCGCAGGCAGCGTATCGGTAACCATCCCCTATACCCTCGGCGCAAATGAAAAGGCAGGGAATGTGCAGGCTGTGTATGTGGACAGCAAGGGTAAGGTGCATTGGCTGGTAAACTCGGTCTATGACAGCGTGGAAAAGGTACTGCGCTTCAGCACCGATCATTTTTCCACCTACGGCATCGGCTATAAACAGGCCAACACCGCATTTACTGACATTGCAGGCCATTGGGCAAAGGAAGATATTGAGTTTGTGGCAAGCCGTGGACTGTTCAGCGGAACTTCTGAAACCAAGTTCAGCCCGAACACCGCCATGACAAAAGGAATGTTCGTCACGGCGCTGGGGAGGCTTGCAAACGCCGATGTGAGCGGCTACGCAAAGAGCAGCTTCAACGATGTAAAGGCGGACGCATACTATATAGGCTACATTGAGTGGGCAAGCAAAAATAACATTGTAAACGGGGTTGGCAATGGAAAGTTTGCCCCGGATCAGTCCATCACCCGTGAGCAGATGGCGGTCATTATGAGCAATTATGCCAAGACCATCGGTTATACTCTGCCGAAGGTTCATATCGAAAATATCTTTACAGATAACGCTAAAATCAGTACCTACGCCAAGGAAGCCGTGAAACAGATGCAAATGGCAGGCGTGATCAGCGGCAAAAACGGCAATCTCTATGATCCGCAGGGTACAGCCACAAGAGCCGAGGTGTCCGCTGTTCTGCGCCGCTTTGTGGAGCTGGCAATTTCCAGCGACACAGCGCAGGGCTGGTCCATGAACGATTCCGGCAAATGGATGTACTTCAAGGACGGCAAGCCCCTCACTGGCAAGCAGGACATCGACGGGGCGACCTATACCTTTGACCAGTACGGTGTGACAGCGGATGTGCCGAAGAATTTGCGGTACACCACCTACACCGTGCAAAAGGGCGATAGCTTCTGGAGCATATCCCGCAAGCTGAGCTGCCCCATGAGCGAGCTGGAACGACTGAACAACAAGAGCCGGTTTTCTCTCATCTTCCCCGGCGATGTACTCAGGGTACCAGAGAAGTAAGCAGGAACAACAACTTAATAAAGAGGGCAAGCTTATCGAAAGGTAAGGTCGCAAAGTCATAGGGTCTAAGGCGCCGAAAAGCGTTAGGATAGCCTGGCCGCAACAAAGGTGACAGGGGCTGTCGCAGTAACAGCCTGAAAAAGAAACAAAAGACTGCTTCTGGCTAGTAAGCCAGAAGCAGTCTTTTGTTGTAAAATATAGTTGTGAAACCAATAATCTTACAACCAGATTATACATCAGCCGGGAATGTATATCAACTGGTATTACCGATGGACCTAGGAGAAATGATCCCGGCGGACGATTCGGTGAGCAGTTGATTAGCGAAACCCGCAGAACATCAACATTTGGGCAAATATGTTTAGAATTATTGTATAGAACGTCTCCAACTCAATCATAAAATTCCAAGGTCGATGAGTTCGTAATCAGAAGGTCGGGTGTTCGAGTTGCCTCGCCAGCTCCAAGTAAACAGACCTGTTTTTTGCAGAAGCAAAAGGCAGGTCTGTTGCTATTTTCACCTAAAAATAATACAAAATTTAAAATTGGAGGCAGTATAAGCCCCCAATAAGCACCGAAAGTCACGTATGCTTGACTTTTGGTGCTTTCTTTATTTTAAACTCAAACATACGTGGCTTTTAACAATTGAGAAAGAGAGGTAAGAATCATGGCATATATTCCATATGGTTTTGTTCAGAAGCAGGACGGTATCTTCGTGGAACCCCAGCAGGCAAAGGTAGTAAAAGCAATATTTCAATGGTATTTGAACGGCGATAGCCTTGGGAGGCATCGCTGATTTTCTTTTTAAGCAGGGAATCCTTTCACCCACTGGACAAGAAAGATGGACACGACCGGCAATTAGCAAACTCTTGTCCAACTCTAAGTATATCGGCTATATCATCAGCTTCGAGAATTACTTCGCTGTTCAAATTGACAAGGGAAACCGCAGCAACATAGATGAAGATACTAACCAGCGAAAGGTTACTCGGTACAGTTCTCAAAATGTACTGAGTGGCCTTTTGGTTTGTGCGGAATGTGGAGCTAATTATCGGCGTATTACCCGCCCTTCTGGCGAGGTGGTTTGGCGCTGTGCCAATAAAGTAGAGCATGGAAAGAAGATTTGTAAAAACGCACCGTCTATCAGTGAAGATGCCCTCAAGAATTATCTTTGCACAACACTTAATATGGCAGAGTGGAATGAGAAATCTATCAAAAGCTCGATTGAAAGAATCCTCATTCAACATGATGGAGGTTTAGAAATAGATTATAAACATGAAATGAGGCAGAGTTTGGAATATTAAGGCTATGCAAGCCACGCTCATCTTGATATAATATCCGTATGAGTAGAATTGAGGTGGGCGGCATGACTGAAGGTGAAAAACGGCGTGCTGAAGCAATTTGGACCTATAGGATATCGCAGGAGAAGGTTCTAAAGCGCCTTGTGGAGAAAGAAATCTTTACACAAGAGCACGCCGACTATATGTCTGATTATCTTTTTGAGCAACTGAATCTATTGGATGTCCCCGGCTCACATCTGTCTTCCATTGGAGAAAAGATGATCAATGCAAATTGGGGGCACAGCCCTTATGCTTCACTTACGGATATCGCACGAGAAAAGAATAACAAATCCCCAGGATATCTTATTCAAAGCTGGATGCGCAACAGCAATACCATTGATTATTTAAGGCTATGGGAAAAAAGCTTCAATCCAAATTTTCTTGATGATGCGTGCGAAAAGCTCATTCAGACCATTCGGGCAAGCAGCGCTACCCTGACGCCAAAGATATGGATCAGCGCCACTAAAGCAGTGGGTATCGAATCCAAAGCAGGCAAGAATGGCGGAACAATGGCTCATCCAGAAATAGCTGAAGCATTTCGGGCTTGGTTATTTCCAGAGGTAATGCTGGAGATGGTGAAAAGGTATAGGAGCTTTCAGCCTGAATCAGATGAGTCACCAGGCCATGTGAAAGAAACTGAATCCTAACGTGCAGAGTTGAGGCCTGGATATATAAGAACTGTAGTATTTTCTTAGGATCTTAGTTTAGCAATAATGCGTAATAAGTCTAATGGAGACCTTAGCAAAATGGGAATCTCATCTTATGGGAGAGCAAACAATACAGCCACGATAATTGGATGATGGAGGAGATACTATATGCCTAAAGACAATAGCGATTTTTTTAAGCATAAGAAAATCTGGTCGGAAGTCAAAGATGAACTTCTCGGCTGTTATATGGTTCCGTATTTTAACAAGATACTGTCAATGGGCAATCCAATCCTCTATGTGGACTGTTTTGCGGGCAAAGGAAAGTTTGATGATGGCAAAGCTGGCTCTCCGTTAACAGCCTTACAGAGTCTTGATAAAAGCATTGAAGCTTACCACGGACGTTATCCGATGCCTACGGTCAGCATGAAGTTTATAGAACTGAATCATTATCAAGACCTTGATTCCAACATTCCTCTACAACATCTTGGCCGTTGTAAAGTTATTGTAGGTAAGTTTGAGGACAACATAAAGCCTCTCCTTCAAAATGCGATGTCATTAAATCGAGCTTTGAATGTTTTTCTTTATGTTGACCCATACGGTGTAAAGGTTTTAAATGCAACTTTGTTTGACTCCTTGGCAGTGGCTTTTAGTACTGCTGAGTTATTGATAAACCTAAACTCCTTTGGCTTTATTCGTGAGGCTTGTAGGGTTAAGAAGGTTACCTTCCGAGAGAGAGAGAAGATGAAATTTTCAGTGACCTTGAAGAGTATGATAGCTCGGTTTTAGACTCTATTCAAGAATTAAACGACATTGCGGGTGGCGATTATTGGCAAGCGATTATTGACGCATACAGCACAGGAAAGATTGACTGCTACGCGGCAGAAAAGGAATTCTCTCAACAGTATAAAAATCGTTTGCGAGGAAACTACACCTATGTTTTGGATATGCCGATTCGTTTGAAAGCCGGACAGCACCCAAAGTACCGGATGGTTCACGCTACGAACCACCCGGATGGTTGTATATTGATGGCTGATAACATAGCCAAGCGTACAGACCGCCTTGTCATCGAAATTCAGAGCGGCGGGCAATTAAGCCTTATGCCACAGACAGCTGAAAACGAAATGGTCAGCGAGGATATGCTGATGGACCGGGTCAAGGAATTACTTGAAGTCACACCCATGCCTACTCGGTTAAACAAGTTCTTAGCCGATTTCTATAATGAGTACGGTGTGCTTTGCGACCTTGCGCGGTTAAGTAGTGGCCGTAGTGGGTCTGTTTTAAAGACGCTCGAAAAGATCGGTTACATAGATGTGCAGCGCACACCAGCTTTTACCGATAAAGGCAAAGCTTCAACATTTTGGCAAGAAGGCAAGGGTAAAACTCTCTGTCTATGGAAAAGGAGCTAAAGATTATGGGCACTATAACGCGAAAATCTATGCTCTACAAAACGGGCGTTGAATATGGAGACTATACGATGAATCATGTGTTAGGGTGTTCACACGGTTGCCTTTATCCTTGCTACGCTTTTCTAATGGCTAAGAGATTTGGTAAGGCGGCAAATTATGAAGAGTGGTGCAAACCTAAACTCGTGAGCAATACTCTTGAAATCCTCGACCGTGAAATACCTCGACTCAAATCCAAGATTGAATCAGTCCAACTATGCTTTACCACCGATCCATTCATGTACGGATACGATGAAATCGGGGAAATGAGCATGGCGGCGATAAAAAAGCTTAATGCTGCCGGCATTCGTTGCACCGTTCTAACTAAGGGGTTATTGCCTATTGAGTTGGCAGAGCAGTCAGCTGATAATGAATATGGAATAACGCTTATATCGCTAAATGAAGATTACCGTAAAAGAATTGAGCCTGGTGCGTCGTCGTATTCAGAACGAATTGCAGCCCTTAAAGTACTGCACATCAAGGGGTGCAAAACATGGGTAAGCATTGAACCGTACCCGACTCCTAATCTTATACAGCAGGACTTAACCGAAATACTAAATGCAGTATCGTTTGCAAGACGCATTATATTCGGTCGGACAAACTACAGCAAGGAAATATCGGCTTTTACGAAACACAGAGCCTTTTATAACGAACAGGCTGAAATTGTAGTTCGATTTTGTAGAGAGCATGACATTAGCTATCACATAAAGAATGGAACGATAACCTGATAAGAAAAGTGAAGAAACCAGCATGGCTGAGAGAGGCAGGCAGTAAAATGAGAATATTATTGTCAATGGATGGCATTAAGAATATGGATCAGTTGTATACCTGGACGATAGAACATTCTGAGGAATTCGGTGACATCCGTGTAGAACATTACCATGGTGATGACTACTGCAAAAATATTGTGGCGGATGTGTTCAAAGCCCTGACACCTTCAGAATGGGCTGATCAAATATACCTCGGTTCATGTGAGCGTATTGCCAATGAGACGTTTACACTCTCTTCAACAGCTGGTTCCGAATATAACATATCCTTTGCCATCAACACCTATAACGGTGAAGCAGCTCGCCTGGAAATCGCCATCACGGCATCAGAAGCGGAGTGTTACGACCAGAATCTCGAAGATCTTAAAATTGCGCTGAAGAACAGGCTTTTCCCTGACTGGCAGGAATGTACATGGCTTATGGATGAGCAAGCGACTGCGCTATGTAAAGAAGCCTATGAGAAGGCGTTCACAGTTGAAAACAACCTGAGGGCTTTCGCCAGCAAAGTGCTAATTCACTTTCTTGGTGTAAACTGGATTAAAAAAGCCGGATTGGAGAAAGCTGCTGAATCTGTAAAGTGCCTGAAAGAAAAGTTCATTCAGCGTGTTCCTGAGTTTGACAACATTAATGCGGATTTTCTTTCCATGACGCTTGAAACTTTATTAGGGGTAATATTTGAGGGTGTTATCTTCAACGATAATGTTATCCTGAGCCGACAAGATTATGCAAATGTTCAGGATATGGGAGCCAAGCAAAAGGTCACAGGTAGTAGCGTAGCTGATTATATCAAAGCCAGGCGGACTGTAGATAAAAAAATATGGAACGATCTTTTCGTCCCGTACATCGATGATCCGGATGACTTCAAAACTGCAGCTCACGCCTTTGTCGAGGATCGGAATCATGTTGCTCACAGCAAAGTGCTGTCTTGGAGTGCCTATCAGGTAATTCTAAAGGATTTTAACACTATGAGTTTACTCATCTTATCAGCCGATGCAAAATTTGAGCGTGAAGAGACAGCAGATGAAGCACTTCAAACATGGGAAGCAGAACATGAAGATGTCAAATACGAGCGCGAGTATTATCGTAGTCGACTGGCGAGTGAGACCGGGATGGATATACTGGATGAACATGGAATCAGAGGCTGGTTTGACGAAGTTCTGCATAATCTTTTCGGTGCCGTCTATCAACGGTATCATTTAGATGTTTGTTATGAAATTTCCGATTTTGCCACACCCACTGAGAGGGAGGTCGTTTTCTCAATATCATGCCCAGCAGTGGAGGATGGCAGTGCAAGGATTGATGCTATAGCGCAGTATTCTGTCGATGATGGCCTCGGCGAAGACAGCACTTGCTATATAATTGCAAAGGACGGAGACGGAGATGACATCTGCAAGGCAGAAATACGTTTCCACAATGGGAATGGCCATGAGGGTGAAGAGTGTATCATGGTAGCCACCGATAATTCCGAGTATGATACTTCTGAAATGGATGATTTTCGAGATGAACTGTTTGATGCCATTGAGTCTTTGAATCCTTATCCGGCACAGCTTAACGCACTTGCCTACGAGCACAAGGGCGCGGTGCAGTTTGTCGCTGACTTCCCCTGTGAGCAGTGCGGAAAGTTTGGCGTATCCATTGATGAAACTTTCCTACCTATAGGTCGGTGTTGTTATTGTGGATATGAAAATGAACTGGTGAAATGTGAACGTTGTGGCGAATTGGTAGATGTAGATACGCTTGAGCACGGACTATGCCCCTCATGCGCTGCCTATATTGACAAGCAGTGAACAAAAAGGAGAGGAGACCCGATGATCCTACATCACTATAGACCAATTGAAAGCGCATTGCTTGAAATCAGAAAAGGTACTCTCCATTTCGCTAATAAAGTATCTGCTTTATAAAAAGCTTGTATGCGAAACGGAACAATAAGTTATTAAGAGCAGCACGTAGAATCTATTGATATTCAGTTTACAGCAAAAGGCAGGTAAAGCGATGGAGTGATCGATTTTTGTTTTAAGCAGAATCGAGGTGAGAAAGATCGGTAAGGAAAACAAGCCTACCAGACAGCATCACATACCTCAGGTATATTTAAAAAATTTCTGTGATTTACAGGGTTGTATTGCAGTAATGGACAAGCATGAACGCCGGATATTCTTGACTGGAGTTCGTGCCGTATGAATATGAAACCTTTGGGTTTCCCATTATGTTTAAGCTGTATATATTATATGCATATTTTATATAAGCACAAAAATCTTTTTTCCACGGTGAATACAGTGAAATTTAGGCGTATCAGCGGATTTTTGTCCGGCCATGCGCTTTTTTTGCGGGCGGAATTGGCGATTTTTCCATAGCCTAATTCCCGCCGGTTAGCGGTACCCTTGCAATATCTGCAAAGCCTTGGGGAATAAGCAAAATTGCAAGTTTAAAGTGCACTGTTCCTTAAGAATAGCGGTCAGATGATTACTGCTACACTAAATACATCCAAATACAGCCGATAATCTCCTAATAAGCAGTGTTCGGGCACTTTAAACCTGCAATTTTGCGCAAAAATGGCCTAGCGAGCGAGAGTGGCCTTCAAACCAAGGCCGCTAAAAAACTAGGTCAATTCTGCCAGACCTTTCTAAGGCTATTTCCATTATTTCTTCGCTCGCTTTAAATAATAATTTAATCCCGATTTCCTGCAAAATTAGAATATAAATTGCGCATGAAGGAATATTTTGGTATAATTTTCTTGGCTTATGGGAGCCGTTAAATAATACAAATTTTAAATGCCTCGAATTCGAGGCATTTAAAGATAATGCCGGATCAAATGCACGCCCATTGGCTTGGGCATAATAAATAAAAATGGAGATAGGAGAGATTCAGGGTGAAAAACACGGTGTTTCTTAATTGTGCAAAGGTTGACTTTGACAATCAGCTTGATCATTCTTCCTTAAAAAGTGTGACCAATATCACAACATATAAGGAGAGCAGCCAAGAGGAAGTTTTAGAAAGAAGCAATGGCCAAAATATCATTATTACGAAAGAACTGCCTTTAGACAGAGAGCTAATTAAAAAGCTTCCCCCTTCGGTGGAGTTGATTTGCGAAGCCGGAACGGGATATAACAACATTGACCTTGCTGCCGCCAGGGAGAAAAATATTTCCGTATGCAATATTCCGGCCTATAGCTCGGAAGCGGTGGCGCAGCTTGCCATCACCTTCCTTTTGAGCTTAAGCTCTTCGTTAGCCAAGCAGCAGGTTATGCTGAGCCAAGGCAACTATGATAATTTCAACAAACATCTCATGGTAAAGCATTTTGAAGTAAACAAGAAAACCCTGGGCGTTATCGGCGCCGGTAATATTGCCCGGCAAGTGATTGCGGCAGCAAGAGCTTTGGGCATGAACGTATTGGTGAATAGCCGCAGCCAAAAGACCTGGAATGATCCTCAGATACAATCGGCATCTCTTGAAGAATTATTGAAGGAAAGCGATTTTGTCACCATTCACTGCCCTCTCACCCCGGAGACCAAGCACCTGATCAACAAAGAAAAGCTGGAACTAATGAAAAACACGGCGTTTATCATCAATACCGCAAGAGGCGCCATCATCAATGAAGGGGATTTGATCGAGGCGTTGAAGAAGAAGCGAATTGCCGGAGCGGCCTTGGATGTGCAGGATCCTGAGCCGCCTAAGCCGGATAATCCCCTGTTTTTCATGGACAATGTGATACTTACTCCCCATATTGGCTGGAAGTGTTTCGAGTCAAGGCAAAGACTCATTGATCTCTTGGCGGAAAATATCCGCTGCTTCACCGAGGGCAAACCGATTAATGTGGTGAGTTAATGCCGGGTGATCGCCCGTAAGCTGAGCCTATGCCTTTGAAGGATTAAGTAAGAGCCCCGACTGCCGCTTTGTGCAGTCGGGGCTCTGTTTCATTTTGCAAAAGAGGATTATACTCCGGTGCTTAAGTAAGGGTTAAGCATACTGGGATTTGAAGGGCTTCGGGAAAAAACCGTCGGTAGAATAGGGAAGGGAGAATTCAATGTAAGTCCCCAGGTCGGCACTGCTTTCTACCTTCCATGAAAAGGCTTCCTGATAGTATTGGGTCAGTATTTCCGTTACATTGCGAAAATTCAGCACAGTGACGATCAAGGAATCCTTTTTATTATTCGAATGATTAATCAGAGCCAAACGCTCGCTTTCGCTGAGCACCAGTTGCTTGCAGGAAAGGACGATCTCCACCTGGCTCTTTACTTTTTTGATCGAAATATCCAGCACCGGATTGTTCAGCGATTTTTCAATGAAATACTGGACAAAAACATTTTCCACCAAGGGCTGCAAGGTAAAGATAGGGATGAAGCAGTCCAGAGATTTGCGGTCGGCATTGATTTGAATCATCGTTTGTTGGAAAGCGGAGACATTTTTTAGTTGAATATAGTTCTGAATATAGGCAATTTCATCCTCTACAGTCACGTGGGAGGATTGCTGCTTGGCAGAGCGGCGGATGATATTGATCAGGGAATATAAAAGATTGGCGGATTTTGTGGCATTTTCCAAGGTGGCCTGTAAGTAGATTGCATTAAGCGTATTGAAGAGAAACCTGGGATTCATCTGATTTTGCAAAAGTTGCAGTTCCAGTCTGGCAATGTTTTTCTGGAAGCTCATGCAGGAGTTTTCTTCCTGAATCAGCTTCATTTTTTGTTGATTCAACTCTTCCTGCATCAGGTTTTTATAGCCAAGCTCGGCGATATAGTTAGCGATTGTATAGAGCAGGGCCACATTGGCCTCCATTTGCGCCAAGGTAATCCGCGGCTGTTCGCTGACGTATTGCTTGATCTCTTCTTCCAGACCCGGGTAATGACTGAGGGTAATATCTCCGTTGATACGCAGATCCGGAATTTTGCACATGTCTTCTTCAATCAACTGGGTTTGTCCGACAAAAATAGCCCCCCAATAGTGATTGGCAATAATAATCGGGACGACGGCGTCCACCAAGCCGGCGTGACATCGGTAGATAAAGGGTTTTTTGCGGTTAGCGGCCTCAATTCCTGCGCTTGCGTCGGAGCGGATGCAGAGCTGTTCCAATTCAGGTTCGGGAAACTTGCGTACCAGCTTACAGACATGATTAAAATCCCTTTGTGATGTGACAGGATGGCCCTGACGGTCGGTAATCAAGGTTGTAAGCTTGGTTACTTTTGAAAAACGCAACAGGATCTCTTCCAAGACTTCTACGGGAACCAGGTCAACCAATTCAAAGAAAAGCAAAGATATCCCTCCCTTCCCTCTTGTGCTGCATCCATTAAACCTATTTTCCCCCGGATTATATGGTATACCACATTATATTAACTGTCTAGACGGAAATGATGTAGGTTTATGCATCAAAAAATATGCAAATTAAGCAAATACAGAACTAAGAAAACGAAATAGTATAACAAATGATGGAATTAAGAGAATAATGAGTAGAAAAAAACAGAAGGGGACAACAAAAGATACGATGGGGACAAATACAGATAGAGAAAAACCGGCGCCGGTTGGGCTTGCCAGAATTGACAAAATAGTATTGCCTGTTCGCAATAAACAATCACGACAAATAAAAAGTTCTTTTATATGATTACCCTAATCTAAGGAAGCACTGCCCGGTTCCTTTGAAGCCTCGGGGGTAAGAAATCAAACCAGAAATAATTTCCGGAAAAGGAGCGTGTACTATGCAAATGACATCCAAACAAATCGAAGAATTGGTTAGTCAGGTCATGGCGCAATTAAAACTGCAGGAAAGCAGTGCGCCGCTTTCCAAAGGTGCGCCCGAAACAGCTCAGGATCAGTTTGGCACAGGCGGTATGGAGGCTTTTGACCATGAGTACACCCTCATGGATTTTAGCGGCCATGCAGAGCCATCTCCCTTCCCCCGCATCAACCGCATACTGAGAAGCGTGCACAGCATTCGTCAGCGCGTAGACGATGAGCGGGCCCTGCTGTACACCGAAGCCCATCAAAAAATCGGCGGCTCCACAATTATTAAAAATTCCAAGATCCTCAAGCACATTCTGGAAAACGTAACCATCAATATTTATCCCGATGAGCTGATCGTGGGAGAAATCGCAGCGCCCCGGCGCAATGCGCCTGTTTTCCCGGAGTTTTCCTATGACTGGATTGTTCGCGAACTCAAGGAATCTCCCTGGGATAAGCGGGTCAACGACAATTTCCAGCTGGACGAAAGCGTAAAGCGCAACTTGCTTAGCCTTGCCGATTACTGGGAAGGCAAAAACGTCAAAGACGTAGTGATGGATATTCTTACCGAGGAAGAGATCAAAGGCTGCTCCGCCGGCGGGGTCCCCGTATTCTATCCCAACCTGTATCTGTTCTGCGGCATAGGCCATTTGATCTGCAATTATGAACTGTTGTTCGCCAAGGGCTACAACGGCCTGAAGCAGGACGTTTTGGAGCAGATGGACAAAATCAGCCGCCACGATCCCAAGGGCATGGAAAGAAGAGAATTCCATACTGCCCAGTTGATCTGCCTGGAAGCTTGCACCATCTACTTTAAGCGCTATGCGGCTCTGGCCCGTGAAATGGCGGCAAAAGAGAGGGATGCCAACCGCAAAGCGGAACTGAACCAGATGGCCTCCAACTGCGAATGGGTTTCTGAAAATCCGCCCCGCACCTTCTGGGAAGCCATGCAGCTGTATCATCTGGGCACCAATATTGTGCTGATCGAATCCAACGGCCATTCCATTTCCTACGGACGCTTTGACCAGCTGCTTTATCCCTATTACGAAAAGGATATGCGGGAAGGCCGTATCACCAAACGGCAGGCTTGCGAGCTGATTGAAAACTTCTATATCAAGATTTATGAAATGACCAAAATCCGTGACGAAGGCTCTGCCGTTCTGAATACGGAGGTAGGTATTGCCGGTACGCTGCTTTTGGTGGGCGGCTGCGATAAAAACGGTGAGGATGCGACGAATGACCTATCTTATCTTGCCATTGAAGCCCATGTCCACACCTTGCTGCCTGATCCCTGGTTTGCCGTGCGCTGGTCCCAGAATTCTCCCTGGGAATATAAGGTGAAGGTGGTCAATTCCATTAAGGTGGGAACCGGGCAGCCTAAGGTATTTAACGATGAGGCCATTATACCCGCTTCTATTGCCTCAGGCAGAACCCTGGAAGATTCCCGAAATTACTCCATGGTTGGCTGCGTAGAAATTGACGCCGCCGGCAAAGAGTACGGCGCCCACGACGCCTGCTATTTCAGTATGCCTAAGGTTTTGGAGCTGGCGGTCAATGATGGCCGCTGCATCACTTGCGGACAGCACTGTCCTCGCTGGCAGCGCTGCGCAGGAGCAGGCGGCAGCCTGGGTCCCAGAACCGGCAGTCTGGAGCATTTCACCAACATCCAGCAGGTCAAGGAAGCCTATGAAATTCAGATGCAATACTGGGTTGAGAAGATGGTTACTTTTGTTAATACCATCGAGTTGGCTCACGCCCGTCTGAAGCCACTTCCCTACCTCTCCTCCCTGATGCTGGACTGCACCGCTCGCGGTATAGACGTTTCCGCCGGCGGCGCCATCTACAATCATACCGGACCTCAGGGCGTCGGCTGCGGAACCGTGGGCGATGGCATGAGCACTATCCAACAGTTGATTTTTGAAGAGAAACGCATAACCGGCAAAGAAATGCTGGATGCTCTTCGTAAAAACTGGGCGGGTCATGAAGCTCTTTATAACCTGATCAACTCCGATAAGGTACATCATTTTGGCAACGACGACGACTATGCCGACGATTTCGTACGCTGGGGCACAGACAGCTACTGCAACAACGTCCTGAAGCATAGGAACGTCCGGGGCGGCAAGTATTTGCCCGGCGTATATAGCGTATCCGCAAATGTGGGCATCGGCATGAATCAGGGCGCCTCTCTGGATGGCCGGATGGCCGGTGAAGCGGTGTCCAACTGCCTTGGCCCCGTGCATAACGTGCTGGGCTGCCACGATGTAAACGGCCCTACGGCTATGATTAAATCCGCCGCTAAGATTGACCACCTGAACGCAGGAAACGGCACGCTGACCAACGTACGCTTCACGCCAAGCTGCGTTTCCGGTGAAACCGGCCGCAACAATATGATCAGCTTTATCGAAACCTACTTCCAACGCTTTGGACAGCACATTCAGTTCAATATCGTTAATACGGAAACCCTGAAGGATGCTCAGCGGAATCCGGAGCGGTACCAGGGGCTTTTGGTCCGCGTGGCGGGCTACAGCGCCTACTTCGTACGGTTGAGCAAGGAATTGCAAGACGACTTGATCGGCAGAAACTCCTACGACTCCTTTGACTGATCCGGCGGTTTTGAGACAGCGCGCATTTGAATTTGACAGCCGGCAGTGCGCAGCCGGCAGAAGCACATCATTTGAATGGAGGATATGAAAATGGCACAAGAAGCATTAGGTATGATTGAAACGAAAGGTCTGGTAGGAGCAATTGAAGCGGCGGACGCAATGAGCAAATCGGCCAATGTGGCTTTGGTCGGCTATGAAAAGATCGGCTCGGGCCTCGTAACCGTTATGGTCCGCGGCGATGTGGGCGCAGTCAAGGCGGCTACCGACGCGGGGGCCGTGGCGGCCCAGCGGGTAGGCGAAGTGATTGCGGTACATGTCATTCCCCGCCCCCACACTGACGTGGAAAAAATTCTGCCTCGGACAGTGTAAAACCAAGCTGTTGCTAGACTAAGTTAGGAGGTTTTGTAATGGATAAAGCAGATATTGTAAAGGCCATTATGGATGAAATTGAAAAAAAGCAATCGCCTGCCAAAGCTGCACCGCAGAATCCGGGCCAGATTTGCGGCCTGACGGAATTCGTGGGAACGGCAATCGGGGACACTATCGGGCTGGTGATCCCTAATGTGGATAACAATATCCAGGAAAAGCTGGGCATCGACAAAAAATACCGCTCTTTGGGCATTGTAGGCGCCCGCACCGGCGCCGGACCCCACGCCATGGCGGCGGACGAAGCGGTGAAATCCAGCAATACCCAGCTGCTTAAATTTGAAATGCCCCGGGACACTAAGGGTGGCGGCGGCCATGGCTGCCTGATCGTATTTGGCGCCGATGAGGTTTCCGACGTAAAGCGCGCAGTTGAAATTACTCTGGCCACCCTGCCGGGATTCTTCGGCGATATTTATATGAATGAAGCCGGCCATGTGGAGGCCCAGTATACGGCAAGAGCCAGCTCCGTTTTGGCCGAAAACTTCAACGCCCCCCTTGGCAAGGCCTGGGGACTGCTCTCTGCCTGCCCTGCCGCCATCGGCATGGTTATGTCGGATACCGCGGTGAAATCCGCCGATGTGGAGGTAGTCATGCAGTGCTCGCCGGCAAAGGGAACCAGCTATTCCAATGAGTTTATCATCATGTTTTCCGGGGATTCCGGCGCGGTGAAACAAGCTGCCATGGCAGGCAGAGATATTGCTGTTCAGCTTTTGGCGACACTGGGCAGCAAACCGACGTCTGCAGGAACACCGTATATTATTTAACGCTGCGACGAAGAGCGCCGATGGAAAAAAACAGAAGGAGAAATCGGCGCTCTTTCTCTTTGACGCTTTTGGCATAAGGGGGTTTTTCGTTATGTGTTTGTCTTTGGACAGCGAGATATCAAGGGATGATGTTGCAAGCATAATCGCAGGCGCCATAAAGAAACAAATGCAAAATCTGCCGGAGCAGTCCCGGCCGGCTGAAAACAATGGTATTTTTGACAGCGTGGACGATGCGATTGGCAAGGCGGAGCAAGCCTATCACCAACTGGAGAGAACCTCCTTAGCAAAGCGGGGGAAAATCCTTGAGGCGATTCGGCAGAAAACAAGAGAAAACGCGGAGCGCCTTTCTTTACTGGAGCTGGAGGAAACCGGAATGGGGCGCTACAGCCATAAAGTGGCAAAGCATATGCTGGTGGCGGATAAAACCCCCGGCCTTGAAGATATCCTTCCGGAGGCAATGTCCGGTGACGACGGGCTGACCGTAGTTGAGCGCAGGGCCTTTGGGGTGGCAGGCTGCATTATGCCTTCCACAGCGCCTTCCAGCACCACCATTCACAATTCCCTATGTATGATCGCCGCCGGCAATGCGGTGGTGATGAGCCCTCACCCCGGCGGCAAAAACACCACCTTTGAAGCGGTAAAAATGATCAATGAGGCTATTCGGGAGGCGGGTGGACCGGATAATCTGGTGGTTTGCACAAGGGAAGCCAGCATTCAGAACACCCAGGCAATGATGAGCCATCCCAAAATAGATTTTTTACTGGCCACCGGCGGGCCGGGCATTGTCCGGGAAATTTTATCCTCCGGCAAAAAGGGCATCGGCGCCGGACCGGGCAATCCTCCCGTATTGGTAGACGAAACCGCCGATATGGTCAAGGCCGGCAAGGATATTGTGGAGGGCTGCTTTTTTGAAAACTGCCTGCAATGCATCGGGGAAAAAGAATGCTTTGTGGTGGAAAACGTTGCGGATAAGCTGATTCAGGAGATGCAGCGCAATGGGGCCTACCTGATTCAGGATGAGGCAACAATTCAAAAGCTGACGGATCTGCTTACCGGAAAGGATGGGCCCAATAAGGCCTATATCGGTAAGGATGCCGGTGTGATTTTGTCTGCTTTGGGGGTTGCGGCAGGCTTTGATCCGAAAATCATCATATACGAGGCGCCAGCTTCCCATATCACGGTACAGGATGAATATCTGATGCCCCTTCTGCCTGTTGTACGGGTTAAAGATGTGGACGAGGGAATCCGCCTGGCCGTGAGTGCGGAAGGCCGCAGACGCCACAGCGCCATGATCCACTCCAAAAATGTGCGCAACATTACTAAATATGCCCAGGCGATCCAGACAACTATTTTGGTGAAAAATGGCCCGTCCTATGCCGGCGTGGGGCTGGGCGGTGAAGGGTATGTGTCGCTGAGTATTGCGGGACCTACCGGCGAAGGTCTGACTTCTCCCAAAACCTTTACCAGACCCCAGCGCTGTATTATGGTGGATGATTTTAGTCTGCGCAGTGCCATGAAACTGGGACAGTAAGGAGAAAAGAGATGGCAAAACTAGATGCAATCGCAGCGGTAGAGCTGGTGGGATTGCCCACCGCCATTGAATTTGCAGATAGCGCACTCAAAGCGGCAAGTGTCAAGCTGATCGGATATGAATACAGCAAGGGCTCCGGGTTAGTAACCGTAAAGCTTAGCGGCGATGTGGGTGCAATTAAGGCTGCAGTGGAGGCCGGATGCATTTGCGCCGAGGCTGTGGGCAGGGTTTGGTCAAAAATCATTATTCCCCGTCCCTCCCGGGCGCTGGAAATGCTGATTTTCTCAAAGGAAACGGTTGGTCCGGCCCATAAGCCGCAAGTCTTGACGGAGGCGGAAGCCCAGGAGGCGGAAGTCCAAGAGGACGAAGCCCAAGAAGCGGAATCCGAAGATGCGGAAGCTCAGGAGGAAGAAGCTGCTCAGCAGGACGAAGAAGAGGCAGAACAGCCCGTAAACGAAGAATTAGACAGGGAACGGGAAATATCCTGCAATCTATGCAATGACCTGGCTTGCCGCCGCAAAAAGGGAGAGCCTAAATCCAGCTGTATTCATTTCAATGATTGATCATGGAGGTGATTGGCTTGGACGAGGAAAAGATTCGCCGGATCGTGATGGAGGTTCTTCGCACCATGGATAAGGAGCCCCAGCCCAAAGGCAGGATTTTGGCACTTTGCTGTGCCGGCATCTTAGGGGCCCATGCCGCTGCGGAGCAGCTTCGCGTCATCGAAAACGAAGGCTATGAAATCACTACGGTCTTTACCAAGAACGCAGAGGAATTGTTTTGTGTAAACAGTAAGAGCATGCCGCAAATGCCGGGCCGGGTGATTCCCGGTGAAGGGGTCGTTTCTTTGCAGCTGCTGGCGGAAATCGATGTGGTTGTTATTCCTGTGTTGACCTTTAATACGATGGCCAAGATTGCGGCGGGGATTTCCGACAACCCGGTAACCGATCTTGTCCGCACGGCTCTTATGCAGGGAAAAGCCATTGTGGCTGCCAAAGAGGGCTGCGATCCGGACAACCGGCTTTTTGCCGCTATCGGCTGGGCCTACCGGCAGTGCATCCGGCAAAACCTGGAACTGGTGAAAGGGTATGGACTGTGTCTCATACCGGCCCGGGAGCTTGCCCAAAGGGTCCGGGACTGTTTTCAGCAGGGAGGCGGCAGGGATTTTGCCGGAACGGATTTTCCCGGAACGGATTTTCCCGGAACGGATTTTCCCGCCACCGAAGAGTATACCGCCCCTTTGCTGGACGCCAAAGCAGCCCGCAGCTGCGGTCAGTCAATCCTGGTGGTAAAACCGGGGGTGACGGTGACGCCGCTGGCAAGAGACATATTGCAGCAGCGGGGCATACAGCTTTGTGTTCAGTAGCGGATAAAAGGAGTGTTTGCAGGTGCTTATAGCAAAAGTGGTGGGAAACGTTGTGGCTACAAAAAAAGAAGAAAAGCTGGCGGGAAAAAAACTGCTTCTGATCAGCCTGCTTAGGGACAACAAATATTCCCGGACCAATCTGAAGGTTGCAGTGGACCGGGTAGGCGCCGGCGTAGGTGATGTTGTGCTGCTGCTGGAGGGAACTCCGGCTTCGGGCTTGCTGGAGGGGCCGGAAACCTTTTCGCCGGTGGATATGTGTGTTGTGGGAATTATCGATGAAATCCAGATGGCCGGGGAAAGTTTCTCGGAAATGGAAGCTGTAGGGTAAAAACGCAAGGAACATATCCGGCAGCGGACATATATTCCTTGCGTTAGGTGAAAGGGACGGTGCACATGTTCAATTATCGCATAATTTACGGGCCGTCTCCAGCCACGGTGGATTTGCTGAAAAACAAAGTGACGGCCAAAAACCGGGAGCGCATCGGCGAAAGATTGTTCGGCGCCATCGGCATTTTTCAAACCACACTGCCGGATCTGTATTTTTATGCGGACATCGGGCAAAAATCCGGTGAAATCCTGATGGCGGAAATACCGGGAAACTGTCCCCAAACTTTGGGGAGCATCGCCTTTTTTGGTGATGTCTCAGCAGTGGAGACGGCAATGAAAGCCGTTCTGCGTCAGCAGGAGGCCGGGGGAAGCAAGGATACGTCTTACTAGCTTGAGGCATCCGGGTTATTACGGTATTCCATGGGTGAAAGCCCCACTTTTTTCTTAAACAGGCGGCGGAAGGAATTGGATTCGTTATAGCCGCAGCGCATAGAAATTGTGCTGACCGTTTCGCCGGTGGTTTTCAGCAAAAGCTTGGCGTAATCCAGCCGGCAGTCTTGCAGGTAGTCCACAAAATTAACGCCCTGGGTCTTTTTAAAGCTGCGGCTCAGGTAGAAGGGGCTCATATAGATTTCGTTGGCCACAATCTCCAGGGAAATGGGTTTTTCCTTATATACATGTTGCTGAATGATTTCTTTGGCCTTTTGAATGTGTTCTCTGGTGGCGTCAAAGGAAGAGCGGTGTGCGACTTCCCAGCAGGTGGACACAAAAAGGGATAGATGATCGTACATGTCCTCTTTTGTACTGCGGCTGGTGAGATTTTTGACCAGTTGGTTGTAGGCCAGGATCAGTGTAGAAAATTGACTTTTTGTTTCTTCGTTGCAGCTGATCATTGAGGCGGCGAATTCCACGCAAGTAAGGCGCAGGTCGGCAAGATTTTTTTCCTGGGAAAGGGCGGATTGCCAAAAGTGATCCAAAATTCTTTGGGCATCCTCGGCAGTCCCGGCCAGGATCTGACCGATAAAAGCCTGGTGCTTTTGGGTAACGGAGGGCTTATGCTGGCGGAGACTGTTCATTTGCTCCTGTGTTTGGGTAATGATCTGAGAAATTTCCGAGATGCAAAGGGGTTTAAGATAGCAATCCTTAATTCCGCAGCGGTAGGCAAAGCGTAAAAAGTAGTCGTTATTGTAGAGCATCAGGGCGATGCAGCTGGCCACAGGAAATTGGGCTTTAAACTGCTGAATAAATTTGAGGTACTGTATCTCTTCATCCGATACAACTTCCATGAAGAGAAGGTCAGGGGAAGCCCTTTCCGCAAGCTGAAAGACTTGGTTCTGGGTAAAGGCCTGACCGATGTAGTTTATGTAAGGGTGGGTTTCCCGGAGGATGTTGCAGAAAATATGTTTGTATGCATCGCCTTCCAATGGGTTGGAAGCCAATAGTAGAATATTCATACAATACCACATCCTATCCCGTCAAATCTCACTTCCTAAGGGGCATATCCTACTCAAAGCATAGCATAAAACCGCAGAAAATTCAGCATTAGGCAAGGGATTTTTTGAGGAATTTTTTAAAATGGAGAGGCAGCTTATGTGCGGATCTACCATGAAAACAAGTAAGCTTCTTGAACAGCTAAACTGGGCCATTCAGGCGCCGGAGGAAAAGCCCTATAGCGGCGACGTGTTCTGGGGGATTGATATCGGCACGGCTAATGTAGTTACCGTAGCTGCAGATCGGGGGGGCAGGCCCCTTGCGGGTATCGTTACTCCGGCTAAGGTGACAAAAGAGGGGCTGATTGTGGACTATATAGGCGCCGTTGAAATGGTAAAAAAACAGGTTGGCCATATTCAAAAGAAGCTGCATTGTTCTTTAAGCGCCGCTATGTCAGCCATTCCGCCGGGAACCGAAAAAGGCAATGGCCGCATTACCGCTAATATTTTGGAGGCCGCCGGTCTGGATGTGGTGGGAATAATCGATGAGCCGGAGGCAGCCAGCCTGGTGCTGGGCATTGAAAACGGCGCCATCGTCGACGTCGGGGGAGGTACTACCGGCATATCCGTAATTAAAGAAGGCAGGGTTTTGTATTCCGAGGATGAGGCAACCGGCGGCTTTCAGTTTGACTTAGTGATTGCCGGGCATTTCGGGATTTCCGTGGAGCAAGCGGAGGAACTCAAAAAGAAAGGGGCGGAACAGGGGCGCCTATACCCGGTTATCCGGCCTGTTATGGAAAAAGTAGCTTCGATTATGGAGAAAAGCTTCCGGGGCCAGCGGCCCGCCGCAATCTATCTGGTAGGCGGCGCCTGCGCTTTTCAGGGCTTTAGTGATTTTATCTATAAATACACAGGGATTCCTACATATATACCACAATACCCATTACTTGTCACACCCATGGGTATTGCGCTGGCCTGCGCAAGAGCGGCGGGCGCCGAGGAAATCACAGCGTAAACGGGAAGGAATTGATGTCATATGGCAGGGAACGCAAATATCGGCACCATAATTAACATCCAGAAATTCACTGTACATGACGGCCCGGGAATCCGAACGGAGATTTTTTTAAAAGGCTGCCCCCTTCGTTGTTTGTGGTGCAGCAATCCGGAAAGCATCCGGCCGGAACCGGAAATCGGCGTGTACCCGAAAAGCTGCATCGGCCTTGATAAATGCTCATGGTGCCTCAAGGCATGCCCCACCCAGGCAATTGAGACGGAGCATAACAAAATCAAAAGGATTAACCGGGAGAAATGCATATCTTGTCTGGCTTGCGCCAAAGCCTGCCCCAACGATTCCCTGAGGATTTTTGGGCGGCAAATGACGGTGGAAGAGGTAATGAAGGTGATCCATGAGGATCGCCATTTCTACAACAAGTCAAAAGGGGGCGTAACGATTTCCGGAGGCGACGCCTTGATTCAGTGGCAGTTTACCTTGGAGATTATCAAACGCTGCCGTCGCAGCGGTATTCATACCTGCGTAGAATCCGAGCTGTATTGCAACCGTCAGATTCTCGATGAAATCATCCCCTATACCGACCTGTTTATTGCCGACCTCAAACATATGGACAGCGGGCTGCATAAGAAATTTACCGGCGTGCCCAATGAGCGGATTTTGGAGAATCTCCGTTATTTAGCGGAGCGGGGGGTGGCGCTGGTGCTGCGAATTCCCGTAGTGCCGGGACATAACGATAACCCTGAAAATATTCAGGCCTCCATTGAATTTATTCGCAAGGATCTGCACAACGGCTTGCGCCAGCTTCAGCTCTTGCCCTACCGCTCTTTGGGCCTTGAGAAGTATGACGCCTTGGGTTTGCCCTATCCGATGGCGGACGTAGCTCCGCCCCAGCGGGAAGAATATGAAGCCCGCATCAAAAAACTGGCGGAGCATTTCCGGCAGTACGGAATACCGGCGGCGGCAGGCACAACCGTGCCCTTTATATAAGAAGAAACGGAGGGTCTGGGAATATGGCGATACAAGAGCTGGAAGAGATTGTGACCCGGGTAGTTTCCGGATATTTAGGGCAGCGGCCCGCCGGCAGCGAAGATAAATCATCGTTGCAGATCCCCGTGGGGATATCCAACCGCCACGTTCATTTGTGCCGCCGCGATATTGATATTTTGTTCGGCGAAGGCTATGAAATGCAGGTGCAGCGGGATCTGAGCCAAAAAGGATATTTTGCCGCCAAAGAAACCCTGGTCATCGCAGGCCCTAAGGGCGCCATTGCCCGGGTGCGGATTTTGGGCCCTTTGCGGGCCCATACACAGGTGGAGCTGCTGGCCTCCGATTGCCCTGGCCTGGGGATTGAAGTCCGCTATGGAAACTCAGGGGAATTAGCGCCGGGCCCCCAACTCACTTTGATCGGGCCTAAAGGCACAGTGGTAAATCAAGAGGGGATAATGATCGCCCTCCGCCACATTCATATGCAGACAGAGCACGCCAAGAATCTTGGCCTGAAAGACGGCGACCAGATCAGCGTGAAAACTCACGGAGAACGGGCTCTAGTATTTTCTAATGTGAAAATTCGTACGGGAGAATTTAACACCGAGCTCCACCTTGATATGGATGAGGCTAATGCTTGCGGAGTAAAAAACGGAACGATTACAACGATGATTATATAGCGGCAAGGGGGGAGGAACGTGGAAATTCGCTTTTTCACGTCTGAGTCGGTCACCGAGGGGCATCCGGATAAAATGTGCGACCGCATATCCGATGCGATTCTGGATGGGTTTTTGGAACAGGACCCCGAAACTCGCATGGGCTGTGAAACGACTGCCACCACCGGGCTCATTCACATCATGGGAGAGTGCAGTTCAAAAGCGGTGGTGGATATCGAGGGGGTGGTGCGCCGGACCGTTGCCGATGTAGGCTATGATAATGCCGCCTACGGATTTGACGCCAAAACCTGCGGAGTTTTAATTTCCCTGCATGGTCAGTCACAGGATATCAGCCAAGGGGTTCTTCACGCCATGGAATCCCGGGCCGGCTTATCCGGGGCGGGCTTCGAGTTCGGCGCCGGCGATCAGGGCATGATGTTTGGCTATGCCTGCGATCAAACGGAGGATTACATGCCTCTGCCGATTTTTCTGGCCCATCGGCTGGCCCAAAGGCTGGCCCAGGTACGTAAGGAAAAAATCCTGGACTATCTGCGGCCCGATGGAAAATCCCAGGTGACGGTTCAATATGAAAACGGAGTCCCGGTGCGGGTGGATACCATTGTAATCGCGGCCCAGCATTCTCCAGCGGTGACCCAAAACCGGATTCACCGGGATATTCTGCGGCAGGTGATCCAGCCGGTTATCCCGCCAAAGCTGCTGGATTCCCGAACCAACGTCTATGTAAACGCCACAGGGCGTTTTGAAATCGGCGGCCCCATGGGAGACAGCGGGCTCACCGGCCGTAAAATCATTGTGGATACCTACGGCGGTTTTGCCAGCCACGGCGGCGGCGCCTTTTCGGGAAAAGACCCCACAAAGGTGGATCGCAGCGCCAGTTATGCGGCCCGCCATGCAGCCAAGAATATTGTGGCGGCGGGCCTGGCCCGGGAGTGTGCGATTGAGCTGGCCTATGCTATCGGCGTGGCAAAGCCCCTGTCAGTCTATATCAATACCCACGGCAGCGGCCTGGTGCCCGATGATCGGTTAATCGAAATGGTAGACCAGATCTGTGATTTCCGCCCGGCTTCCATAATCCGGCGGTTTCAAATGGGCCGGCCCATTTATCAGCAGCTTGCCAGCTACGGGCATTTCGGCAGATCAGAGCTGCGGCTGCCTTGGGAAGCCCTGGATCTTGTGGATTTGTTTCGGGAATATTTTGCCGGTAAGGTAAGGTGAGCCCATGAAAACAGCGGAGCTTGCAAAAGTAAAGGAAGCCGGCATCGCCGGCGGCGGCGGCGCCGGCTTTCCCGCCTGGAAGAAGCTGGAGAGGCAGGCGGAGTGGCTTATTATCAATGGTGCGGAATGCGAGCCCTTCTTGCAAAGCGACCAGTACCTGATGCGCCGGCAGGCGGAGGAACTGGTGCAGGGGATGCTGGCGGCGGCGCAAATCATTGGAGCCTTAAAAAAAACCATAGCCATTAAACGAACATATGTTCAGGAGGAGGCCGCCCTTAAAGAGGCCATCGCCCGCAGCGGTGCAGACATTGCCATAAAGCTGCTGGAGCCGGTATACCCGGCGGGTGATGAGCAGGTGACGGTCCATGGGGTGACCGGCAGAATCGTTCCGCCCGGCGGCCTGCCTCTGGATGTGGGCTGTGTGGTCATCAGCGTTTCCACGGCGGTGGCCATTGCCCAGGCCCAAAAAGGGCAGCCCAGCATTGCCAGGATTGTAACGGTAGGCGGCTATGTAAAGCAGCCTCAGATTTTGCAGGCGCCCATCGGCACAGCGGTTTCCCAGTTAATCGCGGCAGCCGGCGGTGCAACCTGTGCCACACCTCGGGTAATCATGGGCGGCCCGATGATGGGCCGCTTGCTGGAAACGGAGGCCACGGCGCCGGAAGCAGCGGCTCGCCAGGCAGCGGCTCCCCAGGTGATCACCAAAACAGACAGCGGAATCCTGGTGCTGCCCCCCAACCATCCTCTGGTGCAAAGCCGGGAGCAGAGCGTGGAGCATATGCGCAAAAGGGCCCGCTCGGCTTGCGTGCAGTGCCGTGTGTGCACCGATCTGTGTCCCCGTTTTGTTCTGGGGCATGCCATTGAGCCCCATAAAGTTATGCGGGCGGTAGCCTATTCTGATTTTCGCCGTGAATTGGTTGCCGGTGCGCTGCTGTGCAGCGAATGCGGCTTATGTGAGGTTTTCAGCTGCCCCATGGGGCTTTCACCCCGGCGCATCAATATCTGGATGAAGGGCCTGCTGCGGGAGGCCAAAGCCAGTCCCTGCAAAGAGCTGAAACGCCGGGAGGCAGGGGATGTCATCGGTGTCAGCGCCCGGCGGCTGGCCATACGGGCAGGGTTGGGCCGCTGCATCTCGGCCCGGTCGGAAAGCTGCGGCGAAGTAGTTCCCCGGCAAGTGGTAATCCCCCTGAAGCAGCATACCGGAGCACCCTGTGTCCCCAGTGTTACGGTAGGTGAAACCGTACAGGAGGGGCAATGCATCGGAACTGTGCCCCCGGATGCCCTGGGCGTACCGGTTCATGCCAGCATTGGCGGCCTGGTGACGGCGGTGAATCACTGCATTACCATTGAGAGGGAGGGATCATCCTGAAAACGCTGGGATTAATTGAGCTGAATTCTATCGCCAAAGGGGTGGAGACAGCCGACGCGATGATGAAAACCGGCAGCGTCCGCCTGATACAGTGCCGCCCCGTCTGTCCGGGCAAATATATCATTGTCATCGCCGGAGACGTGGGAGCGGTGAAGGCTTCTATGGAAGCCGGCAGCCTGCGCGGAGATTCTTTTATCGTAGATACATTGCTGATTCCCCATTTAAGCGATCAGGTGATTCAAGGGATTTTGGCTGCGGAAATGCCCGCAAAACAAAGGGCGGTGGGTATAGCTGAGTATTTTTCCATTGCTTCGGCCATTGTGGGGGCGGATGCTGCGGTGAAATCCGCCGACGTCCGGCTGGTGGAAATCCGGCTGGGCATCGGTATCGGTGGCAAAAGCTTTGTCAGCATGGCCGGTGAAGTCAATGCCGTGGAAATAGGTATAGCAGCCGCCTGCAAAAAAGCGGCGGAAAGCGGAATGCTGCTGGCTCAAACGGTGATCCCCGCCATTAACGGGGATGTCTGGGAGTCTTTACTGTAGGACACCGTTTCCGTGTGAAATAGGGCGAGAATATAAAGGAGGTAATCCCATGAGTGATATTTGTAAGAAGTTAGACGGTGCACTTTCCCAATACCTGCGAACACTGAGCTATCCGGTGGCGGTGAAGTTTTTTCAGGAGGGGGAGAAGCTGCCCCAACGGGTGAAAATTCCGTTAAAACATTTTGGATACCCCATTGCCTTTTGTCAGGGCGTTAATATTGCGAGAAAATATGGCTGGGCGGTGGCCTTTCATCAGGAGGATCAGGCCTGCCCGATTGCTCAGGTGATTTTAGGTCAAAAAGAAGAGCCGGAGTTCATTCAGGATGGAAGCCTTGTTTATCCGCTGTATGTCAAAGACATGGAAGCGGCAAAAAAGACCCAGTCATCCACGCCCAAAATGCCCCGGGCTGATACCTACTGCATCGTGGTGGCGCCATTGCATATTGCAACCTTTGAACCGGATGTGGTCATTGTCTATGGCAACTCCGCCCAGATTACCCGTTTGATTCAGGCGGGACTTTATGCGGAGGGCGGTTACATTGAATCCAGGTTTGCCGGCCGGGGAGCCTGCGGCGGGGAAGTGGTGGTGCCCTATGTGGAAAATCGCTGTAATGTCATCATTCCCGGTGGCGGTGAGCGGGTTTTTGCCTTAACGGAGGATGGCGAATTGGCCTTTGCTATGCCGGCCTCAAAAATCGAGGATGTAATCGAGGGGTTGACGGCCACCCATAAGGGCGGTGTGGCTCGTATTCCCACACCGGCGGCAGGCGTAAACATGAAACCGGCTTTCCCCAAATACTACTGGGAATTGGAGACCTATTGCGGCTTGAGAAAAGAAGAGGCTTAATGCAAATCAACTGAAAAGAAAGTAAGGTGAAAGAAATGAGTATTTTTTCTATATTAGCAGCCTTCGGCGGCGGAACTTTTGGCGCAGCCTTCGGCGCTTTACCTTCTTTTATCCTGACAGGTCTGATTGCGATTGCCGGCGGAATATTGGCCCTTTCCGGAGCGGCGGACTACTCCATGGCCTACATAGCTTTCGGCCCATTTCTAGGTCCTCATGTTGCTTTTGCCGGCGGTGTGGCAGCGGCAGCCTTTGCTGCTCATAAAAGAAAGAAGCTGAAAAACGGAGCGGATATTTTGACCTCGCTTTATGGCCTGGGAGATGGCAGCGTTTTGCTGGTGGGAGGAGTTTTTGGCGTATTGGGCAGTCTGGTCGCCTACCTGTGGGGAACTGTGGTGGGCATTCCTACGGATCAGCCGGGAATCACTGTCTTAACCTTGGGCATCGCCACCCGGCTGCTGTTTGGCAAGTGCGGCATATTGGGAAAATGCGAGTGCGACGAGATGCGGATATGGTTTCCCAATGGAGAACAAATTCTCAATACCATCGTACTGAGCGTGGGACTTGGCATTGTCATAACCGGCACCGGGGAATTGCTGCTGCTGTCGGGGGTGGAACCGGGAACTCTGGCCGGCTCCTATCCCGTCCTCTGCTTTGGCATCAGTGCATTTAGCCTGTTTTTCGTACAAACAGGATCTGCCGCACCGACAACCCACCATATTACCTTTCCCTGTGCCCTGGCATTTTGCCTTTCGGGAAATATGCTGATCGGTATGGTGACGGCTCTGGTTTGCGGTTTGCTTTGTGAGCTGGCGGTAAAGTTGTTTAACAGCTATTGCGATACCCATATCGACCCGCCGGCAACAACTATTACAATTGTTGTATTGCTGATCAACTTATTGCTGGGTTAAGGGTTACTTTTCGCCGGCTGAATGTTGAATAACCGGATGATAAGCCAGGGAAGGCCGGCCGCCGGTATCGTAATTCATATGACTTTCCACTTCGCCCAATTCCAGGAAATAGTTGAGGTAGCGCCGCACCGTAACGGTGGAAAGACCGGTGGACGAAGACAGCTCCTCACAGGAGATGCCCGATTGGTAGGGGGCTTGCTGCAGGCAATCCCACACCAATTGGGCAGTTTTTTTCTGGAGGCCTTTGGGAAGATCGCCTTCAGCCAGGCTGTTTTCGGCCAGGCCATCGGCGGCCAGGGGCATATGGATGAGCCGGTCGATGTCCTTTTGGCTGACCTGATCCTGATTATCCAGGGCGCTGCGATTGCGGCAGAAGGTATTGAGGGCCTGTTGAAAGCGCTGAGCAGTAAAAGGCTTGACCAGATAATCGTCCACTCCCAGTTTTAACAGATCGTCCAAGGTATGGGTGTCATGGGCGGCAGTGACCATAATAACGTCGATGGCGGATCCCCGGGCCCGCAGCTCCCGTAAAAGCTCCGTGCCGGTAAGCGCCGGCATATATACATCCAGAATCAGCAAGTCGGCGCTATGGCTGCGAAGCCATTCCAAAGCCGTTTTGCCGGAGTTGAATTCCGCCGCCACCTGAAAGCGGCTGTCGGCCTCCACAAAACGGCGGTTGAGTTTAGCCACCATGGCTTCATCCTCTACGATAACCACGTTAAACATTCGAATTTTCCCCCTTGGGTTCACGTTGAAAAGTAAGAAAGAAAGTAGTGCCTACGCCGGGCTCGGATTCCACCCGAATCTGGCCCTGATAGGCTTCGATAGTCTCCTGTACTAAGGCCAGACCGGTACCCCGGCCTTGGCCTTTCGTGGAATAGCCCTGGCGGAAAATTTTCCGGGACATTTCCGGCTTGATGCCGGGGCCGGTATCTTCCACGCAAAGAAAGAGAGAATCTCCCTCTTCCCGGATAGTGACCATAATTTCCTTGGGGCTGTGGCCGGCTTGGTTCATGGCCTCCGCTGCATTTTCGATGAGATTGCCCAGGATGGTTACACAGGCGGCGGCGGGAAGAATGGCTTGCTCCTCAGAAAGACGGCTACCCGCCATCAGCGACAGCCGAATTCCCAATTCAGCGCAGCGGCTGGTCTTGCCTACCAGCAAAGCGGCCACGGAGGGGCTTTTGATGGAGTCGGCGATGGTGCCGATGGCCCGCTGGTGGATGCTGGTTACATCCATAATATAGACTTCTGCCTCCTGGATTTCGCCCAGTTGAAGCAGGCCTAAGATTACATGAAGCTTATTCATAAATTCGTGGGTATAGGCCCGCATAGCCTCCACCATATGGCGAAAACCGGTAAGGTCATCGGCCAGCCGGGTTACTTCGGTACGATTGCGAAAAATGGCCACCGCTCCCACCGTCAATCCTTCTTCCCGGATGGGGATTTGGTTGGAGAGAATGGGACCTCTTTTTGGCGAGGTGAAAGGAACATTGTATTCCGGCTGCCTGGTGCGCAGCACCCGGTCCAGGGCGGAGTCGGCAAGGACTTGCCGCAGGGGCTGGCCTTCGGCGGCCGCCCGGTTGAGATGGAGCATTTCTTCGGCTGCCTTGTTCAAGTACATGATGCGGGCTTCGGCGTCAATGGCCAGAATTCCTTCTTCCAAGGATTCCAGGATATCCTCCCGCTGGTGAAAAAGACCGAGAAAGGCAGCAGGCTCATAACCGCCAAAAAAGCCTTTGATCCGGTCAGAAAGGCGGGTGGAAATCAGACTTCCGAGAACTACTGCCGCTGCTGCAATAACGGCGAAGTAAAACACCACTTGCCAGAGGGCGGAGGAGATGCTGCGCATATAAATACCCACCATGACAAAACCTAGAAGAGAACCGTCGACCCCGTGGACAGGTGCATAGGCACAGCGGGCTGCGCCGGTGCCGCCGCCATCCTGAGAGGTAAAGACGGCCTTGCCCTGGCGGATTTTTTCCTGGGCTGCGCCGCCATAAGGCCGGCCGATAAGGGCAGGGTCCGAAGCATAGAGCTGGATATCTTTAAGGTCGGCTACCACCACAACATCGATATCGCCGACCTGGGAGATGGATTTATCCAGGAAGATTTTCAGCTCCCCGCTGGATTGTCCGGCCTGCAAATCCCGGATCACCGGCGGCATTTGAGCGATAAGCTGGGCGGAATTCATCAGGCTACGGTCTTGGGTTTGCTTTTCCTGAAAAATGGTAAGGAGAAGTGAAAGCCCTGCGGCCAAAGCCAGAGCCACTGCGGCCACCAAAAGGTTGACCAGAAAAATCTGAGTCCGAATAGGCGCCGAGCCTTCGGTCTGTTTTGCCATAGCGGTTTTCCTCCTTGCCGCAAAGTGGGCCGGATGAGGCCTTATAAGGGGAATGACGCAATTATAACACATTAGCGGAAAGCTTTTCGACTGCAAAAATCTATTTTGTTTAGTTACGAAAGTCTTTCGGAAGACCCGTTCAAGGTCTATGATGAAAGCCGCGGGAAAGGTGGTGGTATTTTGGATAAGCTAAAAGAGGTTTTGGCCGAAAGCATGGCGGGAACGCCGGCGGTATCGGTCTTTGGACTCTTTGATGTGCCTGAGTCAGTGGCGGTGACCTGGATTTTGATGGCTTTGGTGACGGCGGCTTCCTTTATTCTCACCCGAAGCCTGCAAAGGATTCCCGGCGGGAGACAGACGCTGCTGGAGCTGGCCATAGGCGCCTTCAACCATTTCTGTGAAGAAAACCTTGGCCGCCATTGGCGTTCCTTTGCTCCCTGGCTTTTTACGGTAGCCGTATATATTGCCGCCGCCAACCTTGCGGGGCTCATCGGCTTGGCTCCCCCTACCAGGGATCTGACGGTTACGGCTGCTTTGGCATTAATGAGCATGATTCTGATTTACGGCGCTCAGTTCCGTTTTCGGGGTTTTAGCGGCGGCTTCAAAAAATTTGCCCAGCCGACGCCGGTGCTTCTGCCCATTAATCTGATGGAGATATTTATCCGGCCCCTTTCTTTATGTATGCGGCTCTTCGGCAATGTATTGGCGGCCTACGTTATCATGGAAATGATCAAGACCCTGGCGCCTGCCGTGATCCCGATAGCTTTTAGCCTGTATTTCGATATTTTTGACGGTCTGATTCAGACTCTGGTTTTCGTCTTTCTCACTACCCTGTTTTTGGGAGAAAGCATTGAAGAGAACGAATGACCGCAAGTATTTATTCATGAAAATCGTTGAGGAGGAATTAAACATGACATTGGCAATCGGAGCAGCTCTTGCAGTATTTACCGGCATTGGGGCCGGCATCGGTATCGGTATCGCCACCGGTAAGGCTGCCGAATCCATCGCCCGGCAGCCGGAAGCTGCCGACAAAATCCGGGGTACATTCATTCTGGGAGCAGCTCTGGCGGAAGCCACCGCCATTTACGGCTTTATTACAGCCCTGGCTATTATTATTCTCAAGTAAAAGGGGGAACGCAAGCCATGCTGCAAATCAGCTGGAGCGGGCTCTTATGGACTGTGATTAATCTGTTGGTTTTCTACCTCCTGCTTAAAAAGTTTCTCTGGCAGCCGGTGACCGACAAGATCGAGAGCCGGCAAAAGGAAATCAGGCAGAATTTGGCCATCGCCGAAGAGCAAAAAATGCAGACTGCCAAAGTCAAGGCAGATTACGACGCCCGGCTGGCTCAGGCAGAAGAGGAGAGCCAGGGCTTGCTGCGACAGGCAGAGAACCGGGGCCGCCGGGAGTATCAGGCCATTTTGGCTTCGGCTCAGGCCGCCGCCGAGGCTTTGGCCGGCGAAACCCGCCGCCAATTAGAAGCGGACCGGACCGCCATGCTGGCGGAAGTAAGAAAAGAGGTGGCCGGGCTGGCCATGCTTGCCGCTTCCCAAGTTGCCGGCCGTCAGTTGGGCGGCAGCGATGACCGGGCGCTGTTGGAGGAGTTTTTGGCGAAGGAGCATCCGGCTGAGGGATTGCCGGCCGGGCAGTATCCGCCTAAGCCGTTGCCGTCTGAAGCGGGTGGCAGCCTATGAAGGAATTAGCCCGCCGATATGCCCAGGCTTTATATGAGATTTTTCCCGAAGAAGAGCAGCTGGCGGCGGCTGCCGGCAGCCTGCAAGGCTTGCCGGAGCTTTGGGAGGCTTTGATAAGCCCCGTGGTGCGCTCGACAGAGAAGGAGGCTGTGCTGGGCCGTCTGCCCTTTCCTGTATTAGCGGATAAGCCGCAGCTGCTGCGTTTTTTTCAAATGCTGGCCCGGCGGGGACGGCTGGCTCTGCTGCCGGAGATCGTCAAGCAATTCCACGATTTGAGCCTTCAGGGTCAAAATGCTGCCGAGGCCACGGTGACCTGGGCCCGCCAGCCGCAAGCCGGCGAACTGGAAATGCTTCAAAAATGGCTGTGCAATAAGTTCCAAAAGGACCGGGTTCATTTGAACCTGCGGCTGGATCCGGAGTTGTTGGGTGGCTTTAAGCTGGAGATCGAGGGCGTGACTTATGACCAGAGCATCCGGGGCCGGCTGGCCGGTCTGGCCCGCTATTTGGAGGAAGACAGCCGGTCATAAGGGCGGCAGTCCATAAAGGGGGAATTTGCCATGAACAAAAATGCCAGTCCCGGAGAAATTCTCGCTGTTTTACGGGAGGAAATATCGGGATATGATAAAAAGCTGGATCGGGCCGAGACCGGCACCGTGCTGGAAGTAGGCGACGGTATTGCCACCGTTTACGGATTGCGCAATGTGGTTTACGGCGAGCTGGTGGAATTTGATACCGGAGTCCGGGGTATGGCGCTGGATTTGAAGCGGGATACTGTCGGCTGCATTTTGCTGGGGCCGGACAGCGGCATCCGGGAAGGGTCGGTGGTTCGCCGTACCGGCCGGCCGGCGGATATGCCGGTGGGGGAAGCTATGCTGGGGCGGGTAATCAACGCCATCGGTACGCCTATAGACGGCAAAGGCCCGATTGCCGTCACCGAAACCCGGCCCATTGAGCACGAGGCTCCCGGAGTGGTGACGCGAAAGCCGGTAAATGTGCCTATGCAAACAGGTATCCTGGCCATTGACGCCATGGTTCCGATTGGCCGGGGTCAGCGGGAGCTGATCATCGGCGACCGGCAGACCGGCAAAACGGCTATTGCTTTAGACGCCATTTTAAACCAGAAGGGTCGGGGAGTCATCGCGATCTATGTGGCCATCGGCCAGAAAGCTGCTTCAGTGGCGGCTGTCCGGGATACTCTGGAACGGCGGGGGGCCATGGAGTATACGGTAATTCTTTCTGCCGCCGCCAGCGAGCCGGCGTCTCTCAAATATGTGGCGCCCTATGCCGGAGCGGCTTTAGCCGAATATTTTATGGCCAAGGGCAAAGACGTGCTGATCGTTTACGATGATCTTTCCAAGCATGCTGTGGCTTACCGCACCCTTTCCCTTTTGCTGAAACGCTCTCCCGGAAGAGAGGCCTATCCCGGCGACGTCTTTTATCTGCATTCCAGACTCCTGGAGCGAGCCTGCCGCCTGACTGAGGAGTTTGGAGGAGGCTCCATCACCGCCTTGCCTATTATTGAAACTTTGGCGGGAGACGTCTCCGCCTATATCCCTACTAACGTTATTTCCATCACCGACGGCCAGATTTATTTGGGTACGGATCTCTTTAACGCCGGCCAGCGGCCTGCCGTTAACGTAGGCTTGTCGGTATCCCGAGTGGGCGGGGCTGCTCAAACCAGGGCCATCAAAAAAACAGCTGGCACCCTGCGCATTGACCTGGCCCGTTTTCGGGAGCTGGAAGTCTTTAATCAATTCTCCTCCGATCTGGATAAGGCGACGAAGCAAGCCTTAGATCACGGCAAACGGCTGCTGGAGGTGCTGAAGCAGCCCCTGGGCCAGCCCATGAGCGTGGCCCGGCAGGCGGTAATCCTTTATATTGCCACCGGCGGGTTGCTGGCAGATGTGCCTTTGGAGCGAGTAGCCGCCTTTACCCGCAGCTTCGCCGACCATCTGGAGAAAAAGCAGGCTGACCTTATGGAAAGAATTGAAAAAAGCGGCGAGCTTACCGGCCCCGATGTAGAGATTTTGCGTGAGGAATTGGCGGAGTATAAAAAGCGGGTGGTATCCTCATGACCGAAATAAAAGAAATCCGGGAGCATATCAAAAGTGTGGGGGAAACCCTGAAAATTACTAATGCCATGTACCTGATTTCTTCCTCCAGCTTACGCCAGGCCAAAAAGCGGCTGGATCAGTCCCGGCCTTATTTTGAGCGAATTAAGTTTACCATCTCCGATATTTTGCACCATTCTTCCAGAGTGCATCATGATTACTTCGACCAGCGCCGGGAGCTGAAGCCGGAAGAACGGACCATTGGCTACATCGTCGTCACCGGTGACAAAGGGCTGGCCGGCGCTTACAACCACAATGTGCTTAAGCTGGCAGAAAAATATCTGGCCCAGGAGTCCGATCCTATTCTCTATGTTATCGGTCAGACGGGGCGGGCTTGGTTTGAAAGCCAGGGCTTGCCGATGGACGGCGAGTTTGATTATACTGCCCAAGATCCCAACATGACCCGGGCCCGGGAGATTGGCGAGCTGTTTCTGGAGCTTTTTCGTCAAGGCAAGTTGGATGAGGTCTGGATCATTTATACCCGCATGATCAATCCTTTGTTAATGGAACCCACTGCTACCAAGCTCTTGCCGCTGCATCGGGACCTATTTCCCTGGCAGCGTCCGAAGGATGAACGCTATACCGAGAGAGTTCGCTACATTCCTTCGGAGGAAGCCGTAATGGAGCGGCTGGTGCCCAGCTATTTGAAAGGAATGATCTTCGGCGCTTTAGTAGAATCCTTCTGCAGCGAGCAAAATTGCCGGATGATGGCCATGAGCGCTTCTTCGGACAATGCCCGGAAGATGCTGCAAGAGCTGAACTTGACCTATAACCGGGCCAGACAGGCTGCTATCACCCAGGAGATTACAGAGGTTACCGGCGGCGCCGCGGCCCGTGGCGATTCCTGAGGCCTGCCGGCGGCGGCCTGTATGGGCTGGCCCGTATTTATAGCATAAGATGAGGAGAAAAGACTATGGAAGGTACAGTCATACAGGTAATGGGCCCCGTGGTGGACGTAGAATTTCCCTCGGAGCAGCTGCCGGATTTGCGCAATGCTCTTACCGTGGAGGTAAAAGGGGAAAAACGGGTCATGGAGGTGGTGCAGTTTGTGGGCAACGGTACTGTCCGCTGCATCATGCTGTCCCCCAGCGAGGGACTGGGACGGGGAGCTTTGGTTGAGAACACCGGCGGCCCTATCCTGGTGCCCGTAGGCCAGGCTACTTTGGGGCGCATGTTTAATGTTCTGGGCAATCCGGTAGATGAAAAAGGTCCGGTAGCGGCTGATGTAAAATGGCCCATCCACGCTAATCCCCCTAAATTTGAAGAACAGAAGCCGGTGATGGAAATACTGGAAACCGGCATAAAAGTAATCGATTTGCTGGCTCCTTATGCCCGGGGCGGCAAGATCGGACTTTTTGGCGGCGCCGGCGTGGGCAAGACTGTGCTTATTCAAGAGCTGATCCACAACATTGCCACCGAGCATGGCGGTTATTCCATCTTTACCGGCGTGGGCGAGCGCACGAGAGAGGGCAGTGATCTTTGGCATGAAATGGCGGAGTCCGGCGTCCTGAATAAAACCGCCCTGGTTTTTGGCCAAATGAATGAGCCCCCCGGAGCCAGAATGCGGGTGGCCCTGACGGGCCTTACGATGGCGGAATATTTCCGGGATAAGGAAAGGCGGGACGTTCTGCTTTTTATCGACAATATCTTCCGTTATGTCCAAGCCGGCAGCGAGGTATCGGCGCTTATGGGCCGGATGCCTTCTGCCGTGGGTTATCAGCCTACTCTGGATAACGAAATGGGAGCTTTGCAGGAGCGGATCACCTCCACGAAAAACGGAGCTATTACCTCGGTGCAGGCGGTATACGTTCCGGCCGATGATCTCACGGACCCGGCTCCGGCCACCACCTTTGCCCATTTGGATGCTACCACCGTTCTTTCCCGTAAGATTGTGGAAATGGGTATTTATCCCGCTGTAGATCCGCTGGAATCCACTTCCCGCCTGCTGGAACCCGATGTGCTGGGGGAGCGCCATTACAATGTGGCCCGGGGTGTTCAGGCTTTGCTTGAGCGGTACCGGGAATTGCAGGATATTATCGCTATTCTCGGTATGGAGGAGCTTTCCCTTGAGGATCGGCAGGTAGTGGCCCGGGCCCGCCGGGCTCAGCAGCTCTTTTCTCAGCCCCTTTTTGTGGCAGAGAACTTTACCGGCCTGGCCGGGTGCTACGTGAAGCTGGAGGATACCGTCAGAAGCTTTGAGGCTTTGCTGGCCGGAGAATTGGACGGCTACCCCGAGGCTGCTTTCAATATGGTAGGCGGTCTGGAGGATATTCGTATTAAGGCCGGCAAACTGGGGGTGGGATGAGATGGCCAGCTTTCTTCTAGAAATCGTTACGCCGGATCGCCAGTTTTTTCAGGGTGAGGCGGAGGGGCTGATTTTGCCCATTCAGGATGGCTTATACGGCGTGGAACCGGGCCACGAGCCGGTGGTTACCGCCGTGATGGCCGGAGAAATCCGCTATAAAGTGGAGGGTCAGTGGCGTTTAGCCGCCGTCAGCACCGGCTTTGCCGAAATCATGCCTTACCGGGTTATTTTGCTGGTGGCGGCCGCTGAGCTGCCGGAAGAGATCGATCTGCACCGGGCGGAGGCTGCCCGGGAGCGGGCGGAAGAACGGCTGCGTCAGAGGAAGAGCCTGCAGGAGTACCATAGCTCAAAAGCGGCTTTGGCCCGGGCCATGGCCCGGCTGAAAACCGTCCGGGACAGCCGGCGCTAGAGCTAAGGCGAGTGTTCTTAAAAACGAAAGAATGCATGGTAGCAGCCCACCGGCGATTGATTCCGGGGGCGATTTCGAAGGTGATTTCAAGGGCGATTCCGAGGGGCATCGGGGCGGAGGCGGCAGGCGGCACTGTTTCTGTACATTTTTTTCGTTTGTAGGTGTTTTCCGGCGGCGGTCTGTGCAATTTTTTCGTTTGTACGTGATTTGCAGGCTGGCTCAGGGTTAATTTAGCCAAATTCAGGCCCCTTCCGTGCAATTTTTACGGTTATGAGGTAATATTCTCTTCGCATTTTACATACAATCGTAAATTTTGTACACCTGACCCCGCCGATTTTCATACAACCGTAATTTTTGTACAGGCGCCACACTGGCAGCATATCACATCCCGTGGGTTCACTACTTTTTTTCTTAATAAATAATATAGGCTAAAAAGCGGCGCCTTTCTTCGAAGATACCCGAAGAAAGGCGCCGCTTTTATCTGTGAATAAAGGCAGTAACAAGTAAGGAGACACAGAATCTATACGAAAATCAGGAACATCTGAGGGACAAACATCATCAGCCCCAGCACGAGGAAAATTAAAATCATAAAAGGGAGGGCTGCTTTTGCTATAGGCAAAAGGCCGACTTTGGAGATACTGGAGGTAACATAAAGATTCAAGCCTACGGGAGGAGTCAGCACGCCGATGCTTAAGTTTACCGTCAGCATGACGCCAAAGAGGATGGGGTTTATGCCCAGAGCTATGGCGGTTGGCAGAATTACCGGCGTCATGATGGTGAGGGCGGAGACGGCGTCCAGGAACATGCCGGCTACAATCATAATGAGATTGATAATAAACAGGAACATCAGAGGGCTGTTGGTGGCGGAGAGTATAGCCGCAGAAACGGTCTGGGGCAGCCGGAGCATGGTGAATATCCAGGATAAATAGGAGGCTACCGCCATAACGATAAGGATCATTGCCGTAGATTTGGAGGCCTTGATCAGGATTTCCGGCAGATCCCGGATTTTGATTTCCCGATAGACCACCATGCTGATGATCAGGGCATAAACCACAGCCACCACGCCGGCTTCCGTAGCGGTAAATATACCGCCCAGAATACCGCCCATGATAATAACAGGTAGGAAAAGGGTAAGGATAGCGCCCTTTAAGGCCAAAAAGAACTCCCTGGTGGTAGGCTTAGCTTCCGCCGGATAGTTCATTTTTTTGGCATGCCAGTAGTTGTAACCCATAAAGAATACGCTCATCAATATGCCGGGTACATAGCCGGTGACAAACAGATCGGAGATGGAAAGCTGGGCAATTACACCATAAATAATCAAAGGAACGCTGGGAGGGATGATGGGGCCCACAGAGCCGGCGGAAGCTACCAGAGCCGAGGCATAATCAGACTTATAGCCTCTTGCCACCATTTCGGGAATCATGATCATGCCGATCATGGCGGCGCTGGCGGAGGCTGAACCAAGAATAGCCGCAATGAACATGGAAGCCAATACTGCGGCAATGCCCAGGCCGCCTTTAATCCAGCCGATAGCCTTTTGGGCAAAACCCACTAAGCGCCTGGAAAGGCCGCCTGTATTCATGATTTCACCGGCCAGCATGAAAAAAGGAATGGCCATAAGGGTGAAGACATCCATGCCGGTAAACATTTTTTGAAAGATCATAATGAAATCAATGGAGCCGTATTCCGATACCCACAAAACCACGGAGCTGAGACCCAGGGAAACGTAGATAGGGGTGCCGATGGCTAAAAGAAAAAATAAAACAATTAAAAAGGCAATCATTTGCTTCCCTCCCTGCCGGACTTCAAGAAGTTTTCTTCAACGAGAACGTAGATATCCCGCAGGCACAATATACCAATAGCTGCCATACTGATGGGAATAATGCTGTAGACCAGGGACATCTGCCAGCGCAGGACGGTAGAGGTTTGAATGGCTACCACAGGCAGGAATTGGGTGGCCCCGATGACAATAAAAACGGAATAGAGCAAAACCATGACTTTGCTGATAATCAATAAAACTGCCCGGGTCGTACCCTTTAAAAATGTAATAAGCGCATCTACAATAATATGGTCATTGCTGTTAAAGGTGAGGACGGAAGCTAAAAATACCATCCAGATCATGCTGAAGCGGGATAGTTCTTCACTCCAGACCAGAGAGCTGTCCGTTAGAAACCTTGTATATACCTGGGCAAAGACGACGACAACCATGACAGCAAATAAGATAGCTACCAGGGCTCTGAGAATGGTCAGAGCAACCTGGCCGGTTTTATCCAAAAAACTTTTCACTGGGACTACCCTCCTTATGCTCGGTGTGCCGGGCCAACAAAACCTTGGCGGCGGAGGCCGCCCGCCAAGGTTTTGTTCAACAGCACACTGTTTACCGGGGACACAATGGTGAATGCCTTATTACTGCATAGCTTGAATTTGCTCTACGATATCCTTGTATTGGGGATATTCTTTGTAGAAGTTTTCATATACGGGAGCTACGGCTTGCCGCAGTTCTGCCCCATCGGGATAGCTGATTTCCATGCCGGCTTCTTCGCATTGGGCCTTGCTGCCTGCCGATTGCTCCCGGAAGATTTGGCGCTGATAAGTGGCAGCCTCGGCGGCGGCAGTTTCTATAGCTGCTTTCATGTCCCCGTCAAGAGTATCCCACCATTTGCCGGAGGCCATAATCACGAAGCAGCCCCACATATGGTTTGTTTCAGCCACATACTTTTGGACCTCAAAGAACCTGGAGGAGGAAACCGTATTGTAAGCGTTTTCCTGGCCGTCCACTACCTTCTGCTGCAAAGCGCTGTACAGCTCGCCGAAGGACAGGGGAGTGACATTGGCCCCCAGAGCTTCAAAGATGGCTACGGATATGGGTGCTTGAGGCGTTCTGATTTTTAAGCCTTTGATATCGGCTAAAGTGTTGATAGGATGCTTGGAGTTGGTAATAACCCGGAAGCCGTTTTCAAAGTAACCCAAGGGAATAAGGCCTTTGTCGGGAAGATCCTTCAGCAGCTCTTTGCCCAGCTGGCCATCCACCACTTTGTCCACATGAGCTTCGTCCTTAAAGAGGAAGGGTAAGTCCATAACATTGATGGCAGGATCAACAGTAGCAAAGATGGGGCTGATATAGCTCATCTGCAAAAGACCGCTTTGCAGCTGCTCCATCAAATCTCTTTCACCGCCAAGCTGAGAATTGTCAAAAACCTGAACCTCAACTCTGCCCTCCGTTAATTCTTCCACCCGGGGCTTGAATTTTTCGTTGATGGCCCGAATAGTGGCGTGTTCGGCATTATTGACACCGGCAAACTTAATAATAACTTTTTCGGCGGTTTTTTCGGCAGAGCCGCCGCTTTGGGCGGGTGTTGAAGGGTTGCTCTCCGTTTTGCCGCAGGCAGCGATGGACACGGCTATCATCAATATCAATGCAATACTCAGGCTTTTATAAACTATCTTTTTCATAATCTCTCCCCTTTACCCGTATTTTCTTTGCTGCAATACCCGTACTCGGTAACCGCTAAAAGTTGCCGTTAAATACTAGAGTTTGCTATCATCCAAAATGGCTCCCCGGTTGGCACTGGTGACTAAAGCCCGATAGCGTTTGAGATAACCGGAGACTTCTTTAGGCGGCTGCGGTACAATTTCCTGTTTGCGTGCGGCAATCTCCTCCTCGCTTACCTTTAGATTAATGGAATAATTGGGAATATCAATTTCGATCAGGTCTCCGTCTTTAATGTAAGCCAAAAGTCCGCCGGCCGCCGCTTCGGGAGAGACATGGCCTATAGATGCTCCCCGGCTGACGCCGGAAAACCGGCCGTCGGTAATCAAGGCGCAACTGCGGTCCAGTCCCATGCCGGCCAAAGCAGCGGTGGGGCTTAGCATTTCCCGCATACCGGGGCCGCCTTTAGGGCCTTCGTAACGAACGACAACCACATCGCCGGCTGCCACCTTGCCTGCATATAGGGCTTGGCAGCACTCTTCTTCACTGTTGAAGCACTTTGCCGGTCCCGTATGCTCCATCATTTCCGGCAAGACGGCTCCTTTTTTAACCACGGCGCCGTCAGGAGCCAGATTGCCATAAAGGATGGCCAGACCGCCGGTTTTACTGTAGGCAGTTTCACGGCTGCGGATTACGCCGTCGTCCTTGATTTCGGCGGCGGCAATCCGGTCTGCCCAGGTCCCGTCTACTGTCTTGGCGTCGGTTTCAATCAATCCCAGGCTATCCAGACGCTTCATTACTGCGCTTAAGCCGCCGGCGTTATTTAAGTCAACCAGGAAATGGGAGCCGGCAGGATTCAGCTTGACAAGATGGGGAACTTTGTCGCTGATGGTATTGACGCCTTTCAGATCAAGCTCCAGACCGGCTTCATGGGCAATGGCCGGCAAATGAAGCATAGTGTTGGTGGAGCAGCCTAAAGCCATATCGGCAACCAATCCGTTGGTGATCGCCTTTTGGGTGACAATATCCCGGGGGCGAATATCCCCGGCAACTAAGTCCATAATACGCATGCCGGCATGCTTGGCCAGCAGAATCCGCTGGCTTTCCACGGCAGGAATGGTGCCGTTGCCCGGCAGCCCTAAACCCAAGATTTCCGTCATGCAGTTCATGGAGTTTGCTGTAAACATACCGGCACAAGAGCCGCAGCCGGGACAGGAATGTTCGGTGATGTCATTGGCTTCGATTTCGCCCATTTTACCGGTATGGACAGCCCCCGGAGCTTCAAAAGCATCGGTAAGAGCCACCATTTTACCGGTTGCCCGCCCCGGCAGCATGGGGCCGCCGCTGCAAAAGACAGCGGGGATGTTCAGCCTCAGTGCCGCCATAATCATTCCCGGAACGATTTTATCACAATTAGGGATAAAAACGAGACCGTCAAAAGGATGGGCATTGGCCATGATTTCTACGGAGTCGGCAATATGCTCCCGGCTTGGTAAGGAGAAAAACATGCCTTCATGATTCATGGCAATACCGTCACAAACGCCGATGGCCGGAAATTCTACAGGGGTACCCCCGGCCATGCGGATACCGGCCTTAACAGCTTCCGCAATCTTATCAAGATCCAGATGGCCGGGAATGATTTCGTTTTGGGCGTTGACCACGCCGATAATGGGCCGGTTCAGCTCTTCGTCCGTCAGACCCAAAGCCCGGAACAATGCCCGGTGGGGAATCCGGTCGATGCCGGTTTTCATCAAATCGCTGCGCATTATTTACCTCCTTTTCTTATTTATATAAGCATTTAGCCAGTTTAATAAAAAGCTCATCCCGTTCCCGGATAGCCTCCACATCCTTGCCGCCGGAATAATCGTAGTAGCCGGCGCCGCTTTTGACACCCAGCTTGCCTTCCGCCACCATTTGCTGCAGTCCGGCATTGGCCGTTTTTGATGCGTCGAGATCGGCAAAGAGGTAGCCGGAAATATGGTTAAAGGTGTCTAAGCCTCCGAAGTCGGCGATACGGAAGGGGCCCAAGGCTGCCAGCCGCAGGCCCATGCCGTACTTCATTACCGCATCAATATCCTCGATGGTGGCGGCGCCGCTGTCGGCAATGTACATGGCTTCCCGTAAAAGAGCGAACTGCAGCCGGTTGATGATAAAGCCGTTAATATCCTTTACGCATACAGGGTTTTTCTTTAGGCCAATCACCAGCTCTTTCATCCTGACTACGGTTTCTGCCGAAGTGTCTGCACCGATGATCAATTCGCATAAAGGCAGGAGATGAGGGGGGTTTAGCCAATGCTGGCCCATAAAACGGTCCTTATGCTCCATTTTTGCCGCAATATCACCGATGTGCAGGCCGGAGGTATTGGAGGCCAGCAAGCAGTCAGGGTTGGCCAGGTCGGAAACCTTTGCCCAAAAATCTTGCTTAATATCTAACTTTTCAATGATTGTTTCGAGAATAATGGTTAATTGAGGGTCGGCGAAGCAGCTGTCGTCGCAGGTATAAGCGATGCGGGCTATTAAAGCATCGGAATCCTCCTGAGTCAGCATCTCTTCTTTTACCATAGTAGCCTGATTTAAGGCAATCAGCTTTTGGCCCCGTTCCAGGAATTCGTCAGCCAGGTCGTATAAAACAACTTCATAGCCGGCCTCGGCATATACCTGGGCCAGAGAGGCGCCCATTAAGCCGGCGCCGGCAATGACTGCTTTGTTTTTGGTCATGGGTGTACTCCTCCAATGCTTTATTTTTTGGCCATTGCCTCAAGCTCCCGCCGGATTTCCATGGTCAGGCAGCTGCTGTCGTATTCGATGGCATCATAGGTAAGAATTTCCCCGGCTTTGATGTCGCGTAAAACTTTTTTATTGCCGCTAAAACCCAGGGGCAGGCAGCCTTTTTCCACAGAGGTCTTTGCCGGCAGGACTTCGCCATAGACGTAATAACCGCCTTCGCCGTCCAGTATTGTTCCTTTGGGAATATCACATTTGGCAACGGAAACCACGTCGGCATTAAAGGCTCTGGGACAGCCCGTAGGTTCCCGGCGTACTCCCACAGAAGCCACAGATAAATTCATCTCCAGGCCGATCATGTGATTAGGACGGTAAAGGCAAGTATATTCGCCGGTTTCATCGGTGACCATGCCGTATTCTTTATAGCAATTCATCATGTATTCCGAATCACCCTTCAGCGTGATATAAATACCAAAACGCAAATCCCGGTAGACCGGGCGGTAATCCCGTTCTTCGCTGGCCACCACTTCCACCATGCCGCTTTGCTCAAGAATGCCGCCGGCAGACTTAGGCTTCAAAATACGGGGCAGATCGTCGGCGCCGCAGGGGGGAAACAGCAGGCCGGTACTATTGGGCAGCAGACCGGTGGCGTTGGAAACGGCAGCCATCTCAATGGCCGATTTTGTACCATCAAGGAAGGAGTTGAACACCTTGGGATTCATGCCGCCTTTGGCGGCATTTTCAGGAGATATGCCGTAGTAACCCCAGATAGTATCTGGAGTGGACTGATGATATATGGGCTGAAAACGGGTGCCTTTGCCGGCGCAGACCACTTCAAAACCGGCGGCTCTTGCCCAGTCCACCATTTCGCAGATCATGGCAGGCTGGTCGCCGTAAGCCAGGGAGTAGACGATGCCGGCAGCAGCCGCTCTTTTTGCCAGCAGCGGGCCGGCCAAAGCGTCGCTTTCCACATTGACGTTTACGATATGCTTGCCGTATTGACAGCAGCGTAAAGTGTTCTTGATGCCCAGCTCAGGGTCGCCGGTACAGTCGATAATAATTTCGGTAAAGGGGGAAGCGATTAGATCGTCACCGCTGTCCATGACGCAGGTTTTGCCTGTGTTATAAGCTTCTTCCAATGTCTTGGCATCCACTTGTTCTTTGGGCCAAAGGGTACGCTGTAAATTGTCGAAAGCCCGGGGCATGTTAAGCTCGGCAATACCGACGAGATGAACTCCCGGTACTTTCCTGACCTGAGAAAGATACATGGTGCCGAATTTACCTGTGCCAATGATGCCTACCCGCAAGGGAGCGCCTTGACTCTGCTTTTGCTGCAGCATGGTATATAAATTCATGAAATTTTCCTCCTAATTCATGGAATGCTTAGGCTAGATTGTTAAATAGCCTATAAAAAACCAGATGATTCAGAAAAAACAATATAGGTGCTGATAAAATAAGAGGCCTCTCATTTGTCTATAGGGTAGCATTTCTCCGGCCTGTAAAACAATATAACCGAAGGCCAATATTTTGAGGGAAAAATTGTGCTGACTGCACATGGAAAAACTTGTAAAGCAAGACTGTATTGACAGCCTGGTCTTATTGAGACATTATGATGAATAGTTGTTATTTTGATCGCCGCTTATCCTTGAGTGAGAGGAGGCTTTGTGCAGTGTGGCTGACACCCCTTCAACAAGAATTCCTTGTGGCTAATATCCGGAATGCTCTGACTTTTCCAGTTTGTATATGTGATGATGAGGGCAATATTTTGGTCTTTACTGATCCTGATGCTTTCGATAAGGCAAGGATTAAAAACTGTTGCCGTCAAAAGGATTTTCGGCAGCTGCAAAGGGAGTATACCTTTGAAATAAGGCCCTATCATCTAAACGGGAGGATGATGGGCTATGTTCTGGCTTTTGACTGTGCTGCGCCTTCGTCAACCTTCCCTTTCATTTTTTCCATGCTGGATTTACTGCTGAATAGTATTTCAGATACAAATTCCCAGTGGCGTCAAGACGTCCGCACCCAGTTAGCTAATCAACTGGCCTTTTATGACAAAACAAACTGGGAAATATTATCCTTTATGAAACTTTTGCAATATTCTTTCGGATTGCCCCGTTGTGCCGTTTTGTTTTGTTTGCCGCCGACTCAGGATGATAACGGTCCTGTCAATTTCCAGACGGCCTTTAATCTTTTACATGCCGCATCTCCTCATTTTTCTGCTGAAGACATCTTTGGTCCCATCAGCCAAAATAAAATTTTAGTATTTAAAAGCATCGGCGGTAAAAGTTTTAGGGAAAAAATCGCCGAAGCCAAAAGATATGCCGAGGATCTTATCGGAACCCTCGGCACTGTGTATCAAATATCAGCTTATGCTTTTGCAGGCAGCCCTTACGTAAAGCTGGAGCAGCTTCACAACAGCTTCCTGGAAGCCCAATTTTTGAGCAATAATTCTCAGTTTTTGAATAAGAAAGGCTACGCCTGTCTGACGATAAACAAATACCTGTTTTCTTATCTGTCGACTTTGCTTCCCGAAGAATTTAAGGAGATTATTTTTCGGGATTATGACCTGGCCCTTGCCAACTCCAAAACTATGGAAGAGACCCTTGAAGCCATAACCACAAACAATAATAATTTGACCCATGGGGCAGAGGAGTTGGGCATCCACCGCAATACTATTTTACAACGTTTTAGCAAGGCTCAGGGAGCCTTGGCCGCGGACCCCCTGCATAATGATGTGGACAGGGCTTCCATGTATTGCTACTCTCTTTTTAAAAGCCAGACCATTACCTGGCATGCTTGCGTCAATATTCATTCCGGCAATATCCAACAAAGAGGCCTGGAAAAATTTTCGCAGCTTCTTCAGCAAATGAGCGACGGCAGAATGCAATTGAATATTGAAGTTATCTCGAAAGCAGGGGATTACCGCCAATTATTTGAGTCTGCTTGCAGCGGCAAGATCGACTGTGTTTCCGTTAATAGCGGCCTGCTGTTTAACTCTCTCAAAGGTTGGCCCCATATACTGGAGCTGCCTTTTTTGTTTGATTCGGCGGAGGAAGCAAGTTATCTGCTCAACGGTTATGTAAGGAAGGAAATGTTTCCGGCCCTTCACGCTATGGGAGCCGTATTGGCCGGTTTCTGGAGCATGGGCTGGCGGTATATAACCTCTAATGAGCCCATCCATATACCGGCAGATATGCGAAATAAACGAATCCGAGTCGTGGTTTTTGCAAAAATCATCAAAGAGTTTTACCATTCCATGGGAGCTAACGTCGTTATGGCCAATTATAATGACGTCCCGGAAGCTTTGGAAACGGGAGCCATTGATTGTCAGGAAAATCCCTATTCCAATATATTGGCTATGGAATTTTATAAAAAGCAAAAGTTTGTGACAGAATTGAATTCTATTTATGACGTCAATGCGGTTTTGTTTTCAAAATCGGCCTGGGAGCGTTTACCCGGCCATTTGCGGGACATAACCCAGTCTGCTTTTGACGAAACCTGCCGCTGGATGCTATCGGAGGCGGAAAGAGTTAATTTGGAAGCCAGGACAGAACTGGCGGCCAAAGGGATGAAGATTATACAGCCGGCGGCAGAGGAGAAGGAACTGTGGCAAGAAACCGCAAAAAGGGTTTATGCTTCCATTCAGGAGCATTTTCTGATTAAAGGTCTGTTGAAGGAAAAGGAGATATATCATGACCAACAAGGAACTGGAACGCTTACTTAAGGCCCTTTGCTCAGCCTTTCCTCAATCGGATATCATGATTTTATCTAAAGCACGGGATGTAATATTCTCTAAATTTGTTCTGCGGGTGCTGACTGCGGAGCTTTTCTCCATCAGGAAAGCCGCTTCTTTTTTCAAATCGGGAGGCCGGCAATATATTTTAATTTCACTTCTGCTGCCGGGAGGCTTTTATCTGTTGCTGTCTTTGCCGGCAGAAAACTATGAGTCGGCGGAAAGTCCTTTGGCAATGGTCTATTCTTTGGAACAGGCCGTCTTTCTTGCGGATAAGCAAGCCACACCCAAAATGATTAAAGATAAGTATTCCTTGTTTGTTAAACAGCTTTTACGGGGGCCGGCAACGGAAGAGGCATCCTTCATTTCCATGCTGGCTTCGGAAGCCGGTATTGACCTTACGCTGCCCCGGGTGGTTTGTCTTATTGATTTTGAGGAGATCCCCGGTAAAGAGTATCAGAAGCAAGAGCTTTTAGCTGCCGCGGCAACATTAGTCCGCAGCTTTCGCTTTTCTCACGCCGGCGATATCGTAGGTATCAGTGAAAACTCCCAATTGCTGCTCTGCCGCAGATTGACAAAAAAGGCCTTATCGGCAAAAGCTCAATGTAACGAATATTTTTTACAGTTGCAGAACTATCTGGCATCCGGTCTTGGCTGCCAGACCTTTGTGGGTGTTGGTTTTACCGTATCAAGCATCCCGGAATATGCCCATAGCTATACTTGTGCCCAACTGGCGCTGCAACGCAGCCGCACAGACCCCAAGGGCCTTTCTTATGCTATTGATCACTTGATCGAGATTATTTTTGAGCATACGCCGCTGGAATTATTGAAGCATTTCTTTCATGAAGATGTGCAAGAGATTACCGCCAATTCTCTTTTCTTTCAAACCATGGAAGCTTTGCTGCTGCACCATATGAATATAGCCGAGGCAGCAAACAGCCTATATATTCACCGCAATACCCTTATCTTCAGAATAAAACAAATCAAAAATCTGCTAGAGCTTGACCCGGTACACAGCGATAATGACCGGTATACCTTGCATTTAATCCATAATTATTACAAGTGGCAGGCCCAATTGTTTGCGGACAAGAAGAAAGCCTAATTATAAATAATGGTAAATCGGGCAATAATGATGGCAAATGAAGCATAGGAGGAATAAAGAATGGTAGCACTGAAAGACAGCGTTACGAAGGAAAACCTTTTGAGAGCATTTGCCGGGGAATGTCAGGCCTGGCGGCGCTACGAATTTGCCGCCGGTCAGGCGAAGGCCCAAAATCTTGAGGTTTTATACTGGCTTTTTCATTATACCGGCAACCAGGAGAAGGAACATGCCGAGGTATTCTACAATTATTTGAAGGAATTCAACGGCCAGGAAATTTCTCTGAGCGCCGACTATCCCATTGACAATTCGGAGAATCTCCAGGAGCTTTTGCAGCTGGCCGCCAAGCATGAGGCTGCCGAGCATGACACCATTTACAAATCTTTTGGCGATCAGGCCCAGGCCGAGGGTTTCACCAATATCGCCAATTCCTTTCATATGATTGCCGAAATCGAGGCGGTTCACAGCCAGCGTTTTACCCACTATGCCCAATTGATGCAGGAAAATAAGCTGTTTGAAAACGGGGCGGTTACCGAATTTATCTGCCTGAACTGCGGCCACGTCCATAAAGCCACGGGCGCACCGCAGATTTGTCCGGTTTGCAGCCATAATCAAGGATTTTTTGTCCGCCGGGAAGATTCCCCCTTTGGCAAATAAGCTGGTAAATCAAGGGAGGGCGTGTCGCAGTAACAGTACCTAAAAAAGAACAAAAAACGGCAGCTGGCGTTATGGGGTAGCATACCATTAAGCTGGAAGCCGTTTTTTATTGTAAAATATAGTTGTGAAAACGATAATCTTATGCAGGGTCAGGTAGACAAGTGAAATAAACTTGTCTACCGGGAAAGGAGCATACCAACCAATTTGAGACAGCCCTTTCTCTTGCCCAATTTTCTTGCCTAAAAGGCTGCCTCTAAATTTGAGACGGGGGCAATTTTGCACAATGGTCTGTGGCTTGACCGACTTTTTTAGTTCCCTGCCGAAACGCTGCCGAAGCTCTGTAATTAAGATTCTCGCTGATCTAAGCAGGATAAAAAACGGGCGTATCACCCCAATGTCATTAAGATAGCAAAAAGTTGGAGAATTCATCGAGCATTGGCCGGCGCCGCGTCAATAGAACAATGCAGCGATGACTTCCGGTACTGCCCCTTGGGCACAGGCGGTAACTATCCTGCCACTTTCCGCTTTTGACACCCGAATCATGGCAGCGCGTATCGCCCGACGTTTTTCATTAACGTTTTGCGACACGCCATTTTTTCACGGTGCGCTTAATAAAATTTTTCCTGATCATGCTAAATTTCCTTGCAATGTAGGGAAAATTACGGTAAAGTGGAAATCAGTTGCGGTATAGGAAAGAAGCTGTAAATTAAGGTCGTTTTCATTATAGATAGTCAGCCTTTAGGTAAGGAGGTGAAAGCGCTGTGGGTACGGTTACAGTTCCTTTTTTATACATCAATATCCTGGCTCTATGCTGTTACGTTTTGATGCTGTCCGCTTTTTTAGCGGTTAGAAGAACTTCCGAAATCAAACTATTCATTTTGGTGCTCCTGGCTTTCATCCTATGGTCCGGCGGCTCCTTGCTCATGCGGCTCCAAATCTATCCGGGAGTGGCTTTTTGGTTTTACCTTTCTATCATGGCTCTTTTTACCCTGCCGGTACTGATCTTTTTCTTCATCTGCGATTTTTCCGGTACCAAGGGCCAGCCATTAAAAACGATATGGACGATAACTACCGCTATTCTTTTATTTTTGACTTCCCAGGGAGTTTTTCTGAAACCCCCTGTTATGTCATTATTAGATGAAAGTAGAGCGGCTTTTTTATATGAGATGACCTGGAAAGTCTCTATTCCTTTCGTCGTTCTGCTATGTATTGTGATCTCTATCTTAATCATTATCGCCAAAATGATTAAGGATAGGGGCATCTATGCTCCCGGCCTTTTGCTGGTTATTTTGGGCTTTCTGTCAATTACTGCGGGCAATATGATGCAAATGGTTTCCGGCAATATTTTTCCCTGGGATAGCTTGTCCGGTATAGTCTTTGCCGTATTTTTAATTTTTGCTTTATATAAAAAACGCAGTATTCGCATGACGCTGCTGATTTCCCGCAACGTCCTGCTTTTTATTGCTATTGCCTTGTGTTTTTTGGCGGCAGTCTATTGGGTTGAGCCTATTGAGGCTTTTATCCTCGATCTTTTTCCCATGATGGAAAGCCACGTTAATGCTATTGTGGTAGTGTTTTTTTCCATGTTTTTTATCGGCGTTCACATGACTCTTCGAAAGGCCATCGAGGTCATTTTTACCCGGGAAGAAAAGCAGAGTAAGGTCGTTAAGAATTTCAGCGGCAAAATAGCAAAATCCCTGGACAGCGATGAGATTATGGCCGCTTTGGCCCAGGTGATCGGCGAAATTATACCGGTAGAGGGAATCTATATCTGCGTTGATTCCAGAGAGGGCTTCAGTGAAAAGTGCAGACTAAAAGGGGGAGCGGCGGAGCCTCTTTACATCGGCAAAGATAGCCCTGTTCTCCAGTATTTATTTACGGAAGGGTCCTATTTTCTGCTGGATGATTTCCGGGGCACTTCGAGGTACCGGTTTTTTTGGCAGCGGGAAAAAGAGCTTTTTCAGACTTATGGCGTACGCTGTGCAGGCGCTTTGCGGGATGGCGAAAATATTACCGGCTTAGTGCTTTTGACCGGCAAAAGAAGAGACGGCTCCTTTACCTATGAGGAATTAAGCTTCCTGGATACGGTTAACTCCATTACGTCCATTGCCATGAAAAACGCCTCGCTGTACGAGCAGGTTTACCGGGAGTCCCGTGTGGATGGGCTTACGGGCGTATATAATTATAAATATTTCATCGAAAAGGCCGATAATATTTATAAAAAATATAAAGGCACCTTTTTATCGCTGCTTTTTTTAGATGTGGATGATTTTAAGCTGTATAACCAGCTTTACGGTATCGGTGAAGGCGATTATGCCCTGAAAAAAATAGCCGACATCATTGCCAAAACCACAGAAAACAAGGGCATAATCTTTCGCTACAGCGGTAAGGTCTTCGCTGTTTTTCTGCCGGGCCTGGACGGCGATCAGGCGGTTTTATTGGCTAATGATATTCAGCAGCAGGTTAATGCCATCAATATCTCCGCGCAGCGCAGCAAGCTGAAGTCCTTGACTTTAAGCGGCGGCATCTCGGTCAGCCCCCAAACGGCCGGCAGCTCCAAGGAGTTGATTGAGTCCGCCAATGTGGCCCTCTATAATGCCAAGAATGCCGGCAAGGGGAAAATCACCTTGTACCGGGGGCAACTGGCGGCCAATTCTCAAATCATTGAACGGGTCATGACGATCATTGAACGTCCCGACATGGTCAGCGGCAGCTCCTATGAAGAATATTCCTCCACCATTTTGGCCTTGACGGCGGCTATCGATGCCAAGGACCATTATACCTACAGCCATAGTCAGAATGTAGCGAAATATGCCAGCATTCTGGCTTGCGCCATCGGTCTGAATGACGATGAGATCAGGCTGGTCTATGAAGCCTCGCTGCTTCATGATATCGGCAAGATAAGCATTCCCGAAGCCATTCTCAGCAAAGAAGAGCCCTTGACTGCCGAAGAGTATGAGATCATGAAGGGCCATGTCAATAATTCCATCGATATCATTCGGCATCTGCCTCACATGGATTATATCATTCCCGCCGCTGTGGGCCATCATGAGCGCTGGGATGGAAAAGGCTATCCCGCGGGAATGGCCGGTGAGGATATACCCGTAGCCGCCCGCTGTTTGGCCATCGCCGATTCCTTTGAGGCTATGACCACGGAGCGGCCCTACCGGCAAAAGCAAAGCTTAAGCTACGCTATTGAAGAGATTTCGAAGCATGCGGGAACTCAATTTGATCCCCAAATGGCCCGGATATTTGTCGAACTGATAAAGGCAGGAGAAATCTCCATCGGTACGGAGCCGTTTTAGCTATTTACAGCCGGCCCTTGACATAATGGATTTAAGTGATATGATATACTCCTCGAATATGTAATATATTGGAAGGAGCGGTTGATTTGACAGAAGAGAAGAAAAAATTCCCCATCCCTATCGGTATGCGCAATGTCAAAACTGCTGCTTCCGTGCTGCTCTGCTTGCTGCTTTACCGCTTCCTGCCCAGAGACGGCAGTTTTTTGGCCAGCACCTCGGCTATTATCTGTCTGCAAGACAGCGTGGAGAAGTCTGTATTCAGCGGCTTCAACCGCCTGTACGGCACGGCCCTGGGGGCCTTTCTGGGCACGGTGCTTATGTATATCAAGCAAGCTGTTACCGCCGCCGACTTAACGATCATCCTGGCTTCTTTGGGTGTGATGCTGTTGATCTCACTGTGCAATCTCCTGAACAAAAATGAATCCATCGTCATCGGCACGGTGGTGCTTTTGTTAATTTTGCTGGATCAAAGCACGGAGCCCCCTGTTATTTACGGTTTATATCGGTTGACCGATACGTTCATCGGCATCGTGATAGCCGTAGCCGTCAATAAGTTTTTGCCGGCTCCTGCCGCCCTTAAGCCGGAAGAAGATAAATGAAATTCCAGGATTTTACCTTGGAAGTGGGCCGGCTGATTTGACCGCTGAAAGAAGTATTTCTAAATATAGTAATTTTTCTCCCAATGCGTTATAATGGTTGTGTTGTCCAAACCAAATAATGAGGAGGGGAAGTAATGAAAAAGTTTCTGGCAGGTTTATTGGTAGGAGCGTTGCTTTTTAGTGCCATTCCTTTATTGGCGGCCGCAGGTTTTACACTGACTCCCGTGGAGTACCCCGTTTTGGTCAATGGCGCCGAGTACAGCGATCAAGAGTATCCCCTGTTGAACTATGAGGGCAGAACTTATTTGCCTCTGGCGAAAATCAGCGATCTTTTGAAAGTGAAATACCTTTGGAATGAAGAGAAATCCCAGGTAGAAATCGGTGAGGCTCAGGTTTTTGACGTATCTAAGCTGAAAGCCGCTGCCGACACGGATAAGCTGGTCATTACTGTAGGCCAGGCCGGCCCTCATGCCACCACTTATGCCTATGAGAAGGTAGACGGCGCCTGGGTTGAAAAGTATAAGATGGAAGGCTTCGTGGGCCGCAATGGCGTTACTTCTTCCAAGAGAGAAGGAGACGGCGAAACGCCGGCCGGCGTCTACAGCCTGAGCAAGCCCTTTGGCACGGCGGCAGACCCCGGTTCTACGCTACCCTATACCCAGCTGACGGCCAACGATTTTTGGGTGGATGACGTAGACTCCAAATATTACAACATGTGGGCTTACGGCGATGCGGCCGATAAGGATTGGAATTCCGCCGAAGATTTGTCCACGGAGACGGTTGCTTATAAATATGCCATGGTTATTGATTACAACATGGATCCCATCGTTAAAGGCAACGGCTCCGCTATTTTCCTCCATTGCTCCACCAATGGCGCCACCGCCGGCTGTGTCAGCGTAAGCGAGGAGGACATGGTCAAATTACTGAAATTTATCGATGGCGATACAAAGATGGTGATTGCCCAGTCGGTAAGAGATCTGAATAAATATTGATTGCCGGCTCAGTGAAAAAAGCAGGCATAAGAAGGACGGGCTCGCAAGGGCCCGTCCTGTTTCCGAAACAGAGGATTTAAAGTCTGAGCAATCAGGCTTAAGCTTAAGAAAAAGGGAGATCAGCACATGACGCAAACGAATATTTTGGTGGTGCTGCCGGTCACGGAAGAGCACAAGGCGAAGCTGGAGGCCGCTGCGCCGGCGGCAGTCTTCAGCTACCTGAAGCCGGCGGCGGTAACGCCGGAGGCGGCGAAAGCAGCCCATATTATCATTGGCAATCTGCCGCCGGAGCATTTGGCCGACAGCGAGAATCTGCAATGGCTGCAGCTTAACTATGCCGGCATTGGCAAATTTGCCAATCCGGGGGTGCTGCCGCCCCGGACGCTGCTGACCAACAGCTCCGGCGCTTACGGCGAGGCCATCGGCGAATATTTGGTGGCGATGCTGCTGTATTTGATGAAAAAACTCTACTTATACAGAGATAATCAGCAGAATAAAATCTGGAAGGATATGGGCCGGGTAAGGACCATCATGGGCAGCCGGGTATTGGTGGTAGGGCTGGGTGATATCGGTCTGTCTTTTGCCCGGCGCATCAAAGCTATGGGTGGCCAGGTCAGCGGTATCCGCCGCCATACCGGGGATCAGCCGGATTACGTGGATCAGATCTATACCTTGGATCAATTAGACGAACTGCTGCCTCAGGCCGATGTGGTGGCCATGTGCCTGCCGGATACGCCTTTGACCAAGGGGCTGCTGGACCGGCAACGGCTGCTGGCCATGAAGCAGGGGGCTTATTTCTTGAATGTGGGCCGCGGCAATGCGGTGGATAATGTGGCTCTGGCCGAAGTACTGGCCAGCGGCCATTTGGGCGGCGCCGCCGTAGACGTCATCGAGCCGGAGCCTTTGCCCCAGGATCATCCTCTGTGGACTGCCCCCAACAGCCTGCTGACCCCCCATGTGGCCGGCGGCTTTCATGCCGGGGATATCCTGGAAAAAGTCGTGGCCATAAGCTGCGATAATCTGAAGCGGTACTTCGCCGGTGAGCCGCTGCTCAATTTGGTGGACAGCAAAACCGGCTATCGCCAAAAGGAAGGGCACTGGCGGCAGTAAAAGAGGAGTCGCAACGGCGAGGAAATGGCGCTATTTGCCCGGAGAAGAATAAGCCTTATTTGCCCAGTTCCTTGACGATCCGGCGGCAGGAAGCATTGACATGCTTGAGGATGTTTTCCATATCCAGAGTAGGCCATTTGCCATCCCGGTAAAGGATTTGGCCGTCTACCATGGTCAGGCGGACGTCGCCGCCGTCTGCCGAATAAACCAGATTAAATAATTGATGGTGGCAAGGCTGCATATTCGGTACAGTGGTATCCAAAACCACCAGGTCGGCTTTGTTGCCTAAAGCAATACTGCCGCAGTTCGCCCTTTTTTGGGAAAGGGCGCCGTTTACCGTGGCACAGGCAAAGGCTTCCTCCGGGGTGATTAGCGTAGGGTCGTTGGCGGTGGTTTTGTGGAGCAGGGCGTAAAGCTTCAGCTCTTCAAAAAGATTTAGACTGTTATTGCTGGCCACGCTGTCGGTGCCCAAGCCGATGTTGATGCCTTTGGCTTTGGCGCGGGGAATGGGGCAGATACCGCTGGCCAGTTTTAAATTGCTGATGGGGTTGGTGGCGATGGTAACGCCTTTATCGGCCAGGATATCCAGGTCGTCTTCATCCACCCAGACGCAGTGGGCGGCGGTGGTAGGACTGTCGAAAACTCCCTGGTCCGCAAAATAGCGGGCCGGTGTTTTGCCGTCATGACGCATTTTGCTGCCTTCGTGCTCCGACTGAGTTTCCGAAAGATGAACGTGCATATTAAGGCCCAGGCTTTTGCAATGCTGGGCCAGTCCCACCGCCACCTTAGGGGTGGAGGTGTATTCGCCGTGGAGAGAAAGATCGATTTTTAGGCGGCCGCCGCCGGCCAGATGGTATTTGTCCAGGATAGTCAGGGTTTCCTTGTAGATGGGCAGTTCCTTATAATCTCTGTTGTCAAAGCAGGTGACAGAGATGCTCATATTGCTCTTGAAGCCGCTGTCCACAATGGCCCGGGCCAGGCTGTCGCCCTGAAAATACATATCGGTGGAAGCCACGGTGCCAAAGCGGACCATTTCCGCTACCCCCAGAAGATAACCGTAATAAATATCTTCTGCTGTCAGCTTCGCTTCAAAAGGAAAGATTTTTTGATTGAGCCAGTCGTGGAGGCTGAGGTTTTCACCGTAGCCTCTCAGCAGGGTCATGGGCGTATGGGCATGGATATTATACAATCCGGGGATCAGAAGCCTGCCCCGGCCATCGTAAATTTCACCCCAATCCTCACCTTCCGGCAGGTCCTTCCAGGAACCGATATAAGCGATGGTGTCTCCCCGGACAGCTACCGTCATGTCCTCCAGCACCCGGAAGGCGGGATCGATCATTTGAATATTTTTGAACAGCATTGGACAGCCTCCTTTCACATACTTTTATTAAGTATAGTTTTATTAAGTATAGCAGTAAAATCATAGGAATGAAATCCCGTATATGGTATAATTGATAACTAATACAATCTGGAAGCAAGGATTTTTTATAAAACACAACAAGGGCAGGTGAGCAAGAATGACAGTTAATTTAAAAATAGGCCATTGGACAGCAAAAGAAAGAGATGAGGCGGAGATCCGGGAAGGGGCCTTGCTATTAGACCTGTCCAAATCCTACAGTCCCGGCAGAAGCTTGCCTATCATCGGTGCTTTGTATAATAACGAGGTAGTGGATCTTTATACACCGGTACGGGAGCATGGTACCATATTGTGGCTGGATATGACCAGTGAACACGGCATGCGGATATACAAGCAAAGCTTGGTGATGCTTTTAGCTCAAGCCGTCAGGGAGCTGTTTCCTCATTGGTCTTTGGATGTCCATCACTCTTTAGGCAAGCACAGCTATTGTGAGCTGGACGGTACCACTAACCCTTCTGCCAGGACCCTGGAATTGATTACCGAACACATGAACAAATTGATTGAGACCGACGAGCCTATTGTACCCAATTACCTGCCGGATTCTCTGGCCATAGAGGTGCTGGAGGAGGCCGGCTACGCCAAGACGGCTCAGTTGCTGCAAAGCGTTGGGGGCAAAAGAATCTGTATTTATACGATGGGCCAGCAGATTTTCCATTCCTTTTATTCCTTGGCCCCCAGCGCCGGCTGTTTGAAGGTGTTTAGCCTGGAGCCTTACGAAAAAGGCTTCCTCCTGCGCTATCCTACCATGGAGGTGCCGGAGCGGGTGGCTCCTCTGACGGAAATGCCGAAGGTGGCTGGGGTTTTGCGGGAGACAAAGGATTGGACGAAGATATTAAATGTATATAATGTGCCGGGCCTTTATCAGACCGTATCCCGGGGAGCTAAAGCCGTCCGGGATTTGATCCATGTCTCCGAGGCTCTGCAGGAAAAATACCTGGCCAATCTGGCAGACCAGATTTATGAAGACAGAGACCGGCTGCGGGTAATCCTGATTGCCGGCCCTTCCTCATCGGGCAAAACCACCTTCTGCTATCGCCTGGCCATCCAATTACGGGTGTTGGGCCTGCGTCCGGTGACCTTGTCTACCGACGATTATTTTGTCAGCCGCTGGGAGACGCCCAAAAACGCCGACGGTTCTTATGATTTTGAATCCCTGCGAGCCATCAATATCGATTTGTTTAATGACAATCTGGCCCGGCTGATTGCCGGAGAGGAAGTGATGACACCGGTCTTCGATTTCAAACAGGGCTTACGAATCGACAACTTCCGGCCTCTGAAGCTGGAGCCCGGCCATCCTGTGATCATCGAAGGCATCCATGCCCTCAATGAAGCTCTGACTCCTGCCGTAGGCCGGGGCATGAAATTTAAAATCTATATCAGTTCCATGGTTCAGATCGATATCGACTCTTACAACCGGGTGGCTACCAGCGACGCCCGGCTTTTGCGGCGGCTGGTGCGGGATTCCCAATACCGGGGCAAGACGGCGGAGGCTACCCTGATTCAATGGCCGGCAGTGCGCAAAGGTGAGGAGCAAAACATTTTTCCTTTCCAGGAGGATGCCGATTCCATGTTCAATACGGCGCTGCTTTATGAAACCGGCGTCTTCAAAAAATACGCGGAGCCGCTGCTGAAGCAGGTCAGGCAGTCGATTCCGGAATACGCCGATGCCCAAAGGCTTCTATCGATTTTGTCTTATTTTCCGTCCATTGATGACAAGGATGTGCCCTTGAATTCGATTTTAAGGGAGTTTATCGGCGGCAGCTCAATCCACGATGAATAAGAATGTGAGGGAATGTTAATGCTTACAGAAGAAAAAAAAGAATTTATCAATTTTATGGTGGCGGCCGACGTCCTGCGTTTTGGTGATGTTGTCATGAAAAGCGGCAGAAAAAGCCCCTATTTTATCAATACGGGCAATTACCGCACCGGCAGTCAGCTGGCGGCCTTGGGTCGGTTTTACGCCGCTATGGTGCAGCGGGTGGTGGGCAATAAATTCTCCGCTATGTTTGGCCCGGCTTATAAGGGAATACCTCTGGCGGCGGCCTGCGCCATAGCTTTAGCGGAAAAATATCAAATCGACAAGCCTTACTTTTTTAATCGTAAGGAAATAAAGGATCACGGCGAAGGCGGCAATACTATCGGCTATAAACCGGTGGCCGGCGACAGAATCATCCTGATCGAAGACGTGATTACCGCCGGCACTGCCGTCCGGGAAGTCATGCCGTTGCTTAAGGGTTTTGGGGATGTACAGGTTACCGATATGTTCATCTCCGTAGACCGCCGGGAATACGGCCAGACCCCCGGTAAGACGGCCGTGATGGAGGTTGCCGAAGAGTTCGGCCTGCAGGTCCATGCTTTAGTGACGGTGGAGGATATCCGGGAATGGATGGCGGTCACCGGCGGCAATCCCGAGGATTTGCGGCGGATGGATGAATATCAGGAGCAGTATTGCATCAAGTAAGGGAGCGATCATGGAAGCAGTAAAAAAACAGCTGGCTTGGTATGCCGACAGTCTGGAGGCAGTCTTGGCCTCTTATTTGCCTCAATGTCCTCTGCCGGAGGATCAGGTGGCCCAGGCCATGGGTTATAGCCTGCTGGGCGGCGGCAAGCGGATCAGAGGGGCGCTGGTGCTGGCTTTCTATCATTTGTATCATGAGGAAACAGAGGCGGCTCTGCCTTATGCCGGAGCCCTGGAAATGATTCATGCTTTTTCTTTGATTCATGATGATCTGCCTTGCATGGATGACGATGACCTGCGGCGGGGTAAGCCCTCCTGCCATAAGGCTTTCGGGGAAGCCCAGGCTTTGCTGGCGGGGGACGCCTTGCTGAGTTTAGCCTTTGATATAATGACGGAGCCGCAGCACAGCCGGTTCTTTCCTCCGGAAAGAGTTTTGCAGGCAGTGAATCGCCTGGGCCGGGCCACCGGTCTTGGCGGCATGATCGGCGGACAAGCCATCGATTTAGCTCAGGAAGGCAAGGACACGCCGGCGGAGCTGCTGGAGCGCATGCACAAATTAAAGACGGGAGCTCTCCTGGCCGTAGCTGCCGAAATCGGCTGTATTTTGGCGGGAGCTGACCGGGAAGCCGGCCAGGCCGCCGTAGAGTACGCGGCTCATGTGGGCTTTGCTTTTCAGATCATGGATGATATTTTGGATATTACCGGCGATACCGCCCTTTTAGGCAAGCCCGTCGGCAGCGATGAGGCTAATGGCAAAACCACTTACGTCAGCCTGTATGGCTTGGACGCGGCCCGCAATGAAGTAGAGCGGCTAAACGCCAAGGCCAAAAAGGCTTTGGACAAGCTGCCGGGAGATACCCGGTTTCTTAAGGGGCTGGCCGATCTGCTGGTTTGCCGGCAAAGCTGAATACTTGTATTATAAAAAACCGACATGAGATATTAGCCAATCAAAGGCTGTGTTTCATGTCGGTTCTTTTTTGTGAGGTTAGTAAAAAGAGGGCACTTTTCTCTACCAGGATCCTACGGCCTGCAATTCTCGATGATAATCCTGTCACAAAAGAGAAGCAGACCTGGTATATCATTAGCCGCAACCTCCCAGATAATTCCTTTATCCATCGTGGCGTAAGTATGGGCAAACATGTTGCGCATTCCCTTTATCATGCCCCAGGGCATCTGATTTTTGGTACTTTCTTTAAACACTGCGGACAACCCGGCGCTCAGTTCCCCAATCTGCATAATGGACATGGAAACAGAGTTATAATAGTCTTCATCACAGGCGAATATTTCGTACTCCGCACCAAAACGCTCGATAGTTCGGGCGATTTTTTCGCAATAGGTTTTTATATGCTGTATACGCTGTATATCACTGTCTTTCATAAAGCAGCACCATTTCCTTTTTCAGATTTTCCACAAACCATGGCGTTTGCTGATTCGTGCTTTCCTGCTCCAATGCAGATGTTGTAAGCAGATCAATTTTTTTACCGATACTCTCACATAAATCATTATATAAACCGCCGATGCCAAACCCCTTGACTGAAGATCCGGTTCTATCAATTAGGATATCAACGTCGCTATCCTCTGTGGCCTCGTTTCGGGCATAAGAACCAAAGAGATATACGGCAGGCAACTCATACTTGACCGCTACCGGTGTGACTCTTTGTTTTATTTCATCCAGAGTAAAGATCATTGCCCTTCACCTCTCAGCCTATAGTTACATATTTTCCCTAATTTCATTATACGCACAGCTTCTTGTTTTTACAATGCTATTTTTTATTGTCGGATAAATAAACAAAATGACGCGCCGCTTGCTTGTGTAAAAGCAGAACGGTGCGTCATTTTATCAAGTGCATACTTTATTCGTGAAGATTACGCCGAAGCCGGTCCGGCCTTATAATCACAGGTGGCAAACCGTCATGCCCAGAGTGCCCGGCCCGGTATGAGTGCCGATGACAGCGCCGGTTTCGGTAAAGCAATCGACAGCCTTGCCGTAAGCCGTCTCGACTTTTTCTTTCAGCAGATCAGCCATAGACTCGCAGGCCCCATGAATTACACCCGTCCGCAGAGGCTTGCGTCCGTCCAATACACTGAGGCCCCGATCCACCATCTTTTGGATAGCTTGTTTTTGGCTGCGAACCTTGTCAAAGGATTCGTAGACGCCGTCTTTAACATGGATAATGGGCTTGACATTGAGAATCGAGCCGAAAAACGCGGTGACCTTGCCGATACGGCCGCCCTTATAGAGATACTCCAGGGTATCCAGGCAAAACATGGTCTCCGTATGAGCGGCTACCAGGCTTAAATGATCCAGAATTTTTTTGACGGCGGCCCCTTCCTTAACCAGGCGAATGGCCTCCTGAACTTGAAGCCCCATGCCGAAGCTGATATTGCGGCTGTCAAAAGGGAAGATTTCCGGACTGATTTCCCGGGCGGCAGTCTGGGCCACGCTTATGGTACTGCTGAGGCCACCCGACAGATGAATAGAAATAATCTGACAATCGGGGTTTTCCGCCATCAGCTCCTGATAAGTCCTGGCAAACTCATCCTTGGTAGGTGTGGAGGTCTTGGGAATAGCGTCGCCGGCAGCCAGCAGCATAGGGTAGAAATCCTTGGCTGTCAGATCCAGGCCGTCACGATAGACACCCCCTTTGGGGAAGGTGATATGTAAAGGCACCACTGCAATCCGGTGTTCTTTGATGAAGTCATGGGGAAGATCAGCGGTGCTGTCCGTAACGATGCGAATTTCTTTTTCAGCCATAGAGAACCTTCTTTCTCGTATTCCAAACGGTTTATCGGGCATCTTATTCCCTACAGTGTACAGGGTTTAGTCTTCTTTGGCAAGGCCTTTTCTCACTGGCTTGCGTTAAGTTTCTATCAAGCTTTGTGTTAAGCTTTGGTTAATGGCCAGGCAAGGCCAAACCCCTGATATCATTGATGGAAACGTAGCCCTCCTGATCCAGCCATTGGCTGATACCGGCAACGATCTCCGGTATGCAATAAGGGTTCGTTAAATTACCTGAGCCCACTGCGACGGCGGCTGCGCCGGCCAGGAAAAACTCGATGGCGTCTTCTGCCGAGACGATGCCTCCCATACCGATGATCGGCAAATCCACGGTTTGGGCGACCTGCCAGACCATCCGCAGAGCCACCGGCTTGACCGCAGGACCGGAAAGGCCGCCTACCTGCCGGGCCAGTACCGGCCGCCGGGTTTTGCGATCTATGGCCATGCCCAAAAGAGTGTTAATCAAAGAGAGAATATCGGCGCCTTCGGCGGCTACAGCTTTGGCAATAGCGGTGATATCGGTGACATTTGGCGAAAGCTTGATGATCAGCGGTACCCGGCAATGTTTTTTAACCACTTTGGTGACTTGGGCAGCCAGCGCCGGGTCAGTGCCGAAAAACATGCCGCCATTGTCCACGTTGGGGCAAGAAATATTGACTTCGATGGCGTCAAGGCCGGTTGCTGCCGACAAGCGGCGGCTGATCTCTTCAAAATCCTTTAATGAATGGCCGTTAATATTGGCAATGACCCGAGCGCCTTGACTTTTTAGCCAGGGCAGTTCTTCTGCGATGAAAGCGTCAACGCCGGGGTTTTGCAGACCAATGCTGTTTAGCATGCCGGCAGGAGTTTCGGCAATGCGGGGTGTGGGATTGCCGGCGGTGGGCTCCACCGTCAGGCCCTTGGCCATGATGGCTCCGGGCAGGCTGGAGGGGTAGAATTTCAGAAATTCCCGGCCGAAGCCGTAAGTGCCGGAGGCGGCCATAACGGGATTATCCAAGGCCAGGCCGGCTAAATTTACCTTAAGATCAGCCATGGAAGACTACCTCCTCTGCTTTGAATACCGGGCCTTCATAGCAGACTCGCTGCTGCTTGATTTTTCCGGCGCTGTCCTTGATTTGGACGGTACAACCCATGCAGGCGCCCAGGCCGCAGCCCATCCGTTCTTCCAGGGAAAGTTGGGCGGTGATACTGTAGCGGTCGCATAAACCGCTTACGGCCTTGAGAAAAGGAGTGGGGCCGCAGGCGTATAGCCCTTGCAGCTGGGCGGAAGAGGAATTGCCGGCGCTTGACCCGGCGTTTTTTTGCAAATAGGCTTCCAAGGGCAGGGTCACAAAGCCGGCGGCTCCGGCAGAGCCGTCCTCTGTGGCCAGCTGTACTTGGCAGCCGGCCTGGCCCAACTCTTTGATGCCGAAGACCAGATCGAGGCTGCGGGCTCCCAGAAAAACGGTGACTTCTTTATTCAGGGAACGCAAGGCCTTGGCTAAAGGGAGCAGGGGGGCGATGCCCATGCCGCCGCCGGCCAGAACGGCCCGGCCGGGGCCATTTTCCCAGGCAAAGCCGTTGCCTAAAGGCCCTAAAAGCTCCACCGGCCGTCCGGCTTCCCAGGCGGCCATCTGCTTGGTTCCCCGGCCTGCCAGCTGATAAATCAGGCGGATACTGCCTTTTTGGGGCTCGATACCGGCGATGCCGAAGGGCCGCCGCAAAAAAGGCTCTAAGCCTTTGCTGATGGAGAGCATGACGAATTGGCCGGGCCGGGCTGCGGCAGCCAGATCAGGCTCTACCAGCTCCATTTCATATATGCCTTTGGCAATCTCTTGATTCCTGGTAAGCAAAGCCTTTTTAACAAGGGAGCCCTCCGCCTGCTGCCGGGAATGATTAACCGTTGAGCTATCGTGATTCAAAGTAACTCCTCCATATTTCACTAGTTCTAATGATATGGTTATACAGGGCGGGCGTTAGTTGACGATATCGGTATTAGCTGACGACATCGGCATTAGCTGACGACATCGGCTTACCGATCAGCCAGGCCTTGCTTGATTTCCTCCAGGATTTCCAGAGCTTTTGCCCGGGGCTCGGCTGCTTTGGTAATAGGACGGCCCACCACCAGATAATCGGCGCCGGTAGCCATGGCTTCCCGGGGCGTCATGGTTCTTTGCTGGTCATTGAGGTCGGCGCCGGCAGGCCTGACGCCGGGACAGACGATCAGAAAGTCCTGGCCGGCAGCTTCCCGGATCTGTCTGATTTCCCTGGGGGAAGCCACCACACCCTGCATACCGGAGACCTGAGACAGCTTGGCCAGCCGCACCACGTTTTCTGCCGGCACACCGCTAAAGCCCACAGAGGCCAGATCTTCCGCCGCCATACTGGTCAAGATAGTAACGGCAATCAAGGCCGGCGGCGTAAGGTTCTCTTTTTGGGCATAAGCAGCCATTTCTTTAGCGGCCTGCTCCATCATTTTGGCGCCGCCGGCGGCGTGGACATTGATAATATCGGCCCCGAAGCGGCAAGCCTGGCAGCAAGCCTGGGCTACGGTATTGGGTATATCATGAAATTTCAAATCCAGGAAAACCTTTTTGCCCCGGTCCTTCAAATCCTTTATGGCTTGCTGGCCCGCTGACAGGAACATCTCCAGGCCGATCTTATAGAAAACGACCTCCGGCAAGGAATCCACCAGCTCCAAGGCCTCTTGCCAGCGGGGAAAATCCAGGGCTACGATCAACCGCTCTTCGTGGTTCATTCTGCAACACTCCTTCTCTAAGTTTTGATTATAACAGTTTATCATGAATGGCAAGGTGGCCTATGGAATCGGAGCCGGAATAGGAATCCCTAACCGGATGCGGCTCCCAAACTGGAGTGGCGGCCCCAAGCTGGAGTGCGGTCCCCAAACTGGAGAACTGTCCCCGACTGAGCAAAATTGCAAGTTTAGCGGTATCAGAAACCTGCTTCTTGGTACTTTTCACCGGTTTTACCCTCATTTAAGCTGTATTTAGTGTCGCGGTTAGAAGATGCCCGCTATTCGTGAAGGTGCAGCACACTTTAAACTTGCAATTTTGCGCAAAAATGCCCGCATCCCTGCGGTCAACCGATGACCCGGCCCTTTTCCATGACGACGCGGCCCCGATAAATGGTGAGCACCGGCCAGCCTTGGAGTGTCAAACCGGCAAAGGGCGTATTTTTGCCCTTGGAATAGAAATGATCGGGTTCCACTGCCTTTTTTAATGAAGGATCAATGGCTACCAAATTGGCGGGCTCACCGGCAGCCAGAGTAGCGGGCCGCCGGCCCAGCACCTGAGCAGGACCAACAATGAAGCGGGCCAGCAGATCCAAGGGCGCCATATCCTCCTTGACCACCAGGGTATCCCAAGCCACGGGCAGGGCTGTTTCCAAGCCGCTGATGCCGTTGGGGGCCTGGGCAAAGGGTTTGGCTTTGGCAGCCAATGACCAGGGAGCGTGATCCGTAGCCAGGCAGGTCAGCAGGCCGTTTTTTACCCCGTCAGCTACGGCCTGGCGATGCTCTTCCCCTCTGAGGGGCGGACTGACCTTGGCCATGGTGTTGAAGCCCAGCAGCTCTTTGTCCGTAAGCCGGATATGATGAGGCATGGCCTCGGCTGTGACGGCGATACCCTGGCTGCGGGCAAAAGCCATCAACGCCACGCCTTCCCGGGTGCTTAAATGGGCAATGTGCATACGGCCGCCGGTTTTTTGGGCCAGCAAAATATTGCGGGCGATGGGCACGGCCTCGCTGACGGCGGAAATACCGGGGAGCCTCAGTTGGCTGGAGATTTCGCCCTCATGCATCAAACCGTCTTTTTTTAGGGCCAAGTCTTCACAATGATCAATGATGGCAAGGCCCAAAGCTTTGGCTCGCACAAGAGCCTCCTCCATAATACCGCTATCTCTCACCGGCATGCCGTCGTCGCTGAAAGCCACGGCTCCTGCTTCTTTCAAAGCTGCCATATCCGTAAATTCCTGGCCGGCCAGACCCTTGGTGATGGCGGCGATAGGCAGGATATCGGCCAGATTTAAGCTGGCTGCCTTATCCTTAATGTAGCGGAGAACTTCCGGATGATCAGCCGTCTGAAGGGAATTGGGCATGGTGCAGATGGCGGTAAAACCGCCGGCAACGGCGGCCTTCAAACCGCAGTGGATAGTCTCGTTTTCTTCACCGCCGGGTTCCCGCAGGTGAACGTGGAGATCGGTGAGGCCCGGCGCTAAAATGCAGCCGGATAAGTCTATTTCTTGACCCTGAGCTTTGCCCTTGAGGCTGCCGGCGGGGTAGATGCCCTCGATCCGGTCATTTTCAAGCTGCAGATCAAAGGGGGCGAAGATACCGGCGGCAGGATCGGCCAAAAGGGCCCCGGTAAGCCGGATAATATTTGCAGGCATAGGAAAACCTCCTTTCCTAAGATTGTATCGGGCCGGCCAGACCTCGTCAAGGAGTCTGAGGACAACATCAAAATAAAATCAATAATTAATAGATTGAGGAAACTGGAGAGAAATAGTAATATTATGTAAAGAAGAGGTGATGTGTGTTGCCATATCGATTCCGGGACCCTATACATGGTTTTATTGAAGTAAGCGATCTTGAGTTAAAAATCATTGATTCTCGCCCTTTTCAACGACTACGCAACATAAAGCAATTGTCTACTACATATTTGGTATATCCGGGAGCGGAGCATAGTCGCTTTGGGCATTCTCTGGGTGTAATGCATTTAGTGACAAAAACTTATGATTCTGCATTGGAGAACTATAGAAAATCAAAAGAAATGCCACTTTTTGATAACGTGCGCAGAGAGTGGTATAAGCAGATATTAAGATTGATTGCTTTGACTCATGACCTTGGCCATGCACCATTTTCTCATGGGTCTGAGGAGCTTTTTGACAAAGGTGAGGAGCATGAAGACTTCACCCGAAAAATAATCTGCAGCACGGAAATCGCCCAATGTATCCGTGATATTGGTGATGATTTTCGGCAAAGATATGAGGTAGGAGAAGAATATGCGATCACACCGGATTTGTTGTGGTTAATCTATGGTGAAAAAAATCCGGAAATGAATACCCAATACAGAGTGCCCGACTATAAACTTCTCAGAAGCTTTATGGATAGTGAGCTTGATTGCGATAAAATGGATTATTTATTGAGAGATTCCTATTATTGCGGTGTTAATTATGGCAGATATGATTTAAACAGACTGCTATCTTCTTTAAGTGTGTATGTTAAACCAAGGGACAATATAATGCAATTAGCAGTGGAAAGAGGAGGCATCCATGCCTTTGAGGAATTTTTAATAGCCAGATATTTTATGTTTATTCAGGTTTATTTTCACAAAACCCGGCGGTATTTGGATAACCTTCTAACTGAAAGTGTTCGCCATGTTTTACCTGATGCTAAATATCCTGAAGAAGTGGCAGAATACTTAAAGTGGGATGATTTAACGGTATTGGATAAAATTAAAGAGACTCAAGCCGCCAATCCTGCTGCGGATCAGTTTTTAAGGCGAATAGTTATGTCCTGCGTTTATGAAACAACGGCTCACAGCAGCCAAGGAAGCGATTTGCTTTTATACAAGGTGATTAAGGACAAGTTGAAAAGTGAATTAGCCTGTGATATATTTGAAGATACAGCCAGCAAGTTGCCTCATAAAATTCCTGTGCTGGAGGAGTATGCCGCTAACAGCGGCAAAGGGATTCCCATATTAGTGAACCATATGGAGCAGCCCTCAAGCATTGCAACTGAGTCAATATTGTTGCAAAGCCTTATTAAACCGATTAATATCAAGCGGCTTTATGTGGATAAATTGCATGCTGCAGATGCAAGAAGAATCGTCGCTGAACTGCTGAACGAGGGGAAGGAGAGCTGATGATGGAGATTTTTGATAATGCGGCATATGTGGTCAAAAGGATTAATGATATCTGGGAAAAGAAACCAGGGAAAAAAGCTTTGCATAAGATGATTTTTCTTATCCAGCAAAAAGGTGTGGATTTGGGATATAATTATGGCATTCATTTCTATGGCCCTTATAGCGCAGCATTGGATACCGCTACTATGTCTCTGGGTGCTGATGGCATAATTGAGTTTGACTATACCGGCCATTCCCATTTAATGGGTATAAATGAAAGAGATTTCGTTGTGTTACCGGATGCGTTATCAGAGGAGCAGCGGGAGACCGTTGATCAATTAATTCGGCATTTCTCTCATGAATCCCCGTCGGATTTGGAATTGCTGACCACAGCGATGTACGCTTATGACCATTTAGAGGACAAGTCAAGGGAAAGCGTGATTGCAGGCGTACAAAAAATCAAAGGCGCCAAATACTCCGTAGAGCAAATCCAGTGTGCACTGGAGAATTTTGATTATTTTAGTAAGCCGTTTTATCAATAAAATGATTTACCAAGTTAGAGATAAGAAGATTGGGCCCCAAAGGCGGTTACCAATAAGACAGTATAGAACCGTAATTGAATTAGGGTAGCTGCCATACAGAGTTCAAAAGCAAACCGGACTATCATCAAATGATCTGATAGTCCGGTTTGCTTTTTCTTCCCACTATTTATTGCATTGGCAATTTTTCGTTTATAATGCTTCTCGCCGCTCTCGCCGTTTAATTTCCTTGTAGTAGTTGCGAGCTTCAAGACACATGACTTTCTTACAGAAAGCATCAAAGCTATAAAAACACAACACGGCGGTATCCTCCTTGTGCCGCCGTGTTGCTGCATTTTGACTGTGCCGAACCTACTGCTACACATCGTCTTTTTTGCCGTCTTTTCTCATTGGCGAGATGTAGACAGAAAAATCGCCCTCCGCTACCCGCATTGCTGCTTCGCACATTTTTTCCATCGGCAGAACAAGGCTGCGGCGGCGCATGAGGGCTGTCACCGCACAAATGCAGAGTGTCATTATTACCCAGATAGCCAAAAACTCCTGCCACGAAACGCGCTTGATGTTAATGGTTTTTTCGACCTTTTTTTGTTTGTCTTTCACGACAACACCGCCTTATAGCCAAGCCCGTGTACCGTGACAATCTTAAAATCCTTGCAGTCAGAAAACTTGTCGAGCAGCTTTGTGATATATACATCCACCGCCCGCAAACTGGTTTCGCTCTCCAGTCCCCAAAACTCATCCATAAGTTGCGCGCGTGAAAAAGTATGTTTCGGATAGGAAAGCATTTTGTAGAGGATATTGATCATGAATGAACAGCCAGGGAACACTAAAACAGCCATAGAGTAAAGGCTTTTGCAGATCCGCTTTGTTGCGATTCCATATAATTAATAGTATAATAAAAGTATAAAATAAAAGCTTTGTTGAATAGTCTTCACCCCAAAAAAAGGAAAGCAGGTGGATAAATGACTGGTTATTTACCTTGGGACAAAACCTGGCACAGCCAGATCACTTATTTGCCCTGGGTGCAGCCGGAGCTGCCGGGGATGGAGCAATCGCCGGTGCTGCCGGCCTATCCCATCTTCATCTCCTCATTGAAGCAAGGCATGAGCAGCCAGGAGTTTTTTGCCGCCATTGCCAGCACCATGGTGTTTTTGCTGGGTCATGAGCCAGAGTCGCCGCAGAATCCTCAATATTGCGCCTGGCTCAATGTCTACAATGAAGAATTGGCCAGCCAGCTTTTCTACGAAGGCACAGAAATGACTGCCCAATACAATCTGCCCCAAGCCATTTGGATGCTGCAAGCCTCCTTGCTTTTAGAGCCGGCTGCCCATGAGACTCACTACAATCTGGCTTTGGCTTTCAATCAGCTGGCCACTCAATTGCAGAGAGAGGAAAAGTACCGGGAGGCGGGGGAGTGTTATAACCAGGCTCAGCAGTATTTTAATAATGCTGCCCAGCTGGATGCTGTGGATTTTATAGGAGGGAAGAAAGATGAAGGGTATGATTCAGGTTTACACGGGCAATGGTAAAGGCAAAACTACGGCGGCTATTGGTTTATCCCTCCGGGCTTTGGGAGCCGGCAAAAAAGTCATGTTTTTGCAATTCATGAAAGCCAAGGGCTACAGTGAACATAAGATTCTGGCGGAGTTTGCGCCTCAGTTGATTTTAGAGACGGTGGGCAAGCCTTTTTTTGTGGTGCCCGAAAACGTGATCTCTGAAGAGGACAAGGCCAAATGGGGAGATAGCGTGGTGATTTTTCCGCCGGGCAAGCCGCCGGCAGATTATCAGGCGATAGTGGATCAGGGGCTGGCCAGGGCGGCCGAAGTGGTAGCCGGCGGTGAATACGATTTGGTGGTTTTGGATGAAATCAATGTGGCTTTGAGTTTCGGGCTCATTGCTTGGCCTGCTTTGGAGGCGCTGCTGGACAGCAGGGCGGAAGAAACGGAAGTTATTCTCACCGGCCGGGGGGCCACGGCTGAGTTGATCGAAAAAGCTCATCTGGTCACGGAAATGAAGGAGATCAAGCATTACTATAATGACCTGGGTCTCGAGGCCAGATTAGGCATCGAAAAATAAAGAATCCTGCCTATCTGATGGATCCCACTTGAAAATAACGCTGAAAACAGACTATCGCAATTTCAAAATTGGGGTATAATCTATTTATTAAGTTGCGTTTATTTGAAAAGTGGGAGGAGTGTATTTTGGATATCCAATTAAAAGACATTTGGCAGGCCAAAGAGAGGCTGCAAGGACAGGTTCATAAAACGGGTCTTTCCCGTTCCCGCTCCCTGGATCAGCTGATCGGCGGCCAAACTTATCTCAAGCTGGAAAACATGCAGAAGACGGGGTCTTTCAAATCCAGAGGAGCCGCCAACCGGATATTGAATCTTTCGCCGGAAGAAGCGGCTAAAGGCGTTATCGCCGCCTCCGCCGGCAATCATGCCCAAGGCGTGGCGCTGGCCGCCGGCAATAGCGGCCTTGCGGCTACCATCGTTATGCCGGAGGGGGCTCCGTTAGCCAAGGTGGCGGCCACGAAAAGCTACGGCGCTCAAGTGGTGCTGGCCGGTGAGAATTATGATGAAGCTCACCAAAAGGCCATGGAGATTCAGCGGGAAACGGGAGCTACTTTCGTTCATGCCTACGACGATCCCTACATCATTGCCGGCCAGGGCACCGTGGGCCTGGAGATTTTAGAACAGCTGCCGGAAGCCGAGGTGATTCTCGTGCCGATAGGCGGCGGCGGCCTTGCCGCCGGCGTGGCTTTGGCTGTCAAATCCCTGAATCCTCAAATCCAGGTGATCGGCGTTGAGGCGGCCAACCGCAGCAACACCATTGCCGACGGCATCAAGGTCAAAAAACCGGGTCAGGTCACAGGCCCTATTTTGGAGAAGTATCTGGACGACATCGTTCAGGTGGATGATGAAGAGCTGGCCGGGGCCATTCTGCTGTTGCTTGAACGGGCCAAGGTGGTGACGGAGGGAGCCGGCGCCGCCACGGTGGCCGCCGCCTTATACAAAAAATTCCCGACAGACGGCAAGAAAGTGGTCTGTATCGTCAGCGGCGGCAATATTGACGTAAACTTTATGGCCCAGATCATCCAGCGAGGCATGATGAAAAACGGCAGATACCGGGAAATCACGGCGGCTTTGGGTGACCGGCCGGGGGCCTTGCAGCATTATTTGGAGATCATTGCCAAGGAAAAAGGTAATGTGATTAACGTCATCCATGAGCGAAACCGGGCGGACATGCCTATCAATATGGTTGGGGTTACGGTGCTCATCGAGACGAAAAGTTTTCAGCACGGCGAAGAAATCTTATCCGCCCTGCGCCGGGACGGTATCACGCTTCTGAAATGGTAAGGAGAGAATAATGAATAACGATCAAGACCGGCTAATTCTCGTGGATATATTAGACCGGCCTTTGGGCGAAGCAGGCAAAAAAGAGACGCACCAGAAAGGCCTTTTGCACAGAGCCTTTTCTGTATTCGTGGCGGATAAAGAAGCCCGACGCTTATTGATCCAGCAGCGGGCTGACGGCAAATACCACAGCGGCGGCCTTTGGGCTAATACTTGCTGTTCTCATCCCCGGCCCGGAGAGGATACAAAAGCAGCCGCCCAGCGGCGGCTGTTGGAAGAAGTGGGTATTCAATGCGAGCTGAGAGAGCTTGACGCCTTTGTCTACCGCCAGGTTTTTGCAGACGGCCTGTCGGAATATGAATTCGATCATGTTTTTATCGGTTTCTGGGATGAGCGGGCAGGAGGCCGTTTGCGGCCGGATCCTGAAGAAATCCGGGAACTGGCCTGGGTGGAGATAGAGGCTTTGGCCGCAGATCTGAAGGATAATCCCGGCCGCTATGCCGCCTGGTTTCTGATTGCCGCACCCAAGGTTATCAGCCATTTGACTGGCGATACTATTCTGCGATTAAAATATTCCATATTTTAATCTGGCAATTCTTGATTGCCACTGCGCCAAAGGCGCAGGCAGAATAGCATATATGCCAATCTGCGTGGGCAAAGCCCACTGCCGCACTCTGTGCGGCAAATTAAAAACTAAAGGTTTTTAATTGCAGATTAGTATGATAGAGGCTTTTAAGGCCATCCGGCAGCGGCTTGTCTGCCGACGGCGGCGCCCGGGATCATCAGCTGTTTGTTTTCTCTAAAAAAGCTTTTTTAAGCAGCCGGTAAGCCGATTTGGCTTTGCCGGCTTTTTCTTTATTCATTGCGGCGGAGCTGCTTTCATCGTAGCGGGCCGGTAGATAGAGCTCTCTCAATTCCGCTAAAGCGGCTTGTTGAGCAGGGAATTGCTGCTCAGCCATGGACTGAATCTCCAGGCTGGTTTGACCGGCCTCCAAAGGCAGCCCTTGTTTTTGACATAAGCGCAAAAACTTGCGGTAATAATAGCGTACAGCCAGCCGCGCATCCGCCGGCGGCAGCAAATTGATATCCTGGCGGCCGGCAGAAGGGGTAAGCTTTTGCCGGCTTTCGCTGATGGCGGCAGAGGCTGCCGGTACGGCGGGACCGCCGGCCAGCCGCCGGAATAAACGCCAGGCCGCCCAGAGAAAGGCCAGCAGCAGCAAGATCAATAAAGCGTAGCGCAGGGGTTCGGGAAATCCTCCCAGAGGAGCTTCACCGAAAGCGGAGGTCATGGCTTCGCCCAATTCTTGCGTGAAGGCGGCCCCCTCTTCCGGCGGCGTTTTTTTCAGCAGCAGCTTCAGGAGCAGGCCGAAGGCAAAAAAGGGCAAAGCAATAGCCATTGCCAGCAGCATTATCAGGGGCAGCAAGAGATGCCGGTAAGCCAGGGCCAGGCCTTGCCAGGCCAAGGACCAGACCTGAGAATAGACGAAGGAAAGACAGAGCAGAAAAAAGCAGAGCAATAGCAGAAGATTGGTCAGCAGCATGGATTTGCGGCCTAAGGTCTCCTGCTGATGGCGGGCAAGCCGCAGCGATAAAACGCTGCAAAAGAGATAAAGAACCACAAAGGGCAGTATTTGCCTTTGCACAAGGGAAAAGAGGTCGAGGCGGAAGCTGAGCAGCGGCGGCAGCATCAGCAAAGGTAAAAGCTTGAGGCTCCAGAAGAAACGGTCGTGGTATTGGCTATAGGAAAGCTGTTCCCGGTCGTGAAAAATGATATAGGCCAGATAGGCCCAGGGCGGCAGCAATACGAGAAGGGGACGCCAGCCCGGCGTCAAGAGTAAAATCAGGCAGGGAAGGAAAAGGGGCAGCGCTTGCACCAGTTTTTTTCCTGTTTTTATTTTAATTAAATAGGAAAGAAGGCCTGCCGCCAGCAACAAGGCTATCGGCCACAAAACGGAGGCCGTGGTTGTGGCCGCGGCGGTAGGGGTAGTGGAGGCAGAAAAGATAAAAAGATAATTGGCAAAAGAGAAATAAAAAGCCAAGTCTGCCGTCAAACGGCAAAAAAAGCTAAGGATCATGCCGGAGCCTCCTCTTCTTCCGCGGTTTCCGGTATAGCCGTGCCAGAGGCGCTTAATAAACAAACCTTGCCGCCGATTAAGGCTTCCAGTCTTTTAACCATGGCCGCCAGCCGGGGACTTTGGCGGGGCGTAATCAGGATGTGAGCCTGACCCTGCTCCCCGCGCTTTTCCGCCCGTTTAAGCAAGCTGCTGCAAGACTCTTTATGATCGTAGGTAGCTCTGCCCAGACCCTCCATAATTGTATAAAAATGCTGGCGGCCTAAGCCTGCCGGAAGAAAACTCCATTGGCCCATGGCGCCGGCGGTAGTGGCATTCGTTAAAAAACTATAGCGAATCTTTTTGGCCTCCAAATTCTCACAAACACTGCGAGCTAAGGAGAAAGCCTCCTCGATCAGCAGCGGGTCCTGATAATTTTTGATGCCGCAGTCGGTGTTCAGCAACACGGTGACGGAGAGATCCTGGGTATAATCGTACTGCCTTACCATCAGCCGGTCTTTAGCCAGGCTTTGAGGCCAGCTGATGCTGCGCTGGGGTTCATGGCCGGTGTACTCCCGGAAGCCCAAAGTTAAAACAGGGTCCTCCAAAATGAAGCGCCGGACGGATTGAGCCCCTAAAAAGCTGCCCAAGACCTGAGGCAAAGCCTGGTTTTTAGCGGCGGCGGGATAAACGACGATCTCCTCCGTCTGCCGGAATTGCCGGCCCCTTTCCTGAAGACCCAGGAAATCCCCGGCGTAGATCAGAGCCCCCCGGAAGATATAACGGCCCCGCTTAGGCAAGCTGGCCGCTATTTTGCGGGTGAGAATTTCTTTAGGCATAAGAAATACGGTGCTGCAAAGCAGAAGGAAATCAGGCTTCCGCCGCAGGTCTAAGCCTTCGCCTTTGATCGTAAGCAAGGACGGAAGCTGCTCTTCCAAACGCAAAAAAGCCACCGGCAGCCGCCGCCGGTTGGTCAGGGCCGTGGTAATGGTGAAAGGCTGACCCGGTTCCGTTTGACGACGGTCCGGCCGGCAGGTATAAGAAATGTAGGGCAGCTCGTCCTTGAGAGAGGCCCGTTCCAGCAAGAAGGCGCCCAGGATGAGCAAGAGAAAAAAGAGCAGCACAATGGCCTCCTATTCCATGGGTACCGGAATCTGGCGGATCAGCTCCTCCAGGCAATCGAGGACGGCGCTGCTGTGGCCTAAATTGCCGGCCAATATACGGTGAGCCAGTACCTGGGGCGCCAGCTGCCGGATATCCTCCGGCGCCACAAAGGAACGGCCGGCAAAAGCGGCGGTAACCTGGGCCGCTTTATATAAGGCCAAAGCCCCCCGGGTGGAAACGCCGGCGGCAAAACGGCTGTCCTGCCTGGTCTGATCCACAATATCCATTAGATAATTGGCCACATCGGGACTAACGGTGATGCGGCGGTAATTTTCTTTCAGCCAGGCCGTTTCCTCGGCAGTGACGACCTTGTCCAGATCTCCCAAAATATCCTGCGAATCCCGGCGGCTGATGACGGTGAGCTCATCAGCCCTCTCCATATAGCCCAGGGACAAGCGCATGAAGAAGCGGTCGACCTGGGCCTCCGGCAAGGGGAAGGTGCCGTAAGATTCAATGGGGTTTTGGGTGGCCATCACCATAAATGGCTGAGCCAGCAGGCGGGTTTGGCCGTCAACGGTGATTTGCCGCTCCTCCATGGCCTCAAGGAGGCTGGATTGGGTCCTGGGGGTGGCCCGGTTGATCTCGTCGGCCAGGACGATGTTGGTAAACAAAGGGCCGGGGCGAAATTCAAAATTGCCCGTCTTCTGATTATAGAAATTGATGCCCGTCAAATCCGAGGGCAAAAGATCGGGGGTGAACTGGATACGTTTGAAATCGCCGCCGATGGAGCGGGCAAAGGCCTTTAACAGCATGGTCTTGCCGGTGCCGGGCAAATCCTCCAGCAAAATGTGGCCGGAGCAGAGAAAGGTAGTGAGCAGATTGCTGATGGCCTGTTCCTTGCCTAAGATCACTTTAGAGCAGTTTTCTATTACCTGCCGGCGAAACCGGGCGAAACGTTGAATTTCCTGATTATCCATTAAAGGAATCAACACCTTTCCTTATAGCGTTTCCTGGACCAGGGGGCTTAATTGGCCGGTAAACAGCAAGGTCAAACGATGGAGGGCCCGGCTGGCAGCCAGATATAAAAAGCGCTTTTGTTCAGGCCAGCTATAATTTTCCTCGCTGACATCCCAAAGGATGACGGCGTCAAACTCCAGGCCCTTGACCAGATGCAGGGGCAGCAGCAGGCTGCGGTTGAAATCGCTTTTGCCGGGATCCTTGACCAGCTGCAAGGCGGATTTGCCTTTGACCTGCTGGTAAAGAGCGGTAGCCTGAGCAGTGGTTTTGCAGATCACGGCTATGGAGCCTACGTCTTCTTTGCGAAAACGGTTGATGGTATCCAAAAGCAGCTGTACGGCTTCCTGGTCGTTTGAGGCTCCAAAAATCTCCACCGGCTTGCTGTGGCGCTGAAAAGGCTCCAGAAGATCGGGATATTCCAGGAAACGGCGGCAAAAGCTGCTGATTTCCCAGGAGCTGCGGTAGCTTTCCCGTAAAATAGCCGTGGGGCAGTCCGGATCCCCTAAGGCTTTGCCGATATCCTGATAATAATCAAGACGATGGGGCTGGATCAGGCTCTGCTGAATATCGCCTAATACGGTGAAATTAGCCTTAGGAAACCATTTCTTTAAAAGCATATAGTGGAGGGGACCGTAATCCTGGGCTTCATCCACCATAACCTGACGAATTTGGGGGTAATCGGCGGTGCCTTCCAAAAGCAGCCGCAGCCAAATCAGGCCGGCAGCATCGCTTTGCTCAAAGCCGGACTCTGACAAGGAATCAAAGCAGGCTTGGCGGATATCCTCGATGTTGGCGGGCAAAGTCAGCCCTTTGGCCAAATGATAGAAAAGCTCTTTATCCCAAAGGCGGCGATAAAGGCCGGGAATATCAATAGTAGTCAGCTTTTCCAGGGTTTTGTTCAAATAAGCGCCCCGCTTCATGGACAAGAGCCGGGCAAAGGGAAAAATCTCCAGCTGATGATCGGGAAAGTCGCTGACAAAAAGCTGCAGCGCCGGCAGTCTTTGTTTTTTTAACTGGTGAATTTTCTGGGAGAGCCGCTGCCGTATTTGCTCCAGACGCTTAGCCAGGGGCAGCCCTGCCCGGTCTCGTAAAAGCTCTTCCCGCAGCTCCTGGCGGCTGGCGATGTAAGTATGGTGGTAATAGATATCCGGCAGCTCGATTAAGCGGCGGCCATAATAATCGGCCAGCCGGGAAAGCAATGCGGCGAAGGCCGCGGAATTTTTAAAGGCATAAATATCCTGACGCAGGCTAAAAAGCCGGCGCCGGTTTTCCGCGAGCAAGCTCTCCAGATCCGAGGCCCGGTTTGGCTCATTTGAAACCGCGTTTAGCACGTTTAAATTGAGGCTGAAAATATCCTCAAAGGTCAGACTGGTAATATTGTCCTCCCCTAGCTCCGGCAAAACCCTTCTGATATAATGGCTGAAAAGATGGTTGGGGGAGATGACCAGAATCTCCTGGGAGGATAAGGAATCCTGAAAATCCTGATACATCAGGAAGGCGGCCCGGTGCAGGGCCAGACTGGTCTTACCGCTGCCGGCGGCTCCCTGAACCAGCAGGATTTTGCGGCTTTTTTCTCGAATCAGCCGGTCTTGGGCTTCCTGCAGGCTTTCCACGATGGTCTTCATCTGGGGAGAGGCTTTTTGGCCCAGCAGCGTCTTTAATATATTGTCTTTAATATGAGAATCCGTATCAAAATAATAAAGCAATTCTCCCTTGCTGATCTCATATTGGCGTTTCAGCAGCAGGCGGCCGGCAATGGGGCCTTGAGGCGCCAGAAAGGAAGCGGGACCGGGGGCGGCCCGGTAAAACATGCTGGCTAAAGGCGTCCGCCAGTCGCAGACCTGGATTTGGAAGGTCAGGGGATCTCTGAGACTGCCGCGGCCGATATAATAAGTGCCGGCATCCTGGCCCTCTTCCGCAAAATCGATACGGCCAAAATAAGGGGAGTCTTGCAGCCCCTGAAGTTTTTTAAGACGCTCGGCATAGACACGGTAAGCCGCCAACTGGGTTTGCAGACCGTTTAAATATTGGGCGGTCTCCATCTGCTTGTCCCTGTCATCGGAAAAAGCCGGCTGGTTTTCCTGGAGCTCCTGCCGGGCCTGGGCCAGCTTCTCCCGTTCTTCATCCATGGTATTTAACAATTCCGTAAGGCTCCGCTCAATCAGGGCCTGGGTTTGCTTTAAATATGCCTGTTCGTGTAAAAAATCTGTATCCATTTTAAACCCTCCGGCCTCTATTTTATGCCGTGATCAGAAAAATTACAATGGCTGCCTTTTCGTGATTTTTTGTTCATGGGGACAAAAGGCTACTCAAAGATATAGCTTGCATATGATACAATAACAATGCAAGTCCGCAGTATAATAAGGCGACTAATGTTATAATCTCATTAAAAATGATGTTTGAGGTGATTGCCGATGATCCGCATCCTGATTGTGGAAGACGAAAAACCGATATCGGACTTGATTCGCTTAAATTTGCAGTCGGCAGGCTATTTCTGCGACTGCGCTTTCGACGGCATGGCGGCTGCTCACAAGGTTGAGGGAAACCGCTATGACCTGATCCTTTTAGATATTATGCTGCCGGAAGTCAATGGTTATGAGCTGATGTCCTATATTCAGCCTTACGGTACGCCGGTGATTTTTTTGACGGCCAAAGGCAGGGTGGAAGACAGGGTCAAAGGCTTAAAGCTGGGAGCTGACGACTATCTGGTGAAGCCTTTTGAGATTATCGAGCTTTTGGCCCGGGTGGAAACGGTGCTGCGCCGTTATAATCTGAACCAGCGCATGATCGAGGTCGATGATCTGGTCATCGATACGGGTTCAAGGACGGTCAAAAAGGCCGGCCGGGAGGTTTCACTCACCAAAAAAGAATACGAATTGCTGCTGTTTTTTATCCGCAATAAAAATATTGCCCTTTTCCGTGATAAAATCTATGAAAAAATCTGGGAAAGCGATTACATGGGCGACAGCCGCACCGTGGACCTCCATGTCCAGCGCTTGCGCAAAAAATTGGGCTGGGAGCAGAAAATTGCCTCGGTATATAAAGTAGGCTACCGGCTGGAGCTGGACGTATAGCGGAAGAATCAGCAGAATAAAAAGCGGGAAAACAAATGAGCTTATCGTGGAAGGTTTTTTTCAGCACCCTGATCATTACCATATTAACGTTCAGTTTAGGAGGCTATATCCTGATATCCTCCTCTTTTAAAGCTGCCCTGGACCGGGAGATCATCGCGGCCCAGGAGGAAAACAAGATGCTGCGCTACGCTTTCCAGTCGGCGGTGACCACCATGGTCACCGGCAGCTCCGGCGGCCTGGAGGCCATTGCCGAGTCGATTATCTCTTATTCCGCCGGGGACAAGCTAAAAATCAGGATTTGGGACGAGAATAACCAAGTGATCCGCCAAAGCGGCGAAGTGAATTTCGGCGCCGGCTTACTGGGTAAGATAACGGACAATACCCGGGTGCATACCGTGGTGCAGCAGGAAGAGGCTTATTTCGTACAGACGGTCAGCGTAGCCAATGCCCAAAGAAGCAAGGTTTATTTAGAAAGCTTTCATGATATCACTCCTATATTTACCGACAGGCAGAATCAATTCGGCATTTATCGCAAGCTGCTGCTGGTTCTGGTGGCTCTTAACGGCATCTTGATTTATGCCGTGTCTTTTTGGACGGCTTACCCCATCCGAAAGCTATCCAGGGCTACCAGAAAAATCGCCCAGGGCCGTTATAACAATAGAGTGGAGGTTCACACCTCCGACGAGCTGGGTATGCTGGCCGACGATTTCAATAATATGGCGGAAAGCCTGGAGATCAAGATCGGCGATCTGGAGGCTGCCGCCATCCGGCAGCGGGACTTCGTGGGCAGCTTTGCTCATGAGGCCAAAACCCCCCTTACTTCCATTATCGGCTATGCCGATATGCTGCGTTCCCGCCAGATGGGAGAAGAGGACAGAATGCTGGCGGCAGACTACATATTCAGCGAAGGCAAGCGGCTGGAAGCTCTGTCTTTGAAGCTGCTGGAGCTGATTGTCTTGCAAAACCGGGACTTCCTGATGAAGAAAGTAAGTATGGAGCAGCTCTTTGCCAGCATCAACGGCATTATTTACCCGATATTAAAGGATACGGGAATCCGTTTTACGTATAAGGCCCAGGATACCATGATCAGGATTGAAGCCGACCTGATGAAGACCCTGATCCTCAATCTGATCGACAATGCCAGAAAATCCATTGCGGCTGAAGGCTTGATCCATTTGGAGGGGGCCCGAATATCCGAGGATAGATACAGCATTACGGTGGAGGACAATGGCCGGGGCATACCGGAATCGGAGATATCCAGGATTACCGAAGCCTTTTACATGGTGGATAAATCCCGGTCCCGGGCTAAAGGCGGCGCCGGCCTGGGCCTGGCCATCTGCCACGAGATTGTGGAGCTCCACAGCGGTACGATGAGCTTTGCTTCCGTCATTGACCAGGGCACGAAAGTAATACTGGAGCTGAAGGGGTGATGGCATGAAAAGGTCCGTAAAATATATAGTCGGCGTTACGGCCGTGGTTCTGCTGGTGGTTGCCGGCCTGTTTTTGCCGGTGCAGCTGGCTGCCGGCAGCGATCAGAAAATTTTGGGCCAGGTGAAAAGCCAGCCCCTGGATCAGGCGGAGCTATCGGATTACGTCAATGTGTCCATGGTGGATAAAGTCAGCCTGCTGGGCCAGGCCAAGGGCACATCTTTGGTTCCCCTGAAAACCGGTTCCAACTATGATCAGGATACCGTCAAGGTAAAGTTTTTTGAGGAATTGGGGAAACTGTATGAATTAAAGTTTTTCCCCCTGCCGGTAACCGGGGAATACAAGAGCTTTAATCCCGGCGTCACCCTTTATATTCAAAATGACGCGCCTGCCATCAGCATGATTTTGTGGGAGATCAGTTTCCGGGCAGAAGGCATCACCGCCACTTTTTTTATGGATGACCAGACCGGCAAGATCCTCAGCTTTGATATGCGAGCCGCCGCTTATGGCGATTGCGTTTATACCCAGGAGATGGCGGCAGTTTGGGCCGCTTATCTGGGGACGGAAGTAAAGAATATCGGCAAGACCGAGGAGGCCTTAAAGACGGAAACGGTGAAAACGGAAACCGCTGCCGGGCAGGAAGCGGCAAAGGCGGGAGAGCTGCAGCAGGACATTTATTTTTTTGAATTGACTTCCGGCACCCGCAGCATCGGCGGCCAGTTTTACAGCCTTATTCAGGCGACGGGTTCCAACCGCTGGGTTTTGCATTATCCCCGGGCCAATTACGAGTATGCCGCCGGCTCTAAAAACGTCGCCATCCGCTGAGGCCCGCTGATTACGTTAAAAACATGAGTAAAGAGGAGATTATGGAGAGAGACCCTTTTGCAGACAAATCAGGTTTTGCCCTGAGTACTTACGGTTTTATTGTTGTGGCAGTTATTCTGGCTATCGTGGCGGTAGTGGAGCTGTTCCTGATTTTTCGCCTGCCCCATAGTAAAAACCAGCCGCCGGCGGCGATCCAGGCAGAGACGGATCCTGGTCCGCAAATTCCGGAGCCTGCCACGCCGGCAATCGCTGTGGAGTGGCCTTTAATTTTAGTTAATGAAAGCAATCCCTTGCCTGCCGACTATGAAATCAAGCTGGCGGTTCTGAATAATGGTCTGGAGTTCGACGCCAGGGCCATCGGGTTTTTGGAGCAGATGATCAGCGACGCCAAGGCGGAAGGCTTGTTTCCGGTGGTGGCCTCGGCTTACCGCTCCGTGGAGCGGCAATGGCAGCTCTATGATAATAAGGTGGCCAGATTGATGGCTCAAGGCTTAAGCCAGGAGCAAGCAGAAAAGGAAGCCCGCAAAGAAGTGGCCTACCCCGGCACCAGCGAGCACAACCTGGGCCTGGCGGCAGATCTGGTTTCCTATAGCTATCAGCATTTGGACGACGCCCAGGGCGACACGGCGGAGATTCAATGGCTCCATGCCCATTGCCAGGAATACGGCTTTATCCTGCGTTATCCCAAAGATAAAAGCCAGGTCACCGGCGTCATTTACGAGCCCTGGCATTTTCGTTACGTAGGCCTGCCGGCGGCCCGGGAGATCATGGAGCAAGGCCTTTGCCTGGAAGAATATCTGGCCGGCGGACAATGAATACATAATGCAGCCTCCGCAAATCTCTTGACTATTGCCAGTCAGCCTCATATAATACTTGCATGATTGCATACAAGTATTCATTGTGGATATGATGAGGGCAAGTGAGAGGAGGCAGACCTATGATTGAAATTAATAAACAAAGTAATTTATTGGAGCAAGACCCTTATAAGTATTCTCTGCAGGATGTGGCGGAGCCTAATTTGTACCGGGATCTGTATCCTTACGCCGAGGTGCCGAAAATCTCCTTTAATCACCGGCGGGTGCCCATCGGCATGCCGGAAGAAATCTGGATTACGGACACCACCTTTCGGGACGGCCAGCAGTCGAGAGCCCCTTACACGATAGAACAAATCGTTGATCTGTACAAAATGCTGGCCCGTTTAGGCGGCCCTCAGGGCAAGATCCGGCAGACAGAATTTTTTGTGTATAGCGACAAAGACCGGCAGGCGCTCCTGAAGTGTATGGATCTGGGCTACACTTACCCTGAGCCTACTACCTGGATACGAGCCACCAAAGAGGATTTTCAGCTGGTTAAGGATATCGGCATCAAGGAAACCGGCATTTTGGTCAGCTGCTCCGATTATCATATTTTTAAGAAACTGGGTAAAACCAGAAAACAAGCTATGGACGCTTATTTAGCCGTGGTCAGTCAGGCTTTGGAGATGGGTGTGCGGCCCCGCTGCCACCTGGAGGATATTACCCGGGCGGACTTTTACGGCTTCGTGGTGCCTTTCGTCAACGAGCTGATGAAGCTGTCGAAAGAGGCCGGCATTCCGGTGAAAATCCGGGCCTGCGACACCATGGGCTACGGTATTCCTTATTCCGGCGTGGCTTTGCCCCGCAGTATTCCCGGTATCATCTACGGCTTGCAGCATTATTCCGATGTGCCTTCGGAACTGCTGGAATGGCATGGCCATAACGATTTTAATAAAGCGGTGGTCAATGCCAGCACAGCTTGGCTTTACGGAGCCAGCGCCGTCAACTGCTCTCTTTTGGGCATTGGCGAGCGTACCGGCAATGTGCCCCTGGAATCCATGGTATTTGAGTATGCTTCCTTAAGAGGGACCATGGATGGCATGGATCCTACGGTGGTCACGGAGATTGCCCGTTATTATGAGAAAAAAATCGGCTACCGCATACCGGCCATGACGCCCTTTGTCGGGAAAAATTTCAACGTCACCAGAGCCGGCATCCATGCCGACGGTTTGATGAAGGACGAGGAAATCTATAATATTTTTGATACGAATACCCTGCTCTCGCGCCCTGCCGCCGTGGCCATCAGCAATACCAGCGGCTTGGCAGGTATTGCATATTGGATCAATGAGCATTATGATTTAACGGAAGAGAAAAAAGTGAGCAAACAAGATCCCATGGTTTTAAAGGTCAAAGAATGGATCGATATTCAGTATGCCGAAGGCCGTCAGACGCTGATCAGCGACGGTGAGCTGGAGGCTTTAGTGGAGAGTTTTGCTCCGGAGGTATAAGGCGATGAAGAAGCAGGAAAACGTAGGAGTTGGCGGCGGCGAAGCCAATTCCCTCAGCTGGCGGGTTTTTGAGCAGTTGGAGGAAGGTATTTTAAACGGCAGCATTCTGCCGGGAGAAAGCCTCATCGAACTGAAGCTTTCGGGGGAATTGGGAGTCAGCCGCACGCCGGTCAGGGAAGCTATCCGCATGCTGGAACAAAAAGGCCTGGTGCGCTTGGTGCCAAACAAAGGCGCGGTGGTGCTGGGTGTGGACAGCAAGGATCTGCTGGACGTTTATACCATACGTACCTATATCGAAGGTTTGGCTTCCCGCTGGGCGGCGGAAAATATCACGGAAGCCCGGCGCAAGGAATTGCGGGAAATCGTGGACCTGCAAGAGTTTTATCACCTGAAATCCTACCAGGAGCAAATCAGCGAGATGGACTCCCGCTTCCATGAAACGATTTTTTCCTATTGTGAAAGCCGCACCCTTCAGCACATGCTGCGGGATTTGCATCATATGATTCAGCGCTACCGGCGGCAATCCATTGCCGCCTCCGGCCGCACGGAAAAGGCCATTGCCGAACATCGCCTGATTCTGGAGGCTATTTGCCAGGGCAATGGTGATGAGGCCGAGCGATTGACGGTAATCCATATTAATAATGCCAAAGAAAATTTACTGAAGCTTTTAGCGAAAGAAGATAAAGGAGCAGCTTATGGAGAATCTGGAGCATCAAATTAGTATTGCTTGCGAAAAGTTTGCCGGCCTGGTAAGAGAACAGCTGACCCGGGCGGAAGCCATTAAGGCCCAGGGAGAGTTTACGGATTACGGCAGCTTGCGGCCTTTGACCATCGGCTTTTGCGGCGGCGACGGCATCGGGCCGATCATTATGGCGGAGTCCCGGCGGATTCTCGGCAGCCTGCTGGCCGGCCCCCTGCAAAAAGGCGAGATTATTTTCCGGGACATTGCCGGTCTTACCATAGAAAACCGCATATTGGCCGGCAAGGCCATTCCCGACGATGTGCTGGAGGAGCTGAAAGGCTGCCCCGTCATTTTGAAAGGGCCTACGGCTACGCCTCAAAAGGGCGACGGCCGGCCGAATATTGAAAGTGCCAACGTGGCTATGCGCAAGGCTCTGGACCTTTTTGCCAACGTCAGGCCTGTGAAGGTGGCTGATCTGGGTATCGACTGGACCTTTTTCCGGGAAAATACCGAAGGGGCTTACGCCGTAGGCAGCAAGGGCTTTGAGATATCCCCGGAGCTGGCGGTGGACTTCACCATGGTCACCGACGAGGGCTGCCGCCGGATCATTGAAACGGCCTTCGATTATGCGGTGAAAAACGGCAAGACTAAAGTCACCGCCGTCACAAAAGCCAACGTGATCAAGACCACGGACGGCAAATTTCTGGAAATTTTTCATGAAATCGGCGCAAAATATTCTGACATCCAGAGGGATGAGCGCTATGTGGACATCATGACCGCCAACCTCATCGACGACCGGGTCAGAAAAGGCTTCCAGGTGATGGTGCTGCCCAATCTTTACGGCGATATTATTACCGATGAAGCGGCCCAGATCCAGGGCGGCGTCGGCACTGCCGGCAGCGCCAATATCGGTAAGAAATACGCTATGTTTGAAGCCATTCACGGCTCCGCCGACAGGATGATGGCCGAAGGCAGAGGCGATTATGCCAATCCTTCCTCCCTTTTGCGGGCAGCGGCCATGCTGCTTGCCCATGTGGGGCTGGCTCAGGAAAGCCGCCGGCTGGACCGGGCTCTCGACATCTGTCTCCAGGAAGAAAAAAAGCTGCGGATCACCGGCGACAAGTCAGGCGCCACTTGCCGGCAGTTTGGCGATTATATCATGGAAACCCTGGCCAAAGTGGAATAAAGCTTTAACAAAGCTGGAATAAAGGTGGAATAATTCGGCGATATCCCGAAAATGTTGGGGCAAAGGGCTTGACACGCCAGGCCGGGTGTATTAGAATCTTCATGTTATCCTATTATATGCCCACCAGCCCCGGTGAAACAGCGCCGTAAGATTTGCGGCGCCGGATATAATGGACGCAAGTGTTTTTAGGAGGGAATATCGTGACAACCTTCATGGCAAAACCTAGCCAGGTTCAGCGGAAATGGTATGTACTGGACGCTGAAGGCAAGACTTTAGGCAGCGTAGCCACAGAAGCAGCAGTGCTTTTGCGGGGCAAGCATAAACCCACATACACGCCTCATGTGGATACCGGCGATTTCGTTATCGTCATCAATGCGGAAAAGGTAGAACTCACCGGCAAAAAGCTGCAGCAAAAAGAGTACATCACCCATTCCGGTTATCCCGGTGGATTAAAACGCACCGCTTATGGCATTATGCTCCAGAAGAAACCCGAGCGGGTTATGGAGAAAGCTATCAAAGGGATGCTGCCTAAGAATAAATTAGGCGACCAGATGTATCGCAAGCTGAAGGTCTACAGAGGACCGGAGCATCCCCATCAGGCCCAGCAGCCTGAAGCGTGGACAATCAGAGCGTAAGGAAAGGAGGTATTTGAAGAATGGCTCAAGCAATCCAATACAGAGGTACTGGCCGTCGGAAAACCTCCGTGGCCCAGGTTCGGCTGATTCCCGGGGAAGGCAAAGTATTAATCAATAAGCGTCCCCTTACCGAGTACTTCGGTAAAAAGACTTTGGAGATGGTAGTAAAGCAGCCTCTGGTTCTGACGAAGACCGAAGGCAGATACGATATCATGGCCACCGTTAAAGGCGGCGGTATCACCGGTCAGGCCGGCGCTATCCGTCTGGGTATCGCCAGAGCTTTGCTCAAGGCAGACGCCGAAATGCGTCCTTCCCTGAAGAAAGCCGGCTTCCTCACCCGTGATCCCAGAATGAAAGAGCGTAAGAAATACGGCCTCAAAGGCGCCCGTAGAGCTCCCCAGTTCTCCAAGAGATAGTTTTTTCGGCAGTCAGCTTTATCGACAATATTCAAGTTATACAATGGGCCCGGCGCTATTTGGCGTCGGGCTTATTTACATATAGAAATTGCAGGCCTTGAAATAGGTTGTGCTTTTATTGCCTATCCGCCGTTAGTTGGCGGCATCTGGTTAATGCATGCTAACCTTGGCAAATGAGCAAAATTGCAAGTTTAAAGTGTCCGCACCCCGCTTTTGGGCGGTTTTGGCCTGTTAACAGTTAAAAATTCTATTTTTAGGGTAATAGTACACTTTAAACTTGCAATTTTGCGCAAAAATGACCAAGTGCGGGTTACATGTTCCGGCAAAGTAGTCGGATGACAGCGGTAGAATGAGGGCGTCGTATTTACTTATGGGACAGAAATTAATATTAGACAAAATATTATGATAATTAATACGGAGAAAACAACATCCAATTTCTTAACATAGACTAAGGGTTTTCTGATTGAGCGCCTGAAAGGGCACTTCTTCTTTATAAATAAATCAAAAAAACATTAAATTTGCTATTTTACACTTTAAATAATTGTCATAATAAGCGATAATAAGGAGAGCAATTCCCTGGATGCTGAATTGCTAAACTATTAAAATAGTGGAGGGAGCAAAATTGAGCAGATTCATCTACGTTGGGAGTGTGGTACTTATTCCCGTTTTGGCGGCCAAGTTCTCCTGGCTTTTGGGCATCGGATTGGCTGTTTTCTGTGCAGGCTTGACAATTTTTCTCCTTCTAAGACAAGGGCGCCAGAATACAAAGGGAGACGATTCGGCAGGCCCGGCAGGCAAATCATGCAATGATCAAGTGATGAGTATGGCTTTGGATGTGCTTAAAGCCACGACGAAGCTGGAGGAGACCGTTAAGGACATAGCTATCTCTACCCGGGAAGTGGCTCAGAGCACGGAAAGCATAACCAGGGATATGCTGACCCAGCAGCAGCAAATCGAAACGGTAGCGGTATCGGCCACAGCAGTGAAGGATTTGGTTGCCGGGCAGGTTGCCGCGGTAGAAAAAGCCGCCGCCGCTTCCGGCGAGTCCATGGTCAAGGCCCGGGAGGGCAGCGATGCCGCCGGCCAGGCCGTGAAGCAGATCGGGCAGATCAAGGATGGCGTAGACAGCATGCTGGAGATCTCCCATAACTTGGCTATCCAATCAGAAAAGATCGCTCAGGTCGTAGAGGTAATAACGGACATCGCCAGGAGAACCAATCTGCTGGCACTGAATGCCGCCATCGAGGCGGCCAGGGCCGGCGAGCAGGGCAAGGGTTTTGCCGTAGTGGCGGATGAAGTAAGGATTTTGGCCGATCAATCGGGACGTTCCGGCCAGGATATCATCGTCATCGTCAGCGGCATCCAGCAGGAAATTCAGCAGGCTGTGACCATGATGAACGAGGTTAAGCAGATGGTGGATACCGGCAATAAGGTCATCCATGTTACCGGCGATACGTTGAATACCATTACCTCTTCCATTAATAAGACCGACCAGGAGTTTTCCAGCCTTAAGCAGTATGCCGAGGGGCTGCTGAATAAGTCCGAACATATAGCGGAAGCCATAGACTATTTGAAGGGCACCACCGCCAATACTTCGGCAGCCAGCGAGGAAGTGGCCTCCGCCACGCAGCAGCAAACGGCGTCCATTCAGGAGATCGCCGGTCTAACCGAAGGCTTGCGCCATCAAAGTGATGAGCTGCAGCAGGCCATCAACTCGAAAACCTTAGAATTGTTGATGCTGAAGGCAGGGCAGCGCCTGCAGCAATTAGATATAAAACAGGCCATTGAGGACCAGGATTTGAAGACAATACAAAAAGAATTGGGTATCGATTTGCTCAGTGTCACCGATGCCGCCGGCGTGGTGAAAATCTGCACTCACCCCAGCCAGGTCGGCCTCAATATGCCGAAGCTGCGCCCGCTATACGGGGACATGCTTGAGGGCAAGGTGAAGGAGTTTATTTCACCCATTAAGGTGGCCCAGCATGATAAGCAGTATTGGAAATTTGCTCTTTTTCCCCGGCTGCGGACGAAAGGCCTCCTGCAGCTGGCGGTGAACTACGACACCATCAAAAAGCATTTATAAAATAGCAGCCAAAAGGGGTGGGGGTTTTCCCAATGTCATGATTGGGTCAAGTGAAAAAGCGGGAAGTGTCAGGGCAGTGACCGCCTGTGTCATGGAGCGCAGATGTACAATTTTTTCGTTTGTATGCAGATCCTGGATTCGGTCTGTACAATTTTTACGTTTGTGGGTGAATTGCAGCAGCAGCTGAGGCCTATTTTAGCCAATCTCAGGCTATTTTGTGCAATTTCTTCGGTTGTGAGGGAATACTTCCCCTGCATTTTACCTACAACCGTAATTTTTGTACACCTTGCCCCAGGCAATTGACCACAACCGCAATTTTTGTACAAGTGCCGCCGTCAGGAGGTCAGTGCCCCGCCAAGGGTCCACTAACAGCAGTAGCGGGAATCATTGCTGCATTGTTCTATTGGCGTGGCGCCGGCCAATGCTCCATGAACTCGCCAACTTTTTGCTTTCTAAATGACATTGGGAGTTTTCCCGCCTTAACGGCAGGAAATGACGGCAGATGTGACGGCAGGCAAGACAGAGTAAAACCCGGCTCGCAAGAACCGGGTTTTTTGTTGTGGACCATATTACAAAAGAGCAGGGATTTCAAGCAAGCTGCCTACCGTATAGTCGATGCGCAGATCCTTTGGCGCAGGCAGATTCTCCGGATTGTACCAGCAGCATAGAATACCCGCGTTGTTTGCGCCGCGGATATCGCTGCTGAGGGAGTCGCCTACAATGATTGTGCTTTCTTTTTGAAAATCAGGGATTTGCGCAAAACTTCTTTCAAAAAACCGCAAATCTGGCTTTTCGCAGCCAATCTCCTCTGAAATGAACAGTTTGTCCATATAATTGCCGAGTCCGGAGATGGCCAGCTTGCCTTTTTGGGCGATGGCGGTGCCGTTGCTTACCACGTACTGCGGCAGCTTCCCATATAGTGCCGCGCACACCTCCAGGGCGCCGTCATTGGGGATGGCGGTCTCGCCCAGAGCTTTTTGGTAGGCAGCGTTAAACTGCGAGGCGTCGATGCCCTTAATGTGGACGGCCGCAAAGAAGTCCTCAAACCGGCCGCACAGCACGCGCTGTTTCGTTATCTCTCCTAACTCAAGCTTTTTCCAATAGGAAGCGTTGATTTGCCTGTAGATTTCCAGTTGCTCAGCGGTAATACTGACCCCCGCTTGCTCAAAGCACCGCCTTAAGGCAAGGTTCTCCGATCCTTTGAAATCGATGAGTGTGCCGTCCACATCCCATAAAATCGTCTTGATTTTTCCCATATGCAGATTCTCCCCTCCGTTATGATCCGTTTTGTGGTCCGTTTTATGATCAATGTTGAGTTTGGATTGCTCAATAGTCTTTAAAGCATCAAAGAAAACAAAATGCCATTTAGCGTATCCAGGCCGGAGCTATGGCCGATCCTGGAAAATGCATCGATTAGCTTGCTGTGGGAGCATCCCTCCGCCACCGCCAAAACGGCAGGGCTAAAATGCCCCGCACAGGCGCTGCGCAAAAAAGAGGCGCTGATCTGGTTTGTTCGCTCTGCTGCATTTAAGATCTCTTCTTGCAGGCAGGCCAGGAATTCCCTGGCCTGTCCCTTTTGGCGTCTCATCAAGAGCCCGGCGGCCATCCCGCATAAAAAGTCATCCCCGGAGGGCGTGAGTCCTTCCCCAAGTCCAATCAGCCCCGCTGCTGACCGGGCAGCTTCTTGCCAGCGCTTTTCTGCGGCAAAATGCCGCACAGAGAGCAGTTGCTCCATTGCACGGCAGGCCGCCGGCGATGCCCGCCAGCCCTCCGCTGTCGGTAAAGCAATATCGGCAAAACCGCCCTTATAAGCCAGTGCCGCAATTCCTTCCTGTAACTTGCACATACAGCGTTTAGCGCCGGAAGGGGCCAGCGCCGGTATAGAGGTAAGGGCCGAATCCCAAATTTGCCCGCCGGATTTTGCAAACCGCCACTTGGCCAAGATAATTTCTTCGTCCCGGAAATTGGCGGCGTCGCCTGGCGCCACGTCCAGCAAGGCAAATTGATCCGCGGACAAATCCGTTGCCAAGGAAAGGGGAGAAAGGGGTATGCCGGCAGGCTGCAGCGACAAGACAGTTTCCCCAATCCAAAGGTTAATCGTATTGCGATATACCGAATGAACAGCCGCAACGCTCCCCTGCCTCAAAATCCCTTGAGCGTAAACGGAATAGCTGGTGATCTGCAAAGCCGCATTGCTCCTTTCTGCCGGTCTGTCTCGCTAAAGTATACCATAACCCCCGCGCCAAACAACTGATCAGGCAGTACGAAAAAGCTTTGTCTTGCGGCACAAACTGCACAATTTTTGCGGTGTACCCGAATTGTGCGATATGCCGGAATAATACAGTTTGCCCGAATTAGGCAATTTGCCTAATCTATTTCGCCGTATTTCATACAGCTAAACGATTCTTTTTTAGTGCCGTTATGAAAAGATATAGACAGAAATGGTGGGGGAGGCTTTGTGAAAATGGTTATGTACAACACCTATAAGCAGAACGCTTACTATGATTCCGTTACGTTAATGCTTTTTTCCAGCAAACTGGCTTCTGTAGAAGGGATTAAAGATGCCGCAGTAATGATGGGCACAGACCACAACAAATCTCTGATGATGAAATCGGGAATTCTTACCGAAGAATTGGCCCGATCCATCACGCCCAACGATCTGGTTATTGGTATTCGCGGGGAAGGCGACGATCATATTCAGCAGGCCCTTAAGGTTTTAGAAGAACAGTTCGAAAATAAGCGGCAGTCTGTGGCCGGCGATGAGCGGATCCGGGCCAAAACACTGGAAAGCGCCGTCAAGCAGCTGGGCAACCCCAATTTTGCAGTAATCTCGCTGCCGGGAAAGTTTGCCGGCGACGAGGCCATGAAAGCAATGAAAAACGGGATGCATGTTTTGCTTTTCAGCGACAATGTCTCCATTGAAGAAGAGAACAGGCTGAAAGATTATGCTGTGGAGCATCAGCTGCTGATGATGGGGCCGGATTGCGGCACAGCTATTGTTAATGGGGCGGCGTTAGGCTTTGCCAATGTTGTTCCCCAGGGGAATATTGGCGTTGTAGCGGCAGCAGGAACCGGTCTTCAGGAGGTAAGCGTTTTGATTGGCCGTATGGGCGGCGGCATTTCCCAGGCCCTGGGCACAGGCGGCCGGGACGTTAAGGAAGAAGTGGGAGGCAAGATGATGCTCCTGGCGCTGAACGCACTAAACAATGATCCTCAGACCCAGGTCATCGGCATTGTTTCCAAGCCGCCCTCCCCTTCGGTAATGCAAAGAATTCTCAATTTGATTCAGAATTTCCAGAAACCGGTAGTCGCCTGCTTCCTTGGGGGAGACGAAAAACTGGTCGCCGGTGCCGGCGTTGTGGCTGCAGAGACGCTGCGAGAGGCGGCGTCATATCTGGTAGATCTTTCCCAGGGCAGGCAACCGCAGAAGCTGCCCGACGAAGACGTTGACGGCATTGTTGCAGGGGAAAGGGCAAAATATGCAGCAAGCCAGCGTTATGTCCGGGGTCTGTATTCCGGCGGCAGCCTCTGTTATGAGAGCATGCTGCTGTTAGAAAAAGAGATCGGTGGGATTTACTCAAACATTGCCCACGGGGAATATGAGTTAAAAGACGTAGAAAGTTCAAAGGGGAACACACTCATCGACATGGGCGACGATTATTTTACCGACGGCATGCCCCATCCCATGATCGATCCCCGCCTGCGGGCCGAGCGCATCAAAAGAGAGGCCCAGGATGAGTCGGTGGCGGTGATGCTTCTGGATTGTGTGCTTGGCTACGGAGCCCATGAAAATCCCGCCGGCGCAATCGCAGATGCCATTCATGCCGCCCGGGGCTCCGGAAAAAACTACATTACCTATATTGTCTCTGTTTGCGGCACCGACGCCGATAGGCAAAATCGGGGCAGCCAGGAAAAAATTCTGCGGGATGCGGGGGCTATCGTCATGCCCAGTAATCAGCAAGCCGCTTTACTGGCCGCAAAAATCTTGAAGCAAAAAGCAGAATAGAGAAAGGCGGGTTTGCATGAACGAGATCAATCAATTGTTTGACAGTAAATTAATCTGCGTAAATTTGGGGCTTGAACGGTTTTTTGAGGCAATGTGCGACCAAAACCTCAGGGCCGCCCATGTGGACTGGAAGCCCCCGGCGGGGGGAGATGTGCGCTTGATGGAAATCCTGCGCAAATTAAACAGCTGACTGCCGGAGAGGAGAATTTGTGTGAACCCAATCGATCAAGCAAACCAGAGGGCCCTGGAGATCATCAACAACGCAGAACCGGAACTGATTGATGTAAAATATGCCAAGGATGCCCTTCCGGGAATGGATCAATACACTATCGGCCATGCCGGCCCCCCGATTGCCTGGGAGGAGATGTGCGGTCCGCTCAAAGGCGCCATATTGGGGGCGGTTGTCTACGAGGGCTTGGCGGATACACTTACGGATGCGGAAAAAATAGTGGAAGCCGGCAAAATCAAGTTTGTGCCCAACCACAGCTTAGGCTGTGTGGGACCAATGACCGGAATGATCACCTATTCTATGCCGCTGTGCGAGGTGCGCAACAAAACCTATGGCAATCTCGCTTACAGTACCTTCAACGAGGGTCTGGGTAAAGTAATGCGCTTCGGTGCAAACGACGAAAGCGTTATCGCCCGCCTGAAGTGGCTGGAATCAGTTTTGGCCGCCGCCGTGAAAAAGGCCCTGGCCATCAGCGGACCGATCTCGTTAAAGGTGATCATCGCCAAGGCGCTGTCTATGGGAGATGAGATGCACCAACGGAACATTGCGGCCTCCTCCCTGTTTGTTCGCACATTGATGCCCTATTTGGTCCGTGTGACCCAGGGTGACGACCTTATAGCGATCACCGAATATTTGACCGGCAACGACCAGCTTTTCCTGAACTTTGCTATGGCTGCAGGAAAGGCCACCATGGATCCGGTAAAAAACATTCCTCACTCTTCCGTGGTCACGGCCATGAGCCGCAACGGTACAAACTTCGCCATTAAAGTCAGCGCCCTGGGTGAACGTTGGTTCGAAGCCCCCTGCCTGACCCCCAAGGGACTTTACTTTCCCGGCTATTCTGAGGCTGACGCCAACCCGGACATGGGGGACAGCGCTATTTGCGAGACCTTCGGCATCGGAGGCTTCGCCATGGGCTCGGCCCCTGCGGTTGTGCGGTTTGTGGGCGCGGAATCCGTAGGACAGGCAGCGGAATATACCCGGGAAATGGGGGAAATCACTGTGGGCGCCAGTAGTTCTTACACCATGCCTGCGATGGATTTTGCCGGAGTACCAACGGCCATTGACATCCGCAAGGTTGTGGAGACCGGGATATTGCCCGCCATTAATACCGGCATGGCCCATAAAAAACCGGGGGTCGGCCAGGTTGGCGCAGGAATCGTCCGGGCGCCCCTGGGTTGTTTTACCGAAGCGCTTTATGCCTTTGCGGAAAACGAAGGGATAGAGTAAACCAAAGCCAATTTGGGAGGATGGTAGTGCGATGAAAGAACTGCTATTGAATGCGAACCGGCAAGCGGTGTCAAAGCTGAAAAACGCCATGCCCTTTTGGGTTGACGTAAAACCGGCGGGAGAAGTGCTGGGGATTGACCGGCATACCTTTTTGCACGCCGGCCCGCCCATTGCCTGGGAAGAGATGTGCGGTCCCATGAAGGGGGCTATCGTCGCGGTTTTAAAATATGAGGGCCTGGCCAAAAGCGATGAAGAGGCCTGGGGCATGGCTGCTTCCGGTAAAATCAAATACGAACCCTGCCATCATTACGGCGCCGTCGGCCCGATGACCGGGATTACCTCTTATTCCATGCCGCTGATTTGCGTGCTGAATAAAGAAAACGGCAATTATTCCTACAGCACGTTTAACGAGGGCGCCGGTGATGTGATCCGCTTTGGCGCCTTCAGCAGCAACACGGTTAAACGCCTGAAATGGATCGAGGAAACCCTGGCGCCCATGATGAAAAAAGCCGTGCTCCACTGCGGCGGCATCAATTTAAAAAATCTGATGTCCCAATCTTTGAACATGGGCGACGAGCTTCATATGCGCAATGCGTCTTCCACCAACCTTTTCATTAAGACCGTTGTGCCGGAGCTGGCAAATGTATGCGAACCAGGGGAGCTGGAGGCGCTGAAAAGCATTATCAAATTTATGACGGTGAATAACGACCAGTTTTTCCTGAACTTTGCCATGGCGGCCAGCAAATGCTCCGCCGATGCAGCCCACGGTATAGCCCATTCGACTATGGTAACGGCCATGGCCAGAAATGGCGTCAATATCGGCATCCGGGTCAGCGGTCTGGGAGAACAGTGGTTTACGGCGCCGGCTGCCGCGGTAAAGGGCCTCTATTTTTCCGGGTATAGCAGCGAGGATGCCAATAAGGACATCGGCGACAGCGCAATTATGGAAACCGCCGGCCTGGGTGGTTTCACCATTGCCGCCGCTCCCGCCATCGTACGGTTTTTAGGGGCCGGCACTTATCGTGACGCCCTCAACTACACAAGTGATATGTACGAAATTTCCCTTTCGGAAAGCGAGCAGTTTACCATTCCCAATCTGGATTATCGGGGAGCCCCTATCGGCATCGATATCGTAAAAGTGGTGGAAAGCGGCATCTGTCCTATCATCAATACCGCCATCGTCAACAAAGAACCGGGAGTAGGCATGATCGGGGCGGGAATTGCCCAGGCGCCCCTCGCCATGTTTCAACAAGCACTTCTTGCCTATGGGGATCAATACTTAAAATAAACAAACGAATGAGGAGGAAATTTTCAATGAACGACGTTAATGTTTACCGCTTGCCCATGGCCAGCCCCGACGATGTATCGGAACTGGCGAAATTGATCGACAACGGCGTCATAGACCCCAAGGACATCTGTGCAATTAAGGCGCAGACAGAGGGCGATGGTTATTCCAGAGGGTATAGTTCCCTTTCCTTTGAATTGATGCTCTCGGAGAAAATGGGCATTTCCCGGGCCGAAGTTGCCGCCCGCATCCCCATGCTGATGATCGGACTTACCGGCGGGCTGATGAGTCCCCATTACACCGTGTTTACCCGCAAGGAAGTGGAGGCGGCAGAAAGCGGCGTGAAGCGTTTTTCTGTGGGCGTTAAACAGACCCGGGTTCTGTTGCCGGAAGAGTATGGCACGGCTATTCAAGTCAAGCTGGTTGCCGAAGCGGTCAAAGAGGCCATGGCGGACGCCGGTATCGACGATATTGCCGATGTTCACTGCGTATCCATCAAATGCCCCAACCTTACTGCCGCCCGCCTTGCCGATGCTACTTCCCGGGGTAAAAAGTGCGTCAGCACCAACTTTGCCGAGGCAGGATCCAAAGCAAAGGGCGCCTGTGCCCTTGGGGTAGCCCTGGCCTTGGGAGAAATTCAAGAAAGCGACGTCACCGACGAAGCGATCTGCAGCAACTGGAACCTCTATTCCAATTTTGCCACTACCTCCGCAGGCAACGAGCAAGTGGCCTGCAAAGTCCTCCTGATGGGCAACTCCGCCAAATCCGTCAGCCAATATCACATCGGCTCCGGCGTGATGAAGGATACTCTGGATCTGGCAGGCGCCAAGGCCGCTTTCAAAAGCGCCGGTCTGAAGTTTGACGAAGTCATTCCCCAAGGCGAAGCCCAGCGGGTTGCAACTGTGTTTATCAATGCCGGCGCCGACGCCATGGGCAGCATTCGCGGCAGGCGCACAACCATGAAATCCGATTATCTTGCCGCCTATCAGGGCATTTTTGCCAAAGCGGTAATCAACGCAATTGTAGGCGCAATGATTGGCGATACCATGATTTTGGCCTCCGCAGGCTTTGAGCACCAGGGCCCCTTAGGTGCAAACCTTGTGGCAGCCATTGTCAAGGCAGAGGGCTAAGACGATGGAATGGATAATTAAGAACGCCTGTGTGGGCGGCCAGCTTCTGGACATCGCTGTGGACGGCGGTAAGATTGCCGACATGGGAAAAAACCTTGACTATAACGCGGAGCATACCTATGATGCCAAGGGTGGAATCACTGTTCCCGGCCTGGTGGATTGCCATGCCCATATTGATAAATCCCACCTTAACGAGCAAAGCCCCTATGTCCCGGGGACAGGGCCGGAAAAGGGCGCCTTAACCCGCGGAGAAAAGGCGAAGTTCACCGTGGAAAACATCACCCGGCGGGCGGAGCTGGTTATCGGCCACGCCATCAAAACCGGAACCCTGGCGCTGCGCACTAACGTGGATGTAGATGGGATTGTCGGCCTGAAAGGGATCGAGGCGCTTTTGGCCCTGCGGGACAAGTACAAGGATACTCTACACCTGCAAATCGCCGCCTTTGCCCAGGAAGGGATTTTCCAAGACGGGAAAACACCGGAGCTCTTGGAAGAAGCCCTGAACATGGGCGCCGACCTGGTGGGCGGGCATACCATCACCGGCGGCGAAGGTGAAAAGCATATTGACTTTATTTTGGACCTGGCTTGTAAATACAATGTGGAGGCCGATTTCCATCTGGATGAATCCGGCAACCGCCAGCACTATCTGCTGCCTTACCTTGCCCGCCAGATGCAGGAACGGGGGCTCCAGGGCAGGGTCAACGGAATCCACATGTGTACGTTGGCTGCCTTAACAGAAGAAGAACTTGAGGAAGCCCTTGCCCTATTGAAAAGCAGCGGGCTGAAAGCGACGATTGCCCCCACGGCAATTGCTACCCGGCAGGTGGCCCCCGTGAAAAAGCTCCTTGCCGCCGGCGTACCCCTTGGCCTCGGCTCCGACAATGTCCGGGATTTCTTTAATCCTTTGGGCTGCGGGGATATTAAACAGATGGCGCTGCTGCTCTCTTACCTGCAGGCCTTTTACACTGCCGGCGAAGTGGACAGTGTGTGGCGGATGATTACGGAGGCCGGTGCAGAGATTCTGGGGATCGATTACGGCATCAAGGTGGGCGGGGCAGCAGACGTCACCGTTTTCCCGGCAGACAACCCTGCCGAAGTCATTGCCTCCCAGGTGCAGCCGGGCTTCATTCTGCGCAGGGGACGGCCTCTGTCTATGCCCTCTTGAAGGCTTGGCAGCTATGGAATTATCGGTGAACTTTTTGATGTGGCTGGCGGCTGCTTTGCCCATCGTCATATTACTGCTTTTGATGACCCGCTTTCAATGGGGAGCAAAGGAAGCGGCACTGGTTGGCCTCGTGGTTTCGATTATTGTCGGCATGGCGTTTTACAAAGCGGATTACCGGCTGATTGTTATGGAAAGCGCCAAAGGCATATGGAGCGCCATTTCTGTTCTGATTGTGGTTTGGCCTGCCATCCTGATTTTTGAAGTGGCCTGCGAGGCAAAGACATTTTCCGTATTCAGGCTGGGTATTCAAAAGCTTTTGCCCAATGAATTGCTGCAAATCCTGGCTATGGGCTGGGGTTTTGTCAGCTTTCTCCAGGGGATCACCGGCTTTGGCGTTCCCATTGCGGTTGGCGCTCCCCTTTTGGCAGGCATCGGCGTATTGCCGCTATGGGCCGTGATTATTCCTCTGGTGGGCCAGGCCTGGGGCAACACCTTCGGTACGCTGGCTGTGGCCTGGGATGCGCTGCTGACCCAGTCCGGGCTTTTCGATCAATCTGCCGCCCTGCTTGCCGCCATGTGGGCGTCGGCTTTTCTCTGGATATTCAATTTTATTACCGGCGTGGTGATCTGTTGGTTTTATGGGCGCTGGGCAGCGGTCCGCAAAGGTCTGCCTGCCGTTTTGGTTATTTCTCTGATCCATGGCGGCGGGGAATTGCTGCTGGCACGAACCAATTATATTCTGGCAGCCTTTTTCCCTTCCTGCCTTGCCATCGCCGCTGTTTTGCTGCTGGGCAGAACGGCGCTGTACCGAAAGCCTTGGGCTTGTGAAAACAGTCAGATCATGGATCGATCCTTTGACGGCGGCAAGCAGGAGGAAGAACCTGGGGGAATGACCATGCATCAGGCCTTTATGCCCTATTACGTGCTCACCGCAATAACTCTGGGCGCCCTGTTTATTTCCCCTGTGGAGAGAGTTCTCGGAGGCTGGTCCTTGTCCTTTTCGTTTCCGGCTATGACTACCGGATATGGTTATGTGATTGCGGCGTCAGAACATTTTGCACCCCTTACCCCTTTTACCCATGCCGGCTTTTTTATTTTGCTCTCGGCTCTGTTGGGCGTTTTTTATTACAGGAGCCGGGGCTGGCTCACCGCCGAAAGTACGAAAGAGGTTTTCCGGCGCTCGGTTGCTAAAACTATTCCCTCCGCAGTTTCCATCACCGGATTTATCATCATGTCCCGTATTATGGGCGGCAGCGGTCAGACGATGATGCTGGCAGAAGGCATCACATCGGTACTGGGGAAGGGATACGTGATTTGCTCGCCGCTGATCGGCATGCTGGGTTCTTTTATTACGGGCAGCAACATGTCCTCCAACATTTTGTTTGCTAAACTCCAAATGACTACGGCCACCATGCTGGGGTTTGCACCTCCCGCCATTTTAGGGGCTCAGACAGTAGGCGGCGCTATTGGCAGCATGGTAAGCCCCAGCAAAATCGTTTTGGGCACCATAACGGCAAATATCGCCGGCCAGGAAGGGCTGGTTCTCAGGAAAGTCTTTCCTCTGGCGGCGATGATGGCCATATTGGTGGGCCTTATTTTACTCAGTCAATTAATGATCCTGTAAATAGTTATAGAACAGGCCTTTTGTGCAATCAGTCTAATGACCCCTCAATTTTTTGGTTTTTCTGAATAAAGACATTTTTTTGTTTTTTGATAAACTTAATAACAGGTAAAATCATATCAGTAAGGAGGGTTTTCTATAATGAAAAAGAAATATGCGGTGATTGCTTCTCTGGTACTGACCATGTTTTCATTATCCGCCTGCGGCGGAGGCGGCAGCGTACCCAGTTCTTCGGAACCGGCACAAAACAGTCGTACTGCATCGGTTGCCTTTGCCACCAGCGGCCAGGGAGGTACTTTTTATACTGCCGGCGCCGGCATCTCCGCATTGGTTACCGACAAGGTTCCCGGCCTTACCGTAACCGCCGAGACCACAAAAGGCGTTGTGGAAAATATGCGTCTGCTGGCCAATGGTGAAACGGAAATGGGTTTTGCCTATAGCTCCACTGCCTACGACATTACAAACGGCGCGGGCGTATTTGCGGGACAAAGCTATGATGGGATTCGTGGCGTGGCCGGTATCCATGACGGTGCGATGAACATTGTCACCACCAAAAACTCCAGTATCAATACGCTCCAGGATCTCGTCGGCAAATCGGTAGCTATCGGGCCCCAGGGTTCCGGCAGTGCCGATGTATCCGAGCAGCTCCTCAAATCGGCGGGTATTTTTGAACAATGCACGATCCAATATCTCAGCTTTGACGATTCTTCCTCCTCCCTGCGGGATGGGCACACCGATGCTCTCATTATCGGCGGCAGCACGCCTGTGCCTACTCTGATTGAACTGGAAGCCTCCAAGCCCCTTAAGTTTATCCCGGTAGACGGCGAAGTGCGGGAAAAATTCCTGAAAGATCATCCTTACTATGTTCCCTATACCATTCCCGCCAGCGGATACAGCAGCCTCAGCGAGCCGGTGGAGACAGTGGGCTATCCGGTGGTTTGGGTAGCCGATGCCAGCGTGGAGGACTGGATCGTTTATGAAATGCTGAAGGCCATGTTCTCCGATGAGGGAAAAAGCTATCTGCAGAATGTCCAGGCCGCTTTCAGTGAAATGCAGCCCGGTCTGGAGCGCTTTGCAGCCATTAACCTGCCTCTGCATCCCGGTGCGGAACAGTATTACAAGGAAATCGGACTCTTGAAGTAAAAGGTAAGACCGTTTCCCAACCTAGTGTTGGAGAAGGAGCAAGCCGTGGAAAAAACAAATAATGCTAAACTCGCTTTATTAGTCAAAATTATGGCTACCGCATTTTCCGGCATATATATTTACCAGGCGGCCTTTGGTGTGTGGGAACCGCAGTACAGCCGGGGATGCTATATCTTTTTTGCCCTGGCCCTGGCTTTTCTCACCAGTCCGAACCGTAAAAAAGGCAAAGAGGTGCCCCTGTGGCTGCATGTTATGGATGTGGCCTTAGCGGTGGTCACCCTTGGATGTGTCCTTTATTTTATCGGCCGCTACCAATATTATGCGATACATGCGGGCATGCCTTTGGGTCCGGTTGATTTATTTATGGGCATCTTAACCTTGCTGCTGGTGCTGGAAGCTTGCCGGCGCTGCATTGGCCTGGCGCTGCCGATCATTGTAGCTGCCTTTTTGGTATACTGCTATGTGGGGCGTTATATGCCCGGACCTCTGATGCATAAAGGATTCAGTCTCAACCGCATCGTTAATGTGATGTTTGCCGGAACAGAAGGTATTTTTGGATCGGTTGTTTACACCTTTTCCACTTATATATTCCTGTTTATTATCTTTGGCTCCTTCCTGCAAAAATCCGGTGCGGGACAGTTTTTCATTGACGTTGCCAAGGCGGTGGCCGGCCGATTGGCCGGCGGAGCGGCCCAGGCAGCCGTAATTTCCAGTTGGATCTTTGGCTCCATCATGGGTTCATCCACTGCCAACGCTGCAATCAGCGGCGCGGTGAGCATCCCCCTGATGATCGAAAATGGTTACAAGCGGCACGTGGCCGCTTCCATAGAAGCGGTTGTTTCGATAGGCGGTCAATTCATGCCTCCCATTATGGGGGCCGCCGCCTTTTTAATGGCGTCGATGATTGGTATCCCCTATTCCCAGGTTGCCTTGGCCGGTCTGCCTTCCGCCATTTTGTTTTTCATCAGCATGATGCTGATGGTATACCTGGAGGCGAAAAGCTCGGGGTTAAAGCCGCTGCCGGAAACCGAAATCCCCAAAATGTCCCAGGTATTTAAAAAGGGCTGGATCTACCTTATTCCCATTGCTGTCATCGTGTTCTACCTTGCCATCGGCGCTTCCCCCGCGAAAGCCGGGTTCTGGTCCATTGTTGCCTGTGTTGGCGTCAGCTGGCTCACCAAGGACAGGCGCATGGGAATAAAAGAGATCCTGGACGCTTTGTCGGAGGGCGCCATCGGTTCCCTTTCCATGGCCAACACCGCCGGGGCTATCGGTATCCTGATTGCAGCGATCTCGCTGCCCGGACTTGGCATGAAAATCAGCACTATCATTATGCAGATCTCCAACGGATTTTTGCCCCTGGCCCTGCTGTTGGTCATGGCGGCCAGTTTCATACTGGGTATGGGCATGAATGTGTCTTCAGCATATCTGCTGCTGGTTACCCTGACGGCGCCGGCCCTGACCCAGCTGGGGGTTCCTTTACTGACGGCGCATTTCTTCGTCTTCTGGACCAGCCAGCTGGCCGTTGTCACGCCGCCGGTTTGCCTTTCCGCCTATGTAGCTGCCGCTATAGCGGGAGCGGATATCTGGAAAACCGGCTGGTCTTCCCTGCGTATGGGCCTTGTCATTTACTACATGCCTATTTTGTTCGTCTATATGCCGGGTCTCTTGCTGATCGGCAGTACCGCTTCTATCCTGTATGCGATTTTCTGCACGCTGATCGGTGTTTTTGCCTATGCCGTTGTCTCCCAGGGCTTCCTGATTCTAAAGCTGACCTGGTATGAACGGGTAATTATGGGCGTTGCCGCCGTTATGACTCTGCTGATTGGCTGGATGACCGACCTCATTGGCATCCTGTTAATTGCCTCCGTATTTGCCTTGCAGCTAACCCGGAAAAAGAAGGAGGCTGCTTTACAGAGAGCGGTCTAAGACTGCAGCATCATTATTTGGAAATATTTAGAAAACCCGGATTTTTAATCCGGGTTTTTTGTGAATAGAGTTTTATGTTATAATATTGAATAATAATGATGCGGAAACAAGCGGAGGAAATAGGCATGCCGGACTATACGGTCAAGCAATTGCTGGAAAATAACAGCTTGAAAGGTTTGCGTGTAGCAGCGGGAGAGGAGTATCTTGATAACAAAATTTCCGGCGTCAACATCATGGATAATCCCGACACCTATGACTGGCTGGCAGCCGGCGATTTTTTGATGACCACCGGATACATATTCAAGGATGACCCGGACTTGCAGCTGCAGATCATTCGCGAGCTTGCGGAGATCAACTGCTCCGGGATCGGCATAAAGGTAAAGCGATACCTGGATGCAGTACCCCCCGAGATGGCGAGAGAGGCTGACCGTTACGGTTTGCCCATTGTGGAGATCCCTTATCATTTAAGTCTTGCCAAGGTATCCAGTGTCATTGAAAACGAAATTGCCAGACGAAAAGATACGATGCTGGAAAAACTGATCCACATCCATAACACCTTGAATCAGTGTGTTTTGGAGGGCGGCAGCCTGGATGAGATCGCAAAGCTGGTGAGCACGCTGATCAACAACCCGATTATCATTGTTGACAGCAGGTGGAGACTGCTTTCTTACGCAGACCATCCCAACAACCCGATAAGGCTGGAGGATCATTTGTACTTGTCCAAAAAAGAGCTGGTTTTTCCTCCGGCATTTCTTGAGGGCGTTCCCCGCAACATCGACCAATTTACCAAATCCATCAAACGCAGGTATCCCGATGCTGAAGGGGACATTACCTGCCGGCTGATGCCTGTTGCTGCAGATAAAACGATATATGGCTATCTGGTTGCCTGGGAGACGGTGCAAAAGATGACCAGTATAGGATATATGGCTCTGGAAAGCGCAGCGACTACAGTGGCGCTGGAACGAATCAAGTCCAAGCAGATCGAAGAGATCAAGCACCACCTCAGGAAGGATTTTTTCGATGACCTGCTGCATGGCAAAATCGAATCGGTGCATGCGGTCAACAGCTTGGCGGAGATTCACTACATGGACGCCGGCAAGCAATACGTCTGCATGGTTACCCGGATCAGGCAGTCAGAAGAGACTGCCAATACCGACACAGCGGAAAAGAAAGATTTATTCTTGCAGCTGAAAAGAAAATTGATCAATCAGATCGATGCGGTGGCCTTCGCGTGGAAAAAGAATGTGATTTCCATTCATCGCGGCAACCTTTTGATATCCTTTATCCTAATGAGTGAAAATGAAAAAAAGCATAGAGGCAGCTTATACCTGTCGGATTTTGTAAACGAGATTCACGCCTCTCTATCTAAACTGCATGGTTCTTTGGACATTGGCGTAGGAGAACCCTGCCTGGATTTTTTTCAGATGCATAAGAGTTATATGCAGGCGCGGGAGGCCAATCGGATTTCTGCCCAGATCGGGCAGGAAGGATGCGTTTCTTTTTATGAATCTCTGTTGGTTTACCACCTTTTAGATTCTGTGCCCAAAGTTATACTGGAGGAGTTTGCACAGTATGCCGTGGGTTTATTGCTTGAATATGACAGAAAAAACTGCACTAATCTGGTGGAGACCCTGGAGCAATATTTTGAATGTGGAGGGAATGTCAGCATTGCCGCCAAGAAAATGTTTCTGCACCGCAATACCCTGATCTATCGTGTGGAAAAAATCGAGGGTATTTTAGGGATCGATCTAAAGGAAACCCAGACGGTTTTTGAAATCCAACTGGGGCTGCGCATTGTCAATTTTTTAAAAAACTTCCATGTGGATGCCGCCGAGCCTGAAGGAGGCAGGAAGGATAGAAGACGCTGAGATGAAGATCCACGACAAAGCAGGATGAGAATGTTAAGGAGTTGCCGCAAATTTGCGGCAGCTCCTTTTATCCGATGGACGGCAATGTTGTGTTACTGCCGGCCCTGTGATATAATGCGTTAGGCTAATATTGGATAACGCTTGCGTTAAAAAAGGCCAACGTATAAAAATCGGGAGAAGGAGAGTACATATGCGTAAACTAAGCAGTAAACTATTATGCCTGTTGCTGGGGCTAATGCTAATCGCCTCGCTGGCGGCTTGCGGCAGTCCGGCAGGCCAGACACCTGCGGGCCAGCAGCCTGAAGCGACTCAAGGCAGCGAGGCCACAGAGCCGGAAAATACGGCTGTCACCGTTACCGATCAAGCCGGCCGGCAGGTGGTTATTGAAGGGCCGGTAGAAAAGATCGTCAGCGGTTATTATATTTCTTCTTCGGCTTGCATTGCTTTAGGTCTTGGCGATAAGCTGGTGGGCATTGAAGCGAAAGCTGCCAGCCGCCCCATCTACGCTATGGCTGCACCACAGCTGTTGGACTTGCCCAATGTAGGCAGCGCCAAAGAGTTTAATATGGAAGGCTGTATCGCTCTGGAGCCGGATTTGGTAATCCTGCCTAAACGCCTCAAGGACAGTGCAGCCACCATGGAGGAACTGGGCATACCGGTGATCCTGGTGAGTCCGGAAAGCCATCAGGAGTTAGTGGACATGATCAGCCTGATCGGCCAGGCTGTCGGCGCCGAGGAAAGAGCCGCCAAGCTGATTGGCTATTATAATGACGAGCTGGCTGCGGTTGCTGGATTAACGAAGGATATCAGCGAAAAGCCCGACGTCTACATGGCCGGCAACAGCGCTTATCTCACCACAGCGCCGAAGGATATGTACCAGGCCTCCCTGATTGCCGCTGCCGGCGGTGTTAATGTTGCCGAGGCCATGGCCGGCGATAATTGGACCGATGTTTCCTATGAACAGATCATCGCCATGGATCCGGAGATTATTGTTATCCCTGCCGAAGCCGGCTACTCCAAGGAAGATGTGCTGGCAGATCCGCAGCTGGCCCAGATTACGGCGATAAAGGAAGACCGGGTTTACCAGATGCCCAAAGGCTTTGAGGCCTGGGATTCTCCCGTGCCTTCCTGTACCTTGGGTATCCGCTGGCTGTTAAATGCTCTGCATGAAGACGTCTATCCGCTGGCGGAGCTTCAGGCTGACGCCGCCGGCTTTTACAAAGAGTTTTACGGTATAGATATTGATACCGCTTTGATTGGAAAGTAATCAATGATCAGTGAGGGCCGCAGAAAACAGATATTCCTGCTGGCAGCCGTTCTTGTGGCGGCTGCTTTTGCCATGTCCGTCTGCGTTGGCAAATACCCCTTGAGCTTAAGCGAGATACAAACTATCTTGCTGGGCGGTGAAATCAGCCAGCTGAAGCGCGACGTTTTCTTTACTCTGCGGGTTCCCCGTACCATAATGGCTCTGCTGGCCGGAGTCGGTCTGGGTATGGCCGGCTCCGTTTACCAAACTATTTTCAAAAACCCCCTGGCCTCGCCGGATATTATCGGCGTAGCCAGCGGGGCTAATCTGGGGGCCGCCATTGCCATCGTTTTATTTGGCCATAGCACTTTTTTGCTGGCGGCTTCGGCTTTTGCAGGCGGCATGCTGGTAATGCTGCTGGTGATTGCTCTGGTGCGTTCCAGCGGTTACGCCAATACCACTACCTATATTCTGGCCGGTATTATTCTTAAAGCTGTTTCCGAGGCCTGCATCATGATCTTGAAGTTTTTTGCCGATCCGGAAAAAGAACTGGCGGCTATTGAGTTTTGGTCTATGGGCAGCTTCGGCAACATTACCGCTTCTAAGCTATTCGTCATTTTGCCGATTTTCTTTATCGGTCTGGCGGGACTTTTACTGCTGCGCCGGCAGGTGGCGCTGCTGGGCCTTGAAGAGGAAGAAAGCCGGATGCTGGGCGTGCGGGTAAAGCTGATCCGCATTGTCATCCTCACTTTTTCCACCCTGATGGTTACCTCCATCATCTGTCTTACGGGTTTGATCAATTTTGTCGGACTTATCGCACCGCATATTGCCCGCCTGGTTCTCAAACGGACCAGCTTTGCCTCCAGCGTTTTTGCTTCCCTGGCCGGAGCGTTCATCCTGCTGGTGGCCGATTGCCTGGCCCGTTCCATTTATAGTGCGGAAATACCCATCAGCATCCTGACCACATTCATCGGCGTGCCCTTTCTGATTTACTTTATGCGCAGCAGAAAGGCGGGCCGGATATGACGAGGGGTTTGCTGACCTTAGAAAATATCTCGGCAGGCTACGGCAGCCGCAGGGTTGTTCGGAAGGTGAACCTGGCCATTGAGCGGGGGGAGTTTTGCGCCCTCCTGGGCCTCAATGGCTCCGGCAAAACTACTTTGCTGAAGGCGGTCTGCGGTTTGCTGCCGATGGAAGAAGGCCGCTGCCTGGTTAACGGCCTGGATTGCACCGGTTTTAACGAATATAAGCGAGCGAAATACATCTCTTATATACCCCAGCGATACAGCAAAATGCAAGGGGTTACGGTGCTGGACGCCGTATTGATGGGCCGTAATCCTCACCTGGCCTTGTTTGCCTCGCCTTCCGGAGCTGACCGGGAACAGGCAAAAAACCTGCTGGACAAGATGAATATTGCCCAACTGGCCCACCAGGATTTTGCCCGGATCAGCGAAGGGCAAAAGCAATTGGTAATCCTGGCCCGTACTTTGCTGCAGGATGCACCTGTCATGCTGATGGATGAGCCGGACAGCGCCCTGGATTTCCTCAACCGCCACAAGATGCTGGCCCGGGTCCGGCAGCTGATCTGTGATGAAGGCAAAGCCGGCTTGGTGACTCTGCACGATCCCAATTTTGCCTTAGCTTATTGCCACCGGCTCTTTTTGCTGCAAGGCGGTGAAATTGCAGGAGAGCTTTCCTTGGCGGCAGCCTCGAAAGAGGAGATTCGGCAGTGCCTGGCTAAGATTTATGGCGATATCATTATATTGGAGCATGAAAACCGTTATATGATGCTTCAGGCATGACAGCAGGCACGACAAACGTGACAGCATGTGTGACAGCAAGTGTGACAGAGTAAAGGGGCTGTCGCAGTAACAGCACCTAAAAAAGGAACAAAAAACGGCAACTGGCGTAAGCCAGAAGCCGTTTTTTGTTGTAAAATATAGTTGTGAAACCAATAATCTTACAGCCAGATTATACAACAACCGGGAATGTAT
>JAHDPO010000038.1 GCA_018434325.1 Clostridia bacterium | reverse complement strand
CCTCAATGCGTAGCTGATCGCTAAAACTGCAATCTAAGCGATTATCTGCCATTTTTCAGCCCCCCTAACGTGTGCTGAAAACCGTCTAACAATTCATTGACAAGGCGCACACGCTTTTTGCCAATGATAGCCGCAACAGTGGGATTAAGTTTATCTGCGCTGAAAAGTAAGTTCGGCTGCTTCGTAGCATACCACCATATAATTTCTCTGATCTGCTCATTGGTGATCTGACGGGCGGCATAATCGTTACAGGCCGTTTTTATCTCTCCGGCCAGAGCTTTAACAGTTACCGGATATTGCATATAATTATTTCCCATATATAAAATCCTCCCGATTTTAGACTTTTCAAACTAAACTTAAACTAATTTTATACCAAAATTATACCGCTGTCAATAAAAAGAAACCGCCCTTTTTTGAGGGCGGTCTTTTTAATTCGCTATCAATCGACAACTGTAATTTGACAACTATCCTCGGTTTCTTCCGGTGAAATATCTTCCGGTGTCGAAAAGCGGCCAATCATGGCGGCAACTTCGTATTTATCAAGACTGGCATAGTCCCCGCCACAATCTCCAACGATAATAAATTGTCCGGCTATGATCTTCCGGCCAATTCTCCGGTTTCCCCTGATCCCCTTTAACTTGGCTTCTTCATCACAAAGCAGTAACAGGCGGGAAGAAAGCCGTAATATCTCGTAATACCCGCCGACAAGCTCTTGAATAGCGTTGTTGTCGTTGTCAATCTCCTTTGCATAGGGTTTCTGGCCGATCGGCACAACGACGCAAGTAATTTTTTTCATAGTGTCTTGCTCCTTTCGTACTTTCGTACTTTGGTACTTTGATATTATGGTACTTAAAATGTATTTCCGGTAAAATGACCGCCGGTGCTATAATCCCATTCCATGCGGAGCTTCCCGCCGTCCATATACATTTTTGGATTATGTGCGATAAGCTGCCAGCCGTCAGAACGGATTAAAACAAGTTCACTTTGTAGGGTAACTGCGGATATTCGGTAAACACTTCCATTCCGGTTTATGACTTCCTGCCCCTCTTTATAAAAAAATGGAACAGGGTTAGGGCTGCGCTCTGTAATCGGCGTGACGTTGGGTGTGCGCTGGGGCTTCTCTGGCTTCTCTGAAAACAAAGTATCGGTTGCTGGCGTTTTCTCTAGTGCGTTATTGTATGCTTCCTGCTCGTTCCTGCCGTGGCCGGTGACAGTGTAAAACTGGCCGCTTGGGTGCTGTGCGTAAAAAGTATAAGAATTGATAACATCATTCATAGTACTATGCTCCTTTCGTACTTTGGTACTAATTTACATTGATAGAGTAGGGCGGCTATAAAGCCGCCGCCCTTTCTGCTTTTCTCCGTTCTTCTGCTTCTCGCTGTGAAGTGGGGGTATATCGGTCAATCTCACGATTGACATATTTGTGTGCAAAGAAAGTAAGTGCGCCGGTCAGCTCTCCCATGATCTTCATAGCGTCAAGGCTTTCGTCAAGCGTCTTAAAAGTACCGCAGCGCAGCCGCTGGGTTTCGCTGGGGGCGGCTTTCTCGTCAAAGCGTCCCGAAATATAACAGTCAATATAAATACCCTCGCTGCCGCCGAAATTCACCTGTGCAATGAAATCAAATTCATAGTCGGTCAGCTCCCGCACTCTGTAATCCTCGGCCAGAAAGTAATCCATAATAGCACCGGCTTTTTCATAGCAGCCATTTTCCTTTACCAGCTCAAAGACTTTGTTCATCAACTCCGTGTTGGTGTCCCTTTTGATTTTCTCCATGATATAACCGCCTTTCATATTAGTACTTTAGTACTTTGGTACTATAATAATTATACCACTTTGAATTTATAGTGTCAAGCATTTATAGTACTAAAAATGCAAAAACTTGAACCGGTCAAAATTCACGGATTTAGAAACCTACGACGGCCAGCACACCGGCGCAGCCGCCTTATTACTTTTTTTAGCAGAGCCGCCCGCCCTTTTGCGTCTTTTACGCTATAATGCCGACAGGTGAGGGGAAAGAAGTAATCCTTATTACTTCTTTCCCTTCGCCGCAAGGCGGCAGGAGCGTAAAAGCATAGGTAGTCAAGGGGACTGTGGAATACCGGAGCGACCGTAGGGAGTGAGGATATGCCGCAAAAGCCCCTTTACTGCCTATGAGCCGTTCTTAAAGCCCCCCTTTGGGGGAGAAAGGGGGGTTGGGGGGGATTGGGTGGGAAGCTGATAGAACAAAGAAAAAAAGCCCTGCTCTTACGAACAAGGCTTTTTCTTAGGTGCAAGCCGTGAGTACTTGCATAAAGCAAAACGTGTCAGCTCACCTAATTCCTTTCGGACAGCTACCTTACTTGACCGGCTTATAATAAAACCGCTGAACAAATTATATCATGGCAAAATATGTGAAACAAGCGCAAATCCAGACACAATAAGGGTTTCCGTGAAGCTGAAAAGAAAAATCCAGCCAATATCTGACAAGAAAATGACGCTTATATGTTGACATCATCTAGCGAAATGGTGTACAATTAGTTCGTAAAACGGTGTCCGAAAATAGAAAGGGGGTATATAATGGCAGGAGATTTAGGGGAACAGGCTATAAAGGTTGAATGGAAAGCAGTTGAAATTACCGCACAAGCCCTAAAAGCCTTAATCCGACAAATAATTGAGAACAAAGACAAAGTGCAACACGGACAGCAGAGCTTGTCAAAGCTCAATTTACAAGGGAAAAAGCTGGAACAGGTTGAGCTTACCGGTGAAGATATGAAAAACTTTCGTCGGGAGCTTAATAAATATTCTGTCGATTTTAGCGTTATGAGAGATCACGCTTCTGGAAACTACACCGTTTTTTTCAAAGGGCAAGACGTAGACCGAGTTTATACAGGGCTGCAAAAGTGTGTTCAGGACTTCGACAAGGGCAAGAAACGGCCAATTAAAGAAGTAATGAGGGACGCAGAAGAAAAGGCAGCGCAGAGAGCCAGCGAACGCCAGAAAGCCCCTGACAAGGAAAAGAGCGCAGATAGGGGGCATGACGAAAGATGAAGCATAGCACGAAACCGGCGTTTATTTTTAGCCTTATAGCGTCTTTGTTGGTGTTTTATCTATTCAACAGAATAGCCCTTGTGTTTGAGGGGCTTTCAGGAAATCTATTTGAAAACATCAATACTGCAATCGACGGAATATTACCGGCAATAAGGGCAAAACCGTTTTTTATCGGCACAAGTAAAACTTGCTTGACCTCTGGCCTGATCGGGGCAGTTATAGTTTGGCTGATCTACATTTACAATGTTTTCGGATCAAAAAACTTTATGAAAGGTGAGGAACACGGCACGGCACGGTGGGGAACAGCAAAAGACATTAAGCCGCTGGTTGATCCTGCGCCGGACATGAACATACCTCTTTCCGCAACGGAACAAATCAGTGTTGGGAAAGTAAAAGACTTTGAAGCCGACCGGAACAAAAATATTGTTGTTGTCGGCGGCTCTGGATCAGGAAAGACTTTCTCTGAAATAAAGCCGTCACTTATGCAATTACATAGTTCTTATGTAATTACCGATCCAAAAGGGACTATCTTACCGGAAACCGGATTTTTGTTTACAAAAAACGGTTACAAGGTGAGAGCATTTAATACGATCGACTTTGCAAAGTCTTTGCATTACAATCCTTTATCCTACATTCGCAAAGAAAAAGACATTCTCAAAGTGGTAAGTGTCCTTATGGAAAACACCAACGGAGAGGGGCAGGGGGCAGGGGATAAGTTTTGGAAAGATTGCGAGAAATTATTATACACCGCATTTATCGCTTACCTTTGGTATGAAGCCCCGCCAGAGGATCAGAACATACCCATGATGATTGAAATGCTGGAAATGTGCAAGGTAAAAGAAGATGATGAGAATTACCAAAGCCCAATAGATATTATGTTTGAGGATTTGGAAAATGAAAAACCGAATTGCCTTGCGGTAAAACAGTACAAAAAATTTAAGCAAGCTGCCGGAAAGACGCTGAAAAGCATACTTATTTCCTGCGCTGCCCGACTTGCGCCGTTCGATATTGACGAGCTGCGGGAGATTATGCTTTATGACGAGCTGGGGCTTGACGAGCTGGGCGATCGCAAAACGGCCTTTTTTGTAATTATGAGCGACACCGATAGTACTTACTCTTTCCTTATAGCAATGATTATGTATCAAATGTTCAACCTGCTTTGTGAAAAAGCAGACAATGAATATGGCGGCAAGCTGCCGTTTCAAGTTCGCTGCTTGCTTGACGAGTTTGCAAATATAGGAAAAATTCCTGATTTTCACCGTCTGATTTCCACGATCCGAAGCAGGAACATATCTTGTATGATTATTCTTCAAAGTTTGACACAAATCGCCTCGATTTACAAAGATGATTCCGAAACAATTATAGATTGTTGCGATACCTTTGTTTTCCTCGGCGGCAAGTCTACAAAAACGACAAAACAAATAAGTGAAATGATCGGGAAAACAACGATTGATACGCAAAACATCAATGAAAGCAGGGGGCAAACTGGAAGTTATAGCCTGAACAATGCCATTTTAGGGCGTGATTTGATAGACCCCTCTGAAATAGGCCGTCTGAAAAGAACAGAATGCCTTGTATTGATTACAGGATTACCGCCGTTCAAGTCAAAGAAATACCCTACTGCAAAGCACCGACGTTTTAAGGAGATTGCAGACGGCGGCGCACCTCTCTTTGACATTCGCAAAGAACAGGGTGCAGAAGATGAAAACTTCCTTGATAACGTCACGGCGGTACAGGAAGTGCAATTAACGGAGTTGAACGCACTCATGTAAAAGCGTTTTCGGTATACGAAAATAAAAATAGAAAGCTGAGGTAAAAAGCATGGATTTACTTAATCAAGTTTTGACACTGGTAACAAAATTCGCCATTATTGGCGGCGGTTTGTGGCTGGTTTGGGGCGTGGTCGTTCTGGCCGGTGGGCTTAAAGATAAAAACGGCCCTGCGTTACAGTCTGGAATATGGCAGATCGTGGGCGGTGGACTTATCATTGCAGCCGCAGCCTTGTTTAGCTCCGTCGTGTCCTAAAAATTGTGTTTGCTGCACAAAGCCGCAGCGAATGGCCTAAAAGGGCGGCTGCAAACGGTAGCAGCCGCCCTTTTAGCATAGTTGCGAAAGAAAGGAGCGTGAAAAGGCGTGTTCAAGGATTTACTGATCCAATGGATTACAGAGCTTTACGAAAAATTTATTGATATAGGGCAAAATGGCTATCTGGCAATCGGAATAGGGGCTTTCAATTCTACCATGTATGGGTATGTAAAAACCATTATGACAAGCGTTGTAATGCCGGTAGCATACGTTATTTTGGCTTTGTTCTTTGTCTTAGAGCTTTACAAAGCAAGTATCAAGGTAGACGGCGCAGGCGGCGGCTCTTCCTTTGGGGCAGAAATGGTCTTTAAGGTTATGTTCAGAATGGTTCTTTGTAAAGTGGCCGTGGACAGCTCATTGCTGTTTATGGAAGCTATATATAGTGTCGGCCAGACGATTACAACCGGAATTGCCGGAGTTGTCGCAAGCGGTTCTGTAACCGGCGGCATGGATTTAGCGGCAATTACAGCAGAAATTAACAACATGGGGCTTGGGGATCAGATAGGAATGCTCTTAGAATTGGTAATTGTGAAGTTTGGCGTATGGGTGATCCTCGGCCTTGTTCAAATAATTTGTATTGCAAGATTTATAGAAATTTATGTGTTTGTGGCTATTTCTCCGATCCCCATTGCTACTTTCCCCTCGGACGATCTGAACCAAATAGCAAAAAACTTTTTGAAAAGTTTTGCGGCGGTCTGCTTACAGGGTGCATTTATTTACTTAATCCTATCTTTCTTCCCGATCTTAGTAAATGCAAATATTCTAGGAGATACAAGCGCATTTGGCTTGCTGCTGTATTCTCTTATACTGGCTCTGGGCGTGTTCAGTTCTAACCGCTGGGCGAAATCAATTTGCAACGCTATGTAAAGCCACACACGGAAAGGAGCTGAAAACATGGCTATAAGCGTACCAATCCCGAAAGAAATTACCGAATATGAAGAAAAAATCATGTTCGGCCTATCACTCCGAAAACTCATATGCTTTTCGTCAGCCGTCGTACTTGGAATAGGCACTTACTTTCTTTGTACTAAAGTGTTCGGTCTTACGATGGACACGGCAAGTTATATTATCATAGTTGAAGCGTTGCCACTTATGGCATTGGGCTTTATCAAAAAAGACGGTATGCCTTTTGAACAATATTTTGCCTTACTGATTAGGCATAAAACCGGACGTAATCAGCTTTCATACGAAACAGAGCTTCTTGTAGATGATATGCCCGATCCGGTAACTGAAACCATAGAAAGGAAATCAAAGTATGCTTGGATTTTTGAAAAAGAAACCGGCGCAGCCGGAACAAGTCATAAGCTCTCACGAAAAGAGCGCAAGGCACGAGCCGCAATTAGAGAATGTGCAATCTTTGAAATCACGAAAAAAAGCCGAAAGAGAAAGGGCAAAGAAACACGCCGAACGATTAAGGCAGCTAAACAAGAGTACAGAGCAGCAAAACGCAGAGCGAAAAAAGCAGCTAAAGAAAGCGGCAGCTCCCAAAAGCACGGTGCAGCAAGTTAAATATGAGAGAATGTTTGAGGACGGTATTTGTGAAGTCGAATATGGCCTTTACAGCCGGACTATAAAGTTTTCTGATATTAACTACCAGACAGCCCGACGTGACGAACAGGTTGACTTATTTACTCGCTATTGTGAAGTTCTGAATTATTGTGATCCTACAATGCACTTGCAAATAAATATCATAAATCGCCGGATTGATAAGGACGCATTCAGGGAAACCATGTTTATGTCAATGCAGGGGGACAATCTGGATCATTACCGTAAAGAAATGAACGGTATGCTGGCGCATAAAGCTCTTGAGGGACAAAATAGCATACTCCGTGAAAAGTACCTTACCTTTTCCACCGGCGCAACCACCTATGAAACAGCTATTCCTGCGCTTGCCCGTCTTGAAACTGACCTTACCGGCCATTTTAAGGCTTTGGGCTGCGAAGTAGAAATGATTGGTGGAGCAGAACGCCTAGAGCTGATACACAATGTTTTCCGGCCAGACGAACGCTTTACTTTTGCCTACGATCAGCTTTTAGAAAGCAGCCTTACCACAAAATCTTTTGTTGCTCCTGATAGTTTCGATTTCAGGGAAAAACATAGATTTGAATTTGACAATCATTTAGGGCAAGTTCTTTATTTGCGTGAGCTGCCAGCGGAGCTTTCCGACAAAATTATATCGGAGCTTTCCGATCTCCCCATTGATATGAATATTGCCGTTCATATTACCAATGTAGAGCAAGGCAAAGCCTTAGAAATGGTAAGGCGGCAGATTGCTTTTATGGAAATGGAAGCAACCGGCAAGCAGGACGCAGCCGTACAAAAGGGAAGAAATGCGGAAATTGCTATACCTATGGAAACCCGCCGAAGCTATGAGGAAGCAACAAAGCTCCTTGATCTGCTTGAAAATAAAAATCAACGTATGTTTAAGGTAACATTGCTTGTCTATACATACGCTGACGATCTGGACACCTTGCAGGATAACGCTTTTCAGATCATGGCCACGGCCAGAAAAAACAATGTGAAGATAGACCGGCTCGACCTCCGGCAGCGTGAGGGGATAAACAGCATTATTCCGGTAGGAAAGAACCATGTAAATATTGAGCGAACGCTTACGACGGCCAGCACCGCTATTTTCGTTCCGTTTACCACTATGGAGCTTTACCAAAAATCCGGTATGTACTACGGCCTTAATGCTCTATCAAGAAATCTAATATTCTTTAACCGGTACACCTTAAAAGCTCCAAACGGTGTAATCCTCGGAACGCCCGGCAGCGGCAAAAGTTTTGCTGCCAAAAGAGAAATGATAAATGTACTCCTGAATGATCCCAATGCAGAAGTCGTTATTATTGATCCTGAACGAGAATACACCAGCCTTGCGAAAGGCTTTGACGGTGAGATCGTTCATATTTCAGCCGGAAGCAAGTGTTACATCAATCCTATGGATTGTAGTATGGACTATGCCGACGAAGAAGAACCGCTGCAATTAAAAGCAGAGTTTATCCTTACAATCTGTGAGCTGCTTGTTGGCGGCAAAATGGGCTTGACCGGTGGGCAGCGGTCTATTATAAGCCGTGCTTGCAAAATATGTTATGCGCCGTATTTTGCCAACCCTGCAAAAAATGCTGTGCCAACGCTCCGTGACTTTTACGAAGTGATTAAGGCGCAGCCAGAGCAGGAAGCGCAGAGCCTAGCCCTTGATCTGGAATTATATATTGAGGGTACTCTTTCCGTATTTGCTAATCCGACAAATGTTGACACAAAAAAGCGGCTTGTTGTATATGACGTTCGTGATCTTGGAAAGCAGCTCCGCACCTTTGGTATGATCGTTGTTTTAGATCAAATCTGGAATAGAATTACGGCCAACCGTGCGATAGGAAAAAGAACATGGATTTACGTTGATGAATTTCAGCTTCTACTAAACAACGAATATTCCGCAAACTATTTCTTTGAGCTGTGGAGCCGTGCCAGAAAATGGGGAGCAATCCCCACCGGCATTACGCAAAATGTAGAAACGCTGCTGCTTTCCGATCTTGCCCGACGTATGCTTTCCAACAGTGATTTTATTATGATGTTAAATCAAGCAACCAGTGATCGCATGGAGCTGGCCGGTCTGCTTAACATCAGCAATAAGCAGCTATCTTTTGTAACGAACAGCGAAGCCGGACACGGCCTATTGTTTGCAGGGAAAAGCATTGTGCCTTTTATTGATAAATTCCCGCAAGATACAGACCTATATCAAATGATGACAACGAAAATTGAAGAAGTATCTGACTTGCAAAAGCCGGACGCTGCTAAAAGCGCAGAAACCGAAGTTGCAGCCGCAGCAGCGGTAACGAGCTGAATTAAAGGGGGCGGCTTATGAGTAGTGATAGAACAGGAAAATATCTATCGCCGGAAGATCGGGACGATAGCATTATTGTTCCTGATAAAAGTCAAATACACCGTGAAGCCGTCCGTGATGATCTTGACACTTCCATAAGGCAAGATGTAATTAGGCAACAAGGCTATTCAGAGCAGCCGCAACAGCCTATTTACAATACAGAGAGAGCGACGCCAGAGAGCAGCCCTGCATTTAACCAGGGCAGCTCTCGGCAACCCTCTTATCATCAGGACAGCCAACAGCCTACCTATACTCGGCCAGAAAGCGGCGGCAGCACCGAAAGAGGGCAGCAATCAAGCCACCAAAGGGAGCAAACCCGCCGCCGTGAAGAAACGCTGGATAGCGTGAGATTTGACGGTGACATTGACCTAGATCGTGAGAAAAAAAGGGATCAGCTCGGCTTTCGGGACGATAAACAATATAGCACGGCTGAAAGATATAGCCATATAAACGACGCAGAACAACGGCGTGATACTCAAAGCGTCATGTATGGAACAGTAGAACAGGACAGCAGCGACCGGCGCAGCGTTGGGGGAGCTGCCGGAGCTGCTACCATAGCCGGAGCTGCCGGAATTTTCAAAACAGAAGATCGCAGCGCATTTGCTTCTTCAATAAAAACGTCCGTTGAAGATAGCATAAAAGGTGATATTAAAGCGGCTGAAGCTGCGGCATTTTCAGATCGGACTTGGGGGGACAAAACCGGAGAAAAAAAGGGTCTATTAAAGACGGCTGCGGGCGTTGTGGGTAGGGAAGTAGAAGCAGCGGTAGGACAGGGCGGCAAAGACGGAGATATTGACGATCGGGCAAAAGGGCAAGCTCAAAAATTCGGATATAAAGCCGGTAAGTTTACTGCGCTTGGGGGCTTTTCCGTTGGCCGTGGCGCAATTCGGCTCGGCCGATACGGTAAAAAGTTGTCGAATGATGTTGCTAAAGGGCTGCTTTCTGGCGGTGAAGCAAAAAAGCTGTTTTCGGACAGAGCAAAAGCAAGCATAACCGGATCAGGGAAAACTATTGGCGGCATTATCAAAACCGGCACACTCCATGCCATAGAGGAGTTCAAAGGCTCGGACGATTTGGGTATGCAAGCCATAACAAAACCTAAAGACGCAGTTGTTAAAATGAACCGGTTAGGGAAAACGGTAAAGGCAACCGGACGCACCTTTTCAAAGAGCATTAAAACAACAAAAAAGCTCGCACAAAAAATACAAGAGGGCGGGAAAGCCGTATTTGCGCTTGGGAAAAAACTGTTTTCTAATCCTGTGGTTTTGAAAGGAATAGGAATAGCTGTGCTGGCCGTGGTGGTTGTGGCCGTTGTCGTGTCGGTGGTTTCCTCAATTACAAGCATTTTTCCGGCTCTCTCTCTCAAAAGTGAAGATTATGAGCTATCGCAAACTTACCTTTATGTTACGGAGCTGGACGCTCGTATGACAGATGATATTGTCAATGAGGACACCCGCCTACATATCCCGCCGATTGACGAATACCGGTACTATGTGAATGGTGGGGAAGTGTCGAAAGATAGTATTGACGTATATACCGACGCAGATTTGATTTTGACATACCTTGATAGCCGGTATGAAGATTACACCTTTTCCGGTATCATAGGTGGGCTGTTTGGAACGAATGTAAAAGATGAAGTCAAAGCAATCCATGAGCAGCTTCATCAAGTAGAAAAAATAAGATGGACAGAAGAAATAGAACACGAAAGTACTTCCACCGATCCAATAACCAACGAAACCACAACGGACACATGGACAGAATACGTCTATCACATGGATATTTACCTTACTACGCAGACTTGGGACGCTTATTATGAAGCCCAAAAAAACACCCTGCTAACACCGGATCAGCAAGAGCAGTACGACGCACTTAAAGATATAGGGGCATATACTTTCCGGCAAGAGCTTTCCAGCCCCTTTAAGGGAACGGATTGGTCTATCTATGTAACTTCCCGCTGGGGCTGGCGTATACACCCTATCAGCGGAGAATTAAAGCAGCATTTAGGGCTTGATATTGCTATGGCAGGGGGAACGCCTATAAACGCCTGTAACAGCGGTACAATCGAAATAGGTTATGACGCTGACGGCTGGGGCAATTATGTAAAAGTCGTTATGGAAAACGGAGATTATACCCTATACGGACATATGAGCAGCGTTGCGGTATCTTCCGGCCAACAGGTAAAAGCCGGTGATATTGTGGGGTATGTAGGAACAACCGGCGCAAGCACCGGCAACCATTTACACCTTGAATATCATAAAAACGGCAAAAATCTTAATCCCTTAATTTTTACAGAGTGCGAAAAAACAGAACCATAGAAAGGAAGAATTAACATGGCGAAAAAGAAAAGTATTGAAGAAATGAAAGCGGAGCTGGCCGCTCTGGATCAGAGGATCGAGGACAGCACAAAAAAGCTGGCGAAGCTCCGGCAATCAAGACAAACCCTGAAAAGTGAAATTGATACTGCTGAACTTTTTGAAATTAAGGGGCTTCTTGATGAAAGACAGCTTACCTATGAACAGGCAAAGGATATTCTTAATAAGGCTAATCCAGTATTGAACAAACCGGATCAGAATGCTTAATTTTGAAAATTAACATTCAAAAAAACAGAAAGGGGAGATAAAAATTGATCCTGATAATTGCGGAAAAACCGTCTGTGGCGGGAGAAATTGCAAAAGTTGTAGGCGCAACCAAAAGAGAAAAAGGCTACCTTTCCGGTGGAAATTACCTTGTTTCATGGTGTGTCGGTCATTTAATAGAAATGGCTCAACCGGCAGCTTATGACGAAAAATTAAAAAAATGGAGCTTAGACACGTTGCCGATCCTGCCGGATCAGTATATTACCGAAGTATCATCTAATACCGCAGATCAATTCAAGGTCTTAAAAGAGCTTATGCGCCGGACAGACGTAACGGAGCTAATAGAAGCCACTGACGCGGGGCGTGAGGGCGAATTGATCTTTCGGCTGGTTTATGATAAGGCTTCCTGCAAAAAGCCGTTTAAGCGGCTTTGGATAAGCAGCATGGAAGAAAAGAGCATAAAAGACGGCTTGGCAAAAATGAAGCCCAGCTCCGCATATGATAGCCTTTACCGTGCTGCCCTTTGCAGACAAAGGGCAGACTGGCTTGTTGGTATCAACCTTACAAGGCTATATTCCAAAATGTATGATAAAACCCTTACTTGTGGCCGTGTTCAAACTCCGACAATAAATTTAATTGTGGAACGGCAAAGGGAGATAGAAAATTTTGTTCCGCAAATCTATTATAGCCTGATAGCTGATCTTGGCAGCTTTAAGGCTTACACCAAAGCAACAAAAAAAGAGGACGCACAAGAAATTGTTTCCCGCTGCACTGGTAAAGAAGCCTATGTTACAAGCGTTGAAAAGCAAGAAAAAAAGGAAAACCCAGCCGCCCTTTATGACCTCACAACATTACAGAGGGACGCTAACCGGCTATTGGGCTATTCCGCACAACAAACCCTTGATTATATGCAAAAGCTCTATGACGGAAAGCTGGCAACATATCCCCGCACGGATAGCCGATACATTACCGCCGATCAGGAAGCACATACACGCAGCCTAATTGATACGCTGCTTCAAACCGGCATTTATAGTACTATAATATCAAGCGATTATAGTACTGATAAAATCAGCATGAAGCGAATTGTAAACGACAAAAAAGTTACGGATCACCACGCTATTCTTCCTACTGAAAGTGTGACAAAAGAAAAGCTGGCGGCTCTGCCGACCGGCGAAAGAAATATTCTCCTGTTGGTTTCATACCGGCTTTTATCTGCTGTTTATTCTCCCTATGTCTACACGGCCACCAAAGCCATATTAGATATTGAGGGGGAAGCATTTTCGGCCACCGGCAGAGAAATTCTTGAAACTGGTTTTAAGATGATCGACGGCCAACTTAAAAACACGATCAATGCCACGGAAGAAAAAGAGGAAAAGCAGGACGGCGGCGAAAATGCTATGCTGCCACCTATGGCCGAGGGAAACAAGTTCACGGTAATAGGGATTACTGCCGAAGAAAAAAAGACCCAACCGCCAAAATCATACACGGAAGATACCTTGCTTTCTGCTATGGAAACTGCGGGTAAAAGCATTTCTGACAGTGAGCTAAAGGAAGCAATGAAAGATAGTGGTTTAGGCACTCCCGCCACCAGAGCCGGTATTATTGAAAACATCATCAAGACCGGATATATCAACCGTGAGGGAAAAAAGTTGCTTCCAACCGAAACGGCCTATACCTTTATTGACCTTGTTACACCCACAATCAAGCAACCGGAGCTTACCGCCGAATGGGAAAAACAGCTCTCCGAAATCCAACGTGGCGAAATAGCAGACACGGTTTTCATGGATCAAATTACCGGCTTTATCCGTTCCTTTGTGAACGACACAAAGGCTTTATATTCGCCGGAGCAAAGCACCGGCGTTTTTGAGAGAGAGAGAGAGAATATAGGCACTTGCCCTATTTGTGGGAAAAAAGTTGTTGAGTTCCCTAAATCCTATTCTTGCGAAAGTGGAAAAGGCGGCTGCGGCTTTGTAATTTGGAAAACAATAGCCGGAAAAGCCATATCCATAACACAAGCCACAAAGTTATTAAACAAAGGGAAAACCGACCTTATTAAAGGATTTAAGAGCAAGGACGGCAAACCTTTTGACGCTTACCTAATCCTTAAAGAAAATAAAAGTGTGGGATTCGACTTCCCACCGAGAAAGTGAGGTAAAATAATGTCGAAAAAAGGTAAAATTATAATTGCTGCTGTGGCTGCTGCGCTCCTGATTGTGGCAATTATCGTTGTAGCTCTGAACAAACCGGCCAGCAATGGCGGGGACGCAGAAACCGGCGATAAGTCCGGCAGCTCTGTTATTGGTACATGGTACAGTGACAAGCCAGATATGCTTACTTTTACCGAGGACGGCAAGTATCAGGCGGCAGCTTGGAACGGCGGGAACGCTTGGCTTTCTTCCGGAACATATGCCGTTGAGGGAAACACGCTTACGCTGACAGGCTCCTACGACGGTACAACCGTGCTTACGATCGGCCAGAGTGAGGACAACAGCAAAATCATAAGCGGTAAACATACCTATTACAGCAATGAGGAAGCCGCCAAAGCCGCTATAAAGGCCGCAGAGGATCAGGCCGCAGAAGATGAATCTAATATCATTCCCAATACGACAAATAAGCTGCTGGGGGAATGGATAAGCCTTGACGGTACAACAACCTGTACTTTTACTGACAAGAGCTTTACAGTTCATTTTTTAGGCAACAGCACGACACCAGAAGAAAGCCTTTATTACGAATATGAGATATTGAGCGACAAGCAAATGTCTGTCACGGAAAACGGAAACAAGGCCACCTATTCATATAAGCTATATGAAGAAAATGGTATATGGTATTTTGTTTCTCCTGTGAAAGCCTATGCGTCCACCTATAAAAAAGGTGATGAACAGTCTACCACTGGCGGCAGCTCTGCCGCCGCTGGTACGGCTGAAAGCACCATAATTACAGAACGTGTCATAAGCTCCGAAAAAAACCCCGATATGAGCCAATACACCGAGGAATTAAATACCTATGTCAAAGAAAACATTGTAGGTACATGGAAAGGGACGTTTGAGGAACACCCGACCGCCGCTTCTTCTTATTGGAGCTATACGTTTAAGGCAGACGGTACATATACCTTTTCAGACGGCAGCACCACCGAAAGCGGCCAGTACTCCATTACCAGCGATCCAAACGATAATTATTATCACTCGTCCTTGAAATTGACCTTTGAGGGCGGGGAAAGGACAGTCAAGTTTTATTTCACCACCACCAGCCCCATGAAAATGATTACGGACGATCAAACCGATCCAACCTTTGTAAAAGAGTAGTTCTTAAACTCAAAATTACAAAGGTTTTGCGTACTTTGAAAAACGGACTATAAAACGAACAAAAAAGCTGCCCTAAACAAGCCGTTTTGATATAAGAAAAAATTGTTCGTTAAACGATCGTTTTTCGGACACAATAAAAGGGAATACCTTTAGACTAAAGAAAAGAAAGGGGCGAAAAATGTGAAATGAAATTCGGCTATGCAAGGGTAAGTACAGACAAACAGATTACCGATCGTCAAATGGACGCTTTGCGCTCCTATGGCGTTGATGAAATATTTGAAGAAAAAATCTCCGGTACAAAGAAAAGCAGACCGCAGCTCAACCTTTTGCTTTCCAAATTACGCACCGGAGATACTCTTGTTGTTTATGAGCTTAAAAGGCTGGGACGTAATACAAAGCAGCTCTTAGCTCTCGCAGAGGACTTTCAAGCCAACGGCATAGAATTTGTGAGCTTAACAGAGCAGATAGACACAACCACCCCTATGGGGCGTTTTGTCTTTACAACATGGTGTGCGCTGGCGCAGCTTGACCGAGATATAATATCCGAAAACACAAAATCCGGCCTTGCTGCGGCCAAAGCAAGGGGGCGTGTCGGGGGGAGAAAACCCAGCGATAGAAAACAGGTAGAAAAAGCCCTGAAAATGTATTATACCAACGACTTTTCCGTTAAGGAAATTCTCGAAAGTACCGGCATATCCAGAACCAGTCTATATAAGTATGTCAACAAAAATAAAGAAGAAAGGGAAAAAGAGCATGGCAAAAAATGATGATAAACTTAAAGAGCTGTTAGAACGTGCGGAGCAGGGGACAAAGGAAGTCTTTGAAAGTGATAACTACCGCAATTATCTTGCTACCATGTCAAAATTCCACTCTTACAGCTTCCGAAACAGCCTTTTAATTCTTTTGCAGAAGCCGGAAGCAAGCTATGTTGCCGGTTATTCTGCTTGGAAAAAGAAGTTCAATCGGCAAGTGCAAAAAGACGAAAAGGGAATACAGATTATAGGGTACACTCCAAAAAAAGTTACCGTGGATCAGGAAAGAAAGGACGGCAGCGGAAATACCATAATCGGAACAGACGGAAAGCCGGTTACAGACAAGATTACAAAGCAAATACCGGCATTTATGCCGGTGTACGTTTATGACGTATCGCAAACCGCCGGTGAGCCATTGCCGCAGCTTGTAAACGAGCTGGACGGCAGCGTTGAAGTCTATCAAGATTTAATGCAATCCATTAGAGAAGCGTCCCCATTTCCTATTACTTTTGAGGAAATTCAGGGCGGGGCAAGGGGCTATTGTGATCCCCTTAATCAAAAAATTGTTATCCAGCAGGGCATGAGTGAAGCGCAGACAATAAAAACGGCAATACATGAAGTTACCCATGCCGACCTACACGCACCAGAGCTAAACCTTGCCCTTAATGATCGGACAGACCGAAGAACAAGAGAAGTTGAAGCAGAAAGCACGGCCTTTGTTGTCTGCAATCATTATGGAATTGATACATCAGATTACACCTTTCCTTACTTAGCCGCATGGAGCAGCACAAAGGAATTGAAAGAGCTTCAAAACAGCCTTGACACCATTCAAAAGCAAGCAGGGGAGCTTATAGACCGGATCGACAACCGGCTTGCGGAGCTTCAAAAGGGCAGGGAAGAACAGCTATTTACAGAAGTTACCCCCGATAAAGTCAAAGAGCTTGTAAAGGCTTACGACGAAAAAGCCGATCGGCCTTATGGTAATTACTTAGCGCAAGATAAGGGAATGTGGATCGCCGTTGATGATAGTACTCATAATTGCAATGTGGAAGAATTTCCAGACCGTAAAACAGCCATAGACTGGCTGGCCGGTAAATTTGAAATGAGCGATTATTACGACCGGCCAGACAAAAGCGTTTCCGTGGAAGAAATGGAGCAGTACGGTTTTTCCAATGATCCGGCATTGGGAATTGATATGCTGCCGCTGGAACAGGAGAGAGCCGCCGCCCTATTTGAAAAGGAAGCCCCTGTTTATCTACTCTATTCAAACAGCACGGCCATTTCCGCAGATAGCATAGATCAGATTAAGGATCATGCAACCAAAGGCGGGCTTTTCGGGGTACAAGCCAATGACTGGGAACAGCACCGGTATTTTGAGCAAAAGGCTTTAGACCTTGCGAAAAAATATGATCGGCTTATTGGGGAAGATCCAAATGGAAAAATTGCGTTTCCTTTCAGCGTAGAGGACAGCGAAAAACGACTTGCTATAATTTCTGACCGGATCAGCAATTTTGACGTTGCAAGCCTTGATCTTATTGTGGATCAAGTAATATCCAGAGTGCCAGAGGAACAGGCTGACCGGCAGAACACCCTTATCCATGAGCTGCAAGGCGTTAAAAATGAATATGAACACTTCCAGCAAGAAAGGCTTGCTATTGACGTTCAAAAATTTGCCGGTGAGCCGGTTCTTGTAGTGAAATGGAGCGAAAACCCCGATTTGCAAACCGGCCAGACATTCCCCTTACATGAAGCGAACGCCATTTTCAGAAAATATGATGAAGCCTACCCGCAAGAACAAGGGTATGAGAAAACCGCCTTTTATCTTAAATATCGTCAGTCTGGAGAGTACGGACTTTATGAGGGACGGCAAGACTTTGGCGATCGAGAGGGCGGCGTAATAGATCATATTAAGGCTCTATGGGAATATGAGCTTAGACCGGAACAGAAAGCCTTACACGCAGCACATGGCAATGAAACGATTATCGAAAGCGCACAAGACGCTTTAGAACGCTTTGTTCCTTATTTGCAAGCCCATGATACATTAGGGAAACTTTCCGATTATACCGAAAGGCAGCTTTCCGATCTAAAAGCAATGACCGGCCTTGACGCTTCTATAAATGGCGGCGAACAGCTTATTGCTTACCATACCGCCATGAAAGGTTATATAAACCAGTTTCGGGAAGCTCTTAATAATGACGGCGTTTTTCCTGAAATGCCCCAGCGTTCAGCTTATGGCCTTTCAGAAATAAAGGACGTTTCACTAACACCAGAGCTTAGAGCCGATTTAGAAGCAATGGCGAAATACCGTGAGGAAGTAAAGCAAGAGATAGCCGCCGAAGCAAAAGCAGCCGGAATAACCGAAGATCAATATATTGCAGCCGGTTCTATCGCTCCGGCTGGCCGGAGCTTTGCTATCTATCAAATGAAAGACGGTGAGCAGACAAGAGGAATACGCTTTGAAAGCCTTGATTTCCTGCGACAAGAGAATATAGGTATTACTCCGTCGCTGAATATGTACAACAAAGTGTATTCTGGTGAGTTGCCAGAGGGAAAGGGATTAGAGGACATTTTTGCAGAGTTCAATATAAATCACCCTGCCGACTTCACCGGCCATAGTCTTTCTGTTTCTGATATTGTCATAATTGAATATCAAGGCGAAATGACCGCAAACTATGTTGACCGGTACGGCTATGAAAATCTACCTGAATTTGCAGCCGAAATAAAGGCTGGTAGAGAGCAGCCAGACGAGGACAAAACCGCAGAGCAAAAGAGAGCCGCCGCAGAGCGAAACAACAGCTTAAAATTCGATAATGATATTGACCTTGACCGTGAAAAGACAAGAGATCAACTCGGCTTTCGGGACGCAGATAAAGAGCCGCAGCCACAACCTCAAAAAAGAATGAGCATGAAAGACCGGTTCGCCGCAGCACAAGCCGAAGCCGACCGGAGAGCTGCCGGACGCTCCGAAAGCACCCAGCAGCAAAAACAAGAAAAAGAAAGGGGAGATATATAATGTTTACCATAGAAGAATTGTCTATCATAAAAATGTACTCTGGCTTTTCGCCGGATAGAAACCGTGTCGTTACCGCTCTTAAAGACAGCTTGCCGCTGATTGAGGAACAGGCCATAAAGGACACTGTATTAACCGTCATACGCAAGGCAAATGCCATGACCGAAAAAGCCTTTTCCGAAATTGATTTATCAAACACATTGGAAACAACAGGACTTTAATACTATGGTACTATGAATGCAAAAATTTTCTTGACATATTTTCGGCTGACGTGTATAATACTAGTACAGGGTAGAAATACCCGTATGAGAAGCGCCCTGCCGCTTTAAGAGCAGATTATCTATGACAAGCGCCCTGCCGCTTTAAGCGCAGATCATGTATGAAAGGTGCGCCACTACCTTAAACGTGGCTGTAATGACCATTAAGGGGCGGTAACAACCGCCCCTTTTGTCATTCAGGGAAAGGATTTTATGGACAAGCTCAATTTTTATACTGTTGATTTAGGTTACGTTGATTTTTTGAAAAAAGCAGAACACGAAAAAAGGGGCTTTAGCCGTGTTCCCAATATGGAATATAGCGATAAGCATAAACCGAAATTCCTTTGTGGAATTGTTCTGCAAGTTAATAATACTGATTACTATGTTCCAGTAACATCTTATAAGCAGCAAAAGCCGGACAATTTTTTGATTAAGGCCGATAACGGACAAGTGGTAAGCTCGCTGCGCTTCAATTATATGTTCCCCATTCCAAAAGGGTTTACCTCTGTACGCAGTATTTCCGGTGAGCCAGACCGTGCCTATCGTGCTTTGCTTTCACAAGAATTAAGATACTGCATTCAAAATCAAGGAGCAATTCAGCACTTAGCAGAACGTACATATAAGCGTGTCCTTTTGGGAAAAGATCAAGGGCTTGTAGCAAATAGCTGTGATTTCTCCCTGCTGGAACAAAAATGCGTTGAATACTCGGCCATACAGGAAAAAAAAACTGAATTAGCAGAAAAGCACCCTGCGACGGATCAGACGGCCAAAGTTTCAATGAAAGACCGGTTCGCCGCAGCACAAGCCGAAGCCGATCGGAGAGCTGCCGGAGCTGCACCAGCTCCACAAAAGAGTAAAGATGATCCCGAACGCTAAAAAGCCGCCTTTTGGCGGCTTTTGTTTTTTATTGTCGTTATATTTTCTCTATATCTTCCACGGTTCTACAAAATTCGCCTTTCAATGGTGTTACACTCTAAACAAGGCTAATATATAAGCCTTGTCAATAAATAAGCCATATTGTAAAGGAGAGAACAGCATGGACAATATTTCAAGAGAGTATACACTTTTATTTAACGGAATTTCCAGCGTAATTACAGAGCTTCAAGCAATTACATTCAGACTGGCCGGTTTGCAACAAGCAGCGGAGCAGCTTTATATTGAGCAAGCAGACGAGAGCAAACCGGAAGCCACCGGCGCAGCGGAATAGATAGAGATAGGCCGCTATTCTTCCTCAACATATAGCAGTATATCTTCTACCCTACATTTAAGTATTTTGCATAACTCATTGATTGTCACCGTAGAAAGCGGCTCATTTTTCCTCATGCGGTATAACGTGCCGTTGCTGACATTAAACTTATGGACAAGCGCATAGCCGGTTACGCCTGTTCGTGTGAGAGTTTCCCAAAAGGGATTATAGCAAATCAATTTTTATCACCCCCTACCCACATAAATTATAGGATAGGGCTTATAAATTGAATATCGCTAACGAATAAGCCCTATTTTATGGGCTGGTTCTTTTCAGGATTAAAATATACAGCAGTTTGCACAATCAATGCCCTGCGATCCGTCACCGGCCAGACGCAAAACAAAGACAATATGCACAAAAAAGCCGCCCATTCAAAAGGGGCGGCTTTTAGTTTCTTAGTTTTTTTCTTGCTCTGATCGTAATTGATCGACTAGCCTTTTTTCCTCTGTATAGACATTCCGGCTAGAAAAGTATTCAGGATAGCGCAGCTTAATTGCTTCCACGAAAAACGGCGCATACTCGCAGCAAAATATATCTGATACACTATACCGGCTGCACTCCTTGAAATCTTCCGTTGGGTTGTCCTTTTCATCATAAGTAACCGCAGTAGGCGTACCGTCTGTAAAGAGCTGATATGCAAGCCTTGTAATTTTATAGGTTGTGCCGGTCTGCCAGCCCTCGTTAATCACTTCCGGTTTAATGCTCCGGTCAGCTTCATCATAGAAGCTCTGCCAGCGGCGGCGGGTATCAGGGCATATTCCCACGGCGTATATTAACGCTCTTAGGTAAACGTCAGGATTGAGCTTTTCCACCTTTTCAATGTAAAAGGAATAGTGTTCCTCACTCTCAAACATAGTTCGTCCATTTTCAAAAAAAATCATTTTCTTTCCCCTTTCTTTAATTCCTTAATTCGATCCATGACATAATAAGCATTTCTCAAAACAAGCCAATTTACCTTTTTCGGTTCGTCTGCTTTCATAATTTGAGAAATGATAGAAATGTGAGCGTCCGGCAGTTTTTCAGCTACATAATCCCATTTGTCCGAATTGATGTTCTTTGAAAAAAACTTTTGAATTTTTTGAAACTCGGCCAGCTCTTGTTTTTCTTCACTCGTCATATGCTGCGCCTTTCATGTTTGTATACCATTCTCGGACTTTTGACATTTCTTCCTCGTAGCTGCCGTGTTTTTCGTCTTTGCACCACTCCACAAAATCAGAAAAAACTTTATCTATGCTTTCCTGCCAGCCGGAAATATCTTCTTTCAGGTATTCAATTTCTTCTTGATCGTCACTGTCCTTATCCGGCCTTGCTTCCAGCTCGGCAAGATCAGCTTTACCTTGAATAACATTTTCCTCGTCTGAAAGTATGCTTTCCAGCTCGTCCCACTCAATCAAATAACGGAGAAAAGTTTTTTCAGGAAACATACCGAAGCCGCACCGCTCAAACCACTGTTCAGCATACATTCTTTCGTCGCTTCCGTTGGTATAAGTACCACAAACCAAATCACCGATAAAGGAAGCCAGCAGCTCCCCCGCTGTCATTCCTACACTCCCCGCTTTCGTCCAGAGCCGCCGCATATCGGCGGTTGAAAGATTGATTTTTACTTCCCTTTCTCTAATTGTGGCAATCTCTTGTTCCTGCCGCTCTCTTTCAGTCATGCTTTTTTCTCCTTTCGGTTTTTGAAAATTAACTTTCAAAAAATCTTCCTGCCGCTGCTATTCCTTTTCAAAGGGTACTTTACAATCTCCGCAAATAACATTCACTTCTTTTGAAGCTCTGATAATGCAGCCACACTTAGGACACACATACTTTCGCAAGCTCTGTTTGGGCTTCTCCGGCTCTGTGCCGTCCTCTGTGCCGCTTTCTGGTTCTCCCTCTGCTTCTCCCCCGCTTTCGTCCTCTTGGCTGCCTGTGGGCGGCTTGGGCGGCTTTGGTGCGCTATGCCGGTTTCTCGTCACAACGAAAACGTCTTTATCTGCATTTTCTTCAACAAACGTCATAGCTTCCGGCGTAAGCTGGCTACTGCTCCACCCTATTTTTTCATCATAGGTAACAATCAGACCGTGGCTTTCTGCCATTTCCTTAAAACGCTTATTATGATAGGTGTTAGATCGGCTCGTATCTTTAATGCCTTTTTCTTGACAATACAAGTGTACCATTTCATGTAAAAGCGTGGAACAGATTTCCTTTACATCACGATAAAGATATTCGCTGCAAATAGTTATCTCGTAATAATATTCGCCGGTAGTATGATCTTTCCAGACCTTATCACAAGTACACCACCCCATAACCCGCCGTTCCCTGCCATTGGTTTGAATTGTAATGACTGGCCGTGCCAGCTCACCGGCATAATAATGTTCGTTAAATAAATCAAAAAGCCGTCTGATTTCATCTGTAAGTTTTTCTAACTGGTTCATTGCTCCACCCTGCCTTTTAGGTAATACTGGCGCAAAGTACTTATCAAGTTCCTTGCTCTTGCTATAATACTGAAAAAACTCATTTACCAATCTAAAGGAATACTGATAACTGCCGGTATCGCTATTAAAAACTATTCCAGTTAGGTGTCCCTTTCTCTTGGTGTTCGCTCCCATATCAGAAAGCGGCATATCGGTAAAAAACTTATCAGGAATATTAAGAATAGCTTTATTCTTAAATTCACTGTCTGCTGCTGTCAAAAGGCTTGTATCTTCATCAGCAAACCGCTTGCTTTTGTCGGTGTTGGGAAGCCTTTCTACTGCAAAAATTGTAGGTTCAGAAAGATATTGAATTTCAGATTTATACAGCCATAGACCGGTAAAATAAAGTTGCGATCTATCCGGCAGGGCTTTATATGCTTTTGTTTTAAGGTAAGAAAACTGTTCCCCCACCCTGCACGGACATTTCACAATCATAGCTGCTTTTTATGCCCCCTCTCCCATTGCTTCGGTAATAGCTTCTGTCGCTTCTTCAAGGCTGCTTACAGCCGTATCTAGGCTATCACAAGCAGCGTCAGCCACTTCATAGCGTGACGATCCCTGCAAGTTTTCCGGTATACTATCTCGGCTTTCTTCTTCTTCCTCTTTGAGAGCTTCCAGAGCTTCTTTTACTTCCTCAATCATTGAAATAACTTTTGACAGTTCCGATCTCCGCTGCTTATTCATGGTTGCCGCCGCCTTTCTTATTGGTACTTTAGTACTTTGGTACTATAATCATTATATATCATATCTGCCTGATTGTCAATGATTTTTGAAAGTTAATTTTCAAAAAATGAGTATAAAAAAACAGCCGTAAAACCGGCTGCTTTTCGCTTCTTCTCTTAAACTTTATTACCTTTTTAGCAGAGCCGCCCGCCCTTTTGCGTTTCGGCCTGTAAACTGTCCCCAAAGGCTGATAGGGATAATTCTTTATTACCTTTTCCCTATCGCCGCAGGGCGGCAGCATAGGCCGAATAACGGCAAGTCAAGGGGAATGTGGAATACCGGAACAAGGTTCACGCTTGACCGCTGCGGCGGTCCTGCGTGTGGCCGCTGTGAGGATATGCCGCAAAAGCCCCTTTACTGCCGGTAAGCAGCCTTTGACCGTTTTCTATTTCCTGCTCTTAAACTCAATAATGAGCATACTCACCATATCTTGTATAACCGCCGCTTCCCTGTCTGTCAAGCCGTCCAGAACAATAACCTTTCTATTGTCAATTCCCAATATATAATCCGTCGTTGTTCCATATAAAAAAGCCATTTTAGAAAGCACTTCAATAGACGGAACAGAAATGTTATTTTCATAGCCGCTTACGCTTGATCTTGTGAGTGATAAACGCTTTGCTACCTGTGTTTGAGATAATTTTTTATTTTCTCTTAGCTCTTTAAGCCGTTCTCCAAAATCATAAATCAAAACATCACCGCCCTTTTGCACATAATTTTACAATTATGTTGTCAAGTGAAATTGTCGCTGATCCAGACAATTTGACATAATACTTGACTATCAAAGGCCGCAACAGTTATAATAACATAATATCAGGGGGCTTTTTCCAATGCGTCCAACTGTCCCCAGCAAAAGAAAGGTGATAAGAAGCATGAACTCAACAGGTATTGTAAGGAAAATTGACGAGTTAGGCAGAATTGTTTTACCGCAGGAGCTTAGAACAAAGTTAGACCTTGGGGCTAAAGACGGCGTGGAATTTTACTGGCATGATAATTTTTTAATGCTTAAAAAGCATGAACCGGCCTGCACTTTTTGCGGTAGTGCTGACGGAATTATACAGTACGAGGGGAAAAATATTTGCAAGGCTTGTAGGGGGAAAATAGCAAATTTCAAAGAAGAATGATTTTTGCTGAAAGGAATTGCAGCGTGAATTATAAGCCAGAAAAAAAGCAGCTCCTTACAGATTACAGAAAGGATAGAATAAAATTATTTAACCGGCAGCGGATCAGCTTCATTATTGCAGCAAGTGTTTTGCTCGGTGCATTTATAGCTTCACTTCCGGCCATTGGCTATACAGACATATTTTTATATGTTTCGTTATTCTGTTCTTTCATGCTTTTTCTTCTGTCTACGGCCTTAATACTTTCCCTACGTCAAGTAATTTTATCATTCTCAATAACCGCTTTGCTCATGGTTTTATTTGTTCTTACCGGCCAGCTCCGCTTTCCTGCCTTTGTTATTCTCTTTTGTCTGGATATAATTTTTTGCTTTATTTCTCAACGGTTTTCAAAACTCTTTATAGATACGATAAAGGAAGAAAACCATACAATTTCAATCTTGGAACAGCAAGCATACACGGACGAGCTAACGCAGCTCCTTAACCGGAACGGCTTAGATCAAGCCCTTACAACCGTTTGGGCATTCTGTAAAAGGTATCAAAAACATATCGGCTTTATAATGGCAGATATTGACTGTTTCAAAAACTATAATGACACGCTGGGACATTATGAGGGGGACAATATTCTGCGGCAAGTGGGCGAAGCTATAAAGGCTTGCTGCAAAAGAGAAACCGACATTGTAAGCCGGATCGGGGGAGAAGAATTTTTAATTGTCCTATCTGATATTAGCGATACATACATAGTCAAAGCGGCGCAGGAAATTTCCCAATCCATAGCAGAATTAAAAATTGAAAAAGTGGGGCAATGTTCCTGCTCTCCGTTCCTCTCTATAAGCATGGGTATTGCGACGGCCACGCCCACGGACGAGCTTTCACCAACAGACCTTTATAAAGGTTCTGACGCTGCCATGTACAAAGCAAAAAACAGCGGAAGAAATTGTATCTGCTTCAATGACAAAATAATAACCCCTGACAAATAGCCCCAAAAAAAACGGTGCAGCACTTAACCAGTGTAGCACCGTTTTTATATTTCCTGTTCCTTGTCCCTGCCCTTGTCCTGTTCCCTTTTTGGCTCTTGCTTCATGCCGTCTACCAGCTCATGGGCTTTCCTTATGCTGCTGATCCGGTCAGTAACTTCTTGCAAGGCCGCAGCAAGGCCGGATATTTTGCCGTCCTGATCCTTAACCAGCGTTATTACCTTGTCGGGATCAACATTAGTATTCACCCCTAATTTTTCAAGCTGGGCGGCGGCATGATCGAACGCCGACAGTTCGCTTTCGTATCTGGATAAAAACCGTTTCTTGGTAAATGGGGACTGTCTTTCCGCTTCCTGCTTGATAGGCAGATATTCCCTAAAGGCCAGCAAATATTTTGCTGCGTCTTTGTATTGCTGATTTTTTCCCGAAAGCTCGGCCATTGTAGAACGTACACCGCTTGATTTTTCTAAAAGCGAATTTACCCTTATATCAAAATCGCTCTCTTGCTGAATATTCTCTTGCCTTATGGTAAGGAGAGCTGCGGCCAATTCCTTTGTTGCCGCAAGTTTTGTACGCTGGGCTTGCCATTCAATTTTTTTGTCATAGGAAGAAAATACCGGCTGTCTTTCTCTCGGTGTTGTTCCTGCCGGTGCTGCGGCTGCTCCCTGCTCCGCTTCTTTTGGCGGCATTACTTTTTCACGGTTTTTCTTCTTAGGCTCTGCCAATCTTTCTATAATCCGTTCTCTGGAATAGTCCTCGCCTATTCGATCCCCTCGGCAAAATCTTTCCTGCCCTGTGCCGGTTATTTTGAAAGAAATGCGTTTACCCTCTTTAACTTCTACATTTGCTTTTTCAAGTGCAGCTTTGAAGCTCTCATAATCATTTGTTTCAGAAATGGCCTTATCAATAATACTCTGAATTTGTGCTTTCCATGAAGTTCCAGCCTTGCGCTGCTCCCATTCGTAATGTGTCGGGCTTTTCTTTTTTAGGTTAGGCTTTTCTATGACATAAAGCCCTTGTTCAGCACAAAGCCGGTCGCTCACTTCCCGCAAATGAGCCGCCACTTTATAATTGTCATACTTAGAATAATCATAAAATGATGTTGCATTAAAAATGATATGATTGTGAATATGGCCTTTATCTACATGAGTAGAAATAACATATTCGTATTTGCCTTGCAATATTTCATCAGCCCATTTTTTCCCTAATTCGTGGGCTTGCTCTGCGGTAATTTTATCATAAGGTGCAAAGCTCTGTATCATGTGATATGCTAAATTATCCGCACCACCTGATTTAGTATAATCCCCTTTTATTTCCCTTGCCAATGCTGCGGTCATTCTGTATTCAATAGAAGCTGAAAGCGGATCAACATTATAACCTGATACAAGTAATTGTTCCTCTGTTTTCTCTGGATTTTCTATGTAATCAAGTGCCTTGTTTAAGGTGGTTTTGATCCCATGTATTCTTGTATATGCCATATGCTTATTCCTCAATCATTTTAACAAGACGTTCAGTAACCGCACGTTTGACATTATAATAGTATGCCTGTAAATCTTTTATATCCTGCTCATAAATATTTCTGGTTTCGTTTGCTCTTAATGCAATTTGGTTGATGTTCCTTGCAAGGTTAGAAAGTTCTTTTGTTAGAAGTTTTAATTCTTCAAAATCACGCTTAATAATATATCCGTCAACAAGCATTTTTCGGGCATATAAAGAAAAATTTGTTGTTCCAGCTTGGAGCATTTTTTCTCTTATCAGTGCCGCTTCTTCTTCTGAAACAAGAACATGAAGCGGCACGGCTCTTTTCCTTTTCGCCATTTTATATATACCGTCCTTTCGTCAATCTCCTTTACAATCAATCCGTATATCTTGCGGATTGATTTTCATTTCTCCGGCGCAGCCGGTGGGGTTTGGGGCAACGCACCAACAAGCAATATCATAAGAAACCGCAAAGGCGGTTTTGTTGATATGTCGGAAGTGTGTAAACACTTCCTTTGCTTGTTATTCTTCGCTCCGCTCTCTCCGTATAGTATATACTACCTCTGCGGAAATATCAAGAATACCTTTGTATAGAAAAAAACCGCCCTTTTGGGCGGCTTTTGAAAACAGAAATCATCTTATAATGCACGTTCGTATTTCTCTGGATCAGATAGGGCAATATTTAATAGCTCACCAAACGAAAGCCCATTATCTTTCAAAAACTGCATTGTCCTTTTGTGAAGAACCTTTTCAGCCCACCTTTTATGAAGAAATGTTTTGTGGGTTTCATTCATTAAGGTAAAAAGTTCAAACGCCCTTTCTTTTGCGCTTTCTTCTGATAAAATGATTTCATTCATTCTATCAGTACACTTTTTATTAAACATGGATCATTGCCCCCTGTACCGTTCGTAGTCCTCTTGTTGCCGCTCTCTCCTGCGTCTTTCTGTTTCAAGATCATTTTCACGCTTGCGGGTTTCACTGGCTTCCTGTTCTCTGCTTCGGGCTTCTGCTTTCTTTAGCTGTTCCTGCAATGATACCTTTGGTGTATCAGCGTCTATAAAAACCTTTGCTTCTTCCTCTGATGAAGCGCACCGCCATTCATTCCCCAATATCGGATTAACTTCATCTGGCCGAAACACCACAACGCTATTTCTAATATACCTACTTCCGGTTGCTCCGGTAACTTCTCTATCTTCTTCGCTTACCTCATAAATTTTATACTCCTGATAAGTGCCTATTCGTTTCATTAGAAAGCCCCTTTCTGTAAAGCTACACTCCCTTTGCCAAAACTTCTTGAACAATATCCCCTATGCTCTTTCCGGCAGCTTCGGCTTTTCCTTTAAGCTCTAAATACGTTTGTACCGAAAGGGCAAGCGCAATTTCAATGCCGGTTCGTGCTATTGCCGATTTATCAGCTTCCTTTTCTTTCATTGCTCCCTGAACGCTCAATTCTTTATCCATTTCAGGGGAAAGATATATTGAAACTTGCTTTTTCACCTCTCCGGCCTTTCTCCCAACCTTTGAATTTTGTACCGGAGCTACTACCAGAGCCGGAGCCGTTGCCGCTGTTTTCGTTGCAGCACTTTCCTGTACTTCCTCTTTTCTTCCAATCAGTCCAGTAAATAATTCATCTGTATTTACCCTGTTTTTTTTCTCTGCCATTATGAACGATCCCCTTTCAAGTATTCATCTACAAATGCTGAATAGTCTTGTGCCACGGCTGAATTTTCTTTGTAGCTGAATACGTCAACCTTTCTTGTCTGTGCTTCCTCAATCACAATAGAAGCACGAATATATGTGTTAAATAATTTTGCGTTGATGTATTCCCCTAGCTGCTCCGTAACTTCTTTCATATCTTGATTGTTGTTTGTTCTCGGATCAAACCTTGTAAGAAGAATACCAGCAATTTTCACTTTATCATTGCAATATCTTCTTACTTTTAAGATCGTGTCGTGAAGCTGCTTTATGCCGGTGGCCGCAAAAATACCCGCCGTCGTAGGAATAATAATTTCATCAGCGACAGTAAAAGCATTGATTGTCAATACTCCTAAAGCTGGCGGCGTGTCAATGACTATATAATCATAAAGCCCCATGATCGGCTGTAACATTTCCTTTAATCTCTGTTCTTTGCCTAGCTGGGAAAGCTCCTGCTCCGCACCGGCCAGCATGACATTTGCCGGTATAATATCGTACACATCAAGTTTCTGAATGGTTTCTTCTGCGGTGACTTCCCCTTTCAATAATTCATAGACAGTCGGCAGCTCAACATTATTTGCGTTTGAGCTGGTGGAAAGGTTGCCCTGTGGGTCAACGTCCACGGCCAGCACCTTAAACCCTCTTTGTTTCAGACCAGCGGCAAGCGCAGCCGTCGTTGTCGTTTTACCGATCCCGCCTTTTTGGTTTGCTATTGCAATAACTTTCATGCTTTTTCCTCCTTGCTTTATTTCAGCATTTTTTTCGTTCAAAATGGATCTCAATTTAACCGTCCGCTTTATCATTAAGCCTTTTTAGTGGTTTAGTGGCAAAGTACTTTAATTGCAATTACAATTCCTGCCGCCATAATCAGCAAGAGAGCCAGCCCTTTTCTTTGCTTTCCTAACCGGCTTTTGAAAGTTACTATACACGGCTTGATCTCGGCGCAGCCCTCGCATAAATCATCTTCAAGAACAACGTCCTTTTCCTGATAATTCGTATCGTTCAATTTATTAAAGCACTTCAAACAAAACTCGGCCATTCTCTCCCCCCTTGATCTGCATTTTAAGTACTTTGGTACGGTGGTACTATAATCATTTTACCACTTTGAATTTATAGTGTCAAGCATTTTTAGTACTAAAAAAGAAAAGCCGCCCTTTGGGGCGGTTCTCCTTTTTTAATATCCCATGCGCCGCAAATCTGCGTACATACCAATAGAGCCGGTTTGCATTGCGTCCCAAATGCAGGATTTCATATACTGCATAGGGTTTTTAATATCCTTGTCAACCGCTGCTTGCTTAAAATTATTCATAGCAACGTCTGAAAACTCCGAAAGGTCAACATATGTACTGGTGAATTTTGCAAGTTCGTTCAGCTTGTCAATAACTTTCGCATAGGAAACATACGCACCTTTTAGTGTCATTTTGTCGGCTAGACACATTTCTATGAGAGCTTCCACGAATAAAAGGTAAACTCGCTGTTCAAGATCATCACGATAGCCGGTTTTGAAAGTATTCCAATCTGTCATAAGCCGGATCGCTGCTGTCATTCGGCGTTCGTCCTGCTTGTACCAGTAAGGCAACTTCTTTTTGCCTAATAATTCTTCATCTACTTCAAATTCTATTTCTTCGTCGCTCTCTCGCTCCGATAATTCCGGCTGCGCCGGTTGTTGATAGAGAGAGTGATTATATTCAGAATTGTTTATAGCAGGATTGTTTTTAATACCTTTGGTTATATTTACGTCCTGTTTCTCGGTGTCCTGTTTTCTGGTGTCCTGTATTTCGGTGTCCTGTTTTACCGTGTCCTGTAATTTGGTATCCTGTATTTGAGGATCACCGCTGGCCGTGTCCTGAATTTTGGTATCCTGATTTTCACCGGCAAATTGCGCCGTGTCCTGAATTTTGGTATCCTGTGTAGAAAGGCTTATAACGGCCTTTGGCGTGGCGTTCGCTTCATCAGGGGTATCATTCAAGTAATAATCATTTACGCTCAATCTGCCGTCTATATGCCGCTGTACGGCGGTAATATAGTTAAGGTCAGTAAGGAGCTTGTAAAACTTCTGGTATGTGTTATGAGTGATCCCTAAATGGTATAATATTTTCTCTTTCTTCGGAAAGGCATTGTTGCCCGATCCGGTGAAGCTGCAAAAATAAGCGTAAATACCTTTTGCTTTTACGGTAAGACGAGGATCAAGCATAACGGCTTTTGGGATCATTCCAAATCCTGCCGCTTTCAAGCCGGAAAATCTAATACGGCTATAAGCCAGAGCGTGTTTCGTGTCTTCCGGCTTATCTTCAAACTTTTTCGGGTTTGAAACAAGGGTATAGACATTGTTTGCGAAAGAAGAACGATCCCCTTTATCTTGCTGCACTGTTATATAGCCCTGATCCGTAAGCTGCCGGAAGTGTTTATAATAAGCGTCCTTGCTCATTGGCAAATCTACAAGGATTTTATCTCGGCTCGGAAAGGTCGTATTGCCATTACCGGCATAGCTGCAAAAATAAGCATAAATGGTTTTTGCTTCAATCGACAAATCAGGATCAAGCATAACGTATTTTGGTATTATTCCAAATCCCTTGAAATTTACTCCCTCAATGCGTAGCTGATCGCTAAAACTGCAATCTAAGCGATTATCTGCCATTTTTCAGCCCCCCTAACGTGTGCTGAAAACCGTCTAACAATTCATTGACAAGGCGCACACGCTTTTTGCCAATGATAGCCGCAACAGTG
>JAHDPO010000036.1 GCA_018434325.1 Clostridia bacterium | reverse complement strand
TAGTCTGGGCAAAAAGACGCCTGCTTTTTCTGCCATCTACTCCTTTTCCCGCTGAACTTCCCTCAAGTGGCGGGATCTTTTCCTCCCACCCTTGTTTGCTGCCCATTTTATTTTTTCTCCTACAACAACTTGACACCGACTTTTTTATGGTCAGATTTGACCAGCCGCTTACGAATGGATATAGTGAAGAGATTAGTTGAAGCAAAGAAGGTGAGCCTTTGATTGGTGATGAGGAATTGATCCGCCTGCTGCGGGATGAGCCGGAAAAGGGGCTTGCGTATATGATGGATAATTATTTGGGTTTTGTTTATACCATCGTATCAGGCAAGCTGGCGGCCGTAACCGGCAGAGAGGATATCGAAGAATGCACCAGCGACGTTTTCTATGCAGTATTTCAAAGCCGTGATTCCATAGATATTGCCAAGGGCAGTATTAAAGCCTTTTTGGCTGTGATGGCCAAACGAAAAGCCATCGATAAGTTTCGCCGGCTTACCGGTCAGGCCAATGAGCCGTTGCGGACCGCTGTTTCATTAGAGCAAGAAGAAATAGGACAAGGGCCCGGCCAGCATACGGCTGCCAATCAGGTGGAGGCGGCGGTGACGGCCCGGGAAACCGGCCAGGAGCTGGTCCGGCAGATCAAGGCTTTAGGCCCGCCGGACAGCGAAATATTTATCCGCAAATATTACTTTGGCCAAAGCACCAGGGCCATTGCCCAAGCCTTGGCTATTAAGGAAAATACCATCGACAAAAAAATATCCAGAGGTCTGGATAAGTTGAAACTGGCTTTAGGGGGTGTTTGGTGATGGAAGAGAAAATGATGAAATTTATGGATCAATTGGAGCATGACGCTACCGACGAGCTTTTAGAGTTAATAGAACCGGAGGCAATGGCTCAAGGGATGAGCGAGGGCTTGGATCAGTCGGCGATTCGCCGGATCAAAGATAAGACCTTCATGAAAGCCGGGCTGCAGCCGCCGGCAAGCCCTAAGCTCCGCCGGGGCCCGTCAAAGCTTTTATCGCAAAAAATGCCCCTGCTGGCGGCGGGGGTCCTGCTCTTTTTGGCCCTATCTTTAATGAACTTTGACGTGGTCATCGCTGCCGTCAACCGTTTTTTCAGCTTTATTCCCGGCTATGGCATTGTGGAAAATCAGGCGGGGGCCAACGAAGGGGATGCTATCCTCTATGTAGCGGATAGCTTGCCCAGCGTCGAAAACCAGGAAGCCCGGTTATCGCTGCAAAACGCTATTGCCGGCAAGGATAACATTACTGTTTTGTTTGAAGTGGAATGGAAAAACCTGACGGAAGAAGATTTGCTAGCCAAAAAACAGGCAGAATGGGAGCGGCTGCAAAAAGAAGACCGGCTGCAGCAGCCTGAGGTCAGTCTTTATGCCGGTGAGCAGCAATATAAAGATTTCATGGGCTCCACCGGCGGCGGTTCCCGAAAGGAAAGCAGCACGTTTACTTATCAAGTGGCCGCGACAGATATCGGCAAGGATATCGTATACCGGCTGGAGCATGGGGGCCTGGGCTTGTCCCTGGAATTTACCTTAAAAGATGTGGCGACTTTTGAGCGGTTGACGGATATCGGGGCTACCGACGTTCATCATGATATTGCCATCACGGCAGTACCGGAGTTTGCCGGGAATCAGGTCACGGTGGAGCTTTATCCCCTTAACAAAAGCAATTACCAGATCCAATCCTTCTCCAAGGAATGGGATAGGGGTTACGGCGGCCAGGATTTAAGCTTGCTGACCAGTACAGGCCCCAAAAGCTATACCCTGCCGGAAAGCTTTATGGGTCCAAATACGAAGTTCACCTTTGCCTTGGGGCCGGAGGACCGGGATTTGGTGCTGGATATTCCCTTCATCCTGGTTCAAAGCAGCGAGTATAAAGACATTAAGCTGCCTGTTCCGGCGGAAGGAGAAAGGCTGACGGTGAATCGGAAAGTAGAATTTGCCGATTGCACCATGACTATTGTGGATGTGGAGGTAGAAAATGAGGCTTTTGGCGGCGAAAGAGCCTTAGTAATGAATCTGCGCTACGACAATAAAGCGCCGGACAAAATCATGTCGGGGACCGGTTTTATGCGGCTTAGTTCTATGGGCCGGCCTGCCGGCGGAGGATATTCTATGGAGCCTGATGAAAACGGCATTATCACGAAGGTTGCTTTTGCCCTGGAAAAGGGCGATGGGAGGTCCTTGCGGCTGCGGGTCATGAATCCGGCCTATTACTTCACCGCACCTTACAGGCTTCATTTGGGCAGATAAAATCCGGCGGTACTATACAGGATTTTAAATATTAGCTATAATGAAGCAAGAATGAGAAGATTAGAATACGGGTGAATGATATGGACAAAAAAGGGCTTAATGAAGAATACCTTACTCGGATGAAAGCTTCTATCGTAGACAGCTCCAACAATTTTATCGGCATTGCCGATCTGGAAGGTAAGCTGATCTATCTTAATAATTCCGCTTACACCAAAATGGGCTACAGCCTTGATGAACGGCCGGACTTTGCCACCATTGCCGACGTCCATGCCAATGATTTTGACCACTTTGTACTTAACGTGGTACAGCCGGAGGTGTTTAAAAAAGGGTTTTGGAATGGCACCGGCTATCTACGCCACAAAAGCGGCAGCGTCATTACCGTTGCTCAATCGGTCTTTCCCGTTTACGACGAAAATGGCGTTATGTATGGCACCGCCGCCGTTATCCGAGATATCGCGGAAATACCGGCGATTAACCAGCAGGTCAAGAAAGACAGCGAGCTTTTTCAAAAGGTGCTGGACTCTGCTAAAATAGGCATTGTTTTAATTAATATGCAGACACATGTGATTGAAATGGTAAACTGTTTTATGCAGGAAATGCTGCAAATGAGGGCTGATGAGATCATCGGTCATAGATGCTGTGATGTTTTATGCCGCAGCTCTATGGATTTATGCCCTCATATCAGCGAGCGGGAGCTGACGACCATCGTAACCGAAAGGGTTATTGAGCGGAAAGATGGGGCCTTGATTCCCGTCATTAAAACCGGCACCCGGATCACCATTGAGGACACGGAATACCTGGTGGACAGCTTTGTCGATATCGGCATTCAGAAGGAGCTGGAAAAAAATCTTTTGGAGGCCAAAATTGCCGCTGAGGCGGCCAATCGTGGCAAAAGCGAATTCCTCTCCCGGATGAGTCACGAGATGCGGACGCCCTTAAATGCCATTGTCGGCATGGCCCGGATTGCCGGGCTCACCGATGACCGGGAAAGATTGCAGGAGGCCATCAAAACCATTGAAGTATCCTCCATGCACCTCTTAGATCTGATCAATGATGTTCTTGATCTGTCAAAGATCGAGGAGGGCAGGTTGGAGCTCAGCATTGAGCCTTTCTCTTTGACAGCCATGGTGGAAAAGATCAATTCTCTGATCCGGGAAAAGGCCCGGGAAAAGGCTATCTGTTTTGCGATCCGGGTGGATGAGAAGATACCTCAGACTTTGGTGGGGGATTCTATGCGCTTGTCTCAGGTATTGCTGAACTTCCTGTCTAACGCCGTCAAATTCACGCCAGCAAAAGGCCAGGTTGAGCTGAAGGTTTCCCTGCAGGCCATGGAGGACGGGAAGGCCCGGCTGCTTTTTGCGGTCAGGGATAATGGCCCGGGCATTTACCAGCATCAGCTGGAACGCTTATTCAACCCCTTTGTCCAGGCAGACGGCTCCATTTCCCGCCGTTTTGGCGGTACGGGCCTGGGGCTGGCCATTAATAAACGGATCCTTGCTTTGATGAATTCCGACATTATCGTAGAAACGGAAGTAGGTCAAGGCTCCTGTTTTTCCTTTAGTGTGGATTTGCCGGTGGCTGCCGACCGTCCGGCAGGAAATGACAGCCCCCAAGACTTGGGACAGATTAAAAATATTTATGCCGGCAAGCGGGGCTTAGTGGTGGATGATGTGAAACTGAACCGGATTGTGGCTTTGGAGCTATTGGCGGAGACCGGCATGGCTATCGATGAAGCTGCCAATGGCCAGGAGGCCATCGACCTGATTACGGCAAACCCCTATGACATCGTTTTTATGGACGTACAGATGCCGGTTATGGACGGCTATGAGGCCACAAAAAAAATTCGGGCCATGGAAGGCCCCGTTAAGGATACCGTCATCATGGCCGTAAGCGCGAATGTGTTTAAAGAAGATGTGGAAAGCAGTCTTCAGGCGGGGATGAATGCCCATATCGGCAAGCCCCTCAATATCAAAACACTGGTTTCTACGGTTAACCGGTTTTTGGATAAGCAGTGCTGAAATTCTGCGAAATCAGAGAATAAGATGAGCGAAGCCGTTGATTAACAGGCAAAAGCCAATACCGATTGCCGTAGGCAAAAAGAAAGCCAGCAGGGCCCAGCGCCAGCTCTGGGTTTCTTTTTTTATGGTCAGAAATGTGGTGGCACAGGGAAAATGAAAAAGGCAGAAGACCATGGTGCATAGGGCGGTAACCCAGGTCCAGCCGTTATCCAGCAGCAGGGTTTTTAAAGTCAAAAGGCTGTCGGCCTCCGCCAGACTGGCGCCCGCACCATACATCATAATAATTAAAGGCACGACGATTTCATTGGCGGGAAAGCCCAGGATGAACGCCATCAAAATCACACCATCCAGGCCCAGCAGCCGGCCGGCCGGGTCCAAAAAACCCGTAAAGTGAGCCAGTAAAGTCTGGCCGCCGGTATTGATGTTTGCTAAAAACCAGATGATAAAGCCAGCGGGAGCGGCAGCCAGGATAGCCCGACCTAAAACAAATAAGGTGCGGTCAAAAACGGAGCGGACAACCACCTGCCGAAATTGGGGCCGGCGGTAAGGCGGCAGCTCCAGGGCGAAAGAGGAGGGAATGCCCTTGAGCAGCGTATTGGACAAAAAAGCGGAGGAGAGAAAGGTCATAAGAATACCCAGCAGAATAAAGGCGGTCAGCAACAAGGTGAGACTGAGAGAGCCGCCGGCGCTCATGCTGAATTGAACCGTGAAAAACATGGTGATGATGGCGATAAGGGTGGGAAAGCGGCCGTTGCATGGCACCAGGGAATTGGTCAGGATGGCGATCAGCCGTTCCCGGGGGGAGTCGATGATGCGGCAACCGGTGACGCCGGCGGCATTGCAGCCAAATCCCATGCACATGGTAAGAGCTTGTTTACCGCAAGCGCCGCATTTTTGAAAGTAATGATCCAGATTAAAGGCTACCCGGGGCAGATAGCCGGCGTCTTCCAGAAGGGTGAACAGGGGAAAGAAAATGGCCATAGGCGGCAGCATTACCGAAACCACCCAGGTCAAGGTGCGGTAGACGCCTTCTATCAATAAGGAAGAAAGCCAAGGGGGGGCGGCGGATAAAAGCCGGGCCAGGCTGCTTTCCAAGGCAAAAAATAAATTAGATAGGGCGGCGGAGGGGTAATTGGCTCCGACTATGGTAATCCAGAATACCAAAGCCAAAAGAGCCAGCATGAGAGGCATGCCGGTAAAGCGGCCGGTCAGCCAATTATCGATGAGGCGGTCCCGGCGGTGGCTGTCTTCCCGGATATGGCGGACCACCTTGGCAGCAATAATTTCCGCCTGCCTGACGCCGGCAGCCGTGATTTCGTCCCTAAGCCGGCAGCAGTGGTAGCCTGCTTGAGCCAGTTGATTATGCAGCTGATCCAGCTGCCGGGCAAGCTCCGGCATAGTCCCGATATCCAGAGCGGCTGACCTGGCCAGAGATTCCAAGAAGCTGCCGTCTTTGTCCAGTAATTGCAGGGCCAGCCAGCGCCGGGGTAAGGCGGGCGCCAAACCCTCCAGGAAAGGCAGCAGGCTGTTGATAGCCTCCTCTATGGGCCGGGGGTAGGTGAGCCGGCAGCAGTGGCGAGCAGGAGCGGAGGCATCAGTGGTGACTCCGGCAGCAAAAGCGCCGGCGGCGGCAGTTTCGGCAGCAGTTCCGACGGCAGTTCCGGCGTCAGCTCCGGACAGAGCAGACGCTTGCTCCATTAATTCCTTTACTCCCCGGCCGGCCCGGGCGCTGGCCCCCACCACCGGCAGACCCAGCAGCCGGGAAAGCTCCGGCAAATCCAGGATAATTTGCTTTTTTGCCGCTTCATCCAGTAAATTAACACAAACCACTATGTTTGGGGTAATCTCCCGGATCTGCAGCACCAGGTTTAAATTGCGTTCCAGACAAGTGGCGTCGCAAACAACAATTACAGCGGATGGCTTAGCAAAGCAGAGGTAATCCCTGGCGATCTTTTCTTCGGCAGAATGAGCCGATATGGAGTAAGTGCCGGGCAGATCCACAATCCGCCATTCCCTGCCGCCAAAATAATGACGGCCTTCGGCGCCGGCAACGGTTTTGCCGGGCCAATTGCCCGTATGCTGGTGCATACCGGTCAGGCAATTGAATATGGTGGATTTACCTACATTGGGATTACCGGCCAAAGCAATAACAGGGGCGCTTACCGCAGCATCTATTGCCATAGCCTGCCCTCCCTTTCAATCAAAATATGCTGAGCGTCTTCCTTGCGTAAAGCAATAACGGCCCCCCGTATATCATAGGCCATGGGATTGCCACCGGGACCTTGATGGAGACAGCGGACCAATGTGCCTTCCACCAGGCCCAGATCCTGTAAACGGCGGCGCATAGAGCCTTGTAAAGCCGATGAACGTACCAGACCTCGGCAGCCGGGGAGCAGCCGGCTAAGCTGAGTGATCTGGTTTTCTTTATGGTTATCCATAAAATCCCCTCCTGGAATGCAGCTTCTTCTTCACAATTTATGAGGGGGATGGCGGTTTGGTACATTGTCTATCCGCAAGAAAAGTACTCCAAGGTGATATTGTCACCGTCTTGCCCGCCGGTTTTTTTGTATGCTTATTCCGTTGCTGCCGAAAGTATGAAAGCAACGGCAAGCTTAAAAAAGAAGGAGAGCTGGTATGCAGACAAGGAAAAGCTTAAGAAGGAAAGCCACAGTGCCCCAGGCACAATGCGTAGCCTGCGGCTGCTGTTTTAATACCTGCCCCAAAGGGGCAATAGAGATGATAAAAGGTGTTTATGCATCTGTTGAGGAAGCTTTATGTGTCGGCTGCGGCTTGTGCTCAGGTATCTGTCCGGCTTCTATCATTAAGATAGCCGAGGTGGCGGTATGAAAAAACATTGGTATGACTATCTTTGGCTATTTTCGGCCGCCTACCTGATCCTCGGCTTCTTTAATATTCTCTTTGCCTGGGTGGGGCTGTTATGTTTTTTCATCCCCTTGATCATCGCCATAACAAAAGGCAGCAAAGCTTACTGTAATCACTATTGCGGCAGAGGACAGCTTCTTGCTTTGTTGGGAGGCAGACTGGGCCTTTCCCGCAAAAGAGACATTCCCCCTTTTTTGCGCAGCAAGCAATTTCGTTACGGCTTTTTGGCCTTCTTCTTTACCATGTTCTTTCTTATGCTGTTTACCACCTGGTTGGTTTTTGCCGGTCAGCGCAGCCTTAGCGAGGCTGTAACCTTGCTGTGGACGATCAAGCTGCCCTGGCATTGGGCATATAACGGTACGGCGGTCAGACCCTGGGTGGCCCAATTTGCTTTCGGGTTTTACAGTGTGATGCTGACCTCCACCATTCTGGGCCTGATTACTATGCTGCTCTATAAGCCCCGCTCCTGGTGCGTCTATTGTCCTATGGGCACCATGACCCAGCTGATCTGCCAGGCTAAGGCCAAAAAGGCTGCGTGATTTTATCACAGAATAAAGCAGGGAAGAGTCATATAATACAGACAGAAATGCAGGAAAGACCAACGTCAGGATAAATTCAGAAGTCGACTCAGGGGCATACTGTTGTCATAAACCCATCATCACGAAGGAGGAATAAAGATGTCTGTTATTACGATTACAAAGGATAATTTTCAAAAAGAGGTAGTGGAGAGCGCCAAACCGGTATTGCTGGATTTCTGGGCCGGCTGGTGCGGCCCTTGCCGGATGGTGTCGCCGATAATTGACGAAATCGCCGGTGAGAAGCCGGATATTAAAGTAGGCAAGATCAATGTGGATGAGCAGCGGGAGCTGGCGGCAGCTTTTAATGTGATGAGCATTCCTACATTGGTGGTTATGAAAGAAGGCAAGGTGGTTAATCAGACCATGGGCGCCAGACCGAAGCAGCAAATCGTAGCCATGTTGGACTGACCGGCAGCAATGATCGTGAGAAAAGAGAAAAGCACAACTCCGGCCCTGATACTATTCTGCGATTAAAATATGCCATATTTTAATCTGGCAATTCTTGATTGCCACTGCGCCAAAGGCGCAGGCAGAATAGCATATATGCCAATCTGCGTGGGCAAAGCCCACTGCCGCACACAGTGCGGCAAATTAAAAACTAAAGGTTTTTAATTGCAGATTAGTATAAGCCGGTAAGTTGTGCTTTTTTTGCTCAAATCCCGTGAAATTAAACTATACAGAGAAATCATACCTTTATTGGAGGTGGTCGTTGCAGCTTTATTGGATAAGGTGTTTGCAGGCTGTCTTTCCAGATTTCGCAGCCTTGGAAAATAAGCAAAATTGCAAGTTTAAAGTGTGCTGCTATTCTAAAATATGGCGCTTGCCCATGGAGCGGCACTAGATATAGCTAAAAAGCGGTATTCAGCCTCATTAATGATGTTTCGGACACTTTAAACTTGCAATTTTGCGTAAAAAATGACCTGGCGGCTTCTTCAAGCCAAGGCCGCTAAAAAATGCTTATTCCTATAGCTCACTTTCATAGGAGGCCCTCATGGCCCGATGCTCAGGCAAAACCTCAAAATTTTGTACAGTTGACCTGGCTGAACCCGGCGCTATGCTGCGCTTTGCCGCCGCTGGCGATTATTGCCCAAGGGCCTCAAGCTTTTGGCGGTTGGTGATCTCGATTTCCCCTCTTGTCAGGTGAACCATCTGTTCGGACTGGAAATAGCGCAGCATTCGGGTTACCACCTCCCGGGCGGTGCCCAGGTGATTGGCTATTTTCTCATGGGTAAGGCGGAGAAAGTTGCTTTGTTCCAGGAGGCTTTCTTCCAATAGAAAGGCGGCCAGCCGCTTATCAAAGCTTTTCCACATGATTTGCTCCATCAGCCACATGACTTCCGAAAAACGGGTGGCCATAATCTGGTTGGTGTAGCCGGCCACTACAGCGGAGCTTTCCATCAGCTGCTTATAAATATCCGGCGGAATGATCCAGAGCTGGGAGTCTTTTTCGGCTTCGATGGTGATGTCGAATTGGATGCTGGACATGATGCAGGAGGCTGAAAACAGGCAAATATCCCGCTCGAAAAGCCGGTAAAGGGTGATCTCCTTGCCCTCGTCGGAGAGAATATAGGCCCGCAGCTGGCCGGAGGAGATGATGAATAAGCCCACGCAGTCGTCGGCGCCATTGTGCATAATGGTGCCGGCGGCAACCCGGCGTTTTAAAACAGAGGACTCTAAAAGGTATTGCTCCTCAGGGGCTAATTTATGATAAATAGGAAAATAGGCTGCCAGCTTCATAGGCATTCCTCCGTACTATTTTTCTGCTTCCGGGCCTGCTATGGGTTCTGTCGCTGCCTCGCCTTGAGCTGCTAAGCGGCCGCGGACATATATTTGCAGCAGCTTGTAGGCTGTGGCCGCCACCGGTACTCCCAGAAGCATGCCGAAAACGCCGCCCAAACCGCCGCCGATGATTACGGAAGAAAAGACCCAAATACCCGGCAGGCCCATGGAAGTGCCGACGATTTTGGGATAGATCAAATTGCCTTCCAGCTGCTGCAGCACCACGATAAACAGGATAAATAATAAAGATTTGAAAGGGTCGATGATCAAAATGAGGAAGGCTCCCACCCCGGCTCCCAGATAGGCGCCGAAAATGGGGATGAAGGAGGTGACGCCCACGAAAGCGCCTACGGCAGTGGCGTAGGGGAAGCGGAAGACCCACATGCCCAATGTGCACAAGCTCCCGATTACTAGGGCCTCGGTGCACTGACCCACAATAAAATGCGAAAAGGATTCGTTGGCTATGGCTAAAACGGTATTTAATCTGGCCGCCGTATCTTCTTTCATCACCGCCCGCTGCAATCGGCGGGCTTGCCGCAGCAGTCTGTCTTGGCCCAGCAGCAGGTATATGGCGAAGGTCAGAGCTACAAAAAGATTGAAAATCCCTGTGGTGAGCAAGGAGATAACGCTGACGGAGGAGTTGAGGATGCTGCTGACACCCTGGGTGGTATAGGTGGCTATCCGGTTGAAAATGCTCTCCCGGTTGATATTGATATCGCCGATGTTTTTGGCAATGATGGGGATTTGCTCCCTGTTTTCAGCCAGCCAGCTGTTGATTCTCTCCGTGTAGGCCGGCAGCACTGCCGCTATGGCGGAGAAGGTATTGATGATCTGAGGAATTACCAGATTGAATACCGAAAATAAAATCAGCAGGATCAGCAGAATGGACAGAAGGAGGCAAACCGGCTTGCGCGTCTTAGCGGCCAGTTTATGATTAGTGTTGGGAAAATAGAACCTTTCCAAAAATCTCATCAGCAGGTTTAAAATATAGGCAATGACCAGGCCGAAGATCAGCGGCCTCATGATGTGGGCCAGGACTTGCGCAAAGGCGGCTATCTGGCCAAAATAAATGATGCCGAGAACCAAGAGGGCCGCCAGTACCATATAGCTGACAATTTGGCGATTAAATTTCATAACAAGAACCTCTGTTCGTTTTAACTATATCTTATAACATAATCGGCAAAAAGCAAAGCAAATAACTGCGAATAACCCTATTGTTGAGATGCGGCGAACTGTGCAAGACGGGTTTCTTGCCAAGGGGTCAGACTATCCCTTATAATAAAAGCGGATTAGAAGGAGGGGATGCCCTGTGATTGTTAACGATATGCTATCCATGCCAAGTCTTAAAGATTTGCATTTGATTGCCGGAAAAGACGGGCTGTCGAGGGAGATCAAGAGCGTGAACATCATGGATAATCCGGAAGCTTTGGACTGGCTGTCAGCCGGCGAGGTCCTGCTTACCTCAGGCTATTTTTTTAAAGATAGCGCCGAAAATCAAAATCAATTTGTTGTTGATCTTGCCAATATTGGCTGCCCCTGCTTATGCATTAAGCCTAAGCGTTTTTTGCGTACGATACCGGACAATATGATTGAGGTTGCCAATCAAATTGGTTTGCCGATTTTTGAAATTCCCTATGGGCTGTCTTTCTCCCAAATTCTGGTTGTGATCATGGACGAGATCAGCAAAAAGAATGAGCCCATCATCAAGAAATCCCTTGAAATACATCATGAGTTTTTTGAAATATCTCTGGAAGGCGGCGGCCTTGACCATATCTCAAAAAAACTGGCAGCGATTGTAGGCAATCCCGTTATTTTTCTGGATGAGGGATGGCGATTGCTCCACTATTACGATGTGGCAGATAGCATTCCTCTTAACCAATACTTCGATTTTAAAATAGGCCGGCCTTTATTTAACGAGGAATTTTTAAGCAGCATGCCTTATGAAGTTCCGTAAACCGATCACCAGAAAGCTCAAAGTAAAGGATGCGGTCATTAACGTCCGGATAATGCCGGCAGTTGTTGCCAATAAAAACTATGGCTATATATTGTTGTGCGAAACCGCCCGCAAGATTACGGAGATTGACTTTATTGCCTTGACAAACGCCTCTATGGTATTTTCCATGGAGCGTATCCGACAAAAAGAATTGGAAGACGTGCGAGCCAATCTGCGCAGCGATTTTTTTGACGATTTGCTTACCGGCAAATTTCAGTCCTTGGATGATGTAAAAAATCAGTGTGATTTGTTGGGGATCGATCCTACTTATCAATATTATTGCCTGGTTATTACAACCAAAACCGCCAGGGTCAGTAAATTTGACGACATGGTAAAGGCGCAGTATGCTCAAAATGAAGCTGCTAAAAAGATTATCGGGATTGTCCGGGAAATTTCCCATATGGAAAAAAAGAATGTCCTTTGCTTCCAGCGGGGTCTGCAAATTATTGTTATGGATGGCAGGGATAAACGTCAGCCTTCTTTTATTCCCCAGGAAACCCTGCTTTATGCGCAGGCAATTTATGATGAAATGGAGCGCAAGCTGCCTGCAAATCAATACAAGATCGGGATTGGCCGCACATACGACACCATTATGTCCGCCGAAAAAAGCTTTCGGGAAGCCTGCCAGGCTATTCGCATTTTAGAAAAGTTTCAGCTGAATAAACCCATCACCCAATATGAAGATTTTGAGGTGTATCATTTCCTGGAAGACAATATATCTGTGGAAGAAAGGGAAAAGTTTTTCCGATGCATATTAGGCGAACTGCATAACTACGACCAAAAGAATCAAACGGAATTTTTGGTAACGCTGGCAAGCTATATCGCCCATAACTACAATGCTACGGAAGCGGCAAAGTCTTTGTTCATCCATCGTAATACTTTTCTTTACCGTATTGAAAAAATCAAAGCAATTCTCAACACGGATATGAATGAAGCGGAAGATTTGTTCAAATACAGCCTGGCTCTAAAGCTCCATGAGCTGCAATAAGCTTTTTTCTTTGGCGTTCCTTGTAAGAAACTGCACCCCAATCGTTTTTCAGTATAGCATACTGTCGAACAATTGGGGTGCGGCTCATTTCGCGGTGCTTTTTTGATTCTTAACGAATATTCTGGCCCAATGCCTGAGCCGCTTTGACAAAACAATCCATAGGAGGATGGACAATACCGGCTCCAATCATGCCGATACCTGGCTCCTTATGGGCTATTGCCGTATTGATTATAGGCAGAATACCTGTTTCCAGCACTTTGAGAACATCGATGCCGCTGGCCACTCCCCGGAAATTCAATAAGGGGATGGTTACATTGGGGTTAGTATCGGTAGTGATCTCCAGCATTTTATCGGTGAAGCCGATGGCCTCCGCTACGGTACCGCCCACTAAGGATACGATGGCCGGCGCGGCAGCCATGGCAAAACCGCCGATGCCATAGGTTTCGGTGATGGCGCTGTCGCCGATATCCAGCCCGGAATCCTCAGGCTTAAAGCCGGCAAAAAGAGGGCCGATCACTTGCTGTGAGGGGCCGGTGAACCATTGCCCCGGCAGACCGCTTACCCGCACCCCGAAGTCGGTGCCATTGCGGCACATCGTTGTTACCACTGTGCTGTTTTCGATACCCTGGGCGGCATCCATGGCGCATTTGCAGGCAGCCATCCAGGTGGGGCCGGAAAAGTAATCGCTGCTCAGGATAAAGTTGAAGACATCAACCTTATCCTGCATAGAAAAGCCGGTTTGTGCAAGATAAGGGGTCAGAGCCTGGCTCAAAATACTGGTGCCGGCTACGTTGCGGTTATGGCACTCGTCTCCCATATGCAACGCCTGGGACATCAGCAGACGCAGATCGATTTCCCCTGCCAGCTCCATGGCTTCCTTGAGCATGGGGCCCAAAACATCCCGCATCCAGATCAGGCGGTCAATGACGCTTTGATCATTGGCGCCCATCCGCAGAATCTTGGACAATTGTTCGCTGAGGTTAGTATAGGCCAGGTTGCCGTAGGCTTTATTTTTAACAATATGCACATACATGGAGGGAGAGGTAACGCCGGCCATGGAGCCTACGGTATTGTGCTCATGGCAGGGTGAAAAAATAATTTCTCCCGAGGCGGCCAAGACCTCAGCTTCGGCAATATCCCGGGCCAGTCCTTCAAAAACCAGAGCACCGGTTATGGCGCCCCGCATGGCTCCGCACATTCTGTCCCAAGTAATCGGCGGGCCGGCATGGAGAATGGTTTTTGCCGTCATGCCGGGAATCACGTCCAAGGCTTTACCGTAGCCTACCAAAACAGGATGGGAAGTGATGACTCGTTTCACGGCCTCCTGATTAGCCAAAGCGATGGCTTCCTTGCGCCGGGGGTCGGAAAGGTAATCCAGTATATCAAGAAGCTGGGGATTGCCGCCTGCCGGCGGCGTAAAATTAACCTGGACTGTTTGAACACCCTGTTTTACCAAGTCCTCTTTAAAAAGCTCCACGCCTTCGTTGATGACTACCGGCTCACGATAGAGCAGATCTTTAATACCATTCATCACTGTGCCTCCTTTTCCACAAAACCGGCGGCAAGCAGCCCTGTATTGACCACGCTGCTTGCAATAGTTACGCCTTCTTTCATAAGCATACGCACTTGTTCGCTGAAATTCTGGGGATCTTTCTCAGTGCCGAGAACGAAAGCCAGAATTTCCAGATGCCGTCCTGCCTGGGCAGCCTCAAGCTTTGCCCGGCGGATATGGGGCAGCATGATGCCGGCAGGATCGTTATGGGCGCCGTAGCCCAATATAAAATCCATGGCGATTACGCCTACCGCCGGATCAGCCGCTTCCTTAAGGAAACGTTCGATGCGTAAAGAAGGATCAATCATGGGGTGAGGCCGGCCTTGGGTAAAAGCATCATCCCCAAAATCAATCATGGTATGGTCTTTGCTTATATGCACATCCGCCAGACGATAGGCAGGATCGCCAATATTGCTATATACATTGGGATATTTTTCTCTGACCAGACCCATAACCTCTTGGCAAACCGTACCGCCGCAGAATAGGCCCCGGATGTATTTCTGATCCGCTCTCAGTTTTGCTTTGATTTCTTTAATCAAAGGCAGGTTCAGGGGATGGGTGTTGATTTCCTCTTCTTTGCCGCCGGCCAAAACCACTGCTTTGAGAGCAGCTTCCTTAGTGGTTTTGGCATAAACCGCTCCCGCAGCGGTGATTTTTTCTTGCTGGCCGCCCAAGAAGCAGATGACTACCGGTTTAGAGCAGCTTTTCACCTGGCTGTAGATTTTTTCTGCCACTGCGACAGCGGGGATTTTGGAAAGCAACAGGATAACCTCTGTGGAGGGGTCTTCTTCCAGGGCCTGGAGGCCTGCAAGCATACTGATGCCGCCGATGGTCTCGGAAAGATCCCGCCCGCCTGTGCCGATCAGGTGAGAAACTCCGCCGCCAAAATCATCAATACGAACGCTGACCTCCTGGGCTCCCGTACCGGAAGCCGCCACAATCCCGATATTGCCCCGTCTCACTTCATTAGCAAAACAGAGACCTTTACCGCCGATAATAGCGGTGCCGCAATCAGGCCCCATAACCAAAAGGCCTTTTTCCGAGGCCATTTGTTTTAGGGCAAGCTCTTGATCCAAGGCCACGTTGTCGCTGAAGATCATTACGTTAAGACCATTCTCCAGCGCCTTTTTTGCCTCCCGAAAGGCATAAGCGCCGGGGACGGAGATTATGGCCAGATTAGCCTTTTCCAAACGTTTCACGGCGGCAGCCATGCTGGAAAATTTGATTTCCTGATTGAGATCACCGCTATCCTTGCGGATAAAGAGCTCCTCCACCTGGATCAAAGCCTCGTCGCAGGCAGCTTCATCTTCAGCCTCGATGATAATCATGAGATCGCCGGGGGTGGCTTGCTCGGCAGATTCCGAATACAGCCCCACATTATGCAGAACTTCTTTGTTCAATGCCGTACCCATAGCAACCACTGCCTGCCGGATGCCCTCGATTTTATTGGCTTTCGTGGACAAGGTCATCAAGCTGACCGAATCAAAATAGGTGTTTTTTTTAATTACTGTTTTTACCGTCATTTTTTGCCCTCCTCCGTTTCCGATGTGTTTGCTCTTGCTTTAATTAGGCATTGCTTGGCGTCGGGATGGTCATTTTCCAGTTCCAGTGCTTTTTCCAAAGCGTTTATAGCCCCTTGTTTTTTGTTCAATGCCAGCCAGCACTTGCCCAGCTCGGCATAATAGTCTGCTTTAATCGCTTTTTCCAGGGCGTTATGCAAGCAAGCCAAGGCTTCCTCGGGTTTTGCCGCCAAAAGAAGAGATTGGCCTTTATGATACTGGTACAACGGATTACCGGGATCATGGCGAATAGCGGAATCCATTTCTTGCGCCGCTTCCAGATGCTTACCCAGAGAGCGGAGGCTATTAGCTTTATGGAAAGAATAATCGTAGCGCTCCGGTTCGATTGACAGCAGCTTGTCCATCTCCTGAATGGCTTCTTCGTGACGGCCTAATTCTCTAAGATAATTAGACTTATGATAGCGGAAGAAGAATGGCTGTTCCCCGGCAGCTATGCCCTGCTCAAAAGCGTCTAATGCTTCAGCGGGCTGACGAAGACGGCGATAGCAATTAGCTATATAAAAGTAAAATTCTGAATTTGCCGCTGTTCTGCCGGCAAAACTGGCGATAGCTTCCTCTTCCTGCCCCAGAAGGGTCAGGAAATAGCCCCGATAATAGGAGTACTCATCGGCAGGCAAAGATATTTCGGTTTTTTCCAGCGCTGTAAGAGCGGCGGCATAATTCCCTTTGCGGGCAGCGAACTTGGCTTCCTTAATCAAAGCCGGTACCGGTGCGATTTCTCCCCGGAGCATAGCCGCTACCTTGGTTTGGCCCCGTTTGCCCGCATGCTCCTGCAGGCTGACGCCCAAATTATCTTTAGCCTTGGTATCGGCTCCCGCCTCGATCAGGGCGCTGATGACGTCCCGGTACAGGATGCCGCCGTCGCCCAGAATCACGGCTTCCTGCAGCGCCGACCAGCCCAAATCATTGACATGGTTGACGTAAAGGCCATGATCAAGGCAGACCTCAACGGTTCGCATAAAACCCCGCTCACTGCTGGGGAGCAGAGCAGTGCCGCCAAAACGGTTGGTGCTGGTGGTATCTGCCCCATGCTGCAGCAGGATTTCCAGCAAATGATGAAGTCCATTGGCACCGGCATACAAAAAAGGCGTCAGTTTATTGCAGTCCCGTACATTGGGGCTAAACCCTTTGTTTAAAAGAAGTTCTACCATTATTGCATTGTTTTGCTGTACTGCCGCCATCAACGCCGTACGTCCCTTTTCATCCTGATCATCAACGTTGACCGGATTGGTCAGAAGCCATCGTACCTCTTCAACCTGCCCGCGGTCGCAGGCCTGGATGAGAGCTTTATCCCAATGATCCATGAAGCCACCCCTTTATTTGTTCATTCACAATCCTATTATAAAAGGGAGGCCATATTCTGTACCATATATACAACTTACAGAAAAAACAGTTTTCATTAGGCAGAACGCACGAACATAGTGCTCTTTTACTGGATAAGAACGGTAATTTATCTAGAGAGAAAAAATAAAAAATGTGCAAGAAGCACAATAACCAATGATTTTCTTAGACTGTTTGTACCGTGACTATTTTGATCAGGATCGCTATGATTTTTTTACCGGTACTATTTTGTTTACGTAATTCAAGGTGCGCACCCGAGTTTATCAGGGAATGAAAGAATAGCGAGATATAAGGGGGGAATGAAGTCTCAAAGCTGGGGTTATACAAGAAGATAAGGAGGGGGAACCTACGCTATGCAGGCTTACTGGCTAAAAAATGTCAGGCTGGAGAAAGGCCATAAGAAAAACGAAGGGGCGGTGAAAACGGAAACAGAGATCACCAATATTAAAATAGTTGGCGATAAGTTTTCAGAAATATCTGCCTCCGACCCGGGAGAAGGTATTGATTGTAAGGGGCAGCTATTATTGCCCTCTTTGCGAGAAAGCCATATTCATATTGATAAAACTTACTTTGGGGGCCCTTGGATGTCCTGCGCCAAAGGTAAAGATCTTTTTGGCAGACTGGAAGAGGAGAAAACCCTGCTGCCTGAGCTTTTGCCTGCTATGCCGGAGCGAACCCGCAAGATTATCGAGCTTTTAATTGGCAAGGGGCATACCCATATTCAGGCCCAGTGTAACGTAGACCCCATTATCGGTACTCAAAATTACCGCTGTGCTAAAGAGATTCTGGAAACCTATACCGATAAGCTCACTTATCAGCTGGTGGCCTTTCCTCAGCACGGACTTTTACGCAGCAATAGCCTGCCCTATATGCGCCAGGCCATGGAAGAAGGGGCCGACGTGGTGGGCGGGGTAGATCCCGGTCTGTTGGATAAAGACGTCAAGAACTCCCTGAGGGCTACCTTCCAGTTGGCTGCCGAATATGACCGCCCCGTGGATATTCATTTGCACGAACAAAACAGCCTGGGCCTATATTCCATGAACCGGATCTGTGATATGACCGAGGAATACGGCTGGCAAGGGCGGGTTACCATCGGCTCTGCTGTGGCTTTAAGCGGCATTGATCCCGGTTCCCTGCAAGCCATTAGCAGGCGGCTGAGTCAGCTTGACATTACCATATCCAGCTCTGTAGCTTTGGAAAGCCCTATTCCGATTCCTTATTTGGATCAGGCAGGGGTGCGGGTAGCCCTTGGCCACGATTCCTTGATTGATCATTTCAGCTGCTTTGGCACCGGCGACACTATTGAAAAGCTATGCAATGTAGCCTCCTGCTTCAAAATGACCGACGAAGTGTCCCTTGGTCAGGTTATGAAATATGCCACAGGCGGTATAACGCCCCTGGATGCTGACGGCAACCGGCGTTGGCCCACAAGCGACGACACGGCCAGCTTCATGCTGGTGGATGCTTCCAGCAGCGCCGAACTAATTGCCCGGCGCAAGCCTATTACTGCACTGTATTTCAAAGGGAGGTGCGTTTTCCATGCGTAAAGTGCTTAAGAATGTACGGTTGGAGACAGGCTTTCAGGAAGCTGATCTTGGCCGGGTAGAGACCATTACCGCTCTGTTTGATATCACCGTGGAAGGCGGGCGGATTATAGGGCTGCAGCTGGCTGGATACGCTGAGAACGAGGGCGGCGCCGTATTGGATTTAGGCGGTATGCTGGCTTTGCCCCGGTTGGTTGACAGTCATGTCCATATTGATAAAACCTATTTAACTATGGATTTTCACAGCACACAGCCAACAAAAAATATTGAAGAGCGGCTGGAGCTGGAAGCCAAGGATCTTATCAAGATGCGGGATTCTGTGGAAACCCGCAGCCGGGCGGCCATTGAGCTGCTGCTTGCCAAAGGGACCACTAAGCTGCGACACCATGTCAATGTGGATCCCTATTGTGAATTGAAGAATCTGGAGGGCAGCCTTGCCGCTTTGCGCAGCTTTAAAGGTATTGACTTTGAGACGGTTGCCTTTCCCCAGCATGGTCTATTGCGTAAACAATGCCAGCCTTTGCTGAGAGAGGCTATGAAGATGGGGGCGGACCTGATCGGCGGTATTGATCCCGGCGGCCTTGACAAGGATGTGGAAGGATCTCTCAAGGCCACCTTTGATTTGGCCAATGAATTTGGCGCCGGCATTGATATGCATCTTCATGAAAGAGGGGCTGTCGGCCTTTATACCATGGAGCGGCTTTGTGATCTGGCCCAGGCCCGGGATATGCGGGGAATGATCACCATTAGCCATGGCTTTGCTCTGATGGACGCCAATCCCGCTCAGCTTGAGGCTATGGCCGGACGGTTCCGGGATTTGGGAATAGGGATTACCTCCACCTATCCTCCCGACCGCAGAATCCCGGTGGAGCAGCTGAAGCGGCTGGGCGTGCCCGTTAAGTTTGGCTGCGACGGTATTTATGATTCCTGGGGGCCTTTCGGTACCGGAGACGTCCTGGAAAAGGTAAAATTCTATTGCATGTTCAACAAGCTGAGTGATGAGATTTCCCTGGCTCAGGCTTTAGGCCTGGCGACGGAAGGGGTTACTCCCCTGGATGAACAGGGGCGCCGGCTCTGGCCTAAACTGGGTGATCCGGCGGACTTTGTGTTCCTCAGGGCTTCCTGTTCGGCGGAGGTTGTAGCCAGACTGCCGCAGCGGGAGGCAGTTATGTCCGGCGGAACCATGGTTTACCAAAACGTTAAGTAATTGCAGGGCAGAAAGGAGATAAATATGAACACAAATTTGGATAAAAAGCAAAAGGTGTCCTTTTTAACAAAGTTCATTAATCTGGTGGAGATTGCCGGTAATAAGGTTCCCGCTCCCTTCCTGATGTTTACCTCGTTGATTGTTATTGTGTTTATTCTATCCGCAATTTTCAGTTCCTTGGGAACCTCCGTTACATACATGGCAGCTTCCCGGGAACCCGGTCAGCCCCTGGTGGAAACGGTGGTGACAGCCAGAAATTTGTTCAATTACGAAACCATCCGCTATCTTACTACTAACTTTGTTCAAACCTTTGCTTACTTTACGCCCCTGGGCCTTGTAATGATCATGATGCTGGCGGTGGGTGTTGCCGAGCAGGCCGGATTTTTCCATACGTTTATGCGTTCAGTAGCGACAACGGTACCGGCTGCCCTGATCACCGCCACCATTGCCTTTCTTGCCGTCAACGCCAACTTGATCTCCGATGCGGGCATCGTTATCATGCCTACTTTAGGCGCCGTTGTGTTTAAGGCCATGGGGCGCAATCCCTGGATCGGTATCATCACCGGCTATGCCAGCGTTCAGGGCGGCTTTGGCGCCAATATGCTCATTGCCGGTTCCGATGTAGTTATGTCTGGTATTACGAAAAACATTGTGGATCTGACCGGTATTCCCTCTGCGGACATCCATCCTTTGATGAACTGGTATTTCATGGCTTCCGCTACGCTACTGATTACGATTACCGCTACCTTTGTAGCCGAAAAGCTTCTGGTAAAAATCGTAGGGGACGACAAATCCGAGAGTGATGCTTCTGTGCTGGCAGAGCATAAGGCCACGGATATTGAAAGAAAAGGTCTGCGCAACTGCGGTATTGCAGCTCTGGTCTACATCGCCGCTGTTTTATTGCTGACTATACCCCAGGGCTCGCTGTTTCGTAACAACGACGGCGGTATTCTTCCTTCCTCCCCCTTCTTAAGCAGTATTGTTTGCATTCTCTTTTTCTTCTTTGTTCTCTTAGGCATCGTGTATGGCAAAAGTGTTGGAACGATTAAAGTCTGGGCTGACGTCCCCAAATTTATGGAGTCAGGCATCGGCAATATTTTGAACTTCATCGTCGCTGCCTTGCCGGCGTCCATCTTCATTTATGTTTTCACCAACAGTAATTTATCTACTATTCTTGCAGTATCCGGCGGTCAGCTCCTTCAGAAGATGCAATTTACCGGCTTCCCCTTACTGGTTGCCTTTATCATCTTCGTTTGCATTTTGGATCTTTTCATGACCGGCGGTTTTGCAAAATGGTATATCATTGGCCCGATTTTCCTGCCCATGTTCTCCATGCTGGGCTTCTCGCCGGCCTTGACCCAGATCGCTTACCGGATTGCCGACTCCGTGGCCAATCCTCTTTCCCCGCTGGATTATTATCTGCCGGTGGTAGTAGGCTTGCTGGTTACTTACCGCGCAAAAAGCAATGAGGGCAAAAAAATCGGTATCGGTTCGGTTATTTCCATGAACATTCCCTTTGTTGCCTGTTTCTTCGTCGTCTATATCCTGTTGCTGGCGGTCTTCTACTTCTTCAATCTGCCCATTGGCCCCGGCTCTCCGATCTTTAACTAGTCTTATTTAGCAATAGAAAAAGCCATCCTCGTTTTCGGGGATGGCTTTTTTCATGAAAGAGCGCCGGCTTATTCGCTTCATTCCCTGGAAGAAACTATCGCGGACCTTTTGCCGCCGCCGATTTTGGCCTTCCAATCACAGCCCTCCTGCAGCAAAGCCGCCATGGCCTCGGCGTCTTGCTGTTTCAGCGCGTCGCCGTAGGCCGTCAAACGGCTGCAAAGTCCGTCAATCTCCTTGATCAGGTTTTCCCGGTTAAGGAAAAACAGCTCCGTCCACATCTCTACATTTAAGGTAGCCACCCGGGTCAGATCCTGAAAGCTGCCGCCGGCAAAGTTTTCATATTGTAAAGCGGCGGGGCTTTTGACGTAAGCATTGGAAAGCACGTGGGCCAATTGGGAGGTGTAAGCGATGATCCGGTCGTGCTCGGCGGCGCCGGTAAAGTGGACGATGCGAAAGCCCAAGGAGAGGAAAAAGGCCTCCAAGCCCTGCCGTAGCGAAGCCGGCGCAGATTCGACTAGCTCGGGCTCGCCAGGTGCAGATTCGGCGGGGGCAAGCTCACCAGTCGCAGACTCCACCGGTGTAAGCAGCATGGAAGCGCCGCAGAACAGCCGGGCCTCAGCGGCCCCATAGCCGGAGCGTTCCCGGCCGGCCATGGGATGACCGCCTACGAAATGAAAGCCGTGGCGGTTGGACAGGGGCGTTATTGCCCGGCAGACCGGCTCCTTGACGCCGCATAGATCCACGACCCAGGTGCCTTTAACGATTTTACCGGCATGCTGCATAAGAAAATCGATGGTTGCCTGGGGATAGAGGGTCAGCAACAAAACTTGGCATTGGCTTAATGTCTCTTCGCCCAAGGGGCCGTCCAGAGCACCCTCGGCCAAAGCCCTGGCCTGAGTTTTAGGGTCTTGATCCAGGCCCAATACGGTATGATCGGTAAATTCTTTAATGGCTTTGGCCATAGAGCCGCCGATCAGGCCCAAGCCGACAATGCCGATAATCATTACTATTGCACCTCTTTTCCGGCTGCTTGCCCGGCCGGCTTGCTATCTTGTTTCCCGCCTTGCTTGCCGGTTTGTACCGCATCAAAGACCAGGCGCACGGCCCGTGCCACCTCGTCGAAGGCTTCCTGGGTCAAGGACTGGGGTCCGTCGCAAAGAGCGTGGACGGGGTCGTTGTGAACCTCGATGATCAGGCCGTCGACGCCCGCTCCCACAGCCGCCAAAGACATGGGCCGGACCAGCCGGGAAATCCCCGTGGAATGGCTGGGATCGACGATGACCGGCAGGTGGCTCAATTGCTTAAGCATGGGTACGGCAGAAAGGTCGAGAGTATTGCGGGTGTAATTTTCAAAGGTGCGGATACCCCGCTCGCAGAGAATTACCTGCTCGTTGCCGCCGGCCATAATGTATTCCGCGCTCATCAGCAATTCTTCCATGGTGCTGGAAAGGCCCCGCTTCAGCAAAATCGGCTTTCTCTGATGGCCTAATTCGGTCAAAAGCTTGAAATTTTGCATATTGCGGGCCCCTACCTGGATCACATCCACCTCATCGAAAAGATGGAGCTGGCTTAAATCCATGATCTCGGTAACAATCGGCAGCCCTGTTTCTTGTTTTGCCGTCAAAAGCATCCGGATGCCGTCTTCGCCCAGCCCCTGGAAGGAGTAGGGCGAGGTACGGGGTTTGAATGCCCCACCCCGCAGCATGGTGGCGCCGGAGCGTTTCACCGACTTGGCAATCATGCAAATTTGCTCCTCCGACTCCACGGAGCAAGGACCGGCAATCAATGTCAAACTGCCGTCGCCAATGACGGCGCCGCCGGCGGACACTACGGTGTTTGCGGGATGAAACTTGCGGTTGGCGCTTTTGAAAGGCTCCTGGATACGCTTGACGTCCTCCACGATTTCCATGGAGCGGATCAGATCGATATCCAGCCGGCTGGTGTCGCCGACCAGGCCTAAAATGGTTTGCAGCATTCCTTCGGAAACATGGACGTTCAACTGGTAGTTTTTCAGCCAATCGATCAATCTTTCGATTTGCTCCTGGCGGGACTCTTTTTTGATTAAAATAATCATGGTTTTTCTCTCCTTTTCTATAGTTCGTACAGGCCAAACTGTCGCGATTGTGATTGCCAATCTCAAAGCAATGGTAAAAAAATAAAGCCCCGCAGCGTTTGCTACGGGGCTCTCATGTCGGTCAGACTAAGCCTAACACATGAAGCGCATATCCCTGCCAGCCAAACGCAAAGAAACCTTGCCCATAAAATAAGCAAAGCCGGCGTAATAAAAATAATTGGCTGCAGAAATAAAGTTTCGCATAATTAAGCCTCATGATCCAGCATGTGCATCCATGCTTTAATTGCGTTGCATCATATCATATTTTTCTTGCTGTGTAAAGCAGTTTTTTTCTGCTGTCGGCGGCGGTATTTGGCTGCGTCGAAGCATAAATATTCTTGTTTATTCCTGAGGTAAAAAATGGTAAAATGTCAAAAGGAGCTGTTGCTTGGCGGTTAGGTCCCCCTGAAGAAAGGGGGGATGCCTTATGATCAACTATATGGAACTGTTTACGTTCTGTCTGGTCGTCATCGGCATCATTGGCTTGTTACAAAACAAGCCAAAAAAGTAAAACCGCCTATCGTTAGATAAGCGGCCAACCACCGGTTAGGATCTGGCCGCCCGACAAAAAGCAGCAGTTCCTATTTCTATTTATATCCTAACATATCTTGATTTATTCTTCAAGATTGATTTAAACCCAAACCTGACGCTATCAAGTTTTGCAGCCGCCAAATGGCCCTTTAGTTAGATGTACAAAATTTGAGAAAATTTGAGAAAATGCTTCAACCTTGTGCATAAACAGCTCGATAACTGTATAAAAAATAGAAATATACTCATAATCAGTCAAAAATCTCTCTGTAAATCATTATAATCCCTAATTTATCGTGCCTTTATCGTGCATTACTTCATTTTTTGTACATTCGGGGATACGAGTCCCTCTTTAAGGGTGCAAGTCGTGGCCCTGAGCAATTAACTGGCCGACGGTGCAGATGATGCCATCCCTGCCGGCAGAGAGAATTTTTCCACGTCAATACCCTCCAGCTTCAGCAGCCGGATTTTATTGGCGATGCCGCCGGCGTATCCTGTCAGGCTGCCGTTAGCGCCAATGACCCGGTGGCAGGGGATCAGGATAGAAATAGGATTGTGCCCCACGGCGCCGCCTACGGGCCGGGCGGAAACGGAGCCTCTTTCCCCTTGCCTCTCCAGGCGCTTGGCAATATCGCCGTAGGTGATTACTTGTCCATAGGGAATTTCCAAAAGGATTTTCCACACAGCCTGGCGGAATTCACTGCCCGCAGGGGCCAGGGGCAGCTGAAAATCCGGTTCTTGGCCGCTGAAATACTGATCCAGCCACTTTCTGGCATCATCAAAAAGAGGCAGCTCCTCTTCCACAATCTTGCCGACATCCTTGTCCAGGGTGGCGGCGAAATATTTTTGCTGGTCAAGCCAAAGACCCGTCAGATTTTGGCCGTCGCTGGACAGGGTGAGAGTTCCCAAAGGAGAAGGGATTTTGCATAGGTAATTCATCAATCTTCCTCCCATTTCTTAACTGGATTTTCGTCAGGGGAAACCTGGCAGGTCGAATTTTGACAGGTTTTCCGATAAGCAGCAGGCGTCATACCCGTTTGTTTGCGAAAGAAACGATAAAAGGCAGAAAGGCTTTCAAAGCCGGCCTCAAAGGCGATGTCCGGGATTGATTCTTTTGTATCTGCAAGCATTGTCCGGGCTTTTTCCAGGCGAATCTTTTGGCTGTATTCGCTGATGGTCAAACCGTAATGGCTCCTGAAAAGCTCTGCCAGCCGGTGCTGCGTCAGGCCAAGGCCTCGTAATTCTTTTGCCAATAACAGCTTATTTTCTATGCCGCTGTCTAGCAGCTTTTTAGCTTTTTCCGCCAGCTCTTGCAGCGGTTGATAGCTCAAAAGATCCGGCCGGCATCTTTTACAGGGACGATAGCCTGCTTCCCGAGCCTGATCTGCGCTGTCGAAAAAGCTGACATTTTCTCGCAGGGGACTTTTCGATTTACAGGAGGGGCGGCAAAAGATGCCGGTAGTTTTGACGGCATAGAAGAAAATACCATCAAAGGAGCCGTTATTTCCTAAGGCCGCCGCCCATTTTTCATCCTCGCTCATTTTCGTCCTCTTTTTCCAACGTCCGTTTCACTGCCTGCTTTGCCACCTGTTTCATTGCCCGCTTTGCCGCTTGTTTCGCCGGCTGTTTTTCCTCTGCCCGGCTTTTTTACGATGCTTTTTTTCGGCGTCTTTTTCTTCGGCGCATAATCCTGCATGCCGTCAATAGCGCCGCCGGCAATGGCCCAAAGATAGAGACTGGCTACGGTGCAGTATGGGCTGAAGCGCCGCCGGTATTTTTCAAAAAGCTTGCGATCAATGCTGCGGTGGTGGTAGAGCATTCTTAGCCCCCGGTGGATAGCCAGATCGCCGTAGCTTAAAATATTGGGCCGTTCCATGCAGAAGGTCATAATCATTTCCGCCGTCCAGACTCCAATGCCATTGAGGCCGGAAAGCTCGGCAATCACTTCTTCATCGCTTTTGGCGGCAAGGCTATGGATATCAAATTCACCCTCATGAACTTTGCGGGTAAAATCCTTGATGTAATAAGCCTTTTTAAATGTGATGCCGTGGGCTTGCAGCTCTTCGGCACTGGCGGAAGAAATAACTGCCGGCGTGATCTCTCCAAAAGCGTCATTCATCCGCCGCCAGATAGTGGCCTGAGCAGCTGTGGATATCTGCTGGCCTACGATGTGATGGACGACGGAAGAAAATAAGTCGCCGTCGGTTTTACGCTGAATAAAGCCAATAGCGTCGATGGCCTCACCAAGACGTTTATCTTTTTGCTTTAAATAACTAAGCTCTTTTTCACCATATTGTAAAAACAAAAAATCACCGCCTTCTAAGGGGCTGTCATTTAGTTAAGAAAGAAGGTCATGGAGCCATAGGGCGCCGGCAGGTGACCGTTAGTGACTGGCAGTGCCGGTAGTGGCTCGACTCGGCAGTGCCACCGGCTTTCTGTGCAAAATTTACGGTTGTATGCAAACTGACTAATTCATGTGAGCAAAATTTGCGTTAGTAGGTAAAATGCAAAGGGGATATTTCCGCATAACCGTAAAAACGTCACAGAATCGGCCTGAATTTGGCTTAAAAGCCTTTGCAAATCACCTACAGCCGAAAAAATTGCACAGACTGTCGCCGGAAAACACCTACAACCGAAAAAATTGCTCAGTGCCCCAGTGCCACTGCTTACCCTTCCGCTTTTGATTTATCCTTAACTAAATGATCTTACCTTTGTGCGTTTCAATGAGGCGAAAGATACTGCCGGCGCTTTACTCAAGGGGCACCAGCCCCATCTGTTCAAGCAACCGCCGCTTTCCGCTTCATTATAACAGATAATGAAAATGCTTTCTTTGCCGATTCGTATATTCAATTTTGAAGGGAACTATTCAATTTGGGCCGCTGCAGTCCGGATTGGGATTCTGGTGACAGGCAAAGGCATGCCTTTCGTTTTCCTTCAGCATGGTGGCTCGCCAATCATGCATCCATTGTAGCAAATCCTCAATAGGGGGCTTGTCCTCCTGACGCAGCCAGTAGCTAAAAGCTCCGATCATGGCCGATAGAGTGTATTCCAGGATAAAATCGGCCTTTTGCTCATCCATCTTCCTGCAAGAAATCAATTTTTGCTTTAAGGTGGACTTCATGCTCTCCTTGATCTTGTTTTGAAAGGAGGGGTCGCCGTTGTCTCCCAGCAAAACCGCATAATACTTACCGTACTCTTCCAGGGTTTTGGCCAGCTCCTTGGCAAAAGGCGGCTTTGAGGGGTCGGCTAAATCCGGGCGGGAGAATTTGCGCATCCTGGGCAGCAGGGAATTTTCAATCTGCTCCAGCACATCGTAAACATCGGTAAAATATTCATAAAAAGTGCTGCGGTTGTAGCCGGCCCTGGCCGTGATTTCCTTCACCGTGATCTTATCAATGCGTTTTATACAATAAAGCTGCCAAAAAGCGTCGATCAGGTTTTGCCGGGTTTGGCCGGTAATTTCTGGTTGCTTCTTCATGGCGGGATACTCCTTCTGTGCTTTCATCCGACATATTTTATAAGGTTGTTGGTTGATTGTTAATAGTCAGATGCCTATAATAATTTATTGTACAACACGTTGTCGGATAGTCAAGGGGTATTTATATGATAAAAGTCCTGGTTTACGCCAAAAAATACATTCTCTATATTCTGTGCGCCATTGCTTTGCTGTTTATTCAAGCTCAGTGCGACCTGGCTTTACCGGAATACATGTCGGATATTGTCAATACCGGCGTTATTTCCGGCAATACCGGCTATATTCTGCAAACTGGCGGCACAATGCTTTTGATTACTTTATTGGGCACCGTTTGCTCCATTACCGTGGGCTATTTTGCCGCAGTCACCGCTGCCGGAGTGTCCCATGATCTGCGCCGGGATGTCTTCAATAAGGTGGTTCATTTCTCCAGCGCCGAGCTGGATCAATTCTCCACATCCTCCCTGATTACGCGAACCACCAACGATATCACCCAAATTCAGACCTTGCTGGTGATGTTGATTCGCATGGTCTTCTACGCACCGATTCTGGGGGTGGGCGGCATCATCAAGGCTTTGGAAAACAGCAAAACCATGTCCTGGATCATTGCCGTAGCTGTAATCTGTCTGGTGGGCCTGGTGCTGATTCTCTTTTCCATCGCCCTGCCGAAGTTTAAGCTGGTGCAAAAGCTGGTGGACCGGTTGAATCTGGTAAGCCGGGAAAACCTGGAGGGCATGCTGGTTACCAGGGCCTTCAATAGCCAGCCTTTTGAGACGAGGCGCTTTGATGCAGCCAATAGCGATCTGACGGCTACCAGTTTATTTGTCAATCGGGCGATGAGCGTAATGATGCCGACAATGATGCTGATCATGAATCTGACCACAGTGGTCATCGTCTGGGTTGGGGCCAAGCAGGTGTCGGCTTTGCATATCGGCGTGGGAGATATGATGGCCTACATGCAGTATGCCATGCAGATCATCATGTCCTTTTTAATGCTGGCCATGATGTTCATCCTGATTCCCCGGGCGGCGGTTTCCGCCGGCCGGATTGCCGAGGTCTTGGAGGCGGAGTTCAGCATTACGGATCCGGAGGATCCCGCTCCTATCCCGGAGGATTTCTCCGGCGAAGTGGTTTTTGACCGGGTGGATTTCCGCTTTCCCGGCAGTGAAGAGGATGTTTTGCATCAGATCAGCTTTACGGCCAGGCCGGGAGAGACCACGGCCATCATCGGCGCCACCGGCAGCGGCAAATCTACGCTGATGAGTCTGATTCTGCGGTTTTATGATGTGACGGGCGGCCGGATTCTCATCGGCGGTAGGGATATCCGGGAGTTTGACCGCCGGGATTTGCGGCAGCTTATCGGCTACGTTCCCCAAAAAAACGTGCTGTTTTCCGGTACGATCGAATCCAATCTGCGCTACGGCAATTCCCAGGCTGCCGGGGAAGTTTTGGATAAGGCGGCGGAGGTGGCTCAGGCTGCCGAATTTATTGCCGGCAAGGAAGACGGCCTGGGCTCTAACGTAGCCCAGGGGGGCAGCAATTTCTCCGGCGGCCAAAAGCAGCGGCTGGCTATTGCCAGAGCTTTGGTCAAGGAAGCGCCTATTTATATTTTTGACGACAGCTTCTCCGCCTTGGATTTGAAAACCGACAGCAAGCTGCGGCAGGCTTTAAAACGGGAAACCGGCGGCAGCACCTTGCTTTTGATTGCCCAGCGGGTAGGCACCATCATGGAGGCGGAGCAGATCATCGTTTTGGATAACGGTGCCATTGCCGGTATTGGCAGCCACCGGGAGCTGATGAACAGCTGCGAAGTATATCAGCAGATTGCCAGATCCCAGCTCAGTGAAAAGGAGTTGATGGGATGAGCGGCCAAAATCAGCCAAACCGGCAAAGTCAATTCAGTCAATCAAGTCAGCAGCCGCAAGGCCGCCCCAGAGGCTTTGGCCCCGGCGGTCCCGGCGGCGGCGGGCCCATGGGCATGGCTATGGGCGGCGGCCCAAAAGCTAAAGATTTCAAAAAAACCATCGGCACGTTATGGCAATATTTGCAGCCTTATCAAAAAACCATTATTTTTGTATTGCTGCTGGCCCTGTTATCCACCGTATTTTCCATTGTAGGGCCTAAGCTTTTGGGCAAGGTCACCACTAAGTTGGTAGAGGGGCTTTTGGCTTATATGGCCGGTACCGGCCTGCTGACGGATTTTGCTTACATGGGCAGGATCATCAGCCTGCTGGTAGCCTTATATCTGATTTCCTCTCTTTGCGCCTACGCCCAAAGCTTCATCATGTCTCAGGTATCCATGAAGGTTACGTATAATCTGCGGAAAAACATCAGCGAAAAAATGCACCGTCTGCCTTTGCGGTATTATGACACCCACACCAGAGGCGAGATTTTATCCCGTATTACCAATGACGTGGATTTAGTGAGCCAGACCCTGAACCAGAGCCTGACTCAGCTGATCACCTCCGTTACCACGATTTTAGGCGTGCTGTGGATGATGCTGTCCATTAGCTGGCTGATGACTTTGGCCGCCTTATTGATCGTCCCCATGACCATCGGCCTTTTGGGCGTCTTGCTGAAACGTTCCCAGGGTTTTTTCCGGGAGCAGCAGAAGTCCATGGGAGAAATCAATGGCCATATTGAAGAAATCTACGGCGGCCACACCATTGTGCAGGCATACAACGGTCAGGCGGCAGCCAGGGATCGTTTTGAGGAGATCAACAGCCGTCTGCTGACTTCCGCCTGGCGCTCCCAGTTTATTTCTTCCATTATGCAGCCGGTAATGATGATGATCGGCAACTTTGGCTACGTGATGGTCAGTATTCTGGGGGGCTACCTGGCGGTAAAACGGGTGGTGGATATCGGCGATATTCAAGCGTTTATCCAATATATGAGGAGCTTCACCCAGCCCATGGGCCAGCTGGCCACCATTTCCAATACGCTTCAATCCACCGTGGCGGCGGCGGAGCGGGTTTTTGAATTTCTGGATGAAGAAGAGGAGGCGCCTGACAGCGATAAGCATATTGATTTTGAGGTGAAGGGCAATGTGGAGTTCAGCCACGTGCGCTTTGGCTACCGGCCCGAGCAAATCATTATCCGTGATTTTTCCGCCCAGGTCGAAGCCGGGCAGAAGGTGGCTATCGTCGGTCCTACCGGCGCCGGCAAAACTACCATTGTCAAGCTGCTGATGCGCTTTTATGAGCTAAACAGCGGCAGCATCACCATCGACGGCGTCAATATCGGGGAGATGTCCCGGCAGCAGCTGCGTTCTTGCTTCGGTATGGTGCTGCAGGATACTTGGCTGTATAATGCCACTATCATGGAAAATATTCGTTACGGCAGCTTTGAGGCTACCGATCAGCAGGTGATCGCCGCCGCCAAAGCAGCCCATTGCGATGAGTTTATCCGTTCCCTGCCCGGGGGTTACCAAATGGTGTTGAACGAAGAAGCCAGCAACATTTCCCAGGGGCAAAAACAGCTGTTCACCATTGCCCGGGTGCTGCTGGCCAATCCCAAAATATTGATTCTGGATGAAGCTACCAGCTCTGTGGATACCAGAACGGAAATCCTTATTCAAAACGCCATGGACGCCATGATTAAGAACCGGACCAGCTTTGTGATTGCCCATCGTTTGTCGACGGTGAAAAATGCCGATATCATTCTGGTGCTGAAAGAAGGCGATATTGCGGAGCAGGGCAGCCATGAGGAGTTACTGGAGCGGGGCGGTTTCTATGCCGATCTGTATAACAGTCAATTTGAGCAGGAGGAAGAAGAGAGCGAATATGGACAATAGCGTTAAAAACAAGCTGCCGGACAACACGGAAGCAAAGGCAAAAGAAGCTGCCGCCAGCCCGGGCGGACAGACGGAAACAGCAAAATCCGGCGCCAACGAGAAGAAAAAGCGGGGAGTCAAAAAGCTGATCCTCTCGGTTTTGCTGGTGCTGGCTTTGGCCGGCTCTGCCGCAGGCTATTATTTTTATTACGACAGCGCCCACTTTTTTACGACGGATAACGCCAAGGTTACGGCCAAAATGTATTCCGTTTTGCCTGTGACTTCCGGCAAGCTCTTAGCCTGGAATGTGGAGCTGGGGGATTTGGTCAGCCAGGATCAGATCCTGGGCCGGCAGGAGGTGCTGCCTTATATTCTTTCGCCCATCGACGGCACCATAGTCAAAAGCGATGCTACCGTCAACCAAACGGTTGCTGCCGGCACTCCTTTAGCAGTGATTGCCGACACGGATAATCTTTATATCGGCGTCAATATTGAGGAGACGGATATTGCCAAAATTCGTCTGGGCCAAAAGGTGGATGTACATATCGACGCTTATCCTCGCCGGGTATTTGGCGGCCAGGTTACTGAAATCAACCAGGCTACCCAAACCTACTTTGCCGGCGCTTCAAGCTTTACCACCAGCGGCACTTATACTAAGGTGACCCAGCTGATCCCGATAAAGGTCACCATTGAAAACAGCGAGGGCTTGCCTTTGGCTTTCGGCATGAATGCCACGGTAAAAATTCATTTGCAATAGGCCGCCGGCGTAGGCGCAAACAGATACAAGAACTAAAGCAATACAGCAGCCAAAGCAGATACAGGAACCAACAGGAGGTTTTCCCCATGAAAAAAGCAGCAATATATACTCTGATTTTCTTGCTTCTTGCCGGGCTTTTTACCGGGTGCGGTTTAGTAGCCCCGTCATCGGATATAGAAGTTATCACCGCTTCGGCTAAGGCCGCCGAGGGCTTGTCCTCCTTGGTCTGGCACGGTTCTGTGGAGGCAGTGCAAACGGTGGAGGTATCCCCCAATAGCCCCGGCAAGGTGAGAACCATCCAGGTTGAGGAGGGGCAGCAGGTTAAAGCAGGAGATGTTCTTCTTTATCTGGATGACGCCGATCTGAGCCTCCAGGTTAACCAGGCGGCAGCAGCCCTTCACTCGGCGGAAGCGGCTTTTGCCGGCGCCGCAGCTTCTCAGGCCGCCGATGCCTTGGTGATTCCGGCTCAAATCGCCCGGGATGACGCCAAAGCAAATTATGAGCGGCTTAAGGTGCTTGCTGAAGCTCAGGCTGTTTCGGAAAATGACGCCAATCTGGCTAAGTCCCGCTGGGAGACGGCGGAGGCTCAATTGAAAGCAGCTCAAATCAACCAGAAAAGCGCTTACGACAGTGCTAAGGCCCAGGTAGATAATGCCCAGGCCGCTTTAGCCATCGTGGAAAAACGGCTGGCGGACTGCGCCGTGGTCTCGCCTATCGACGGCTTGGTGACGAAGGTGCAGACGGAAATCGGCGCTTATGTTACGGCCCAGGCTCCCGCCGTCACCGTTATTGACGACAGCGGCCTGGAGGCAGTCATACAGGTGCCGGAAGCCGATATCGGCCAATTGATGCCGGGCATGACTCTGCAAGTGCAAATCCAGGCTATGGGCGAGACTTATTCAGGCACTGTCAGGAAAATCGCAGCGGTAAGCGATCGGAAAACCGGTATGTTTGAAGTGAAGGCAGCCTTGCCTCAGGAGGTAGATTGGTCCAGGCTGGGCTTCAGTACCGATGTGCGTATTGCTCCGGGAGAGGCCGCCGGCTCCGTCTATGTGCCGGCCAAAGGCGTGACCACCGAAGGGAATGAATCCTGGGTGTATCTGGTGAAGGATGGCGGTGTCAGCCGCCGGCAGGTCGTCGTTGGCGAGAAGCGCAATGCTTACCTCCAGATTACCACGGGCTTAGCGACCGGCGACGAGGTGGTAATACAAAGCAGCAAGCAGTTGCAAGACGGCGACAAGGTAAGGGTGATTAAGGCCGATTAAGGTTGATTGATCAAGGCTGACTAAGGTTGGCTGAGGGTAGCAGAAGCGATTGAAAAGTATAGAGATTTAAATGAGGACTTTTGCTGGAACGCATTCGTATCTCTACGCAGGCTCAGATGATTGCGGATGAAATTGTCGTAGACCAACTGGTTTGTAGTTAAATATGGAGAACGCCAGACACAATCAAGTGACTGGCGTTCTCCATATAGCGTTATATGTGCCGTAGACCCTGTAACGTGTCCCGCCCTTTCAGACGGTTTGCCCTTGGCTGTATTTATTTGGTCTTTCTCACGCCGTTTTTATCCACCTCATACCCGTCAATCTTGGCATTCTTGGCGAGAGCTCCATTTGCGTAAAAGTAATACCACTTGCCGTCGATCTCCAGCCAGCCCATAGCAGCCTTGTTCTCGGAGTAATAGCGCCAGTTGTCGCCGTCCTTCACCCAGCCGGTTTTCAGTACGCCGGTGGTTTCGAAGAAATACTTCACGCCGTTGACGGTCTGCGTTCCAGTGAGGGCTTTGCCGTCCTTGTAGTAGAGATACTGTCCGGCATCGTTTTTCGCCCAGCCCTGTGCTGTGGCGGGGTCGATGGTCAGCTTGATGTAGCGGTGGAGCATGGAGGAAACCTCCGCACGGGTGGCATTGGATTTCGGATTGAACTTATTGCCTGTGCCGCCCATCATGATGCCCGCCTGCTGCATAGCTGTTACTGCTGTTTGATAAACACTGCCGATGCCGGAAGCGTCCGTGTAGGCAGTGGCCTCACGGGTCACGGGCAGTTTGTAGCCGGTGGCTTTGGCGTAGTTTGCGAAAATGACCGCAATTTCCTCACGGGTGATTGCCCGGTCCGGTGCAAACTGCTTGTTTCCGATGCCCTGCACAACGCCGTTCTTGTACGCCCATTCAATATAGGGACGGAAGACGCTGTCCGTTTTCACATCGGTAAAGCTGTTTGTGGTGTATGCCTTCACGTCCATGTCTGCCAGTCTGCCGAGAGCTGTCACCAGCATTCCCCGTGTCATGGCGGTGTCAGGTGCAAAAGTAGTTTTTGATGTACCGGAGAGAAGCCCTCTGCCGACTACATAGTCAATGGCTTCCTTGCCCCAATGTGTGCCGATGTCAGTGAATTTGGCGCTTGGATCGGTATAGCCCACGCCGTACACCGAGAAATGGTCGGTGGGGATGAGCAGGCTCCCGCTGTTTGCATCATAAGTGGAACCGTCAATGCGGACTGCCTTACCGTTTTCGTCTACATATACACCGAACAGGTAGCCCACAGCCTCATTCTTGCCCGGTGTGTAGGGGATGGAAAGGGTGGCTGTTCCGCTGCCAAGGCTGGTAATGGTCTGTGTTTTTCCGTTTTTATCAACATAGCTGATGGTGATGCTGTATACCGGTCTGTTTCCGAGGAGGGCCTTTGCCTCTGCGGAAAGACCTGTCGCCGGGGCAATGGAGATGCTGATATTGCCGCTGCTCTGCTTCTGGATTTCCTTCAGGGCGTTCAGGTCAAGGCCGAGAGAAACCGGCGCGCCGCTGATTTCAAGGCTTGTTACCCCTGCGCTCACAAGACTGTTCAGGGAATTTTCCGTCAGGGTGGCCGTCAGGGTGGTTGCACCCTGCGGCATGGTGACATCTAGCTCTACCGAGATACCGTTTGCTGTTCTGCCCTGCGCCCTTGCGTCAGCCTGCGCCTTAGCAATGGCATCGGTCACTGTCTTGTCGGAGATTGATGCGCTGGCCGCACCGTTTTGTCTCACCGCGGCAACGGGAGCCGTTGCCGTCACCGGCTGATCCGGTTTCTTTTCAGGCACACTTGGAGCGCTCGGCACAGTGGAGGAACCGCCTCCACCGCCACCGCCGCCGTTGTAGCTCCAGCCCGCCGTAACGGCCAGATTGGAGGCCACATTGGTAAAGGCTTTATCCCACCCGGTAAAGGTATAGCCATTTCGGGTAACGATGGGAGCCGTTGCCGCTCCGCCCTCCGCTACAATCTGTGTTAATTCACCGCCGCCTGTACGGGTTCCGCCATTTAAGTTGAAGGTGATGGTATAGGTCTGCTCCGCAACCGTCAAGGTTCCGTCTGTGCGGGTCGTAATGGTGTAATTATCCGTTGCCGTGCCGCCTGTTAGCGTAATGGGATAGCTGCCCACCACATTGCCATCAAAGGTGGGGCAAGCCAGTACAGGTTCGGCGTTCAAGGCATCCGCTTTGGTCTTGCCGGAAGCCAAATTGCCTACCGTATAAGCCAGCTCCGGCAGGCTGCCGCCCTTAATGACCGTCTTGTTATCGGCAACAAGGGTGATTTCCCGCTTTGCGATGATAAAGTTGAATATCTCGCTGCCTGCATAATTGGGGTTACTCTCCGGCACAGAAATGGTCAACTTATATGAGCCTGCGTTTGTGGGTGCGGTGCTGTTGCTGTAGCCTGCACCGTCTGTGGATTCATACAGCCATTCCAGTTGATTTACCGGAACAGAGCCGCCTGCAACGGTCACCGTGCCGCTTGCGGCATATGCCGCGCCGTCATAGGTTTTATTGGCGGTCGTGATGCCGCCAATGGTAACGGGTTGCTTTGCCGTAACAGATACCTTGCGGCTGACGGAAAGGTCACCCGGCAGGGTCAGCCATGCGGGTGGAGCTATGTAGCTGATGGTGCCTGTAAAGGTCTGCTCGGTGCCCAAAGCAGTTCTGTCCAGCGTTTCGCCGCCGTTCCAATCGACAATATAGGCAACGCTTTGGCCCTCTGCCATAATGAAACCGCTTGTAGGCAGGATGGTGCTACCCAATTCAGCCGCTGTAGCGGAGCTGTCGCTGTTTATGACCACCAGCGTATCACTGAAAGTGGGGTTTACCGCCGTAACCGGCGTAACGGTAACGGTTAGACTCGCAATCACGCCGTTTGGATCAATATTGCTGTTGCCTGTGAGCGTACCGACCGCCGCATATATGGCGCTTTTGACATTGTAGGCGGTGGCAGTCGACCATGTGATGGGCAGCATTGCCGTGCCGCCATCGGTGATGACACTTACATCTGACGGCAGACCCACCGCATCCACCACCGCCTGCGCGGTTGTGGCAGTGCGCATTTGATAGGCGGTTCTGCTGACATTGGCCATAATTGTGCTGATGCTCGCTACCTTGGCCTGTTCAATGGTGAAATTGACCGTACCCGGAGCAAGAGAAAGCTCATAGTTGCCGCCCGCACTTAAAGTGCCAAGAGAAATAGCGTAGATTCCCACGCCTTCGCCCACTACACGAGTTAACGCGCCAGCAAATGCCCCCGAATTCAAACTGCTATCGTTTTCAAAAACCAGTATGGGGTCAATCCCACCATATTTTTTACCCTGACCGGAGTTGGGAGTGATGGTAACCGACTTTTTACCTATGGTGTAGGTAAGATTCTTTGTTCCGTAAAAGCTGCCGATACCGGTGATGGTGAGCGTCACCGTTCCGACATTTGTACCCGCGCTGGTTCCGCTGCCGTCCGTGCTGGTGATTGAGACGGTATAATCCGTATTCTTTGCCAAGGTTTCGCCATCAAAGGTAATGGTCAAGGTTGGGATTTGCTCACTGCCGTTATAAGTGAGGCCGTCTGTTGCGCCCACTGTGGCGTACTGAATATCCCGCGCCGTCAGATATAGCCCGCCGTCGCCGTTCTGCCCCGCAAGCCCGGTAAGTATGGGCAGCTTGCCGTCGGCAAATGTCCAAACGTCGTCGTCCCACGCAGCAGTATCCCAATTACCTGCCGTCGTCCAGAAGCTGTCGCCAAACAAGGTCTGTGACGTCACATCCGCGCCGTCCTTTGCACTTAGACCTTTATTTGTCCATGTGCCGGGAATACGGCTGAACGCGTAGTTGTTTAAAAGAGAGCCGTAAGTGGTTTTGCCCACTACGCGCCCGAAATTGTATGTGCCTACAACGATGGAAGGGTTCAGTGCTACGCAATTTTTTGCTGTGCCGCTGCCGAGAAAACCCAGCACACCGCTAACATACCCCGTTCCCAGAACACTGCCGGTGCTATAGCAATTTTGCACGCTGCCGCTGCCAACTTCTCCCGCAACGCCACCGACAAAGCTACCGCCTGTGACATTGCCGGAGCTGTAACAGTTTCTCACGCTGCCGCTGCCAACTTCTCCTGCCACACCGCCGACATAGTAACTGCCGGAAACACGACTGTCACTGTAGCAGCGCTGCACCGTAGTCGTATTATATTCGAGATACCCCATTATTCCGCCAACATAGTCGCCGCTGCCGGTTACACTGCCGGAGCTATAGCAGTCTTGTACCGTACCGCTTGAGGCACGGCCCACTGTTCCGCCGACACTCTCCACACCGGATACGTTGCCAATAACGGCGCAGTTCTCTACTGTCGCACCCCAAGCATATCCGGCTACGCCGCCGACACGGGCTTTGCCGATGACGTTTGCGTCGATGATTCTGATATTCTGCACTTTGCTGTCGTTGTAGAGATAGCCAAATAAACCGGTGTAATCAGCCGCCGGACGGTTGATCGTCAGCCCGGTAATGGTTTTGTTGTTGCCGTCAAAGCTGCCCTTGAATCCGTAGCTCGAATTTATTCCAATGGGCATCCAGCCATCCCCGCTTGCATAGGCGGAAAGCTCGATGTCTTTTTCCAGCCTGTAATACCTTCCAGAATCCGCATAAGGTGAGGTTCCTAAATATACAAGTTCCGCCAGCTTGGCAAGGTCTGCGGCGGTTTTGATAAGATAGGGGCTTCCGCTTGTGCCCGCACCCTCAAAGAGGGATGCGCCCGTCGGGAGCAAGTGCTCCGGCATGTAAGCGTGCTGTCCGCCCATATTTTTAAGAAGCGGCAGTTTTCCGGATTCAATATGCCAAATATCGGTATCCCAATCTGCTGTAAAGCCGCTTACCGTCGTCCAAAATTCCGCAGTGCTGATTTGGGCAGCGGTTTTGGATAACCCGTCTACGCCATTTGCATCGCTGGTAATGGATTGCGCGCTAGTATATATTAAGACTTCCACACCATCAAAGGCCAAATTTCCACTTAGAATCGTCCCTTGTGGCACAGGTAGTGTTAGCACGCGCCCGACGTTGCCTGAGCTGCTGACTGAAGGGTTAAGTGCAGCGCAATTTTTTACCGTGCCCCTGTGGACTTGACCCGCTACACCGCCGGCTTTGTAGCTTTCAGAGACGACGCCGGTGCTGTAGCAGTTTTCCACCGTGACATATTCTCCGTTTCCAAGGCCAGAGTAGACATGCCCTGCCACGCCGCCGGCCATTTCACCCCCGGAGATATTGCCGGTGCTGTAGCAGTCTTGTACCTTGCCCAAGACTACCTTGCCCACCACCCCACCGGCATAACCCTTATGGTCTGTGCCTGTCTGAGAAATATTTCCGGTGCTGTAGCAGTTTGACACCGTACTGCGGATAAGATATCCTACCACACCGCCTGCACCTTTATCCAATGAGGTGTCTGTGCTGTTGATCTCACAGGTGCTATAGCAGTATTCCACTGTGCTGCTGTAGTCCACAGAAGCGACCACACCGCCGACAGAGCCTAAAGCGGTGATATTGCCCATGGTGTAACAATTTTGCAATGTGGCCCCTACCATATAGCCTGCGATGCCGCCGACCATTTGTCCACCATTGATGCTGATGCCTGTCAAACCAAGGTTTTTTACTGCTCCGCCACTGCCTATATACCCGAATAGCCCTTGATTTTCGCCTGTGCCGCGGTTGATGGTTAAGTTAGTAATTTTATTGCCATTGCCGTCAAAGGTGCCCGTGAATTGATGGCTGAATGTGCCGATGGGCACCCAGTCCTCCCCGCTTGCATAGCCGGAAAGGTCGAGATCGTTCATCAGCTTGTAGTGTGCCGCGTTATAGCTTGCGTTTCCCGTGTTTACAAGCTCCGCAAGCTTGGCAAGCTGGGCGGGGGTGATAATCTGAAAAGGATTCCCGCTTGTGCCCGCTCCACGGAAGTTCGGGTCGCCGCCATCCACGATATACTCCGGCATAGCAATCGCCGCGCCAAAGCCGGGCAGCTTGCCCTCCGCCAGCGTCCATATGGAGGAATCCCAATCACTCAGTGCGCCGGTCGTCCACAAGGTTTGAATGGCTGATGCGTCCACGTTCATGCCGTCTATGCTATCCGTGTCGGTATTGTTTACCGTACCACTATTGACTGTCATGCCGCTATAGGCGGTATTGCCCGAGAGGAGGTTGCGCATGTCGGCGCCCGCCACGCGCCCCACGCCCACCTTGTAGCCCACTGCGCTGATCGAAGAATTCAGAGCGGCACAGCTTTTCACTGTGCCGGAAACAGTTCCCGTCACACCGCCCACATAAGCGCTTGTGCCGGTGCCGGTAACGCTGCCGGTGCTGTAGCAATTTTGCACTGTGCCGTAAACCCATCCTGCTACGCCGCCGGCACAAATTTTATTACCTGTATCTGTACCGGATGCAGTAATGCTGCCCGTGTTGAAGCAGTTTTGTATTATGCCGGTATTAGTGACCCATCCTGCTATGCCTCCTATCGTGACACCGGTACCTGCACCCGTGACGTTGCCGGTGCTGTAGCAGTTTTGCACCGTGCCGGAAACCCATCCCGCCACACCGCCAACAGCGCCGCTTGTACCGGAGCCTGTACAGGTGACGTTGCTGATGCTGTAGCAGTTTTCCAACATGCCCTCGTCAACCTCTCCCGCCACGCCGCCAACATAACTGCTGCCGGTAACATTGCCGGTGCTGTAGCAATTTTGCACTGTTCCGCGAACCCATCCCGCCACGCTGCCGACATTAATTCGGCCGGTGATATTTACATTTATCACGCCCAGGCTTTTCACTGCTCCCTCGTTTCCAACATAGCCGAACAAGCCCTGATAATCAACGTTTCGGTTAATGTACAAGCCAAGGATGCTTTTATCGTTACCGTCAAAGATACCGGTAAAAGGAAATTCGCTTGTACCAATGGGCATCCACCCCTCGCTTTTAGAGTACGCCGAGAGGTCGATATCGTTCATAAGCTTTAGACGGACACTTGCGCCCGCATTGTTAAACAAAAACAACTCAAGCCCATTTTCTCGTGCATTCACCAGCGTGGCGATTTCGGCAAGCTGTGCTGCTGTGGTAATTTCCAGCGGGCTGTCCGTTGTGCCGCCCGCCATGCGCGCCATCATACCCCCGACTGTCTGGGGAATATACACGGTTATGCATGGCAGCTCCACGCCGTCTGCAAGGCCATAGCCCTCGCCCAAAACGGCGGTGAACACATACAGGCCACGATGGGGAGCCACGGCGTCATAGTCATGGTCGGCCTCCCAGACCACCGGGATTTCGACCGCTTCGCCCTCTACTGTACCGCTCACCGTTTCCGGAAACTCCGGTGCGCTGGTGTTTTGCCAGCGAACATTCTCGGGCAACTCTTCAAAGGCTGTAACTGTGCCTATAATGGTAACTGCACCAACGGTCACGGTGATTGCCGGGACTTCCACGCTGCTGGCAAGAGTAAATTCCTTCGGCAGCTCGGGAGTAAAAATATATGTACCCGCTGCTTCACCGTTGTATTCCGGTGATGAATCCCATGTGACAGGCAGGGGGACGGTGATTTCCGTCACGCTGTCCACGGTTTTCTCCGTGGGTTCGGCTTCAAAGCTGTCCTTGGTTATTTCCATGTCGGAGGGGGATGCGATTTTATCTCCCTCGCTGTCGCCGATTTCGGATTCCTCCGTTTCGTCAACGTCAATCGCTGACCCGCTTACCGTATCGGCGCTGACCGGTTTCGTATCAGCTTCTCCGGAATCCAGTACCGGTTCTTCCGTAGAAGCCGCAAGCCGTATGGTTGCTGTCAGGGAATCCGGCAGCTCCAAATCCGCTTCGGATGTGCCAAGGGGAACGCTCTGCTCCGCAATCTCTGATTTCAGTGCTTCAAAGGCAATAACCTCGCCGCTTGCGCCATCAGAAAGCATGCCTGTATCCGCCGACGCTACCATAGGCGTCATTCCCACAACCATGATTGCAGACAGCAGCATGGCTGTGATTTTGTGAAACGCTTTTCTTCTGCTCATACCATTTCCTCCATCTCGTACTATAAAAACTTCTATTGAATCTACAACTGCTCCCGCACACCTCGCCAAGCAAAATTCCAAGAACTGTGACCGTCTTGGCTCAACTGCTTGAATTTGAGACTATTAGATGCTATACTGAAAATGGAATAACCAAGATTAGTGAACGAGGTTACTTACTTAGATTATTATAACTTGCTTTTTAAGAAAATTCAATAGAGGAGAGGAAACATGAGAGAGAAAAAGCCTGATAAAAGAAAAGTGCAAGGAGCGGAAACGAGAAAGAAGCTGTACGAGATTGCGAAAAAGCTGTTTTCAGAGCGCAACTTCTCTGACGTAAATGTAGAGGACATCACGGATGAAGCCGGTATCACCAAGGGGGCCTTTTATGTCCACTTCGAGTCTAAGGATGCGCTGATTGCCAGTTTAATTGCAGACTACGTAGCCAGCGCCGATATGGATTACAAAACCTTTGTGGAAGCACTGCCCAATGAGATGCCAGCCTCAGAGGTGATCCTTGCCCTGACCCAAAAGATAGCCGATGAACTTGTGGATACCATCGGCTGCGAGAATATGAAAAAAATCTATCAGATGCTGCTGGCGGGAACTGTGGACACCGAAGCGGTCAAGGGCTATGGCAGGGAGCTTTATTTGCTGTTTTACAGCATATTGGACAAGGGCATCCGGCGCGGTGAGATTACATCTTCATTGCCGCCCGAGGCTCTTTCCCGGCATTTTGTGATGGCGATAAGGGGCGTTAGTTATGAATGGTGTGTCCGAGCCCCCGATTTTGACCTCAAGGTGCAGGCCGTGGAGCATTGCAATTTGCTGATTGAGGGGATAGAGGCATAAGAATATAAGGGCAATTTTATGAGATGACATTCACGCTCCAGCTTAACAAAACCCGCCGGACCTGCTACCGTAAATTTACGGCAGAAAAGGCCGTATCAAAAGAAGAAGAACGAATAGAAGCAAAGCCTGACAAATCCGACGCCTGCTGTGTCGGTTCTGTCAGGCTTTATATTTTTCCCCGCAAGGAGTGTAACAGCCGAAAAGGAGGTGTAAAATACTAACGCCTGAAATTGTGCGGGAGTTTATCGACAAGATTCTGGTGCATGAGCGTTCCGAGCCGTACAAAAAGAAGAACTACACCCAGCAGGTGGACGTGTACTTCAACTTTGTTGGCAGAGTTTAGGGCAAGAGAAAAGCCGTAGGACTTAAAATCCTACGGCAAACCTCAAAAATGGAAAACATCCTTATTGACCTGTGGCATTTTTAGGCCCTCCTGTATTTGTTTTACTATACCTATTAAAAAACGCTGTCGTTATTGCTCGTTTCTCAGCGCTAGATCAGCACTGGATCAGCATTGCATGTGCCATGCACTGTTGCTGCGGAAAGCAGTAGGCCGCTTAGCATCGTTTGAATGGGCTAACTGCTCCCTGAAACTCGAGTTGTGTGGAGGCCACTGAAAAATGAGCAAAATTTCAAGTTTAAAGTGCCAGAACACCGTTTTGGAGAATGCATTTGACTGCATTTTACCTTATTTGGCTATATCTAGTGTATCTGCAAGAGAATAGACCGCATTTTAAATAGGCGATATACTTTAAACCTGCAATTTTGCGCATTCAGCTGAGACTTGGCAACTTTTTTAATGGCCTCAATTGTATGGAGATGTGAAGCTTGATTCTAAGACTGCGTGCTTCCGGACTCTACACTCTCAGGCACTGTACTGTTTGGCGCTGTGCCGTTTGGAGGCTGCATGCCGCCGGGACCCATTCCTTCGGGCCTTGCGCCTTCAGGCGGTGTGCCTTGCGGCGCCTGGCCTTCGGGCCTCATGCCCCCTTGGCCAGCCATCATGCCGCCCCGGTCGCCTCTGCCACCGCGGCCGTTCATCGGCCCACCCATTTGACCGCCTGTTCCCGCCGTCACCTCTGCCAGCAGGTCTTCGCCTTTATAAACTTCATAGTTTTGGCCGCTCACTATATCCGGTGAGGAGAGGGCCAGGGCTTGGCAGTTTACCGATGGGGTGAAGAATATCAGCGTTTTTCCCTCTTTTTTTACGGTAATCTCAGTGCCGGCAGATATGCCCGTTACGTAAACATAGCTTTGGGTGGAGTCTGCACCAGGCAGATTGCCGGCTTCCGTGCCGCCGTAAATGAGGGTGCCGCCGGTTAATGTAAAGGCGCCGTCGCAGTCCATAGCGCCATTGGCCTGAGAATCGATGATAGAGATGATTTTGCCGCCGCTGATGGCAATGGAGCCGTTGGAGTCGATGCCGTCGCCGCCGGCAAAGATAGTGATATCGCCGCCGCTGATGCTGATGATGTGGCTGCCGCCATCGTTGCCGCCGATGCCGCCGCCCTGGCCAAAGGGAGCCCCTGCCGTATCGGTGTCGGTGTCGCTGGCCGCGTTAATGCCGTCGTCGGAAGAGACAATGCTGATACCGCCGCCGGTGATATAGACGTTATCGCCTTCCAAGCCTTCAACGGACTGTTCTATATTGACGTTGCCGCCCTTGACGGTGAGATTACCTTTGGTATTCAGCCCGTCTTTTCCCGCCGTGATCCGGAGATCGCCCTCCAGCATCGTTAAGGAATCATTGCCCCGCAGGCCGTGATTGGCGGCAGTCACCGTGATATTGCCGCCGGCGATCAAGAGATCATCCTTGGTGCCGACGCCGTTGTTGAACCCGGCCGTTACCGTCAGGGAGCCGCTGCCGTTGATGGTCAGGTCGTCCTTACTGAATAAGGCTGCATTGGGCTCTTCCTCGGCCGTATCCTCATAAAGGTAGCCGGCTCCGCCGTCGGTGAGGCTGTTGCCGGTACCCTCAGCCAGAGTCATAATCAGTTTTTCGCATTGGGAGGCGTAGATGGGGGCTCCTGCCGGATTGGTGATATGGGCATCATTGAGCACCAGCCTTACGATATCCTTATTGGTGGCGGCAATGCGGATCTGCCCCTTGGCCAGCGTACCGCTGACCACATAGGCGCCTGCTTTGGTTATGGTAACAATAGAGCCATCAGCCAGGGCGCCCTCGCCGCTGACGGCAATACTTTCTCCTTCCAAAGTGATCCTGGTGGCCGTTGCCTCATCCCAAACTGCCTCCAGGTCTTCCTCGCTGATTTGAAGCGTCGGCTCGGAAGCGGCGGTTTGGGCCGATAGGGCAGAGGTGGGCTCAGAGGCAGAGGGTTCTTCTCCTGCCGTCGCTGTCGTCGCTGCCGTAGCCGCTGCCGTCTGCGATCCGACTGCGGCGGCGGAGCAGCCGGCCAGGCTGGGCAAAGCCGCAATGGCGGCAGTCAAAAACAGGGTGACAAAGAAAACAGATGTTTTTTTCATATTTGACAATCCTTCCTTTATGTTTTTTTCGGCTAATCTTTTTCGCCTATCTTATTTAAGATTAAAACTCGTTGGCCGAGGCATGCATCACCAATGTGATATTCAGGTTGCCGTTACGGCAGCGCAGCTCGTCGATGAAGGCTTTTTCATTGATGTCTGCCTTGGTCGTAACGGTGTACACAAGCTCATAAAGGCTGCCCAGATCCGTAGTTTTAAGCTTTTGCAGCTTTGCCGCCGAGGTGTATTTGTCCATTACACCCTCAAAAGCATTGGCGTAATCCAGATTTTCGGGAATCGTTATCTTCAAAATTTTGGAGTTTCCCTTTGCACCGCCATAATTTAAGAGCTCCAGGATAGCTATTGCTGCGCAAAGCGCAATACCCACCACCAGCGCATAAAGGATAAAGCCCATTCCCGCCGCCAGTCCCACGGCCATGGAAAACAGCACATAAGTTATGTCTTTGGCATCCCCCGGCGCGCTGCGGAAGCGGATAATGGCAAAAGCACCGGATAGAGAAAAGGCTCTGGCAATATTGCTGCCTACCAGCAAAATGATGATGGTGACCACTGCCGGCAGCATTACCAAGGTCAGGGCAAAGCTTTGGGAAGGAGTATTTTTATTGGTTTTCATATATACAAAACTGATCAAAAGGCCCAGGCAAAGAGCTGCCGTCAGCGCCGTCAAAAGGCCCGATAGGGTGAGGACCGTATCCGCGGCCGTATTGGGAAAAATGGAATTAAACATAAAGTTAGCCTCCTTGTTTGGTTAATGCTTAGTCTCCTGTTATTGGTTAATTGTTGGCTGCCTGCATATACGATCCGTAAGCTTGGGCGGCAGTGAAATAAAACACGGCGGCGGGCGGCCGGGATTGTTGTAAATTTTGCTTGTATTCCCTGCCATATTTTGAAAAGCTGACGGGGTAAAGCTTGTATTCCGACAAAAGGCGGCATAGCCATACCGGAATGCTTTGGGCGGTTTTAATCTCCATCAGCCAGAGGCCCTGATCCAAAAGAGGCTGGCCATAATCGCCTGCTTCCAGGGTCAGATCAAAGCGCCGGGAGCGGATATTGCAGTCGAAGGATATACGCAGATCGTGCTGGCCGGCCCCGAAGTAAGCTCTGCGGTCATAGGCCAGGTAAAGCGCCGGCATAAGCTCTTGCCGGCTGCGGAGGCAGGCAATTTCCTGCAGCACCTGAGGGTTTTGATAGGGCTGCCTTTCCGGAATAATCTCCGCAGCCAAAAAGCTGTAGGCGTCAGCCAGGGCCAGTTGGCTGCGGCGCTTATTGGTAAGGCCGGCAACCTTTTTTTTGATTTCTGCGTAGATCAGGTCATTCGCTCCGGGCACTCCGTAAGCCCTAAGCCGCAGCTTCTCCTTGTATTTTGGCTTTTGCAGGGATGTGCGGATTAGATAGCTATCCGCCGTATCGTAATATAAGTTGGTAATGGCATAGGTATCCCGGCTCCTGTTATGGGGGTCAAGCTCCAGGCAAGGGGAGAGCCTTTGCCTCAGCTTATCAAAGGTGTTTTCATCCAGCAGATACTTATTTTCATAACGGTTAAAAACCTCGATGGCCATTTGTCTCATCTCCTTTACCGGCCGTGTTGGGCCTTTGCTGATGAGCCTAGTTTACCGCCTTAACAAGAAGGCTTGATGAAAGCGAAGGGTAAGTTCCGTGAAAACCAAAAGAGGCGCCCCGCCCGGATCTTTTCGATCCATTGCGAGACGCCGCCGCCGGCCTTATTTGTTTGTTATTTGTTTAATTCAAACCAAAAGGTGCTCCCTTGGCCCTGACGGCTGACAACGCCGAAATTGGCGCCGTGAAGCTCTAAAATGCCTTTGACAATCGACAGGCCAAGACCTGTGCCGGCTTTGCTGCCCTTATGCTCCTTGGACTTGTAGTAGCGTTCCCAGACGTAGGGCAGCTCCTCTTCGGCAATGCCGGCTCCGTAATCGGTGACCTCGACGCGCACCCGGCTGCCCCAGCCCCAAAGCTTTACCGACACCCGCAGATCCGAACCGATATAGTTCATGGCATTGGCCATTAAATTATAGAGCACTTGCGTCAGCTTTTGTTCATCGCCCCAGGCGTATTGATCAGGCTCCACGGTTTTTTCCAATAAATAGCCCTCATGCTCAAAAACCGGCTGGAAATGGGAGAGTACTTTCTCCACCAAACCGCTGAGATTGATGTTGGCCGTCTCCAGAGACTCATTGCCTGACTGGATCACCGACAAATCCAAAATATCGTTTACCAGCAGGGCCAGCCTTTGGGCCTCGGCGGCGATCACCGCTAAATGGGCTTCCCGTTTTTCTTTATTATCGCCGGAGATGTCCCGGATCATCTCGGTATAGGCTTTGACCATAGTGAGAGGAGTACGCAGATCATGGGATATGTTGGCCATCAACTCACGCCGGAGATTTTCCACTTTAGAAAGCTCCAGGGCCGCATGGTCAAGGGTAACGGCCAGCTCGTCAAGCTCGGCGCAGAAGCCTTTATCAAAGCCGACGGCAAAGTTGCCTTTGGCTAAATCTCCCGCTTGCCGGGAGATAGCAGCCACCGGCTTGGCGAACTTTCTGGCAATAAAGAAGGCGATGATCAGGCTTAAGACTAAGGCGGCGATGGTTACATAGATCAACTGGGTACGCAGAATGTCTGTGGTGGTATTTACCGGGTCTAATGGCGTGCTGATGTAAAGTAAGGCGTCGTTCATTTTCGCCCCGTAAACTAAAGAATTCCCTGCAAATCGAGAATTTTCTACGGTATAACTGATATGATCGCCGGCGCTTTCGTTGATCCGCTGCAGGAAATCGTTAAAGCCAATGGGCAGCGGCCGGGAATAGGGCCAATTATCTATGGCATGGCCAGGCCTTTTGCCGGCCCCCGGGCTGCCGGCGCCGGGACCGCCGGCCCCATGTTCGTCGGAAGCGTAGATCACGCTGCCTTGCGTATCGGTAACGAAGACTAAAATCGAGTTCTGAAAGGTAATCCGATCCACCCTGTACTCAAAGTCATCGCTGCCATAAAGGGCAATGATCCGGTTGGCAATATCGGCAATGGCGTTGGTCTTCATGCCTTCGTAAAAGCTTTGCATAAAAACGATCTGCAAAAGCCACAAGGCCGTTAATATAATAGAGGCAAATAGAATAAAGTAGAGCCATAGTTTGACTCCTATGGAGTTGCGGTCAAATCTCAAACTTGTATCCCACCCCTCGCAGCGTCACTATATAATCCCGATAGGGTCCCAGATTTCCCCGCAGCAGTTTAATCTGGGCGTCCACCGTCCGGTCGTCGCCAAAGAAATTATAGCCCCAGACAGCATTGAGCAGTTTGTCCCGGGTCAGGGCAATGCCTTTATTGGCAGCCAGATATAGCAAAAGCTCATATTCCTTTGGCGTCAGCTCTGCTTTTTGGCCGTCTACAAATACATTGTGGCCTAAAGAGTCTATCGTTAGGCCGCCGAAAACAAGAGTGCCTCCGTCGGCGACCTGGCTTTTGCGCTGCTGATTTCGCTTGGCGATAATATTGATGCGGGCCATCAACTCTTTTGGCGAGAAGGGTTTGACGACGTAGTCCTCCGCCCCCATTTCAAAGCCAAAAAGCTTGTCGTATTCCTCACCCCGGGCCGAGAGCATCAGCATAGGAATATCTTTGATCTTCTTGATCTCCTTGCAGGCTGAGAAACCGTCCAGCTTAGGCATCATCGCATCCATGACGATGATATCAAAATCCTGTTCCCGGCATAATTTCACCGCCTCCATGCCATTTTCGGCCTCAAAGGCTTCGTTGGCTTCAAACTCCACATATTCCCGTATCACGGTGCGGATACCCGGCTCGTCATCCACTATCAGCACTTTTATCATGAGAACACCGTTCCTTGCCACCTTATTTTAATCGCAGAATAGTATTACGTCACATTATACATGAGGAATATGAAAATGGCATGATGGCGGGATGAAAAATAATCGGCCGGCAGTTTTTCTTGTATCTGCTGTCTTTTTTCATTATAATATTCTTATAAATTTATGCTTAGCGGGTTTTGCCGGGCCGGCCGGAAGAAGGCGGCAAAAGGGATTGCTTCAAAGGAGATAAAAAAATGAACAACCAAGCTCCGGACTATAGTGAATATATCGAAATCGCTGACGGCGTCTACTGGGTAGGCTTTGCCGATGAGCAGATAGGCCTGCACTGCAACCCTTATCTGATTGTGGACGACGGTGAGGCGGTGCTGCTAGACAGCGGCAGCCGGGATGATTTCAGCACGGTGATGTTGAAGGTCATCCGGGCCGGCGTCAGTCCCAACATGATCCGGCGCCTGATTTATCATCACTATGACCCGGATCTCTGCGGCAATATTCCCCATATGGAAACCATGATCAACAGCAAAGATTTGCAGATCATCTCCCATTACGAAAATAATATTTTTATTAATTATTATTCCGTAAGATCTCCTAAGCAGTGCATTGAGAATATGGACTATACCTACGAATTTGCCAGCCGCCGGCGTTTGCAGTTTATCCGCACGCCTTATTCCCATTCGCCGGGCAGCTTTGTCACTTATGATACAAAAACCAAAGTATTGTTCAGCAGCGATATTTTTGGCAGCTATGATTACAACTGGGATTTATTCACGCAGATCGACGGCAGCTGCAAAAGCTGCGTCCCCGGTGAAACCTGCCCCATTACCCAAAAAAGCTGTCAGATTCTAGGCATACTTAATTTCCACCGGCGGGTCATGACCTCGGCCAAAGCCTTGCATTACGCCTTGTCTGAAATCGAGAAGCTGGATATTTCGATGATTGCTCCCCAGCACGGCAGCATTCTTAATACTCCCGCCGCCATAGAGGCGGCCATCGGCCACTTAAAATCCCTGACCAATGTGGGCATCGATTACTTCTTGGAGGAGGAAGGCCATTGAAGTCAGGACAAATAAAAGCGCCACGCTGGGCCACGGATTTGCCGGCAGCCTGGTCCGATGAGCATATCAAAATAGTTTTTGACCATTTTGCCGATCAGATTGACAATCAAATCCAGAACCAATTGGTTTCTCAACTGGCTGTCCGCTATGCGGAAGTATCGCAGCAGCTGGAAATCAAAAACCGTCAACTGCTGCGCAGCGACGCCAGCCGCCGGGAGGCTCAGGTCATTGCTTTGCTGGGCAACTGGGAGCTGAATTTGCGGACGAAAAAACTCTGGTGGTCCGATACCATGCAGGAAGTGTTGGAGATAGAAAATCCCACGGATACGGATGCTGATTTGCAGGTCTATTTCCGCCGGGTGCATCCCGATGATCTGGCCAGAAATATTCAGATTGCCGAAGATGTTTTTAAGGGCATTGCCCCTGCCGAATCCCAGCACCGGATGGTCATGGATAACGGCAGGATCAAGTGGGTACACATCCGCTATGTGATGTCTTATGACGCCAAGGGCAAGCCGTTGCTGGTCCGGGGCACCATCCAGGATATTACCGCCGCCAAAGAAGCCGAGGAAAAATTGCGGATATACAACGACCACCTGGAAGAATTAGTGCGGCAAAAGGTGGCGGAGATATCGGCTTCCCAAATGGCTACGCTCTATGCCCTGGTGAAGCTGGCGGAATCACGGGATGACGAAACCGGCGAGCACATCGGCAGAACCTCCGAATACTGCCGGCTGGCGGCTACAAAGCTTTGGCAGCGGGAGGCCCATCCCGAAAAAATCAACGCTTCCTTCATCGAAAATATTACCAAGGCCAGCCCCCTCCATGATATCGGCAAGGTGGGCATTCCCGACAGAATTTTGCTTAAACCCGGCAAACTGACTCCGGAAGAGTTTGAAATCATGAAAACCCACACCCTTATCGGCTATGAAACCCTGGCCGGTGTAGAAAAAGAGTATAAAATGAACGCCTTTATCAGAACCGGCATGGAAATCGCCCTTTGCCATCACGAGAAATGGGATGGCAGCGGTTATCCCAACGGTCTGAAAGGTAAGGAAATTCCCATTGCTGCCCGGATCATGGCTTTGGCCGACGTTTATGACGCTTTGCGCTCAAGACGGGTATATAAGGAAGGCTTCAGCCACGAAAAAAGCGCCGCTATTATTGAGCAGGGCAGCGGCAGCCACTTCGACCCCCTTTTAGTGGAGATTTTTCTGGAGAATCAACAGGAGTTCCGCCGGATTTTCGACAATAGCCTTTAGTAAGAAACTCTGACTATATAATACGGAATGATACGGAAAGGGTGATTTAGCAATGAGTAACAACATGTTTATCGCTGCAACGGCCTTTGCTTGCAGTGAAGATGGCTCAGCTTGTAGATCAGTTATAGCATTCAGCTGAAAGCCTTATACTTTATATAGCTCTCATAAAAAGTGCCTCCCCTGCTTTCACGCATCGGAGGTGTTTTTTTATGGAAGGAAATGAGCAAAATTGCTCATTTTCCTCCCTGGCTGGGGCTATGCTCAAAATTGCAGGTTTAAAGTGTTTTGTTTGATTAAAATAGTGCTCATCGTCTTAGGAGTGCGCTAAATATAGAGAAATACAATCAAATAGGGTTCCAAAATGATGTTGCGGACACTTTAAACTTGAAATTTTGCTCATTTTTCAGTGGCCGCCGCAAACAAAACTGACCTCTGCAAAACTTGCAATTTTTTCAGCAGAAAATCACAATAAATTATTCTTTACAATATTGTGTGATACACAGTATAATAAAAGAGGGGTGATGGTATGCCGGATAATGATCAATTTCAAAGCTTCCTTACGGAGCTGCGCCGGGGGAGTTTAACTTTAGCCGTTCTCGGCTGTCTGCAGGAAGCCCATTACGGCTACGGGCTGCTGCAAGCTATGCAGGAAAAATTTATCGATATTGAGGCCAATACGCTGTATCCCCTTTTGCGCCGGCTGGAAAGCCAGGGGCTGCTCCTGAGCCAATGGGATACCAGCGAGAGCAGGCCCAGAAAATATTATTCCATAAGCGAAAAGGGCAGACTGGTATATACGGAATTGCTGGCGGAGTGGCGAAAGATGCAAAGAAGCATTGATTCTATTTGCGGAAAGGGTGAAGAGGATGGGCAATTTGATTGAACGCTATATTTATGATGTAACCCGCCGGTTGCCGGAAAAGGAGCGGGAGGAAGTAAGCCGGGAGCTGAACGCTAATATCTACGATATGCTGGCCGACAATGCCGACGCCGCAGACGAAGGGGAAATCCGGGGAGTTTTGCAGCAATTGGGTTCGCCGGCTGCTCTGGCCGAAAAATACCGCCAAAATCCTCAATACCTGATATCGCCCGCCATTTATGATGAATACCTGCGCACATTAAAGCTGGTCTTGCCTCTGGTGGGTCTGGCAGTTCTGGCAGCTGGCACGATTGCGGGAGCTATTGATAATCTGGGATATGATCTGGTGAATTTGTCCCAGGTAATCGCTAAGATCCTGGCCAAGGGCCTGGCTTTAGGGATTTCAGCGGTTTTTCAGGCTCTGATGTGGGTTACTGTAGGCTTTGTGATTGCGGAACGGACAGGGGCTAAGCCCGATAAAAGCAAGGAGTGGAAAATCGAAGACCTGCCGGAGACCCCTGCTGACGATAAAGGGAGAATACCCTTATCCGACAGCATCGCCGAGCTGGTAGTGACGGTTGTTTTTGGGATAATTATGATACTGTTGTGCTCCGGCGTACTGCCTTTTTCTTTTGTGATCATCAGGGGCGAAACCCGGCTGTACAGCTTGTTTAGTCCCGGATTTTTAGCAAGCTGCCTTCCCGCTATGGTCGTTGTGATTTCCTTAAGCGTTTTTGATTGTCTTGTCAAAATCAGATATGGCCGCTGGACGCCTCTTGTCTGCGGCACAACCGTGGCCAGCAGCTTAATCAGCACGATTATCGTAGTCTATTTGCTCAACAGGCCCGGTTTGCTCAGCGATGAATTCCTTGCTTTTATCCGGGGCCTTGAGAATCCCAATTTGCTGCGATTTCTGGGGGCCGGCGGCGGCCGCACCATTATTCTGCTTATTTCCGCCTTTATCATCATCGTCACTATAGGGGAATGCTGTTATGCTCTTTATCGCACCCTCAGAAGCCGGCGGTAAAGGCGCTTGCTTTGGAGCAAAGGGCCGCCGTCAACAAGAGGTAGAGACAGTTAAGTCTGTAGTGGACTTTCACCGCCTAGTTACACACCCATGCCGGGCGTAGCACAAACGGGGAGCAGCAGGCTAAAACCTGCCGCTCCCCTTGTTTTATTTCGCTATTTCGAGGTTTGCTTAGGTATTGGCGGCGGCGCCTACTTCGACATTTCCGGGAACATGGCGTCTACCGCCGCCCGGAAGCCTTCGGAGAAGCTGTAGCCGGCCACATCGCCATCCGAGCCTTCGATATCTTTGCCTTTTACGGCATCCTCCATAAAGGGCATAAGGGGTACATCGGCAAACTTGAGGGCGCTTTTGGCCACGTCTTCCACTTGGGCCTTGGCTTCTTCTTTCAATTGTTCTATTACGATCTCCGTCAGCTCTTTATCGGCGTTTTCCACAATGAATTCTTCGATCTTTTTACCTTTGCTGGCCATATCGGCGGGAATATCCTTGACGGATTCAATGGTCTCCAACTTTTCGGCAATGGCGTCCATCAGGGCATAGGCCCGGGCCCGGATCAGTACGGGATCATCCAATTCCAAGGAATAAGCGGCGATGCCCCAGTTGGAGCAGGTGATGCCGTAGAGAAAGCCGGCGATGCCTTCGGCGCTCAGAGGCTTCATGCCGACAGAAGCTGCGTTGAGCAGGACGTATTGGGCCATGGCAGAGCGTTCCCCCGTCTCGCTGACGGAAATAGCCCGGGTACCGTCGGAATCCTCACTGACCTCCAGCCAGGCCCAGCGCTCTTTGCCGTCGATGAGGGCGGGCTGTGAAGGCAGGAAAAACATTTTTCGGGAGGGAGAGCTTTCAAACTCCTTCTTTAGATGCTCGATGAGCTTAGGAGGTCCGCCGGCTTTTTCCAGGGCTTCGGCGGTAGAGAGCATTTTTTCTTTAGGAACCAGATAAATTTGAGCATCCTGGGGCAGGGCGCTCCAAACCTCCATAAAACCTACGGCTTTGCCGCTGCCTAAGGCTTCCCCTTCCAGAATGCTGGCATAGATGCCGCAAGCAATGGAGAAGCCGTCCATTTGTTCTCTGTCGGGCCGTGTCAGCAGCCGGTTTTGGACGCGCATAAGATCCGTGGTGGCCGTTGCCTTTTCACCGTCGGATTTCATGGTGACCATGAAGGCTATGGGGCGATCGGTGCGGGCAGCTACCAGGCCAAAACGCGGCTCCTGTTCCGCTTCAAAAGCCGTCAGACCCCGGATGAAGCGGCCGGCGGCACTATGACCCACCCAGCGAACAGTACCGTAATCACCGGCGGCTTTAGCCTCTTCCAGCTTGCCGGCCACCGCCGCCGTCAGAGCAGCCGCTGCCTCAGCAGTCATCTCCGGCGTCCCGAAGGCGAAAGTGTGAACGACGTCGCTAAGCTTCTGGCCCGGCTCCAAATAAGTGGTATGGCTGGTCCGGTCGGCTTCTATGGTCACGGACTGGATCTGATAAAACGAGGTGTCGATAAAGCGTTTTTCGTCGTAAAGCAGACCCTGGCCCGAATCGAGGGCGGCAATGAGGATGTCGCCTTGGCCGTCCTTGCTCTTGCCGGCGGCAACGTAGCTGATGTCTATGACGTCACGGCTGAGGTCCGGCATGGACAGCTCCCGGTGGAACAGCAGGATATCCTCAACGGCCGGTTTTTCGTCAGCCTGGCCTTCTTCGGCAAACATGGAGTTGAGGGAATTGAAGGCCGCTACTTGAGCGGAATTGGCGTCTGCCAGGGGTTTGATCAGTTCAGCCCGGGCGGTGATGGTAAGGGTGCCTCGGGCGGGGCTTGTGCTGCTGCTGTACTCGTTTCTGGGGCCCAGATAGGCCAGGCCGGGCAATTCCGTGAGATTGCGCATGAAGGGGACAACGAATACCTGTTGGGCCCCTTTTTCGTCGGTGTAAAGGATGCCGGCGGTGTAGTTTGAGTCATAATCCAGGCCCATAATCCGGCCGGCGTTTTCCTGGCCGACCTCCGTCAGCTCTACCGATCTGACCTGAGGCTGGAAGCCCAGACAGGCAAGCATATGGCAGGCCAGGTTGGCCAGATCCAGCTCGGTGCCCCAGCCTTGGGTGAGCACCGCCTCGGGAGCATACCAGTAGGAATGGTAGGGCCCCGGCAGCATGTTCAGGCCGTACATTACTTGCAAAAAGTCTTCATAGCTGTTGACGCTCTCCAGGATGCGGCTGCCATATAAAGTGAGGGCGGGAACCAGGCCGGAACGGTTGACGGTGTCCTGGCTGCTGAGGCCTAAGGTGGTGTAATTCTTGGCCTGGGAGCGGCCGGCCTGGTAGGCGGCTACGGCGGCGCTGACTTTTTCCTCCAAAGCCCGCTGAAAATCCAACTGGCGGGGCACTTCTTGTTTTTCGGCCAGCAAGGGCAGATAGCCGTATACATCCGCTTCCACCGGCAGTAACAGTTCTTCCAGAAAGCCGGAACAAAGGTTCCATTGGGCGGCATCCTCACCGTGGGGCAGATCAAAGACCATGATGCCCCGGCGGCTGTTGTTATCCAGCACCGCCCAATCGGCGTCGGCGCCGAAAAGCAGCTTATCCGTAGCGCTGCTGAGGCTGACGACGCTTTTGACGTTATCGCTGTCGCCGAAGCTGCCCAAGCCCTTGCGGCCTGCGGCAATAGCGGCGCCGGCTTTACCGGCGGCGGCAGCGGAAAGCTTGTGCTGGCCGTCGGCTGCTGCCGTTTCCTCTTTCGAGAGCATAAAGAGGGATTGGACGCCGCTGAGGCCCACGCCGTCGGGCTTATCCCGCAGGGTGAAGTCCAGCACAATTTTATTGCTGTTGTTGGCCAGCTTGCGCAAGGCGTGAACCGTCAGATCAAAGTAGGGATGACTGAAGCTTTTGCCCAGACTGGCCGTTTGATAAGGGCTGCCCCCCGTAACGGGAATTTGCAGGGAATCGCCCCGGAGGTCGGCAAAGAGATAGGATTTGCTTTCTTTCAAGGCAATAGGCATCTGAAAGGGCAGGCGCACATTGGCGGCGGCAGCCGGGGCCAGCAGGGGGCCATTGCTGAAGCCCAAGGGTATATTGTAGACGGCGTCGCTCATCTTGACAGCCAAAGGGCCCTGATCCGTTTCGATAGCGTAGAGGAAGCGTTCCTGAGGCAGGATGTTGAGATGGGCTTGAACCTTGCTGGCAAATTGAGCCTCCAGCACCCGGAAGGTAGTGTTTTTTGGAATATTGACGGGATCGGTGGTTTGATAAATGCTGACGCCGGCCAGCTCCGCTGTTTCCGTTTTACCCTTGAGAGTCAGACTGAAGGTTTCGGAAATATTAGCGGGGGCAGCGGCGGGCAGCTGATCCAGCTCCAACAGCTTTTCATTGAGAACGCCGATAATCGGGATCTGGATGTGACCGTTAGTGACGTCATAGAAATGCAGGGAAAGCTGAGTTGCCGGCTCCGTAGACTGGCGAGGCACCAAAAAGATGAGAACGCCGCTTTTTTTATCGCCTTTCTTTAAATGGATACCGGGGTTGCCGGGTTCTGCCAAGGGCTTTTCCGCCAGCCAGGTAGCTTGGCTGGCCGGCGATAAAGTGCCGTTGATCCCCGCGTAGAAATGGCTGAAAATATCGGGGATCAGGTATTCTTCCGCACCGCCGGCAGCTTTGGGGAATTCGATATCCACATTGAGGGCAAGAAATTGGCTATAAATTTTGTCCGCCGCCAGACCTTTAAAGAGGGGCATAAAATAAGCTTCCCGGACAGCCAGGCTGATGAGGCTGTTCTTGCCGGCCGCTCCTTTTTGGATTTCGACGCCTTCGGTATCGGTGAAGGAGAGCCGGGTTTGAATAATGCTGTCGCTGCCCGGCTTATCTATGCCGTAAAGCAGCCGGGAGCCGGCGCTGTCGTAGCGAATGTAAGGCTCGCCGCCGCTGATTCTGGCGATCTCTGGATTGACGGTTTTTCCTGCCGCTTCCCGCTGGGAGAAGTCGGGCAGGGCCTTGGCGGCCGAGTAGTTCATGCGGCTGCCGTCCTCCGTGCGGGCGTCCATTTCGATGGAGAAGCTGATGCCGGTTTCGGCGGCAGCAGGCAGGTCCAATTTTTGCATCAGAGAATCAAGGGCCTTTTGAATATCCTCCAGCTTATCCGACAATACGTATTCGCCGCCGGAAAGCCGGGCTGCCGTCTGAAAGCCGCTTTGGTAGGCTTCGGCAAACTTTTCGTTGCCCAATCCCGCAAACAGTATGCGAATACCGGCTTCCTTGTATTGGGTAAGGATCTTTTCCAGCTGCACCTTTTCCAGCTCATCCACGGCCAGGGCCGCATCGGTGAAGTAGACCAGGGTGCGTTTGCTGGAAGGCACCGGCAGCAGATTGTAATAGGCTACCGTCAGGGCTTCCAGAATCGGTGTGCCGCCATCGGCAAAAAAACTGCCCAGGCCACTGAGTATTTGGGCCTTGCTGTCGGTGGTGATCTGATTATAGTTGATTTCTTCAGGCGCGCCGCCGGGAGGCAGCCGAAAGGAGCCAAGCTGCATCAGGGTGCCTGCCGGCAGGGCCAGCACATAATCATGAAAGAGCTTCTTGATTTTGTCGATGCGGTAGTCCACATCGTTTTCCGATTCCGAGGGATCCATGTCCATGGAACCGGAGCGGTCGATCATAAAAGAGATCACCGGCACATCGCCGCTTTTATCCTTAAGGGCGGTAGGGCGGTCGTAAGTAATGGTAAACTGATTGCCGAAGCGGCCGGAAACGGCGGCAAAAGCGCTGTCTAAAGCTTCCGGCTGGATGGCGGCGAAATATGCGCCGTTTAAGCTGGCCTCGCTCATTTCCACCAATATGCGGGGGTCGTGGCCGGCGCCGAAGCCGATGCTTAACACCGTAGCCTGGCTGGCTTTAATTTTTTCCAGAATGCCAGCTTTGTTGAGGTCGCTGCCTTTGCCTGCATTGGTAAGCTCCCGGGAATCCGCCCCGTCGGAGAAGATGACCACATAAGCTTTGTCCAGCTCCTTGAGCATTTCCAGGGCGGTGTTGGTGGCGTCATAAAGAGCGGTGCCGCCGCCCTCCTTGACGGTATCCAAGGCAGCAATGACCTCTGCTTTACCCTGAGCTTTATGCTGAGTGATCTTTTGGGCAAATTGAACCAGCCGGATGCCGGCATTGTCCGGCAGGCTGGCTACGAACTTTTTAGCCGCTTCCACGGCGGGCTTCATGTTGGCCCCCATGGAACCGGAGGAGTCCAGCACCAGCACCACATTGGCCGCCGCCGGCTCCCGCTGGATTTTTGTCACCTTGGCCGGCAGACCATTTTCCGTAATCTTAATGTCCTCGTTCTCCGGAAAAACGTCCCGCTCCTGGGGGTCGTTGACAACGATGGAGACGGTGGCCGTATTGCCGTTATCTTTGTTGGACTGGATCTCGATGCCGCCGGCGGCCCTTTCAAAAGTGCCGTAACGCTTGCCCAGCTCTTCGATGGTACTGCGCAATTCCGGCGGCACCGTCACCGTAGTGACCTCGCCGGCGCTGACAGGCACCAGCTGGATCTGGGAGGCCAGATTGATGGCGTAGCCCTGTCTGGCAAAGCGCAGGTTGTAGTATCCCGCCGGCAGGGTGAAGATCTGATTGCCTTCGGCGTCCAGGGAGCTGGCCCCATAGGAATTCGAAGAGCCTGTGACCTCATCGTGCCGGGGATCTACTCCCGGTTGGGGGATTACATCGGCTATTCCCGCCGGCAGGCCTTTAATCCTGATAGCGCCCAAAGCCTCACCCCATTTTACCTGGGGAATGTCGGCCACATTATCGATGCGGAAGGTGATTTCCTCCGGTTTCATCAGATTGGTCCAGTTGAAGGCATTATCTTCGGGCGGCCATTCAAAGGTCCAAACCAGCTTGCCTTCACAAACCGGGATATTATCGATCACATAAGTGTCGGTACGCTTGTTGTTGAACCTGCCATGATGGGCTTCATAGCCGTCGGGCAGGCCTACGTAACGCTGGTATTGGCCGTAGCTTCTTCTTTGATATGAGTCGATCTTGACCTCGCTGTTAGTCTTGCCTTTAATGGTTACGGTGGCGGATTGCAGCTTGCCCGGCACACAGTCGGTATAAAGATGAAAGGTATTTTCCGCAAGCTCCGAGGTCTTGATGGTAATGGTCTGGCCCGCAGGAGCCATATTCAGACGGTAAATATCCAGCCGGCAGCCGCCGGAGGATTTGGTGGCCACGGCCCACCAGCAGGTTTGGGGATTTTCCAGAATTTCAAAGACGGCGCTGTCCGCCGGCGCCGGATGCTCTACTGCTCCCAACCCTTTGGCATAGGCCCGCAGCCAGTTGAAAGTGAAATCCTCATGGTCGATATCCAAAATCCACTGCTGCTCCAGGCTGAGCAGGGCCAGATCGCCCAGAGTGTAGCCATCCCGGGTGGCAAAACCCGGGGTGGCATGATCAGCTTGGCGAGCGCCATAGTAAAGCTTGAAAGAGCCCAAGGGATTAAAATAGGGAATAGCCAGATCTCCCCAATCGTCGGCAGGCCCCGTGGGCAGCTCCTGGTAATCGACGCCGGCCACGCCAATGCCGTCGGCAGGGCCGTGAACAACTCCGGTGATTTCCGGCGGGCTTTTGCCGCCGGCAACCGCCAGGGAGGCTAGCTGCGCTGCGGCGTTGTCCTCTTGCAGCTGCCGGTCTTCCGGCCGGCCCGCCGCATCCGTTTCTCCTTTGCCACAGCTGGCGAGATTAAACATAAGCGCGAACAATAAAATTATGGCTGTCAGCCTTTTCATAGGCTTGCCCTCCTTTTGCAACTCTTGCAGCTAAACCTTTGGCGGTCTTATTCCTTATTCTCTGATTATGGTAAATTTACCATCGGCGATACCGCCGCTGCTTTCGATAGTATAGCCGGCCTCGATGAACAGCTCTTTGGCTTTCTCAACCGTCAGACCTTCTTTAAGCTCTACCTCTGTAAAAGCTGTGCCGGACTGGCCTCTGGCTATTACGAAGCTGTAGTCCTTTTCACTCATGGCCAGAAAAACGGCGGTGTTTTTTTTATTTTCATTGCCTTTAATATCAATGCCGCGGGCTTCCTGATAGATTGCAGAACAGGTGCTTTGTGGGGTGAGAAGATAGGCGCCTTTTACCTTTTCCGTGATCTTGCCGCCTTGCTCTGTCCGGCTGGCTATTTCGAGGTAGCCCTTTGCTCCATCCAATCTGCCCTCTTGCAGCAACCTGTCGCCGGCCTTCATGCCGGGGGCAAAACCATCCTCATCCCGGATGGCGTCATAGCCAAAGTGGAAGCTATCGCCCTTTTGCTCCAAAAAGGCAGGGTAGCCGGACAGAAGCAGGGTGCCTTCATGGCGGCCCTCTTTATTGTCTATATTCAATATTTCATAAATTGGCGCAAAGGATAGAGGCAGGGTCGCTAAAGGCAGCTCAATGACAACACCTTCGTAGTCGTTAATGGATTTCTCGTGGAGGTCGTTGATTCTGATCCATTCATCGACATAGGCCTGCAAGGAAGAGGCGGTTTCCGAGGATTCATTGCCGCCACTGCTGCCGTCACTGCTGTTGCCGCCGCCGGTATTTTCGCTGTCCGCCGGCTGGCTTGGGGATGCCTGGGGCGCCGTGCTTTCTGTTTTTTCACCGCTGGTTGACGGGCTGCCGGCCGGTTTATTGCCGCCGGAGCCGCAGCCTGCCGCCAGGCTAAGAAGCAGCAGAATAAGCAGGCAAAAAACAAATGTTCGTTTCATGACTATTCCCTCCCATCATTTAAAGCCTTTGCGGCCTTTTTAAATAAAGATCCGGCTCTCAGCGGTCGTTGCTGAAAAGATTACCGATAGCGATATTGCCCAGGACGCTGCCTTCTTCTTTTCCTTTACCGCCTTTTCTGCTGGAGGAAACGATTCGGTCAGCCATGCGGGAAAAAGGCAGGGATTGCAGCCAAACGGTGCCGGGGCCGGTCAAGGTGGCCAAAACCAGGCCCTCGCCGCCAAACAGGGCGGTCTTGATGTCGCCGGCAAATTGAATGTCGTAGTTAACGCCGGTGGTCAAGGCCACAAGGCAGCCGGTATCCAGCTTCAGGGTTTCGCCGTCCCTCAGCTCTTTTTTGATGATGGTGCCGCCGGCATGCATAAATGCTAAACCGTCACCCTCCAGCTTCTGCATAATAAAGCCCTCGCCGCCGAACAGACCCACGCCGATTTTTTTCTGGAAAGCAATGCCTACGGCTATGCCTTTTGCCGCACATAAAAAGGCGTCTTTTTGGCAAATCAGAGTCCCGCCCACATCGGTTAAATCGAAGGGAATAACGCAGCCGGGGTAGGGGGCGGCAAAAGAGACGCATCTTTTTTCCCGTCCTGTGTTGGTAAAGGAAGTCATGAAGAGGCTTTCGCCGGTAACGGCCCGTTTGCCTGCCGAAACCAGCTTGCCCATCAGGCCGCTGCCGGCGTCCCGGCCGGAGCCGTCGCCGAAAACGGTATCCATCTGGATAGCGCTGTCCATGTACATCATGGCTCCTGCCTCGGCAATGATGGTTTCTCCGGGGTCCAGCATAATCTCCACAAATTGCAGGTCTTCGCCGTGAATTTTGAACTCCACCTCATGAGCCCTCTGCATAGATCGGGGTTGAGCCGGACCGCCGGCCTGGATCGGGGCGCCGCAGGATGGGCAGAATTTCGTTCCCGTCTCAAAAGGGTTGCCGCAATTATTACAAAATGCCATGATAGATCTCCCTCCTTTTTTTACTATTTTAACTATACGGTATTCTCCTGAAGGCTGTAATCATCCCTGGGGTGATTGAAAACCCGGGCTAGGGATGATTCTAAGGGTGATTTTGCAGCGCCGGTTAAAATCACCCTTAGAATCATCCTTGTTTTTAACGGAAATCATACCTGAGGTGATTTCTTCAGCAACGGATATGGCCTATAGTGTAATTAGCAATATTCCCTCAAATAACCGTTGTAAGGAGGAACCAATTATGTCGGATGTGATTTGCAGCGCCTGTGGATCTCCGCTGCCCCCCGGCGCTAATTTCTGCGCCGACTGCGGCGCTGCCGCAGCGGCCGTGCAGGAACCAGGCCAATTTTTTGAGGAATCTGCGGAATCCACGGCGGCAGTATCTGCAGCCCCCGCGGAAGCCGGCGCGCCTATGACAGCAGCGCCGGCCCGGGCATCTACAGAAGCTTCGGTATCGGCGGCAGCTGTGGCACCACCCAAAGCCCGGCAAGAAACTTTTGCGGCCGCAGCCACTGCAGGGCCAGCTTTGGCAATGGCCGCCGGGCCGGCAGCCGCGGCGCCTATGGCAGCTGCGCCTGCCCCTGCCCCCTATGGCAAGGCAGCCAACCCGCGCCCCATGAGCGTTATTGGCTACCTGCTTACTATGCTGGCGTTTTCCATACCGATTGTCGGCCTTGTGCTGGCCTTTTTATGGGCTTTTGGTCAAAATGCCAGCCTGAACCGCAGAAATTTTGCCCGGGCTCAAATCATTGTGTGGGCGCTGATCCTTTTGATCGTGATACTGTGTTTCATTTTTGGCGGCGATACCATAACTACAAATTTTGATTTTAATATAGGTTGAAAGGTGTGAAGAATATGGCGATATTTGATAAAATAGGCAGCGTGACAAAGGGTATGGCGGATAAGGCCGGCGATATGCTGGAGATTACCAAGCGCAATTCTAAAATCAATGAGGAAAAAGGCAAAATTGCCGCCCTGAAGATGAAAATTGGTGATTACTACTGGGAGCAATTTCAAGCCGGGATTTCTTTGGATGACCAAGTCATGGCTTTATGCGGCAATATTAACGAGGCTATGGCCGCCATCGAAGGCCTGGAGCTGGAGATACAGCAAATCAAGGGAGTGTCTCAGCAGCCCGTTGCCGCTGCCCCGGCTAATTTAACCTGCGCAAATTGCGGTACAGCCATTCCTCAGGGTAAAAAATTCTGTCCGGAATGTGGCAGCCCAGTGTCGAATTCATAAGTGTTCCGCCAAGGTTCGGCCAAGGCGCCGCCGGATTTTTGATTTTAAAAGCAAGGCCCCCTTTAGCCAGGCAGGCAAAAGGGGGCTTTGTGGGAGTATACAGTAGTACAACCTAAATTCCCTTGGTAAAATGTGCGAAAATGTGAGTTGTGTGGAGTTTGATCCGGCTGCAAGCCCGTTTTGGGGGCCGGCAGTTGTTATTCTTTCTCCCGCCTTATTTTGCCCTGATCAAATTGAGGATTGCCGCAAACCGTGCAAAACTGGTTGCCCTTCGGCACAAAGGCGCCGCAGCTGCTGCAGACCCGGGGCAGGCAATCGGTGCACATCATCCGGTTCTCGTTATAGTGCTCATCACAAACCCAGCGATGGCAGCAGCGGCAGCGATTGAAATGCAGCCGCCCGTCTTGCCGGCCTAAAACCAGGGCTGTTTGGAGATCTTCGGCGGCAATAACAGGCGTGGTATAACTGCTATTGCAGAGATCGCAGAAAAAGGTGAAGCAAAAGCCGCTTTCCTTTTGCAGCTCTTGATATTTCGCCGTGAATAAAGGAAGCTGTCTATCCGTCATGATTTGCTTCCTCCTTTTTTTCCGAGCTTTCCTTTCCCTCAGCTCTTGCCATCTCCAGGCCGGCAATAAAAGCTCCCAGCTTTTGCAGACTAAAAAAATCCAGACTGCCGACAGCCTGTATAATTTCTTTGCGCAAAGCCTCCGGCTGCTCTTTTTTCATCTTGCTGCTCCTTCCGGCATACCATTAAATGCACCAGATCCATAAGGAAATAACCAGGCGTATAATTGACTTAGTTAGAGTAGAATGATAGTATATTGGTAGTATATTGGCAAAATGATTCGGATAGTTTTGGTTTTCATTATAGGGGGCTTTCCTTTGGCTGTAATCATCCCCGGTGTGATTCCTCAGGGAAAACAGGGGTGATTTTGGGGTGATTTTTTTATTTTATTAGTAGATCCGTGGGCAGAAGACAGGGAGGCGTTCTGATGAAAAAGAATCCTATAGTCTGGGTGGTATTGCTGCTATTAATGGTTTTTCTATCCGCTTGCGGCCAAAAAAGCGGGCTCAATCCCCAAAACCCTGTTACCCTTAATCTCTGGCATAATTTTGGCGGTCAGATGCAAGCCACCATGGATGGCCTGATCGAAGAGTTTAATGCCACGGTAGGCAAAGAGAAGGGCGTCATGATCAGCGTCACTTCAATTTCCGGCTCCGCTTCCCTGCAGGAAAAGCTGGCGATGATTGCTGCCGGGGATCCCGGCGCGCCGGCCATGCCCGATATTACCACCTGTTATCCGGCCACTGCCGCTCCCCTTGCTGATAAAGGTCTTTTGGCCCCACTGGACGGATATTTCACTGAGGAAGAGCTCAAAGAGTATCTGCCCGCCTTTGTATCGGAAGGCCGGTTGAACGATGGACAGCTTTATGTATTCCCTTTTGCCAAATCCACGGAAGTACTTTTCCTTAATCAGACCTTGTTTGATCGCTTTTCGGCAGCTACCGGCGTTACGGCAGACAGCCTGGCCACCTTTGAGGGCGTTGCCCGGGCGGCCCGGGAGTATTACCGCTGGACAGACGAACAGACGCCGGAGACGCCTAATGACGGCAAAGCCTTTTATAAGGCGGACTCGATTTTCAATCTGTTTCAGGTCGGTATGGAGCAGTTGGGAGCTCCCTTGTTTGAAGGGGAAGCTCTCCAGCTTCAGAGGCCGGAGCTGGAGCGGGTTTGGCAGGTGATTTTTGCGCCGGCAGTGCAGGGGGGGTATGCCGTTTACGACGGCTATTCCTCTGATCTTTCCAAAACCGGGGATATTCTCTGCTCTACCGGCTCCACGGCAGGCATACTTTTTTATGGGGAGACCATCACCTATCCCGACAATACCAAGGAACAGGTGGACTATTCCATCCTGCCTTACCCTGTTTTTGAGGGCGGCAATAAAGTTGCCATTCAGCGGGGCGGCGGGTTTGCCGTGGCTAAATCCACCGCCGAAAAAGAGCAGGCCGCCGCTATATTCCTAAAATGGTTTACCGCTCCTGAGAAAAACATGAACTTTGTAGCCTCCACCGGCTATCTGCCCGTTACCGGTCAGGCCTTTGTCAATCATATGGAGCGGGAGATTGCCGAAAACAGCAATCCCAATATCCGCAGCTTGCTGCGTACGGCGATGGCCCTCCATCAGGGGTACAGCTTTTATGTCCCGCCGGTATTCGACGGCTTCAATGCGATCAGCGGCAAATGGGAGAAAACCTTTCTCAATATGGCGGCGGCAAAACGACAAGTATATCTGGAAAACCTAAAGACCATGGAGCCGGAGGCTGCTTATCAGGAAGCGGTAAAGGGCGCCTTTGCTGAATTTATCGCGGGGCAGTCATAGAAAGGGGAGGGACTTAATGCCAAAGGGAGGGTTGGCGGCAACCTTCAGCCTTTACCGGGAGGCCTTGAGGCGCTGCGGGCGGGACGGTCTGCCCCTGCGGCTTAGGCTGTTTGTCTTTCTGCTGCTTTTTCTTAATACCATTATGCTGGGCGTTTTGCTGATCCTCTTTTCCACCGGCGTTTTTCAGGCCGGCCGGACAGAGCATAGGGCGGTTTTAGACCGGGAGCTTGATCATATTGCCCAAAATATTTATAAAGCTTTCGGGGCTATTTCCATACAGACGGTGGATTTGGCCAAAGCCCTGACAGCCAATATTGAGCGGAACCTTCAGGAACAGGGCTTTTCCGCCCGGCAGCTGCAAGAAAACCCCGCCTTGCTGGAGCATCTTTTGGCTGAAGAAATGGGCCGGCTTACCGGCGCTTTGGAGAGATCGGCAGGCAGCGGCGTATTTCTGCTGCTGGATGCAACGGTAAATCCTGCGCTGCCTGAGGCTGCCAATTCTCGTTCCTGCCTGTATCTTAAAAATATGGAGCCTAATATAGTCAACGGCATGGCGGCCAACCTGCGCTACCTGTTTGGTCCCATGGCCATTGCCCGCAACAACAAAATCACTTTGCTGCCTCAATGGCAAATGGAGATGGATATCGGTGCGATGACTTGTTTTACCGATGTCATGGCAATGGCCGAAGAACGCAGCCTGCCGGTTTCCCGGCTTTATCGCTGGAGCGACGCCAAAGCCCTGCCGGGCAGCAGCGAGCGGGTAATGCTTTGTATGGCTCCACTCATTGCCTCAGACGGTACCGTTTTCGGCCTCTGCGGTTTTGAGATCAGCGAAATGCTGTTTAAGCTCTCTTATACGCCCCAAGGCGAGGGATACGATCATCTGCTTTGTCTGTTTGCGCCTCTTGAAAATGACAGGCTACTGCTTTCCAGGGGTCTGTTTGCGGGAGGCTTTGCGGCGGGGCCGGCGGCGCCCCGGCATACCGAGATAAAGATATTGCCTCATGAGGGCGGCTTTCACGTCTATCGCCAAACAGAGAAGGAAAGCTATGCCGGCCTGCATCGGGAGGTATCCCTTTACCCCTCAAACTCCGCCTATGGGCAAGAACGATGGCTGGCAGTGCTTCTGATGCCGGAAAAAGGCCTTAATGACTTGATCTCCCTTAAAAACCACAATTTGATTTTAGGGCTTTTGGCTTTGATGCTGGTTAATATCGGCATGGCGGCTTTGATCAGCCGCAAATATATTCGTCCGGTGACGGAAGCTTTAGAAAAGCTTAAAAACCCCGGCCCTGCCGTCAAAACGAAGATTCCTGAAATTGATGATCTAATCGAGTTTTTAGCGGCTCAGGATGAACTGCTTGCCGGGGCCGAAAAAAAAGAACTCCAGGCATCGGTCCCTTCGGCCCTATACCTGGAGTTTGAGAAAAATATCAAGACGCTTTCAGCTGCGGAAAAAGCAGTTTTTGACCTGTATGTGCAAGGCTATACGGCCCAGGAAATTGCGGGCATACTCTGCCTTTCCATTAATACCATTAAAACTCACAACCGGCGTATTTATATGAAGCTGAATGTTACCTCCCGCAAAGAGCTGATGGTGTACATTCAGATGATGGGGGAGGGGAAATGCACTTATGCGGGAAATTAGCGAACCGGCCAACCTGGCCGCCATGGCATTGAGAATGCGCTGGATTATCCGAGAGCAACAGATAAAACAAGTGGAGTTTGCCAAAACTCTTGGCATCAGCGCCAATTATGTCTATCTTCTGACCAGCGGCAGAAAAAAAGCTATTTCCGAGCCTTTGGCCAGGCTGATTGAGAACACTTACGGCTATTCGGCCCAATGGGTTTTGACGGGCCAAAGCCCCGGTAAAGGCCAAGTAGCCTTGCGGGATTTGCAGAGCGAAACCATTCGGAAGGTCAAACGGATGAATGTCAACGAGTTGCAAGCTGTGGCCGCTTTCATCAAAGCCTTGAAGAAAACGGGGACGGAAGATTAAGTTTGCCGATAAGGCCAGGAACGCGGATTATCTTTATTCCTGCTCTACGGCATCAATCTTGAAAATGACCGGACGCAGGCCGTCATTACAGCTGCAAATAGCTAAATCCTTCTGCTGCAGCCATCTGTCTTCATAAAAAGCATCGCTGTTGTGAAAGATAGCAAAGACGTACTGATAGATGGCTTTCCAGGCCTCATCACAAAAGCCATCGGGTTTTTTGTAGTCGGTATAGAATACGTCGCCAACTTTATGCTTAAAACAATGGCCTAAATTTGGGCAGCCAAAACGGGCGGCTAGCTCCTCATCGAAATGAGTCTTGATAACTTCGATTCGGCATTTTCTCATTCTTTTCATCCCCTTTATAATGGTATGGAAATTTGCGGACAGAAACAGATAATCCGGCTTAGCCTATTTTGCCTCGGGTTTATCACTCGGCGGCATTTTGGTAATCTCCAGAATGTCCTCAAATTTGCCGATAATATAGCCGTAATTCTCCCGCTTATGGGGAACCATGCAATTGCTGCAATCCTTTATGCCCTCAGCATTATAGACAAAATTACCGCCGCATTTATCCTTTAAGGCATACAGTGGGCAATAGCAAAAAAGGCAATTGAAATTCTCCGGGTCTGTAGTGGCATGGCAGGGGAAGCTCTCGCACTTTTCGTGGCGGAAAAAGGAATACTCCTTTCCTTCCCAGCTGGCTTTTCTTTTCTTTTCGGCCATTGATTTTGCCTCCGTATCTTTTTATATTTTTACGCAGATCGCTCTATATTCACCGCAGATACATGGTATACTTAACAAATATACTACAAAAAAACGGGATGGGGAAGTGCGCCATGGCTGCGAAAAGAACCTTTGAACAAAAAGAAATGCAGGTATTAAAACTGTTCAAAAACAGCGCTGTGCCTCTAGGCTCCTGGCAAATTGCCAATATCCTGGCAGAGCAAGGCTTCCAGTCCAGCACTGCCACCGTTGGCCGGATATTAAATAAACTGGAAAACGCCGGTTATCTGCAGCAGGACGGCACTTACAGAGGCCGGCTGATCACGGCAGAAGGCATAAAAGCCTTAGCTATGGATCAGCATTTGCGGGAAATAACGGCCCAAACCATCGATCTGGAGAAATATATTGCTCCGGCAATGCTGGATGATTTTTTAACGGTTTTGGAAGTGCGGCGCATCATTGAAGGAGGCACGGCCCGCCTGGCTGCTCTTCGTGCCACAGAGGAAGAAATTCTCAAAATGGAAGCGCTTTTAGAACAGGAAGAAAAAAATTACCGCACCTCCTGGATCAATCAATTGGATGTGGAATTTCATAAAGCCATTGCCAAAGCCGCCAAAAATCAAGTTCTGGAGCATATTTATATGCAGATCATCGGCATGGGGCAGCAAACGGCAGCCTTTGAGTATCTGCGCAAAAAAATCAATGCCGGCTTCGTCTCCAAGCATAAGGAAATCCTGGGAGCCATCAAAGCCAAGGATGGGTCCGGCGCCGAAAGAGCCATGCTGGATCATATCGATTCCTTAGTCGGCGACATACAAACTTACTATGACCATTATATCAGGTAATATTGACATATTCTGAATTAGGAGTAATATTATATTCATAGCTGATCATCATTTGATTAGCTGCCGCTGTTGATCCGATGGTAAATCAGGAGGCGTTAAAATGAAAGAAGACCATTTACAGGAGGAAATGATTATTTGCCGGTGCCAGGAAGTGACGGAGGCAGAAGTACGGCAGGCAATCGATCAGGGCTGCCGCAGTCTGAAAGGGATAAAAAACCGTACAGAAGCCATGATGGGCTTGTGCCAGGGCAGGACCTGCCGGCGGTTGATTGAACGAATGCTCTCCGAATCCCCGCAGCAAATGCCTGTGACCCAGAGCTACAGGCCGCCGGTGCGCACGTTGACTCTGAATACTTTGGCCGAAGCAGAGGAGGGTGGAGAAAATGCATGCTGATGTTGTGATTGTCGGCGGCGGTGTAATCGGCAATGCCGTTGCTTTTTACTGCGCCCGGGCCGGCATGTCCGTTATTTTGATCGAACAGCAGGACATTTTAAACGGCACGTCTTCCGCCTGCGATACGGCTATTCATTTGCAGTCGAAAAATCCCGGCATTCATCTGGCCATGGCCTTGAACAGCATCAAAAAATATCCTGCACTGCAAAAGGAATTCGACGTTGATATCCACTTCACCATTACCGGAACCATGCTGGCTATTCAGCGGGAAGAGCAATGGGAGGTAATGAAAAGCTTCGCTGACCGGCAAAAGGCGGCCGGATTGAATGTTTCCCTTTTAGACCCGGCTCAGACCCTGGCCAAACAGCCGGCTATGAAAGGCGCTGAGCTGGTGGGATCAACTTATTGTGATCAGGATGCCACGATTCACCCGCAGAATTTGACGAAGGCATATTGCTTTGGGGCAATGAAGCACGGCGCTAAATATCTTTTGTATACTAAAATCCGCAGCTTCCGGATCGAAGACAACTGTATTACCGGCGTCGATACCGACCAGGGTATGATCAGCTGCCGCTGGGTGGTTAATGCCGGCGGTGTGTTCGCCCCCTTCATCGGCAAAATGATGGGCTTGGATATTCCCATTGTGCCTCGCCGGGGGCAGATCTTAGTGACGGAGCCGGTACCGAAGCTGACCAACACCATTGTCAATTGCGCCAAATATATTGCGGCCAAATTCCGTCCGGACTTATTGGGCAACAGCGTGGAAGACCGATTAGGCATCGGCCTTTCTTTGACCCAAACGGAAAGGGGCAATCTGCTCTTGGGGGGGACCCGGGAGTTTGTGGGCTACAACACCAGAACCACCAGGCAGGCCATGGTTTTGATTGCCAAGCACGGGACGGCAATTATTCCGGCCTTAAAACAAATCAATATTATCCGCAGCTTCGCCGGTTTGCGTCCCTATACGCCGGACAGCCTGCCGATCATCAGCACCGTGCCGGAGCTTAAAGGCCTGGTGATTGCAGCCGGCCACGAGGGGGACGGACTGGCTTTATCCGCCGTTACAGGCGAGATAGTCAGCGAAATGATTGCCGGCAAGCCCTTATCCAGCGGCATCGACCTGTCGCAGCTGTCCCTTGCCCGGTTTAGCCGGGAAGATATCGACCGCTTTTATCACAAATATGCCATTGCCTAGAGAAATCGGCACAGCAAAATCCGCCAATAAAAATTAGTCCAGTAAAGTCCGTCAATAAAAATCGAGGGGGAAATGATGATGAATATCTTATCTCATGGCTGTATGGGGAAAATGAGTTCGGCTACCGCCCAGGCAATCAACAACACGCCGGGCCTGCAAGTCGTTGCCGGTGTGGATCTTTATCCCGGCAGCAAAGATTACCCCGTTTATCAAAGCTTGGAAGAGGTCAAAGAGGATTTCGATATGATCGTGGACTTCTCTTTGCCTCAATCGGTTAAGTCTTTGTGCGAGTATGCAGTGAAGCGCCAAAAAACCCTGGTCATCGGGACTACGGGCCTGCAGCAGGAGCATAACGAAATGCTGCGGGAGGCGGCAAGGCAGATTCCGGTGTTTGCCAGCTACAACATGCATTTGGGCCTCTATTATTTGCAGGAGGTAATCCGGGAAAGCCTGAAATATTTCAAAGAATGGGATATTGAGCTGATTGAGCAGCACCATAATAAAAAAATGGACGCCCCCAGCGGCACGGCGGAGATCATCATGGCCATGATCAAAGAGGCCAAGCCGGAGACCACCTTTGTTTTTGACCGCACAACCAGAGAGCAGGCCAGGCAAAAACATGAGGTGGGAGTATCCTGTATTCGCTCCGGTGACATTGTGGGCATCCATCATTTGGTGTATGGCGGGGAAAACGAATATTTTGAACTGAAGCATACGGTGGTGGACAGGAAAGCTTTAAGCAACGGCGCTGCCAAGGTTGCTGCCTGGATGGCGGGCAAGCCTGCCGGTTTTTATGAGATGAAGGATATTATTGCGGATATCAAGACTGGCAAGATGTAAGAGACTTGGCAAGTCCGGCGGCTGCCGGAGCCAAAGTTCTACCGAAAAGTCAATGATTTCTGAGGCTATTCTATAGCTCGGGTTTAAAGGAGTTTTTCAAAAACCTATTGATCTAAACCTTACTTTAGGTTCTATACTGTATTATAGTGTATAGGTTAGGGAAGCCCCTTCGTCATGAATTATAGAATAGAGGGATATGATGATTTATCGTGAACTGGGTAGGATCGGAATTAATGTCAGTGAAATCGGCATGGGCTGCGAAGGGTTTGTGGACAAATCTTTTGAGCAGGTGAATGCGTTTATCGATTTGATGGAAGCAAAAGGCGTCAACTGTATTGATCTGTATACCCCAAACCCCGATTTGCGTTCCAACTTGGGAAGGGCCATGAGGGGCCGCCGGGATAGCTTTGTGCTGCAAGCCCATCTTTGTACCATCTGGAAGGATGGACAATATAAGCGCACCCGCGATATAGCGGAGGTAAAGGCAGGATTTGCGGACCAGCTGCGGCGCTTGGAAACGGACTATGTAGAGATCGGTATGATTCACTATGTGGATTCCCTTGCCGACTGGGAAGGCTGCAAAACCGGGCCGGTTATGGAATATGCGCTGGAGCTTAAGAAGACAGGAGCTATAAAATCAATTGGCCTGTCAAGCCACAATCCTCAGGCGGCCTTGGCGGCAGTAAACAGCGGCCTCATCGACGTACTGATGTTCAGCATCAACCCCTGTTATGATCTTTTACCCGCTGATGAAGATGTGGAATCTTTATTCGATGCTAAAAACTACGAAAAGCCCCTTGTCAATATGGATGCGGAGCGGCAGGAGCTATATGAAACCTGCCAGCGGCTGGGTGTGGGAATCACGGTAATGAAGGCGTTTGGCGGCGGAGATTTACTCAGCGCCGAATTATCCCCCGCAGGAAAAGCCCTTACAGCCAACCAGTGCATTCATTATGCATTGACCCGGCCGGGCGTGGCTTCGGTTTTAGTCGGCGCACGGTCAATAGAAGACCTGATGACCAGCATCGCTTATGAGGATGCACCCGACAGCGAGAAAGACTATGCGGAAGTTTTTGCAGCGCTTCCTAAAATAAGCTGGCAGGGACATTGTATGTATTGCGGCCATTGTGCGCCATGCCCCAGCGGCATTGATATCGCCAACGTCACCAAGTTCTTGAACCTGACCATTGCGCAGGGTGAAGTGCCGGAAACAGTCCGGGAACACTATGGGGCATTGTCCCATTCTGCCGGCGAATGCATCCAATGTGGCGCATGTGAAACCCGCTGCCCATTTGGTGTGCCGATTATGGAGAATATGAAACGGGCAGTCGGTGTTTTTGGCCGGTAGAAGAATATAGGAAGGAAGCTTTGGTGGCTGATTTCTTCCCACGCCCACTTTTGACAATGTGATGAAGAAGCCGGTTAATATCTCGCACCCCCAAATGAGCAAAATTGCAAGTTTAAAGTGCGCTACCTCTCCAAAATAGCGGTCTTTACCTGATCGCAACACTAAATATAGTGAAATACAGCCGGGTGCAGCCTATAAGTGATGTTGTGGGCACTTTAAACTTGCAATTTTGCTTAAAAAATGACCCAATTTCGTAGGAAGTCAGGTTATTTATCAACTGTATGGTTTAATTTTGCGGTAAATTAGGTTGCTGCTTCTTCACCCGCCTGTTCGTGCCCTTAAAATAACGCTGGCATAAAGAAAAATCGCCCTCTCCAACAGGAAAAGGCGATTATCTTTTTTAGTGGGCCTTCAGGGGCTCGAACCCTGGACACCCTGATTAAGAGTCAGGTGCTCTACCAACTGAGCTAAAGGCCCATTCCTCAATGACAAGGACAAGTGATATTATAACTCGAAACCACAGGAATGAAAAGGGGTAAAATTAATTTTTATATTCTTTTTTATCTCTTTTTTGTTCCCTTTTCCCTTCAAATTTAAAAAAGCAAGTTCCAGCCGACTTTTTGCTGCTCGAGCAAGCAGTAAGATGCAAAGCCGTAATGCATGGCCGGTCACCTTGGTGCAATAGCTTACTGAAACGAGAACGCCTGCAGAGGCTGCTCCAAGGCAAATAGGGCATAGGGGGCTGCCGCATGCTTATTCAATAACCGCCTTGTCAAGGAGCGCAGAACCATGACGTCGTCCCCGCAATAAGGAATATGGTAAATAAGCACGGCACGGGGCCGGATAATTGTCTTCAGCAGACTGACCCCTTTGGGATTATGCAAAAACAGCGGATTGACCAGCACGATATCCACCGGCTGGCCGCCAATCATTTGCCGGAACCCCTCTTCGTCAAAAGCGGCATCGCCGGTGACAAGAATATTATGCCGGCCCAAATTGATGAAAAAACTGTAGTGATCGACTGCGGTAAATTGGGAACCCATGTGACCGGTATTCCAAGCCGTTATCGTCAAGCCATCGTATAAAGAAATCTGCCGGCCGCCGCCGCGGGCCAGCATCAGGGGATAAGAAGCAACCTTGTGCCTGGCCAAGGGTTCCTTCAGGTTATCAAATGTAGTGTATTCCCAGGGAAAAACCAGTCCTGCCGGCTTATTGTGATCAAGATAGGCTAAAACTTTTTCAATGCTGAAATGATCTCCATGCAGGTGGGTAAACAGCAGAAAATCCACCTTCCCACCCGGCTGCCGCCCTTGCAATAAATCCTCCGCCAAATGAGAAGGCATGGGGGGAAAGGGCGGCGTCTCATCGTAGAGCCCGTCCACCATCAGCCCCACATCGCCGTTGGTAATAACAACGCCGGCGTTGGTGACGGAAACAATATTTACAGTATCTTTCATTTGAATATGGCGCCATCCTCGTATGATTTGTATAGTTTTCCATTAGTATAACAAATTCATATTGGAGGAAGCAACGTAAAACATGATATATTATTGGTATTGAAGTCTGGCCGCGGAATTATGCAGCGCTCCCCTTTTGGGGGCTGATAATTGATGTGACCAGCCACACCGTTGATCAGAGGGAGGAATTATCAATGGATAAAAATATTTTAATGGACCATCGTGATGAAATCGTTATTCTGACCATAAACAGGCCTAAAGAGCTTAACGCCCTGAATCAGGCAACCATGCAGGAGCTGGCGGATGCGATTTCGCTGCTGGCGGAAGATCAAAAGGTCAGGGCGCTGATCATAACCGGCGGCGGCGAAAAGGCCTTTGTGGCCGGTGCGGATATCAGAGAAATGGCTGACATGGATGCGCTGGAGGCCAGGCGTTGGTCGCGGTTTGGCCAGCAGGTTTTTTCCCGGATCGAGGGGCTGCCTTACCCGGTCATTGCGGCAATCAACGGCTTTGCCCTTGGAGGCGGCTGTGAGCTGGCTTTGTCTTGTGATATCAGAATAGCCTCAAGTCAGGCCAGGTTTGGCCAACCGGAAATCAATTTGGGAATCATCCCCGGTTTTGCCGGCACCCAGCGCCTTACCCGCCTGGTGGGCAAGGGCCGGGCTAAAATGCTCATTTATGGCGGTGATATGATCAATGCCGACGAGGCGATGGCTATCGGTTTGGTTGATGTGGTCGTTGCGGCAGAATCACTGCTGGATTCAGCTTATGCCCTAGCCAAAAAGTATGCGGAGAAGGCCCCTCTGGCTCTTGCTCAGGCCAAATCGGCCATCGACAATGGGGCCGACATGGAAGCCGAGAAAAGCTATAAATTTGAAGCCGAGGCTTTCGGCCTGTGCTTTGCTACCGGCGACCAGAAGGAAGGCATGAAGGCCTTTCTTGAAAAAAGAAAGCCTGCCTTTAGGGGGAAATGATATCACCACAATCTGCGAAAAGATGCGGTTATGATGGAACCATCAGCGTAGAAGCGAGCACCACTAATTTCGCAGCGGATGCGATTCGATCCCTGAATATACTTAAAAGCAGCTGTCAGGCTTGCGGAGCTTAACCCTATACTCTTGACTCTATGCCAGCAAAGACATATAATGCAATTAAGAATGATATGCAATATTTGGCAGAGAAAAAGGGGGAGAAATTATGGCAATCAATGCATACTCCAACAGCTATTACCAGTTTCTTTACAGCGGTGTGAATTCCCCCTACCGCAATAATAGCCTGTCCAACTCCGCCCTTAGCTTATTAAACAGCCTCAACACGAACACCAGTTCCACTAAAAACCTCAGCGCTTTAAATAGTCTTTTGTCGAATAATGGCTACAAGGTTAACCAGACCAGCGCTACAGAAGGCACCAAAAATTACTTGTTGACGATTAAATCGGGCTCCCTGGCCATGAAGAATTCCCTGAGCGGCCTTATGAGTACTGCCAAATCCTCGGCTTTCAGCCAACTTACGGCTGTCTCTTCCGACACGCAAAAATTAAAGGTGGATGCCTCCGGAGCGAAGGCCGGCACCGCGGTCAATGCCAATGTTAATATTGACCAGCTGGCTTCCGGCCAGGTTAATGAGGGCACAGCCCTGACCGCCAATAAAAACGCGGCCGGTCCTGCCCTGTATGAGTTTTCCATAGAGAGCGGCGGCAAATCTCATCAATTCTCAATTAGCACTTCCGCCGGCGACACCAACAAAAACCTGCAGCAGAAAATTGCCGATGCTATTAATAAAAAGAATATCGGCGTCACCGCCTCGGTGGCTGAGGATACCAAGAATAGCACCAGTGTTTTGACCATCCAGTCTAAAGAAACCGGCGCCGATGAAAAGAATACATTTTCTATTCAGGATACTTATGGCGACGCCATTGCCCTCACCGGCACCGGCACTGCCAGCCGGCAGGCTCAGGATGCCCTTTACCGCATAGATAATGGCGAGCAGAAGACCTCCAAGTCTAATACTATTGATTTAGGCAACGGCATTAAGGCCACTTTGCTGGAAGCCTCCGGCGATACCGTCAATGTATCGATGAAAGCCGACGGCTCAAAAGCTGCGGGACTCGTCGACGATTTAGTCAAGGGTTACAACGATATTATTGCCGCAGTGAAGAGCAACGACACGGAAAAGTCCCTGCAGCTAAACTATCAGCTGTCTTTGCTGAGTAAGACGTATTCTGCTTCTCTTAGCCGCATTGGCGTATCCATGGGTACCAACGGCAGGCTGGAGGTCAATAAGGATAAGTTGAATTCGGCCGCCGAGAGCGGCGAGCTGGAGCGGTTCTTTACCCAGGATAGGGGGGCTTCTTATGGCTTTGCCAACCGCCTGGCCAAGCTGTCGGGAGAGATCCAATCCAATCCCATGAAGTATACCGATATTTCCTCCCTGGGTCTGAGTGATTTTAACAACGGTCTTTATTCCGGCTTCCAGTCCTCCCGCTATAGCCAGGCTTACAACACCGGCCTTTTCCTCAACATGTTTGTGTGATTGGGCAGCTAAGGTATTGAAGCTGTGGCACTGAAGCTGTATGGAAATGATGAAAACCTTGCGTAAGGGGATTAGCCCTGACGCAAGGTTTTTTTGGCCGCCTGGAAAGGGGGGGCAGTGACCGGCAGGGCCGGTAGCGCATGCTCAACATAGGCGGCCGGATGCTCAAAAAACCGAGTTGTGTGCAGCAGCTGGCTCCCAAAACGGGCCTGCAGCCGAATCAAACATCACACAACTCGCAAATTTGAGCAGGCCGATCTTGGAAAGCTGCCGATATCGGCGGCAGAGTGTTCAAAAATTGAGGTTGTGCCAGATTGTACAGGCGAGGGGTGCGGACCCAATTTTAGTGCCTGGGCAATTCCTTGTCTGGCGATGCGGCGGCGGCTATTTCCGAGGACGGCGCCGCGGCTGGCTCCGGGGATGAGGGTGAGGCCGGCTCCGTTGGCAAAATTGTTTGCGGTGGCAACGCAGGCGGCTCCGTTGGCGGAGAGCCTCTTCTGCTATGGGAGCCGCGCCGGTCCAAAGCGGCAAAGCCGGCAGCTACATAAGCCAGAGATATAACAGCCATAATGGTAGCCCAAAGCAAATAGCCGGCGGGGAAAAAGCGTAAACCAAACAGAGGCGTCAGCAGAAAAAGCATCAAATAAGCTAAATATTCCAGGACTTTGGTGATGCCGGAGATGGTAATTACGCAAAGAGCGGCGGCTATCAGGGCCAGAAACCAGTAGCCGGTAAAAAAGGCGCTATATTTGCCCTGATGAAAGATGGAATAGGCTGCCAAAGCGGCCCAGACAAGCAAAAAGAGGGCTGAAGCAATAGAATTCATCAAAGTCAGCGGAATTTCGTAAAGCATATTACCTAAGTTTAAGTAAAAAGCCATAGCACTGATCATCAGCGTAAGAAAAAATAAGAGACTGCCTGTCGGGTTTTTCATATGCTCCCCCCTCAAGCTCCAATGTGGTGTACTTCCGTACTTCCTGATTTTTCTGCATTATACTACAAAAAGGTGGTCCGGAGCAAACCCGAGCTGCCAATATGTCCTTAACAGGTAGACAGAAGGGTCAAGGAAAGGTAAAATGATACTGTTATCCAGGTTGAGTTTCAGATCGGAGAATCAAAGCTTATGTCTCCCGTACATAAAGGATATGTCGCCGCTATCTTGCAGGCGCTGATCACCGGCTTTTCTTTTCTTCTTGTAAAGGTAGCTTTGACTGAAACAGGAATTTTTGATCTGCTGGCCTATCGTTTTGCCGTTGCCGCTCTGCTGGCTTTGATTCCTATTTTTAATGGCAAGGTAAAGGTGGAGATTGCCGCCGCTGACCGGCAGTGGATTTTGTTGCTGTCCTTGCTTTATCCTTGTCTCTTTTTCCTGTTGCAAACCTTGGGCCTGGCCAGGATGACTTCGGCGGAGGCCGGGATTATCCAAGCAGCAGCGCCGATTTTCACCCTGATTCTGGCTTCTCTTTTTTTACAGGAAAAGACACCGGGGCTGCAAAAACTCTTCATCCTTTTGTCTGTGGCCGGCATGGTTTTTATCTCCCTGATGAAAGGGACGGCTGTGGAGAATTACAGCTTTCTCGGGGTGGCTTTCCTGTTGCTATCCACCCTATCCCTGGCCGGTTATAATGTATTGACCAGACAGCTGACCGGCCGCTATTCCCCTTTTACTCTCTCTTGCCTGATCACCTTTCCCGGCTTTCTCCTTTACCTGGGTTTGGCTCTCATCAAACATATGCTGGCCGAAACGCTGTCCTCGTTTTTTGCGCCCTTGCAAAATCCTGTCTTTATTTTGGCGGTGCTTTATCTGGGCGGCCTTTCTTCTCTGGGCAGCTCGTATTTAATGGCGTATGCTTTGGCTCGTCTGGAGGCTGCCCGCGTCAGCGTATTTAGCAGCTTAGCCACCGTGGTGGCTTTGGCTGCCGGAATAGCCGTGCTTCATGAGCCTGTGGGCTGGTATCATTTTTTAGGAACAGCCATGATCCTGGCCGGTGTTATTGGCACTAATTTCTCAAATTTCTCCAAGGCCGGAAAAATAGACAATTAGAATGACGGTATAGCTTTTTGCGATTAAATCCACTATAATATTACACAAATCCTTTCGTTTAATGGGGGTTGGCATGATGATAAAAAAACTGTGGAGATTTTCTTCTGCAGTATTGGTAGCTCTATTGCTGCTTAGTCTTTGGGGGGCGCCGGCAGAGGCGGCTCTGGATATTAAAATCGGCTACTTTGATTACGACGATTATATTACTATCGATGAAGACGATCGTATTACGGGATATACCGGCGAAATTCTGGATATGTTGACGGTAGGCAATCCCCATTGGAATTTTGTACCCGTTAAATTTACCCGGGGCACTTTTCTTGACAATATGCGCAAAGGTTTTGCTATTATTTCGGTTCAAAGCCCTTACCACAGCAAATATCGGGCCCGCTTTTTCACTTATTCGGAAAAGCCCGTAGGTATCGAGTACGGTATTTTCTATACGGGTGTGGATAAGCCAATCTATTATGAAGATTTTGCTGCTTTCGATGGTATGCGAGTAGGCACCATCGCCGATGATATGCAGAATGATTTATTCGACGAATATCAGCAAGAGCACAGTTTTACTATAGAATATGTAGTTTACAATACTCTGAATGAAATGAAGTCGGCCCTGGCTCGCGGTGAGATCGACGCTTTAATCTACGGTAGCGCTGTTGAGCAGGCCGGTTTAAAGATCATTGCCCGCTATGCGGAAGTTCCCCTACATATTGCTGTCAATGAGTGGGGAAAAACGTTCATTGATCATATTAACCGGGTGCTGGATAAGGCTTATGCAGAGAACCCCGACTTTGTTGATGACCTCTATGCTAAATACCTTGGGGAAGCTCCCAAAGCTGTGCAGGCAATGACTGAGGCGCAAGAAAAAGCGGCCCTGGAAGCGGAAGCAGCAGCTGGCGAAGATAAGCTAAAAGCTGAAGAAGAGGCTCGAATCAAGGCGGAGCAGGAGGCCAAGGATAAGGCGGGGCAGGCGGCCACAGGCGGCCAAAGTCAAGGCGGCGGTGACAAGAAAGGGCAAACCGGCTTGACGGTAGCGGTGGTCTTGCTGTCGGCTCTGGTCGTCGGTGGCTTCATTATGCAGGCCGCTAAGAAGAAAAAACCTCAAACACGAGAAGAAATAAAAGAAAAGAATAAAAAAGAGGCAAAGGCGGCGGCAGCCCGTCGGCAAGCCGAAGAAGCGGCGGCGGCGGAAGAAGCAGCACGCCGGCAAGCTGAAGAAGCGGCAGCGGCAGAAGAGGCAGCCCGCCGGCAAGCCGAAGAAGCAGCGGCGGTAGCGGAAGAGGCAGCCCGCCGACAAGCCGAAGAAGCGGCGGCAGCGGCGGAAGAGGCAGCCCGCCGACAAGCCGAAGAAGCAGCGGCGGCAGAAGAGGCAGCCCGCCGGCAAGCCGAAGAAGCAGCGGCGGCAGAAGAGGCAGCCCGCCAGCAGGCCGAAGAAGCGGCAGCGGCAGAAGAGGCAGCCCGCCGGCAAGCCGAAGAAGCAGCGGCGGTAGCGGAAGAGGCAGCCCGCCGGCAAGCCGAAGAAGCGGCAGCGGCGATAGAATTAGCCCGTTTACAGGCTGAGGAAGAGGAAGCGGCAAAATTGAACGAGACCGACGCAAAAAACCGTTCTCAGTCTGAGAGCCAGACTAAGGCTGGGAGCGGAGCGCCATTGATGAGCTGGATTGACGATTTAGCCGATACCGGCAAAGACCCAGCCGGCGCCGGCGAAAACCAGGGATATAGCGATGAGCAAATCAGAAGCGAAATCTATCTTAGCGGACTTACTCTTTCTTTGCAGCCCCGCTATGCGCTCAATCAAAACATTGTGGTAGGCGCAGAAGTATCAATTTCTTACCGCCATCCCATCAGGGATAGGATATACCCAGAAGAATTAGTTGCTTCCCTGACCCAAAAAGATAAACTTCATATTCTGGATCGATATATATTTGAAAGCCTTTGCCTCTGCAAACCCCAGGAAAGAGTAGAGGCCGGCAAAGCTTTTGAAATCGTGGTCCCTATCTTTACCGAGAGTGTGGTTCGCCCTGATTTCAGCAGCTGGTACATCGATACGATAAAGAGCTACAATATTCCGCCGCAGATTTTCCGTCTCGACCTGGTATATCGCTGGCGGTCGGACCAGGATCAGCAGGTTTATCAGGCGCTTAAAGACCTGGCCGCCGCCGGTTTCCATGTGGCGTTGAAGGATGTGGGCGAAGCCAATTACCCGCTGGATCTCTTTAGTGAAGTGGAGCTGGAGGCCATTGTCGTGGCCGAGAGACTGGTCACTGACGCTTTGGAAAACGAGAAAAAGAAAAAATTGTTGTTTGCTCTTAAAGGGCTTTGTGATCAAATGAATTTCCGGCTGGAGGCTGATCGCATCGATTCCCGGGAAAAATTCCAGTTGTTGACGGAATTAGGCTGCCACGTACTTCAAGGCAATTTCCTGACCCGGCCCATATTGCTGGATCAGTTCTGGGATTATAAACGCAAACTGGACGCCCGGCACAGCTAAGCTAACGGCTGAGAAGTAAACTGAATCATAACTGCATCCATCGGAGGCTGTCGCATCAATTTGCGGCAGCCTTTGTCTGTTGTGCAACCCGCCTGTACAAAAAACGAGGTTGTGCACGAATTTTACCAACCGCCAAACTGTATAACCAAAATTTTTTCGGTTGCATACCTATTTTCAGCCTGGTTTTGCGAATTTTTTCGGTTGAATCGATATTAGCTGCTGCTAACATCTAGCATAACCTCGATTGTTTGCACACTTGGGCACCCAACCCGGTTAAGCCAGCCCAATTGCGGGCAGTTCGCTTTTCCGGCGGAAAAGCACAGAACGGCAAGTAAGGGAATAGGATGGGAGTGATGCAAAAATAGCAAAGGCGGTGATACATTGATTAATCTAGGAATGAAGCTTGCCGCGGCCATACTGCTGGTTACTGCGGTATCTATCGATGCTTTTGTAGCCAGCTTTGCCTATGGCGCCGACAAAATAAAAATCCCCTTCACCTCGGCCGTGGTAATCAACGGGATTTGCAGCGGCGTCCTGATCTTTTCTCTGTTGATTGGCTCGATAGTGCGAAATTACATTGATCCCTGGATGGCGAAGTCTATCTGCTTTGCTATTTTGGTTCTTTTAGGCGTGGTAAAATTAGGCGACAGCGCCATCAAAGCCGTCATTCGCAATAATAAGTGGATTAATCGCAGCTTAAGTTTTTCTGCCTTCCATCTTCGCTTTATCCTCCAGGTCTATGCTGACCCCTCCAGCGCTGATCTTGATGCCTCCAAAACCTTATCCATCAAAGAGGCTGTTTCTCTGGCGATTGCTCTTTCCCTGGATGGATTTGCCGTGGGCTTCGGCGCCGGCTTAGCGGATATGAATATTTTAATGACCCTGATCCTTTCTTTTCTGGTCGGCCTGATTGCCATTATGGGCGGATGTTATTTTGGCAGAAAAGCTACGGAAAAGCTGAAACTGGACCTTTCCTGGCTGGGGGGAGCCTTGCTGATCCTTCTGGCTGTGCAGAAAATACATTAAGAAGCGATACCCCACAGATATTAGGCTGCCGGCTGCACGTTAAGAGCATGAATAAAGCCCTGCCTCGTTTCTACAGATTATTTGCTCATGCTCTTAACCCGCCGGCTAATTTTCGTCTTGCATGATACCGCCTTGGTACTGTATAGTTAAAAAATGGGGTTTTTAATTGCAGATAATCCTATAAGGAAAACAGGAGGGAAACCAATGAGTTGCTATTTTATTGTTACCATCGATATGGATCAGCCGGACAAACTGGAAATATACCAGGAGTATGTGAAAAAGGTAAAGCCCATTGTGGAGCAATACGGAGGAGAATATCTGGTTCGCACCAATCAAGTGCAAGAGGTCTTTGGCGGCTGGCATCCTGATAAAGTATTGGTGCTGCGTTTTAAAAATAAAGAAGCCTTTGATATCTGGTACCATTCTAAAGAGTACGCAGAGATCAAAGACTTGAGGACGCAATCTGTCACCAGCAGAGGGGTTTTAGTGGAAGGCGTTTAAGCCGGATTTTGTTTTGCACCGGCTCTGACCAGATCCTTGTTTTTTAATAAGGCAAAAGACAGAAGCAGCATGCCCAAACCTGTCAGGATCAAGAGCCATTCAATAGGTACAATATCTGCCAAAGGGCCGAAAATCAGCATACCCGCCGGCATCATCACGCTGCTCACCATGGTGAGTACGCCAAAAATCCGGCCCATATATTCCGGTTCCACCTGCTCCTGCAGCAGCACGGTGGCCGGTGTATTAAAGAAGGGCATGGACAAGCCGATCAGCGCCATCATGGTCAAATAGATCCAGAAATTTGGCGGAAGGCCCAAAACTATGGTGCAAAAAGACATGATGAAGCTGCCGGCAAACATAGTGTGAACTCTATTGGACAAACCGCCCCAGGAGGCAATAACCAGTCCTCCTGCCATCATGCCGATGGAGAAGGATATTTCGATGGCGCTGAGGCGCCAGACGTCATCGCCGAAGGTGCGGGCTACCTGCAGCGGCGTAAGAAAAGCAGCAGGGGCTGCCATCAGATTAAAAATCGCCATCAGAATAAAGAAAGCCCGCAGATAGGGATGTTTGGCGATGTAGGTAAAACCTTTTTTGAGATCGCCAAAATAATCGGCCCCGGCCTGCGCTGCCTTTGCAGCTGCTGCCTTCCTGCGGTCCGGCAGCTGCAAAAAGAGCATGACCGTAATAGCCGCCGCCGCCGTAACCACATCCACAAAAAAGACGGTTTGAACGGGAGCAATGCTCAATAAAGCGGCGCTCAGCATCGGTGAAAGCAGAAAAATCATGGACTGGACGCTGCTGTTGATGCCGTTGATCCTGGTCAGATGCTCCGTCGGCACAATATCCGGCAGCATGGCGCCCACGCAAGGGTTTTGCACGGCTGAGCCGATAGCCCGCAGGCCTAAGGCAACAAAGAGCAGCCAGATTTGATTATGGCCCATTATGAAAAGGATGGCCAGGATCAAGGTGAAGAAAGCGATGGCGCCGTCGGCCAGCATAATCAAAAGCTTGCGATTATAACGATCCGCCCAAACGCCGCCAAAGGGTGACATGAAAAAGGTTGGCAAAAAGCCGCAAATTATGGCCAAAGTCATATCAAGGCCCGATTTGGTGACCAAGGCAATGTGCCAGCTGATAGCATACTGAACTAAAGAGGTGCCAAATAGGGAAAGAGCCTGGCTGGCAATAAAAATGCCTGCGGTTTTTTTCCAGTTTTGCTGTGGTTTTTCGTCAAAGGTATCCGACATATCATCCGCCTTTTTAAGTATTTGCCGCGGTGCCTCCGGCGAAGACAAGCAGGAGGTGATGCTTTATGATTATAACGCATCCAAAAAAAAATCGCTATACTGGTTATTTTTTTGGGAAAAATTTCGAGTGCAGAATTTTTCCCGATATTTGAGACTTGAATCGAAAGCTTGAGTGAAAGGGATGAAGGGTTGAATGTTGCAGAATCAGACCAGGCCGGTATTGCCACCTTACGAGAGAAAAGCTCATTATTATGAAACGGATCAAATGGCCATTATCCATCATTCTAATTATATTCGTTGGATGGAAGAAGCCAGAGTGCATCTTTTGGACCAGCTGGGATTCAGCTATAAACGGGTTGAGGAAGAAGGGGTCACGTTTCCGGTTTTGGGCCTTTCCTGTACTTACAAATCCATGGTGCGCTATGACGATGTGGTCAATATTTACAGCAGCATCAGCCAATATTCCCGAACCAGGATGACGGTGGCCTACAGAATAGAGGATAAAGCCAGCGGCATTTTGCGGTTTGAGGGTGAGAGCCAGCATTGTTTTTTGAATCGTGAGGGCCGGCCAGTTTCCATGAAGAAGGCCATCCCACAGTTTTATGAGCTGCTGTGCTATTGGGGGCAAGAAAATACCGAAGCATAGCGGAATCAAGCGCAAAAGCAAGACGGCAACGGCAATATAAAATGGCAATATAAAACGGCGAAGCTTCTTGGAAGTCTCGCCGTTTTTGCTATATGAATGCCTAAATTATATTAATCACTATCACTATATTGCTGCTCACCGGTATGCCGGCTATCTAGCTTAATGCCAGGGCCACCGCTTGCTCGGTGTGAATAAGAGTGGTGTCGAATAAGGGCATAGCCGTATCTTCCTGATTAATCAGTAGGCCGATCTCTGTGCAGCCCAGGATTACGCCCTGAGCTCCCTGGCCGGCCAGGCGGCTGATTACCGACAGAAAGAATTCCTTTGATTCTCGCCGAATCTGGCCCAGGCAAAGCTCCTGAAAGATTATCTCATTAATCCGCCGGCGCTCCGCCTCATCGGGGATGATTACCCGGATGGCTCTTTCCGTCAGCTTGGCTTTGTAAAAATCCTGCTCCATGGTGTATTTGGTACCTAACAGAGCCACTTCGTGAACCTGCTGCTCAAGAAGCGCTTCGGCAGTAACTTCCGCAATATGCAGCAGGGGGATATTCACTCTCTCCTGGATGTCGGCGGCCACTTTGTGCATGGTATTGGTGCAAAGAACCAGAAAATCGGCGCCGGCTTTCTCCAGACTAACAGCGGCCTGACCCAAAAGGCGGCCGCTTTGGGCCCAGTCACCCCGGGCCTGACAAGCTTCGATCTCATGGAAATCTACGCTATATAAAAGGCATTTTGCCGAATGGAGGCCGCCGAGCTCTGCTTTTACCTTTTCGTTGATGATCCGGTAATAAGTCACGGTGCTTTCCCAGCTCATGCCCCCCAGTAAGCCGATAGTCTTCATTGCCGCTAACCTGCCGCTTAGGAGGAGAGCGCCATAGGCTCAGAAGCAGAAGCCTTTGGGCTGCCGGCGCCGGACTCAGGCCGATTGGTCAGCCGGTCGACGATGGTGACCAGACCCAAAATCTCCGGTTTGGTAATCTGCTCGTCAGCCCCTACTTGCTCGCCTTTTTTGCGCATCTCTTCATCGATCAACGAGGAAAACAGGATTACGGGCAGCTTCTTCAACATCGGGTCATCTTTGATCAGCTTCGTCAGCCGATGACCGTCCATCTGGGGCATCTCAATATCCGTGATCACGCAAGCCACATGGGATTTGAGGGAATCACCGGAATTTTTGATCTCGGCCAGGTAATTCCAGGCTTCTTTGCCGTTGTTTAATTTCGTAATATTGGAGTAACCTGATCTATGCAGGGATTCGGTGATCATCTTTGCCAAAAGCATGGAGTCCTCTACCACTAAAATAGGCGTCTCCAAGCGCTCCCGGTTGCCCAGACGGCTTAAATCGCTGTACTGGATGCCGGATTGGGGGCTGATCTCCGTAACAATTTTCTCAAAATCCAGGATAGTAATCAGCCGCTCCTGATACTGAGCGATAGCAGTGGCTACTCCTTCTTCGCCGCCGTAGATGATCTGATCCGGCTTTTGCATCATCGCCCAGGAAATCCGGTCGATGCCCACGACTGTGTGAACGTGAAAAGCGAAGTCCTGCTGATTGAAGCTGGTGATGATAAAAATATCTTTGTCCGGATGACCTGAAGGTGCAAGATCCAGATACTTGGCCAAATCGATAACGGTAATCACTTGATCCCGGGGTTTAAAGATGCCCTCGATAACAGGATGGGCTTTTTGCATGGGAATCACAGGGCTGGACATCATGATTTCTTTTACCTTGGCTACATTGATGCCGAATAATTTGCCGTCGATGGTAAATTCCATGATTTCCAGTTCGTTGGTACCGGTCTCTAATAAAATATTGGTCTGATTATTCTGCATGATCCTTCACACCTTTTCCTAATTCTTTTGATAAGCCGGTCTTTGGCAACCGGACCGCAGACGTGGCGCTTTGCGATAGAGCCGTTAAACAATAATCTACTTTATCATATCATTAATAAATTAACATCGCAATATGGTGAGATAACTCTTTATCAGAGCGAGGAATTCCCGCAAATAATATAAAGGAACCAGGACAGGCATGGTTTTGGCTGCCAGTCCCGTGACGTTTTCATAACCGGCTTTTCCGGCCAGGGCCAAAGCCCGGTAAAGATGGAAGTCTGAAGATACCACCACCACAGCGGATTGGGGATTTTCGATCCAGGCCCGGGAGTTGGTCAGGTTCTCCCAAGTGCTTGAGGATTTGTCTTCAATAATGATCCTGCCCTCGCTGATCCCCCGGGCCACTAAAGAATGATAGATAGCCAGCCCCTCTGAGATCCCTTCATCGGGGCCCTGGCCGCCGCTGGCTATGGCCAGGGTGCCGGGATTATCGCGGAGGTACAGGGCGGCCGCATCGATTCTGTATTGGAGGGTCAGAGAAGGATAGGTGCCGTTGACCTTGGCTCCCAGAATGATCAGATAATCGGCGTCTGCCGCCGGCTGCGACAAGGCGGTGGAAAGAATCAGGCCTTCCACAAAAATAAAGAGGGCCAGCCCCAGACCTGCCAGGATAAGAATCAGCCGCCTTAAGACGGAGGGAAGCCGGTTCCATAAAGGCAGCCACTTTCCAACAGCGAAAGCTAAGACGGCGGCGGCCAGCCAGATATAATTAAAGTCGTATGAGAAATTCAGCACCAGGCTTATGATCAAGAAATAAATCAGGCAGGCTAAGCCGGCCATATAGAAGAAGACCTGCCAGAATGTTTGCAGACGAGGATTCATGACATTAGCCTTTCTGAATAGGAGATTAATATTTATAGTGTATCATGGCCCGGCAGCTTTTTCATCTTTTTCGAGGCAAAAGGCGGTAAGAGGCGGCAAGAGGCGTCATCCTTCGGGGGACAACGCCTCTTTTGCCTGCTTCATTTTACATATGGTGGTCTAGCCATTGTGATTACTTCATCTTACAGACAATGGCTTGGGTAGCCGGATCGTAGTTGACTTCGTAACCGAAGGCTTCCAGCACCGCCCGGAAGGGCAGGTAGACACGGCCGTTTTTGTTGACTGAGGGGGCATCGAAGCTGTATTCGCTGGTGACGCCGTTTTTGGTGACGGTGAGATAGTTTTTGCCTACAGTGATTCTGAGGGTAGTGTTATCCCGCACCAGGGTGGCCGTCTGACTGGCCTGATCCCACCAGATAGTGGCGCCGATGGAGGTGCCGGCATCCCGGACGCTCAGGAAGGTGCGGCCGCTTTTGGCGTCGATGAAAGCCGGCGCGTCGGAGGCTACGGGTTTGTCGCCGCTGACGTAAGTGGGGCTGCCGACGATGAAAATAACGTCACGGTAGCTGCTGCTGCTGCCGGTACCGAAGGAGGCTACGCCTAGGCCGGTGTAGACCCGGCCACCGTTGCCGTTTAAGGTATCTTCCGTGATAATCACTTGAACGGAGACTTTGCCTTCTTTATTGCTGGAGACCTTCACGGTAGCCTTGCCCTGGTCAAACTTGCTGACGTCGATGGGTGAAGTGTAAGCGATGGCGCCGTCAGGCTTGTTGATGACGATGGCGCTGGACTCGCCGGCTTTGGCCGGGATGCCGTTGGCAACGGGATTGCCGTCTATGTCTACCAGTTGGATGTTGAAGGTGACGTCGCCGCCGATGACGCCGCTGGCGGCGGGTTCTACTTTCAGGTAAGAGGCGGCCCGGTTGATGGTCAGCACCTGAGTGGCCACCAGGCTTTTGCTGAGGTCTACAGCCGTCATGGTTATGGAGCCGATCTTATCTTCTTTCAGGGTGAAAGCGCCGTTGACCATGGAATTTTTAAGGAAGGAGGCGTCGCTGATGCTGACCTTTACTTCATTGCTGACATCGGAAACCTTGCGGGTTACTTCATAGCCTTCCCTGTCGGTGTAGGCGATTTCCGGTACGGGTACGTAAGTGCCGGCGGCATAGCTGCCGGAACCGTATTTCAATCTCATGCCCGTTACTTCGCCTTGATCTTTGGCGCTGAAGCGATAATTGACCTTCGTGCCGTTGACCAAATGGATTTGCACTTCGTAGGTGCCGTCTTTCGTCAGCTTGTTGGTGTCGATTTCGATGACGCCATAGCCGGTATTGTCGCTATCGGCCTTGAGCACGAAGCCGTTTTTCTCTGTCAAAGAGGCGCCGCTGGGTTTAGTGACCACTGTCTTCGTCAGGTCGATATTGCTGTTATAGTTGACCCGGTTGCCTCTGGCGTCGTAGCAGCTGAATTTGAATTCTTTGTAGCCTTCATTGCGGGCGACCTTTTGGTTGTTTTCGCTTTCGGCCTTGATGTTGGTGACGCCGGTGGAGCCGAAGACCACGGTGGTTGAGCCTGTTTTGTTATTGGCCTTAGCCTGGATGGTCACGGAGCCGTCCCGGGTGGCATAAATCTTGGTTTCCGCTCTGCCGGCTACGGTAGTGGTGACCCTGGTTTTCGTCAGGGTAGCGCCGGAGCCGCTGGTGATGCTGAAGGTCACGTCCTGGCCTCCTACGGGAATACCGCTGGTAAAGACGTTGGCCCTGAGCGTATAAGTGTCGATGCCGTTGGCCGGCTTCACGTTGGTTGTGGCGTTGTAATCGGAGGTCAGATAGACGTCGCTGGCGGGAGCGGGGGTAAATTCGCCGGCGTAAGTGGTTTGCTGAATGATGTGGGTGCTGTCATGGCCGCTGGGCATCTTAGACTGATTAACATAGTTTTTGACGCAATTGGCGTCAAGGCCCACGGCGAAACGGAAGACGCCGCTGGTGTTGGAGACGGCTTTCACCCGGATGCTCAGGGAAGTGCCCACATTGGAAAATTTAGTGGTGTCGATTTGGCCGCCTGCGGCTTCGATCCATTCGCCGGCGCCGTCTTTATAATAGAAGGTTTCCGTATTGCTCCGGTTGGAGGCAACATAAACGCTGCCGCTGATTTTTGTCTGATTCAAATTGACCAGAACCAAATCAAACTCCACGCCTTCGGAATTCTTGCTTACGGGGCCGGCCTGCGCCTTATCATAATCCGGGTCCACGGCGATGACGGAGCCATAGGGGCTGACCGTGTTATTAGGGCTGCCGGCAGGGGGCGCGCTGACCTTCAGGGTAACAGAGTTGGGGTCTATGATGGCGGGCGTCTTGCCGGGCACTGTGCCGGATACGGTGAGTGTGTAATCGTCGGCATAGGCGGAGCTTACCGGTATGCTGAGGGTACTTGTGCCGGCGGCATCGGCGATAAAGCTATAGGTGGCCTTGGCGCCGCTTGTTTTGACATCGATGCCCTTTGTATAAGCAGTGCCGCTTGTAGTGGCATTGCTGAAGGCTACGTTATTGCTGCTGGCCGTAACCACAACTTCTACAGTATCGCCGGCCGTCAGCTTATCCACGGCCACCTTCAGCACAGTTGTTTTATTGATCTCAACCGCCGCCGGCGCCGTTACCGTAAAGGAGGAAGGATCATCAGCTTTCAGCGCTTGCAATTTTATGGAGGTGTCGTTGACCTTCAGATTGAAGGTGCCCGCCGCGGTAGGCTGCAAAGGGATCTGTACTTCACCGTTGCCGGCTTTGGCTGCGGTCAGGGTATAGGTGACGACTCCGCTGCCCGAGGTGTCGGCATTAACGGTGCCGTTGTTAAAGGCTTTGCCGCTGACGGCAGCAGGCTGATAGGAGATATCCTTATCCTTCGTCACCTCGAGGACGATTTCGTCCAAGGGCCGGCAATCCTCTATCTTGACAGTGACCTTGACTACTTCATTGGGTTTAACCTCGGTTTTGGCAGGAGGTGTAACGGTAAGCTCCGGCTCACGAACAGTCAAGCTCAGGTTTTTGCCGGCGGCGGCAATGGTATAGCTGCCGCTTTTGTCGCCTTTGACGGGAATGGTGATGCTGCCTGCTCCCGCCGCTGCGGCCTTGAAGGTATAAGTCGCGTTTCCGCCGGCGGTGACAGGATCAACTTTTGCATCACCGAAGGCGTCTCCTTTGGCCACAGCCTGGCGATAGGTAAGGCCGTCGATAACGGGCAGGGTCAGCTTAATTTCTTCACCGGCCTGGCAGCCCGCTGCCTCTACGGTGATCGTGGCCGTTTCGCCAACCTTGATCTGAGCGGGAGCGATGGCAGCCGTCAGCGCCGCGGTTTTTACCGATAGATTTACCGGCATCCCATTGACGGATAAAGTATAGCTGTTGCTTTTGTCGCCTTTGACGGGGATGGTGATGACGCCTGCTCCCGCTGCTGCGGCCTTAAAAGTATAAGTCGCATTCCCGCCGGCGGTGACAGGATCAACCTTTGCATCACCGAAGGCGTCTCCTTTGCCCTCAGCCTGCTTATAGGTGAGGCCGTCCTTAAGGGGCAGGGTCAGATTGATTTCTTCGCCGGCCTGGCAGCCTGCTGCCTCCACGGTGATCGTGGCCGTGTCGCCAACCTTGATCTGAGCGGGAGCAATGGCAGCCGTCAGCGCCGCGGTTTTTACCGATAGATTTACCGGCATCCCATTGACGGATAAAGCATATTCGCCAACAGCGGCGGCTTTGACGGGGATGGTGACGGTGCCTTTGCCGTCGTCCACAGTAGCGTCGGCGGTAATCGTATAGGTCACCACAGAGTTTTTATCATCAGTGACAGGCTTAAAATCGCCGCCGCTGTCTTTAAAAGCGTTGCCCGTAGCTTTGGCATTTTCATAGGTGAGGTTCTCTATTTTGGGCAGAACGAGATAAACTTTGTCGCCGGCCAGTACGCCCTCGGCAGAAACGACGATCTCGCCTTTTTGGTCGGGCCGCAGGATTTCTTTGGGACCGGCCACAGACAGGGTCAGAGCCTTTACGTTTAAGGTGATGTCCTTGGTGACTCCTTTGAAGCCACCTTCGGATTCGCCGTCAGAGGCCTTGACATTGATCGTATACTCACCGGCGGCCTCAGGTTTAACGGGAATCAGGATGGCGCCGGTACCGGCGTCTTTATCTTTGCCTACATTGTCATTATTGGCAGTGAAGCTGTATTTCACTTCATCTGTGTCACCGGCGGCATGATCCACAGCCTCCTTCGTCTGGCTGAAGGCCGGGCCGGAGGCAGTAGCCTTGCCATAGGTGACGTCGCCGCCCTTGGTCTTTTTCAGCGTGATCTCCAGCTTTTGACCAACAGGACAGTTCTCTGCATTGATCGTGATATTAGCGTCAGCGGCCGCCTTGATGGTGCCTTGGGGGCCGGCAATAGTCAGCTTCAGGCCTTCGGTGGCTCTTGGACCCGCTGTAGCTGATCTCTGGCCTGCTGACCCGGGTCTGCCGCCGGGAGCGGCCAATGCCGTCAGGGGGATGGTAGTGGTCAGCATAGCTATCGTCATTATACTGGCCAGCAGCTTTTGTGTTTTCACAGTAAAACCTCCTTCAAACCTTCACTAAAGACCTTCAATAAAACTTGCAATAAAATCTGCAGATAATCCTGCAATGAATTTGGCAAATAATAATGGAGAGTTATTTTTCGGTTTTTCTCTGCCGCCAATATTATTCTATACTATTGGGGAGGGAAAAAAAGCAATTTCAGGAAAATGTAAGAAACTCTTCATGTTTCGTTTATTTACTGTTCATGGTTTGTTAACATGAATTACCATGCCTATTGCTGATGGCGGCAGCAACCCGGTTAAACTCAATAAAACCGTGAATTTCTGGCTATCCGACCCTCCCTTTTTGCTTATTTATCTGGTATTGACGAAGAGGGCAAAGCTTTTGTTCCTGCCTTTTCCTCATTTAACATAATGTTAACAAAGGGATTTTCCAGAGCCCGGGGAATATGATATAGTTGGTATTAACAGTAATGTCTTTACTCATGCTCTTAAGGCAAGGAGCAGCAAAGGAGCGGAAACAAGAATAATGCAAGAAACCCGCAGACTGCGAATTAAAGGATATCTGATTTATTTTATCGGCACCGTAGCGGCGGCCCTGGTGCTGCTTTTGATGGCCCGGCAGCTGCCGGGTTTTGGCGAATGGTATGCCAGGCATATATTTCCCGTCTTTCCCCGCACCTTGGGCCGTTTGGCCGCCTTTGCCCCTTTTTCCTTTTTCGAAGTGATCGTTTTAGGCCTGGCCCTGCTGGGTTTTCTGCTGGTCCTTCGGGGGATTTTTGGCCTTCTGCGCCCAAGCCCTCGCCACCGCCCTAAAGGAGCTAAAGCTGCTGCCTTAGCCCTGTTTTCCTCTGTTTTAAAGCTGAGCTGCTGGATAAGTACTCTGTTTTTGCTTTTTGTCCTTACCTGCGGCATCAATTATCACCGGGATACCTTCGCTGTGCAGACCGGTTTGGCAATCAGGGAATCCTCGGCAGGCGAACTGCGGCAGCTCTACAGGCTTTTGGCGGCGCAAATGGAAGAGCTGACCGGAGAGTTGGGAAGGGAGCCGGTCTTGGAAGCCGACAGCCAGCAGCTTTTGGCGGCAGAAAGAGCGCCGGTGGATGAAAAGAAGCTTGACGACATAGCAAGAGAAACCATGGTGCAGCTGAGCGGCTCTTACCCCGGCCTCATCGATTATTATCCCAGAGCTAAGCCCGTCTATTTCTCCAAGATAATGTCCCGCTGCCAGCTGGGTGGATTTTATTCCTGCTACACCATGGAAGCTAATTACAATCGGGATATGCCTTTGGTCAACAGGCCCTTCACCCTCTGTCATGAATTGGCTCACCTTTCTGGCTTTGCCCGAGAGGATGAGGCTAATTTCGTCGGCTACCTGGCCTGCCAGCAATCCGGCGACCCCTATTTCCGCTACAGCGGCGCTTTTTATGCCCTGCGCTATACGATGAACGCTTTGCAGGGCGCTATTGAAGCCGAGGAATACCGGGAGCTTTACGACAGGCTGCCTCAGTGGGTGATCAGCGAACTGGAGGATAACCGGCTTTATTGGCGGTCTTTTGAAGGCAAAACTTCGGAAATATACTGGGCCGCCAACGATTCCTATTTAAAAGCCAACAAGCAGACCGACGGCATGCAAAGCTACGGCCGCATGGTGGATCTGCTGCTGGCTTATTATCGTCAAACAGGCGAGTTGGATCAGTATTCTGCCAATCCCCAGCCCTTGCTGCCGGAAGTCAATTTGACGGACACCGATCTTTATAGTACTAATGTGGTGCTGGTCGATCGGGAAACGGGCACTATCCTGTTTTCAAAAGACGGCGATCTGCCGGCGGAGCCTGCCTCCGTAACGAAAATCCTGACCGCCATTACCGCCATTGAGTTGATCGGCGATCTGGATGAGCAAGTAATTATGCAAAAGCAGGATTTCACCGGCTTGTATGCAGCCAATGCCGCTTTGTCCGGTTTTAAAGTGGGCGAAAAGGTCAGCTACCGGGATCTGCTTTATACGCTGATGCTGATTTCCGGTTGCGACAGTGCTTACGCCTTAGCTAATAATTTATCCGGCAGCCTGCCGGCCTTTGCCCGGCTTATGAATGAAAAAGCTGACCAGTTAGGCTTAACCGGCAGCAATTTCGTTGATCCCAGCGGCCTTACGGCCCCGGGCCATTATACGACGGCGGCGGACACCGTAAAAATCCTGGACTATGCGCTGCAAAACCCCCTGTTCCGCCAAATATTTGAAAGCAGAACCTATACCATACCGGCTACCAATCTCAGCGCCGAAGAGCGGGAGATCCGCAATTTTTACTTTTACCGTCTCAACAACGATTTTGAAGGGGAGCATTTAGCTAACGGCGTCCGGCTCCTGGGCGGCAAGACCGGGTTTACCAATAGGGCCGGCTTATGCCTGGCCACAGAAGGCGAGTGCAATGGCCGGGAATATCTTGCCGTAATTTTTGGCGGTCCCGGCAGCAACAAAACGCCCCAATACAATTTCATGGACGCCTTGACTTTATTTGGGGCCTTGTGATATAACGAGAAAGCGGGAACGACAAAGGGGCAAAAGAGGGGGAGAAGCGCATGTTTTTTGTATTTGGCTTCGGCAAACAAACGGTAAAGGATTATGGCGCAACGCCGGAACAATATTGCGGCCATTGCCATAACCAATCGCCCCGGCGTCTGGTTAAAGCCACTACCTGGTTCACCTTATTTTTTATACCGGTGATCCCTTACCGCACAAGGTATATGCTGATCTGCCCCATTTGCGCCAATGCCCAAGAGCTGCCCAAGGAGGAGTTTGAAGAAATCATCAGAAGCATGGGTATTGAAGAAAAAGCCGGTGCAGGCGCCGGCTCCGGTTCCGGCTCCGGTTCCGGTCCCCAGGGTTTTAGCCCTGCTGCCCGGCCCCAGCAGCCCAAGTTTCTGTCCGATGAGGCAAAATATGCGGGTAAAACGCCTACGCAGATCGCCTATTTAAAGAAGCTGGAAAGCCACGAGCGGGCATTGGCTGCCCGACAGGAAAATGAGGAAGAGGAAGAATAGGTAGGGGAAGCAGAGGGAGCTGGCGGAGCAATGCTGGAGAAGCAAAACTGATGAAGCGATGCTGATAGGGCAATACTGACGAAGCAATACTGACGAAGTAAACTGACGAAGTAAAACTGACGAGGCAATGCTAATGAAGCGATAGTGATGAAGAAATACTGAAGAAGCAATGCTAATGAGGCAATAAATATATCGGCTGCTTTCTTGCAGAGTGTAAAACTTTGCAGACGGCAGCCGATTTTTGTTGCGCAATATGAGGGAAAAGCCAATAGAGAGGCGGCCGTGTGGCGTCATCCGACCAGCCGCCGCCGTTGTTGGGCGGAAGAATTCAGCTGGCGTCATTCGATTAGCGACTGCAAACCATGGAAAATGTTCAAAATTACAGCTTTTACACCTGCACTGAGAATGAGTGCTCAAATTTGCAGCTTTTCCCCCTATATGCGGTAGCTAACTGCTTGGTTTTGCAGGTTTAGTATGCCTGAACATCTGCGCCCCTATCTCCGGATAGCAGATTAAGACCGTAGGAACATCTGCGCCCTATATCTCCGGATAGCAGATTAAGTCCGTAGGAACATCTGCGCCCTATATCTCCGGATAGCAGATTAAGACCGTAGGAACATCTGCGCCCTATATCTCCGGATAGCAGATTGAGTCCGTAGGAACATCTGCTTTGGACTGGGTTTTGGCCTGAAAATGAGGTTGAATGTTGTTTTTACAACAATAGCGGGTGAAAAACCTGCAATTTTGAGCAGCTGCCAACGGGACCACTAAGAAATAAGCAAAATTGCAAGTTTAAAGTGTCCGGAACATCACTGACACCACTTATCGGCCGTTTTTAGCTGTATTTAGTGTATCGTCCAGGAGACACACGCCATTCTCGAGAAACCCCACACTTTAAACTTGCAATTTTGCGCAAATGCTGAGGCTTGAGCGAATTTTACAGTGGGCTTACATCCTGGCCGGTATGATCAGACGTAGGATAATGTTTCACAGCCTGCTTTGCAGCCTTTGGGCCCCATTGTTTAATTTGCAGACAGGAAGGATAAAGCTTAGGCCTCAATCTCAGGCAATGTAATGATGAAAGTGCAGCCTTGATTGCTGTCGGTATGCAGCGTCAGAGTTCCGGCCTGGGCCTCTGCGATCCTTCGGGCGATGGCCAGACCAAGGCCGCTGCCTCCTGTTTCCGAATTACGGGCGGCATCAGCTCTGACAAAGGGCTTGAAAATATCCTGCGCCAAGGCCGCTGCAATGCCAATGCCATCGTCTTGAAAATAAATGGTGATCTGACCGGCCGATAGGACCAGCTTTACAGAAATTCTGGTTCCTGCGGCATTATAGCGCAGGGCATTGTCAGCCAGATTATGAAAAACCCGGCTCAGCTGACCAGCGTCGATCATGGCGTAAACCGGCCCCTCCGGGATATCGAATTCGTAGGCAAAACCGGCTTGCTCCACAGCCGGCAGCAGTTCGCCGCAGATTTGCCTCAGGTATTCGCAAATATCGGTTTTGTGCAATTCCAACGTGAACAAAGGGCTTTCCAGGCAGGATAAGGCAAAGAATTGGCTCAAAAGCCGGCTGGCCCTTTGGCTGTTTTTGGCGATGATTTCAAGATAGCCTTTGATTTCAGCCGGTCCTTTCTGCACCGGCACCTGCATCGGCTCCTGCGCCTGCACCGGCACCTGCACCTGCGCCTGCGCCTGCGCCGGCACCTGCGCCAGCGCCTGCACCGGCTCCTGCGCCAGCATCGGCTCCTGCGCCAGCATCGGCTCCTGCGCCTGCTCCTGCATCGGCTCCTGCGCCAGCGCCTGCTCCTGCTCCTGCATCGGCGCC
>JAHDPO010000028.1 GCA_018434325.1 Clostridia bacterium | reverse complement strand
CAATAAGATTCAATCCAAGCGCTGCGGCAAACATTTACATAACCCTAGGGTAGCCTGATTAAAAGCAAAAAGTTATCCACAGGGGAAAGGCCTTCCCCTTGTTTTTTGTGCCTAATTGAAGGCTAAAATAGTGATGTAGCCCTCTATTTAAGGTGTTTTCTTGCCTGAATATCTCAAACAAGGGCGTATCGCCCAACGTTTCTCATTAACGTTTTGCGACACGCCCTTCCTGCCGCGCGATTTCTCGCTGCGGCACTTGGTTGAGCTTGAACTACTGGAGCAGCTGCAGGATGGACTGAGGCTGCTGATTGGCCTGAGCCAGCATGGCCTGAGCGGCCTGGGTCAGGATATTCATCTTGGTGTAGTTCATCATTTCCTTAGCCATGTCTGTATCACGGATACGGGAGTTGGCTGCGGTCATGTTCTCGTTAGTGGTATCAAGGTTGTTAATGGTGTATTCCAGACGGTTCTGGAGGGCACCCAAAGTACCACGGTTGGTGGAAACCTGATTGATGGCAGCTTTGATAGTGTCGATGGAAGCGCCGGCGGCTGATTGGGTAGAAACATCCAGGCCGCTTATGCCGAGACCATTGGCAGTAAGATCGTCGATACTGACGGTAACATGGTTGAAATCCGCATTAGTATCGCCAACCTGAAGGGTGAGGCCGCCATTCTTGGCGGAGCCTTCGGCAGCCTTGAAGTCAAGCTGAGTAGCAGTAGAATTAATGGTAGGTCTATAGCCGGTCTGCTTTTCGATGAGGTTTGCCATCTTCTCAACATCATCAGCAACAACTGCGTTATCCGTAGCAACCTGAATAACATTGACATTATGCTCAAAGTCTTTTACGTCTGCAGCATTAGAGAAAGCAAACTTCTGTCCGCCGATAGTGAAGACCTTGCCAATATCACCAGCGACGAAGTTGTGGCTCTGATAAGCGTCGGCAGCAGCAGTCGTTTCGGTGGTAGCGTGGTTGATGGAAGTACCCCCGGCAGCAATTGTCGTATCTAAAATAACCTTCGCGCCATTACTGCCACCCTCTTTTGCGGTGAAGATAATACCGCTCGCACTGCCGGTGATTGTGAAATGCTCGGCCATCTCGCTTTTGTTCAGCTCTGCCAATACTGCGGCATACTGCTGTGCGTCCGTGGGAAGACCGGCACCTGTACTTGCATAAGTTGTTCCATCAGCGGCCTTTAAGCCGGTGGCTGCATTGGCTGCGTTGGGATCTAATTCAAAAGCAATTTCCTGAGTTTTTGTTGTTCCGTTAACCTGGTAGGTAAAACTCCAGGTCGGGTTGGCGTTTGTGGTGGTCAGCGTAGTAAATGCGCCGCCCGTATAAACACCCTTAACTGCAGCTGTATCCGCCAGAGTCACGCCTTTGACTTCAGGGATACCGGCAAGACCAGAAGCGCCCTTTGCGGAAAGGTTGCCGTCTAACAGGTTGATGCCGTTGAAGTTGGTGGACTTGGCGATACGGGTGATTTCCGTCTTGAGAGCATTAACCTCAGTCTGGATGTTTTCCCGGTCCACTTCGTTTTGGATGGTGCCGTTGGCAGACTTGGTGGCCAAGGTAACCAT
>JAHDPO010000006.1 GCA_018434325.1 Clostridia bacterium | reverse complement strand
TCGGCCTGTACAATTTTTGCGTTTGTGGGTGAATTGCAGCAGCAGCTGAGACCTCTTTTAGCCAAATCGAGGCCAATCTCAGGCTATTTTGTGCAATTTTTTCGGTTGTGAGGGAATGCTTCCCCTGCATTTCACCTACAAACGCAATTTTTGTACACCCTGCCCCGGCCAATTGACCACAACCGCAATTTTTGTACAAGCTACCGCCGCCAAGGGTCCACTAACAGCAGTGCCGGGAGTCATCGCTGCATTGTTCTATTGGCGCGGCGTCGGCCAATGCCATGAATTCGCCAACTTTTTGTTTATCTAAATGACAATGCGGATTGACTATGCAAGATTATAACGAGGCGGCTGATTCAAGCTGGCAGGTTTTGGAGATCGGCTATTTGTTTCAAAAAGCATACTGGCATCGGGGCTATGCCGTCGAGGCAGCCATTACCTGCAAAGAATATGCTTTTGACCGTGCGTTTCCCCATGACAAACAGCCTGGAGCATGGTATTATCAATAGATATGATTAATAAATACCTCAAACAGTCAAGGGAGGGCCTTGTTTTGTCCACTGGTCAGCAGGATTATAAAATTTTCGACATGCATACCCATGCTTTTCCCGATAAAGTGGCCGCTAAGGCCATCGCCTTAACCTCGGCCAGGGCCGACGCCCCCTACTACCATGAAGGCAGCTTTCAAAGCCTGCTGGAATTTGAGAGAGCAGCCGGTGTTGCCGGGTTTCTCCTCTTGCCCATCGCCACCAATTCGGCAATGACTGTTGCCGTCAACGACTGGGTGGCGGAGCAGATCGGTGAAGAGGTTTATGCCTTCGGCAGCGTCCACCCGGAGTTTGAGGATTATGAAGGAGAGCTAGATCGCATCAAAGCTATGGGATTAAAAGGGGTGAAGATGCATCCGGAATACCAGGAATTCTTTGCCGATGATGAAAAAGTATTGCCTATTTATGAAGCCATATTTGCCCGGAATCTGATCCTTTATTTTCACGCCGGGGAAGACCCGGGCTATCCGCCGCCGGTGAAAGCCGACGCCAAGCGGATTGCCAGAGTTTGCGATCTGTTTCCTCAAGGCCGCATTGTGGCTGCCCATATGGGAGGCTATCGTCAATATGAGGCTGTAAGTCAATGGCTGGCGGGCAGGGAAAACCTGTGGTTTGATACCTCCTTTGCGGCGGAGCGGATGGAGCCGGCAGAGGTTAGAGGTCTTATCCGGCAGCACGGTGTGAAACGCACCCTTTTTGGAACCGACGCCCCCTGGGCCGACTTTGACTCCGCCAAAGAAGCCCTGATCCGGTCGGGCCTTAACCGGGAAGAGCTAACGGCAATCTTTTATGATAATGCAGCGGATTTGCTGGATATTAAATAAACGCGGACGAGGGCGCCGGACGGGCCGGAAGGAGGGTGAGAACCGCGAATATTTTTACGATTACCCTGGGCAAAATGCTCTATTTGCTGGCTTTTATTTTAATAGGTTATTTGCTGTGCCGCTTCCGGCTTTTAAAAGACGAAGCAGTACAATGGCTATCCCGCTTGGTTACCACTCTGCTGTTGGCCATTCTCGTCTTTAACTCTTTCTACGCGTATTTTTCGGTGGATAAATTACAGGAATCTTTGCAATACCTTGCTTTGCATTTGGCGGGCCTGGTTTTCATGATTTTATTCGGCTATCTGCTGGTCAAAAAGCAGCAATTGGGCGGCAAATGCCTGGGGCCATGGCTGGCCGGTTGTATTTTCCCCAACGTAGGCTACATTGGTTTAGCCGTGGTGCAGTCGGTATATGCCCATCCCGATTTTATCAAGGATCAGCCGGCAGCTATTTTGTATAGCGGGATGGCCATCATTTTGACGAATCTGCTTTTAGGCAGCCTGGCGGAGCCTCTCATCCAATATTTTGCCGGCGTAGAGCAGGAAGAGACCCCCCTCCGGAAATTAGCCTTCTCGCCGGCCGTGATCGGCTTTCTGTTCGGACTGGCTTTGCAGCTTTTCAAGCTTCCTTTACCGGGGGCAGTCCATCAGGGCCTGGTATTAGCAGGCAAGGCCACCGCTCCCTTAGCCATGATCATTATCGGCTGCAAACTATTCTCCTGTTGCTTAAAGGAGATATTCGGCGACAAAAAGCTCTATGCCATATGCGCCGTCAGGCTGGTTATCTTCCCTGTGATTATTTATTGGCTGGGGTCCCTTGTTTGCGCAAATCGTACAATGCTGATGATTTTGGCGATCATGCTGAGTTGTCCCCCTGTTTCCATTTTAACTATTTATACCGGCAGTTGCGGCGGCGACGACCGCTGGTGTACCAGAGCTGTGTTTTTAAGCACATTGCTGTCGGCTATTACCATTCCTTTGGTATTGCTGATCCTGGGATAATCTTCAGCCGGCAAGAAAAATTCCAATCGAAACTTTCTCTGGAAAGATTGAGATATACAATCTTTCTTTTGAAGCGTTATAATAAAAGACAGAATCAATAACATATAGTAAGGAAGGATTTGTAGAGCCTATGACGAAAATACCGAACCGGGAAGAGGCCATGACCTTATTTCTGGCCCATAATACCCAGGAAAATCTTTTGAAGCACGCCCTGGCTGTGGAAGCCACCATGCGGCACTTTGCCGGCCTTTTAGGGGAAGACGAAGACAAGTGGGGTATTATCGGTCTTTGTCATGACCTGGATTATGAGAAGTATCCCGAACAGCACTGCCGGATGACGAAGGTTATGCTGGAGGAAGCAGGCTGGCCTGAGGATTGGATCAGAGCGGTAATGGCTCACGGTTGGAAGCTTTGCACCGATGTGGAGCCCCAGCTTCCTATGGAAAAAGTAATTTACGCAACTGACGAGCTGACAGGGCTGATTATGGCCGCCGCCCTGATGCGGCCCAGCCGCAGCCTTTTGGATTTGGAGCTGAAATCCGTCAAGAAGAAATGGAAAGATAAGGCCTTTGCGGCCGGGGTTAAGCGGGAAGTGATCCAGGAAGGAGCGGATATGCTGGGCATGCCTTTGGATGAGCTGATCAGCCAGACGATCATCGCTCTGCGCAAAGCGGCGGAGCCCTTGGGTTTGGTCGGGACTCCCGCTCCCGAGGCGGACTAAGGGGCCGGCGGTCCAGCTTCGAGCTTGAACTTGAATTTAAACTTGAACTTGGCCAAATACCTTAAATATGCAAAGTTTTGAAGGGAGCGTTATACATGGCATTTAGTTTTGACGTTCAGTGGGTCATCGATCAGTTTCCCGCCTTAAAAAGACAGGTCAATGGCCAGCCGGCAATCTATTTCGACGGCCCCGGCGGTACCCAGGTTCCTGTCCGGGTGGTGGAGAAAATCAACGATTACCTTTATCACCATAATGCCAATACCCATGGCAAGTTTATCACTTCCGTAGAAAGCGACGCCCTTTTCCAGCAGGCCCGGGAAACTTATGCCGATTTTTTCAACTGCCGCTGGCAGGAGGTCTCTTTCGGCTTTAATTCCTCCTCTAATAATTTCCGCCTGGCTTTGTCCATAGCCCGCGCCATCCGGCCGGGAGACGAAGTGCTGATTACGGACCTGGATCATGAAGGTAACCGTTCCCCCTGGCGTTTATTGGAGGAATACGGCGCCATCGTCAAAAGTGTAAAAGTGGATAAGAATAATTGCACCCTGGATCTGGCCGACTACCAGGCGAAGCTTTCTAAAATGACGAAGGTGGTGGCCGTCAACTGGGCATCAAACGCCATAGGAGCCATCAATGACGTCAAGAAAATTATCGCTATGGCTCATGCCGTGGGAGCCTTGACGGTGGTGGACGCCGTCCACTACGCCGCTCATAAGCCTATCGATGTGCAGGATATCGATACGGATTTTCTGATCTGCTCCGCCTACAAGTTTTTTGGCCCCCATTTAGGCGTGATTTATGCCAAAACCTCGGTAATGGATAGGCTCAATACCATTCGGGTGCTGGCTTTGGATAATACTTTAGCGCCGGAAAAATTCGAAATCGGCACACCCAGTTTTGAGGCTATTTGCGGCGCGGCAGAAGCCGTGGAGTTTATTGCCGACCTGGGCGCTAAATATAGTGATAGCTTTGAAGAACAGCTTAAGGGGCTGACGGGCCGCCGTAAAAATATTGTGGCCGGCATGCTGGCCATCGACGCTTATGAAGAGACGTTGGCTGCTAAATTGCGGGCGGGGCTGGGGGAGATAGAAGGCCTTACCCTTTTTGGGCCCCAGCCGGGCCATCCCCGAACCTCGACGGTTTCTTTTGCCATTAAAGACAGAAAAGTCGCCGATTGCGCCGCCTATCTGGCTGAAAAGGGGATATTTGTCTGGGCAGGCAGCTTCTATGCCATCAAGATGGTCTTTGAAGTTCTTGATCAGCAGAAAAATGGCGGATTGGTACGCATTGGTTTTGCTCCTTACAATACGCTGGAAGAAGTGGAGCGAACAATTCAGGCGATAAAGCACTTTCTGGCCGACCGCTCATCATGATGGTCAAGAGCCTGGAGAATATAAGGAAACGGAAGGTATAGAGAATGAAAAAAAGTTTATGGATTGCGGTTATTATGGTGTGTTTGCTGGTTTTTGTAACGGGATGCGGCTCGACTCCTGCTGCGGAGACTCCCCAAACGCTGATAACCGGCGCCGAAAAGCTGGAGGACGGCCGGGAGACCGGCGGTGTTGCAGAGGGCAGGCTCGGCGATACATTGGCAAATAATTTCTTTGCTTACAGCGTCAATAAAGCTTACCTGACCGCCGAACATGAAGGCAAGGCGCCGGCGGCGGGGCATGCTTATCTTGTGGCGGAGATTACGGTAAAAAACATTTACGGTGAGCCTTTGCCTATGTGGGCTGACGATTTCCAGGTGCAATGGGGCGAGGGCGACGAGGATTACGGTTTTCCTCTGACCGGTTTTAGCGACAGCCAGATGGCGGAAGAATACGAATTGGCCAAAGGCGAAACCATCACGAAGAACGTCGTGTATGAGGTGCCCATCCCGGAAGACGAAAACGAATATAGCATCAGCTATCTGGAATATTACGAGGATGATGTGGAAGGCAACGTCTTCTTTATTTACTTTGATTTGTCTATGCCTAAGAGCCAGGCCTAAACGGGCGTACAGAAGAACCAATAAAACCACACCCAAGGATATGCAAACAGAGGAGACCTGCGCTTTTTCAAGGCAAGTCTCCTCTGTTTTTCTATTACATCATCGGCGCTCCAGACCAAACTCTTTTTCAGCTTATACTATTGTCTGTTTCTAAAGAAGGTTCATTCTTAGGCTGAAAAGCGCCGTTATTGCCCATAATGAAAATGGAGGCAGCTAAAACCAAGGCGGCAAAGACCGACGGAATAATGACGGGATTCATGTATTGGGCTCCTCTCTATCGATTATCTTTATTATAAAGAAGCCAGGTGAAGATCATGTGTTTAAATTCTTTCAGTTTCGTGAAGACTTTCCATCATTTTTCGCAAGAGACCGTGGCGCTTGCAAAGAATATAGGATATAATCTGGATAGATAAGGTAAAGATAAATAGGGAGGGATTTTTTTGGATAAAAAGGCCTTTTTTAAATTGACCTACGGCTTATTTGTAGTAGGCGTGGAGTTTGAAGGGCAGCTTAATGGTTGTATTATCAATACGGCCTCCCAGGCCACCTCTGAGCCAGGACGCCTGGTGACCACCATGCTGAAGACAAATCTGACTACGGAAATGATTACCAAAAAAGGCAGTATGGCCATATCTGTCCTGTCCATAGACTGCCCCTTGGATAAAATAACCCACTTCGGTATGCAAAGCGGCAGAAACAAAGAAAAATTCGCCGATATTCCCTTTGAAAAAGACGGGCGGGGCAATCCCTACATAGTGGATGGCACGATTGCCCGTTTTAGCTGCCGGGTGGAGCAGACCATAGATTTAGACAGCCATTATTTGTTTATTTGCGAGGTGGAGGATTGCCAGTGCACCGGCCAGGAGGAGCCGATCACTTATGCCGATTATCGCAAAATGAAATCCGGCGGCGCCCCTAGAAAAACAGAAACCCCTGCCGACGCCGCTGTTCCCCAGGCCAAGCAAGGCAAATGGGTTTGCTCGGTTTGCCATTACGTCTATGACGGAGAAATACCCTTTGAAGAATTGCCGGCAGATTGGCGCTGCCCCGTATGCCAAAGGGGCAAGGAAGTTTTTGTCTTGGAAGGCTAAAGCTAATGGTGGTTTGCTTTGATAAAAAACCGCCGGTAAAAGAATAAATTTTCCCAGATCGCAAATAATAGCACTAGACCATGCAGCGCAAGGAGGAATTAGTTCGATGAAAGCAACCGGCATTGTAAGAAGAATCGATGATCTGGGCCGGGTCGTTATTCCTAAAGAAATTCGCCGTACACTAAGGATACGGGAAGGGGACCCATTAGAGATCTTTGTTGATCGGGAAGGAGAAGTAATTCTTAAAAAATATTCCTTAATCGGCGAGTTAGGGGATTTTTCCAAGGAGTATGCGGAATCTCTTTATGAAGCTACCGGGCATATCGCCATTATCGCCGACCGGGATCAGACTATTGCCGTAGCCGGGGCTTCAAAAAAAGAATTTTTGAATAAACCCATTGGCAGCGGCATTGACAAGGTCATGAACGACCGGCGATCCATAATGCAGAATCAGCCCGGTACCGCCTTGGCGGCCGCTATTTGCGAAGGGGACGAGCGGGAAGGCAAATATAGCGCCGTAGCTTTAGCCCCGATCATCGCCGAAGGCGACTCCATCGGCGCCGTAGCTTTAGCAAGCCAGGAAGCCAATGCCAAATTCAGTGATATTGAGCTCCGTCTTGTGGAGACGGCGGCGGCTTTTTTGGCCAAACAAATGGAGCAGTAAAGCAAGTTTCGGCAGTACCAGATTTTGCCGGTCGATACGTAAGCCGTTCCGAACAATACGATTAGTATTAGAGGAGCGGCTTCTTTTGATGCTGAGAATTGTAAAATTTTTATTAAATCCTCGTTTTTCTGGGGATTGGGCCATCTTTTATTCAGGAAATTCCGTCATATGTGATATAATCGAATAGAAAATCCAGATTGGCAATGGGAAAGGAGCATCCAGCATGAAGAAGAAATCCCTGGGAGTTATGTTGCTGGCCGTCTTTTTGATCTGTACATTAGCGCCGGCTATGGGGCTGGCTCAGACTGTCACCGCCACCAGCGTGACTAATGTGACGGTCAAGCCGGAGAATAATACGGTGGGAGAAAACAGCCGTTACCAGATTACATTTAACTCCAACCAGATTTTAAGCGGCGGTATCGACACCGTTCATATCAGGTTCCCCTCCGAGTATAAGTTTAATTCTGCCAGCTGGCAGGCCGGCTACGTGGATATCAAAGGCCAGGTCTCCGGCGGCGTGGATTATTCCAATGGCTTGCTGAGTATTTTGCTTCCTAAGAATGCTACGGTTTACGGCGGCGAAACGGTGATCATCAACCTGGCCGGCGCTATGATGAAAAACCCCCAGGACATGGGACAATACAGCTTTTCCGTGTATACTTCCAAGGAGACTACCCCCATTGCCTCTCCTAAGTTTGTAATTTCCGAATACGTTTCCAGCGACGGCGTATCTAAGCCTCACGTTAGCCTGGGCCGGGTTAAAGGCTATGAGGCGGAGCAGATCACCGTCAATTTCACTACCAATAAAGAAGGCCAGTTAATCGGCGGCGTGGATCAGATCATTCTGGACTTTCCCATTGGCTTCAGGCTGCCGCAGACCATTGATGTCAAGACCGTTTCGGTCAACGGCATTCAGATGCATGGCCTCAATCCCGTGGTGGTAGGCCAAAAAATGATCATTCCCCTTTCTTCCACCATGAATTTCCCGGAGAATTATCCTATTGAAATCATCTTGGCCCCCAACTCCGGCATCACCATCAGCCGGGATACGCCAAACGCCATTTTGAAGGCCAGCACCACCAAAAACACAGCGGTGGTGGAATCCTTTCCTTTTGATATGAGCAAGACCTCTGAAGAAATTTACATGCCCATCGATGACAAAAATCCCGCCGTCAAGGTGTCGCCCAATGGCACCGGAGCTTTGGGCCAATGGACTTTCACTATTCCGAAAGGCGGTATCCAGTTGACAGAGGGGGATTCCGTTCAGGGCTTTACCCTGACCTTCCCCAACGGCACCATTTTGCCGGGCTCCATTTCCGCCCAAAGCATCACGGTTAACGGCCAGCAGAGCTCCGGCGTTTTGGTTAACCCCACCCGGCGGGAAGTGATTTTCACCCTGCCCATCGGCGTCCCCATCAATACAGAGATGAGCGTTATCGTGTCTTCCAGCGCCGGGATTCAAAATCCGCCGGCTGCCGTCTACCTGATGGATTTGACGCCGCTGAAAGGCACCAAAACCATCACCACCAAATCCTTCGAGATTAAAACCACCTCTGATGTGGAAGTCAATCCTGTGGATACCAGCGACAAGGTGGTTAAGCTTACCCTCAATGACCCCATTGCTTCCAAAGACGGCACGGCAGTAATTCTCGATGTGGCTCCCCAGCTCATCGACGGCTTTACCATGGTGCCGCTGCGTTTTGTCAGCGAAGGACTGGGGGTAGGGGTGGTTTATGACGGCAATCAAAACACAGTGACCTTGACCTTCGGCTCCAGGACGATTGTTTTGTGGCCGGGCTCCACCTTGGCCAAGGTGGATAATACGGTGGTGACGTTAGCCAAGGCTCCCATAATCAAAGACAGCCGTACCCTGGTGCCGGTGCGCTTTGCTTCCGAGTGTTTCGGCGCTAAAGTGGAATTCATCAGCGCCAAGGATCCCATCACCATTACCATGGCTGCCGACGCCATTGCTAAGATGCCTACCGTGGCTGAGATACAGGCGGCACAGGCCGGCGCCGCCGGAGCTGCGGCCGGCAGCGGGACAGGAACCGGTACGGGTACCGGCACTGGTACTGGCACGGGAACCGGGACGGGGAACGGCACTGGCAGTGGTACTGGCACTGGCACGGGAACCGGGACGGGCAGCGGCAGTGTCACCGGCAAGACCGTCAGCCTGAAGGCCGGCAGCAACAACGCCAATTTACGCAAAGGCCCCGGCACCACTTACGATATGGTCGGGCTGCTTTTGCCCAGCGAAACCGCTAAGATTATTGAAGTCAGCGGCGATTGGTATCATATCGAATTCAGCTACGGCATGAAAGCCTGGGTCCGCAACGATTTGGTAGACGTAAAGTAAGATAAGGCAACGCGGTATAAGTAAGGTTAGATAGGATAAGTAAGAAAGACAAAATGAGATAAAATGAGGGGCAGGGCAGCCCTGAAAATACGTCAAAGAGTTTGAGCTCTTTGGCGTATTTTTATTTTGCAGCCATATGCATCTTTGACAAAATTTCTACAATCGAAATTTTGCCAAAGAAAGATTTTTACCAAGACAAAGAATCTTTCTTCTGAGGCGTTATAACGAGTCGATAAGTTTCCGACTCGTTGAAACGCACATAGGTAAGCAAAATTTCTACAATCGAAATTTTGCTACTGAGGCGTTATAACGTCCGGCCATTTTGTTCATACTAGGATAAAAAGCAAGAGCGGGAGGACGGCCATGGGGAATAAAGAGCCAAAACATCTCAACTATGGTAGAAAGCAAAGAGCGCTATGGCTGGTGGTCTTTCTTTTTGCCTTTGCCGGCTTATTGGCGGTTGGTCTGTGGCAGCAGTCTGAGATTGCAGAGCAAAAACAGAGCCTGTCAGTGGCAACCAGAGGCGTAGGCACGGCAAGCAGCAAAGATACGACGGTGCTGGCCAAGGTTATCAGCGGCGAAGCCCGGGGGGAACCGTATATCGGCCAGGTGGCGGTGGGAGCGGTTATCATCAACCGCTGCAAGCATCCCAACTTTCCTAATTCAGTCTACGGTGTAATTTTTGAGCCCGGCGCTTTTGACGCCGTCAAAGACGGCCAATATTATCAGGAACCTACGGAATCAGCCATTAAAGCCGCCAAAGCAGCCTTAGGCGGCTGGGATCCCAGCAACGGAGCTATCTACTACTGGAATCCCGTAACGGCTACCTCTAAATGGATCTGGTCCCGTCCTATCATCGCCCGGATCGGCAACCACGTGTTTGCCAAATGACGAAAGGGAAGGGTATAAAGATGAGTGACAAGAATTATAATGAATACGCTGAGCAAGGCAATGGCTCAGAGCGCGCAGAGAGCAAAGAAAATAGGGAGAGTCAGCCGAAGAAGGGGCAAAGCCGTTGGCTGATGCTGCTATCCCTTTGCCTGGCGGCGGCTTTGGTGGCAGCCGTATATCAAGGCGCCATGCGGCTGCGGGAGCGGGAAAGCCTGATCACTTTAGCGGAAAACAATTATCAGCGGGATTTCCATGATCTCACCCAAAACCTGGACGATATTACGGGCCAATTAGCTCAGGTATTATCCTGCAGTTCCCGGGAGCAATTGGTTTTGTCCCTTTCCGCTCTATGGCGTCAATCCTTTGCCGCCCAGTCAAATCTGGGAGGACTGCCCCTTTCCTTTATGCCTTTGGAGCAAACGGAGAATTTCCTGGGGGTTACGGCTGACACTGCTTATTATTTGCTTTGGCGTACAGCCAGAGAAGACAACCTGTTGGTGGATCAGGAGAAGGATCACGTTTTTAAGCTTTATCAGCAAGCCCGGCATTTAAGAGACAGCCTGGATGAGATATCTACCCAAGTGGTTGAACAGGATTTGAAGCTGGTGGATGTACAGCAGCTGCTCTGGCGTCCTGAGGGAACGGAAGCCAATGCTGTTATTGACGGGCTGAGCCTTATGGAAACGGGGCTGGCAGAATATCCGGAAATTAATGTGACCGGGGATCTGAAAGCCTTGACAGGCCCGGCGGCGGAGTATACCGGCCCACCCAAGCCTCTGGCCGAAATCCGGCAAAATGAGCCGGGCGTTGCAGGGGCCCAGCCGGGAACAACTCAGCCGGAAGCGACTCAGCCGGGGCAGCAACAGACTCAACCCCAGCAAACCCAACCGGACCAAGCTCAAACAGGCCAAGGCCAAGGCCAGCCGGCGACGGAGCCGGGAACAGAGATCGCCGGTGATCAGGTAGTACAAGAGCCGGAAAGAGATATCGGGGCTGAAATGGCCATCCAAATTGCTAAAGATTTTTGGCTGGGCGAAAACGCTGCCGGCTTTCAAGGCCGGGTAGCCTATGAAAGCGTCGGGGATACGCCTACTTACAGCGTGGAGCTTTCACTGGTGCAGAACAACATCACCATACCCTTTGCCGAAGTCGATGTGGTAAAGCGGGACGGCCATGTTTTGTGGGCCATGGCCATACCGGATCCTGACCGGGAGGCCGGCAGCCAAACAGGAATGATGAGTCCGCCGGCAGGTTCCGACGAGCGGCTCCTGCAAGGCGGCCACCGGGCCATTGACTTTTTGGCCCAACGCAATTTCCCCGATATGATGCTGGCTTACAGCCAGGAAGAAGGCGGTTACGGCGTATATACGCTGACGCCGCTGCAGGAAGGCGTCCGGCTTTATTCCGATCAAGTCAAGGTGCAGGTCGACCTTCAGGAAATGAAGATTACCGGTTATGAAGGCTCTCCTTTCTATCGCAATCATAAGGAGCGGGTCCTGGAAGATATAGTGGTCACCCGCAGCAAGCTGATGACCTTTATCAGCCCCTATCTGCGTCTGGAAGAAATTAACTTGGCCCTCATTCAGGACGATTGGGGCAAGGAAATTTTGACCTGGGAAGTCAGAGCCACTGTGGGAAAAGAACGCTTCTCTCTATACTATAATTGCATCACCGGCGCCGAAGAAAAAATCCTGCGCCTTTAGTAGAAAACCGGGCCTGTCGGTTGACAGGCCCGTTACCACTTAGCTATAATAAAAGCATGATGATGGAGGAAGTATTATGAATAGAGTGAAACAAATTAAAGAATTGATCCGGCAGGAGGTATCGGCAGCCCTGAGCAGGGCGGAAAAGGTCGGCCAGCTGCCTGCCGGCAAGCCGCCGGCTTTTGCGATAGACGCCCCCCGTGATAAAAACCACGGGGATTTTGCTGTTAATGTTGCCATGATCATGGCAAAAGCAGCCGGCAAAGCCCCTCGGGTAATCGCTCAGATCATTGTAGATCACTTTGCCAAGGATCTGGAGTGGCTGGACAAGCTGGAGATTGCCGGACCCGGCTTTCTCAATTTTTACTTGACTCCCGGCTATTTTCACCCGGTGCTGGCGGCGATTTTGGCTGAGGATGCAGCTTACGGCAGCAGCGATTTCGGCGGCGGCCGCAAGGTTCAGATCGAATTCGTCAGCGCCAATCCTACGGGCTTGCTGCATATGGGCAATGCCAGAGGCGCAGCTTTAGGCGATAGCCTGGGCAATGTACTCAGCGCCGCCGGTTTTTCGGTGAGCCGGGAGTACTATATCAATGACGCCGGCAACCAGATCGAGAATTTCGGCAAGTCATTAGAGGCCAGGTATCTGGAGCTTTTGGGCGAGAAGGTGGTTTTCCCCGAAGACGGCTATCAGGGCGAGGATATTACCGAGACGGCCAAACTGATCCTGGAAAGAGAAGGCGACCGCTTTCTGCATATAGAGTCCAGTCTGCGCCGGGAATTTATGATCCAGGCAGGCCTCCAGGAAAAACTGAGCTCCATCCGCAGAAGCCTGGAGAATTTTGGCGTTCATTATGACGTCTGGTTCAGCGAGCAAAGCCTCCACGATAATGGCAAGATCCAGGAAACCGTCAATGTTTTGGGGGAGAAGGGACTGCTTTGTGAGAAGGACGGCGCTATTTGGCTGAAGGCCACGGCTTTCGGTGACGAAAAAGACGAAGTCATGGTGCGGGCCAGTGGCGTACCCACTTATTTTGCGGGAGATATTGCTTACCACCGGGATAAATTCGAGAGGGGCTTCCAGACGCTTATCGATATCTGGGGCGCCGACCATCACGGCCACGTGGCCAGGATGAAGGGAGCCATGGGCGCTTTAGGCTATGACCCGGGCGACCTGGAAGTGATCCTGATGCAATTGGTGCGCTTGCTGCGGGGCGATGAGATCGTCAGGATGTCCAAGCGCAGCGGCCAATACATCACTTTGGATGAGCTGATGGAAGAAGTAGGGCGGGATGCGGCCAGGTTCTTTTTCGTTATGCGCAGTGCCGACAGCCAGATGGATTTTGACTTGAATTTGGCTAAATCCCAATCCTCGGAAAACCCCGTTTATTACGTCCAATACGCCCACGCCAGAATCCACAGCCTGCTTAAAATGTCTGTACAAGCAACCTCTGACGAGACTTCTTTAGAAGCCGGCGGCGGCCGGCCTTGGCCCCAGGCAGACCTTAGCCTCCTCGTCCATCCGGCGGAGCTTGAGCTGATTCGTAAGCTGGCTGATCTACCGGAGGAGATTATTCAGTCGGCCATCGACAGAGAGCCCCATCGCCTGCCCAGGTATGCCATGGATCTGGCCGCTTTGTATCACAGCTTTTATACGGAGTGCCGCTGCCTGGTGGAAGATACGGCTTTGTGCCAGGCCCGGCTGTTTTTATCCGACGCTACCAGAATCGTGCTGCGCAATGTCTTGCATTTAATCGGCGTCAGCGCCCCGGAAAGAATGTAATATTTATATTTTTTATATATTTGGAGGGAAAAGGTAATGTCATCGACAAAATACGTATTCATCACCGGAGGAGTAGTCTCCTCACTGGGGAAAGGAATTACCGCGGCCTCCTTGGGACGTTTATTAAAAAACCGGGGCCTGAAAGTGGTCAACCAAAAGTTTGATCCTTACATCAATGTAGATCCTACCAATATGAGCCCTACTCAGCACGGCGAAGTTTTTGTCACCGACGACGGCGCTGAGACGGATCTGGATTTAGGCCACTACGAGCGTTTCACCGACAGTACTTTGCCGGGCTGCTGCAGCACTACCATGGGCTCCGTTTACGACAGGGTCATCCGCAATGAGCGGGAAGGCAAATACCTGGGCGGCACTGTTCAGGTTATTCCCCATATTACCAATGAGATTAAAAACTCCATCCGGACAGTGGCGGACAGGCTCTATCCCGATGTGGTGATTACTGAGGTAGGGGGGACGGTAGGCGATATCGAGTCTCTGCCGATTATTGAAGCCATCCGCCAGATGAAGCGGGATCTCGGCAGCGAAAATATCATGTATATCCATGTAACGCTGGTGCCTTATCTTTCCGCTTCCTCCGAAGCCAAGACAAAACCCACACAGCATAGCGTCAAGGAACTGCGCAGCATCGGCATCCAGCCCAACGCCATCGTCTGCCGTTCCGAGCGGCCTTTATCAAAGGATACGGAATCGAAGATCGCCTTATTCTGCGATATTGACAAAGAAGCGGTAATTCAGACGCCAGATGTAGACAATCTGGACGAGATTCCGCTGCTTTTGCGTTCTGAGGGTCTGGACGACATCGTAGTGGATTATTTCCGCCTGGAGTGCGGTCCGGCCATGATGGACGAATGGGAGGCCATGGTACGCCGTGCCAAAAACCCCAAGAATCGGGTCAAAATTGCCATCGTCGGCAAATATACAGAGCTGCCGGATTCCTATCTCAGCGTCTGCGAGGCTTTGCGCCATGCCGGCATCCATCATGAGACGGAAGTCCAGCATTCCCTGATTTTTTCCGGCAATATCACCAGCAAAGAAAAAGCCAAAGAAATATTGGCAGGTTATGACGGCATACTGGTGCCCAGCGGCTTCGGCACCCGGGGCATCGAGGGTAAGATATTAGCAATTCAATATGCCAGAGAAAATAAAATCCCCTACTTCGGCATAAGTTTAGGTATGCAGCTGGCTTTGGTGGAATACGGCCGGAATGTATTGGGTATGGATGCCGGTTCCGAGGAAGCCCATCCCGAAAGTCAGGATAAAGTCGTCCATTACGCCCGTAAAGACGATAAGTCCGACCCCTCCAGCTTCGGCGAAAACGGTACTTTACGAATCGGCAGCTACGGCTGTGTATTGAAAAGAGGTTCCAAAGCCGCCGCTGCTTACGGCAGCGAGGAGATTCGGGAACGGCACCGCCACCGCCTGGAAATGAACAACGCTTATCGCCAGACCTTTATTGACGGCGGCCTTGCTCTTACGGGTCTTTCTGATCACGACGAATTTGTGGAGGTAGTGGAACTACCTGAGCATCCCTGGTTTGTGGCTTGTTCTTTCCAGCCGGAATTCAAATCCCGCCCCAACCGGGCCCATCCTCTTTTCCGGGATTTCATCGGCGCGGCTTTGGCTCGCCAACAGTAATCCCCAGCCTGGCAGCAGTAATAAATTCAACCCCGCCTTTACGCGGATCATTTGAAATAAAGGAGGCAGGTTAAAATGGCATTAGTCACAGTAAAAACCCTTTTAGACGCGGCAGAAAAAGGCGGCTACGGTGTGGGAGCCTTCAACTGCAACAACATGGAGATCGTCCAGGCCATTGTGGAAGCGGCAGAAAAGGAAAAATCACCGGTAATCATTCAAGCCAGCCAGGGAGCCATTAAGTACGCCGGGCTGGATTACGTGGTAGCTCTGTGCAACGCAGCAGCAAAAAACGCCTCCATTCCCATTGCTTTGCATTTGGATCACGGCACCGACATGGTGCAGGTTATTCAGTGCATCACCGGCGGTTTCACCAGCGTGATGTACGACGGTTCCGCCAAGCCTTTTGAAGAAAACGTAGCCATGACGAAGAAAGTTATCGAAATCGCCAGAGCTGCCGGCGTTTCCACGGAAGCGGAATTAGGCAAGCTGGGAGGCATAGAAGAGCATATCAACGTCAGCGAGCGGGACGCCATGATGACGGATCCGGAAGAAGCCAGGCTTTTCGTGGAGCAGACCGGAGTGGATTCCCTGGCCGTAGCCATCGGCACCGCCCATGGTCCTTACAAGCTGCCGCCGAAGCTGGATTTTGCCCGGCTGGAGAAAATCAGAGCTTTGATTTCCGTGCCTATCGTCCTCCACGGTTCCTCCGGCGTGCCTGCCGATGATCTGAGAACCGCTATTTCCCTGGGCGTCCGCAAAATCAATATTGACACCAATATCCGGGAAGCTTTCTGCAATACCCTGCGGGAGGAATTCGTCAAACAACCGGGAGAAATCGATCCCCGGAAGCTGTTGAAGCCCGCTCGCCAAGCCATGGTGGATGTAATCCGGGAGAAGATTCAAATCTTTGGCTCCAGCGGCAAAGCGTAAGCAGGATAGGCGACAAACGGTATTACCCTTGAAAGGAAGGATCAGCTATGGTTCATCATGAATCAATGGGCAGGGAGCTTTCCCTGGAGATGGCCCGGGTGACGGAAGTAGCGGCTTTGGCTGCTGCCCGCTGGTGGGGCAAAGGAGATAAAAACGCCGCCGACGGCGCAGCAGTGGAGGCTATGCGAGCCATGTTCGACTCCGTCAGCGTCAACGGCACGGTAGTTATCGGTGAAGGCGAAATGGATGAAGCCCCCATGCTGTATATCGGCGAAAGAGTAGGCATGGGCTGCGGCTTTGAGGTGGATATTGCCGTAGATCCTTTGGAAGGAACCAACCTGGTCGCTAAGGGCATGACCGGCGCCATCGCTACTTTGGCCATCGCGCCCAAAGGCTGCCTGCTTCACGCCCCCGATATGTATATGGATAAAATAGCCGCCGGCCCCAAATGCAAAGGCAAGATACATTTGGATCGCTCCGTCACCGAAAATGTCAAGGCAGTGGCGGCGGCTTTAGGCAAAGAGCCCTGGGATGTGACGGTGGTGGTTTTAGACCGGCCCCGGCACAAAAGGATCATCGATGAGCTGCGGGCCAGCGGCGCCCGGATCAAGCTGATTACCGACGGCGACGTTTCCCCGGCGGTGGCCACCGGCATTGAAGGAAGCGGCATCGATATGATGGTAGGCATCGGCGGCGCTCCCGAAGGCGTTTTGGCGGCGGCGGCTCTGCGTTCTTTGGGCGGCGAATTCATGGGCCGCTTATGGCCGGAAAATGATGAGGAGCGTTACCGGGCTACCCAGATGCTGGGCGGCGATGCGGAGCAGCTTCTGACCTTGGATGATCTGGTGAAGACCGACGACGTGATTTTTTCCGCCAGCGGCGTCACCGACGGCGAGCTGCTGAAGGGCGTCCGTTTTTACGGGGATTTTGCCACCACCCATACGCTGGTTATGCGGGGAGAAACCGGGACCATCCGCTTCCTGGAAACCCAGCACCGGCTGGACCGGAAGCCGGAACGGCTGAAGAAGGTCTTAGAGCCCTTGGGCAACTGCGGTTGCGGCAGTTAAGGGATATATTGTTGGCCCAGGAAATAGTATGTAGTCCAAAGAAAAGAGTCTCCTTATTAAAGGCAGGCTCTTTTTTATGCGGATATAAGAGCTAACTGTACAAAATTTGAGGCAGTGCATGACTAATAGGAATCAATTCTAATTAAAGCAAGTGCTTCGTCTCAGTGCATCTGCGACGATGGTAATCAATTGTTCGGAATAATAAAATAATAAATCATGTTATTTGATTGATATTATTCCTATTGTTGGTGTATACTATAAGGTAAGAATCGAGGTGATATCATGGAATATATCAGTGTACAAAAGGCCGCAGCACAATGGGATTTGTCTGATCGGCGTGTAAGGTTGCTCTGTGAGCAAGGAAGGATTCCCGGTACAATCCGTGAAGGACGTTCCTATCGTATCCCTGCTGATGCCGTAAAACCGGCTGACGGGCGTGGTTTGCGCGGCAAAGTGATTCCACAAGAGTATTCTGCTTCCTTTGCTCGTGTAGATGCTTTGAAATCTGAACTGAAGAAACGCCGCCCGCTAACCCAAGGCGAGCTGGAAAAGTTGCGGGAAGAATTTCTGATTGAATTCACCTACAACTCTAACGCCATTGAAGGGAATACGCTCACTCTCAGGGAAACAGCCTTGGTGTTGGAAGGTGTTACCATAGACAAAAAACCGTTAAAAGATCATCTGGAGGCTGTTGGGCATCGGGACGCTTTTTTATATGTTCAGTGGCTTGTAACGGACAATATTACAATTTCAGAAAAAATGATCAAGGATATTCATTCCCTGGTGCTGATGAACAGACCGGATGACAAAGGCGTGTATCGCCGGATACCTGTCGCTATTATGGGTGCATACAATGAGCCGCCGCAGCCATATTTGGTGCCTGTTCAGATGGAACAGCTTATTGCCGGGCAAAAAGAAACAAAGCGTCATCCCATTGAGAATGCCGCTCTCTTTCATTTGGATTTTGAGGGGATTCATCCATTTATCGATGGCAATGGGCGCACCGGCAGACTGATTCTTAATCTTATGCTGATGCAGCAAGGGTACCCACCGATTGATATTAAATTCTCAGACAGAAAACGGTACTATACCTGCTTTGACCGTTACTATAAAGACAAATCCGCCGCACCGATGGTGGAAATGCTGGTGGAATATTTAGAAGAGCGGTTGAAACGGTATTTGGATATCCTTTTGTGATATCTCAAGCATAAAATCGGCCTGATGGCGCTGTCGGCTGTCGCAATGGATTGTCGAAATGGCAGATGTTTTGGCTTGACTTTTATGCAGATACGATTATAATTAATCCCATTGATTAAGGTGATAAAGCACCCTTATTTTTTTACACGAAAGGAAACGAAAAATGAAGAAATCACGCAAATTTATTACAATGGCCGCAAGTCTGGCCTTGCTTTTTTCCTTGACCGCCTGCGGCGGCGGTGTCGCTAACTCCACTAACCCTACTGAGCCGGCAGGCTCTCAGCCCAGTCAGGAAAAAACCTATACCGTAGGTATTTCCCAGTTGATTCGGCATGACGCATTAGACGCTGCCACTAAGGGCTTCCGGGATGCCCTCACGGAAAAGCTGGGGGACAAAGTTATTTTTGACGAACAAAATGCCCAGGGCGATCCGGCTACCTGCGCCACCATTGCCAACGGCTTCGTTTCCGCCAAGGTGGATCTGATCATGGCTAATGCAACCACTGCCTTGCAAGCGGCAGCCGCAGCTACTGCCGATATCCCCATTCTGGGGACCTCTGTCACCGAATACGGCGTTGCGCTGGGGATCAAGGATTTCAACGGCACCGTAGGCGGCAACGTATCGGGAACCTCGGATCTGGCCCCGCTGGACCAGCAGGCGGCCATGGTTAAGGAGTTTTTCCCCGACGCCAAGAACGTAGGACTGCTTTACTGCTCAGGTGAACCCAATTCCCTTTATCAGGTGGAGACGGTGAAAACCCTTTTGGAAGAAATGGGCTATACCTGTGCCTTCTATCCTTTCTCCGACTCCAACGACCTGGCGGCTGTGACCACCACCGCGGTAGCCGGCAGCGACGTTATTTATCTGCCCACGGATAATACCGTGGCTTCCAACACGGGCATCATCGACAGCATCAGCCGCCCTGCCGGCATCCCCATCATTGCAGGGGAGAAAGGCATTTGCGCCGGCGCCGGCGTCGCCACCCTTTCCATTGACTATTACGACCTTGGCTATGCTACCGGTGAAATGGCTTACCGGGTGCTGACGGGCCAGGAGGATATTTCCGCCATGCCCATTGAATATGCGCCCAACTTCACGAAGATGTATAATGCAGAAATCACCGCAGATTTGAACATTACTCCTCCGGAAGGTTACATCGCCATCACCGAATAAATTCCATAAGAAAAATAAGGGAAGTGGCAGAACTGGATTTTTTCTGCCACTTCTGTTATATTTATACCATTCTGATTGGGGAGGAATGAGCGCTTGTCACTTAATCCACTGGAGCTTTTTGCCCAGCTGCCGGGCGCCGTGGCCCAGGGTCTTATCTGGGGCATCATGGCTATCGGCGTCTATATTACTTATCGCATCTTAAATATTGCCGACCTTACGGTGGACGGCTCCTTTTGTACAGGCGGCGCCGTTTGTGTTGTCATGCTTTTAAGCGGCTATAACGTGGGACTGTCGCTTCTTTGTGCATTTTTGGCAGGGATGCTTACTGGCTTAGCTACCGGACTTTTTCAAACCGTTTGCGGCATTTCGGCTATCCTGGCGGGCATTCTGACCCAACTGGGCCTTTGGTCGGTGAATCTGAACATTATGGGCAAGCCCAACCAGGCGATTAACGTCAACAACTATGACCTTTTGGTATCCCTGCGTTATCTGCAGGAGGTGCTAAAGGGAACAAGGCCCTTTTATTGGTCGCCTATCCTGGTCGCCGGCCTCTTTGTGGTAGTTATTGTGGGGCTGCTTTACTGGTTTTTCGGCACCGAGCTGGGCTGTTCCATCCGGGCGACGGGGACGAATCTGCACATGGCACGGGCCCAAGGCATTAATACCGATTTCAACAAAGTGCTGGGGTTGATGCTCTCCAATGGTTTAGTGGCTCTTTCCGGCGGCTTGCTGGCCCAATATCAGGGTTTTGCCGATATTAACATGGGACGGGGGGCTATTGTTATCGGCTTGGCCGCTGTGATTATCGGCGAGGTGGTCTTCGCCAGGATTTTCAGGAACTTCGCCCTGCGTCTCCTTGGCATTGCTGCCGGCGCAATTATATATTACGTAGTTATTCAAGCAGTCCTTTGGATGAAGCTGGATCCCAACAACCTGAAGCTGCTCTCCGCTTTGATTGTGGCAGTTTTCCTTGCCGTGCCTCATTGGAAGAAATCCCTGACCGCACCTTTTGCCAGAAAAGGAGGCGGCCGCGATGCTTGAGATACAAAAAATCAGCAAAACCTTTAATCCTAATACGGTCAACGAAAAGATCGCTTTGAAGGGCCTTTCCCTTGTCTTGAAAGACGGCGAGTTCGTTACGGTTATCGGTGGCAACGGCGCCGGTAAATCCACTATGCTCAATGCCGTAGCAGGCGTTTTCCCTGTAGACGACGGGCATATTCTCATTGGCGGCGACGATGTAACCCGTTTACCGGAATACAAGCGGGCGGCCTTTATCGGCCGGGTTTTTCAAGATCCCATGATGGGGACCGCTGCCAGTATGGGCATTGAAGAAAATTTGGCCTTGGCCCTGCGCCGGGGTCAACGGCGCAGCCTGCGCTGGGGGATTTCCCATAAAGAGCGGGAGCAGTACCGCCAGCTGCTGGCCTCTTTGGGGCTTGGGTTGGAGGACCGATTGACCACTAAGGTAGGCCTGCTTTCCGGGGGCCAGCGGCAAGCTCTCACCCTGCTGATGGCAACCATAAAAAAACCCCGGCTTCTGTTGCTGGACGAGCATACGGCGGCTCTTGACCCCAAGACGGCGGCCAAAGTGCTGGAGACCACCGAAAGCATCGTTAACCGGGATAAGCTTACCACCCTGATGATCACCCACAACATGAAGGACGCCATTATGCACGGCGACCGGTTGATTATGCTTTATGAAGGCCAAATCGTCGTGGATGTCTCAGGCGAGGAGAAAAAACGGCTCACCGTTGAAAAGCTGCTGGAGCTTTTCAGCCGGGCCAGCGGCTCCGACGAAGCCGAAGATAAGATGATTCTTTCTTGAGGTTAGAACACACTGCCGGGCGTATATAAAGGTGCTGCCGCAAATTCGCGGCAGCATTTTTACTTATGGGGAGCCTTTGCTCTGCTTGACAATCTTTCCTTCTTTAATAACCAGTGACGTCAGGGCCGGGTCTCCCAGCACTGCAATGTTCTGCAGGGGATCTGCTGTCAGCAAGATCAGATCCGCCAGCTTGCCCGGCGTAATGCTGCCGCATTGACTGCCGAAGCGGAGGGCTTCTGCCGCCGCCGAGGTAGCCAGACGAATTATTTCCAGAGCCGGAATACCCACACCGGCCAATAAAGGAAATTCCGTCCTGGCCGATTCCACCCGGATCAAGTTGAAACAATTGCTGCCGCTGGCCAGTTTGACCCCGGCTTTGTAGGCCTTGCGGACGCTGGCCTGGTGAGTTTCCCAAGCCCGCTGTCCTTTGTAAAGAGCTTGCCGGGAAATACCGGTTTTCTCGGCATGGGCCACACAAGCATAGGTGACGGCCAGGGTGGGTACATAACGGGTTCCTTGCTCCTTCATTTGGGCAATGTGTTGATCGTCCAGACAGTAGCCTTGCTCGATAATATCCACACCGGCATCAAGAGCGGTTTTTACACTAAGACCGGAGCCTACGTGGGCCGAAGCCAGCATATCAAAGGCATGGGCCTCCTGAACAATAGCCTGCATTTCCGCCGGTGTAAAATTCCGCCAATACATCTTATCCTTGCCCATAATACCGCCGCCGCAGTGGATCATAATAAAATCGGCGCCCTCTCGCAGCCTTGTGCGTACCGCCTTCAGACATTCCGTGACGCCGTCCACCGTTTGGCCCGGTTCCCGCAGACCGAAGGGGGAGCCATACATTTCCTCGGCGTGGCCGCCGGTGGGGCTGAGATGCTGGCCGGAACAAAAGAGCCGGGGACCGCGGATCAGGCCTAAACTGACCGCCTCCCGCAGATGGATATCCAGTGAGCCGGGCATGCCGAAAGCCCGGATAGTAGTATATCCGCTATCCAAAAGGAAAGAAAGGTTTTTTACGGCGTGGAGCATTTTCATTTCATTAGCATTGCTGCGGTGCCACAAATTGATGTGGGTAGGTTCCGCCAAAGCGTAGGCATGGGGGAAAATCTGCATATCCATCAAGCCCGGCAGTAAATATTTGTTCTTGCCGTCGATGACCAGCTCCGTTGGTTTATCGGCTGATTTATCGGCTGAAAGCGCTTGATTGCCTTGCCAAAGGCCTTGGATTCGTTGATTCTCGATGATAACGGTACAATCGGGCAGGGGGGGATTGCCCAGTCCGTCGATTACCGTTACTTGTTTGATGCGGATTCGCTGACTCATGGCCGCACCTCATTGCTCCAAATTATTTTTCACCACTTTCCCGGCCAGGACAACCAAGGGAGTAGCGGCGTCGGAGCCCAGCTTATCCATGTTTTCCAAAGGATTGCAGTTCAATAAGATCAGATCGGCAATTTTGCCTTCTTCAATGCTGCCCAGTTCATTCATGCGGCCAATGGCGTCGGCGGATCCCAGGGTGGCAAATTTTATAATGTCCAGAGGCTTAATTCCCACTCTTTCCAGAATGGCAAATTCTCTGCCCAGATCCCAGCATTTCAACAGATTGTAAGCGTCGCTGGCGCTGCCCATTTTGACGCCGGCTTTATAGGCTTTATAAATACTGTTTTGGTGGGCTTCATAGGCAGCCTGTCCTTTAGCGATGGTGCCGGCGGGGGCCCCTGTGCTGGCAGCATGGTTTTTACAGGCATCGGTAACGGCTACAGTAGGGATCAGGAAGGCGCCCTGTTTTATCATTTGCTCGATCAGGTCGTCGTTTTCTCCTAAATAATAGCCATGCTCGATAGTATCGACACCGGCGTCCAGACAGACCTTGATGCCCTCCCGGCCACCGGCGTGGGCAGCTACCCGCATATCAAAGGCATGGGCCTCGTCGCAGATGGCTTTGGTTTCCTCGTAAGTGTAGTTGCGCCAGCCTACCTTATCACTGGGGGACATTAAGCCGCCGCTGGAATGGATCTTTACGAAATCGGCGCCCTCCCGAACAAGGCGGCGTACCGCTTTCAAGCACTCGTCAATGCCGTCGGAGGTTTCGCCAGGCTCCCGAAGAGCCCAGTTGGGCGTAAATAAATCCCAATGGCCGGCGGTCATGGTTACCTGCTGGCCCGAGCAGAGGAGGCGGGGCCCCCGAACCAAACCCAAATTGATGGCTTCCCGCAGATGGATATCCATGGATTGGTACATCCCCATAAAGCGCAGGGTAGTGAAGCCGCAATCCAGAACCTGGGAAGCATTATTGACCGCATGGAGCAGCTTCAGGGCCTTGGCGGTAGTCATATGCCAGTACTTGGCGATAATATGATCCTTAAGGGAGTAGCCATCAAGATGAATATGCAAATCCATTAAGCCGGGCAAAAGATAGCAGCCCTCAGCATCGATCACCGGTAAATCGGGATTTTCCCGCAAGCCTTTATCGGCTCCCTCAGGGCAGTCATAAATATGGGCGAATTTGCCGTCCTTGACGACTATTGTGCAATTTTCCTTTGGGGGCTTACCGGTGCCGTCGATTAGGGTGGCCTTTTGAATCAGTAGAGAATTGTCCATGGAAAATTACCGCCTTTCTTTATAAATAGAATCTTTTTTATAAGGTATTATCATTGGTCAACAATTATGGAAACGCCGTCGGGAATAATCGTTACCCCCGCCTGGGAACCTTTTTTGGCTCGGGCCAAGGATAGAGCTTCCTGCAGAGCCGACGCATAGGTCATATGCATGGCTTCAACTAAGGGACGATTCTTTGCCTCGGTAACAAAGATCACTTCATGCTTGAGTAAAATGCGCAACAGGATCTGATATTGCCATTGATCCGGCAAAGTGTTTTCTCTGGAGGTGGCCAGGACCTGCTCCATCAGTTCCGGTAAGCTCCGGCAATGGGTCAGGGCGTCGTAGAACGGCTGGCTGCCGTGACCGTCGCTGCAAGCGGCGCAAAGGATGAGTACCGCTCCGGGAGCGGCTGTAGCCTCGGCGGCAGTTAAGCTTTTGACGCATTGATAGATATTCTGATCCAGGGGGTAGCCGCCGTTGGAGGTAATGACGATATCTGCCGGTACAGCTTTTACCAGACAGTGATCCGCCAAGAGGCGGCAGCCGGCTTCGTGGGCTTGGTCCGGGTCCCCGGCAAAGGCGGCCGCTATCCGTTTATTTTCATCGATGATTACATTGAGAATAAAATCCAGACCGGCCATAGCTGCCCCTGCCAGCATATCCTGATGAATAGGATTATCCTGCAATACGCCGGCTCTGGCGGCAGGATGGCTGATGAAGGAGCTGCAATGGTTGCCTAATACGGTGGTTCGCTGACAGATACCCGGCAGCACGCTTTTGCGGCCGCCGGAGAAGCCGGCAAAGAAATGGGGCTCAATAAAACCTTCAGCTAAGAGCAGATCCGCTTCTGCGGCAAGCCGGTTAATCGATAGCCGAGCCCCGGAAGGTAAGATACCCAGAAAGACCATATTGGTCTCGTCGTCACAATCATGAATGACAATTTTCTCCTGGACGGCCATTTTCGGGCCCAGCTTAGCCTCCAGCTCACCGGGGGTGATCCCCCGGTGACAGCCGGTAGCTACCAATAAAGTAATGTCTATGTCGGGATTGCCTTGGCGTAAAGCCGCCAGCATAGGAGGCAAAAGCAGCTTGCTGGGTACAGGACGGGTATGGTCGCTGATAATTACCACCGCATTTTTTTTACCCTTGGCTAACTGTTCCAGACCCAGACTATTGATAGGGGCAGCCAAAGCTTCTCTCACCAAAACCTCTTGAGCAACGCCGTAGTTCAGGTCTTTGGTGCGTGGCGTGAGTACCGCAAGTAAGGGTAGCCCTTGGGTTTCCAGTATTTGCGCGGTTTCCCCGTAAGGTATAAGCACCTGTTCCAGAGCTTTCATGAAAGACCTCCCTGTTTTAATTAAATAATCCCGTTGTCCTTATACCATTTTTCGGCGCCGGGATGCATGGGGATCAGATTCATGAAAGGAAGGCAATTTTCCGTGTTGTACTCGGCAGCGATAGGAGCGGCCTGCTTCAGTTCCTCATTGGAGTTCATAATGACCTCCAGGAAATCATAGACGGCCTGATCCGGCAGGTCTTTGTCGGCCACAACCACGTTTTTGCCGCCCAGGGTGATAACGTCAGCTTCAATACCGTAGGTACCGGCAGGAATGGTATATTCCATCATGTAGGAATGTTCCTTCATCAGTTTCTCCCTGACCTGATCGCTGATGCCGATCATTTTTACTTTTTTGGACAAAGCTATGTCGGAAATAACGGGGGTGGGAATAGTGGTGGTAAACAAGGCGTAGTCTATGGTGCCGTCAAGGAGGGCATTAGCCAGATCCTGGCTGGCCAGTCCTATAACCTTGGAAAAATCAGCTTCGGTATAGCCGTAGCCTTCCAGCAGAATCGGCCAGTAAGTCTGCAGAGAAGTGCCGTTTAATATGGCCACTCTCTTGCCCTTGACATCTTCAAAGCTGTTGATGGAGGGGTCCAAAGTTACGCCGCTGTAAGTCCAGTGGCTGCCGGCGGTGACATAACGGATATTATCGATGTTTTCCCCTTCAAACTCCCGGCTATTATTATAGGCATAGTACATAACGTCGGCGGCGCAGATACCCATCTGGCAGTTGCCGGCTTTGATTTCCCTGACGTTTTGCACACCGCCGGTGGTCAGCTCCGGTGAAACGATATAGTTGGGATATTGACGGGACCAAAGGTTGGCAAAAGCGGAAACCATAACGTAGTTGTTGGAAGTGGAGGATGCGGAGCCGAAAGCAATAGTCATTCTTTCCCGTTTTACTTCAGGCTCGGTACTCTGTTGTCCGCCGCCGGTGGCAGCAGGCGCAGTAGCTGTGGTGCCGGAGGTTACTGCACCGGAACTGCCGCAGCCGGCCAGACTGACTGCCATCAACATAATCAAGCAAACCGTAACCATTAACAAAGAGCTTTGTTTCCATTTACCCATAGAATTTCCTCCTCATTTCTTATGACTTTGTAGCTATATTATTGCCGGAGCAATTATATACTGGCCTCTGTCGGCTGTTTTTTACTGCGGATAAGCCGATCTCCCAAGACGACGATGATAAGGGCGGCGCCCGCCAGATCGGTGACCAGACCGCTATCAATCAAGAGCAGGGCGGCAGCAAACAGCATAACCCTTTGTACCATATTGATGCGCCACTTTATCGTAAATCCCTCCAGAGCCGAGGCCAGGCAGTAAACGCCGATCAAAGAGGTGATAACCGACCGTACAATGATGGTCCAATGACCCATCAGTAGTAAAGAGGGATTATAAATAAACATGAAAGGCATGATGAAACCGGCCAAAGCTAAGCGGAAGGCCTGCCAGCCGCATTCATTGGGACTGCACTTGGCTAAGCCGGCAGCCGTATAGGCGGCCAGGGCCACTGGCGGAGTAATGCCGGAAACAATGCCGAAATACAGGACAAACATATGGGCAGCCATGGCGGAGATGCCCATTTTGATCAGGGCCGGCGCCACCAGCACCGCCAGAACCAGGTAAGCTGCTGTGGTAGGAACGCCCATGCCCAGAATGATGGAGCAGATCATGGTCAGAACCAGCAGAACCAGCAGGCGGCCGGCCGCTAAATCAATGAGGATGCCGGAAAGACGGAAGCCTAAGCCCGTAGCCATAACCATGCCGATAACGATGCCGACGATGCCGCAGGAAATAGCTACGGAAGTAGCGCCGGAGACGGAGCCTTCGATAATTTTGACGAAACGGGGCCAGTCGACTCGGGACTCTTTATTGAGCATGACAATAATACAGGTAAAGATGATGGTGTAGATACCGGCCCGGGTGACGGTCATTCTTTGCACCAGCAGGATAACCAATAAGACTAAAGGCGAAAACAGATAAGCCTTCCTGATCATGATGTTGAGAGAAGGTACGGCGTCTACGGAGCCGCCCAGCTTCATCTTTCTGGCGTAGATATCCACCGTCATCAAGATTGAGACAAAGTAAAGTATGGCGGGAATGGCGGCGGCCTTGGCCACTTCATAATAAGAAACGCCGATTAACTCCGCCATCAAAAAGGCGGTGGCGCCCATGATTGGAGGCATAATTTGGCCGCCTACGGAAGCGGAGGCCTCCACGGCGCCGGCAACCTTAGGCTCGAAGCCCGCCCGTTTCATCATGGGAATAGTAAAAGTACCGGTACCCAAAACATTGGCGATAGCACTGCCGTTGATGGAGCCGAAAAGGCCGCTGGCAATAACGGCAACTTTAGCCGGACCGCCCACCATTTTGCCGAAGGCAGCCGTTGAAAGGCTGGTAAAATAGTCGCCTACGCCGGTTTCGTTAAAAAGAGCTCCTAAAATGATGAAAAGAACCACATAGGCGGCGGAAGCGTATAAGGGTGTGCCGAATATGCCGTCTGTGGTTAAAACGGCAATGTGGGAGAATTTGCCGATGCTCATGCCGCTATGGGCCAGCATTCCCGGAAGATAAGGGCCGGCAAAGGCATAGGCGATAAAGACAATCACCACGATAGTCAGGGAAGACCCTACCGTCCGCCAGCAAGCAATCAGCATTACCACTACCAGCATCAGACCGAAGACGATATCGGCAGGCAAGATGACGCCGGCTCGGAAATCCAGCATCTTCTCAATCGACATAATATAAGCTGAACTGGCCACCGTGGCGGCAATGCACAGAAAATCCAGAAGACGGCCGATCCCGGGCCGGTCTGCCTTTGCCAATGAACTTAAAAAGTAAAGGCTGAGAATCAGGCAGAGGTGAACCACCCGCTGGCCTATACCGGGCAATACACCAAAAAGTGCGGTGTACAGATGAAAAAAGACAAAAATAACCGATAGGCCAAAATAGAGCTTGTTCATCGCAGCTTTCATAGAATTATCACTCCGTTTATTTTTAGTAAGGTCATTGCCTTTGATTTATATGCAAAAAACATACCAACTGATAAAGGGAAATTTCAAAAGAAAAAGGAGAGTAATTTTTAGAAATGAGTTGTATTTGATTTGTTAAGTTTGTTTTGTTTTGAGTCCAAAAAAACTTAAGTCATTGGTTAGTCAACCAAAGGCTTAAGCACAATTGAGGAATATAGCAGGAACTCATCTATTTGCTTTGGCATAGTCCTTGGCATAGTCCTTGCGGAGAAAACAGTTAACAATAAAGCTTGACTCTGGTATCCTATAGATGCCTGATAAAAAGAAGCTGAAAAAAGACGGGGGACAGGAGATAAAAAGCCTATGCGTATCATGATCGCTTGCGATTCTTTCAAAGGCAGCCTCAGCAGCAGCGAAGCTGCGGCAGCCATTGCCCGGGGCGTGCTGCAGGTGTTTCCTGACGCCGAAATTATTTGCCTGCCGGTGGCTGACGGCGGAGAAGGTACGGCCCAGGCTTTGACTCAGGCCTTGGGGGGCAAGCTTTATCAAACTGCAGTCAGCGGGCCCCTGGGTAAAAAAGTCGAGGCGGCTTACGGGATTTTGCCTGACGGCAGCGCTGTCATCGATATGGCCTCCGCTTCCGGACTGACTCTGCTGTCCGCGGATCAGCTGGATATCATGTCCGCCAGCACCTACGGTACCGGGGAGCTAATGTTGGCGGCTCTTGGCCAGGGCTGCCGGCGGCTGTATGTAGGTATCGGCGGTTCGGCTACCAATGACGGCGGTTTAGGTATGGCTCAGGCTTTAGGCGTCCGCTTTTTTGATGAGCAGGGGCGGCTGGTGGAGCCCGGCGCCGGCGGCCGGGATTTGGCCCGAATCAGCCATGTGGATATGGCCGCTTTAGATTCCAGGATTTTGGCGGCAGAAATTATAGTGCTCTGTGATGTGACCAATCCCCTTTGCGGTGAGACAGGAGCGGCTCAGATATACGGGCCCCAAAAAGGCGGCAGCCCGGAAGAAATACGTTTGCTGGACGACGGCCTGGCCCGGCTGGCCGATCTTGTTAATGCCTGCCTGGGGCGAGATCTGGCTAAGGCGCCCGGCGCCGGCGCCGCCGGCGGTTTGGGTTTTGGCTTGATGGCTTTTGCAAAGGCCAAGCTTTATCCTGGCATCGACTTCCTGCTTACCGCCGCCGGCTTTGAAGAAAAGCTAAGCCAGACAGACTTGGTCATCACCGGCGAAGGACGGCTGGACGGGCAGTCGTCTTTTGGCAAAACCCCGGCGGGCATCGCCCGCAAAGCCGGAGAGTTTGGCATTCCCGTAGTGGCTCTGGCCGGTTCTTTGGCCCGGGATCTGGGAAATGTCTATGCCGCCGGGATTGCGGCAGCGGAGGCGGCAATTTGCTCTCCTATGGAATTGGCTCAGGCCATGGCTGAGGCTGAGGACATGGTCTGCGCCGCCGCTGAACGGCTGCTGCGGGCCGTTGCCGTAGGCTTGCGTTTGTCACGCACGGCGCTGACCGTCGCTGCTCCCCCAGATGTGCAAAAAACGAAGTAATGCACGATATCTAAAAGATCATAAAAAGGGTGCTGCCGGGAGGAAAAATCTCCGGGCGCACCCTTTTGTTTTGCAGGATTATACCGTTGTTTGCGCTATCTGTTTTGTCTGATGTAGCCTTGCTGGCACAGGAGCTCCGCCAAGAGCAGATTGCCGCCGGCAGCTCCCCGCAGGGTATTGTGGGACAGGCAGACGAACTTGATGTCGTATTGGCTGTCGGGTCTGAGGCGGCCGATGGAGATGCCCATGCCCTGCTCCCGGTCCCGGTCCAGGCGGGTCTGGGGCCGGTCTTCCTCTTCAAAGTAATAGAGGAACTGCTGGGGAGCCGAGGGCAGCTTAAGCTGCTGGGGCAAGCCGGCAAAGCCGGACCAGATTTTTTTGATCTCTTCAATATCCGGCTTCTTTTCAAAAGAGGCAAAGACTGCCGCCATATGGCCGTCGGTGACGGGTACCCGCAGGCATTGGGCAGTGAGTGAAGGGCCGGCAGCCGGCAGGATGCCTTGGGGTGTGACTTTACCCCAGATTTTTAGCGGCTCCTGCTCGCTTTTTTCCTCTTCGCCTTTAATCAGAGGATTGATGTTGTCCACCATTTCCGGCCAGGTGTGAAAATTCTTGCCGGCGCCGGAAATGGCCTGATAAGTACAGGCCAGAGCTTTCGTCAAGCCGTATTTTTCATGAAGGGGCCAGAGGGCCGGCAGATAGCTTTGCAGAGAACAGTTGGATTTGACGGCGATGAAGCCGTGAACCGAGCCGAGACGCTGCTGCTGCTGGGGAATTACCTGGGCGTGGTCCGGGTTCAGCTCGGGAATAATCATGGGCACATCAGCGGTCCAGCGATGGGCGCTGTTATTGGATAGGACGGGGCATTCCGCCTTGGCGTAAGCCTCCTCCAAAGCCTGTAAAGCCTTTTTATCCATATCTACGGCGCAAAAGATGAAATCCACCTGGCCGGCAATAGCTTTGATGTCATTTTCGCCGTCGTAAAGCTTCATGTCTTTGACCGCGTCGGGAATCGGCTCATCCATAAACCAACGGTGGCCGGCGGCCTCCATATAGGTTTTGCCGGCAGAACGGCCGCTGGCGGCCAAAAGGCTCAGCTGAAACCAGGGATGATTCTTTAACAGAAGGATCAGGCGCTGACCCACCATGCCGGTAGCGCCGACGATACCAACCTGCCATTTTTGTTTGTTATTCATTAGGAAAGCCTCCTTCGTTTCACTTTGATTTGATTGTTTATGTTGAATTTTAGGTTCGTTTATCAAAGGTGGTGTCGCACTTGGGACAGCGAATGGTGATTTTGCCTTTGCCTGCCGGCAGCCGCAGGGTCTGGCTGCAGCCGGGGCATTTAAAATAACGATGGGTCTTGAACTCCTTGACCCGGCGCAGGTATTGGCCGGACCAGCGGGCAAAGGGCTGCCAAAGCTTAAGGAACTGCTGGTTTTCTGCCTGCCGGCGGGCCCTGTTTTTCGATAAAAAACGGAAAATGGCAAAGATCAGACAGGCTAAGGCCAGAGAGCCAAAAATGCTGATGCCGGTCAGGCGGCCGGCCAAAGAGAAGGGCCAATAAATGATTAAGAGAGCAAATAAGAATTGATCGGCGCCATTTCTGCCCTCCATGAATTTTCGTAGCCAATGCATGTCCAACACTCCTCAAGGATGATATATCCGCTTTTAATGTATTCATCTATCATGAAATTATATCACGGCTGCCCAGGAAATCAAATTAAATTGCCCTGTTAAATTTGTCCGGGAGGCGTTATAATAAGTCAAAAGGTGATAATTAAGGAGGCAGTTTCCGTGATTGTATTAAAGAGAAATGGTTCAAGTCAAGAATTTAATGAAGACAAGATACGAGCTTCCCTGGAGACTACCTCCGATGAAATTGGCGAGCCCATGAGCTCAGGCAATATTCGCATCATAACGAAAGGCGTTACCGGCAGAATCAGCCGGTATTATACAGACGAAGTCCCTTCAAAGGAAATCCATTATTTTGTAGTGGCGGAACTGGCCAATAACGGTTATTATAATGTGGCTAAATCCTATAATGAATCGGTAAGATCTTTGATTCGTCACTAGTATCTAGTTGCATAGATTGATGAGATTTATGCAGCCAGACACGAAAACTTCCGCAGCCGGGAGGACGGTTTGCCCACAGCCTTACCTAAAAAAATGGCAGAAACCCTTCTGCATTATCAGATGGTTGACAAAGGCAGCCGGGTATTGGTGGCTTTTTCGGGAGGCCCCGATTCCCTGGCTTTGCTGTGTGCATTTTTAGCGATAAAAGAAGAATGGGGTCTGGAGCTGGCCTGCGCTCATTTGGATCACGGTCTGCGGGGAGAAGCTTCCCGGCAGGATGCCGACTGGGCTGAGGATTTCTGCCGCAAGCAGAATGTCATTTTTTTTCGCGGTTATTGGCCCGGCCACCGGGAAGTCAAAGCCGGTCAATCGCCGGAGGCAGCGGCCCGCCAAGCCCGCCGCCGTTTTCTGGGACAAACGCTGCAAAAATGGGGGGGGCAGGTCATCGCCCTGGGCCATCACCGGGATGATCAGGCGGAAACCGTATTAATCCATATGATCAACGGCGCCGGTCTTCGAGGCCTGGGAGGAATTTGGCCTGTGCGGCTGCCTTATATCCGGCCCTTGCTGGAGATCAGCCGCCGTGAGATCCTGGATTATATCGCAGAGCTGGGCTTGGAACCCCGGCAGGATAGCAGCAATGAAGACCAGGCCTATTTGCGCAATCGTCTGCGCCGCCAGGTGATTCCCGTGCTCAAGGAATGCAACCCCCGGTTCGGCGCTGCCGTAGGCAGGCTGGCGGAGCTGATCCGTCAGGAGGATCGTTTTTTAGACGGGCTGGCGGCCCAGGCTTTAGAAAAAATGCTGCAGCCTCTGGAAAACCCGGAGATTCTGGAGCTTTTGGCAGGCCTGACCCCCGGCGCTCAAGAACGAAGGGGCTTGGCGGCAGAGGCCTTGCTGCAGTTGGATCCGGTACTGGCCAGAAGGGCTTTGCGTTTATGGTTAGATAGGGAAACGGACTATGCCGGCATCCAGCGGATCTATGATTTGGCCGCAGGGGGACGGAGCGGAGCCCGGGCGGAAGCGGCCGGGGGCCTGCGAGTCAAAAAAGAAAAAGGCTGCCTTATCATAGAAGAGCAGAAGGATGGCAGCCCGCCGGGCTTTCGGGAACAGGCCGTCCTTCCCGGCAGCCCCTTGGCCATCGCCGGCGGCAGGGCGGCCATCAGGGTTTGCCGGCAAGAAGCCTCCGGCCATAGCGGTCCTGATTCGCCGGAGAAAATCCTTGACGAGTATATTTGCCGCTGGCCCCAGGACCAAGACTGGCCTGTTCTGCGCCGCCGCCGGCCCGGCGATTGGCTTTTACTGCCTTACGGCCGCAAAAAACTCAAAGACCTTTTTAACGAAAAAAAAGTTTCCCAAGAGCTGCGGGAATTTTTACCGCTTCTGGCCTGGGGTTCCCAAGTGTTGTGGGTACCCGGTTTAAGCAAGGCGCTGGGGCCTTTTGAACAACAAATCAACGAGGAAAATAAAGCTTGCGGAAAAAATGAGAATCCGTTGCAATATATCCTTTACTTTCTTGAAAAATAAAAACAATCATGATATCATTATAAAATGCGTTGAGTCAGACGCTAATTCCTAATGGGAAAAAATGCACAATTTGTGCTTATGGCAACCATAAAAAAGCCGGGAGGAGGCTAAGAGTGAATCGTTCATATCGGAATGCAGCGTTAAGAAATTTGGCACTATTTTCGCTGATTGTTGTTTTGGCCCTGTCTTTTATGAATGGTCTAAGCAGTAAAGAAGCAGATCCTGATCCTTTTAAAGGCGACTATAATTTATTTATTCAGGCTCTGCAGCAAGGTAAGGTGGCTTCCCTTGATGTGGTACAAAAATCCGACGTTAAAGAAATTAAAGGCACCCTGGCAGATGGCACAACCTTTGAGCTTGTGGCGCCGCCTTTTGATGAGCAGCTCACGGAGCTGATCAAAGAAAAAAATATCCCTTTTTATCAGAAGCCGGTACCTCAAAATGCAATCTTCAGCTTTTTGCTGAACTTTGTTCCGATGATCTTATTGGTAGCCCTGATGTTTTTTATGCTGCAGCAGACCCAAAGCGGCGGCAAGGCCATGCAGTTCGGCAAAAGCAGGGCTAAATTGCAGACTTACGACAAAAAGCGCATCACCTTTGCCGATGTAGCCGGCATAGGGGAGGTCAAAGAAGAGCTTCAGGAAGTGGTGGACTTCCTGAAAAACCCCGACAAATTTATCGCCATCGGCGCTAAAATCCCCAAGGGCGTACTGCTTATCGGTATGCCGGGTACCGGTAAAACCCTGCTGGCCAGAGCTTTGGCCGGCGAGGCGGGGGTGCCTTTCTTCAGCATCAGCGGCTCTGACTTCGTCGAAATGTTTGTGGGCGTGGGCGCTTCCCGGGTGCGGGATCTTTTTGATCAGGCCAAGAAAAACAGCCCCTGTATCGTTTTCATCGATGAGATCGACGCCGTCGGCCGTCAAAGAGGCGCCGGTTTAGGCGGCGGCCATGACGAGAGAGAGCAGACATTAAACCAGTTGCTGGTGGAAATGGACGGCTTCACCGTCAACGAGAGCATCATTATTATTGCCGCCACCAACCGCCCGGATATTTTGGATCCGGCTTTACTGCGGCCCGGCCGTTTTGACCGCCAGGTAGTGGTGGACGCCCCCGATCTGGACGGACGCAAAGCTATCCTTAAGGTCCACAGCAAAGGCAAGCCTTTGGAAGAAGGGGTAGACCTGGAGATATTGGCCAAGCGCACCCCCGGTTTCACCGGCGCCGATCTGGCTAATTTAATGAATGAAGCCGCCCTTTTGGCAGCCCGCCGCAACAAGAAAAAGGTCTCCATGACCGAATTGGAAGAAGCCATTGAGCGGACCATTGCCGGCCCTGAGAAAAAATCACGGAAAGTCACGGCTTACGACCAGCGTCTGGTGGCTTACCATGAATCCGGCCATACTCTGGTAGCCGCCCTTTTGGCCCATACGGACCCCATCCACAAAGTATCCATTGTACCCAGAGGCCGAGCCGGGGGCTATACCCTGATGCTGCCGGACCGGGATACGAATTACATTCCCAGAGGCAAGCTCCTGGACGACGTCAAAACCCTGCTGGGCGGACGCATTGCCGAAAGCCTGGTGCTGGAGGAAATCAGCACCGGCGCCACCAACGATTTGGAAAGGGCTTCCAAGGTCATTCGCAAAATGATCACGGAATACGGCATGTCGGAGGCTCTGGGGCCCCTGACTTACGGCGCCAAGCAGGAGCAGGTTTTCCTGGGCCGGGATTTCTCCCAAAACCGGGATTACTCCGAAGCGGTGGCGGAAGCTATCGATAAGGAAGCCCGGCGGCTGATGAACGAGTGCTATCAGGAGGCGGAAACCATCCTGAAAGATAATATTGAGGTACTGCACACGCTGGCCAGGTCCCTGATGGAGAAAGAAACCATCAACGCCGAGGAAGTCAAGGCTATTTTTGCAGCCGCCGGCCTGAAGAAGCCTGAGCCCCACTGGGGTACTCTGGAGAAAAAATGGGCCGAAGAAGACGAGCTGGAAAAAGCCAAGTCCCCGGATAAAGACGATGCAGCGGAAGCTGCCCGGCAGCCCGAGTCCTCTTCATCTCCGGAGCAGGAGAGTCAAGACCGGGGAGGTAACGAATAATGACGGAACTAGCCGCCGGCTTGACCGGTGAAAAGTCTGTAGTGGTAAGCGAAAGCAATACAGCCCTGTCCTTTGGCAGCGGGTTGGCGCCGGTATTTTCCACACCCTATCTTGTCGCTTTAATGGAAGGCGCCGCCGTTGATGCCTTGACGCCGGTGCTGACGCCGGAGCAAGGCAGCGTAGGAACCCTGGTTCAAGTCAGCCATAAGGCGGCCACCCCTATCGGCATGACGGTGACGGCCAAAGCCCGGCTGGAAGAAGTCGAAGGCCGCCGGCTGGTGTTCGCCGTAGAGGCCTGGGATGAGCAGGAGCTGGTTGGCGAAGGCCGCCACGAAAGATTTATCATCAATAACGAAAAATTCCTGGCTAAGGTTGAAGCGAAGAAGCAAACGAAATAAATGCAGCGGTGGAAGGGTGTCCCAAAATGGACCTGGAAGAGGTACAGAAGGGGCGCCCTTCCGGCTTAAATGCCGGCTTTTGGGGGTAGAGGTATCTATGGATAAAATGCAGTTTCATACGCAAAAGGTTGGAGAACAGACTTTGTATTGGCGCTGGCCGGGGGTGACCTTGAAATTTCCCCCTGAGCAGCCTTATGTGGCCGGTATCCTTAATGTGACGCCGGATTCCTTTTCCGACGGCGGCCGCTATCTCCAGACGGCAGCGGCGGTAGACCAGGCCCTGGCTATGGCCCGGGCCGGGGCTCAGATCATCGATATCGGAGGGCAATCTACCCGGCCGGGGCATGTGCCCGTAAGCGCTGAGGAGGAAGAAAAGCGGGTGCTGCCGGTGCTTTTGGCCTTGCAGGAAGCGTTGCAGGCTTCGGCAGCCCCAGTCCGGCATACAGAGACGGCAAGCCCGGAGGAGGCAAGCTCCGCCGCCCGGCCCCTGATTTCGCTGGATACGGATAAGCCGGCCCTGGCTGATAAAATGCTGGGCCTGGGCCTGGTTCATATGCTGAATGACGAAAGCGGCGGCAATCCGGAGATGGCTCGAGTAGCGGCTCGCCATCAGGCGCCCTTGATTTTGATGCACCGGCCTGCCGGCATGGAACGGGGCAGCCTGGCGGCGGTGCTGGAGGATTTGAGGGCCTTGCGGCAGCTTTACATGGAAGCCGGTCTGCCCGGGGAGTATATTGCTTTGGATCCGGGTCTGGGCTTTGGTAAAAACGACGCCGAGAATTTGACTATCCTAAACAATTGCCGGCAATTGCTGGCTTTAGGCAGTCCTGTGTATATCGGAGCTTCCCGGAAGCGCTTTATCGGCAGGGCCAGCGGCAATCCGGAAGCAGGCGGGCGGCTGGGCGGCTCCCTGGCGGCTGCGGTTTGGGCGGCCCTTGGCGGCGTGGCTTTTGTAAGGGTTCATGACGTGAAGGAAACGGTGGAAGCCTTGAGAATGGTCAAGGCTTTAGCCGGCAGTGAAAAGGAGGTCTAAGGATGGAGAATGCGGTAATCAGCGATAAAATTATTCTCAAGGGCATGCGGTTTTACGGCCGCCACGGCTGTCTAAGCGCTGAATTGGAGCTGGGTCAGTGGTTTGTGGTGGATCTGGAAATGAGTATAGATTTGTCCAAAGCTGCCGCCAGCGATGATCTCAACGATACCTTAAGCTATGCTGAAGTTTATCAGCAGATCAAGGCTGTGGTGGAAGGCCCCTCCTTTGCCCTCATTGAAGCTTTAGCCCAGGCGGTAATCAAGGCTTGCTTTACCTTCAGGCAAATAGAAGCCGTTAAGGTTTTGCTGAAAAAACCTCAGGCGCCTTTAGGGGGGCCTCTGGATTATGCGGCGGTGGAGCTTACCCGCAGCCGCAGTCAAATGGCGTAAGGAGGGAGCGATTTGTCCGAACCAATCCATGATGTCTGGCTATCCCTGGGCAGCAATCTGGGCGACCGTTATGAGCATTTAATGGGAGGGCTGGCTTTTTTATTGGCCAATGGCTTGGAATTGCGCAATTGCTCCGGTATTTATGAGACGGAGCCCGTAGGCTATACGGAACAGCCGTCGTTTTACAATATGGCGGTCCATTGCAGGACGAGCCTTGAGCCCCTTGCGCTGCTGGAAATTTGCCGGCAGGCTGAAAAGGCATATAAACGGCAAAGAACTCTGCGCTGGGGGCCCCGTACCCTCGATGTGGATATCCTGCTGATCGACGATTTAATCATTGATTGGCCGGAATTGACTGTACCCCATTCCCGCATGGCGGAAAGGGCTTTTGTCCTGGGGCCTTTAGGGGAGATGGATAGAGACTTATTAGCCAAGTGGAATCTGCCGTGGATACATGAGGGCATAGTATTGAAAATTGCGGCGGCGGATGTTAAGATGAATATTACCGGGGAAATAGAGGGGCAAGGTAAGGATATCTGAAAGGCGGCAGCCGATAGCCGGCAGGAATCCTATACCGGGTTTTTAAGAAAAGCCTGCCCTGGGGCACATTAGCCCGCAGCCGGGAAGGGCAAAGGACAATTACATAGGCACCCTTCAACTACAGGTATGCTTGGATCCTAAGGATGGGACTGAGACAAAGATGCCCGAAAACAACAGCCTTCGGCAACTTTGGTGGCCGGGGCATTTTTTTGGGCCTGCAGAAAGGAAGATTTTCATGACAAACAAGCCAAGGACTAACCAGCAATCAACACAGGGGGAGCAAGCACGGTTTTCCCCGGGACTTACCCTTCGGGCCCTGATTTGGGGCGCTTTAGGCTCTGCATTATTGACGGCCAGCTCTCTTTATGTGGCCTTACGAATGGGAGCGCTGCCCTGGCCTACGGTTTTTGCTTCGATTGCCGCCATGAGCATATTGAAGCTGATGGGCAATACCAACTTAAACGAAATTAATGTGACCCAAACTGCCATGACTGCCGGCGCCATGATCGCCGGCGGAATGGCTTTTACCTTGCCCGGCTTGTGGGCGGAGGGCCAAGCACCTCAGCTCTCCAGCTTTTTTCTGCCGGTGCTGTTGATCGCTCTGGCCGGTCTGTGTCTGGGCCTGGCCCTGACCTGGTACTGGCGGCCCATGCTGCTGGAGCAAAGAAAGCTGCCCTTTCCCATCGGCATGGCGGCGGCGGAAACCATAAAGAGCGGCGACGCCGGCGGCAGTAAAGGCAAGCTGCTGGCAATTTCTCTGGCTATTAGCGCCATATTTACGTTTATCCGGGATTTCCTGGGGAAAATCCCTCAGTTTATCAGCTACACGCTGCCGGGAGCCGCCGGCATCCAGGTCGGCGTTATGCTTTACCCCATGGCGCCGGCCATCGGTTACATGATTGGCGGCATTTATACGGCGGTGCTGTTTGGCGGGGCTTTGCTGGCCTATTTCGCTATCGTGCCCTTTGGCGTAGCTTGGGGATTTTTTGCCGATGCCGCCGCAGCGGCGTCATTCAAAGATACCCTGGGCCTGGGGCTTATGGTGGGCGCCGGTTTAGGAACTCTGCTGCGGTTTTTCCATAGCCAGATCAAAGAGAGAGGACAAGCCGGACGCCAGGCGGACCAAGGCGGCGCCGGGCCGGCGGCTTTAGGTCAACGGCCTCTTGATAAGAGAGGCTTTTCCGGCAGCATGAGCTGGCTGCTCTTAGCGGCCGTAGGTGCGGTCCTGGCCTGCTTCGGCGCCGGCATGGGCTTTTCCCTCAGCTTATTTGTGATAGCCGGTACGTTTTTGATGACGCTGATGGCTTGTCTGGTCACCGGCGAGTCCGGCATTGATCCTATGGAGATCTTTGGCATAATTGTCATGATGGGGGCGGCTTTCTTATTTAAACCCCAGTGGCAGTCCAGCCTGATGGTAGCGGCAGTGGTGGCGGTGGCCAGCGGCTTTGCCGGCGATACCATGTTTGACTATCGGGCGGGCCAGATCATCGGCACCAATCCCAAGGAGCAGCTGATCTCCCAGGCCGTGGGTGGCCTGCTTGGGGCTGTGGTAGCCAGCTTTACTTTATTTGTAGTCATCGGCCAATTTGGGCCGGTTTTTTCCGACGCTTTGCCGGCGCCTCAGGCCAGGCTGGTTTTTTCCATGGTTAACAGCGCTTTTGATCCCTTGGTGTTTTGGAGCGGCGCCATCGCCGGTGCAGCTTTGTGCTTTTTCGGTTTGCCGGCCACCACTTTAGGCATCGGCTTATACCTGCCTTTCGCCTTTTCTGCTGCTATCTTCATCGGCGGCGTTATTCGCTGGATCACCGACAGGCTTTGGCCCAAAAGCCAGGACAAAGGCATGATTCTGGCCTCCGGCGTTTTCGGTGGCGAAAGCCTTACCGGCGTTTTGCTGGCTTTCCTGAATTTTTTCACGGCATTAAGATAATACCTTAATTATCTTGCTATAGGAGGAGCCCCCTATGCTTTTAGTTTTTGATGTGGGAAATACCAACATCGTCATGGGCGTGTTCAAAGATGAGACTTTGCTTCATGCCTGGCGGCTGGCCACGGACCGCAACCAGACTGCCGACGAATACGAGATCAAGATCAGGTCGTTTTTATTCTATGCGCAGATGAGTCCCGGCGATATTTCCGCCGTTATCCTTTCCTCTGTGGTGCCGCCGATTATGCCCACCCTGGAGCGAATGGTCCGCCAGTGCTTCGGCCTTGAGCCCCTGGTAGTAGGCCCCGGCATCAAAACCGGTTTGCCCATACTCTACGATAATCCCAGAGAGGTGGGAGCAGACCGGATCGTCAACGCCGTAGCCGGTTTTGAACACTACGGCGGCCCCTTGATCATTATTGATTTCGGCACGGCCACCACCTTTTGCGTCATTGATGAAGAAGGCCGTTATCTGGGGGGCGTCATCAGCCCCGGCATCGGTATTTCGGCGGAAGCGCTGTTTCAGCGGGCCGCTAAGCTGCCCCGCATCGAGCTGGTGAAGCCTAAGCAGGTTATTGGCCGCAATACGGTGGTCAGCATGCAGTCGGGCCTGATTTACGGCTATATCGGCCTGGTGGATGGTATAGTCCACCGTTTGATCAAAGAGCTGGGAGCCAAGCCCCGGGTAATTGCCACCGGCGGCATGGCCGAGGTAATCGCCGAGGAATCGGAGACCATCCAGCTGGTGGATAACAATTTGACCTTAGAAGGACTGCGGCTGATCTATAATAGAAACCGGAAGGAACGATAAGAATGACACTACAGTTTGATCCCTTGCAGGAAACTTATGGAGCGGTAAGAAGACCGGTCTACGGCAAAAAGGGTATGGTTTGCACCTCCCAGCCTCTGGCTGCCCAGGCCGGCCTTGACATCCTGAAAAAAGGCGGCAATGCGGTAGACGCGGCTATTGCTACGGCAGCGGCGCTGACGGTGCTGGAGCCTACCTCCAACGGCATCGGCGGTGATTGCTTTGCCCTGGTTTGGACCGGCGGCAAGCTCCACGGCCTTAATGCCAGCGGCCCTTCGCCTAAGGCACTTAATCGTGAAGAAGTTTTGAAGCGGGGCTATCAAGCTATGCCTTTTACCGGCTGGGTTCCGGTGACGGTGCCGGGCCTGCCGGCGGGTTGGGCCAGCTTATCGGAGAAGTTCGGGAGGTTGTCTTTGGAAGAGGTGGTGGAGCCCGCTGCCGGTTATGCCGACGAAGGCTACCCCGTATCGCCGGTGATCTCCGTTCTTTGGAAAGAAGCGTATAACTTGTACAAAAAAGAGGGGGCAGCCCCGGAATTCCAGGAATGGTTTAAAGTCTTTGCTCCCGGGGACAGGACGCCCCGGGCCGGTGAGATTTGGCGCAGCCCTTATCATGGCGGCACGCTGCGGGAAATCGCCAGAACCAAAGGCCAGGCTTTCTATAAAGGCGGTCTGGCGGAGGCCATTGATCAGTTTTCCCGGGCCACCGGCGGTCTGATCCGCAAAGAAGACCTGGAAGCTTATCGGCCGGAATGGGTGGAGCCGATTTCCGTCAATTACCGGGGCTATGACGTCTGGGAGATTCCCCCCAACGGTCACGGTATTGTGGCCTTAATGGCGCTGAATATATTGAAGGGCATGGAGTTTGCTGAACGGGATAACGTGGAAACTATCCATTGCCAATTGGAAGCCATGAAGCTGGCTTTTGCCGATGGTAAAAGGTACATTGCCGATCCCCGGATGATGAAGCTAACGGCCGATCAGCTTTTGGCTGAGGATTTTGCAGCCCAACGCCGCAGCCTGATCACTGCCGAGGCTCAGGACCCCGTACCGGGCAAGCCGGAAGGAGCGGGCACGGTCTATCTCTGTACCGCCGACAGCCAGGGCAATATGGTTTCCTATATCCAAAGCAATTACCGGGGCTTCGGTTCCGGCGTGGTAGTACCGGGCACCGGCATTGCCCTGCATAACCGGGGCACGAATTTCTATATGGATCCGGCATCGGAAAACTGCGTCGGGCCGGAGAAGAAGCCTTACCATACCATCATACCCGGCTTCCTCACCAAGGATGGACAGGCCGTAGGCCCCTTTGGCGTCATGGGCGCTTACATGCAGCCCCAGGGCCATGTGCAGATGGTGATGAATACCTTGGATTTCCATCTGAATCCCCAGCAGGCTTTGGACGGCTTCCGCTGGCAATGGACGGAGGGCAAAACCATATTGGTGGAACCCAGCTTCCCTCAAGAGCTGGCAGCGGCTTTAGCAGCCAAGGGCCATGACATCCGCTACGCGCCCCACAACCGCAGCTTCGGCAGGGGGCAAATCATTTGGCGTGATGGCCAGGGCGTCCTCTGCGGCGGCAGCGAATACCGTACCGACGGCTGCGTTGCCGCCTGGTAAAAGCAGTGATATGGAGAAAAGGAGAAAATTTTGCTGTCTGGTAATCAGCTAAAAGAAAAGAATCTGGCGGATATCGCCGATATTTTGAAAGATAATCCTGTCGCCCTGGCGCCCATGGCCGGCATCACCGATAAAACCTTCCGTGAGTTAGCCAAAGAGCAGGGGCCGGTTTTGCTTTATACGGAAATGGTCAGCGCCAAGGCGCTGTCATATCGCAATGTTAAAACTCAAGCCCTGCTGGATATCAGCGGTGAGACCGGCCCGGTGGGAGTGCAGATTTTTGGTTCTGAGCCGGAGGTGATGGCGGCGGCAGCTCAGACTGCGGCGGCCCAGGGCGCTGCCTTCGTGGATGTTAATATGGGCTGCCCCGTTCCTAAAGTGGTGAAAAATGGCGAGGGCTCGGCCTTGCTGGAAAATCCGCAGCTGGCAGCCCGGATTGTGGAGGCGATGGCGGCGGCGGTGACTATTCCGGTGACGGTAAAAATTCGCCTGGGCATGGACAGCGATCATCTGGTGGTGCCGGAATTCGCCTTGCGGATGGAGGCGGCGGGGGCTGCTATGATCGCCGTTCACGGCCGCACCAGAGAGCAGTATTACAGCGGCCGGGCTGATTGGCAGCAGATCCTGCGGGTCAAGGAGGCGGTGCAGGTGCCGGTCATCGGCAACGGCGATGTCTGGGGCCCTAAAGACGCCCGCCGGCTGCTGGAGGAGACGGGCTGTGACGGCGTCATGGTGGGACGGGGGGCTTTAGGCAATCCCTGGCTGCCGGGCCGTATAGCTACATTCTTGCTGACAGGCGATGAGGGCCGGGAGCCCGGCAGAGAAGAGAAAATCGCTATGGCTTTGGAGCATTGCCGCCGGCTGGTGGAGCGCAAAGGGGAGACCAAGGGCATACCGGAAATGCGCAAGCACCTGGCTTGGTATCTCAAAGGCTTGCCTCGGACGGCGCCGTTAAAAGAGAAGCTATTTCATTGCCGGACCTTGGCGGAAGCGGAGGCTATTCTGCGCAGCTACCCAAGAGAAGCCTAGGGCAACTAAGGCGACTGGAGCAACTAAGGCAACCGAGGTCCTTGAAAAAGTTGCCAGGTCTCAGATAAATACGCAAAATTGCAGGTTTAAAGTGTGCCGCCTATTCAAAATATGGTCTGTTCTCTTGTAGATGCACTAGATATAGCCGAATACGGTAAAATGAAGTCAAATACATCCTCCAAAACAGTGTCCTGACACTTTAAACTTGCAATTTTGCTCATTTTTCAGCGACCTCCACACAGCCACAGACGCGGCTTGCTCCGGATCATTTTGAGTTTTCGGCATAGGCTGTCTGGCAGCCACATAAACTATGCCATGAGCCAGGCAATTTACTTATCTTATCTTCATGATGAAAAAAGCATCAGAGCCAAGCTGCCCCTGGGCCGCTATTGGCCGGCTTTTTTATTGCCCGGAGCTGCCGAAAGGCTGGCCTTCAGCCGGCACTGTACTGCGTTTGGCGAAGTGGAGTGGTGGCTGTGCTGGCACCGGCTGCCCCGGATTGCCCGGCAGTCTCAGGCTAACGATTCCGGCCGGCTGCCGCAGCCGCCAAACCTGGCTGCCCATTGGCAAGAGCCTTTATTGCTGCAGGCCAAAGCCCTGGGATTTGCTTCTCAAATAATCGAGGATTTTGGCGGCGAGGAGCAGTGCCGCCAAGAATTGCAAAAGGCGGGGAAAACCTATATTGACGGTAAAAATTTATTGATTTATTGGGCCATGGAAAAGGTGAAACGGCAAAATCCCCGCCAAATTCAAGTTATTTTGCCCGGAAGATGCCGGGCGGCGGGCATGCTGCCCAGAGCGTTGCTGGATTGGCTTTGCCGACAAGCAAATAGCCTGATTTTTTGGGGCTATCCCTGGCCGGAACTGGAGCTTTGGCAAAAGCAGGCGGGCTACCGGACCGGCACAATTATCGGCAACCGGCCGCAGGCTGAGGCAGAAGGCTGCCGGGAGGCGTTAGAAAAGTTTGATCAGGAAAAAGCACCGGGAGTTATGCTGCTGGACTTGACTAAGGGCCGCTGCCTGGCCGGCGGAGAGAATCTCACTTATAGCGAGACGGCCTTTTATATAAAAGGTGAGCCTCGAAGGCTTACGCCGGTGCAGGCTGAGGTTCTTTTGTATTGCCGCTCCCCCAAGCTGTGGCAGTTGCTGCAGAAACGGCCGGCCCGGGAATGCCTGGAAGAGCTGCTGGATTTGGCAACAGCCTTACAGCGGGCAGGCTGCCGGGTGGGCTAGCGCCATTTCTCCCAAAATGTACGTCTCGCCTTGCAAGGACAATAGCCGACAAGGCAACAGCCTTGGCTTTTCCTTGACAAAGCTGGGTACTGCGGATATAATTATCGGGAGATTTTACAGATATTTATGAGCATGCAACACAGGAAGACAATGGTATGTAAATGGCGATAACTTGCACTGGCCTATCCAGTGCTATTGTTAATTTGTATAGATATTATTCTGTTAAAACTGACGGAAGACGGGGTGTTAGGAGAAATGAAAGAAAAAGAGGTAGTCTTGACCAAAGAGGGTCTGCTCAAGCTGGAACAGGAATTAGAGAGCTTGAAAACCGTCAGACGCCGGGAAGTGGCCGAGCGGATCAAGCAAGCCATCGAGTTCGGCGACATCAGTGAGAATTCCGAATATGAGGACGCCAAAAACGAGCAGGCCTTTATCGAGGGCAGGATTCTGACCTTGGAGAAGATGCTGCGCAACGTCAAGGTTATTGAGGATACCGAAGAAGGGCAGACTCAAGTGACCTTAGGCTCCACCGTTTTGCTGAAAGACTTGGAGTACAATGAAACCGTAGAGTACATCATTGTTGGCGCTGCCGAGGCCAATCCCATGAATAACCGGATTTCCAATGAAAGCCCGGTAGGAGCGGCTATTTTAGGCCACAAAAAAGGCGATGTATTTGACGTGCAGGTACCTGCCGGCGTTATCAAATACCAGCTGGAAGAAATCCGGTAGCTATTTGCGCATCCCTGCGCATTCTTGAGCATCCTCGCTTATCCTGATCGGCGTCTGTGCCGGTCGTGCATATTCTAACGATAGCGGCGATGCCGGGCTCAGGCCTTTCTGAAATCGCCTATGGGCCAACCGCTTATGTGCTAATAACCATTTTATACTTGAGGTGACAATGTGACTACAGAACAAAACCAGCAGCCTTTGACTGAAGAAGAGCTGCGCCAGGAGCTAAGCGAACAGCAGCGTATCCGCCGGGAGAAGATGGAGAACTTGCGTCAGCAGGGTCTGGATCCTTTTGGCGGCCGCTTTCAGCAGAGCCATCATGCCAGCGATATATTTGCCGGCTATGACCAGCTGGCGGGACAGACTGTGACCTTGGCCGGCCGGATGATGGCCAAAAGAGGCATGGGAAAAGCTTCTTTTGCCCACATACAAGACGTCAGCGGACAGATTCAGGTCTACATCCGCCAGGATGATGTGGGAGAGGAAGCTTATGCTATATTTAAGACGCTGGATTTAGGCGATATCCTGGGCATTACCGGCAAAGTGTTTACCACCCGCACCGGTGAGATTTCCGTCCACGCCGATAAGGCGGAGCTTTTGAGCAAAGCCCTGCGGCCGCTGCCGGAAAAGTGGCATGGTCTTAAAGACGTGGAGACCCGCTACCGCCAGCGCCATCTTGATTTGATTGCTAATCCTGAGGTTAAGGATGTGTTTATTGCCAGAAGCCGGATCATTCAGGAGACCAGAAATTATCTGGGCGCTAAAGGCTTTCTGGAGGTAGAGACGCCTACCCTTCATACGGTGGCGGCAGGAGCGGCGGCCAAGCCCTTTACTACCCATCATAATGCTCTGGATATTGATCTCTATATGCGGATTGCTTTGGAGCTTCACTTGAAGCGCCTGATCGTAGGCGGCCTGGAGCGGGTTTTTGAAATCGGCCGGGTTTTCCGCAATGAAGGTATTTCCACCAGACATAATCCGGAGTTTACTCTGATGGAGCTGTATCAGGCTTATGCCGATTACAACGATATGATGGATTTGACGGAGCAATTGATCCGTACCGTTTGCACCAAGGTAAAGGGTACGGCGAAGATCAATTATCAGGGGACTGAAGTGGATTTGGAATCCCCCTGGCGGCGGGTAACCATGGCCGAGTTGGTGAAAGAATACACCGGCGCCGACTTTGACGCTTGGGCCGATGATGAGACTGCCCGCCGGGCAGCCGCTGATTTGGGCGTAGCCGTGGAGAAAGACGCCACCAAGGGCCGGGTTCTGCTGATGATTTTTGAGGACAAGATAGAGGACAAGCTGATTCAGCCTACCTTCGTTATGGGCCATCCCGTGGATGTATCGCCATTGGCCAAGAAGCTTGACTCCAATCCCCAGCTGACTGCCCGCTTTGAGCTGTTTATTACCGGACGGGAATTCGCCAATGCTTATTCTGAGCTGAACGATCCCATCGAACAAAAACAAAGATTCGTTGCTCAAATGGAGCAGGCGGCTAAGGGCGACGAAGAGGCTCAGGCCGTGGACGACGATTTCGTCACTGCTTTAGAGCAGGGCATGCCGCCTACCGGCGGTTTGGGGATAGGAATGGATCGTCTGGTGATGCTGATCACCGACTCCGCTTCCATCCGGGATGTAATTCTATTTCCCACCATGCGGCCTTTGGGTTAACGGAATATAAGTACTTTGTGACAACTTTAGGGGCCGCAAAGTACCCGACCGCCTGCTCCGGCGGTTCTGGCATAATACTGATCTGCAATAAAGATCAGTATCATACGATTCTGTCTGCGCCTTTGGTGCAGGGCAATCGCAGATTGCCGGATTAAAATATTTCCGTATTTTAATTACAGAATCGTATAAGCTGCCGGACTGGGGGCAGGCGGTTTTCTGCGTCTAATTAAATCCAATTTGAATTTGCAACTTAATTGGTACTTGATTTGCATAACTTGCTTATTGTGCGGAGGGCAAAATGATCGGCAAAAACGAGGTTAATGATCAAAAATTCCGGCGCTGTCTGGGAATGGCGGCTTTGGCCATGATGCTCTTGTCTCTGGCTGCGGCCTTATGGATCAACGGCATCCGGGCTCAGGCGGAGGCGCGGGATAAAACCGTGGGTCTGCTGGTGGATTACGATGAATTGAAGCGCCTGGCTGACGCCGGTCAGGATATAACCTTTGCCGACATGGTCAGGAAGGCGGCGAAGGCCGGCGCCACCGGTTTGGTGGTCAGGGAGCGGATTTTAGCGGACTGGGAAAGTGCCGGCGACGTGGTGGTGCTGCAGGGCAGTTATTTGGAACTGTATCAGGATCTGTATACAAAGGGTGCGCCAGTCAATGATCCCTTAGGTGCTCTGCCCGGCACTGCCGCCTCAGATGTTGAGCCAGTTGCCGGCAAAACCTACATATTGGTTAAAAACCCTCAGGTCTATGACCAGTTGTTTTCCTTGCTGGAAGCCAAGCGGCGCTATCCGGAGTCCTTTACCTTCTTAGGCTATCAGGGAATAGCCGTCCAGCTGCATTCTTCGGAAAGGGCTACTTTAGGGCTGGGCTTCCCCATGGAAGGATTGCAAATAGCGGCGGAGGCAGGCTTTGAGGTGATCCCCCGGCTGCGGGGCTGGGAGCCGGTGCGCCAGGATAACCTGACCACCGTGTTTGAATGGGTAGGCAAGATTCCGGGGCTGGCGGGCATTGGTTTCAATGATGCGGCCGTTTCCGGCGGCGGCACTAATCCTCTGCTCCAGGATTATCTGGCGGCGGCGATTAAGCCTTTAGACAAACCTTTGATTTCTTTTGAATTTTATGATCAGGCCGGTTTTGCCGGCTTGGCCGGCCGCCTGGACAACCAGGTGCTGCGGGCCCATGCCATAGCGGAAAATGAACTGAAAAAATACGCCAATGTCCGGGATGCTATGGATCGCTTTAACCTGGCTGCCACAGAGCGCAATATCCGCTATATTTTCCTCCGTTTCTACGGGCTGGAAAATCCGGCGGCTTCCTTGACCAGCAATACGGATTTGATTGCCTCGGTCCGGGAAGGGTTGATGGCTGAGGGCTTCCAAATCGGCAAGCCTCAAGGTATATCTCCTTTCCAGATTCCCTATGGTTTAAGATGTTTGCTGGGCCTGGGAGTTGTGGCTGCCGGCGGTTGGGTCTTGGCTTTGGCGGCGGCGCCTTTTGCCGGTAAGAAGCTTTACCTGCCCTATGTCGCGCTGCTGGCAGCGGCCTGCCTGGTCTGGGCTGTCTTGCTGCTGAAGGCGCCGGTTTTATCGCGAAAACTTTTTGCTTTGGCGGCTGCTATAGCATTTCCCAGTCTGGGTACTCTTTTGGTACTGAAACAGGATACCGGCGGCCCAGGTCTGACTTTACAAAAGCCCAGCCTGTCCCGAGCCATTGGCCGGCTGTTGATGTTGTCGGCCTTTACCCTGGCGGGCGCCATGATCATGTCCGCCCTTTTGGCGGAACCGGCTTTTATGCTGAAGCTGGATAGCTTTGTGGGGGTTAAAGTAGCCCACCTGATTCCTTTGTTATTGGTGCCGGCCGTTCTCTGGCTGTGGGAAAAGGATTGGCTTGGCCGCTTAACGGATACCGCCAAAGGCAATGTGCAGTTCTGGCAATTGGCGGTAGGCGCGGTGGTCCTGGCCGGCTTGGCTGTTTACATTCTGCGGACGGGCAACGACAGCCTCAGCGCTTCCGGCATCGAAATGCAATTCCGGCAGCTTTTGGACAGGCTCCTGGGCGTCCGGCCCCGGACGAAGGAGTTTTTGATCGGCCATCCGCTGATGCTGGTGCTGCTGTATTTCGGCTATCGCTTCAATATGTATCCCGTATTGCTTCTGGGCTTGATCGGTCAGATATCCCTGATCAATACCTATGCTCATATTCATACGCCGCTGCTGATTTCTTTGCTGCGCAGCCTTCACGGTCTGTGGATCGGCATTATTCTTGGGGCGGCAGCCATCGGCGCAATTCTCCTGGCTTTGCGTCTGTTGTCGAAAATAAGCGGCGGCCAAAAAAAGGGAGGAGAGCCTCATGTTTCGTAAAAAAGGGCCAAAAATCGTCATTAGCGGCTATTATGGCTTTGACAATTGCGGTGATGAGGCTGTGCTTTTGGCAATGGTCCATTGTTTGCGCCAATTGCGTCCGGACGTCAGGATTGTAGTGCTGTCCAATAATCCGGAAAAGACTGCGGAATTATATGGGGTAAAGGCGGTAGACCGCTGGAAACCGGTGGCGGTGGCCAAAGCCCTGGTTGGTTGCCGGCTGTTTCTCAGCGGCGGCGGCTCCCTGATCCAGGATGTGACCAGCCAAAGGAGCCCCCGTTATTATTTATCGGTGATTCGGCTGGCCCAGCTGCTGGCGGGCAAAACCATGATTTACGGTCAGGGGGTAGGCCCCTTGACTGACGAAAAAAACCGGCAGGCTACGGCAAAAGTATTTAACCGCTGCCATGAAATCGCAGTGCGGGACAGCCAATCCGCCCGATTGCTGAAAGAGCTTGGTGTGGAAAAAAGCATCCGGGTGGCCTGTGACCCGGTGATGGCCCTCAGCTATGCGGATGTTGACCGGCAAGAGATCAAAGGTATTTTGCAGGAAATGGATATACTGGATGACAAGGGAAAAAAGCATAAGCCTCTGCTTTTGGCAGCCATCCGCTGCTGGGGCGACAACAAGCACTTGGCTGCTGTCGCTCAATTGCTGGATACCCAGGCCCGCAGCGGCGGCTGGGATATATTGCTCGTTCCTGCTCATTTTCCGTCGGATATGGAGGCTATCGACAAAATCAGCAACCTGATGACAGAACGCTTGTATTGCCTGGGCAAAAGCCTTACCGCCCGCCAGTTTTTGGCCTTGACCGCTTATGCCGACAAGGTTTTTGCCATGCGGCTCCATGGGCTGATCTTCGCCATGGCCATGGGCACCCCGATGCTGGGTCTTTCCTACGACCCGAAAGTCGACGCCTTTATGGAGCAGGCGGGACTGGCCGGCTATTGCCTGCCTTATGAGGATTTTGACTGGGAAGTGGCCAATGATCTGCTGGAAGAAATGGAAACCTTGCCTTTGACGCTGCGTCAGGAGCAGGAGAACCGCCGCCGGGAAATGCAGCAGCAGGCCTGGGCTATGGCGGAGCGGGCGATAGAACTGCTGAATTGAGCCTTTGGTTTGGGGCTCTGGCTTGAATCAGGCTAAAAAGCGGCTTGCAATAAAGGAGATAGTTGTGGCAAAGACAATAGCCGGCACCGCTCTGGTGCTGATGATGATGAATACCCTGGCCCGGCTTCTGGGCTTTGTCCGGGAAACGGTCATGGCGGCCGCTTTTGGCGCCGGACAATATACGGATGCTTATCAGGTAGCTTATACGATTCCTTATTTTCTGCAAATGGTTTTGGGCGTGGCTCTGGTTTCCTCCATTGTGCCGGTGATGGTTCGCTGCCTTGACGGCGGCAAGGCGCAGGAGGGCTGGGAAGCAGCCAGTATTACCATGAATCTGACCTTTTTGCTGATGGCCTTTTTTGCGATTCTAGGTGTATTGGGCGCCGATTTTCTGGTGGGCGTTACGGCGCCCGGCTTCAATCCCGAGACCAGGAGCCTGGCGGCTGTCATGACTGCCATTATGTTTCCTTCGGTAATGTTCATGAGCCTGGCTATGCTGACCACCGGCATTCTTAATGCTTGCCGGCGGTTTGCGGTGGCGGCTTTTGCGCCGGCCTTCGCCAGCTTTATTATTATCCTGGGCGTGGTGCTCTTTGGCTCCCGCCACCAATACGCCTTGCCGGTGGCTTCTCTGATCAGCTTTATTTGCATGCTGCTGGTGCAATTGCCGGCTTTAAAAGGCACAGGGTTCCGCTATACTTTTTCCTTTGATTATAAAAATCCTTTGGTCAAAGGGGTATTCAGCAATTTAGGGGCTGTTTTTCTGGGTACGGCCACCTACCAGATATACCTGGCCATCAACCGGTTTTTTGCCTCCAGCCTGCCTGCCGGCAGTATTTCTGCCTTAAATTATGCCGGTAAGCTGATGAACCTGCCTCTGGGTATTTTTGTGGCGGCAGTATCCTCCAGTATTTTCCCCCTTTTGTCGGCTCAAGCTTTGGAAGACGACAGGAGCAAGCTTTGGGAAACGGCCAACCGCGGCTTGAAACTGGTGCTGCTGATTACCCTGCCGGCAGCGGCGGGGCTGATGGCTTTGGGTCAGCCGATTGTTAAGCTGCTCTTTGAACGGGCGGCCTTTACCGGCGAAGCTACGATAATGACGGCTCAGGCTCTGTTTTGGTTTGGACCGGGCATGGGGGCTATGGCGGCTACCCAAGTGTTGACCAGGGCTTATTACGCTTTGGAAGATACAAAAACCCCCTTGTTTTTTGGCTTATCCTCCATTGCCGTCAATATCGGCGCCAGTGGTTTGCTGACGCCGTTGATGAAGCAGGGAGGGCTGGCTTTGGCCAACAGTCTGGCCAGCCTGTACTATGCCATAGGAATGTATATTCTGCTGCAGCGGCGGCTTTCCGGAGCAGGCTACGGCAATATGCTGACCACGCTGGCGAAAGTGCTGGCCGGGTCGGCCGCAACGGCAGCGGCGGCGATCATCGTTTATCGTTTGGCCGGCTCTCTGCTTTTGGCAAAGGGCAGCCTGGGCCTTCTGCTGGCGGTAGCCGTAGCGATTGTCGCCGGCGTTTTGAGTTTCATAGTTGTAATCTTTTTGTTAAAAGAAAATGAATTATTCCTGTTTATTGGACAACTGCGCAAAGGCAAGGGGAAGACCTCTTAAGAAGGCCTTATAAAATAAAGGTTTTCTCAAGTAATGTATCAATTGTTGTTTCAGGGTAAAAAATACTATTAGATGCAAGAAATTTGCAAGGGGTTTGTTTTTTTTCTTTTTTGCTGTTATAATAATGGCGGATTAAGAGCGTGGATTGAAATTGATAAGAACGTTAATTGAGGACTTGAAATAGTGGAGGCTTTTTTAGCTATGAATTGGATATTGCCTTTATTGATGGCTTTTGGCATTACTTTAGTACTGACTCCCGGTGTGCGCCATCTGGCGATGAAAGCGGGCGTGGTGGATCGGCCCAACCAGCGTAAGGTTCACAAGACGCCAATGCCCCTTATGGGCGGCTTGGCTATCTTTATCGGCTTTTGGATCACTGTATTGCTGACTCAGCCTTTGAGCAGAGAGATTATCGCTTTTGGTCTGGGCAGCCTGTTGATTTTGGTTTCCGGTATTTGGGACGACAGCAGAAATATCCGTCCTGTGGTGAAGCTGGCTTTCCAGCTGGCGGCAGCTCTTGTGGTTATCTTTTATGGAGGTATCCGCATCACCTTCGTCACCAGCTTGTTTGGCACGAATCCGGCATACTTGGGCTGGCTGGCCTTGCCCTTGACCTTGGGCTGGATTGTGGGCCTGACGAATGCAGTTAATCTTGTGGACGGCCTGGATGGTCTGGCTGCCGGTGTTTCCGGTATTGCCGCTTTATCCATCGGCGTTATTGCCTGGATGGAGGGCTTTGCCTCCGTAGGTGTTTTAGCTTTGATCCTGGGTGCGTCTTCTCTGGCTTTTCTGAAGTATAATTTCAACCCCGCCAAGATTTTCATGGGTGATACGGGAGCCCTATTCCTGGGCTATTCCCTGTCGGTTCTGTCCATCATGGGCTTGACCAAAATGGCCACGACCGTATCGATTTTCCTGCCGATAATTGTTTTGGGCGTGCCGATTTTCGATACCCTTCTGGCCATTGTACGCCGTCTGATCAATAAGACCCCCATCTTTACGGCGGATAAGGATCATCTGCATCACCGGCTGCTGGCTATGGGTCTTTCTCATAAGAACGCGGTTCTGGTCGTCTATGGCGTTTGTATCTTTTTAAGCCTTTCTGCCATTGGCATTGCCCTGATGCCCACGGGCCAGGCTATGATGGCCATTGTTTTGGTCACTCTGGCCGTGCTTTACGGCGCTGATAAGATTGGCGTCATCGGCAGCAGAGTACAGGCAGAAAAGGCGGAGTCTCAGGAGGCCCAGGCTGCGGAAGGCCACCGTTAGGGTTTTCCGGTATTGATGCGGTAAAGCGAGAATGAAGCAAAGAGGGGAAACAAGATGAGAAGAATAGACTGGAAAGTATTTGTACTTTTAGGGATAATTGTTTCTGTGGGCGTGGGCTTTCTTTATGGCACCGGTGTTTTGGGCGGTGATACGAAGGATCCCGGCTCCAAGGAAGATCCTTTGGTGACCAAAAGCTATGCCGACGGCTCTATCGAGCAGAAGGTACAAGCCATGGATACCAGGATCAGCAGTCTGGAAGCCAAGATTCAAAGCCTGGAAAATCAGCTGTCCCTGATTAACGGCGGCGGCGCGACAGTGGGCACCGGTACTACAGGTACGGGTACCACCGGTACGGGCACAGGCAGTGGTACAGGAAGCGGCAGCACGGGCTCAGGGACAGGCACCGGTTCTACCGGCGCCGGCACCGGCTCCACTGGCAGCGGTACGGGGGCCGGCAGCAGCGGCACAGCAGTCTCCCAGGCCAATATCGGCAAGACGGGCGCCGTTACTGCCGATGTGGTCAACTTGAGGGAATCCGCTTCCACCTCTTCCACCATCAAGAAGAAATTGAGCCCCAGCGACAGCTTCACTATTACGAAAGTGGATAAGGACTGGTATCAGGTGCAGCTCAGCGACGGTACCGTAGGCTGGGTAGCCGGATATCTGGTTAAAGTGAAATAGGGATACGCAAAAATAAGACAAGGCTGTAAGATGGCGTATGCCGGCGGCTTTGTCTATTTTTATCTTATTACAGCCGGAAGAATGTGTAGGGAGGGATGGCGTGAAAAGCCTGCAATTTCGTTTATCGGAAAAAAACCGCGATGTTATCTCTCTCTTTTCAGGAGCTATGGGATTAGATATTGGTCTTGCTTTATCCGGGCTTAATGTCAGGGTTGGGCAGGATATTGAAGCAAATTGTGTAGAAACAATGAGGGCCAACGGCCATCATGTAATTAAAGGAGATATCCGGCAAATCATGCCGGAGCAACTGTTGGAGGCGGCCGGGCTGAAAAGGGCAGAGCCTTTTCTTATTTGCGGGGGGCCGCCCTGCCAGCCATTTTCCACAGCCGGTAAGCGTCAAGGCATAAACGATCCAAGGGGCAGTCTTTTTATGGACTTTATTCGAATGATTGACTATATCAGGCCTCGTTTCTTTATTATGGAGAATGTGAAGGGGTTGGTTTCGGCTCTTGTGAAGCAGGGATTTCAAACAGATCCGGACACTGCTTATTCACCCCTGCCTGTCTTAGAGGTGATTCTTGCTGAGTTTGAGAAGCTAGGCTATAGGACTGTCTACGACATTCTTGATGCCGCCAGCTATGGTGTTCCACAGTTTCGAGAGCGCTTTGTTCTGATCGGCAGTCGTGACAGTGAAGATATTTTTTTGCCGCTGCCAACTCATTTTCAAACCCATCAAAGTCCTGCTCACCGCTGGGCCACATTACGCAGCGCTATCAGTGATCTGGAGAATGAACCGGGCGAATGCACTTATTTCAGCGAAGAACGCATGAATTACCTGCGCCTTGTGCCAGAAGGCGGCAATTGGCGAAGCCTGCCCACGGATGTCATCCCCAGGGCTATGGGAGGCGCTTATCAATCCGGTGGCGGTAAGGTTGGGTTTTATAGGCGGTTAGCTTACGACCAGCCCTGTCCTACACTAGTGACTTCACCGGTGCAAAAGGCCTCTATGCTTTGTCACCCCACAAAGGACAGGCCCCTTTCTGTCAGGGAATATGCACGAATCCAGCAGTTTCCTGAGGAATGGATTTTCACCGGCAATCTTGCCAGTAAGTATCGACAGATTGGCAATGCCGTACCGATTGGCCTGGCGAAGGCACTGGGTCAGACTCTGATCGCTGTGGCCGAGGGGGCTTCAACGATTAAGACAAAGCGCATCCGAGGAACCAGCGTACATAAGAGGATCAATAACACCATAAAAATCAGAGGTGGTGTCCATGTCAATTAACACAGAATATAATGAACAGGCGGTGATTCAAGCCACCGCAGTAGCTCTTGAGGAGTTTTATAAGAGCCTTATTGCCAATTTGGACAGATTAAATATTAATAAGATCATGGGTCGCAAAAATCCTTATCTTTTTCGGGCTAAGGCGATGAACGGAGCGGCGCAAATTGTAGAGGCTCTACTGGCTGCTTTCGTATCCTCATCCGAAGAAACGATATTCGGCAACGTTTTTTTCGAACCAATTGCCACCGCCGCCGCCCAAGGCCAGAAGGCCCTCGCTGAAGGTATAGATATTATGGTTGAGCGGGGAGATACTATTTATGCTATAGCGGTCAAATCAGGAACCAGTGTTTTTAATGCCGATAGCCGTAAAAAACAGGAACAAAATTTTATGGCAGCACAAAAATTGGCACAGCAGGCTAAAAAACGTTTTGTACCTATTGTGGGCTATGGCTACGGTAAGAAAAGAACTTCGAACCGGGGACTGCCTAAATTCTATACTGAGTTGGCGGGACAAGATTTCTGGACAGAGCTTACCGGTGATGAGGAGTTTTATGTAAAGCTGATAAGGTTTATGGACAGACTTCCTGAAAAATATATAGAGGAATTTGAGTTAGCCTTTCAGAAAGCGGCAAATCGTCTTATCAAAGAGTTTGCTAATGCCTTTTGTCTGGAGGATGGTTCAATTGATTGGGAGAAGCTGGTCATCTTCAACTCGGGCTGTGAACCCACCAGTATCCGTAAGGGTAAAGGGCTACCGATCCAAAAGGGGTTATTAGTATTGGAATAATACTATTTTTTTGGAATGTAATTGAAAAAAGTCGTTTCTATATGAGATAGGCGCCATCCCCTGAGGGGTAACGCCTATCTCTTTATTTTTATGTTGTTTTAGGGTGCGGTTCAATAAACTACCGCGTTGAAACCGGATCAGGGATAAATCTTTAATCTCTCTTCGATGGGGGCAAACTCCTTGTCGCCGGCGGGGGCGGTAATGGAACCGAAAGGCATTTGGGCAATCAGCTGCCAGGAGGGGGGAACGCCCCAAGTGGCTTTTACCTCGTCGTCGATAATAGGATTGTAATGCTGGATATTAACGCCTAAGCCCTCTGCCTCCAGGGCTGTCCAAATCACATGCTGCAGCATGCCATTGGCGTGCTGAGCCCACATGGCGAAATTCTCCTTGTATCTGGGGAATTGCTCCTGAAATGCCGCCACTGCCTGGGTGTCATCGAAATAGAGCAATGAACCATAGGCTGCATCAAAAGTATCGATTTTTTCTTCCGTCTTGGGGAAGGCTTCGGGCTTAACGATTTTGCGCAGGGTTTCCTTGACGATACTCCAGAGCTTATGGTGATGCTCTCCAAATAAAAGCAGAACCCGGGCGCTTTGCATATTAAAAGCTGAGGGAGTATGCAGTACGGCCTCTTTAACGATTTCCTTGATTCGCTTCTCGCTGACGCTGATATCCTGACCTAATCCGTAAATTGTCCGTCTGTTTTTTACTGCTGCTAAAAATTCCATGAGGCACCTCCTCTATGTTTTTAGTGATTTAAATGATTTATCAGTAGATATTCCTAAGCCTGTGGACTAATCATACCATACTGCTAGGTAATATACAAGACGGATTTACCCAAAATTACCAAAGCCTGCTACAACAACTTGACACCGACATAGGTATCTATAGTATTTGACAAAAGTAATTTTTTTATCTATACTATTCTAGTAATTTACTAAATTAGTAAACTAATTTGTTAATGAGGAGGATAGCTGCATGGTAGACAAAAAGGCTTTAAAAGAGCTGTATAAGCAAAGTAAGCCCGATATGGGCCTTTTTACGATAAGCTTTGGCCCCGGAGCTCCCGTCTATGTGGGGTTTGCCGCCGATTTGCGAGGCGTTATCAATGGCACCCGAGCCAGGTTAGCTGGTGGTATGCATGTCAATGCCCGGTTGCAGGCAGATTTCGATCAATACGGCTTGGACGCCATGAGCATAGAGGTCGTAGAGGGCCTGGATTACGACAAAGACGAAAGTAAAACCGATTACAAAGAAGATTTGGAAGTGTTGCAGGAGATGTGGCTGGCCAATTATCCCGACATGCTGAAGGTGAGATAGGCGGAAGAAAGCAGGCGCCTCAGGTGCGGCTGACCCGGGAGGCAAGATGACCCGGGGGAAGGCTGATCCGGGAGGAAGAGGGAGTGGGGAGGAAGAAAGCGCTCGAAGTGCAAGAGAATAGTAGAAGGGGTGGTTTGCCGATGACGGACAATCAGGCAAAAAAGGAAAGCAACAAAAAAATACCGGTGGCACTAAAGCACAAGCCGGTAATCGTGGCGGAAGATTATGAGCGGGTCGACGGCAGAGCGGCTTTTGACAGCGACGCCAAAGGCCTTTCTCTGGGCTTGGCGCAGTGGAATGACCGGGGCAAGGTGGATATCTCCGCCAAGGTTTGGCGTTATACCGGGGAGAAATGGTCTCGCCAATCGGAGGAGCTGCCTCTGCACCGGGTGTTGGATTTGGCGATTATGATCTGCCGCACCAGCCAATATTTTCGGGAGACGGCCTATCGCTACCCTAAGTTTTATGATGAAGCAAAGCCATTGATCGACAGGCTGGGACTTCAGGGGGACGCCATGACTCTGGCTGTCTGTCAGGATAATCCTCTGATCAATGAAGATATTAAACTGTTTTCCCAGGGGCTCAGCAATGACAGTGAGCTGCTGGGGGAGCGGATGACGGTGTTGGCCAGGCTGCTTAAAGAAATGGGCTATGGGGGATAGCCGCACCTCGACTTTCCAGTTTCTCTGGCTTTGAGTGGATTTTAGCTGGCTGCAATGCTCAAAATTTGGGGTTGTGTGGTGTTTAATCGTGCTTCAGACCCATTTGGAGGGCTGATAGTTGCACACAACTCGGTTTTTTGAGCGAATCACCGCTAATTTTAGGCTGAATTCGGAGCAGGGTTCCACACAACTCACTTTTTTGAGCAGTTCGCTCCATAAATAGCACGCTACAATTTTGCGAGGAATTAGATCACATTGAATCAGCTGGAAAAATAGGTTTTTAAAGCATAGAAAAGCGCCGGAGACATATTAATGCCGCCGGCGCTTTTTCTATACCTTTTTACCTGAGCAACTTAGAAAACGATAGCATAAATCCTCTTAAAAATATTTAGACCATCTAAGTAAAAAAAGGTTTCGCCCTTTAGAGTAATTAACATTATTCGAGGAAAAGAAACGCTTTTCCGACACAGTGGTCTAAGATTCGACAATTCACTGTCGCAAATTATTTTTAGGAGGAAAAGATAATGAAAAAGAGTAGAAAACGTATTGCCCTGATTTTAGCCGTTGTGTTGATGATGGTCTCGATTTTGCCGACGATAGCCTTGGCGGTAGCTACGCTTACAGGGGTAGGATCTAGTATCGGCAATGGAACAAATTATATTACCTGCACTGGAACTCCGGTTCTTAGCGAGCCAGGCTACTATGATGTGACAATAACTTTACAGCGGGAAGTGCGTTCCGGCGTCTATGAGAAGATAGACAGTAAAACTTATAGCAACCAGTATGGTGTTGGCAGTACGCACACTCTTTCTACTGCCAAATCAGGTCTGACACCGGGATATTATCGAGCATATGCGACCGCTACCGCCGGCGGTGTTACTTTATCTTATGGTTGCAGTGCTATTTCGATACCTTGATTAAAATATCAATTGTTTTAATAAAGATATAATGATAGAAGAATCACGTATATTTGTTATTATATAAATTTTTCCTTCATTCAACCAATAAAGATCATTGGCGCCTTGATTTTGTGTTATACAAATCTCCCCATTGCCTAAATCGAGCTTTTGATTACCAGACTGCTCATTTTGCATCATACCCCAAGAATCTTTTGCAATGTCGCTTTGTTCAATTTGTATATACTCTCCATTTTCTTTTACCAAAAACCATTCAACTTTATAGAATCCGTCTGTAGTCTTCTCTAATTTCAACATTTTCTCTTCAAAGTCCGGGGGCAGCTTATCGTAGGGGTAAATCGGTGCGAATGGCACGTACTGATTTATTTCCTCGAAGCTGCCCATTTCGTATATGCCCGGCTCCAAAGGCTTGATTTCCTTCAATACCACACTGGATTCGTTGCGGCCGGTAAAGAAGGCCAGAAACTTCTTCTGCCAGGCAGTTACTTCCCGGGGCATAAAGGAGCCGATAGCCCCCAAGGCCAAAGCCAAAATCAAGGCAGCCGCAATAACCGTCAATATTTTGCTTATTCGCTTGGAACCGGTAACCGTGGCAGCAGGCTGAGCAACCGTAGCGGCAGACTGAGCAACCGTGGCTGCGGAAGCGGCGGCCGCCGCAGCAGCGCCGGCAGGCCAGTTGCCCGGCGCCGGAATATCTTGCTTGTCCAGCCGCGCGACAAAATCGGTTAATGCCTGATCCAAATCTTGCGCCGTCAGATCCGGCAGGCTGGGGATCAAGCCTGCCTCGCCTACCAGGCCGCGAATCTCTTGGGACAAAAGCTGATCCATTCTGGCCTCGGTCAACTCATCCAGGGCTTCCGGCTCCTTAGTGCGCCGAGAAGCTTTTTTGACTTTGGCAGCCACTCTATCCTTTAAATCCTGCCAAAGCAAATCGATTTCTTCTTCGGAAGGGACAGCGGAATCGAAATCATCATGGTGATGCGCTTCATCATAGTGATGCGCTTCATCATAGTGATGCGCTTCATCATGGCGATGACCTTCATTAAACATGGAAGAGATCCCACGGGACAACAGCTTATCCATATCATCAATTGTTATATTTATCATGGGGTCTGCCTCCAATCTTTGATTGCCCGGTAAAACAGACGAAGTCTCGGCAGTCAGTCTGGACTGCAAATCCTGCCAGGCCAGCTCCAGATCTTTCTCGGAAAAATCGTCGGGATGAGGCCTTAGCTTAACCACCGTTGACCGGCCTTCGGCTGGCTTAGGAAGCGAATCCTTTTGGATAAGTTTGCTATCATTCCCATTGCCTTGACCAGATAAGCCGGCGGGGAAGGGACTATTTTTAGCGGCCAGACGAGCCTGGAAGTCTGCCCAATATTTGTCAAGATGATTCTCCGGCAGATCTCGAAAATAGGGACTTAAGCTTCCTTCTGCTACCATCTTATTAATAACGATAGCTAAACAGCGATCCAGCTTCGCCATATCCTCTGCCGATATTGGAGATTTTGATTTATAAGAATATATATTAAATAGGCCTTCAGAAGGCCCTTTGGGTTTATAGCTGCTCAATGTGAACCTTCCTTTCAGCTCATAAGGCTAAACACCTCTTTTTACCTTGATTCCACTATATCATCATCTTTTGGCAAAAACAATAATAAAGGACATATTTACTGCTTGTTGTTATATTTCATATAGCATGCAGGCTCAAACAAGACGTTTTTTCGCCTACAAAAGAGGCGAAAGAAGGCGGCTGGTAGATTCCAGTATTCTTCTGGAAAGGGGTCGTTTTTTCATCTCGGCCAGATCTAAACCGTCGGCGTCGGCCAGATCCCGGTGGAAGGCTTTATTCAGCTCTTCTACCGTTTTTTTATCGTAAATCAGAGCGTTCACCTCAAAATTAAGGGCGAAGCTGCGCTGATCCATATTGGCGGTGCCGACGATAGCAATAGTGTCGTCCACCGTAACAATTTTTGAATGGAGGAAGCCTTTGCGGTAAAGCCAGACTTTAACGCCATCCTCCAGCAAGTCTTCAATGTAAGGCATAGCCGCCATATAAACTAACTGGTGATCGGGATTGCGGGGCACCAGCAGGTTGACGTCGATGCCGGCCAAGGCAGCGGTTTTCAAAGCCGTCAGAATGCTTTGGTTAGGGATGAAGTAGGGCGATGTGATGTAAATTGTGTGCTTTGCCGTGGCAATGGCGTAATGGTAAGCCTGCATAATGGATTCATAAGGACTGTCAGGGCCGCTGGCCGCAATCTGCACTGCCTGACTGTAATCCGGCTGAAAAAGGGGCAGCCCTTCTTCGTTGGAGGACAAGGGATCCGCCGTTATGTTGCTGTTGCCGGCTGCCGCTGCCGCATTGAGGGCCAGAGTCTGGGCCATTACCATAGTCACTTTGCCCAGATGAGTCAAATAATCCGGAAAAATAGGATCGGCAGAGGCCAGCCGGTCAGCCGCGGTAAAAGAAGGATAATACTTATCAGTGCTGTCCTGGGGAAGGCGGCCCGTAAGGGTGACCCAGTCCTGAAAAAAGATGCGCTGCAAATCGGCTACGGCAGGACCCTGGATCATCAGCTGGGTATCCCGCCAGTTGCCGATATCGGGATAGAGGCCCAAATAATCATTGCCGATATTGGCGCCGCCGACGAAGCCGATTTTGCCGTCCGCCACCAGGATCTTGCGGTGATTGCGGTAATTCAGCTTGTTGCGAAACAGCGTAAAGCGCAGGGGAAAATAGACCTGAACCTGTATGCCCTGCTCTTTTAGCTCTTTAATTCTTTTATTTTTGAAGCTGAGAGAGCCCACGCCGTCGGTGATGATTCTTACCTGTACGCCGGCGGCGGCTTTGGCGGCTAAAATTTCAAAAAACAGTTTGCCGATCTCGTCGTCCCTCAAGATGTAGCTTTCCAGATGGATGTGATGCTTAGCGCCGGCGATAGCCGTCAGCATGGCCGGGAAAATACGGATACCGTCGTTTAAGATGTGGACCCAGTTGGAGCAGGTGATGCGAGTGCCGCTGCTGTTGTAAATAAGGTGGCTCATACGCATTTGCACAGAGTCCTCAGGAAACCTGTTCATTTCCGTCAAGGGACAGCTGCCCGGGGTTATGGGAGAAAAACCCTTGCGGAATCTCAGGGTGGTTTTGCCCAAAAGCCCCGTTTGGCCGTAGGCCCGGCGTAAATGGCGGCTCAGCTTCTGTTTTTTGATCAGACGCTGGCCAAAAAGCAAATACAAAATAAAGCCGACTACGGGAAAGGCCAGCAATACCAGCAGCCAGGCCAGGGTGCGGCTGGGGTCTTCGTGCTCCAATAGCAAAATGATGCAGGTAGAGACAAAAACAAAGCTGAAAAATAAAGCCAGCATAGCGGTGGGAATGTTTAAGTAATCACGCCGGCTTAAAAAACGGAGAGCGGCGGTATATGTACCCACATATATGGTGACCGTCAGGAAAAGCGTAATAATGGTGATCAGAACCAAGGGAACATCCGGTTTGCGGTTTGGCATTTCTACTCTCCCGATATCTATTTTGGCGCTAATTCTATAGGGTGTTTTGTTCATTTGAAATTATACGGTGCGATTCGCATCTGCAATTAAAAACTTCGTTTTGACAAACCGGGCTTGTGAATATATTATATATATACTGACCGAATGGTCGGTCGGTTTTTGTTAAAGAAAAAGAGGCTGATCTTAAAGGAGCAAAGATAATTATGTCCCAAAAAATTCGCAAGCATATGTATGATTTTATCACTTTGGCTTTTTTATGTCTATTAACCTTTGGCTTGGCCGGCTGCGGCGCCGGCAACGAGACGGCTCAGGCCACGGCCGGCAGCAGTGAAACGGCCGCTGAGGTTCAGGAAGAGAGCGCTCTGCCCGTTACGGTGACGGCGGCAGTGCGCCGGGATCTCAACAAGACCCTGACGCTGGGCGGCCTTTTGCGTCCTCAGGAAGAGGTGACGCTGATGGGTGGCGGCGTTGGCAGCAAGGTGCTGCGGGTTGCCGTCAAAGTCGGGGATCCCGTGCGTCAGGGCCAGGTTATTTTGACTCAGGATATGCGGGACTTGGATATTCAGGAGCAGAATCTCCTGTTAAATAAGGAGCAGCTCCAGGATAACTATGATAAGAATAAGGCTTTGTTTGAGGCGGGAGCCATGGCGGAAGGCCAGCTTACCACTTTGGAAAATCAGATTAAGCAGATTGATCTGCAATTGGAATCTTTGCGGTTAAACCGGGAGAAAATGACGGTGACCTCAACGATTAACGGCATTGTCAGCGCTTTGCCGGTAGTGGAAGGCCAGCTGGCCGCCGCTTCCACACCGGTGGCGATGGTGGTCAATATCGATAAGCTGCTGCTGGATGTGCAGGTTGGCGAGAATTATATTATGGGCGTGAAAGCGGGAGACGAGATGGATATCCTGATCCCTTCTTTCAGTGCGGATGCGGTCAAGGGCCGGGTCAAAACCGTGCCGCCGAATATCAATCCTCAGACCAGGGCTTATACGGTTACCATTGAGGTGGATAATCGGGATTTAGCGATTAAAGGCGGCATGTATGGAGAAATCCAGCTGGTGGTAGAAAAGATCGAGAATGCTTTGGTAATTCCTCAGTATGCTGTTTTACGGATGGAAGACCGGGCTGTGGTATTTGTAGAAGAAGCCGGGGTTGCTCGCAAAAAGCTGATAACCCTCGGCATGACCCTGGGCAATGAGGCGGAGGTTCTCAGCGGTTTGGCCGAAGGAGATCAGATCATCGTGGAAGGCCAATATGCGGTGACGGAAGGAAGAAAGCTTAATGTAGTAAGCCGAGGTGAAGCTCAGTGAATATCTTTGATTTTTCCGTAAAACGGCCGGTAGCCGTTACGATGATTGTTTTGATCGTCGTCATTCTAGGCGTCGTATCTTTCGGCAAATTGGGCATGGATCTGTTTCCCAAAATGGAGCTGCCCATGCTTTTGGTGCAAACCAGCTATACCGGCGTCAGCCCGCAAGAAATAGAAGAGCAGATCACCCGGCCGCTAGAGGCGGCCGTAGGCACCGTCAGCGGCGTTCAGAGCATGACCTCTTATTCCACCAGAGGCAGCTCCATGGTGCTGGTGGAGTTTGCCTGGGGCTCGGATTTAAACTATGTCACCAACCAGTTGAGAGACCGCCTGGATCTCTATAGCTCGGCTTTACCCTCCGATGCTACAAAGCCCATGATCATCAAGATGGATCCGGACTCCATGCCCATTATCCAAATCGGCGTCTACGGCGATACCACATTGGAGGAGCTCACCGATTACGTCGAGGATAAACTGCGGCCCCGGATGGAGCGGATAGACGGCGTAGCTTCAGTGGACGCCTCCGGTACCGTGACAGAGGAAATCCGCATCGTTACCGATCCCCAAAGGCTGCAGGCTTATGGCGTCAGTATGAACCAGATTGTAGGCCTTTTGCGGCAGGAAAACAGCAATATCAGTGCCGGCAAGGTGGAAGAAGGGCTGAAGGACCATGCCGTCCGGGTGGTCGGCGAATTTGCCAGCCTGGAAGACATCAAGAATATCCAGGTGCCCAGCGCTTACGGCGGTTATATCCCTTTAAGCTCCCTGTCCAGTATTGAACGAACCATTAAAGACCGCAGCAGCTTCGTCTATATCAACGGCCAGCCCGGCATCAACGTCTCTCTGATGAAGCAGAGCGACGCCAACCTGGTGCAGACCTCCGCCCGGGTGAAGGAGGTTCTTGGGCTCTTGCGTGAAGAGCTGCCTAAGGGCTACGATATTGTCGTTGCCTTTGATCAGGCTGATTATATTAATTTATCCCTCAATAATGTTACTTCCAGCGCCCTTCAAGGCGGCGCCCTGGCTGTATTGATCCTTATGCTGTTCCTGCGCAGCTGGCGCAGTACGTTGATTATTGCCATATCCATTCCCGTATCGGTCATTGCAGCCTTTGCCATGATGTTTTTTACCGACGTCACTTTAAACATGGTCTCCTTAGGCGGCCTGGCTCTGGGCATCGGTATGATGGTGGATAACTCTATCGTTGTTTTGGAGAATATTTTCCGCCACCGCCAAGAGGGGGAGAGCAACCTGATGGCCGCCATCAACGGCAGCAAGGAAGTGGCCGGGGCAGTAATCGCTTCCACGATTACCACCGTTGTGGTTTTTATGCCTATTGTTTTTGTAGAAGGGCTGGCTTCCCAGATTTTCCGTCAAATGGCGCTGACCATTACCTGCTCCCTTTTAGCTTCCTTAGGGGTAGCCTTTTTGACGGTGCCTATGCTGTCTAATAAATTATTAATTAAAGAAAAAGAAAAGAAAGGCGGCAGCCGGATTTTTCTTACAATCAAAGAGCAGTACCGCCGGTTTTTGGCGCTGGCCTTGCGCCGCAAAGGCATGGTGGCATTGCTGTTTACCGCAGCTTTAATAGGCTCCGCCTTTTTATTGCCAAAAGTGGGAATGGAGTTCATCCCCGCCCAGGATACCGGCGAATATACGGTTACGCTTTCTTTGCCTAAGGGTGTGGCCCTGCGGGAAACCTTACGGGTAGCCCAGGAGGCCGAAGCTGTTTTGCAGCAGATTCCGGAAAACCAGCGCATTATCAGCAATATAGGGGGCGGCGGCAACATGGGCTTTGGCGGCGGCAGCAGCTCCGGCGCCACTTTTAGCGGCGCTTTGACGTCTTTAAGCCAGCGGCAGCGCTCCATCGATGAAGTGTTGGATGAGATAAGGGAAGGGCTGAAAGATATCCCCGGAGCGGAGGTGGAGGTGGCTTCCAGCGGCGGTACCATGATGATGACCGGCAGCGATATCGTCATTAATCTGCTGGGCGACGATTTGGCCCAGCTGGAGATCATCGCCGATGCGGTGGCCGGCCGGATCGAGCTGATCGATGGCACCAGAGAGGTGACTACCTCGCTGGAGGACGGCAATCCGGAAGTCAATGTCATCGTCGACCGTCAAAAGGCTTCCCAATATGGCCTCAACTCTTCCACGGTGGCGGCTGCCGTATCGGCGGCGGTCAGCGGCACTGCCTCTACTAAATTGAGGGAGGCCGGCAAGGAGCTGGATATCCGCCTGATTATGGATGAGCAGTACCGGCAAAATCTTAATGATCTGGCAGCCCTTACTATCACTTCTCCTACAGGTAATCTGATCCCCTTGGGCAATATTGCCACCTTAAGGGTTGAGACCAGTCCGACCAGTATTGTCCGGCAAAACCAGAGCCGCCAGGTATCCGTATCCTGCACCACTGTGGGCAGAAGCCTGAGCGAAGTATCCGCCGACGTCCAAAAGGCTTTGGCGGAAATGAATATCCCTCCTGAGGTTCAAATTGAGATGGGCGGCAGTAATAAAGAAATGATGGACGCCTTCAAGGATTTGCTGCTGGCTTTACTTTTGGCTATAGTGCTTGTTTATATGGTTATGGCTTTCCAGTTTGAGCAGCTGCTTTACCCCTTTGTGATTATGTTTTCTCTGCCGCCTACGTTTATCGGCGTTGTTTTCTGCTTGTTTATCACCGGCAGAACCATCAACGTCGTTTCGCTGATCGGCGTCATTATGCTGGCCGGCATCGTGGTCAATAATGCTATCGTGCTTGTGGACTATATCAATATTCTGCGGCGCAATAAAGGCATGAACCGTGAAGAAGCGATTATTGAAGCGGGACTGACCAGGCTTAGGCCGATTATGATGACCAGCTTGACTACCATTTTAGGCATGTTGCCCATTGCCATCGGTATGGGAGAGGGCGGCGAAATGATGTCGCCTCTGGGCACCGTGGTGGCGGGAGGACTGACCTTTTCAACGTTGATCACCTTGGTTTATGTCCCCTGTATGTATGTTTATGCTGAAAATATCAGCAACGGCATTGGCAGGCTTTTCCGCCGGCGGGTTAAGGCTGCGGCGGAAGAAGGTCAGGCCTGAGTATAACGAGAAAGCCTCGTTATAAGCATTAGCTTACAGCCGGACTTTAGGGCAGAAAGGCAGGTTTCCTATGGAGAAAGAAAAAGCACAGAAAAACCGGCGGGAAGAGATTATCAGGGCGGCGCTGGGGGCCTTTGGCAGCAAAGGCTTCCACAATACCCGGATTGAAGAGGTGGCCGCCGCTGCCGGTATCGGCAAAGGTACGGTATATGAATATTTCCGCAGCAAAGAAGAATTGTTGTCGGCGGCCGTCGGTTATGAGATGGAGGAAATGACCCGGCAGGTAAAAAACAAGATGGATGGGGTGTCCACCGTAAAAGATAAGATAAAGGCCCTGGTGGAGACGGTGATGCTCCGCCACCATAAAGGCTGCTATCTGGGCATGAATATTAATCCGGCAGAATTGGGCAATGCGATGAAGGAATTCCAGAGCATGGCTCAGGAGGAAAATTTGCGTTGGCAGCGGTGGCTGGAGGAGATCATTAATGCCGGCGTAGCAAGCGACGAGATACGGCCGGTGGACCCCCAGCTGTTTCTGGGGGCCTTAATGGGTGCCGTCAAGAATTTGATGCGGTCCTGGAGCGGCTCCGTATGGGATAATTACATGCCTCAGGAGGCGGCGGAACGGGTCACCGACTTTTTCTTCGAGGGCATAAGGAAGCGATAAGGATGACCGCTGCTGCTCTTGCCGTAGTTAAGATTTGGCTTTTTATGGTATAATAACCTTGATGGCCGATTGTGCCTTATCGGCTCCGCTTGTATGATGTACAATATTAGAAATCGCACAAGAGAGGTGAGATCTGTGGAAAAGGCATATACTGTTGAGGAAATAAGTCAAATAGCTGGAGAAATTGCTGCCCGCCATGGTGTTGAGCGTATGTTTCTGTTTGGCTCTTATGCAAGAGGTGAACAGAAAGCAGGCAGTGATTTGGATTTTCGTATCGACAGAGGGCGTATTAAAGGCCTGATTGCATTGGGTGGGTTGTATGCTGATTTAGAGGATGCTTTTAATGTACCTATAGATTTGCTTACCACAGATAGCCTCGATGAGGCGTTCAGAAGAGAAATTGCTTCTGAAGAGGTGCTGATATATGGACATTAACAAAAAGGATATGAGATTTATTACCCATATCCTTGAATATTGTGAAGAAGTTGAGCAGACAGTAGAACGCTTTGGAGATTCCTTAGAGGTTTTCAGTTCAGATAAAATTTATCGAAACGCTGTCACTATGTGTATTTTGCAGATCGGTGAGCTTACGGGTCGGTTATCCGATGAATTTACGAATACACATAACCAAATCCCTTGGAGAAGTATAAGAGCCATGCGCAATATTGCTGCTCATGCTTATGTAAATATCAGCATCCCAGACGTTTGGGAGACTGTGGTAAACGATATACCAAAGCTAAAATCATATTGCCAAAATGTTTTAAGTGAGAACTAGCTTTAGACTAATAATATCAGCCAGTGCATAAAAGCGCTGGCTTTTTCTATCAAGTATATATTATGGTTCAATGTATTCGTCGCTGTCCGGGTCCTTGGTGGCATCGTATTGATCGCTGTTGGGGTCCATGACGGGGTCGTAATCGGGATGATTGGGGTCTTTCTTCGGATTGTAACGGGTAGGATATTTGACAGCCGTATTGTAAACGGCCACCAGCTGCTGGCCGGCGTCGTAGATGGTCTGCATCTTGAAGGCTTCTCCCAAAGCCCGTAAGGGCAGCACGGTGCGGCCTTCTTTGACCATGGCGGCCACGTCGCTGGTAAACTGCTTAGGAGCCACATAGGTTTCCGTGCGATCAATGATAGTGCTGCCCACCTTCATGGCAATGGTATAATTACCGCTGCCCACATAGAAGCTGGCGGTTTGTTTGGCCTGATCCCATTTGCTGATTGCATCGATGGTATTGGCTATGGGTCTGGCAATCATCATCGTCCTGCCGTTTTGAATGAAAGGCGCTACATCCATTTCTTCAAGGTAGCCGTTGATGATCGTCTGTTTATCGCCGATGGCGCAGATCATGTATTTATTCCAGTTATGGCCGATGAAGGCGTACATTCCCGTGCCTAATAGCTGGCAATCGTCGGCACTGACGGTGCCTTCCAGATAGCCTTTCAGCTGCTCAGTTGTGCCTAAACCAACGGCATAGCGGCCTAGGCAAATCTCCTTGGAGGTGAGGCTGAAAGAAAAAGCGCCGCCGTTGCTGGTGGTCAGCGTAGTGCTTTTGTCCAGATTGCCGGCAGTAACGTAAGCCTGCACCAGATGTTGTCCCCGTACCGGCTCGTCATCGGCAGTCATAGCCACGCCGCCAATGATAATTTTGTCCCGGCCGGCTTCCGTATCGGGGAAATTATAATAGGCGTTGCTGCCATATTCCAGAGCTATGGATTTAGAGAGATTGACCTTGGTATTCTCCCGGCTGATAATCAGCTCTTCGTCTTCTTCCTCCTCATCTTCCTCATCGCCCCAGTCATCCGTCTCCAGATCGAAAACATTTTCCGCCAGGTCGATATAAATGAATTCGCTGAATTCCTCGCCATCCACATCACAGATAATCTCGGCATCACCTGCCTCGTAGCCGCGGACAACAAAAGAAGCGGTACCGTTCTTATCGGTAACCAGGTTGATTGAAGAGCCTTCACCTTTATTGGTGGAAGAACTGAGGGCAGGATATAGGAGAACGCCATTTTTCTTGGTGTAGATCGTCACCCGCTGATTAGCCACGGGCTGATCGATTTCCGTCCGCAGATAAATGGTGCCGATGGCATTGTCCGTATATTGTTGATCGGTGACGGCAATGGTGTCTTTATCAAACTCCATAAGGCAGTATTCCGGATCCAGGCTGCCGGCAATAAAATAAACAGGGAAAGTTTCGGCTCCTGTACTGGTTTGCAGGATTTTGCCTTCGTAAGTGCCGATTTTTCCTTGCAGGAACCTGGCCGCCGCATCTTGAGATACCAGGGACAAAGCGATTTGAGAAATGCCGGGGCTTGAGCTGGAGATTTCCACTTTAATCAGGCCGTCTTCGTTGGCGCCGATGGAAATGCTGTCGTCTTTGCGGGAGGAGGCGCAGTAAATGCTGTTATCCGTCACCAGGCCGTGGCCGGGGGCAAAGAGCATTACGTCCAGCTCCACGGCATCGCTGGAGTCGGCCAAAGCCGTGTCTACCACCACATAAACCCGGGAGGTATAGTGGTCGGCGTCGGCAGCCAAAGCCGGCAGGGGAAACAGCATAATAGAAAACATGCTGAATATCAATAAGGCAGGTAGCAGGATGATCATGAGTGATTTAGCCGGAATGCGATACTGGAGCATTAACGAGCCTCCTAAAGAATAAATTTGGCGGAATTCTAACCCATAAATTATCATAATGCGGCGAATAATGCAAACAAGTAAAGATAAAGAAATGATATCGGAATTTTATGGAAAAAATGTTATAATACAACGTATAGGAACTGTTGCTTGGCGGTTTTCCCTCTCATTAGCGAATAATGAGGGAGCGTACGGCCTCAATCCGCTATCCTGAGATACTAAGAACGCGTATGTAGGTGATATATATGGCAATAACGTGGATGGAGTTTTTGACCTTCTGCTTGGTTGCTATAGCATTCGCCTCTTTGTTGTTGAACAACAAGAGAAAAAAATGACCGCCTGCTGAAACAGGCGGTCAAACCCCATAACTGAGGGACTGCCGCCCCACAAAAAGCAGCAGTTCCTATTTGTATTTATATCTTACCACAAATGATTTTATACTTCAAGAGAAACAAATGACTGCCTGCAAAATGGGATATTGCCCTCAGAAACAGGCGTCTGTAGTTATAGTATTGGCAGTTTTAGCTCTTCAATGCTATACTGGAAGCATAGGATTATCGGGCTTTACACAGATCAAGGGAAGGAATTATCTTATGACTTATCAAGTATTATACCGGGTCTGGCGGCCCCAGGGTTTTGAAGAGCTGGCGGGACAGGAGCATATCCGCCGGACCTTGGAAAATGCTATTTTGCAGGATAGGATCAGCCATGCCTATCTGTTTACCGGGCCAAGGGGGACGGGCAAGACCAGTACGGCCAGGATATTGGCTAAAGCCCTGAATTGTACTAACCGCAATGGCGCTCACCCTTGCGGCGAATGTGAAAGCTGCCAAACCATCACCCGAGGCAATGCCCTGGATGTGCTGGAGATCGACGGCGCTTCCAACCGGGGCATTGAAGAGATCCGGGAGTTGAAAGAGAAAATCAGCTTTTTACCGGCGTTAGGCAAATATAAGGTTTATATTGTTGACGAAGTTCATATGCTGACCAACGAGGCGTTCAATGCCTTGCTGAAAACCTTAGAGGAGCCGCCGGCACATGTGATTTTTGTGCTGGCTACCACGGATCCCCAAAAGCTGCCGCCGACGGTGCTTTCCCGTTGCCAGCGCTTTGATTTCCGCAAGATTTCTTATGAAGCCATTAAAGGCCGGCTGGAGGAAATCATCGCCGGTCAGGAGAGGAAGGTGGATCCGGAAGCTTTATCCCTGATCATTCGGCAGGCTGACGGCGGCCTCCGGGATGCCATCAGCTTATTGGATCAATGCCTTTCCTTCAGCCCTGACCGGCTGACGCTGGACGACACCTGCGCTATTTTGGGCCTGGTGCGCCAGGAAGCGCTGGCCTCTCTTTTGACGGCGGTGATCGATGGCGAAGCTACGGAGCTTTTCATGGAGCTGGAAGCCTTGTTCACCCAAGGTGTAGATCCTATGCAGCTGCTGAAAGAGTTTGCCGGCTATTGCCGGGATTTGCTGCTTTTGGCTCTCTGCGGCCAAGGGACGGAGCTGGTCATAGCGGCCGGCCAGCAGCGGCGGCTGATGGTTGAGCAAAGCGGCAAGCTGGGAGCATCCAGGCTGCAGCAGATATTAACCCGGCTGGACCAGGGGGTAGCCGGCGGCAGATACCGGGGCAACAGCCGCTACATGGCGGAGGCATTGTTTGCCGGACTATTGCTTGATCAGCCGGGCCAGGAAGGACAAGCCTGGCTGGCCGGGGCGCAGCCGGGAGGACTGAGGCAGTCTGGTAGCCAGAGTCAGTTCGGCGGCCAGGGATCGTCCGGCGGCCAAAGAGAGAGGGCAAGTCAGGCCCCATCGGCAAGACCGGCGATGCCAGCTCCCGATTTTAGCAAAACGCAAGAAAGGCCGCCTTGGGAAGAAGCTCAGTTCTCTTCTCAGCCAGATAGCGGCCCGAGGGACGGAGTCGGAAGCCGCCGGACAGCAAGCGCAAGCGAAAGCGAAAGTCAGCGGGCAACGGCCTTTTCCGCCTCTGCCGAGGCAGCGCCCGCGGCTGCCAAGACGAAGGCTCCTGTTGCTCCAACCGAAGCTTCTGCCAAAGAGCAACCCCCGATAAAGGCTGCCTTAGGCTTAAAGGCAGCTGGCGGCTTGAACTCCACTGCCGCCGGTTCAAGCTCTGGCGGCGACCTGTCTGCCTCTCAGTGGGAGCAGATCCTGCAGCTTATCAAAGGACAAAAAATTGTTCTCCACGCTTTCCTGTTGGCGGCATTGCGGCAGGAGCTGACCAGCGGTGTGCTGCGTATATTTTTTGATCCGGACAAAGGCCGCTTTCATAGAGATCGCTGCGTAGAAAGAGACAACCTGCAAATGATCAAAGACGCGGCTTGCCAGGTATTGGGCGGCGGCCTTGAAGTGGAATGCGGTTTTTGGGACAAAGAGGAGGATACGGACCCGATTCAGAAAGCGATTGAAATCTTTGGCAGCGATATCGTGAAGTTAAGCGAATAGCAAGGGGAGTGTTAGAGATATTACCAAACGGCAAGCGTGCCGGATATAGCATCAAGGAGATAAAGAATGAATGCTGCTAAACATTACGTACGCCTGCCTTTGAAGAATGCAGGCAATGTCAGAGAGTTGGGCGGCCATCCCTGCGCAAAAGGTTCTGTCACCAAATGGCGGGCTTTCTTGCGGGGCGACGACCTGTCCATGCTGACAGAAGAAGAAGTTAGTTTTTTGTTGGATTATGGCGTAAGAACCGTTATTGACTTGCGCAGCCATAGCGAATGTAAAGCCCATCCGGATCCTTTTGCCCAGGTGGCGGCGGCGGATTACTGCCATATGCCTTTAGGGCTTGATGATGTGGACGATGTGACAAAGATGCAGGTGGAAGACACGGCGAAATTCATCTGTAAGTTTTATCTGGATATCCTGGGCCGTCAAGGAGCTTCCCTGCAGCAAATACTTTCCCGGATGGCAAATGCCCGGGAAGGCTGTGTATTGTTTCACTGTTCGGCAGGTAAGGACAGAACAGGGATTTTAGCCGCACTGCTTTTAACTATGGCGGGAGTCTCCCGAGGAGATATTGCCGCTAATTATGAGATAACTTATTCTTATTTAAAACAAAGTCCCAGAGCCCGGCAAATGCTGGGCCATTATCCTGAGGGCTTAGCCCGGTCGGACAGAGAATATATTGAAGCGGTGTTGGACTACATCGAAGAGGCGGGCGGCATCGATGCTTATCTGACTTACCTGGGTTTGACGGAAGAAAATAAGATAAAACTGCAGATGCGGATCTGCGATTGAACTTTTCTATTAAAAACGTTATAATTACTGAAAGATCATGCATAAGTTATTGGTGACGCAGTCTGTAGGAGGTGTTAACCATGACCAAATTGCTGCAGGGCTTTCGACGCTGGCTGTCCTGTAATTACCGTCATCAGGGTATGGGACATGTGGACATGGACGGCAAGTATTTTCAGACCTATTATCTGCTAAACCACAAATCCTTAATATTGAAAGACGATAGAAGAAAATCAAGGAGGCAATAATTATGGGCTTTGGTAACCCCCAGAAATTAATGAAACAAATGCAAAAAATGCAGGCCGATATGGCCAAGCTCCAGGATGAATTGGCGGATATGACGGTGGAAGCCACTGCCGGCGGCGGTGCTGTTCGCTGCGTGATGAGCTGCAAGCAGGAGGTCAAGGAGCTAACCATCGACCCGGAGCTTTTAGACCCGGAGGAAATCGAAATGCTCCAGGATCTGCTGATCGTGGCTTTCAATGAAGCCTCCCGGCAGTCTCAGGACAAAGCAGCGGCCGAGATGGGCAAGATTACCGGCAATGTGAAGGTTCCGGGGCTGTTTTAATGACAGGTTTATTTCATGCGCTAGTTATGCAGGAATTGATGGAGCAGTTTGGCAAGCTGCCGGGGATCGGACCGAAAACCGCCCAGCGCCTTGCCTTTTTTGTGCTATCTTTATCTAAGGAGGAAGTCAAAGCTTTCAGCCAGGCTTTGGTCAATGCCAAAGAGACCATGACTCTTTGTCCTGTATGCTTTTCATTGACGGACGTTACCCCCTGCCAGGTTTGCCGGGATGAGACGAGAGACCGGCAGGTGATTTGCGTGGTGGAAGAAACTACCGATGTATTTTCTATCGAGAGGGCCCGGGATTACCGGGGGCTTTACCATGTGCTTCATGGCTCCATCTCGCCAATGGAAGGGCGGCAGCCGGAGGATTTAAAAATCAAAGAGCTGCTGGCTCGTTTTGCAGGCGAGGAAGGCAGCCGGATCAATGAAGTGATTCTTGCCACCAACCCCGATGTGGAAGGGGAAACCACAGCCCTGTACCTGGCCAGGCTTTTGAAGCCTTTGGGAATCAAGGCCACCAGAATCGCCCATGGGATCCCCGTTGGCGGCAACCTGGAGCACGCCGACGCCGCTACTTTGGCCCAAGCCTTGGAGGGCCGGCGCATCATTGATTAAGAATACTCAATTCAGAAAAAATTAACCCGATAGCCGATATCGGGTATTTTTTTGTCCCTCCATGGATATAATTTCCATAAGACGAGATGGGATGATCCGGAAAGGAAGGGCCAGAAATGATCAGCTTAATAGGCCAGGTAGAAAGGCTTAAAGAGGAGACGAAAGCCAAATTTGGCGGCAAAGCGGGCGCAAGCATCAAGAGCGCAATAGAGGAAAATAAAGACGCTGCCGATTTGCTTGACCTATACACGTTGACTCAGCAGGCCAGAATAGGCTGGGAAGAGGCCTGGCGGTTTTTTCATCAGGCGGTGGACCCGGACATGGTGGACAATGCTATCTTTACGTTAAATGCGGCGGAAAAACGTTACGATTATTTCGTCAAACTGGCTAAGGAAAAAAATCTGCGAAACGGAGGAGCGCCTTATGATGGTTGAAATTGGTGTAATTATAGCCGGAATGGTGTTGCTGATGATTTTGATGCTGCTGACCAGGATGGTCATGGGGCCCATGAAAACCGTCAGCCGGGTGGTAGTCAACTGCGCCTTGGCTCTGGGTGTCCTATGCATTCTTAATTTAGTAGGCAATTTTGCCGGCTTTCATTTGCCAATGAACCCGGTAACCGTCATCGGCGTTGGCTTCCTGGGGGCGCCGGGTTTGGGGCTGCTTTCCGTGCTGTCCTTTTTATTTTTATAAAGAGGCGTTATAAGCCTGCAAGCATAATTATTGGGGGCTGTCGCAAATCGGTTTGAGAAAAAACCAGAGAGCCGCAGCCCCTCCTTATATTGATGAAGCAAAAACTTGTTCCAGGCTTGCATATGTTCAGTTTTTGCGTTTGTAGGCAGAGCTTCAATGTGGTAGCTACCTGCTCATTTTTGCAGCTATTGACCCCGCATGTTGGCTAGCTGCTCAAATTTGCAGGTTTAAGGTGTCCATAACCTGCTTTTTGATCAATTTTGGCCTAAAAACCGGGCAAAATTGTTGTTTTTACAACAACAAGACACTCTAAACTTGCAAATTTGCACATTTCCCGCCAAGGGGGCAGTGCCCACCAGGGAGGCAGTACCCGTCTCCGGTATCCGGGGATCTTTTTGCAGTTGCTGTGTTTTACTTTTGCCAACGTCATGTTAGAATATTGACATGGAGGAATGACCATGATTATAAGCGCAAGCAGACGCACGGATATTCCGGCCTATTATTCGGGCTGGTTTTTCAACCGTCTGAAGGAAGGCTATGTCCTTGTCCGCAATCCCATGAACCCCCATCAGATTGGCCGGATAAGCCTTTTGCCGGATGTGGTAGACTGTATTGTGTTTTGGACTAAGAATCCTTTGCCTATGCTGGATAGGCTTGAAGAGCTTAAGGGTTATACCTATTATTTTCAGTTCGCGCTGAATTCCTACGGTATAGACGCAGAGCCCAATGTGCCTGCCAAAAAGGATATTATAATCCCCGCCTTTCAAAGGCTTTCGCAAAAAATTGGCAAAGATAAAGTAGTATGGCGCTACGATCCAATTTTTTTCAACGAGAAATACACCATGGCCTATCATCTCCACTATTTTCAGATGTTAACGTCAAAGCTGGCAGGTTATACCGAAAAGTGCACGGTTAGCTTCTTGGATTTTTACAGAAAAACGGAGCGAAATATTTCGCCCCTGGATATCGTGAAACCATCTATGGAAGAAAAAGAAGAATTAATGCAGCGATTCTCTGCTATTGCTAAAAGTGAAGGACTTTATATCGACACTTGCGCAGAGGAAATGGATTTAAGGAAATTTGGCATTATGCCCGCCTGCTGTATCGATCAAGCGAGGCTGGAGCGTTTGTCAGGATATAATCTAAAGATGACAAAAGATCCTAACCAGCGCCGGGAATGCGGCTGTATTGCCAGCATAGATATCGGGGCCTATGATACCTGCGCAAACCATTGCCTTTACTGCTACGCTAACTACAGTGCCAAAATCGTTGCCCGCAATATGGCGGCCCACCATGAAGCGGGGCCGTTGCTTTTTGGTAATCTTGGTGACGATGACGTAGTAAAAGTGCGGGAAGCTAAATCCGGCAAAGAATACGCTACCGGCAGATTATGGCCTGATTAACGGTATCCATAAGACTTGTCTGCCGCCCCCAACAAGTTAAATCCAATTTGTGCATAGCCCTGGTACAGGCAATATAGAGCAGGCTGCGGTCTAAGGGCGTTTGATAAAGCTGGTCAGAGGCGTCGGGAATAATCACCTGGTCAAATTCCAGGCCTTTGGACATGTGGACGGAAGTAATGACGATGCCATTGCGAAATTCGCTGCCGGCAGAACTCAACAGAAATATATCGCCGCAGGTGCGGAGCTCCTCATAAAGCAGTTTCGCCTGTTTCTGAGATTTGCAGATGATGCCCAGGGAGACATATTGAGATTGGTGAAATTGTTCAATCAACTGCTTTATTTTGTTCATTTGTTCTTTTGGGGTTTGACATGTGGTTATCGTTGGAGTATCGCCGTGCCTTTCCATTGGCAGCAGCTTTTCATTTTTTAATATATTTTGGGTAAATTCCACAATTTCAAGGGTTGAACGGTAACTCCTGGACAATTCCATGCAGTGGCAGCCGCTGAAGTAAGGCTGAATCTTTTCCGCAGAGGAAGAGCTGTAAGGATTTACGCTTTGGTAACTGTCGCCCAAAATAGTCATTTTGCAGGAAAACAGCTTCGATAAAACCGCATATTGGATGGGTGTGTAATCCTGCATTTCATCCACCAGCAAGTGCCGGATGTTTTTGAAATCCTGCTCTGCTCCTTCGACATAGATTTTTACATAGATGAAGGGATAGACGTCACAGAATTCAATGGCGTTTTTGCGGATAAGCTGAAATAAGTGATCTTGCCCGATAGCGCGGTAGAAATTTTGATATACCGTAAGACTATCAGCAAATGAAAACATATTTTCTATTCCGTTTCTTATTTGACGGCAAAAGGCGGCGGCTATTTTTTTGTTTGTGGCGCTTTGATGTTTTTCGATTAAATCCTCTGCTATTTTTCGCAATCGCTTCTTAATCGGCAGTTTTTTAAGGGAACGGTAGGCGGAAAGCAGCTTTTCTTTGGAGATAAAGAAGCTGCCTAACCTAAAATCAGCGGGGATAAAGCCTGTTTCATCAATGTATTCCAAATACCCTTGCAGCATTTCGACAAAGTGATTCGTTGCTTTAAATTGGATTCTGGCAATTGCTTCGGCATTGCCGCCGTCCAATAAACCTTCGACTTGTTCAAAAAAGGTTTGGTAGCGATACTTCTTACCCAGCATGCTTGAGGCGATATCGTCAACACCGATTTCCTCTATATGCTCCTCTCCCAATTCCGGCAAAACATTGGCGATGTAGTTGCCGAACACTTTGTTGGGAGAAAAAATCAGAATGTTTTTTGAGGTCAGCGTACCCTTGTAGCGATATAATAAGAAAGCCACCCGGTGCAAGGCTATGGAGGTTTTGCCGGAGCCGGCCGCTCCCTGGATGATCAATACCTTTGCCTCTTCATTTCTGATGACGGCATTTTGTTCTCTTTGGATGGTGGCCACAATGTTTTTCATTTTATCGCCGGAGTTCCGGCTCAATTCTTTTTGGAGGATTTCATCGCCAATATTTAAGGAGTTTTCCAGCATATACTCCATTTGACCTTGCCTGATACGGTATTGACGCTTCAAGGTCAGCAGGCCGTCAATTTTGCCCATAGGAGCCAGATAAAAGGCCGGCCCCACCTCAAAATCATAAAACATGCTTGAAACGGGCGCCCGCCAGTCGAAAATGATCTGATGAGAAGTCAGCGGCCCGGCAAAGCCATGTATGCCGATATAGAATACTTCAGCTTTTGCTCCTTTTGCGTTGTTAAAGTCGATCCTTCCGAAATAAGGAGACTGCAGCAGTTTTTGCAGCTGTTCCCGCTCTTTTACGGCATTTTCCCCAAGGGTAACGCTATCGGAAACAATCACTCTGTTGGCGGCTTTTTCAGCAGAATCCAGCTGGGCCAGGTTTTCGTTGATATAGCGTTTGGCTTCTAATATTTCTTTGAAATAGCTGTCTATTTTCCTGAGGATTTGCTCCAAGGCTATTTTAAGTTTAGCTTGAACTTCTTCCAAATTCTTTCTTTCGTCACTTTCCTTTTGGTTAAACATTGCCGCTCCTTTGTGTGTGGGTTATGCTTTAAGTATAGAATAAAATGGCCGGTTGTAAAGAACACAACCATTGAGAAATTTTAAATATACCTCTTGACCCTCCGGTTGCCGGAGGATGTAGGATGAAATCAAGGAAGAGAGGAAGGTGATTTGATGTATCGCATCGGCATGTTTTCCAAGCTGGGAAAGGTAACCGTCAAAACACTGCATCATTATGATGAAGTGGGGCTTTTAGTGCCGGCTCATGTGGATGAGGAAAACGGATATCGTTATTACGCCACGGGCCAGCTTTTCCGGCTCAATGAAATCATGGCTCTCAGGCAAATGGGTTTTTCCATCCCGGAGATTTCCGCGATTGTTGATGGCCACAATATCACGGGAATCCTGATGCAGCGCAAAGCCGAGCTTGAAAGCGAAGCCCAGAATGTCACCGATCGGCTCTTTCGGCTCAACTGCTACATCAACGAACAGAAAGAGGGTCATTCTATGGATTATCAGGCAGTAATTAAGGAAACACCGGCCTATATTGTCTATACCGCAAGGTATACGATTCCCAATTATGCAGCGTTAAACGAAATTATGCCGGCGTTGGGCGAAAAAGTTGGCAAAGCTAATCCGGGCATCAAATGCGTGGAACCGGGATATTGCTTTAACGTCTATCTGGATGGTGAATACAGGGATAGAGATATCAATGTTGAGATCTGTGAAGCGGTGACCGCTAAGGGTAAGGACGGCGACGGGGTTATTTTTAAAGAAATCCCCGCCATCTCAGCCGTATCGGTTCTGCACCGGGGCCCTTATGAAAAGATTGGCGCCGCCTACGCTTATGCTGTGCAATGGGCTGAGCAAAACGGTTATCAAATCGTTGACAATGTGCGGGAAAGCTACATTGACGGTATATGGAACAAAGACAACGTGGAGGATTGGTTAACGGAAATACAAGTGCCGGTGATGAGGAAATAAACAGTTAACGTGAAGAGAAGGACTGCCGGATTTGCGGCAGCCCTTCTTTCTCGAAAAAATGAGCAAAATTTCAAGTTTAGTGGTGTCCGAAACCTGCCTTTTGGCCTTTTAACCGGTTTCCCTTGTTTTTAAGATGTATTTAGTATGGCGGATTCGGCCTGACCACTATCTTAAAGAGGCGGCACACTTTAAACTTGCAATTTTGCTCAAAAACAGCCCCGGGCAGGGGAAAGCTTGAAACAGCTCTAGCCTGCCATCACTTGCAGAAGGATTAGGATGTCTTTTTCGATGAGGCTGTGCATGGTGTCTTTAAAAGCTAAGTAGTCTATGGCAAGGACTTTTTCCTTTATTTTGTCCTTTTCATAGTACGACCATTGTACTGAATCAAACTCTGCTTGTAAATAAAAAATACTTGACATAATAGTTGGAGTGCGTTAATATTGTAAAATATAAAATCATCTGGCGTTGATAGGGAATAAGTCACGAACCTGGGTACTTCAGAGAGCTGCCGTTTGCTGCGAGGCAGTGTCCCATCCTGACATCACTCACCCTTGAGCCTCCGACCGAAAGGCGCCTGCGGGTACTTAGTAGGAAGGGCGGTGACCTCACCGTTATCAAAAGGCAGTGTTTTCTAAAGAGAGCACATGAGCAGGGCGGCTTAGACCGTCAATGAGAGTGGTACCGCGGAGTTTCAGCTTCGTCTCTTGCATAGGCAAGAGGCGAAGCTTTTTTGTTTCCCGCAAGCCGCAGTCAGACAGCAAAACAGCATATTGAAATAAACGCAATGAAGGGGAAGAGTACCTTATCCGCAGGATGTACAGAGAGGGCTGGGTTGCTGAAACAGCCACTGAGAGCGGGAAATGGATCAGGCCGGGCATGGGCTCAGGCACTGGTTCAGGGGGAACTGGCCCCGGAGCGGCAGGCAGAAAGCTCTGCGATCTACACAAAACCATAGCCGGCAAGCAATCCAAAGCAGGCAGGTGAAATGGGATGATCGGCGGCGGCAAGTAAGCCCAGCCGGCCTGGCCCGCCGTTAAAGGGGCGGCGGCAGAAGAAAGGACAGAAGGCTTTAAGCCGGAAACGATTTCTTTGCCGCCACGAGAGCGCATGATAAGTGCGAATTCAGGTGGTACCGCGAAGTTAACCTTCGTCCTGATCATAGCTGTGGCTGTAAAAGCCGCGGTCTTATGACAGGATGAGGGTTTTTTTATTACCGGACGGCAAAATCGACTTGAGAAAAATCAGCAGGCGAATGCGAAAAATCCGCAAATAAAGAGGAGGAATTACAATGACGAATGCCGAACAAAAGAAAAAAGTGATTATTTTTGATACTACGCTGCGAGACGGCGAGCAGACTCCGGGAGTTAACCTGAATCTGTCGGAGAAGCTGGAAATTGCCCGGCAGCTGGAGAAGCTGGGAGTGGATGTAATCGAGGCCGGTTTCCCTGCCGCCTCTCCCGGAGACTTTGAGGCGGTCCAGGCTGTGGCCCAGCATGTCAAATGCTCTGTGGCGGCTTTGTGCCGCTGCGTGCCGGCAGACATTGAGCGGGCCTGGGAGGCTGTCAAAGGAGCAGTCAATCCCCGGCTGCACATCTTTATTGCCACCAGCGACATCCACATGCAGTATAAGCTGAGGATGAGCCGGGAGCAGGTGCTGGCGGCGGCGGTGAAGGCCGTTAAGCTGGGCAAAAGCCTCTGTGACAATATCGAATTTTCCTGCGAAGACGCCAGCCGCTCCGAGCCGGCCTTCATGTATCAGGTGCTGGAGGCAGCCATTGACGCCGGCGCCACTACTGTCAATATTCCCGATACAGTGGGCTATGCCGTACCCGAGGAATTCGGCAGGCTGATCAAAGGGGTCAAAGAGAATGTGCCTAATATTGACAAGGCCATCATCAGCGTTCACTGCCACGATGACCTGGGACTGGCGGTGGCCAACAGCTTATCGGCTATCCAAAACGGCGCATTGCAGATTGAATGCACGGTCAACGGCCTGGGCGAAAGAGCCGGCAACTGCTCCATGGAAGAAGTGATCATGGCCATCAATACCCGGGGCGGCAATTTCCAGGTAACCCACGGCATCGACACCACCCGGATCTATCGTACCAGCCAGCGGGTAGCCAAACTCACCGGCGTGCCGGTATCGATTTACAAATCTATCGTTGGGGCTAATGCCTTTGCCCATGAATCCGGCATCCATCAGCACGGTATTCTGGCCAATCCCATGACTTATGAGATCATGACGCCCCAATCCGTAGGCAAAACGGAAAGCACCCTGGTATTGGGCAAGCTCTCCGGCCGCCACGCCTTCAGCGACCGGCTGCAGGCCATGGGTTATACGTTGACGAAAGAGGATATCGACAGTGCTTTTGCGGAGTTTAAAGAGCTGGCGGACCGTAAAAAGACTATTACCGAAAGCGACCTGGAAGCCATCGTCGGCCATGTGAAGCGGGATACCCCGGACTACTATAAAATGGAGTCCTTCCAGATCCAAAGCGGCAATAAAATGCAGGCGATGGCCAGCATTACCTTAGCCTGTGACGGCCAGATAGTGACGGAAGCAGCTACCGGAGACGGACCTGTGGATGCAGCTTATAATGCGGTTAATCGCATTGTGGGCGGTCAGTGGCGGCTGGATTCCTATGATATCATGGCCGTTACCGGCGGCATGGATGCCCTCGGCGAGGTGACGGTCCGCATCAGTCGGGAGGAGACCCAGGCTGAGGCTACAAAGACTGAGGCCGATGGCCAGGGTGCCTCTGAGGCGGAGCAGATCGCTGAGGCAGAGCGGCCCCAGGGCGTCAAGGCTCAGATGATCAGCCATACCGGACGGGGCCTGTCTACCGATATTATCGAAGCTTCCATTTTAGCTTATGTGAATGCCATTAACCGGGCAAAGGCTGAGACAGCCAAACAATCGGCTTAAAACTAATGATATAAGATGTATAGGAGGAATTACGTAATGGCAATGACAATGACCCAAAAAATCCTGGCTCAAAAAGCCGGCAAACCATCGGTTGTCGCCGGAGAGCTGGTGGAGTGCAATCTGGATCTGGTTTTTGGTAACGACATCACCGGACCGGTAGCCATCGGCGAATTTTATAAGATGGGCGCCACCAAAGTTTTTGACCCCAATAAAGTGGCCCTGGTGCCGGATCATTTTACGCCCAATAAAGATATCGCCGCCGCCGGCCTGGCCAAAACCACCCGGGAGTTTGCCCGTAAAATGGGCGTCCATTATTTTGAAGTGGGCCAAGTGGGCGTAGAGCATGCCCTGCTGCCGGAAAAAGGCTTGATCAAGCCCGGCGACGCCGTCATCGGCGCCGACAGCCATACTTGCACCCACGGAGCCCTGGGGGCCTTTACCACCGGCGTAGGTTCCACGGATATGGCTGCCGGCATGGCTACCGGCACCGCCTGGTTTAAGATTCCCGAAGCTATCAAGGTGACCGTCACCGGCAAAAAACAAAAGCACGTTTCCGGCAAAGACGTTATCCTGCACCTGATCGGTATCCTTGGCGTCGACGGCGCCCGTTACCGCTCCCTGGAATTTGGCGGCGATATCGCCCAGCTGACCATGGACGACCGTTTCACCATAGCCAATATGGCCGTCGAAGCCGGCGCCAAAAACGGAATTTTTCCTGTGGATGAGGTCACCCTGGAATATATCGCCGCTCACGGCGGCAATAAGGGCGTTGCCTACGCTGCCGATCCCGATGCGGAATATGTTCAGGAAGTGGTCATTGATTTAAATGAAGTGCCCCTCACCGTGGCTTTCCCCCATCTGCCGGAAAATGCCCGGACGGTGGCAGAAGCAGAAAAAATGAAGATCGCCATTGACCAGGTGGTTATCGGCTCCTGCACTAATGGCCGTATCGACGACATGCGGGCCGCCGCCGCTGTATTGAAGGGCAGAAAGGTTGCCGACTACGTGCGCTGCATTATTTTTCCTGCCACCCAGGCTATCTGGAAGCAATGCGTAGACGAAGGCCTGATGAATATCTTCATCGACGCCGGCGCCGCCGTTTCCACCCCTACCTGCGGCCCCTGTCTGGGCGGTCACATGGGCATATTGGCGGAGGGCGAAAAGTGCGTTTCCACCACTAACCGTAATTTCGTAGGCCGCATGGGTCATGTAACCAGCGAGATTTACCTGGCTTCCCCGGCCGTAGCCGCGGCTTCCGCTGTGGCCGGCTACATCTGCGGCCCCGACTCCTTGGAATAAATGCCACAAAATAGATGAATAAAGGAGACTGTTTATGAAATGCAAAGGCTTCGCCCATAAGTACGGCGATCATATCGATACGGACGTTATCATTCCGGCCCGGGTTCTCAATAATCCCGATCCCGCTGCCCTTGCCGCTCATTGCATGGAGGATATCGACAAAGAATTTGTCAAGCGGGTCAAGGCCGGCGACATCATGGTGGGAGGCTTGAATTTTGGCTGCGGCTCCAGCCGGGAGCATGCCCCTATCTCCATTAAGGCTGCCGGCATCAGCTGCGTAATCGCCGAAAATTTTGCCCGCATCTTCTTCCGCAATGCCATTAATATCGGCCTGCCGGTTTTGGAATGCCCCGAGGCCGCTAAAGAAGCAGCCATGGGCGATGAAATCGAAGTCGATCTGGACAACGGCGCCATCCATAATATTACGAAGGATAAGCATTATGTGGCCGCCCCTTTCCCGCCTTTCATGCAAAAGATTATTACCGCCGGCGGCCTGGTGGAATACATCAAGAATAAGCGGGAGGACTAGCCGGCGATGAACTACAGAGTTACAGTATTAAAAGGCGATGGCATCGGCCCGGAAGTTACGGAGGAGGCTCTTAAAATTCTTGAGCTGGCCGGCCAGAAATACGGCTTTGCCATAGATTTTACCGAAGCCCTCATTGGCGGTGCGGCCATCGATCAGACGGGGGATCCTCTGCCCCAGGAGACCATCGATCAGTGCAAAGCTGCCGATGCCGTGATGCTGGGGGCTGTGGGCGGGCCGAAATGGGATCATCTGGCCGGTGAACAGCGGCCGGAGAAGGGTTTGCTGCGTATCCGGGAGACCCTGGGGCTTTTCGCCAACCTGCGGCCGGCCATTGTTTATGCGCCCTTGCGCGGCGCTTCGCCGTTGAAAGATGAGATTTTAGGCGAGGGCCTGGATATTTTGATCGTCCGGGAATTGACGGGAGGCATTTATTTTGGTAAGCGCAGCCGCCGGGGAGAGCCGGGCAGCCAGGAGGCTTTTGATACGGAAGCCTACGCCGAGTACGAAATCCGGAGGGTGGGCGAGGCCGCTTTCCAGTTCGCCCGCAAGCGCAATAAGCGCCTTTGCTCTGTAGATAAAGCCAATGTGCTGGAGACTTCCCGGCTGTGGCGGGAGACGATGATCGATATCGGCAAAAGCTATCCTGATGTGGAGTTGTCCCATATGTATGTGGATAATGCGGCTATGCAGCTGGTGCGTCATCCCCGCCAGTTTGATACCATCGTCACCAGCAATATGTTTGGGGATATCCTCTCCGATGAGGCTTCCCAAATCACCGGCTCCATCGGCATGCTACCCTCGGCTTCTTTGGCCGCCGGCACTTTCGGCTTATACGAGCCGGTTCACGGCTCGGCGCCGGATATCGCCGGCCAAGATATTGCCAATCCCCTGGCGGCCATCTTATCCGCGGCCATGATGCTCCGTTATTCCTTCGGCCAGATGGCCGCCGCCGCCGCTATTGAAGAAGCGGTAAATCAGGTGCTGGCAGCCGGCTTACGTACCGGGGATATCGCCTATGGCGGCGAAAAACCCATTGGTACCAAGGAGATGGGCCAGGCCATCGCCAAAGCTATGACCAGCCTGTAATCAAGGAGATTTAGCCGGCTAAGCGAATATTGGCAGGCCGCGTAAAAAAGGGTATACTTGATGCATATTCTGTCTGCGCCTTTGGCGCAGCGGCAATCAGGAGGTATACCCATGGAAGAAAAAATCACGGCCAATCGTCTTTTAAAAATAAAATTAGCAGCCGGCCAAAAGCTTACCGGCTGCGCTATACAAAGCCCCATGCCTGCATTTGCCGAAATTTGCGGGCTTGCGGGCTTTGATTTTTTATTTATCGACGCCGAACACGGTCCCCTTTCGGAAGCAGACTGCCTGGCCATGGTGACGGCGGCCCAACTGCGGGGCTTGGCTTCATTGATCCGGGTGCCGGCGGCCCGGCCGGAGGTGATCCTCCGCTATATGGATATAGGGGCGGCAGGGGTCATTGTGCCTGGAGTCAGCAATGCCGGGGAAGCGGCGGCGGCAGTGGCGGCCGTTAAATACCATCCCCTGGGCAAGCGGGGGATCAACGCCACCAGGGCCTCGGATTACGGCCTGTCCCTGCCCATGAAGGAGTATATGGCCCGGGCCAATGAGGAAACCATAGTCTGGCCTATTCTGGAAACGGAGGAGGCAGTGGAGCAGGCGGCAGCGATTTTAACGACGCCGGGCATCGACGGCGCCATCATCGGCGCCGGTGATTTGGCCCAAAGCCTGGGTTATCCCGGTGAAACCTCCCATCCGGCGGTAGCGAAGGCCATAGAGCGCTTGATGGCGGCAGGCCGCCGGACCGGCAAGCCGATGGCTAATGTCGTCCGCCCCGGTGAACGGGTTGAGGATTATTATCGCCAAGGCTGTCAAATTGCCATTGTCTTTGCCTATAGCTTGTTTGCCGCCGCCGCCAAAGCTTTCGTGGCGGAAGCCCGAGGCTAGCCTTCGAGATCCGACAGATTCGCTTCGTCGATTGCCGATTCCGCAGCCATAGCCGGCACAACTCCGTCCATGCTTTCAAGGTCCGGGCTGAGATCGGATTCATCTTCGCCGGATCTTTGGCGCAGCATTTTTAATACGGGTAGCGTGGTGGCCAGGGAGAGAATAAAGGTGAGAATATCGGCGAGGGGCTGGGCGCATTGTACGCCTAAAAGGCCGATAGCGGCCGAAAGGATCAGCAAAGCCGGCAGCAAAAATATACCCTGGCGGGATATTGCCATGATCGAGGCTTGAATGGATTTGCCCAGGGATTGGGTCAGCATATTGCAAAGGATGATCCAGGCTTGCAGGGGCAAGACGAAGCATTGCAGACGCAGGGCTAAAGTACCGATACGGATAACCTCCAGATCCTCCCGCCGAAAAAGGGCGATGATTCTGGGGGCTCCCAGAAAAACGATAATTGCCATAACCAAGAGAAAGCCGGCGGCCAGCTTCTGACAATAAAAAAAGCTTTCCCAGACCCGCCGGTACTTCTTCGCTCCGTAATTAAAGCCGGTGATAGGCATAAAGCCTTGACCGAAGCCCAGAATAAAAGAAATCAGAAAGTGATTGAGGCGGGCCACAATGGACATGGCGGCAATGGCGGCGTCGCCGTAAGGGGCGGAGCAGTAGTTCAGGAGGATGGTGGCAAAGCTGGCCAACATCTGGCGGTAAAAAGAAGGCAGGCCATTGGAAAGGATGTAGCGATAGACGCTCCAGACCGGACGGAAATAGCGTAAACGGATCTGAACGCCGCTTGATTCATGGTAAATGATATAATAAAGAATAAAGAAACTGAGGATCTGGCTGAGAACTGTGGCTGCCGCCGCCCCGGCGATACCCCAGCCGAAAACGAAGATAAAAATAGGATCAAGCAAAATATTGAGAACGGCGCCGGCGCCGATGCCGATCATGGAAAGGAAGCTGTTGCCCTGAGAGCGCAGGATATTGTTCATCACGAAAGAGCTGGCCATGAAAGGCGCTCCCAGCAGGATGACCCGGCAGTAATCCATGGCATAAGGCAATATGGTGGGAGTAGCTCCCAAACTGACCACCAGCTCTTCCAAAAAAATCACACCGGTTAGGGAGAGCAGAGAGCCCAGAAGCAAACCGCTAAAGAAAGAGGTTGAGGCAAAAAGATGGGCCCGCTCCAGATCCTGCTGACCCAAAAGCCTTGAGATATTCATACCGGCTCCCATGCCCAGGGTAAAGCCGATAGCCTGGATAATCGCCATCAGGGAGAAAACTACGCCTACAGCGCCGGAAGCGCTGGTGCTGATTTGGCTGACAAAAAAAGTATCGGCCAAATTATAGACCGAGGTAATCAACATGCTGATAATAGGCGGAATGGATAGTGTGCGGATCAAAGAAGGCAGAGGTGTTTCTGTCATCATCTGAAAACGGCTGGCGCTGACATGAGCCATAAGACAGGCTCCTTTCCGAAGAGCTGTTATTCTAATTTATTATAGCTTATTATAACACAATAATTGGAATGAGCCAAAAGAAGGGGGAAGATTTAGTGAAATTGGGGCAGGAATACCCTATGGACGAAGAGATAAGGATCAATGCCCCATTGCTGGCAGCATTGGCTTGCCATGCCGGCGGCAAAAAGGGCGGCTTTCATATGCCTGGCCATCACCAGGGCCGGGGTCAATGGCCGCCCTTCAGCCGTTTGCTGGCGGAGCAGGGGCAGGCTCTGGATCTGACGGAGCTGCCGGGCCTGGATAATTTAGGGGCCCCTGCAGGCTGTATCGAACAAAGTCAAAAAGCCATGGCCTGTCTGGCTGGCTCCCAAGAGGTTTTCTATTTGGTAAATGGATCTACCGCCGGTTTGGAAGCGGCTATACTGGCCATGAGCAGTTCTGAAATCCCAACGATTATGAGTGCTCATTGCCACATGGCAATTCTACAGGGCCTGATTCTCAGCGGCAGTAAACCGGTAATTCTGCCTTGCCTGATAGACCGGGAGTGGGGGCTGCCTCTGGGGGTGGATCAGGCGGCGGCAACGGCCTATTTTAATAACAGCGGCACTGATGCTAAAGGCTTATGGATCAGCTTAAACCCCACGTATAACGGGGTGATTGCCGATCTTGCCTGGGAGAAGGAGCTGCTGAGGGCTCGGCCGGCTTGGGGTTGGCTGGTGGATGAAGCTCATGGCGCTCATTTGCCATTTGTCAATAAGACAGCCGGAGCTCTTTATTGGGGCGCCGATACAGTAGTGCAAAGCGTCCACAAAATGGGCTGCGGTTTTACCCAAACGGCTCTCCTTCATTGCAATAACCGGCAGCTGTCAGGCAGGCTGCGGCAGACGGTCAATATTATGCAATCCTCCAGCCCTTCCTATTTGCTTTTAGCATCATTGGATGCCTGGCAAGCTTGCTTGCGGACGGACGGTGTTAAGCGGCTGCAGGAGACGGAGGAGCTGGCCCGGGAATTGGCCGGCGGTATCAGAGCGTTAGGAGGCTACCGTTTATGGCAGGATGAGCTGCCGGCCTCTTATGCGGTAGACCCCCGCAAAATTACGGTATCCTCCGGGGAGCTGGGCTTGAATGGATTTGCTTTAGCGGCGTTATTGCGTCAGCAATATGGCATAGATACGGAGCTGGCCGCTGATGATTACGTATTGTTTATGGTGAATCTGGGCTTTGCTCCGGAGCAGGGCGATTACCTGCTGAAGGCTTTGCGGGAAATTCAGGAGAATGATGGCTGGGGACGAGAAAAAGCCGGAGAGAACGGAAAAAAGCAAAGAGCAATGAAAGCGGAAAGCAAAAAGCTTTTGGCCGGTTTATACCGCCCGGGTCAAAAACCTTGGCGGCCTGAGCTTTCTCCCCGGGAAGCTTTTTTCCGGCCCCGCCAGAAGGTGAAGCTGGAAGAAGCGCAAGGCCGGCTGGCAGCGTTGCCTTTGGCGCCTTATCCTCCGGGAGTCCCTCTGGTCTTTCCCGGCATGGTCATCGGACAGGAGGCCGTTGCCGGCCTGAAAGGCTGGCTGCAGGCGGGCCAATCCTGTACCGGCCTTGAGCTGACAGGCGGCCAGGTCTTTGTCGAGGTTTTATCTGAATAAATAGGAGTACAGCAAAAGGCAGCCTCATATAAAGCGGGCCGCCTTTTGCTTATCGGTAATGATTTGGGAGAGCAAAAAAAGATTAATTAATCAGCTCCAGCGTGAGGTCAGCTCATTAGGAATAGCCAGATGATCAAAAACCCGGGCTATCGTATGGTTAACGACCTGGTCAAGACTGGACGGCCGGTTGTATAAAGCCGGTACCGGCGGCATCATGACCGCTCCCAGCCTGGTCAGCGTGAGCATGTTTTCCAGGTGGATGCTGGTTAACGGTGTTTCCCGGGGCAGTAAGATCAGCTTTCTTTGCTCTTTAAGAGTAACGCTGGCGGCCCGGATAATCAGGTTAAGCTCCAGGCCGTGGGCGATGCCGGCTAAGGTTTTCATGCTGCAAGGCGCAATGACCATACCCTGATGCCGGAAGGAGCCGCTGGAGACGGAGGCCCCTAAATCGTTAAGGCTGTGATGGAAAGAAGCTAAGGCGACGACCTCCTCCACCGTATAATCCGTTTCCATTTCGATGGTTTTTTGGCCCCAATCAGACAGAATCAGATGGGATTCCCTTCCGGCTTCCTTGAGGGCTTCCAAAAGCCGAATTCCATAAATAGCTCCTGACGCACCTGAAATGGCCACAACTATACCCATATTAAGGGACTCCTTCGCTATTATTTCAAAATTCCTTTTTCTTTGTAGTAAAGCTCTGCGCCGGAATGCAGGGGCGCCCCTAAATTTTTAACCAGCTGATCTGCGGTCAGGCTTTCCATAGCCACATGGACGGATTTCAGATAATCTAAATTTTCCGTGATGGACTTGGCTACCTTGTAAGCAATTTCCTCACTGGCGTCTTTCGGAACACAGATTACGGTGTAGGAGGATATGGATGTGGCCTCCTCAGCCTGGAACTGATAGGTGTTTTTGGGAATGACAGAGGTGCCGTAGCCGTATTTCTCGGCCAGCTTGGCGGCGATATCCGGCTCAATGGACATCAGAACCAATTTGTTGTTGATAGAGGCTTCGGCTATGGGCGAGGCGGGATAGAGAGTCATGGTGCTCATACCATCCAGCAGGCCGTCGGAAAGCATATCCGATGAGTCGCCCATGTTTTTGAAGACTACCTGGCCGCCCCATTTTTGGATATCCTCATAGGTAAAGCCATATTCATTGATCATCCGCTTGAAGGCCAGCTCGCCGGTAGAACCGGGAGCGTCTACGGAAAGGCGAACCTTCATTTTGTTTTCCATGATTTGGCGGATAGAGGTAATACCGGATTTTTCCGTCACCACAAATTGCAGATGGCTGGGATACAAGGCGGCTACTGTAGCTACATTTTCGTAGGCTTTATCAAAGGGGTCGTTGCCCACTATGGCGGCGGCGGCAATTGCGCTGTGACTCATGCCGATTTCCGCCTCGCCGCCGGCCACCCGTACCAGATTGGATACGCCGTCGCCGGGAACGACTGTTACGGAAGATTTGGGAAAGCTCTTGTTGATGGTTTCGGTGACGCCGCCCATGACCATATACCAGACGCCGCCGGGAGAGCTGCCGGCAAAGGTGATGTTAAGAGGGTTCGTATTAGTGGCCAAATCCGTTGCAGAGGGAGCAGCCGGGGCGGTGTCTGCCGGCGTAGAGGAGGCGGCGGGAGCCGAGGGAGCGGAGGGAGCCGAGGGAGCCGAGGGAGCCGGCGTGGAGCCGCAGCCTCCGAAAACAGCCAGGGAGAAGACCAGCAGCATACATAGCAAGACCATAGAACCGGGACGTTTTTTCATGAAAAGCCCTCCTTAAATTTGTGTTTCCAGGATACATCTTATACAGATGCCTCTGCGCAAATGCCTTTAAGCATTGATCTGGGCGCCGTTTTGTTTGGGTTTTAACATAAGAGCGAGGGCGGCTAAAACTAAGGCTGCTATGGTGGCGAAGGCATTTCCGGGCAACGCCGCCAGGCCTGCGATAAAAAGCATACTCCTTTGAGGCCGATTCAGGTCCTTGCGGAACCAGCCTTCTGTACTCATGGCGATCAAGGCCGTGGCCAAAAGGCCGGAAATCAGGGACAGAATGATCTGCCACAGGGGCGCGGCCAAGAGGAGGCCTTGCTGATAGATGAAGATAAAAGGCATCAGGTAAGCCACCATGGCTATTCGCATAGCGACAAAACCTACCCGCATGGGCTCTGCTTCGGCGATGCCGGCGGCGGCAAAAGCTGCCGAGGCTACCGGCGGAGTCATCGTTGCCATGGCGGCATAAAAAAGAATGAACATGTGGGCAGCCATGGCCGGAATCCCCATTCCCTGCAAAACAGGGCCGGCTACTACGGCGGTCAGCAAATAGGCGGGGGTGATGTTCATGGCCAGGCCTAAAAGGATGGCCAGCAGCATAGTAAAGATCAATGTGATAATCGTGCTTTTGCCTGCCATGGACATTAAGAAGGAGCTGAATTTGGTGCCGATGCCGGTCAGGTTGATAATGCCGATCATGATGCCGGAGGCGGCCATGGTCACCACAACTAAAATACCGCCGGTGGTACCTTCCATAAAGGCTTTCAGCAGCTTATCCAGATTCATCCTGGTATCTTTACGGATGCAGCTTACAACCAGAATAACGATTGCTGTCTCAAAGCCCACCCTGGAAGGGCTTAGACCGCCCAGCAGCCTGAACACCAGGAAAATCAAGGGCAGGAAAAAGACGCCGCCTTTTATAATGGTTTTCATCAGCGGGGGGACTTCCTCTTTGGACATGCCCTGCATTCCCAGCTTGCCGGAGCGGAAATCGATGGCAAAATAGATGGCGGCATAATAGAGTACTGCCGGCAATGCTGCCGCAGCCGCTACCTTAATATAAGGCACGCCGATAACCTCCGCCATAATAAAGGCTACCGAGCCCATAACGGGAGGCATGATGGTGCCGCCGGTGGAGGCTGAGCATTCCAGGGCCGCTGCAAAATCCTTTTGATAGCCGACTTTTTTCATCATGGGGATAGTGATGACACCCATGCTGGAAACGTTGGCTACGGGGCTGCCGTTGATCATGCCAAAGAGTCCCGAGGCGATAATGGCTACTTTGGCCAAGCCGCCCTTTTGACCGCCGGCAATGGCGGCGGCAAAGTCAAAGAGAAAATCGCCGGCGCCGGAATTGGTGAGAAAAGCCCCGAAAATGATAAACATAATGATATAAGTGGAAGCGATGCCCAGAGCCGAGCCGAAGATGCCGTCGGTAGTCAGAAAGAGCTCATCGACAACAGCTTTCCAGGTAAAGCCCCGGTGGCCGAACATGCCGGGAATGTATTGGCCCAGCAAAGCGTAGGCAATGGTAAGGATCGAAAGTATGGACAGCCAAGGCCCGATGATCCGGCGGGAACCCTCCAGCATCAGGATTATAGTGACGATGCCGAAAAACATATCGAGGGGCGTCACCGGCGAGGCAAAGGGGTAGCGGGTAACGAGCCGGTTGAGGTTTACGGCAATATAAACGGCTACGGCTATGGATAAAATAACAAAAATCCAATCGTACCAGGGGATATATTTTTTGGTTTTCGTTCCCGGCATCGTATAAGTCATGAAGGCAAGCGAGAAAAATATGCCGACGCTGACGCCCCGGTGCAAAACGAGATCGGGGTAGCCGAATACTGTCCACATATTATAAATAGTAGTAGCGATAGCAACCCATTTAACAATATTGGCATATAACGGGGGAAGCTTGCGCTTCTCCCCTTCACCCATGATATAAGAAGAGAAAAATCCACTGCTTTCAGACATGGGAACTCCTTTCTGACGACGGTCAATCCGAATCCACGATCTCGTCAGCCTCTTCATCCAGGAAGCGGGCCTGACAGAAAGGACACATCATTTTTCGATCTTTGTGACGATAATCATCAACAGCGGCATAAAACTTTTTTTTGCATTGAGGACAGGCAATCCAAAAGATTTTTGACATAATTAACACCAGTCCTTTCCCAGAAAGTCTTTTAAGTGGATACGATCCATAACTTCTTTAGGCACGCTGATTTTTTCTTCATAGGGACGGGTCATCGGTTTGGTAGCGTCAATGATCATTTTAGCGCCGATGCCTTCAATCGTACAAGAGGGATCCAGCAAGCCGCCCCGGCAATGGGGGATAATCGTCACATCCTTATCGGCCTGAACCCGGGTGGCCAGGGCCCACAAAACCTCCTTTTCATTGAAGGGATCGATATCCTCGTCGACCACTACGATATGCTTCACGATATCGTGATGAGGCAGAGCGGCCAGACCGGCCATTTTGGCTTCGCCATTAAAGCGCTGCTTGATTGAAATATAAGCATGGAAACGGCAGCAGCCGGAAATTGGCAGATGAACGGCTTGGATACCGGGCATGGTGCGCTTCAACTCTTCATAAAGACAGGCCTCCTTGGCAATGCCGCCCACAATAGAGGTGTCGGGATGACCGCAAAGGACATTCAAATAGATGGGGTTTTTACGATGGGTGATGGCCTTGATTTTCACCACGGGAGACCAGCGCTGAGGGCCGTAATAGCCGGTAAATTCACCGAAGGGGCCTTCCGGTTCCCGCAGGTTTGGCAAAATCTCGCCTTCCACAATGATCTCCGCATCTGCCGGCACCATCAGCTTATCGCCGTAAGTTTCCGAGGGCACCAGCCGCAGGGGCTCCTGAAGGAGTCCGCCGATGGTTGCGTACTCATCGCTCTGCATGGGCAATATGGACTCAGAACCCAGGTAGAAACAGGGATGATGGCCTAAAACGTGGGCGATAGGCAAGGGCTGGCCCTTTTCCTGGGCTCTCATAAAATAATTCCAAAGATGGCGGGGGCTCATCCAGATCCGGGAATCGTTTTTGCCGGCAATGATCATCCGGTGATGAGAGGTATTATAAACGCCGGTATCGGGGTCGGCGGCTACCACCACATCCGGCAAATAGGGCAGACCGTCCATTTCATGATGAGTCAATACCGGCAGCTTATACATATCCACATCGTCGCCGGTGATGATCACTTCTTTGCAAGGGGCCTCGGCCCGGTCTACCACAACGGGCTTGATCGGCTGATGAGCCAGCCGGGAATATTGCAGGCTGGTGTCCATTTGCCATTTATCTTTGGGCATTTCCAGAGCCAGGGCGCAATGGGCCCGGTTGGCAAAGACATTGGTGGCCAGGCGAAAGCCGCTGGGCTGGCCGTAATTGTCTTTGACGTTCTCAAACAAAAGTAAGGGATAACGGTTTTGATCCTCCAATTTTTGCTGAATAGCAACGATCTCAAATTTAGGATCTATTTCTTTGTTGACGGTGATCAGGTCCTCCGGCATCTCCTTTTGCATCTTGTCTAGAAAGTAACGCAAATCTTTTGGCACAAGCCATCTCCTCCTTACATCTTTTAAAGAAAAATAACCACCGACGGGCCCGCATCGTGTTTCCTTTTTCTATGCTATGCAGTCTGCACTGTGACCAGTATAGCAAATAGGAAAAAGAAAAGAAGATTACAATGTACGGACTTTCCGGTGGTTAAAAATTTTTTGTTTACAATGTAAGGCGATATTCAGTCAATTGCCAATTTTCACGCCGCCACGCTTAACTTTGAAACCCCGCAGCAACACATAACTGTTAACATTGTTAATACCGGGCAAATTATAAATAGCGTCTTTCATAAAATCCTGGAGATGATTGTTGTCGTATAAGCTGGCATGGACGTGAAGGGTGTTGGGGCCTGTCATTTGATTGACGCTTTGGACAAACTTATTGCCGGCCAGAGTTTTTGCTACTTCGTGAAGTTTGCTGGGGTGAACGCCTATTTCAAAGAAAGCGGACAAGTGATAACCGGCTTTGGCAGGATTGATGATGATGCTGAAACGTTCAATGACTCCTGATTCCACTAAATCGTTGACCCGTTCTCTGACGGTGACCCTGGTTAGATTCAGACGCCGTCCCAGCTCCGCGTAGGACATTCTGGCGTCTTCGCAAAGGAGATCCAGTATTTTTTGGTCGGTTTCATCAATTTTTTTCATAACACACCTTCGCTTTCTCAGCTCCTTTTGACTCTTGGCACTTATTTAGTGTATCAAAAAACTTTGTGGTAAGGAATAGGTGATTGTGGTATGATATTATTGATATATTATAGAAAGAGGAGGCGTGAAAAATGAAACTGGTCATGTGTGTCGTTGACGATATGGATATTCATGCTTTGTTGGACGCTTTGTCGGAAGGTGGGTTTCAGGCTACGAAGCTGGCCAGCAGCGGTGGTTTTTTGCGCCGGGGCAATACCACTTTATTAATTGGCGTCGATGACGAAAAGAAAGAAGAAGTGCTTCAGGTGATCCGGCGGGTTTGCAAGCCCCGCAAGCAAATGGTGCCCATGACCCCTATGCTGGCTGCCGAGGAAAGTATTATCCCCGTGGATGTTATGGTCAGGATGGGCGGCGCCACCGTATTTGTCTTGGATGTGCTGGAGAATTATAAGATTTAGGAGAAGCAATGTCCCCAGTTTCTTTAGCCGTCCGGGACTTGGGCCTGGCCGGCAGGCAAAAGATAAGCCATGCTTTGATATTTAAAGGGAATAATCCCCAGGTTCTTCTCGAGGAAGCCGAGAGCCTGGCGGCATTTTTGAATTGCCTGGAGGAGGAGACAAGCTCCAGGCCTTGCGGCAGCTGTGACCACTGCCGTCAAATTAAATCGGCTGTTTTCCCTTACTGGCTGACGATCGCTCCCCAGGGAGCGGCTGGTCTGATTCAGATCCGCCAGATCCGGGAGCTGCAGGTTAAGCTGGCGGGCAAAGCGCCGGCCGGTCAGGTTAAGGTGGCGGCTTTGCTGGACGCCCACCGGATGAGGGAAGAAAGTCAAAACTGCCTGCTGAAAACCCTGGAGGAGCCGCCGGAGGATACGATTCTGCTGCTTTTGACGGACAGGCCCCAGGATTTGCTGCCGACAGTTCGCTCCCGTTGCCAGCTGATTGATTTTGGCAGCCGGCAGCTTCCGCCTGCTCAGACGGAATTAGACCTGGTCCTGGATGTAGTGAGAGCCCTGGAAAGCCAGGGCTATTATGCCGTGTTTGATAAAGCTGCTTTCGTGGAAGGCAGCCGCAAAAAAAGGCTGCCGGAATTTTTGGCCGCCTTGGAGTTTTTATTGCGGGAAAGCCTGGTCAGCCATTTGAGCCCCGGGGCTGCCGCCGCGGGTTTGGCAGAAAACCTGCCGGCAGGCCTTGCCGCCGATGGGCGCAAGCTTCTGACTGCTTTGGAAGAGGTTTGGCAGGCGGGCTATTTTTTGGAGCGCAATGTGAATGCCTTATTAATTTTGGAAAATTTATTTCTTAAGATAAACAAGCTGAATATTAGAGTGACAGAAGGAGGCTGAACCCTTGATTGAAGTGGTTGGCGTCAGATTTAAATCATCGGGAAAAATATATTATTTTGATCCCATAGGGCTTACAATTCCTGCCGGCACCGATGTTGTGGTGGAAACGGCCAGGGGCCTCGAATATGGCAAAGCCGTTCTCGGCAACCGCCAGGTAGAGGCAAAAAAAGTAGTGCAGCCGCTGCGCAAGGTGATCCGGCTGGCTACGGTGGAAGACCGGGAAAAAATGCTGGCGGCGCAGGAAAAGGAAGAACAGGCCAGGGCTTTATGCCTGGAAAAAATCGTCCAGCGCCAGCTGCCTATGAAACTGGTTGGAGTAGAGTATTCCTTTGACGGCAGCAAAGTCCTGTTTTATTTTACGGCCGAAGGCCGGGTGGATTTCCGGGAACTGGTCAAGGATCTGGCGGCTATATTTAAAACCAGAATCGAGCTGCGCCAGATCGGGGTACGGGATGAAGCGAAAATGCTGGGAGGTTTGGGTTCTTGCGGCCGGGAGCTTTGCTGCGCGTCTTTTCTCAGCGATTTTGAGCCTGTATCTATCCGCATGGCCAAGGAGCAAAACCTTTCCCTTAATCCCAGCAAAATATCGGGTATCTGCGGCCGCTTAATGTGCTGCTTAAAATATGAGAGCTATGGTTATGAATGCAGCAAGAAAGGCCGCTGCCCCAAAAATCAGGAAAAAGAAAAGGATCCTTCGGAAAAGGAGCTGGCAGAAGAGCTGTTGAAGGAAGGCTACTTGACGGAAGCCGACCTGGCGGATTATCCGGAGCTGGAGGAGATTATGGTACAGGTTATAGACAAAGACGAGGAGCAAGACAAATGAGCCTGAGCGAAAGGCTTTCCCGCATCGAAAAAAGCCAGCGGCTTTTGCAGGAAGAGATTCAGCAGGCCAAGCAGGAAGCCCGGCTTTTGGAAGAGGAAAACCAAAGGCTGCGGCGGCAGCTTTGCCAGATGGGGGATGGCGATTTTCAACAAATGTCCGCCAATGGATTAAAAATCCAACAAACTGCGCAAGATAATCTGGAAAAGCTGTATCAGGAGGGTTTTCACATCTGCCACCTGTTTTTTGGCCAGGAAAGAAAAGGTGAGTGCTTGTTTTGCCGGGGGTTCTTAGGCAAATGAGTGAGACACAGGTCTTTCAATTGCCAAAAAGCAAAGAGCCGGCAGCTTTATTGCCGGGGACTTTATATATTGTGGCGACTCCCATCGGCAATCTGGAGGATATCACCTTGCGGGCCTTGCGTATTTTGGGCAGCGTGGACCTGATAGCCGCCGAGGATACCAGGCGCACCGGATTGCTTTTGCAGGCATATGGCCTCAAGAAGCCTCTGGTAAGTTGCTTTGCCCATAATGAAGAAAAGCAGAGCAAGCGTCTGCTGGAGCTTTTGCAGGAGGGCAAGACCGTGGCTTTGGTCAGCGACGCCGGCATGCCCGGCATATCGGACCCCGGAGCCAGATTGATCCGGCAGGCAGCGGCAGCCGGCATCAGCCTAACGGTGGCGCCGGGACCCTCGGCGGGATTGACGGCTTTGGTGGCTTCCGGCCTCGATACCGACGCCTTTGCCTTCGGCGGCTTTTTTCCGAGAGAAAACAAGGTCAGAAAGGCTTGGCTCAGTGATTTCGGCAGCTTTCCCGGCACCTTGATTTTTTATGAAAGCCCCAAACGGCTGCTTGCTACTTTAAGCTTCTTACAGGCGGCTTGGGGCGACCGGCATTGCTGCGTGGCCAGGGAATTAACGAAACGCTACGAAGAATTCATTCGCGGCAGCCTGCCGGATGTGATCGGGAGACTGGAGCAGACGGCGGAGGTCAAAGGGGAAATCGTAGTGATCCTGGAAGGTTACCATAAGGTAAAGGAGGATGGCCTTGCGGGCAAGGAGTTGGAATCCTTAGGCAGAAGCTTGCTGGCCCAGGGCTTGAGCAAAAAAGAAGCCAGCAGACGGCTGGCTTGCGAAACCGGCTTGGCAGCCAAGGACATGTATGCCCTGCTGGTCAGTTGGGATCAGGGCGCTGTCTGAATGCTTTCCGGTGCTTTTAGCATTTTGATATCTTGATGTTGTTTTTGGCAGAGAGTTTGCTTATCGGTAAATGACGAAAAAAATAAGAACATCCCGAACCGCGAGATGTTCTGTAAATGCAAAAATGATATGCTTTCATTCTGCTTAGTCAAATATCTTTTTAGAAAGTCTCGATCAAGCTCTTGGCACAATCTTTGCAAATCAATTTATTGTGGAAGTGATGAACATTATTGGCGCTGCCGCAGAAAATGCAGGCGGGCTCGTATTTTTTCAGGATAATCTTTTCTTCATCAACGTAGATTTCCAATGAATCTTTCAAATCAATTCCCAGAGTACGACGTAACTCAATAGGAATAACCACACGGCCCAGCTCATCAACTTTTCTGACAATACCTGTAGACTTCATTAACATTTCTCCTTTCTTGTTCAATTTATTCTAAATTACTCTCCAAGTAAAGAATAACAATACTTCCAATTAAAGTCAACATCAAAACGACATTTGCGATGAAAAACTTTGTAAATTCTTTTTTCGGGTCAGTCAAATGCCCGAAAATGTAAAAAAATAGGAGGACAATATGGAAAAACAGAGATTTTACATCACTACCCCCATTTATTATCCCAGCGCCAATGCCCATATCGGCCACGGGCTGACTACGGTTTTAGCCGACGCCATGACCAGATACAAGAAGATGCAGGGCTTTGAAACCCGTTTTCTTACCGGCATGGACGAGCATGGCCAAAAAATAGCCAAGGCCGCTGCCGCCGGCGGCAAAAGTCCCCAGCGCCATGTGGATGATATGGCGGTAATTTGGCAAAATCTCTGGGAGAAGCTGATGATCGACAATGACGATTTTATCCGTACCACAGAGGAGCGTCATATTAAAGGCGTGGAAAAGCTTTTCCGGACCATCTATGATAAGGGAGATATTTATTTATCCCATTACCAGGGTTGGTACTGCGTTTCCTGCGAAACCTATTTTACCGAAAGGCAAGTAGGGGAAGAGCACATTTGCCCCGATTGCGGCAAAGCCGTGGATATTATTGAAGAAGAAAGTTATTTTTTCCGGATGTCGAAGTATCAGGACCGCCTTCTCCGCTACATTGAGGAGAATCCTTATTTCATCCAGCCGGCCAGCCGCCGCAATGAAATGATCAATTTCGTCAAAGGCGGACTGGAGGATCTCTGTATTTCCCGGACTTCTTTTGACTGGGGCATTCCCGTTCCCATTAACGAAAAACACGTCATTTATGTTTGGTTTGACGCCCTGAGCAACTATATTACCGCTTTAGGCTACGGCTCCGATGATACGGCCCTGTATGATGCTTTTTGGCCGGCAGACGTCCATCTGATGGCTAAGGATATCATCCGTTTCCATACGGTAATTTGGCCGATCATCCTGATGGCCGCCGACCTGCCTTTGCCGAAGAAGGTTTTCGGCCACGGCTGGGTTTTGCTGGATTCCGGCAAAATGTCCAAGTCCAAAGGCAATGTGGTGGATCCCCAGCTGCTTATCGAAAAATACGGTGTAGCCGCCGTCCGTTATTTTCTGCTGCGGGAAATCCCCAGCGGCCAGGATGGCTACTATTCGGAAGCAGCTTTGGTGCAGCGGATTAATATCGATTTAGCCAATGATTATGGCAATTTGGTTTCCCGGACAGTGGCCATGATTGAAAAATATTTTGACGGCATAGTGCCGGCAGCGGGCAGCGCGGAGCCTATCGACCGGGAGCTGGAAGAACTGGCGGCCGCCGTAGTGCCGGAAGCCGCAGCGTATATGGATAAGCTGGACTTCGCCAATGCTTTGGCGGCGGTTTTTAAACTGATCAGCCGGGCTAACAAGTATATTGATGAGACGGCGCCCTGGGCTCTGGCCAAGGACCCGGCAGAACGGCAGCGGCTGGCTACCGTAATGGTTCACCTTTTGGAGTCCGTCAGGATTGCCACCATGCTCCTGACTCCGGCTATGCCCAACATACCTCCTTTAGTCTGGGCCCAGACCGGCCATGAGGCCGCGGCCTGCCTGGATTGGCAGCAATTGGCTTGGGGCGGTACCAAAGCGGGACAGCAGGTAAAGAAAGGCGAGGGCCTTTTCCCCAGGATCGAGTGGAAAGAAGAGGAAGCCAAGGCAGCGGCCAAAGCCGAGGCAAAGCAGGCGGAGACGGCGGCCAAAGCGGCAGCGGTCCCGGCAGAGGCGGCGGCAGCACCGGCCCTCATCGATTACGAGACCTTTGCCCACGTGGATTTGCGGGTGGCGGAAGTCCTGTCTTGTGAACCTATCCCCAAGGCCGATAAATTGCTGAAGCTGGAAATTGCTATCGGGGAAGAGCGCCGGACTTTAGTGGCGGGAGTAGCCCAGCATTATACGCCGGAAGAGATGGTGGGGCGCAAGATCATCGTAGTGGCCAACTTGAAGCCGGCTAAGCTGCGGGGCGTCGAATCCCAGGGCATGCTGCTGGCAGCCGCCGACGGCAGCCGCCTGGAAGTGATCACGTTGCCGCCGGATGTGGCCAGCGGCTCAAAGGTGCGCTGAGCCATGCTTTTAGTGTGACCGGCGAAAATCAGCTGAAGGAAAGGTAGAAATCAGAATGTGGTTTGACAGCCATGCCCATATAGACAACCCGGATTTTGACGGTGACCGGGAAGCGGTGATCCAAAGAGCAACGGCAGCGGGAGTTACCCGCTTTGTTAATATCGGCTGCAGCCGGGAGGGCGCCCTGGACACAATTAAGCTGGCAGAGCGGTACGAGGGTATTTACGGTACGGTGGGGCTGCATCCCCACGACGCCAAAGACATGACCGATGAACTGCTGGCAGATTTGAAGGTCTGGGCAGCCCACCCGAAAATTGTGGCCATCGGCGAAATCGGTTTAGATTTTCATTACGATTTTTCTCCCCGGGAGGTTCAGCGCCAGGTATTCCGCCGCCAGATCAGATTGGCCAAGGAATTAGGCATGCCGATTACGATCCATGACCGGGAGGCCCATCGGGAAAGCTTCGATATTTTGACGGAAGAAGGCGGCTGGGGCAACGGCGGCATCTTCCATTGCTATTCCGGCAGCGCTGAAATGGCGGCGGAAATCGTCAAAAAAGGATTTCATATTTCTTTTTCCGGCGTAGTCACATTTAAAAATGCCGACAAGCTGCGGCGGGCAGCGGCAGCGGTGCCTTTGAACAGACTGCTGATTGAAACGGATTGCCCTTATTTGTCGCCTTTGCCCTATCGGGGCAAAAGAAATGAGCCTGCCTACGTGGTGGAAACCGGCAAGGCTTTGGCGGAACTGCGGGGGATTACCGCAGAAGAAATGGCCCGGATTACCTGGGAAAATGCCTGCCGGGTTTACCGCTTGCCTTTATGAATAGCCTGCCTTTGATTCAAGAGGTCATTGTGGTGGAAGGCAAAGACGACGTGGCGGCAGTAAAAAGGGCCTGCCGGGCCCAGACTATCATTACCAGCGGCTTGGGCATTTCCCGGGAAATTGTCGAAGAAATTCGAGAGGCCCAGAAACGCTGCGGCGTCATTGTGCTGACAGATCCCGACGGTCCCGGCGCCAAAATCCGCCAGATTATCAATCAAAGGGTGGCCGGCTGTAAGCAGGCCTATATTTACCATGACCGCCGACAAAAAAACAAGCCGATAGGCGTGGAATATGCCGAGCCGGCAGAGATATTGGCCGCCTTGACGGCGGCCAAGGCTACTTTGGCTGCCGACCGCCCCCAGACCTTTAGCCTGGCCGATATGGTTGAACTGGGACTGGCCGGCGGCGCAGCGGCTCAGGAAAAACGGGATTGGCTTTCCCGGCGGCTGAGATTAGGCCAGACCAACGGCAAGCAGTTTTTGCGGCGGCTTAATGATTACGGCATCAGCCGCCAGGATTTTTTGGCAGCATATCAGGAAATGGAAGGAAAACGATGAGCAAAGATCACCCGGCGCTGGCGGCTTTAAAACGTCAAGGCTTTCGCTTCAAAAAAGAATTGGGGCAGAACTTTTTATTTAATTCCTTTATATTAGAAGAAATAGCCGAGGGAGCCGGCGTAAAAGCCGGAGATCTCGTCATTGAAATAGGGGCCGGCGCCGGCACACTGACGGCGGAGCTGGCTGCCAAAGGGGTTAAGGTGAAGTCAATCGAGCTGGATCGCTCCTTGATTTCCTATTTGCGGCAGCGATTCAAAGAGGAACCAGCGGTGGAAATCATCCAAGGCGACGCCATGAAGCTGGATCTGGAGGCTTTGGCCCTTCAGGAAGGCTATGCAGCCTACAAAATTGCCGCCAACCTGCCCTATCACATATCGACAGCCTTTGTCACCATGGCCTTCCGGCAGTTGAAGGGGCTGGAATCGGGAGCCATCATGCTGCAAAAAGAGGTTGCGGATAAGATTTTAGCCGCGCCGGGACAAGAGGGCTATGGCCTTTTATCTCTAGCCGCCGCCTGGTACGGCGAGGTAAAGCTCCTGATGGAGCTGGAGCCGGCTTACTTTACGCCGCCGCCGCCGGTGAATTCGGCGGTGATTGCCTTTAGCCGCCGGCCGCCGGCCTTTGCGGCCACAGTGGAAGAAAAGGCCTTGTGGCTGGTGATTCGGGGACTGTTTAACCAGCGGCGCAAAAGCCTGCTCAACGGACTGAAATCCCTGGGCGCTTTCACACCCTCCGGCGGCAGAAGCTGGCCGGCAGTTCTTGAGGAAGCCGGGATCGACAGCAGCCGCCGGCCGGAGACTCTGTCTCTGGAGGAGTTTGCCGCCATCGTGACGGCAGCAGGCTATGGCGTTAAGACAGATGCCTAAAGCCTTCTGCGGTGAGGGTGAAAGGTCGGGCAAGTAATTGATGAACACCTTCCCCCAGCCTAAATAAAAGAAGCTTTAGCCTGACCTTAAGGGTCACCGCCGAAGCTTCTTTTTCATATGATGGGTCTAAAGGAGGGAGGGATATGGCGCCAAAAATTGCACCGGGGGATGTGGTAGCCAGGATATCCCATCGTCAGGATATATTGTTTCGGGTGATGGAAATCAGCCAGGTGGAAGGTAAAGGCGAACAGGCTATTTTGCGGGGATTGGACATTCGCCTGGTAGCCGACGCGCCTCTAAGCGATCTGGTAAAGAAGAATCCGTCGGAGATCAGCCGCAGCCGCCAAGCCTATATTCGGAAAAACAGCGACTTGATGCGGCGGGTTTTTGAACGCCGGGCGGAGGAACAATCCCGAAATTTTATGCGGGGTCCTTTCACTATGGTGGGGGGCAGTGGCGAGGAAAAAGATTATTTTGAGCTGCCCGGCTCCGTGCTGCACCTGGATGGTGATAAGGACTATCTGGATATCTGCCGTACCACATACCATCAATTGGGCATCAAAGCCAATACTATACCGGTGCCGGAAAAAAAACAGCCGGAGCTGGTTGTGGGTTATTTAAAACAATATAAGCCGAATATTTTGATCTTAACGGGCCATGACGGCCTCATTAAAAATAATAAAGAATTCAGAGATGTAAAGAACTACCGGCACTCCCGGTATTTTGTGGAGGCCGTGACCAAAGCCCGGGAATATGAACCGAATAAAGATAATTTGATTATTTTTGCCGGAGCCTGCCAATCCCATTATGAGGCCTTGATTGAAGCCGGCGCCAATTTTGCCAGTTCTCCCGGCCGGGTATTGATCCATGCCTTCGACCCCGTATTTTTAGCGGAAAAGCTGGCCTATACTTCCATATTTGATGTACTGTCTTTGCGGGATATCCTCAGCAATACCATCACCGGCACCGAAGGGGTGGGAGGGATTGAGACCCGGGGCTGTCTGCGGCTGGGCTTCCCTAAAGGAAGCTACTAAAAAAGCCGCCGGCTTGCGGAGGCCGGCGGCCGTAGGCTTTTTGAGGATTATTTTTCATCGGGTGAAACGAGGATGTCCATGTTGCCGAACACGTCGGGCCGCCGGTCTTTTTCTGCATCGATGGACCAGTTGCCTTCTTGGGAGAAGAAGTATTTTTGCCGGGACAACGCCACGTCAATTTCTGCCGTAATCATTTCCTCCCCTTCTTCGCCGGCTTGCACAATAATGCGGCCATTGGGATCGATTATGCGGCTGCCGCCGATAAAATGGCTGCCCCGCTCGTCGCCCACCCGGTTGCAGGACATAAAATAGATCTTATTTTCAAAGGCTCTGGCCAGAGGCAGCACCTCCCGGGTATGCTCGCTGCCCCGGGGCCAGTTGGTAAGATTGATCACCATATCGGCACCTTTGAGGGCAAAATGGCGGGTCAGCTCCGGGAAACGGATATCGTAGCAGACAATCATGCTGATTTTGCCGATGGAGGTTTCGGAAGGAGGCATAGGAGGCTGGCCCTTTTCGGCAAACTTATCCAGGCCAATATTGGGCATATGCATCTTGCTGTAATTCTGCAAAAGGCCTTCCGGGCCCAAAAGAACGGCGGAATTGTAAACCTTTCCTTCTCTGACTTCCATATAACCTACCGCAGCATAAATATTATTATCTTTACAGGCCTCCGTCAGCCTTTTGATATAGGGGCTGTCCACAGGAATGGCAAATTGCAGCGCTTCTTCAAAGGATTCAACATTGTAGCCGGATAAAGCCAGCTCCGGAAAAACGACTAATGAACAGCCCAGGCCGGCAGCCTGAGATATGGCGTTCAAGCATTTTTCAACGTTGACCTCAGTCTGGCCCAGCTTGCAGTCCATTTGGAAAAGGGCCACCTTACATTTTGTTGACATGGAATTACCTCCCTATCTTCATTTCCGACTTATTCTCTGCTGACGGCTAAATTCCTACATGAAATGACGAAAAAATGAAAAAATTTTTCCAGTAAATAAAGTAACATCCCAACAGGCCGCGCATATATTGGAATGAGTCAAGGTAGGGGACGAAAGGAGGAAGGGAAATGCCAATTCAATTAACGACCCGCTGTCTACGGGTCGAGGGAGTGTTAGGAGATGTGCGCCGCCAGATCAATTTGGTGCGCGATATTGACCTGCCCTGCCCGGCCCGTCATATAGAAAGCGTGGACACAAAGGTCAAGAATGTAGAGTATAAGATTTTGCCCAACAAGGTGCTGGTGGAGTTTACCCTCCATCGCCAGGTGTACTATGTGGATTGCTGTTCGGAAGCGGTAATGGAGTTTACTTTGCCTGATGAAAGAATCAGGGAATTCATCAACATCAATGGGGCCCGGCCTTGCGATGAGCAGACGGCCAAAGTGAAGGTGGATATTGAGTACTCCGAGACAGAGCCCATAGACCAGCATCGGGAGCGGCACCATCATCATCATGACCGCCGCCGTGATGATGATTTCCGGGACGAGGATTTCCGGGATGATGGCCGCCGGGGTGGCGACTGCCGGGATGGCGATTGCCGTGATAATGACTGCCGCGATGATGATTGCCGGGATGGCGACTGCTATGGTGGCCGCCACGATCATGATCATGACCACGATCACGACCACGACCACTGCCATGAAAAATTCCAGCAGACTCTGATTATCAGAGTTCACGCCAAACTCATGGAGACCATGGAAATTCCTTTCATCACCGGCGTTCAGGGGGAGAGCATTTTCCCATACTTCGATATTATCTGCATTGACAACGTAGTGGCCTCCGGCAGGGAGCAATACAATTTATCGGATAGCTATATCCGGCTGCCGGATGATACGAAGAAGGTAAAATTCGTTGATGCGGAAATCAGAGATGTGGAAAAGAAGGTCATTCCCAACAAAGTCATTATCCGGGGTAAACTGCATAAGCAAATTTACTTCGTCGAGGAATGCAGCGGAGAAGTCAAAGAAACCCCTGCCGACGTACCTTTCAGCGTCTTCATCCATCTGGAAGGGGCCTGTGAAGACTCCAACGTCACTACCGATATCGACATTGAATATTTAGACAGCGAGATGGTGGTTCGGGGCGGTCAGAAATTCGTCAAGGAAACGGCAATCCTCCAAGTCAGCGCCAAGCTCATCGAGCCGGTAACACTCAGCGTGCTGACGTCGGTGGACGGCGCCCTGACGGAGAGCCAGACCATTGTCATCGAAAACAACGTAGGCTTTGGCTGCCGCCAAGTCAATATTCTGGCAGATATCACCACGCCGCTGCCGGCCAGGAAGGTATCCTGGATCGAGACCCATCTAAGAGACCTCACCTCCGAAATCATCCCCAATAAAGTAATCGTCAAAGGTGTATTGGAGAAGCATATTTATTACGTTTCCGATTGCGATGACCGCTTGCGGGCCTTGACGGTACGGGAACCCTTCACCGAATTTATCCACATTGACGGAGCTACCGACGACGATATTGTGGATCTCTGGGGCAGGGTGGAATTCTGTGATGTGGAGGCCAAGGAAAGCAAACCGGCCTGCCATTGGCGGCAGACGGCCATTGTGGAAATCTGCGCCCAGGTTACCCAGAGTCAGGAGCTGACCTTTATTACCGCCGTCCAGGAAGTTGCCGCTCCGGAACCGGAGCCGGAACCCGAGCCCGAGCCTGAAGTAGAAGGCGTTCAGGAGGATTGCCCCCCCGGCACCACCTTCGACTATACCGTGGCCCAAGGCGACACCATGTATAAGATTGCCAGAGCCCATAATGTCAGCACCAATGCGGTGGTTCGGGCCAATCCCGGCGTCAACCCCAATAACCTTCGGGTTGGCCAAGTGATTCAGGTACCTTGCCCCGGCGGCATGGGTTGATGAAGCAACCGGCAATCAACGGCAAAGAGCCCATAATTAATTGATGATTGAAAAGTTGGGATTCCCAGAAAAGGGGAGTTCCAGCTTTTCTTCTATTGCGACAAAATTTTAATAAGAGTATAATAACAGATATCATTGCAGATAAGTATAACATTTCATTGACAAGGAGAGTTACGTGAGAATCGGTTTAGACATCGGCTCGACCACGATCAAATGTGTGGTTTTGAATCGTTATGATGAAGTGATATATGAATCGTATCAGCGCCATTATTCACAAATAACGGAAAGCGCCGCCAAATTGCTGCAGCAGCTGGCGAAGGCTTTGCCAAACGTCAAACAGGCTAAATTAGCGATTTCCGGTTCCGCTGGCATGGGCTTGGCGGAAAGCCTAAGCATACCCTTTGTTCAAGAGGTCTTCGGTACCAGAATAGCCGCCGGCCGCCTTTTGCCGGCAGCCGACGTGATTATTGAGCTGGGGGGAGAAGACGCCAAGATCCTTTTTCTTACCGGCGGCATGGAAGTCAGGATGAACGGTTCTTGCGCCGGCGGCACCGGAGCCTTCATGGATCAGATGGCCACTTTGCTGGAGGTTAACCTGGATGAGCTAAACGATATGGCGGAACGGGCGGAAAAGGTCTACACCATTGCTTCCCGCTGCGGTGTTTTTGCCAAATCCGATATCCAGCCTCTGCTTAATCAGGGCGCCCGCAAAGAGGATGTGGCCGCCAGCATTTTTGCGGCAGTGGTAAGCCAAACCATTGCCGGCCTGGCCCAGGGCCGGCCTATTAAGGGCAATGTGGTTTATTTAGGCGGTCCCTTGACCTTTCTGTCTCAGCTGCGGGCCAGTTTCGACAAAAGCCTGCATACCAGCGGTCTTTGTCCGGAGCATTCCCTGTATTTTGTGGCCCTGGGCGCTGCTTATTCGGCAGAGGAAAGGTTCGAACTGGCGGCCTTGGCTTCGCTGCTGGAGGATTACAGCAAGACGGAGAGTTATGCCTTCATGGCGCCTTTGTTTGCCGATGAAGAGGAATACCGGGACTTCCGGCAGCGCCACGAAAAAGCTGCCGTGGATTTCCATGAGCCGACGGCGGAGACCAAGGGGGCTTATTTCGGCATAGACGCCGGCTCCACCACCATTAAGATGGTGATGGTGGATGAGGAGGACCGGATCCTTTGCAGCAGTTATCAGACGAATAACGGCAATCCCGTTCCCATGGTCCGTCAATTTCTTCAGGAATTTTATGAAGCCTGGCCTCAGATAGCGATCAAAGGCAGCGCCGTCACCGGCTATGGCGAGGATATTATCCGCCGGGCTTTCCGGGTGGATTACGGTATTGTGGAGACGGTGGCCCACTATAAAGCGGCGGCCCATTTTATGCCGGAAGTGGATTTCATCATCGATATCGGCGGTCAGGATATCAAGTGCTTCAAGATCAAAAACCGGGCCATTGACAATATCTTTCTTAACGAGGCCTGCTCTTCCGGCTGCGGCTCTTTCCTGCAAACCTTTGCTCATGCCCTGGGTTACGGCACGGAAGAATTTGCCCGCCTGGGTCTCTTTGGCCAGCGTCCCGTGGATTTGGGATCCCGCTGCACGGTTTTTATGAATTCTCTGGTGAAGCAGGCTCAGAAAGATGGGGCTTCCATTGAGAATATATCGGCGGGGCTGTCCATCAGCGTGGTAAAAAACGCCCTGTATAAAGTGATCCGGCCTACTGCTGCCGAACCCCTGGGGCGGCATATTGTGGTTCAAGGGGGTACTTTCTTAAATGACGGCGTGCTGCGGGCTTTTGAGCAGGAGCTGCAAACCCAGGTCATCCGGCCCAATATTGCAGGGCTGATGGGGGCTTACGGAGCTGCTCTGTATGCGAAGGAACAAAAAGCCAAGATGCCGAATGGTAAAGATAGGGTGAAGCCGGGACTGCTCAGTATGGATGAGCTGAAGAGCTTTACCCATGCAGTGGCTTCCGCCAATTGCGGTCTTTGCAGCAACCATTGCCAGCTTACGATAAATACCTTCAGCGGCGGCCGCCGCTTTATCAGCGGCAACCGTTGTTCCCGGCCCATCACGAACAAGGCGGAGGATCAAAGCCTTAACCTTTATGAATATAAACGGCAGCTCTTAGAAGAATATCGCCAAAAAGCAGCAGGAAAAATGGGTTGTGATGAAGAATATCCCATTTTTAAAGATAAAGTTATCGGCCTGCCGCTGGGGCTTAACATGTATGAGCTGCTGCCTTTCTGGCAGGTGTTCTTCAATGCTTTAGGCTACAGAGTTATTGTTTCTCCGGCCTCCAGCCGGCAGCTTTATTTGCAGGGCCAGGCTTCCATTCCTTCCGACACCATTTGCTATCCGGCAAAATTGATGCACGGACACATCCAATATTTGCTGGAGCAGGGAGTAGATGTTATTTTCTATCCTTGTATGACATATAATGTGGACGAAGGTCTGGGAGATAACCATTATAATTGTCCGGTAGTGGCTTACTATCCCGAGGTTATCGCCGCCAACGAGCCGGGCCTGGAGAAAATTAAGTTTATTTACGATTATTTGGGACTTCACCGACCCAAGGAATTTCCATTAAAGATTTGGCAAATCCTATGGGAGAAGCTGGATAATAAGATCAGTCTTCAAAAAGTCAGGAAGGCTGCGGCCAATGCTTATAAGGAGCTGGACAAATACCGCCAAAAGGTGGAGGTCCGGGGCATTGAGATTGTTGCCCGGGCAAGGCAAGAAGACCGGCAAATCATGGTACTGGCCGGCCGGCCTTACCATGTGGACGGAGAAATCAACCATGGCATCGATCAATTGATTGCCGGTTTCGGTGTGGCGATTATCACTGAGGATTCCTTGAGCCCGTTGGTGGAGAAGCACCCCGGTACGGTGCTCAATCAATGGACGTATCACAGCCGGCTCTATGCAGCCGCCCATTACGTAGGCGGTCAGGCGGATATGAATCTGGTGCAGCTGGTATCCTTTGGCTGCGGCGTTGACGCCATCACCACAGACGAAGTAAATGATATATTAGAAGAAAATGGTAAGATTTATACGCAGATAAAGATAGATGAGATTGCGAATTTAGGGGCCGTGCGGATCAGGCTGAGAAGCCTGTTGGCCGCAGTTGGAGGAGAAAAACGAGATGACTGACTTGAAGGGCGGCATAGCAGAAAAAATGAAGACGCCTACCAAAGGTTTGGAAAGGATACCCCGTGTTCCTTTCACAAAAGAAATGAAGAAGGATTATACGATCCTTATTCCGATGATGGCGCCTATCCATTTTTCATTGATCAAAAATGTGCTGTCAAACGGAGGCTATAACGTAGAGCTTCTGGAGAATTGCGGCCCCGGCGTCGTAGAGGAAGGACTGAAATACGTCCATAATGACACCTGCTACCCGGCTCTTTTGGTCATCGGCCAGATGTTGGATGCTTTAAAAAGCGGCAAGTACGATTTGAATAAGACGGCACTGATGATTTCCCAGACCGGCGGCGGCTGCCGGGCCTCCAATTATATTTTTCTTTTGCGCCGGGCCTTAAAAAAAGCCGGCTATGATCAGATCCCCGTGGTATCCCTCAATGTGTCGGGACTGGAGAAAAACAGCGGCTTTAGCTTGACTTGGCCTATGCTGTATCAGGCCTTGGCCGGTTTGGTCTACGGCGACGGCTTGATGGCCCTCAGCAACCAGGTTAAGGCTTACGAGATCAGAAAAGGCAGTGCCGATGCCTTAGTTAAGGATTGGGTTGCCCGGCTGGGCCGGCAATTCAATGAGAAGAACGGCTACAGCAAAAGGGCGATGAAGGCTAATTTTCAACGGATGGCGGCAGACTTCAATGCCATTGCCTTGGAACGCAAGCCCAAGATTAAGGTTGGAATTGTTGGAGAAATCTATGTTAAATATGCCAGTTTAGGCAACAACAATCTGGAGGATTTTCTGGCTGAGCAGGATTGTGAGGTCATGGTTCCGGGACTGCTGGATTTCATGCTCTATACGGTAAACGGCGTTCCCGAAAAAAACCGGCTTTATGGCGGCGACCAGATTCAGGCTATGACTTACGAAGCTGTTTCCCAGTATATCCAGTCCATGCAGGACATCATGATCGACGCTATTGCCGCCTATCCGGATTTTGTGGCTCCTTCCCGGTTTGCTCACACGAAATCCTTGGTTAAGGGCGTTATCAGCACCGGCTGCGATATGGGCGAGGGCTGGCTCTTGACGGCGGAAATGATCGAGCTGGTGCAAAAGGGCTATGGCAATATTGTATGTACTCAGCCTTTTGGCTGCCTGCCCAATCATATTTGCGGCAAGGGCATGATCCGCAAAATCCGTCAACTGGATGACCGGGCCAATATCGTGCCTATCGACTATGACCCCAGCGCCACCAGAGTTAATCAGGAAAACCGAATCAAGCTGATGCTGGCCGTAGCCAGGGAAAATCTGACGAAAAAAAGCGAAAGCCAAAAAACGCCTTTTATACCGGATACGGCAGCCCCCAGCCATTTGAACAAGACTTTGCCTTACCAGCAATGGCGGCGGTGGCGTACCGAAGTGGCGTCTAATTAGGCATAAGAAGATAACGCAAGAAAGCCGTTTCCGGCCTGACAGCATACCAGCGGCATGCTGCTCCCGGAGGCGGTTTTTTATATTACAGGAGAATCAAGATTTCGAGTTGTGGGCAGGCAATTAAAAAATTTTCTTGCTGATGAGTATTATAATAGCAATTTTCCGTCAACACTTATACTAATCGGGTTAGGCAGATAAACCGGGTAGATAAACTCGGGGTAGGCAAACCCAGATCAGATCAACGTGGAGGAAAGTTGCTGTGTTCAAAACTGTTGCGTTTAAAATAGAGGCGGAATTTTGGCGGCAAAGGCTAAGACAGTATCCTGTTTTGATGCTTTGCCTGATTCTCTTGGCTTTTTTGGGGGTGCTGGCCTGGGGCTTCTTCCCCGGCTATGGCATGGAGGCTGCGGATGCGGCTACGGCTGTAGATGCAGCCGCAGGCAGCGAAAGCACGTTGATTCGCTGGCATTTTTATGCCGCCAGCGATAGCGAAGGGGATCAGCTGCTCAAAATTGCCGTAAAAGAAGCCGTCATGGCTGAAGCGGAACAACTGTTTAGCGAAGCGGAAACCATGACCGATTGCCGCCGGCTGTTGGCGGCTAATCTGCCCCGGTTATATGAAACGGCCTGCCGCACCTTGGCGGCAGAAGAGGCTGCTTTAGCCGGAGAAGGCTCCGGCGACGGTTCTGGCCCAATGCCGGACAATTGCCGGCAAATCCAGGTTTATTATGAGCCCCGTTACTTTTCCTCACGGCAGCTGACAGAGGGGAGTTTGCCTGCCGGCGTTTATGAAACGGTGGCCTTCGTTCTGGGGGAAGGGGAAGGCAGCAATTGGTGGTGCTTACTTTATCCGCCTTTGTCTCCCGGCCAAAAAGTGGTTTTCGCCTCTGTGCCCCAATCCCGGATAACCCAAAAAGCGCAGCAAAAATATGATGGAAAATACGATCGCTTACCCGTGCAGTGCAAGCTGAAAATTTGGGAGATCTTATCAAGAGAAAAATAAACAAAGGCAATTTTTTCTCTTGGGAAAAATGAGCTGACGGGCAGATTTTTCCCCGGGTCTTATGATATAATACTTAGGTAATATTGACGATTGTCCCTACTGAGACGAGATTAAACAGTTTCTCCACGTCTTTATTATGCATGCGGATGCAGCCAAGAGACACATCCTTGCCGATGGAAGAAGGATTATTGGTGCCGTGGATGCCATAACGAGGCAAATCCAGGCCCATCCAGCGGCTGCCGTAGACTTGCTTGCTGTCAAGCTCCACCTTACTGATGATTCGGAATTGGCCTGCCGGTGTGGGAGTGGCTTTCTTGCCCACGGCGCAGGGCCAGCTGTAGAGCAGCCGGCCGTCGTCGCAGAGGGAGAGAAGATGCCGCTTTCGTTCTATATGGATATATAGTGAGTTCATATCAACACCATCCTTGGCACGTCGCTGGCATATCATATGAATTCCAAAGCAAAAGAGAGCAAGTATACCCTAAAAGGAAGGACGATTATCAGAATGAAAATGACACAGAGAATTTTTGCAGTATCGTTAGCGGCATTGCTTCTTCTTTCCGGCTGCGGTAAGAACGGCGGTTCGGCGGCTCAAGGCTCCGGCGGCTCCCAAGGAGCGAGTAAACCGGCAATCGGCAAAGGCCATCAAACCAGGGAGCTGCCGGTATTAGGTATTCCCGAGGTCAAAGCCGAGCTGCCTACCGGCGTTTTAGTCATGATTGATAATCAGTCCCAGGCCCGGCCCCAGATGGGTATCGATAAAGCCGATATAGTGTTTGAGATTATGGCCGAAGGCGGCATCACCAGATATATGGCCTTGTTTTATACGCAGAGCGCGGCGGTGATCGGACCGGTTCGCAGCGCCCGCTATTACTTTGTGCAGTTGGCTAAGGGCATGGATTTGCCTTATGCCCACGTGGGCGGAGCTACCGACGCCTTATCGATGATCGGCGAGCTAAAGATCAAGGATATCAATGAAATCAGTAATGCTCAAAAATATTTTTGGCAGGATTCGGCTAGAAAACGGCCGCATAATACCTACACCAGTACAGATAAGCTGGTGGAAGCCGTAACGAATAAGCAGTATGCCTATAAAGTACCCGACCTGCCTCCCCTCAGCAGGGAGTTTAGCGGTGAGCCCTTGGAAAGCGGCCAGGTCACGCTGTCTTATGCCACCGGCAGGTATGGCTACCAGGCTCAATGGATCTGGGAAGAGGGCTTGGGCGATGATGGCGGTCAATACCGCCGTTACATCAATGGCAAAGCCCAGGCTACTGCCGACGGCATGCCTTTGGTAGCGGATACTATTTTTGTGGTTGCCGCCAGAACGAAAGCCCGCAATACAGATCCCGTTACTTCTTCGGTAGATATCGTGGGCAGCGGCCAAGCCTTATGTATTGTTGAGAACCAGATTATCCGGGGCGCCTGGGAAAAAGCCGCGGCAGATAAGCCTTTGGTTATCCTGGACGAAGCCGGCCGGGTTATGGCCAGAAAACCGGGTAAAACCTGGATTCAGGTAGTGGATAGCATAGGAGATGTAAGCTTTGACTGATAATCGCAGCCAAGTAACGATTTATACGGATGGCGCCTGCAGCGGCAACCCCGGCCCCGGCGGCTGGGGCGCTGTTCTCATGTGGCAGGGGGAGGAGCGGACCCTGCAGGGCGGCGAAAAAGAAACCACGAACAACCGCATGGAAATGATGGCTGCCATCAAGGCTTTGCAAGCCCTCAAACGGCCCTGCCAAGTGGCGCTCTATAGCGACAGCGCTTATTTGATCAATGCTTTTTCTCAAGGCTGGCTGGTGAAATGGCAAAAAAACGGCTGGCTTACCTCTAAAAAAGAACCGGTAGAAAACCAGGACTTGTGGCGGCAGCTTTTAGAGCTGGCTCAAACTCATGAAATCTCCTGGCATAAAGTAAAAGGCCACAGCGACAACCCGTATAATAACAGGTGTGACGCTATGGCCGTGGAAGAAGCCGCCAAATATAAAGGTTTATAGCTCCAGATCCTTACTTTCGTCTTCTGCCGGATCAAAATCAAAATCCCGGTCTGTTTTTGATTTTGATGCATCTTTGCTTTTTTCTGCCGGTGTTTTTTCCGGTTCTCTTCTTTTGCCGGGAGCATAAAAAATCATGGGCTCTGTTACCGCCGATTTCAGCCGCAGGTTCATGTCTACTTCTTTCAGCATATGGCCAAAATAATAGCAACCCTGTATGGTTTCGGAACCGGCAGAGGTGTCCAGCTGCTGATGAAACTTTTTCACCTTCAGACTGCCAAAGTTGTGATCCCGCATCAGGTTCAGGATATAAAGGCAGTCGTAATAGTTGATTAGCATTGGCCGGTCGGAAAAATCCAGGCATTTGAAGCCGGAATATTCACCGGACCAAAAATTCATGAATAAAAGGCCGTCCGGTTTAATGGTATAAGCTACGTCGACAACCAGTTTTTCTAGCTCTTCAGCCTTTAAGTGATTGATCACGGAAGATAAGATTACGGCATCATAAGTGCTTTCGGGAAAGCTGAATGTCCGGAGATCCTGGCAACGAAAGCAGCCTTTCGGTACGGATTGCCTGGCTGCTTTGATCATTTCCGGACAAAGGTCGATGCCGGTGACTTTTCTGGCAGGATTGCTCTCTAAAACCAGCTTCAAATGAGTGCCGGCGCCGCAGCCTAAATCCAGCACGTTGGCCTTGGGGCTTAAATAGCGGAGAAAATGGCGGAAAGTTTTATCCTGCAGTGTATTCTTACCGCCCATGGGGTGATTCAAGTAAGCTTTGAGATTGCGGCCATAAGTTTGAGCTGCTTGAAGACAGTGTACGATAACTCATCTTCCTTTCTGGTTGGCAAAGGGAAATAAATGAATAAAAAATGAGGTGACGAGATGAATACGATGAACAATCAAGAAGATATTGTTATTGTCGGCGGCGGCCCCGCAGGATTATCTGCTGCCATCAACGGCATTATCCGGGGTTACCGGGTATCGGTGCTGGATGGGGGGGCGACCAAGCTTTCCCGGGCAGAAAGGATAGACAACTATCTGGGCTTGCCGGGGGTAACGGGAATGGAGATCATGAAGGCCTTTGAAGACCATGCTCTCAGTTTGGGAGTGACCATTATAAGAGGTAAGGCTACTAATGTATTTTCAATGGGGCAGCAATACATGGTTGGCTACGGCAGTGAGGTGCTTACGGCCAGGGCCGTGATTCTGGCTACGGGAGCTCTCCGATCCAAAGCAGTGGAGGGCGAAGAGGAGTTTTTAGGTAAAGGCGTCAGCTATTGCGCCACTTGCGACGGTATGCTTTATCGGGGGAAAAAGGCAGTGGTTTATGGCCTTGCTGCCGACGCTGCTGAAGAAGCTAATTATCTGGCGGGCATCGGCGTCCAAATCGTCTATGTAAATCCCGGTCCGCGGCCTAAGGAGCTAAGAGAAGATGTGGAATGGCAGCAGGGAACCTTGCAATCCATCCAAGGCGATAGCGCCGTAAAGGCTGTGGAGATCAAGGGGGAAAATGACGTCAAAATCGAGGCTCAAGGTGTTTTTCTGCTGCGGGACGCAGTTGCTCCCCAGGCTATGGTAAGCGGCCTTGAGATAGATAAAGGATTCATCATGGTCAATAAGGAGATGAAGACGAACCTGCCGGGACTTTTTGCTTGCGGTGATTGTACCGGCCAGCCATTGCAAATATCCAAGGCTGCAGGGGAAGGATTGATAGCCGGCCAGGAAGCAGCCAAATATTTGGATAGTCTAAGCTAATCGTATCAAAAATAATGCCTATATGGTATAGCTGTTTGGCGGAAAATGATATAATTTAGTTAAATAGTAAAAATAATCACTATTTTTATTATTTATAGTCTAAAGAAAAACTTAAGGATGGATACCATGGATATTGTCAAAGTTCTCGCAAAAGAATTTACCTTGAAGGAAACCCATGCCGGCAATATTGTGCAGCTTATCGGGGAAGGAAACACCATCCCTTTCATTGCTCGTTACCGTAAAGAAATGACGGGCTCTTGCGATGACCAGGTACTGCGCCAATTTAGCGACCGGTTGGAATATCTGAATAACTTGGAAAAGCGTAAAGAAGAAATCAGCGCGTCATTAAATGAACAGGAAAAAATGACGGCGGAGCTGGCGGCGGCTATCGACGGAGCGGAGACTTTGGCCCGGCTGGAGGATATCTACCGGCCTTACCGGCCTAAGCGCCGGACAAGGGCAGGCATTGCCAGAGAGAAAGGGCTTGAACCGCTGGCCCGCCTGATCATGGCCCAGGATTTAAAGCAGGGGGATATCTGGCAGCTGGCTTTACCCTATGTGTCTGAGGAAAAAGGCTTGCCTACGGCTCAGGAGGTTTTGGCAGGAGCCAAAGATATAATTGCCGAGGATATTGCCGATGATGCGGCTTTGCGTGAGGTCTTACGGCAGCTGTTTTGGTCTACGGGCCGGATCATCTGCAAAAACAGCGGCGATCCGGCAGCGGTGGAGGGCGCTGTGTACTCCCAATACTTTGATTATGAGGAGGCCGCCGCAAAATTGCCAAGCCATCGTATTCTGGCCATCAACCGGGGGGAAAAAGAAGGCTTTCTCAAGGTGAATTTGGCAGTGGATGAGGATTTGGTGCGTTTTCCGGTGGAGGAGGCTTGGATTGCCGGCGAGAGCATCATGGCTTCCATCATAAAAGATGCGGCTTGGGATAGCTTCAAGCGGTTGATTCAGCCTTCTCTGGAAAGGGAGATGCGGGGAGCATTGACGGATAAGGCTGCCGGCCAGGCCATTAAGAACTTCGGCCTGAATCTTAAGCATTTGCTGCTGCAGCCGCCGCTGAAGGATAAGGTGGTCATCGGCTTTGATCCGGCTTACCGTACCGGCTGCAAGCTGGCGGTGGTGGATGCTACCGGCAAGGTGCTGGATACGGCGATTATTTATCCGACGCCGCCCCAAAAGCGCGCAGCCGAGGCTAAAGAAACGCTGCGGGATCTGATTTTTCGTCATAAAGTCGACGTGATCGCTATCGGCAATGGCACTGCCTCAAAGGAATCGGAGCTTTTTGTGGCGGAGCTTATCGGTGAGATTTCCCGGCCGGTGTCTTATGCCATTGTCAATGAAGCCGGCGCCTCTGTATACTCGGCCTCCAGCCTGGCCGCCAAGGAATTTCCTCAATTTGATGTAACGCTGCGCAGTGCGGCTTCCATAGCTCGCCGGCTCCAGGACCCCCTGGCGGAGCTGGTAAAAATCGACCCCAAATCTATAGGCGTAGGCCAATATCAGCATGATATGCCGGAGAAAGAGCTGGAAAAGGCTTTGTCCGGCGTGGTGGAAAATTGCGTCAATCAGGTAGGTGTAGATCTGAATACGGCCTCGTCGTCGCTTTTGACCTATGTGGCGGGGCTTTCCGCCGCGGTGGCGGAAAACCTGGTGTCTTACCGGGAAAACGAAGGGGCTTTTCGCAACCGCCGGCAATTGCTTAAGGTGCCGAAGCTGGGACCCAAGGCCTTTCAGCAGTGCGCCGGATTTCTGCGAATTCCCGGAGCGGAAGGCGTATTGGATAATACGGCTGTTCACCCCGAGTCTTATGAAGCAGCGGAAAGGCTGTTATCTTTATTTCGCTTCTCCGTTTTTGATGTAGGCACAAAGGAGTTATTATCTTTGCCTGAACAGATTTGTCGCCAGGGGGAAGAAAAAGTAGCTGCCGCTATCGGCGTAGGCGTGCCGACTTTGCAGGATATGGTGGCGGAGCTGCTGCAGCCCGGCCGGGATCTGCGGGATCAATTGCCGCCTCCTGTGCTGCGGACGGATATCTTGTCCATGGAGGATCTGAAGCCCGGTATGGTGCTGGAAGGCACTGTCCGCAACGTCATCGATTTTGGCATCTTTGTGGATATCGGCGTCCATCAGGACGGCCTGGTTCATCTTTCGCAGGCGGCAGATAAATACATCAAGCATCCCTCGGAAGTAGCCAAAGTCGGCGATCAGGTGAAGGTCACTGTCCTGGCGGTGGATCCCGCCAGAAAGAGAATCAGCTTGTCAATGAGAAAACAAAAAGAGTAAGGCAGGGAGAGGAAAGCTGAGGAGATATTTTACTGGCGGGTTTTTCGTACAGCCTCTTTTGTATGATTGATGTAGATCAAATACAAGGAGGTGCCGGTTATGAATGTCAAGCTCAGTTATGTAAATGGTCATATTGAGGTGTTTGATGGAGTGGGAAAGTTCTTGTTTTCTGCCGATAGCCATCGGGAAGCCATGGAGGAAGTAGAAAGGGGGCTGGCCGTCACCGTTGCCGCCGAAGAAAACCAAGCCGCTTAGCGGTGTTGGATGAGGGGATTTCTTCCATCCTTAAATTTATTATAGCATAAGCTTTCTAGCGATTGAAGAAGCATTTTACAATGCCAGCAAAAAATATTGAGCTTTTACCAAAAAGAAACAATTTTTATGTATTTTGCTTTGACAAGAAAGAAAAGACTAAGCTGCCCTCCAGGGGCAGCTTTTCTTTGCAACCTTTTCTTGAACCCTTTTCTTAAATCTGGTTTGCCGCAGAATTAAACCATACAGGAATTAAAGCCTTGATAAACAAGGAAAAGCCGATTCAATAGAGAGGCCGGCATGCTCAAAATTGCAAGTTTAAAGTGTGCTGCCCTCTCGAAATAGCGGTCTCCTCTCGAGAGTGGCACTAAATATAGACAAATAGAGCCAAATACAGCCAGTTTGATGATCTGCGGACACTTTAAACTTGCAATTTTGCTCATTTTTCAGTGCCCTCGTCTTTTTCGGGAGCGTATCTCGAATTTAGCTTGAAATGGAGCGGGATGTTCAAAAATCCTATCCGCTGCCAAAAGAACAGCGCCACGATCTAACTTCGCACCGGATAAAGATTTTCGTTACGCCCTTATGGATGAGGCACAGAAGGCGCTTGTTCGGACAGGAGAATGTCCTGCTTTTTTTGTTCATACAGAGCTCTCAGCAAATCTGAGGTTTCGTCTTTATCCGTTCTGTACAATACAATTTCAAATTTGTCTTCCAGGCCATTGTCCAAGGGATAAGATGCCAGAAAAGAGCAGATTTTGGCTTGCCTTTCAGGGGTGAAATCAGCAATTTCCTCCAGAATGCCGGAAGCATTGGCAAGAAAACGAGCATATAATTCAGCTGCAGCCCTTTCTATATAAGCGTCTTCCGATTCTAATAAAAAAAAGAGCAGCGCTCTATTGGAATAACGGGGGACTTCTCTCAAAGCCTCCGGTGTGTATGAGAAGAAAAATTCAACCAGACCCTCTGCTGCCGTCCAAACAAGGCGATCTTCCTGTGAAGTAATCTGATAGATTGAGTCGATTTGAGAAAGATCGTCATTAATGACGATTTCCGGCCGCGGATAATTTATCTGGAAGGGATCAGAATAAAATTTCAAATATAAATTACTGCCTTCAATTTTATAATCAAAATGGTGAAAGGCATTCATTGAATCCATTACCATAAAAGTGGCATGTAAAGAATCAGGCTTCATGTCGAGAGTAAGAAGATCAATCCAGTCTTCAAGCATGGGAGGGCCATAGAAAAGAGACAGCAATAATAAGGCTGCCATCAGCGGCAGGCCGATGAGGACGGAAAATAAAATCTTTTTTGCAGTAGTCATGATGACTCTCTCCCGCGACTCAACCTTGGATAATATAGACAGTTTATCATTTTTAGGTCTATACGTAAATTCATTATCGTCAATTTAAATCTCATGACAAATGTGGTGAATTATGCTAGAATATCAGCTAGCGAATTATTTTCAAAAAATATACGGAGGAGCTCAATATGACTGAGGTAAATTTTCAGCGGGATCTTGCGTATTTTTCTGATCTGTGGACAAATAAAACGGAACGGCCAGGCAAGGCGACGAAAGAGATGTGGGACAAAAAGGCCGGCTCCTGGATAAAAGAGCTGGAACAGGCCACGAAGCGCAAAGGACGGTTAGATGAACGGGTGGCTGAAACAGTAGCCTATTTTCTGGGGAAAAATGTGCTGCACGCCGAAGCGGCAGTGGTTGACGTGGGCTGCGGGCCCGGACAATTTGCGGTGGAATTTGCCAAGCATGTCAAATATGTGGTGGGTACCGATATTTCGGCCCAAATGCTGGAGCATGCCGAGTTAACAGCGAAGAAAAAGGAATTATCCAATATAGAATTTGTCCAGTGTGATTTTCAGAGGGCGGATTTGGATGAGCTGGGCTGGCGTCAGCAATTCGATTTGGTCTTTGCTTCCCTGACGCCGGCTATTGACGGCATGACCGGACTGGAAAAACTCATAAGCATGAGCAGGGCCTATTGCTTCAATAGCACTTTCGTTTATGGCTCAGACAATATCGAGGAAATGCTTACAACGGAGCTATATAACAGGCCGGCGGCGCCGGTCTGGGACGGCAGATGGTTTTATTCTCTCTTTAATCTGCTGTGGCTGATGGGCTATTACCCGGAGACCACCTACCATGAGCAGTCAAAAAACACTGAAGTAGAAGTGACTGCCGAACTGGCGGAGCATTACAGCCGGGCAATCGGCAAAAAAATCCCCCAGGCATTAGAGGATAGCCGGCGAATATACGACTACCTGGGCAGGCAGGCAAGTGAAGGCAAGCTGACACTGCAGGCCAAGACCGTTTATGGCTGGATTTTGTGGGATGTGCGTAAAAGAGAAAAGCGAGAATATGCATATAGTAAAGGAGAATAAAAGTATGGATTGGACTAATCTTCCCACAAGAAAAGAAGTGCTGAAGCAGTTGCAGGAATTATGGCAGCCCGCCGCAGCCACCGAAAAAATTGCCGTCGCGGAGGCCTATGGCCGGGTGTTAGCGTCAGATGCTCTGGCTGCCCATGACCTGCCCGTGGTCAGAGCTTCCCGCATGGACGGCGTCGCCATAAGCAGCCGGCTCTTTGCCGACGGCTTTCCCGATACCAGCCAGTGGCGGGAAGGTAAGGAATACGTGAGGGCCGATACCGGCGATGATTTTGACGACGCTTACGACAGCGTAATCGCCATAGAATCGGTAACCATTGACGACAGCGGCGCCATCGCTATTGAGCCCGGCGTTTCTGTTACGGCGGGAATGAACATTAGCCCCAGAGGAAGTAAAATGGCTGAGGGAGAGCTGTTGCTGCCGGCTAAAACCAAGCTCACCCCCTGTGATCTCTCGGTGCTTGTGGCGGGAGGCATTACGGAGGTTGAGGTCTTTCGCAAGCCGGTGGTGGCCTTTATTCCTACGGGCAGTGAGCTGGTACCGGCCGGCAGCCGGCTGCAAAGGGGGGAGATTATCGATTCCAACACGATTCTGGTAAGAACCATGCTGGAAGAAATGGGGGCTGCTCCCTTATGTCTGCCTATTGTCAAAGACGATCCTGCCGCCATAGACAGGGCCTTGGACGAGGCTTTGCAAGGAGCCGATATCGTTATCATTAACGGCGGCTCATCGAAAGGTAAAGAAGATTATAACACCAGAGCCCTGGCTAAAAAGGGCCATTTACTATGTCACGGCATAGCTGCCGCACCTGGTAAACCCATGTCTATGGCTGTTATTGACGGCAAGCTGGCGATAAACCTGCCGGGTCCCTCCATTGGCGCTTATTATGGTTTGGAATGGTGCATTCGCTGGGCCGTCAACCAGTTTATCCGGCAGCCCATGCCAAAACGTAAAACCGTAAAGGCAGTTTTGGCCGAGGAGCTGATCGGCCATCCCGGCATGGAGTTTTTGTGCAAAATGTGGCTGGAAAAAACCCAGGATGGCTACCGGACGGCTCAATTACCTTTTCGAGGGGCTAAGATGGCAGAAACTTTGGTAGCGCCGGCCCAATACATCAGCAAGCTGGGCCTTGAAGGCCATAAGGTGGGCGAATTGCTGGAGATAGAATTGCTGCGGGAGGAAGAGGACGAATCCTGGTTATAGGGTAAAAGATCGATCAAGAATTGGCAGGCATTGTTAATCCCGCGGGCGGCCGCCGTTTTCGTAAACTTCTCTTAAAAGCATGATGGTATCACCTATGTTAACCCTATCCAATACAGGATCAAATTCCTCCTGCAGATCGTAATTTCTGGGATAATAGCAAAGAATATTCAATACATGCCGTCGATCCTCCGGCATCAGTTTTGAGACTTCTTCCAATAAAGTAAAAGGAGAGGTCAGAAAACGGGTATATAGCTCATAGGAGGAGGATTCTGCAAAGGCCCCGTCGGCGTTGAGGGCATAGCTGAGCAGCCGTTTATCGGAATAATAGCTTAGCTGATTTATGGAATCGTTAGTATACTCAATTTTTTGATTGTATTCCTGCCCATAAAGGTCAGCTCCCTTATGAATAAGCTCTTCACATAGTCGGGCGATGCTTGCTAACTTTTCGTTGCTGAGGGCCTTTAAACCGCCGTCTTCCTCCGGTACACCGGAGGGTATTATTTCTTTGCTAAGAATTTCGCAGGTGTCCAGGGAGACTGCGTAGGCCAGGGTTGGTTGAATATTATGCTTACCTAATGAAAAAACAGTTACACCGATATTAATATCCAATTGATTTTTTTCGTGATCGATAAAGGCAGTACCTTGATTCATTTCTCCAAATTCGGGGATGAACCGTGTGTTGAAAAATAGAATCCCCGAGGAAGTATAGGAGTCTTGATAGAGGATATGGTCTGCTTCATAACCCTCGATGATTTTTTTGGTCTTTTGAACAGGAGGCAGGGTTGGTTGCGACGGCGGCAAAATTGGTGAGAGATTCGGCGGCAGATGATCTCTCGTACCCGTACCTGGCCGGCTTGCGGCAGCCGTTGCCTTGCGCAACAGGATGTTGTTGGCAGGCTTTTGATCCGTATACAGAAAAAACCGCTCATCTTCAATAAAATGAAGGCCAAAGGCTTTTCCTTCCGTAGGAAAAATCGAGAGCCTTTCTATAGAGAGATCTGCCGGCAAGGGGATGGCGGCAGCTTCGATGCGTTCTTCGGGAGTAAGCCAAACATGCTGTAAAACGATTGGCTGCAAAGAATCACTCTGCTCAATAATTAAAGCATTGCTTTCTGTTGGCCAAACCAAGGTAAGCTCGGTTCCATTATGGATACCGTAGTATCCTTTGCCGCCATTTTCTAAAAATAAGAGAATTTCCTTATTATTAGACGAAATGCCTTCCGTTGATAATAAGCGGAATTCTTTATCGTCATAATTGAGCTGCATTTCTCCGCCGGACTTTGCTTCGATATCGTATAAAATGATGCTTTTGGATTCTTTGCTGGCTATAAAATAAATCTTGTTATTCAAATAAATGAAATTAGGCAGATGGTTGATATAGCTTTTGCCTTGATAAATTGAATTTGCCGTGCCTTCGGCATCGCCTGCAAAAACTATTGTATAATAGTAATCAGTACCTGTAATAGGGGTGATCAGGCTGAAGGCATAGTTTTCACTGCCTATCAAGCCGGAATAAAAGGAATAGTTAGGATAGCTATTCCTTTTATCAGCTTCCATTAAAGGGATATGCCGGCCATCGTAGGTATAGCTATAGGCGCCCAAGATCGTTCCATAGCCTAAGCCTGTTTCATTATAGAGGATACGGCTTACGCCATATAATAACCGATCGTTTCCCATAGCAAGGATTTGAATATCGTCAGGCTGATGCTGTGATGGGTCAAAATCCAGTTCGTATAATTGGTATGCCGCTTTTTGACTGCAGCCACCAAACAAGCTAAGCAGAGCAAGGGAAAGAATAAAAATAAGCAAAGGTTTTTTGGTGGTATTCATTATGACGCCTCCTGTTTTCTTAGTTGATAATAGAGGGCCTTTGCATCAATTATGTATAAAATTCTCCCTTTCATCTCTCATTCTAAAAAGTAAAGAGTGGTCAGCACTCATTGCTGCAAAGCACACAATGCTTATTATGCTCATATTATGCTTATATATTGTTGATAATATGAGCATAATAAGTTAAAATAAAAACAGAGAAAAGGGAGGTGAATAATATGGCAAAGGTAAGCGCAAATATTAGCTTGGATGCAGATGTCAAAAAAGAAGCCCAAGCTCTTTTTTCTGAGTTCGGTCTCGACCTTTCCACTGCAATAAACCTTTTTCTGCGTCAATCCATCCGGGAGCAACGCATCCCATTTGAAATTAAAATAGATATCCCTAATACCGAAACGATCACAGCCATGCAGGAAGTAGAGCGTATGAAGGAACATCCGGAAGAGTACAAATCCTATACATCGTTTAAAGAGCTGTTAAAGGATGTGATAGGTGATGTATAGGATAATCCCTACTACCAGATATAAAAAAGATTTAGTGCGGATGATTAAGCGAGGGTACAATCCTGATCTGATGGATCTGGTAGTAAGCAAATTGGCAGCCGGAGCACCCTTAGAACCCAAGTATCGTGACCATGAGCTTAAAGGCGAATACATCGGTTATAGGGAATGCCACATTACACCGGACTGGCTTTTAATTTACCAAATTACTGAGCAGGAGCTCATTTTATACCTCACCAGAACCGGAAGCCATAGTGATTTATTTTAAGATTGAAAAGGCGCAGAGTGATGCATTCTGCGCTCTTTTGCTATATATAGCTCACAAAAAAGAAGCTTTTGCCGTCTTCTTCTATAAATGTAAACCGCACAGGCCAAAAAATAGTCTGAGATGAGCCCCGGTCTTTGTTTTCTGACAGGACAAATCCCTGATCTTCTAGAGTGATGTCAAAGCGATTGAGATGCTGGTAGAAGCTTATGAAATCCGCTTGGCTGCCGGAAATAAGATAATGGATGTCTCTAAAGCATTCATTTGATAAATCATGGATGCGCTCATCAGAGATATGGTGTAGGGGGAGCGGGATCTCCAAATAAGAGTAAAAACGTACTATATCCGGATCAGCGGAATCAAAAAAACGCTTGCTCATATTGGAGAATAAATAAGCGTTTGATTTATTGGCAGCCTTCGTAATAGCAAAGCAACTTACGCCCTCATTTATCGTAATGAAAAATATAGCGGCATTATCAGCCTCCAATAATTCATATTGCAATGAGTATTCCGGACGCTCTGCCAACCGGAAATAATCACCTGTTAGATTCTCATCGAATTTTTCCATGAGTTTCAGCTTCGGCAATAATAAGTCGAGTTCGCTTTTTAGCCAAGCTATATTCTTGAAAGAATAAAACCGGGTATATTTGAAGGTGCTTTCGCTGTAGGGAAAATAGTCGTTGCTATTTGCTTTAAGTAAGACCGTCGCAATACTGATGTAGATGTCACTGAAATAATCTTTGGCCAGGAGCTCCCGGCGGAAGCCATCTTTCCCCCAAAAAGAATAGGGTAACAGGCACAATAAAATTAAAAGGAAGATGATAAGCAGTTTAAGCTTCATTTTTCTTTTAATCATTTGTGCACCTCCAATCCCTATTAATCCAATTGGTCTAATTTTTATCCCGCTTCTCAAATAGAATCCAGTCCCCTTGCATTAGCAGGACAATCCCTCCTTCGTATCTGGCATAAGGAGCTCCTTCATAGGGGATATTAGCCTGTCCATCTTCCTCCGGCCATTGTGCAAGACTAACGACCGATGTAATCTCTCCTATGTATTCCGACTCATCAATCTCAATTTCAACCTTCATTCCAGTTGTATAATACAATGCGTCCTCCACCATCACGGAAGGAACTAGAGCACCAGGTGGATTTTGGCTCCCTCTTCTGCCACAGCCGCAGCCACCAATGATTATGAGAAAGAGAATACATAATATATAGGATATACTCAACTTAATCAAAGCAGACTTATCCATAGTACCTTCTTCCTAAATTCGCTTCTAATATAGTGTTAATGCGCCACGCTACCAATAAAACCCTGGTGGTAAAGCAATCACCACTCTTTATCTGCAATTAAAAGCTGCACCAAAAGCATTGCTGCCTCGCAGGCAACCTCGTTTTTAGGATAAAACTTATCGCCATTAACCTCAGTCATCATTTTGTATTTCTGGCAGTAACCCACATAAGGAATTGCCCAAGCAGATATCTCCGATTGATCAGAGTAATCCGGCAAATGATCGTATTTTAGCTCTTCTCCTGATACAGCGGATATCAGGCCGCATACTATCTTTGCCGCTTGTTCTTTGGTCAAGAGCAACTGTGGAGAGAATCTATTTATTGATGTACCATTAATGATATCAAGGGCATAAGCCTTTTCAATGGAGGCTTTGTATAAGGAGCTATTGATATCAACAAAGGGAGAAGAAAAGTCAGCTACTTCAGAGCGGGCATACTGATAGGCATTGATAATCAGGGCAATAAACTCATCCCTGCAAATGCTTCTCCGATAATTTTCCATTACACTATTGGGAACCATAATGCGAAAATAACCGGAAAGGACATCTGCCGGCAGCGTCCCGTAGTTTAAGGAACGGTCAAATTCTTTATACCCATAATCCTCAAATGACCGGAACATTCTATTTACAATCTCTGTCTCTTTTGCTCCCAATGAACTTTGCTGTAATGTCAACAATACATTTCGAAAGGTGTTAAATTCTTCATCGTCGCCGCCATAGGGGTAGGCGGTCACATAAAAAATAATATGTTCTTGATTTGGGGGCTCCATTTCCAAATGTGCGATTTCTTCTGACTTATAACCGTCACTTTTCTCAAAATCCAGCATTTGTTGTTTAATCTCAGTATAGTCATAAACATTGTAATCTGCGATTGCTGTGCCACCTGGAACTGTCTGGAAAATAACGCATAGAAGGACCAGAACAGTGATTGTTAATTTTATTCTCATTGTTCGCACCCCGTAATCGTAAGTCTGCTTGCGCTCAAAGTTCCTGTTGAAAACTCTTAATGTTTAAAAAGAGGCATAAGTTGAATTGCATCTTTAAGATCCGGATAAAAGCCGCATACCAGCGGTGCGGCAGACACCGTAGTAATTTGTATTTTACCAGTTAATAATTGCGTTATTATGCGACCACTTTCGAAGGTGGCTGTAACCTCTGCTTCATAGTTGTATTGTTGCCGATTATCGCTGCTAACCATTTGGGGAAAAGATATTTTCCCAACCGAGAAAGTACAGCCCAGTTCTCCTGCCGCTAATCCCGTAGCGGCATAAATCAATTTTCTGTGCTTTATCTCCTCGTGAAGACTTTCAACGCAATATGGTGCTAATATTGGTAGAACTTTTATTGGAAGACTGCTGAGGCTATATAGTAATTCTGGCGAAGAAGAAGGAGGCAGCGGCTCTATGGATTCCATACTGTAATAAGCATTGAGAAAGGCCACAGCCATGGCCGGCGCCTTCTCTCTGCTAACCAGGAATCCAATTAGCGCCATCACTATGATTACCATCAATAATGATGCTAAGACTTTCGCTTTCACCCTTAGTACCTCCTTCTAAACGATGGTATGTCGATAGAAAGTGCATCCTTCTCAGGACAAGAGCATAAACAAAAGAGGGAGGTTTTGCTCCACTGTCATTAAGATAAGTAGAAAGTTGGCGAATTCATAGAGCATTGGCCGGCGCCGCGTTAATAGAACAATACAGCAATGACTCCCGGTACTGCTGTTAGTGGACCCTTGGCGGCGGTAGCTTGTACAAAAATTGCGGTTGTGGTCAATTGGTCGGGGCGGGGTGTACAAAAATTACGGTTGTAGGTAAAATGCAGGGGAAGCATTCCCTCACAACCGAAGAAATTGCACCAAAATGGCTTGAGCTAGACGAAAATAGGCCTCGATTTGGCTAAAATAGACTTCAGCAGCAGTTGCAATTCACCCACAAACGCAAAAATTGTACAGGCCGAATCCGGAAAACGCATACAAACGCAAAAATTGTACATCAGTGCCCGCCCAATTATCTCAGGATAGCGGAACATCTGCGCCCCAGGATCTGCGGATAGCGGAACATCTGCGCCCCAGGATCTGCGGATAGCAGAACATCTGCGCCCCAGGATTTGCGGATAGCAGATTGAATCTGAAGGATTGTATCCGTAGGATTGAATCTACAGGATTGAATCTACAGGATTGAATCTGCAGGATTGAGGCCGTAGGACAGAATTGCCTAAGAATCACTGCCCCCAGGGCACAGGCGGTAACTACTCTGCCACTTCCGCTTTTTCATTTGACCCTTATCTAAATGTTTCTTTTATAGCTTTATTTCATATAGGCGTTAACAACCTCTTGATACAACTCCAAATATAGCCCATTATCCTGCCCCCCTAAAGATAAATCTTTTCTTGAATATTCCTGCACACTTAGCTTTTCATCACTTGGCACAAGATAGCGCCCTCGCTCACCATGTATTATAAAATGTGCGCCTTCATAGCCTTCCGGCCCTAAATCCGTGATTTGGTTCCCTAAATAGAAGAAATATTCTTGGTTGGGCTTTGAAGGCAGGTAATTACTGGATGTAACTAAAACACAATCCTCAATATAGAATGGCTCTATAATGGTTATTCTGTCACCCATTTTTAAATCACCTTTGATTACCTCAAGTATTTCAAGGGTAACGGCGCTATACATTGGTTGAGGAGCCGATCTGTTTCGCGTGGAGTAAACAGTTCTGGAGTCATCCTCCAAAACCCCTTTGACAATATTAGAGGCCCTAAATTCCAAGCCCTCAAGTGTTGTTTCGTAATAAGCGAGACATGGGGAACGATATTCAACTCTGCCGTAGCCCTCTTGATTACTTCCAGGCAAACCGGCACATTTTGCAATAGTAATAGTTCTTTTCTCATTATTCCATGTGATCCCGGCGTCAAATACCTCACTGATAAACCTAAGAGGTACCATGGTACGCCCATTCTGAATTTCTGCCGCCACACCTAAATTTATATCCTCACCGTTTACGTTAGCCGTCATTTGTCCAATAATCAGGCTTACGGTTAATCCATTGCCGGTAAAGGTTATGCTTTTGTCCTCGGCATTCCAATTGGTTTGGACGCCCAACAAGGAAGAAATGCCCCGTACCGGAACCATTGTATAACTGTTTTCTATATATGGTGATGCATCAAAACCAACCTTTGTTCCGTTGAAGACCACTGTAATATCATTTGGGGGAAGAGTGCCGGCAGGTACGTAAAAAACTTCGCTGCCGCCAGGCTTTGTAACTATTATTCCGGGCTCTGCCCCAAAGCGCCATAATGTCCCATCTTGAGCCAAATAGCGCCGGTTGGGTTTCTCGATTCGGCTATCAAGCACAGGCACAACATTGACCTCATCGGCGGAAGTAATCGTAACCCAATAGCCGTATTCCTCTGCTCCGAAAGGAAGAGGGTTTGGCTTTATTGGGAAGATCGTGCTCATTAGGAAATACATGCTGCCATCGCCATTGGCAGCAGCATATTTTATGGTATCAGCCTGGCCTTCAAGGGCAACAATGGTATTAGCAGAAACATCGACCAAGCCGCTGTAATTAATTTTATATGACTGATTTTCGTCATCGGAAAAAGAGCTTATAGCAGCCGAGAGCCAAAGCTTCCCGCCGCAGCTGATAAGAGAAGCATGCTCCAGCTCGGTGTAAAATAAATGTAGGATAAAAAAAATAAACAAGAGGCAGCAAAATGTGGTTTAATAAAGTCGCAAAAACCATTAAACACCAAAGGAGGCTGCCCCTTGTGAGAACCATTGTACAGGAAATCATGGAGCAATT
>JAHDPO010000012.1 GCA_018434325.1 Clostridia bacterium | reverse complement strand
TACATTCCCGGTTGTTGTATAATCTGGCTGTAAGATTATTGGTTTCACAACTATATTTTACAACAAAAAACGGCTTCTGGCTTACGCCAGTTGCCGTTTTTTGTTCCTTTTTTAGGTGCTGTTACTGCGACAGCCCCTTTTGTTGAAGAGGGGATAGTGAAATAGCCGCAACTCAATTCCATTGTTCAGACAACAGGAACTCACGAATATTCATATGCTTCAGTCCGTCCCTGCTCATATCGAATTCATCATATGACACAACATACTTTGGAAAGTTGTCCCGAATCGTATCATATGTTCCGAATTCACGCTGGATCGTTTCCTCGGATGCCAGCAGATAAGCTACCTGAACGTAGAGCTTTTGTGTTTGCTTTTCAGCAATAAAATCAATCTCTTTTTCACCTGCCTTACCAACAGTGACCTTATACCCTCGCCGCAGGAGTTCCATATACACGATATTCTCAAAAATCAGATTGATATCCTTCATATTCCCGCCGAAAACAGCTTCTCTGATTCCGTGGTCAGCAATATAGTATTTTTCATTGACGGTGAGAATCTTCTTCCCCTGCAAGTCCTGCCTGCGGACACGGTAAAACAGAAAGGCATCCTCGCAAGCCTTAATGTAGTTTAAGATGGTTTCTGGCGCAACAGTGCGGCCCTCGTTTTTAAGATATTTTGAAATAGCCGTAGCGGAGAAGGTCGTCCCGGCGTTTGCCGTAATGTATGCGATGATACGCTCCAGCAGGTCAACATCACGAATGCTGTTGCGTTTTACGATATCTTTCAAGACAACGGAGTTATAGAGGTCTTGCAGATACTGACGGCTCGGCTGTTCAGCATAGCGGAGGTTGCTCAAGTACGGCATCCCGCCTTCGGTAAGGTACCGGCTGAACATCGCTCTCGAATCGGAGCCAGGAAAAACGGTATGATACAGTTCCGAGAACTCCCCAAAGGAAAAGGGATAAATCACAAATTCCACATATCTCCCGGCAAGGTATGTGGCCAGCTCTCCAGAAAGCAGTTTGGCGTTTGAGCCGGTGATATAGATATCACAATCAAATTCAACCCGAAAGGAATTGATGCACTTTTCCCAGCCAGCGACTTCCTGAATTTCGTCAAAAAAAAGATAGGCTTTCCCGGAGATGCCATTTACCCGCCGAGTGACCTCCTCATGCAGGGCCTCGGCAAAACAAAGGTGTGCATTGCTCATATTTTCAAAGTTGATAGAAATAAACTGATCCACATTCACACCGGAGGCGGCCAGCTCTCGCTGGATCAGATCCAGCATGACGGACTTTCCGCTGCGGCGGATGCCAGTTAAAACTTTAATAAGCTCGTTTCCGATAAAAGGACGGATGCGGCTCATATATAACTCTCGACTAATCATAGATGAAAGACCTCCTTTGCAATATTTAACATATATTATCAAAGATATAAATTAAATTCAAGGGATAATTTATATTTTTAGAAGATATAACTTATAAAAACTATATTTCTGCAAAGTTCAACATCTTTAATCAAAATCCAGTTAATAAGCCGGAGAATCGGAGTGCAGAACACGCTTCAATTCTCCGGCTTTTTTTGCTTTTCAGAGGGGAGAAATCATAACAGATTCACAATAAATACAATGATAACCTTCACTTTTTTCATGAACACGACCTGGGCTTCAGTCAACCAAGACTATACAGACCTGCTTTTGCATGATAAAATAATCTTTACGAATTATTTAACGGATAGATTATGGACAAGCGGTCAGGAGGCTTAACTGTTGATCGAGATTAAAGACCTTCATTACGAATATGAAAACAAAGAAGCGCTGAAAGGCATCGATCTGACGGTGCCCGACGGCGAATTTTTAGTGATCCTGGGCCATAACGGCTCCGGCAAATCCACGCTGGCCAAGCATATCAACGGCCTGCTTTTACCTACGGCCGGCCGGGTTATCGTCAATGGCCTGGACAGCCAAAAACCCGAAGAGTTTTGGCCTTTGCGGCAGCAAGTGGGCATGGTTTTTCAAAACCCCGACAATCAGCTGATTGCCACTTCCGTGGAGGAGGATACGGCTTTCGGCCCGGAAAACCTGGGGGTAGAGCCGGCCTTGATCCGGCGGCAGGTAGACGAGGCTTTGGCGGGAGTGGGTATGAGAGAATACAAAGACCGGGCGGTGCATTTGCTTTCCGGCGGCCAGAAGCAGCGGGTAGCCATTGCCGGAGTTATGGCCATGCGGCCTAAGGTGCTGGTTTTGGACGAGCCTACGGCTATGCTGGACCCCCGGGGCCGCCGGGAGGTAATGACGGCGGTGCAGAAGCTGAACAAGGAAGACAAGATTACCGTCATTTATATTACCCACATGATGGAGGAAGCGGTGGCAGCCGACCGTATCGTCGTCATGGAGGAAGGCAAAATCGTCATGACCGGCAATCCTCAGGAAGTTTTTAATCAAGTGGAGGAGCTGAAGGAACTGCGGCTTGACGTACCGATGGCGGTGGAAATGGCCCACCGGCTGCGGCAGCAAGGCTTTGCCCTGCCCCTATCGGTTTTGACCATTGAAGAATTGGTGGTGGCCCTATGCCGATAGTATTACAAAACCTGTCCTATACGTACCAGCCCGGCACTCCTTATGAATCGCCGGCTTTGCATGATGTAAATCTGACCATCAAAAGCGGGCAATTTGTGGGCCTGATCGGTCATACCGGCAGCGGTAAATCCACGTTGATCCAGCATTGCAACGGTCTTTTATTTCCGATGACCGGCCAGGTTACGGTGGACGATATGGCTATCCTGCCGAAGAGCAAGGAGCTTAAGGAAATCCGCCGCAAGGTCGGCCTGGTATTTCAATATCCGGAGCATCAGCTTTTTGAAGAAACGGTAGCTTTAGATATAGCCTTTGGTCCTAAAACCCTGGGTCTGGATCAGGACGAAATTCAGCGCCGGGTGCGTTGGGCCATGAAAATGGTAGATCTGGATTATGAAAAATTCAAAGAGCTGTCGCCCTTCGGTTTATCCGGCGGCGAAAAACGGCGGGTGGCCATCGCCGGCGTTTTAGCGATGCAGCCCAAGTATCTGATCTTGGATGAGCCCTGCGCCGGCCTTGATCCTAAGGGGCGGGAGGAAATTTTGTATCAGCTTAAGCGGCTGAACGAAAAGGGCCTGGCAATTATTTTGGTCAGTCACAGTATGGATGATGTGGCCCGGCTGGCCCAGCGGCTGGTGGTGATCGACCAGGGCCGTATCGTTTATGACGATTCGGTCAGGCAGGTCTTTGGCAAGGCTAAGGAACTGGCGGCCATGGGTCTTGATGTCCCGGAAGTAATGAAGCTGATGATGCAGTTGAAAGAAAAGGGTTTGGCCGTCCATCAGGATGTGCTGACCATTGAAGAAGGGCAGGATGAAATCCTGCGGGTGTTGAGCCATGCTTAAAGATATCACCATTGGACAATATTATCCCGGCCGGTCTTTTTTGCACCGGCTGGATCCCAGAACGAAGATTATCTGCCTGTTTCTTTATATGGTAGGGCTTTTTACCGTCAAAGAATTGCAGAGCTTCAGCTATGTGCTGGCCTTTACGGCAGTGATCGTCGCCCTTTCCGGCGTTCCCCTGAAAACTCTGGCCAAGGGTCTCAAGCCCATGTGGCTGTTGATGGTGCTGACCTTGATCCTTAACTTTTTTATGACTTCCGAGGGAGTAATTCTCTGGCAATGGCGGTTCTTGAAGATCAGCGAAGGCGGTATTCTCAAAGGTATTTTTATGGTGGTAAGGCTGGCTCTGCTCTTGAATGTGACGGCTTTGCTGACCTTGACCACCACGCCGATCCTTTTGACCGACGGGCTGGAGCGGATTATGAAAAGATGTTTCATCCCCATGGCCCATGAGCTGGCCATGATGATGACCATTGCTTTGCGTTTCATTCCCACGCTGATTGAAGAGACGGAGCGAATCATGAAAGCCCAGATTGCCCGGGGCGCCGACTTTGAGACCGGCGGTCTGATGGCCAAAGCCAAAAGTCTGGTGCCTCTGCTGATCCCCTTATTTATCAGCGCCTTTCGCCGGGCCGACGACTTAGCCATGGCCATGGAGGCCCGCTGCTATCGGGGCGGTGAAGGCCGGACCCGCATGCGGCAGTTGCGCTATCAGGCAGGGGATGGGGGAGCTTTTATTGCCGTTTTTTGTTTTCTGGTTTTTGTGATTATAGATAGGTTTTGGTTGAAACTGTTTGTTTGAGGAGAAGTCAATGATCGAAAGAGACGGCCGTAATATTGTGCTTACCGTGGCCTATGACGGCACCGAGTTTTTCGGCTTCCAAAGCCAGGCAGGCACCGGCCTGCCCACTATTCAGGAAGCCCTGGAGACGGCTATCCATAAGCTGACGGGGGAGACGATAACGGTGGAGGGCTCCGGTCGTACCGATACCGGCGTTCATGCCTGGGGCCAAGTGGTCAACTTTTTTACGAAAAGTACGATTCCGCCGGAGCGCTGGCTGCTGGCCTTGGCGCCTTACTTGCCGGAAACCATCGTCGTCCGGGAAAGCCGGCAGGCGGCGGCGGATTTTCATGCCAGGTTTTCAGCCAAAGAGAAAACCTATGTATATCAGTTTTATTGTCAGGCCGTGCCCAGCCCTTTTCATCGCCGCTACAGTTACCATGTGACTTACGATTTAGATGTGGAGGCTATGCAGGAAGCTGCCGGCTATCTGGAGGGCAGCCACGATTTCAGAGCGTTTTGCGCCGCCGGCGCCAAGACGAAAACCTTCGTCCGGGAGATTTACGCCTGCCGCCTGGAACAAGACGGCTGCCTGCTGCGGCTTGTCGTAAGGGGCAACGGCTTCCTCTGGAATATGGTGAGAATTATCGCCGGCACCTTGCTGGGGGTAGGCGCCGGCAAGCGGCGGCCTCAGGATCTGCCCGTGCTATTAGGGCTGGGTGACCGGCGGCTTACAGGCGCCACTCTGCCGCCCCAGGGCCTGACCTTACACCACGTGGAGTATGGCGATCTGCTGAAGTAGACAACCACAATAAAACAGGCGAAAAGCACGAACAAACAGCAAACCCCGCTGCCGGCCGGCAACGGGGTTTTTTAGAGGCGCATACTAAATCATTCCTGCCGGCAAGGCCCAGATGTTGTCAGCCAGCGGCAAACGTTCTTTTGCCAGGCAAATGACTGCACCGGTGCCCACCTTTTTATTGGGGTTGCTGTCCAGACAACGGAATGCCTTGATCATTGACTTTGTCGGATCACTGTTGGTTTTTATTTCAATAGGGTACAGTTTGTCGCCATCCTCAATCAGCAGATCAATTTCGTTTTTGTCGGCATCACGGTAATAATATAGCGGCGGTTTAACGATGCCATCGTTATAATAGCTTTTGAGGATTTCCGCAAATACAAAGCTCTCAAACAGATGACCCCACATTGCGCCGTTTACCAGTTGCTCCGGTGTATTCCAGCCTAGCAGCCAGCAAGCAAGCCCTGAGTCCAGGAAGTAAAGCTTTGGCGTTTTGATCAGACGTTTGTTGAAGTTGTTATAATAGGGTTCCAGCAAATATACCAGTCCGCTGGATTCCAGAACGGACAGCCATGAGCGGATGGTCTTAACTTCTTTACCGCAAATCTCCGCCATTGTTGTGAGGTTGAGCATTTGGCCTGTAAGCGATGCAGCCGATTTGACAAATTTTATAAAAGCCGATTCATCTTGAATATTCAGCACGTCTTTGATGTCTTTTTCAATATAAGTTTGCAAATAGGAACTGTAAAAATCGGCCCAGTCGTGTAAATCGCTTTCATGTTCATGAAGTTCGGGGAAGGCCCCTTTATGGATAAACGATGTAAGAGCATCATAAGTAAGTCCTCCACCCGAGCCAACAGCTTCCATATGCTGTGTTGTCGGAATAAAGGGTGTGCGGTATGCTGATCCTCTAATCTCCCGCAGCGACAGCCCCAGCAGCTTAATAACTCCAGCACGGCCTGCCAGACTATCGCTAACATTCTTCATCAGTTTAAGGCTCTGAGAGCCGGTGAGATAGAACTGACCTTTGGATTTGTTTTCATCTACAATGTCTTTAATATAATCGAAAAGCTCAGCTGCCTTTTGAATCTCATCGACAATTACCGGTGGTTTATAGGTGTCGAAGAATAGCGACGGATTTTCCCGGGCGCTTTCTCTGACCAGGGGGCGGTTCAAGGCAACATAATTGATGTCACGATAAACTTCTCTGAGCATGGTGGATTTACCCACCTGCCGGGCGCCGGTCAGCACTAAAACCGGCTTCCGCTTTGCAATACGGGAAACGACCGGCTCGATATGGCGCTTAATATACACAAGCCATCATCCCTTTCGTATATTATGGAGTCTGATTCCACTATATACGAATATTCAAGAATCGTCAAGAGAACATGTGGATAAATAAGGATTTGAAATGCAAAAAAAAGCTATCGGCCGATAGCCGATAGCCAAATGAAAAACGTTGAAGCTTTACCTTACCGGACTCAGGGAGCTGAACGGCTGTAATCTTCGGCATTGACCATGTAATAGGCCTTATCCCGATTAGTGGATACGCCCAGCAGCAAGCCGCCGCCGATCAATTCGGAGCTCTGTTCAGCAATGGAATAGCGGAAAATCTCCTCGCCCTTTTGATACAGGATCGTATCGGCATTAACCAAAACACAATAGAAGTCTTTTTCTTCGGCAGAAATATTTTTTAAGCGGCGGCTTTTATCGTCTTGCAACAAATACAGGGAATCGGTATTGCCTCCAACAGGTCTGTAAAGCAGCAGGGATTCTTCGGCATAATAATCCAGGATCCGGCTGTCTTTGACCAAGGTGTTGGTTTTATCCATGATCTTGCCTTCGGCAGACAGATAGGCCCGCTGGATATGGTTATTGTCAGCGTAAATTATGGTATCATTGCTGCTCCAGGTCAGGTTAATGGCCGGCAGTCCGGCAGGGGTAGTGTAGGGCTGGGCAAAAGCTGAAGCCTGATGCAACAGGGCCTTTTTGCGAATGTCAATGAGCAGCAAATCGACTTTTTGGCTATCGGCGGCATTTTTGCAGGTAACAGCCAGCAGCCGGCCGTTGGGAGACAAGCGGCATTCGATAGGACGATCCGGCAAAGTATAAAGAGGGGTCACTTTGCTCTCCGGAACGGAAATCAGGTTGAGGGTTTTCGAGGAACCGTCATAGCCTAATAAATTGTCGTAATCCAGCCAGACCGGTTCCCGGTAATGCTGGGGCAGAGCCAGATCGTAGCGGAGGGAAGGCAGAGAAAAGAGCTGACGCGTACCTAAACCGAAGCTCCAGGTCAGGCTGGTGCCGGCCTGCAAAAGTATTTTATTGTTGATCAGCTGAGATCTGACGCCGGAAAAGCGCTCCTCGCTGAATTGATAAAGCATATTCATTTCGCCGGTGGCCAGCTGGATTACGCCGACATTAGAGGCCTTGCCCGTACGGAAGTAGCAGGTGCCCAAAATGCCGTTGCCTTTTTTGTCCATACCCTGATCCAAAATAAGGTGGTAACTCATGCCGGTCTGCAGCTGGGTCAGATTCACCCGCAGCTGCTGAGGCGTCAGCCAGGAAAAGGCGGTGAGCACCGGTTGCTCTTTGAGGCCGGATTTCAGCGAGTCCTCCACCGAAACCTGGTTGACCTCCTGATCAAAGTGGATGATAAAGGTTTTGGCTGTATCGGATAAAGCCAAACCATTGCGGCATTCCTCATAGGTAATGGGGCGGGGTAAGCCGCTAGAGTCCAGCAGAAAAAACTCTCCCTCGGTCTGAGCGTCCAGATGGATGTTGATGGTGACGGGCTCTGCCAGAGGCAAAGAGTTTTTGCCGGCTAAGGCGCTGGTGATAGTCAGCTGGTAATTGCCCGGCGGGACTGCCGGAGCGTTTATGTTAACGATTTGCTGCCCATTGGCCAGAGCGGGATCCTGCTGCTTGGCAGTGAAATGAACCTCTGCCGGGCCCTTAAGCTGAATAGAGCTTTCAATTGTAGCAGGATCAAGAGCATCGCTGAATTGCAAGTCCAGAGAAAAGCCATTGGCTACGGCAGCAATTTTACTCTCCTGCAGAAGGTAGCGGGTACTGGAGATTTCTCCTGCAAAAATCAATGGGCGCAATACGCCCTCTTCCAAACGGAGGGGTACTTTTTCGACGGAAACAGGAGCAATCGGATCTGATTTGCCGCCGGTCTGGCCGCAGCCGCTCAACAAAAGCAGGGAGAGCAGCAAGCCTGTAATTATACGAGTAGGATATCCGCTCAAAAGCCATCCTCCTTTTCTGCATTTTTCTCCATCATCATATCATTTTTTTAGCAGGTACGCAAACAATAAGGTGAGCAAACCACTGCTTACCTTATTGTTTGCTTTAATCCTTTACTAAATGATATTGGCGTGGGACCAGGCTGACTTTTTTGCCGGCCGGATACAAAGGGGATGCGGCAATCAAGCCTAAGCTTTTTTGCGGCATCCCCGACTAAAAATATAGTTAAAAAATGATTTACTCTTCTGCCGGAATCACCGGCTGAGCAGTGACGGTGTAGCGGCCTACCCGCAGAGCCGCCTTGGTTTCCGGGAGGCTGCGAAGGTCGGCGGGCAAATAAACGTCTACCACATTGCCCTTGACGGCGCTGCCCCGGTCGTGAACGGTAAAGATGCAATCCTCCCGAATAAAATCAAGATCGGGAATGTAATACTGGGTGCCGAAGGGGATACTGCGGTCAGCGGCTATGCTGCCGGCCACGGCTTCATTGCCGGAAGCGGTCCAAGCCTTCTTGGCCGAGGAAAAGTAAAAGGTGATGGTGACCTCCGTAGGCTCTCCCAGTTTGGGACCTTCCTCCTCTTCGAGAGCAGCCAGAAGGTTGAGGTTTTCGGCGGCTAAGGAAGGGGCCAGGGTTTCGGCTGCCACCCCGTGGCTATCCAGAATAACGGTATCGCTTTTGTCGTGCCATTGAATGTCGATGTTCATCATGCTGCAAAGAAAGCGAAGGGGTACATAGATATTTTCGTGGGCTTCGTAAGGCTGGGCGGGAAAGGTCCAAATATCGTCGCCGCTGATCAGCCAAGGGGAATTAACTTCCAATAAATATTCCTGATTATCTTTCGTGAGACGGATTTTTTTGCCTTCCGTAACTTCAAGAGTGCAGCCGGCTACCAGACTGAAATGCTTCAAAGGAACCATGAGGAGATCATTTTTGACCTCGCTGGGCAAACAAATAAGACTTTCGCTGCCATTGATCAGTACCCGGGTGCAGGGCCGGCCCTCTTCGTCACACTCCCAGCCGGTATCCAGAATCTCCATTTTGGCCAAATCTTCATCACTGATAACAGCGGGGCTGCTTGTGCCGATATCGGCAAAAAGGTCGCTTAATGCTTCTGCCTCGAGGAGACCGGGTTTGAATGCCCCGACAATCATGACCAGGAAAAGAGTGACAAGGGCCAATAAGCTCCAGGGCAGCTTTTTTATCTTGGCTCGCAACACGTTAAAACCTCCTGTGGATTTGCTATATTTATCCTATAGTTTACCTGTTTATCATCATAAATATACGCAAATCTTATTTCTGTATGAATCTTTTGTTTTGCCGGAAAAGCCGAACACTTTCCGGGCAAGCCAAAAGGGGTATCTCAAGTAACATTGAGAACCCCTTTAACTTTTTCGCATTATAGCATAAATGACGGCAGAATGCAAATGCTATATAACAAGGCGGCTTAATTTATGGCAAAAAATATTAAGTTTAACATATATTGACAATTTGATTCTTCTATCGTATTATGGGACAAGGAGGTGGAAATGAATGTCAGATAAAGTGGCAGTATTTATCGACGGAGCGTATCTGGACAAAGTATTACAGGAAGAATTTAACTCACCGCGAATCGATTATGAGAAGCTGGCCAAATGGATGACTCAGGGAATACCCTTATTTCGAAGCTATTATTACCACTGTTTGCCCTATCAAGGCAATCCTCCTACAGAAGAGCAGAAAGAGAGATTTTCCAGGAAACAGGCTTTTTTTAATAGGATAGCTAATTTATCGCAATTTGATGTGCGTTTGGGCAAGCTGGAATTTCGAGGGTATAAAGAAGGCGGCACCCCGCTTTTTATCCAAAAAAGAGTGGATATTCTTCTGGGCGTAGATTTGGTTTTAATGGCGGCTAAGCAGCGGATTACGCATGCGGCCATATTTACCGGCGACAGTGATTTCTTGCCGGCCATCCTCATGGCTAAAAATGAAGGCGTAATTATGACTTTATGCCATGGCGTCATGAACCCGCCCCATGAAGAGCTGTGGAAGGTTATGGACCAGCGGCTGATTTTAACCGAAGAAATAATTCAACAGATGAGCCGGGCCTAGCAGGCAGACGAGGCCGATAAGAAGCAATGAATGCAGCGAATGCAATGAATATATCGGTCTGGAGCTGGGTTTAAAAAGATTTGTCAGCGGCAATGATCTGGCAGGCAAGCCTGATAGGGCTTAGTTACTGCGCCGATTTGGAGCTGGTCAGACAGGACGATTTTTCTTGATAAAAAAAGGTTAAAAAGACCTTTTGGCAGTTGATGGGACGGATTGACAAACCCAGGGAGGATTTAGTACAATTGGTTCAGAATCTTCCCCGGCGTTTCTTTGACTCGTTTGAGACGTCGGTCAGTATGTTCCGGAATAGGGATGTCCTTATGTGGTTTAAAGCCGCAAGGGACATCCTTTTTTGATGCGGTTTGCTCGGCGGGCAGCGGCTTCGGCTCGAAGAAGCATGCAGTCATTTTTGCGCAAAATTGCAAGTTTAAAGTGTGCTGTTCCTTCAGAATAGCGCACATCTCCTGACTGCTACACTAAATACAGCTAAATGCAATGGAATGCGGTCAAATACGGCCGATATATGAAGTTCGGACACTTTAAACTTGCAATTTTGCGTATTTCCGCCAAACCGGCCAAACCGGCAAAACCAGCCAACCGGTCAAATTGGCCAAATTGGCCAAATTGGCCAAACGAGCCATACCCGTTCCCGTTCAAGGCTATTTTTTTCCGCCTTTTTTCTGCCAAAAGCTATAGACCTCCCGGCCTCCCAGAAACACAAGAAAGACGCCAAAGAGGCCTTGGAGTACCGATGAGGAGAGCCAGGAAGCCAGCAAGGCTCCCGGCAAGGCGCCGCAGAGTGTCCAGGGTACCAGCTTTTTGGCGCAGGCTATCTCCAGCTTTTTTTGCCGGTACAACGACCAGGCCGCCAGGGCCGATGTAGGAATGGAGAAAGCCAGACAGAGGCCTTGGGCCCCCAATTGAGAGGTGTCTGTAAAAAATACCAGCAGGGGAACCAGCAGTATACCGCCGCCCATTCCCATGCCGGTAATAACGCCGGCCAATATGGAGCCGATAAAAACGATCATGCTCTGCCTCCAAAAACGTGAAAAAGTTTTTCATAGCTCTCGACAGTCTGCTGCATCCTGCAAACACCTTCGGCAATCCTCAGCCGAAAAAACCGGCCCAGGCCATACGGCAGCCGGAAATCAGCAGGATGATACCAAAAACCAGGCCCAGCCAAAGGCCCGGCACTTTCGTCAGCAGTTTGGCGCCGGCCAGGCCGCCTATACAGCCGCCGGCGATGGTATAGAGGAGCATGCTCCAGGGCAGGGGTTGTTTAAAAAGATACACTGCCAGACTTAAGAGAGTTGTGGGCATAATAATAATGAGAGATGTGGCATGGGCCTTTTGCTGCTCCAGCTTTAGTCTGCGGGTTAGCTGAGGCACCAGGTAGGAACCGCCGCCGCTGCCCAGAAGGCCGTTGATGAAGCCGGTAGGCAAGCCGGCTATAAGAATATTTTTTCGTTTTCCAGCTTGTGAGGATTGAGCTTGTCTATTCATATTTCATAGAGTATCCCGGTAATCGGGGATTATACCCGGCCTTATTATTATAGCCTTATAGCCTTAATTATAGCCTTATCATTGCGGCTATATTATTGATGGAAATAAAAAGTCAGCAGGGCCAGCAAAACGCAGCCGGCCAGAAAACCGCCGCCGGCAAAAAGACGATTCAGCTTCCAGGCTTCCGGGAACATATCACGAGTCACCAGGGAGATCATAGCGCCGCCGGCTAAGGCCAGCAAGAGGGAGATCAGGCCGCCGCCCAGTGAAATCAGTAAAATGCCCATCCAGGCGCCTAAGGGCGTGAAAAAGCTGATGACCAGAATCAGCAGGAGAATCCAGCGGCGTTTGACGCCGGCTATCACAAAAGGCGTGGCGCTGGCGATACCCTCGGGAATATTGTGGAGGCCGATGGCGATAGCCAGCAGCAACCCCGTTTCTTTGTGAGCAATATGGCCGGCGGCAATAGCCATACCTTCCGGCAGATCATGGAGAGCAATGCCGATAGCCACTAAAATGCCCAGGCGAAAATAGCGGTTCAGTCCTTTGTCCTTTTCTTCGCGGTCCAACCTTTTTCTGGTGAGATGGCCCACCAGTTTTTCTAAAGTGTCCATCAGCAGAACGCCCAGCCAAAAACCGCAGAAGGTGTAAAGCAGGCTGCCGAAGCTATAGGAATAAGGCAGCAGGTCCAGAACGACCACGCAGGCCATGACGCCGGCGGCAAAACCCATAAAGGCCGCCAGGACCCTGAGCCGCGGCCGGCCAAAGCCGCAAACCATAGCGGCCCCCAGCAAAGTAGCGACCCCCGCGATTAAGCTTTCCATTAATATAATTGAATTCATCATCCTATCACCCAAAACAGCCTATGCTGAACAAGGCCAATTTATGTTTTGGCAGATGATTTGTTCATGCTCTAAACGAGAAACATTCGCAAAATATTTGGCAAAATCTTCACAAAGTATTTGCAAAATGTTTAGAAAAACATTTGACAAGCTATGTACAAAAAGCTTATATTAATTAAATATAGATATAATAGGAGGAATAAGTATGGGCAGCGATACCATCAAGAAAGGGCCGGCCAAGGCGCCCCACCGTTCATTGCTGAGAGCTCTTGGCATTACAGATCAGGAAATGGGCAGGCCTTTTATTGGCGTAGTCAATTCACATAATGATTACGTGCCCGGCCACCAGCATCTGAGGGATATTGGCGACGCTGTCAAGGCCGGCATCCGCAACGCCGGCGGCGTACCCTTTGAGTTTCAGACCATTGCTGTTTGTGACGGTATTGCTATGAATCATAGGGGCATGAAGTATTCCCTGGCCAGCCGGGAGCTGATTGCCGATTCCATTGAAGTGATGATCAGCGCCCATCCCATGGATGCGCTGGTCTTTATTCCTAACTGTGATAAAGTAGTGCCGGGCATGCTGATGGCTGCTTGCCGGCTCAACCTGCCTTGCGTCTTTGTCAGCGGCGGCCCCATGATGGCAGGCCAGCTGTCGGACGGCACCAGGCTGGGCTTGAATGAGGTCTTTGAGGCCGTAGGCCAGCACAGCATTGGCAAGCTGACGGACGAAGCCTTATGCGAGGTGGAAGAAAAGGCCTGTCCCGGCTGCGGCTCCTGCTCCGGCATGTATACGGCCAATTCCATGAATTGTCTGACGGAAGCTTTAGGCATGGGCTTGCCGGGCAACGGCACCATTCCCGCTATCAGCGGCGCCAGAAAGCGTCTGGCTAAGACGGCCGGCGAGCGGGTCATGGATATACTGAAAGAAAACCGGCGTCCCAGCGATATTCTGGTGCCCGCCGCATTTAAAAATGCTCTGCGGATGGAGATGGCTTTAGGCTGTTCCTCCAATACGGCTTTGCACCTGCCGGCTATTGCTCATGAAGCCGGTGTGCCGGTGGATCTGGCTATGATTGATGAAATCAGCCATAGCACGCCTCAGCTTTGTGTGCTGAATCCGGCCGGGCCTACCTTTATTGAGGATTTGGCCAAAAAGGGCGGCATCATGGCAGTGATGAAGGAATTATTTGATCAGGGACTCATCGACGGCAGCGTTAAAGCCGTAGGAGCCGACTGTCTGGCTACGATTTTAGACCGCTATCAGGGGGCTGACGGTGAGATCATCCGGCCCTACGCCAAGCCTTACCGGCCCGAGGGGGGCATCGCCGTCCTCAGAGGCAATCTGGCTCCCGACGGAGCCGTGGTGAAGCAGGGAGCGGTATTGCCTGAGATGATGGTGCATAAGGGCCCCGCCAGAGTATTCAATAGCGAGGAAGAAGGCACCGCCGCCATTATGGCCGGCAAAATCAAATCCGGCGACGTCGTGGTCATCCGTTATGAGGGCCCCAAGGGCGGCCCGGGCATGCAGGAAATGCTGACGCCTACGGCTACCATTATGGGCCAGGGCTTAGGATCTTCCGTAGCCTTAATCACCGACGGCCGCTTTTCCGGCGCTACCCGGGGAGCATCCATCGGCCATATTTCCCCCGAGGCGGCCGCCGGCGGCCTGATCGGCCTGGTGGAGGACGGCGATATTATTAGCATCAACATTCCCGCCCGGCAGCTGGAGCTTTTGGTGGATGAGGCGGAAATCGAAAAACGCCGTCAAGTCTGGGCCGGACCGCCCAACCGGGGCGTTACCGGTTATCTGGCCCGCTACGCCGCTCAAGTGACCTCTGCCGCTCAAGGAGCGGTATTCAAGAAACCGGGCCAAGCCTGAACAGACAGCCCGTAAAACCCGGTAAATCTGTTCAAATATATGTTATAAGGAATGCAGCCATCATGAAAAACGGTGCGCAATACATCATTGATTTTCTGTTAAAAAAAGAGGTGGAAATGGTCTTCGGTTATCCCGGCGGCCAGATTCTCAACTTTTATGAATACCTGGGCAAATCCCAGCTTAAGCATGTGCTGGTGCGTCACGAGCAGGCGGCGGCCCATGCGGCTTGCGGCTATGCCAGAGCTACCGGCAAGCCTGGTGTCTGTCTGGCTACCTCCGGGCCGGGGGCGACGAACCTGGTCACCGGCATTGCCGATGCTTACCTGGATTCCATTCCGCTTTTGGCCATTACCGGCCAGGTCAACCTCAACGACATCGGCAAGGACTCTTTTCAGGAAGCCGATATTACGGGAATCGTCACCCCGGTGACGAAACACAGTTACCTGCTGGAAAGCCTGGAGACTTTGCCGGAGGTTTTGGATGAAGCCTGGCAGGTGGCTACCAGCGGCCGGCCGGGGCCGGTACTCATTGACGTACCAAAAAACCTCTTCCTGGCTGAGGGTGAAATGACCGATAGCCGTCAGACTCTGCACACCCGGAAGGTGAAGAAAGCCGACCGGACAGAGGAGCTGATGCCTGAGATCATGGAGGCTTTACGCAAAGCCAAGCAGCCTTTGATCCTGGCCGGCGGCGGTCTCGTTACTGCCGGGGCCTGCGGTCTGCTGATCAAGCTGGTAGAGGAAACAGGGATTCCTGTGGTCAATACCCTAATGGGCAAAAGCGCCTACCCGGCCGATCAGCCTTTGGCCTTAGGCATGGTGGGGATGCATGGCGTAGCGGCGGCCAATCTGGCTTTGAGCAGCTGCGATCTCCTGCTTTGTTTGGGTACCCGGCTCAGTGACCGGATCACCGGCAACCGCCGGCAGTTTTTAGAGGAGGCTTGCATCATCCATGTGGATGTGGACGCCGCCGAGCTCCAAAAAAACGTGGACGCCAATTACTATTTGCAGTTAGACGCCCGCATATTTTTACAGCGGCTGCTGGATGAGGGCAATTTCAAGAAAAACGGCGATATTGCCAAATGGCATCAGCAGATCAGCCAATGGCAGCAGGATTACCCTTTGCCCACCACCTTCGACGGCTTGCTGAAGCCTCAGGAGGTTATCCTGGAGGCGGCCCGCCAGGCCGGCAGCCAGGCGGTTGTGGTTACGGACGTAGGCCAGCATCAGATGTTTGTGGCTCAGTATTATCCCATCGGGCGCTGCCGTAATTTCCTGACTTCGGGAGGCCTGGGGGCCATGGGCTTTGGATTGCCGGCAGCCATGGGAGCGGCCTTTGGCCGGCCCGAAGAAGATGTGCTGCTTTTTGTGGGAGACGGCGGTTTCCAAATGACCCTGCAAGAGCTGGCCACCATTCGTGAGCATAATTTGCCGGTAAAAATCATCATTTTGAATAATAGCACTCTGGGTATGATCCATCAGTGGCAGAATGTTATTTTCAAAAAACATTACGTAGCTTCAGACCTGCCGGCCTTGCCGGATTTTGCAAAGCTGGCGGCGGCCTACGATATACCTGCTGTCACGGCGGCCAAGCGGGAAGAGCTGAGTCAGGTCATGGAGTTTGTATTGAAGACAAAAGGTCCTGTAATTGCCGATTTCCGGGTTGATGGAGAAGAACTGGTTTTGCCTTTCGTATTGCCGGGGGGCAAGCCGCAAGATATGTTAGGGAGGTGGCAGGGTGAGACACACCTTCGCAGTTTTAGTCGAAAATAGTCCGGGTGTATTGTCAAAAGTGGCGGGCCTGTTTTCCCGCCGGGGCTTCAATATCGAAAGCCTGGTGGTCAGTGAGACGGAGGATAGCTCCACTTCACGAATGACCATTGTGGTGGAAGGCGACAACCGGGTTCTGGAACAGGTAGGCAAGCAGCTGAATAAACAGGTTGATATCATTAAAGTTAACGATATCACCCACGAGGAGACGGTGGAGCGGCAGCTTTGTCTGATCCGGGTGTCGGCTGATCAAAGCACCCGTCAGGAGGTGCTGCAGATTACGGAGGTTTTCCGTTGCCGCGTCGTGGATATCGGCCGTAAATCGCTGATTGTGGAAGCGACCGGTGATGAAACGAAAATGCAGGCGATCATCCGTTCACTGAGGCCCTTCGGCATTATGGAGCTGGTTCGCACCGGCAAAGTAGCCATGATTCGGGGAGAGCGGAATAAAGGCAAATAAACAATAAGGTTATATAACAAAACAATAAACAGCTAGAGTAAGAAAGGAAGTATGGAAAAATGGTAAAAATGTTTTATGATCAGGATGCAGATCTCAGTTATTTGGAGAGTAAGACGGTAGCGGTAATCGGTTACGGCAGCCAGGGTCATGCCCAGGCCCAGAACCTGAAGGACAGCGGTTTAAAAGTTATCGTCGGCCTGCGCCGGGACAGCAAGCGCTGGGAAGTGGCTAAAGCCGATGGTTTTGAAGTTTATGAGCCTGCCGAAGCAGCCAAAAAAGCCCAAGTTATTCAGATACTGACTCCTGACGAGAAGCAGAAGGAGATCTACGAAAGAGAAATCGCCCCCAACCTGGAAGACGGCGATACCATAATGTTTTCTCACGGATTTTCCATTCATTTCAAACAGATCATTGCTCCGGAAAACGTCAACGTCGTCATGGTTGCCCCCAAAGGCCCCGGCCATATGCTGCGCCGGGTTTATGTGGAAGGCGTCGGCATGCCTGCTTTAGTGGCAGTGTATCAGGATCCCTCCGGCAAGGCTCTGCAGATCGGTCTGGCTTATGCCAAAGGCATCGGCTCCACGAAAGCCGGCGTTCTGATGACCACCTTCAAGGAAGAGACAGAAACAGATCTCTTTGGCGAACAGACTATTCTCTGCGGCGGCATGACCGCTTTAATCACTGCGGCTTTCGAGACGCTGGTAGAAGCCGGTTATCAGCCGGAAAGCGCTTATTTTGAGTGCCTCCATGAGGTAAAGCTGATTGCCGATCTGATTTATGAGCACGGTATTTCCGGTATGCGCTATTCCATCAGCGACACCGCTGAGTTTGGCGATTTGATTACCGGCCCCAGGCTGATCAACGATGCGGTAAAGAAAGAGCTGAAAGGCGTGCTGAGGGACATTCAGGACGGCACCTTCGCCAAAGAATGGATTCTGGAAAACCAGGCCGGCCGGCCCAGGCTCAACAGCTTACGCCGCATGGGCGAAGAACATCAGATCGAGCAGGTCGGCAAAGAGCTGCGTGCTCATATGCCTTGGCTGAAAAATAAAAAGGGGTTGGCTTAATCAGCCGGCCAGCCTCACGGATATATGGATATAAGGACAGGTGATGGTGTGCATACCGGAGCAGAAATTTTGGTAAAAGCATTGGAAAGAGAAAATGTAGAAATGGTGTTTAGCTACCCCGGCGGCGCCAATTTAGAGATATTGGACTATCTGAGAAAGTCTTCTATCAGGACGGTATTGGTGCGCCATGAGCAGGGAGCGGCCCATGAAGCAAGCGGCTATGCCAGAATAACCGGTAAGCCCGGCGTCTGCCTGGTAACCTCCGGTCCCGGTGCTACGAACTTAGTCACCGGCATCGCCGCCGCCAGCATGGACTCGATCCCGCTGATAGCGATCACCGGCCAAGTGGCCACCAGCATGGTGGGGACAGACGCCTTTCAGGAAGTGGACGTCACCGGCATCACCGATCCCATTACCAAGCATAACTATCTGATTAAAGATGTCAATGCTGTGGCCCAGACCGTGAAGGAGGCTTTTTACGTTGCCTCCGCAGGCCGGCCAGGGCCGGTAGTGTTGGATTTTCCCCGGGATGTGGCTAAGGCCACCTCGAAAATCAAAGAAGTGGCTTCCATAGACCTGCGGGGCTATAAGCCTAACCTGAAAGGCCATACGGGCCAAATCAAGCAGGTGATCCGGCTTTTGGCGGAAGCCAAAAGGCCGCTGATCCTGGCCGGCGGCGGTATCCTGGGTTCGGGAAGCTGGGATGAGCTGCGGCAGCTGGCGGAAAGCCAGCAGACGCCGGTAGCCAATACGCTGATGGGCTTGAGCAGTATTTCTCTCGATCATCCTCTGGCCTTAGGTTTAGCGGGAGTCCATGGCTTACCCGCCGCCAACCTGGCTATTCAGAGGGCTGATTTGCTCATCGGCTTGGGTACCCGGTTCAGCGACCGCTTAAGCTGCGATGTGGAGGGTTTTGCTCCCAATGCCAAAATCGTTCATATCGATGTGGATCCGGCGGAAATCGGCAAAAACGTCCGGGTGGACATTCCGCTGGTGGGCGATCTGAAAATCGTTCTCAACCAGATTTTAGAGAAGCTGGAACCGGTGCAGCATCAGGAATGGCTGGCGGAGATAGCTCAGCTTAAAGCGATGAAGGCGCCTTCTTGCCGGGCCGAGGGGCTGTCGCCCATCACCGTTATGGAGTCCTTGGCTAAGGTCTTGCCGGCCCAGGCTATTGTGACCACCGATGTGGGTCAGCACCAGCTTTGGTCAGCCCAGCGGTTGCCTCACCGGCGGCCTCGGGGCTTCATTTCCTCCGGCGGTCTGGGAGCCATGGGCTATGGCATTCCTGCCGCTATCGGCGCTCAAATGGCTTGTCCCAATGATTTGGTAGTGGCCGTCACCGGTGACGGCAGCTTCCAGATGGGCCTGCCCGAGCTGGGCACCGCTAAAGAGCAGAAGCTGCCCATTAAGATTCTTTTGTTGAACAATTCTTACCTGGGCATGGTCAAGCAGCTGCAGGACTTCTATTGCGGGCAGCGGTACGCCGCCGTTCAGTTTACGGATAATCCGGATTTTGGCTGCTTGGTGAAAGCCTATGGCGGCAGCCATTATCTGGTCTCCCGGGAAGAAGACTTGAGCAAAGCCCTGGCTGATTTCCTGGCTGATCCCGGCATGGCCGTGCTGGAAGCTCGGGTGGCTTATGAAGAAAATGTTCTGCCGATGGTTTTGGGCGGCAATTGCCTGAGCCAGATGGAAGGGATCGAGTAAAATAGCTTCAATTCCACTCGAATTTATCATCAATATAGCGGATTTATCAGATGAATTCGCTTGATTTACGCAGGAAGGGAAAAGCTCCGATTAAATAATCGGGGCTTTTTTCTTTGCCGGATAATGGTTAGCGGGAGGAGGCAAGTTTTTTTCTTGCTCTTAAAGTCGCTGGCACAAAATTTGCAATTAATGCAGTTGCAAGGTTAATCCGTCGCTGTGGTTTCATCAAAGATTTGATGGTAAGGAGGTCGGATATTTGAGCAATGAGATGAATGGAAAGGTGGTAGCCATCACCGGCGGCGGCTCCGGTATTGGTAAAGCAATGGCCTTAGAATATGCTGCCGCCGGAGCGAATTTGGCGGTCTGCGGCAGAAGGGTAGAAAAACTGCAGCTTTTAGCAGAAGAAATCAAGGCGCTGGGTGCAGCGGTATATTATCAGGTCGCAGACATGGCCAACATCAAGGAAATAGAAAGCTTTGCCCAAAATATCAGGGCCAGGCTGGGCGCCATAGATGTCTGGATCAATAACGCCGCTATCGATACGCCCGGTTTGATCAGTTGGCAGGATATTACCGAGGAGCTCTGGGATGAAATGATGGCCATTGACCTCAAAGCCGTTTTCTTTGGATGCCAGGCAGCGGCCAGACAAATGCAGAAAGGAGGAGGCGTTATTATCAATATATCCTCTTTTGCCTCTCAGATACCCACTGCAGGCCGGTCTGTTTATTCCTGCGCCAAAGCGGCTGTCAACAGTTTGACCAAGTCCCTTGCCGGCGAAATGGCGCCCTATGGCATCAGAGTTCTATCGATTATTCCCGGCTATATTAAGACGGAAATGACCGCCGAAGGAATAAAGACGCGGCATGATGAGCTGGTTAGCGCCATTGCTGCAGGCAGGCTGGGGGAGGTGACGGATTTAACAAAAATAGCGGTTTTTCTCTCCGGGGAAGGGGCCTCATATATTACAGGCGCCAATATTGAAATCAGCGGCGGTAAATTTACCGTGCAAAATCCTCTCTGGAGCTGGCAGCAAAAAGAAAACCGATAGAGCAAGGATTTATTGTTCCGGGATGGTGCAAGGGGGGAAAGAAGTGTCTCCGATTTCTCAATTAATCAAGGCAGAAAAGATTCCTTATTTGGTAAAAATTCGACAGAAATTTCAACAGGATTATTTAACGGATCAAGAAATAATTCAGAAGATTCGAACCGACATTGACCGGCAGGCTTTGCTGGAAAAAGTGGAACCCGGTCAGACTATCGGCATTACTGCCGGCAGCCGGGGAATAGCCAATATTGTTCTCGTTACGAAAACCCTGGTGGAAGCCGTAAAAGAAAAAGGGGCGGTTCCTGTGATTATTCCGGCTATGGGCAGCCATGGAGGCGCTACGGCACAAGGGCAAGAGGCAATATTAGCGGGTTATGGAATTACAGAAGAAACCATGGGCTGCCCGATCCATAGCTCCATGGATACCCTGCAAATCGGTACGATTGAAGGAATTCCCGTTTATTTCGGCAGCTTTGCCGCTGCTTGCCAAGGCATCATTGTGGTGAACAGGATTAAGGCGCATACCAATTTTCGCGGATCTTATGAAAGCGGACTGATGAAAATGCTGGCTGTCGGCCTGGGCAAGCAAAGGGGGGCTGCCCTTTGTCATACCGAAGGTTTTGCGGCCATGGCCCGGCGCCTGCCTTTAATCGGCGGAGAAATTCTTAGGAAAGCCCCTATTCTCATGGGTGTGGCTCTTTTGGAGAATGCTTATGAGCGCACTTGCCAAATCGAGATTTTGCCTGCATGCGAGATTGAGGAAAGAGAACCGTTGCTTCTACAAGCAGCAAAAGCCAGGATGGGCAGAATTTATTTTGACAGCTGCGATATTCTGGTGGTTCGACAAATCGGCAAGAATTTTAGCGGCGACGGTATGGATCCCAATGTAGTAGGCAGATTCAGCAGCCAGTTTGTTGAAGGAGGCTTAGAGGCTAAACGAGTGGGCATCTTGGATCTGTCTGAGGAAACCTATGGCTCGGCTGTCGGCATGGGTAAAGCAGACATTGTTTGCCGCCGGCTCTATGAAAAGCTGGATATGGCAGCCACTTATGCCAACTTTCTAACGACAGGAAACCCTTTTGACTATAAAATACCGATTATTCTGGATAATGATTTAAGCGTATTTCAAGCGTTGATTGGCAGCTGCTGGAATATTGACCGGGAAAACCCGGAATTTATTTTAATTAAGAACAGCCTGGAAATTGAGGAGATTTTAGTTTCCCCGGCTTTATTGGCTAAATGTCCTTATCCGGACCAAATAGAAATCTTGTCTGAACCCTTTCCTCTGGAATTTGATAGCGAAGGTAATCTGGTGACAGTTTTTTAACGAGATGGTAAATGTCAGTCAAAATCAACCCGGAAAATAGGGAGGATGCATCCATGGAGAAAAAAATCAAAGTTTTATTGACAGAGCCCATACGGCCCATCGGCATGGCTTATCTGGAAAGGGAAGCAGAAGTCCTTATATCGCCAAATCCGGACCCGGAAACGGTTGCCGGCTTAGCCGGAGACTGCGATGCAATCATCAGCAGAAATACGAAAATTGATCAGCGTGTTTTTTCTCAGGCTCCCAAGCTGAAAGCCGTGGCATCCCATGGGGTAGGAACGGATCATATCGACGTAGCCGAGGCCACCAAAAGAGGGATTTTTGTCGTAAATACCCCCGGAGCCAATGCCCAGTCGGTGGCGGAGACAGTTGCCGGTTTTATGCTGATGCTTAGCCGGAAAATAGCCGAGGCCGATATCGCTCTCCGGTTGGACCGGGATTATGCCTCCCGCAATAGATTGATCGGCCGGAATTTGGAAGGAACAACTTTGTTTATCATAGGTATGGGTGCTATCGGCAGGCGCTTGGCCAGGATTGGCCGGCTGGGCTTTGGCATGAATATTTTGGGCTACGATCCCTATGTCTCCCGGGAGGAGCTGGAAAAGGAAGGCATAACAAAAGTGGATAGCCTGGAAGCAGGGTTAAGGCAAGGCGACTTTGTTTCCCTGAATTGCCCTTATACCGGGGAAATGCATCATGTGATTAATCAGGAACGCCTTTGCTTGATGAAAAAAACAGCCTACCTCATCAATTGTGCCCGTGGTGCATTGGTGGACGATAAAGCGCTGATTGCCGCTTTAAAGGAGGGTGTTATTGCCGGAGCGGCTTTGGATGTTTTTAGCCAGGAGCCGCCGGCAGCTGATGATCCTTTGTTTGACTGCCCTAATCTTCTCACTACACCTCATATTGGAGCCAATGCTGAAAACAGCATGGATAATATGTCCCTGTACTCCGCTATGGATGTAATCGCTGTGTTGCGAGGTGAATATGATAAAGCCAGGGTTGTCAACCCGCAGGGGAGGTGATGGGGAGCAAGTTTTCAAGTTGAGATTAAAACATAAAAGGAAAGGAAGGAAAGAAAATGATAAAACGTTTTGGTGCAGTGCTTTTAGTGATGCTCTTTCTTATTTCTTTGATTGGATGCGGCAATGCCGGCAATGGAGGGGCAACGACATCGCCAGCCACTTCCGCTCAAACCGCTTCTTCCGATCCGGCGCCCAGTTTTAGCGGTGAACCAATTAAAATCGGCCATGCTGTTGCTTTGACCGGCGATGCTTCCGTTTTCGGTCAATCCGAAGCTACAGGATTAGAATTGGCAGTAAAAGCGGTTAACGAAGCCGGCGGCATCCTGGGCCGGGAAGTGGTTCTGGTTAAAGCCGATACCCGGGCTGATCCGGCAGAAACCGTCAATGCAGTACGCCGCCTGGTGGATCAGGAGAAAGTCCATGCCATAATTGGCGTAGCCCAAAGCGGCGTAGCCATGTCGGCTACCCCCATTGTCACCGCCGCTAAGATCCCGATGATTTCAACTACATCTTCCAATCCCTATGTCACCATAAATAAAGAAACCGGCGCCTTAAATAAATATGTTTTCCGGGTTTGCTTTATCGACCCTTATCAGGGCACGGCCACGGCTCAATACGCTTTTAAAGAGCTGGGCGTCAAAAATGCCGCTATTCTCTATGATGTGGGCAGCGACTATTCCCAATGGCTGGCTACTTACTTTGAAGAAGCCTTTATCGCTGCCGGCGGCACCATTACCGGCAAGGAAGCCTATCGTACCGGTGAACTTGATTTCCGGGCTCCCTTAGGCAAAATCAAGGAGACCAGCCCGGAATTGCTTTTCCTGCCGGTTACGCAAAAAGATGCGGCCTTGATCTGCAAGCAGGCTCGGGATATCAAAATTGAATCCATTTTCATGGGCGGGGATAACTGGGCCAGCCCCGATATCTTGTCTTTAGGAAAAGAAGCGGTGGAAGGAGCTTACTTTATCAATCTGGCCAGCTTTGATGATCCCCGGATCAAGGGCTGGGTAGAGGAAAACAAAAGCGCCTTCAAAGGCGATGTGGTGCGGAATGCTATTTTAGCCTACGACGCCATGCTTTGGCTGGCCGATTCTATTGAGCGGGCCGGCAGCACAGATGGTGAAAAGATAGCAACAGAACTGGAGAATACGAAAGATTTGGAGGTTTTAACAACGGACAGCTTCAATGTGGATCCGGCAACTCATAATCCCTTAGATCGGGCGGCCTACATTATGACTATAGAGAACAATGCCTTCAAATATGTGATGACGTTTGCCCCGGCAGTGAACTAGTGCTCTTTGGCGGCGGAGCGCTAAAGAGGCGCTTCCGCCGCCTTCGTTTATGACAGAAAGAGGAAAGGAGGCTGTTTGATGTTACTGCAGACCTTGGTCACCGGCTTGGCCATAGGCGGGGTTTATGCTCTTATGGCGGTGGGGTATTCCCTGGTATTCAGTATTTTAAATTTCAGTAATTTCGCCCATGGCGTTATTATCATGCTGGGAGCCTATTTTGGCTATTATCTCTGTTCCAGTCTGGGCTTAGGCATTGGTGCTTCCATGCTGGGAGCTATGATTGGTACAGCCGTCATTTCCATATTAAATGAGAAACTGGCCTATCGTCCTTTGCGGCTGCGCAAAGCGGTGCCTCTATATTTTATGATCAGCGCCATGGGCGCGGCTATGTTTTTGGAAAACATGGTTTACGTTACCGTAGGCTCCCACTTCTATTCTTATCCCAGCTTTTTTACCGGTTCTATTTCCATCGGCGGCGCCTATGTGGGCCTTTTAGATATTGTGGCCTTGTCCATCTCCACCTTTTTCATCATTTTACTGACTCTATTCCTCAATAAAACCATGATGGGCACCGCCATACGGGCAGCCTCCCGGGATATGCTGGTGGCCTCTACTCTAGGGGTTAATATTGACGGTTTGCTGATGGTGGTTTTTGCCCTGGCCGGCGGTTTCGCCGGTATTGCCGGAGTGTTTTTGGGAGTGAAGTATCTCGTCTATCCCACCATGGGAGTGATCACTAATAAAGCCTATATAGCGGCAGTTATTGGCGGTATCGGCAGTTTGCCGGGAGCCATCGTGGGGGGGCTAATCCTGGGTTTGGTGGAAAGCTTTGTCTCCGCCTATATTTCCACCACTTTGCGGGATGTGTTCAGTTTCTCTATGCTGATCATCCTGCTGCTGGTTTTACCTTCCGGCTTGTTTGGCAAAACCCTGGATGAAAAACTATGACCAAGGAGAGGAGAAAGGGATATGGGCTATATTAACAGCGTTTTAACTCTGGGCTGCATCCAGGCTGTATCTGTTCTTGGTCTGGCTTTATTTACCGGCTTTACCGGTCAGTTTTCCCTGGGTCATGCCGCTTTTATCGGTATCGGAGCATATGTTTCCGCTATATTGACCTTCTATTATCATGTGCCTTTTATCTTGGCCTTGATTTTGGGCGGTTTAGGATCAGTCGTGGTTTCTTTTATTATCGGTGTGCCTACCCTCAAGGCCAAGCTGCGCAGCGATTATTTCGTTATCGCCATCATGGGCTTTGGCGAGGCAGTCCGGGTGGTTTTAGAAAACTTAAACATTACTCAGGGGGCCAGAGGTTTAGCAGGTATAGAAAAATATAGCACTCTGCCGGTAGTCATTCTGGTTTTGGCTGTTTGCTGCTGGCTGGCCCGGAGTTTTATTGTTTCCCGGTATGGCTGGCGGGCCATTGCTGTGCGAGAAGATCCGATTGCGGCTGAGATGATGGGTATCAATTTATTCGCCACCAAAATGCTGTCTTTGGCCGGCAGCGCCTTTTTTTGCGGCGTCGGCGGCGCCTTGCTGGCCCATTTTCTCATGTATATTCAGCCGGTTATGTTTACGCAGGTACAATCCACCCAATTGGTGGCTGCTGTGGTTGCCGGGGGTATCGGCAGTATTTCCGGGCCGGTGATCATGGCGATCTTCTTTATTGCTTTACCGGAAATGCTGCGCATTGCTAATATGTGGCGCTTAGTCATCTATGGCCTGGTGTTGATTCTGATTATGGTTTTCCGCCCTTCAGGCCTCATGGGCTATCATGAACTTACGGAGCTGGGCAAAGGTCTCTTTCGCCGTTTGAAGAAGGAGGGGAGCTAAGGGTGCTGGAACTAAATAATGTAACAAAGACCTTTGGAGGTATTAAGGCAGTTTCCGGCTTTTCGATGAAAGCGCATCCCGGGGAGATTCTGGGTCTGATCGGTCCTAACGGGGCGGGAAAGACCACCATGTTTAACCTGATTACCGGGGTATATAAACCCGATGGGGGGACCATCAGTTTTGATGGAGAAAACATTGGGGGTATGGCGCCTCACCATGTGGTAGAAAAGGGTATTGCCAGAACCTTTCAGAACATCCGGCTTTTCAATAAGCTGACGGTTTTGGATAATGTTAAGATTGCTTTTCATAATAAACTTCATTATCAATTGCCCAGCGCTGTCCTGGGTCTGCCTTTGGTAGGCCGGCAAAACAAAGAGATCATCAAAGAGGCCATGACCTATTTGGAGTTGGTGGGTTTGCAGGACCATGCCAAGCGGGTGGCAGGATCTTTGCCCTATGGCTTATCCAGGCGGTTGGAAATTGCCAGAGCCTTAGCTTTAAAACCGAAGCTTATTCTTTTGGATGAGCCTGCTGCCGGTATGAACCCGGAGGAAATTGTGGATTTAAAAGAATTAATCTGCATGGTGCACCGGGAATTTGCGTTAATGATTGTCTTGATTGAGCATAGAATGGATTTGATCATGTCTATTTGCCCGAGGATCGTCGTGCTGAATTTTGGTACAAAATTGGCCGAAGGCACTCCTGAAGAGCTGCAAAACAATGAAGAGGTGCTGAAAGCTTATTTGGGGGAGGATTATAAAAATGCTTGAGATACAAAACCTCACCGTTCATTACGGCAAGATCAGGGCTTTAGATAGTGTGTCCTTGGAAGTCAAGCCCGGAGAAATCGTATCTTTAGTGGGCGCCAACGGCGCCGGTAAGACGACGCTGATCTGGACTATCTTTGGCTGTCTGAAACCCACTTCGGGAAAAGTAATTTTTGAAGGCAAGGAAGTACCGGCCAAACCTAATGTGGCGGCCAAAATGGGTATGGGCTTGTCGCCGGAACGGCGGCGGCTTTTTCCTAATCTTACCGTCCGGGAAAACTTGCGGATGGGAGCTTATCTGCGCAAGGATAAGGCGGAGATTGCCAGGGATGAAGAGAACATGTATGCTATGTTCCCGGTACTGAAAATCAGATATACCCAATATGCCGGTACCTTATCCGGCGGTGAGCAACAGATGCTGGCCATTGCCAGAGCCTTGATGTGCCGCCCTAAACTGCTGTTGCTTGATGAACCCTCCCTGGGCTTATCGCCCCTTTTGACGGAGCAGCTTTTTGCGAAGATTCCTGAGGTCAACGCTACCGGAGTAGGTATCCTTTTATCAGAACAAAATGCCTTTAAAGCCCTGAAAGTCGCGCATAGAGCCTATGTAATCGAAACTGGCACCATTGCCATGGAAGATACGCCCCAAAACCTGTTATCCAGTGATCATGTGCGCCAGTCTTATCTGGGCTTTCGGGCAGTCTAATGCGGCTGAACAGAGCCTGGGGCCGATCCGCTCCAGGCTTTATCAAGCTTTAGAACAATATACCGGAGGGGATTTTGTGCTAGGTTCCATCACCACTATATCTATCAGTGCAGCAGCTAAAGAGGATGTATTCAAGCAGCTTACCGATTTAATCGGCGGCCAGGTTAGTATTGCTTCTTACTGCTACGCAGACATGCCCCCCGGCGGCGGCTACCGGGATGATCTTGTGTTGATTACCAGCAGTTTTATTGAACCTCAGGCCCGGTCTTTACTGGCCCCTGATTGTCCTTATCTTGTAGCCAAGCGAAATTTGGACTTATCTTATATTCATTTATTAATGGAGATACCGGAAGGCAACGATGTTTTGGTGGTCAATAATATTTATGAAAATGCCCAGGAGGTAGTCACGGAGCTTATCACCTTCGGTATCGACCAGTATCGCTTTTTTCCCTATAATCCCGAAGAACCTCTGCGCCGGCAATTTCAGTATGCCATTACGATAGGAGAATCTGATCCTGTCTTAGAGCGGATTCCTTTTGTCTATGATATTGGCACCCGTCAGATTAATTTGCTAACGGTAGCAGAGATATTGCATTTTTTTACGGGGCAGATCATTGTGGATGAGCTGATTACCAGCCGTTATGTAAAAACCAGTGTGCAAACCATCATGAACCTGAATGGGGAAAGACATAAGAATAGCGCTTTACAGGCTCAGCTGGCGGCAGTAGTGGAGGGCTTTGACGACGGTGTTTTGATCCTGGAGGATAAAGGAGAAGGCTCCGATTCAAACTTCAGGGTTGCCTTTTGTAATGACATGATACGACGGGTCTTGCAAAAGGATCCTTTAAAAGAGCCTTTACCGGATTGGTTTACCGAAGCAGTCAAGGGGAAAGAAAATGAAGTGTTCTTTCTGCGGCAGCAAAACCGGGAACTGCAAGTGGAAATTCGCAAAATTTATGACGGCAATAGTAAGGTTTGGCTTTTGCTCCTTAAGGATATAGCCTTAATTCGTAAAATTGATGTAAATTACTGTACATATCAAAAGACCCAGGGTCACAGTGCTAATCAGACTTTTCAGGATATCTTATACATCGATAAGAATATGCAGCAGGTAGTGGAAAGCGCCCGCCAAATGGCCAATAGCCTATCCAATATTTTGATAACCGGCGAAAGCGGTACAGGCAAAGAAATTATGGCCCAAGCTATTCATAATGCCTCCCCTTTTTGCCAAGGGCCTTTCGTAGCTTTTAATTGCGGCGCCATCAGTGAATCCTTGCTTGAAAGCGAGCTTTTTGGCTATGAGGAGGGGGCCTTTACCGGTGCTTCCCGCCACGGCAAGACCGGCCTTATCGAACTGGCTCACAACGGCACCTTGTTTTTAGATGAAATTGGCGATGCACCGTTATCAATTCAACAAAAACTGCTGCGAGTCATTCAGGAGAAAACAATTCTCCGGGTAGCCGGCAGACAGCCGATTTATGTCAATATCAGGATCATAGCGGCTACCAATCAGGATTTGCCGGCTCTCATCAAAGAAAAACGTTTTCGCAGCGATTTATATTACCGGCTGAACGTACTTTTTGTGCATATCCCTGCTTTAAGACAACGTAAAGCTGATATAGCTTTGCTTTTCCATTCCTTTTTAAAAAAGCATTTGGATCGCCATAATTATGTCATGATTAATATCAATCAGGAAGTAAATGAATTGCTGCAAAATTATGAATGGCCCGGAAACGTAAGGGAGCTGCAAAATCTCTGTGAGTATTTGACTAACCATATTATCCATGGGAAAAAGCCTTTTTTGACGGATAAAATCAGGGACTATATGCTGAGGCAGAGCCAGGGGCTTTTGGGGGAGAGCTTGTTAAACAACCAAAAACAAACATGGGAGCTGATGACAATAGGAGTTGGGCCCTCAGCCCCCGGTATCGAAAAACGGACAGTCAGCCGCGAGGGCTATTTTATGCTGGAGGCCCTGGGCAATCTGGCTTTGGAGGGCAGACTGATCAGCCAGCCACAGTTACAGGCGTACTGCCGGCAATGCGGCAGGGAGTATACGGCTTACCGGGTCAAACAGATTCTTAAGGAATTGCAGGCTTTAAACATGGTGGAATCGGCGGTCGGCCGGGGTACCAGTCTGACCGAAGCCGGATTAAAGTATTTGCGGGATCGAAAATTTGGGAGGAAGGAGCCGGAATATGGGTTTTGAAGCATTGCCAAAGGTAAGGCTTGCTTATTTGCCTACTCCTTTAGAGGAAATGAAACAGGTCCGAAAGATCATTGGGGGCCCCCGGCTATTTTTAAAAAGGGATGACCAGACGGGACTGGGTTTAGGCGGCAATAAGCTGCGCAAGCTGGAATATTTACTGGGGGATGCCTTGGCTCGAGGAGCAGATACTATTGTTACTTCCGGGGTGGTGCAAACGAATCACGGCAGGTTGACGGCAGCTGCCTGTGCTAAACTGGGCCTGCATTGCATTTTGGTGATGACAGAAGCTGATTGCGGATATTATGAAGGCAACCGGATTCTCCAGGAGCTTTTCGGCGCCAAACAGGTATTTGCCGATGTGGACTACGGTGTTGCTCCGGAAAAGCTGGCCAAGGAACAGCTTCGGGCAGGAGATGCAAAAATTGTGCAAGTTATGGATGAGTTGCGCCAGGCAGGAAAAATCCCCTATCTGATTCCGCGGGCCGGTCGCTCGCTGCAAGGAACCGCCAGTTATTGCCAGGCTATGGTGGAGTTGAAACAACAGTTGAAGGAACAGCAGATCCATGCCGATCATATACTTGTTCCTGTTGCTTCCGGCAGTACATTTGGAGGGGTCTTATTAGGGGGCCGGATTTGCGAAATGACAGGGCGATTTCATGGTATGGCTATATCTCGTTCCGCAGAAGAAGGCAGAGCAATGATTGCTGAAGAGTTTAATCATGATGCAGCGGCTCTGGGCTATCCCTATCGTATAGAACAAGAAGAAATTAATCTGTATGGAGAGTATATTGGCGCCGGTTACGGGATAATGACGGAAACAGGCAAAAATGCCATCCGTTTATTTGCCGAAACGGAAGGCATTCTGCTTGATCCTGTATATACGGGAAAAGCTATGGCCGGTTATTTGGATTTACTGGCTAAAGGAGCTTTCCGGGAAGATGAAACCGTAATTTTCTTTCATACCGGCGGCCTTCCCCTTCTTTTTTTAAAAGAGGTTTCTGCCTGGCTGGGTGAGAAAAATAAATATAAATAATTGTTAAACCGTCATGGCGGTTTCATACGCCGCCCAGATGGCGTCCATAATATTTGTAGGCTTTTTGGCGTCGCCGATCAGATAAACGTGGTCTTGGCCGATGGCATTAAAGAGCGTATCATCACTCAAATAGCCGACGGAAACAACAACATGGTCGATAGGCAGCTTGAGGCGCTTCGGCATACCCTGAGGGCCGAGCGCAAACATGTGGTAGGCGCGGTTGGCTATATTGGGGTAATTTTTAATGGTTTCCAGAATATGAGCGTATCCATCCTCGTACTTTTCCAACACCGTGTTTTTGTATACTTTGATTTTGTAATAATCGATGAGCTCCATCAGCATATTGTAATTGGCTGCGGACAGGCCAAAAGCGTTGAGTATGGTTTCCGTCATTTCAATTATAGTGACGTTTTTACCCTTCTTGGCCAGGTCGTAGGCTATTTCGCAGCCGGTAAGGCCGCCGCCGATAACCAGTATATTGTCGCCCGGGATTTCCTTGCGGCGGAGAGTATCGATGGCGTAAGTGACATTAGGCGAGTCCATGCCGGGAATATCCAAACGCCGCTCTTTGGCTCCGGTGGCCACAAAGACCTCGTCATATTCTCCGGCTTTCACCATGTCCGGGGTAACGGTGGTATTGAGACGAATATTGATGTTCAGGTCAGCCATTTGTTTTTTATACCAGGCCAGCAGGCGCTTGTCGTCTTCTTTAAAATCCGGGATGGCTGCGGCCACGAAAACACCGCCCAGCTCGCCTGTCTTCTCGCAGAGCTCCACATGATGTCCCCTGAGAGCGCAAACCCTGGCTGCTTCCATACCGCCGATACCGCCGCCAATAACTAAGACCTTTTTCGGTTTTGCCGCCGGCTTCAGTCTATAACTCTCTTCCCGTCCGCAGGCAGGATTGACGGCACAGCTGATATCTTTGAATTGGAATATACGGCCCAGGCAGCCCTGATGACAACTGATACAGGGCCTGACCTCCGCCAGCTCTCCTGCCGCAAACTTGTTGGCCAGCTCCGGATCGGCCAGCAAAGGCCGCCCCATGCCCATCATATCGATCCGGCCTTCGGCGATGGCTTTTTCCGCCACCTCCGGCTCGTCGAAGCGGCCGGCGCAGATTACAGGGACATCCACCACTTTTTTGATTTCGGCAACATCATCCAGGTTATGAGCCTTCGGCATATACATAGGGGGATGAGCCCAGAACCAGGAGTCGTAGGAACCGTTGTCACAATTTAGTGCGTCGTAGCCGGCTTCCACCAGTTTTTTGGCAATGATGCGGCTTTCCTCCAAATCCCGGCCAAACTCTTTGAACTCTTCGCCGGGCAGGGCGCCCCGGTTAAAGGCTTTCATGTAGCTGCGCACGCTATAGCGGAGGGCAACGGGAAAATCCTCGCCGCATTTCGCTTTGATAGCCTGGACAATTTCAATAGGAAGCCGCAGCCGGTTTTCCAGAGAGCCGCCGTATTCGTCAGTACGGCCGTTCATGCAGGCAATCACAAATTGATCCAGCAAATAGCCCTCATGAACGGCGTGGATTTCTACGCCGTCGCCGCCGGCCTGCTGCACCAGGTAGGCCCCTTCCGCAAAATTTTCGATGTATTGCTTGATCTCTTCTTTTGTGATGGCCGGACTGGTCTCTGTAGGGTCCCAAACGTTGGGCATTTCCGAAGGGGCGGGGGAGGGCAATTCTTTGATGTGGCCTGCCCGGCCGCTAAGAGCCGTCAACTGGATAAAGACCTTGGCGCCATATTTGTGGATGCCGTCGGTTAAATATTTTGTCTTTTCTATGTATGACTTGGGATCCGCTAAAATGTAGAAGAGGGGATTGGGCACAATGGGAACAAGGCCCGTAACGATCAGGCCGGCGCCGCCTTTGGCCCGCTCAATGTAATAGTCGGCTCCTTCTTTCGTGTAGGCGCCGTCTTTTCCCATCAGCCTGGGAGAAAACACGCCCATAGGCATCATTGCGATACGATTCTTGATTTCTACCGGTCCGATTTTAATAGGGGAAAACAGATGCTTGTACTGCTGCGACATAAAATAACCCCCTTTTTTATATAATCGAATGCCTTGAACAGGCCTATGTGAAAATAATAACATAATCAGGAAAATTCTTCAATACGCCATGGAATATTTCCTTTTTCGGTCATTGAAAAACAAAAGGGGGTATCTCAAAACAGAGAAGAAACGCTGTTTTGAGACACCCCTTGCAGTGCTGATCATGATTTGTTTTACTGCTTTGCCAAAGTCATTTGATGGATAGATCCTGAGTCATTGCCTGTTCCAGCTTTTGTTTCAGATGAGATAACCGCCGCTTTATAGAACCAACGGGTCTTTCTGCCTGCTCGCTGATTTCTTTATCACTCATTGTGTAATAGTATTTCATGAGGAGCAGCTGCTGATCCGATTCGGGAAGGGTCAAAATCCAACGGCGGATGAAATTGACGTCTTCAAAATCCAGCTCATCGGGATCGAAGGAATCCCAAGCTTGCTCCATGAGCTCCAAGGGTGGCAGCTCGTTATATCTCATGCTGTCCAGTTTGATTTTGTTGCGGCCGTAGTTGATGGCTATAGAGGATACCCAAGAAAGGAATTTCTCTTCATTTCGCAAATCAGGTAATTTCTCCAGGGATCTGACGAAAGCCTCCTGGGTGACTTCCATAGCTAAATCCGATTTCTTAAAATGAACCAAGCAAAGCCTATAAACTGTCATAAAATGACTTCTATATAATTCCGCAAAATCCAATATGTAACACCGCCTTTTGCAACGAGTGACAATAGCAGGCTGTCGTATTGTGGGAAAAATTGAGAGATAGCTTCACTATAGCATCATCTTTTTGTAAAAACAATAGCCAAATGGCTTTTGGCTGCATAGAGTAATTTGGGAGAATTTCCTAAATGAAATAAGGAAAGGGACGAGAAAACCCCAATGGAAGAACGCTTCTACGCTCTTGTGTTTTATAGCGGCCACGGGGCGGCAGTTATGCAAAAGTACTTGGCAGGGAAAGGCTTTTCCTTGCGGCCGATGCCCACTTTGCGGATATTGAGCACCAGCTGCAGCACATCGCTGCGTATACCCCAAGCGGATTTGGCGGCTGTGCGCTGGGCGGTTGAATCGGGGCCGGTTCCCCGGGATCAATACCGCTTCTACTTCGTGCGCATGTCGGACGGCAAGCCTATTGCCAACCCTATGTAAATGCAGCCCGTAAAACCCCTGAGCAGCCTATCGAAAAACAGACGGCCCCCTTCTGCCCGACGCAGAAAAGGGGCCGTCGTCTTTTTCATTTGTCCCGTCTTATCTGCGGGGACTCCGGTTATACTTGGGGGAGGTCAGCCTGTAAGCGGTTGTACTGGCAGATCAGCGGGTCGCGTTTTTGGCTTGCCCGGTAGCGGCAGCGGCAGGAGCAGGAGCGGTATAAGCGCTTAAATAATAATATAGAGGAGGGCTGGTTACTGCAGGCAGATCCAGACTTTCTTTTTGGCGCAATGTGGGGTAAATTTTGTTGTACATCATGATATCCATGAAGCCGCCGGGCAAAGTGAGGCCTCTTTCCAGACTGCCGGCGTTGCCGATGGCCTGAACCCGCAGCGGCAGAGGGACGGGGCTGTTGTTAACGGAGATGAGACGTCCCTCCGGTGAATCGCTATAGAAAATGTAGCTGTTGGCATTAAGGCGGTAGCCGCCTACGGCTATCGCCTCGGCGCCGGCAGCCCAAAGCTCGTTGATAAGGACGATCAGGTCGGTGTATTGTACGGCGGAGGTAGCCTGAAATTGGATCTCCAAACCCTGGCCGGTAATAGGCCTGGTGCCATTGGCGATTTCCAGACGGGCCAGCTGCTGTTCCAAAGATTTGATCGTCAGGGACTCGTCTTCAAAAGCATTGCGGCGGTCGTAAAGCTGAGAAGAAAGATCCGACATCTCCTGGCCCAGCCGCTGCCGCTTTTCCGTGAGGTTTTTGACCATGACGATAAGATTCTCCTGCCTTTGCTGGTAAAGCTCCCGGTCAGGAGAATTTTGGGCTTTGAACTGGACGGAGAGCGAAAGGCCAAGGACTGCCATGGCGCAGAAGAAAGCCAGCATGTTTCTTAACGGAGCGGTCACAGGTCCCCCTCCCCCTTGATGAGATCAGGCTTGGCGGCAGCCTTTTTTTCCTGGCGGGCCAGGCGGTATAAACGGTCTTTTTCCCGCAGGCCGCTGATTATATAATGGCGGATCATCGAAAGATTGCTGAAAAGCCGGACGCCGAAGGCAAAGACGGCCGCATAATATAAGTCTACGCCCAGCATATCGCCGATATAGGCCAGAGCGGCAGCCAAAAGGGCATTGGTAAAAAAGCCCGTCATCATCATCAGGCCGTCAAATTTCTTCTCGTAAAGGGATCTGATGCCTCCGAAGACAGAGTCTAAAGCCGCCATAATGGCAATGGACAGGTATTTGACCATTTCCGCCGGTATCTCAATATGTAAAAACTGCCCCGAATAGATTCCAAGAGCCAGCCCGATGACGGGGATGAGCCACCACATTTAATACGTTCCTCCCTACATCTGCGTACTAAGTATCTACGGATAGCAGATTGAGTCCGTAGGACTGGCGGGAGTTTTCCGCCAGACATCCGCGCCCTGAGTACCTACGGATAGCGGATTGGTTCCGTAGGAATTTGCGTTGGCAGCCTCCAGCCCTTCGGTCACGTACCCGATGTACGCTCCCTCAGTTCTGTTGAACATCTGCGTTCCTAATATTTACGGATAGCAGATTGGGTTTCGTAGAAGCCGCCGCCTTGTCTGACGGAAAACTCCCGCCAAAACTTAAAACATTCTAGCTGACTTTAAAGCAATTTGGCATGAACAAATTGTAATTCGCCTTTGTAAGCCGGCAAAACCAGGCTATCCCCAACCTCCAGGCTTACGGGGAAATGGTTGAGCCGTAAATAATCATACCGGCCGTGGGCCACGGTATCCCAGAGGATGGACGGGTTGCCGATGGCCTGGATCACGAAGGGCGGCGCCAGGCGGGTGGTATTGACCAGGATCACATTGCCCACGCAGCGCAGCTCCGTAGTGCCGATCAGCCGCTGGTCATTGATGGCAATAGCCTCAGCGCCGGCAGATTTCAGGTCGGAGACGATGGACAGCAGATCCTCATAATGGATGATGTAATGATTAGGGTCGCCGCCGGGGTTTTCCCGCAGGCCTTCATAGTTGTCGTCCAGGATGATTTCGATGCCCTTGCCGGTGACCTGGGTCAGGCCGGCCCTGAGCTGGGCCATCTTCAAATCCTCCTGGAGAGCCTGAATAGCCGCCGTCTGATGGCCGCTGTCCATAGCCGCCAGCTCCGTCCGGTACTGCTCAATCAAGCCTTCGTAAGCGGCAATTTCCCTTTCCAAATCGGAAATGGTGGAGACGAGATTATCCATGCGTTCACTGAGGGCCGCACTCTGGTTGCTGCCGGATGCGGTGCTCTGATGCAGGGAAAACAGGCAGCCGATCAAAAAGCAGGCCAGGGTCAGCGTCAGAATAGCTGTTAATTTTTTCTTCAAGGCAAACCTCACAAAAAACATGACTTTACGATTCGCTTAATAAACTATATTATAGTATAGATTATACCATATGGTTAAAATAAAAATAAGAGATAAAACTGATAAAATATGTTAAAATGAATATAGATGATACGGCATTGAGGAGACCGATTTATGTTCGATAGGATTATGAATTTCATCACCATAAGAAACGCCATTGATATTATCATTGTTTCTTATGTATTTTATAAAATGATGATGATGATCCGCCAGACCAGGGCTATCCAGCTGCTAAAAGGGGTCCTGGTTTTATTGGTTGTGGCTTTTATCAGCAATTTAATGCAGTTGCAGACCGTCAGCTGGTTGTTGTCCCAATTGCAGACGGTATTGATTGTGGCTTTGCCCATTGTTTTTCAGCCGGAGCTGAGGAAGGTGCTGGAGCGGCTGGGCCAGGGAAGCCTTTTTGGCCACCAGATCATCGATAGGGCCACCTTTGAACGGATGGTGGAAGAAATCATCCGGGCCGTCAGGATCATGGCCAAAAACCAGGTAGGCGTTCTGCTGGTGCTGGAGAGGGAAACGGGGCTCAGCGATTACGGCGATACCGGCGTGTTGGTCAATGCCGACATCTCCTGCGAGCTTTTGGAAAATATCTTTTTCCCTAAAGCTTCTTTGCATGACGGGGCCACCATCATCCGGGGCGACAAGATTTATGCCGCCGGCTGCTTTTTACCTTTATCGGAAAACCCCAATATCAGTAAAAGCCTGGGCACCAGGCACCGGGCGGCCTTAGGTCTGTCGGAGCAATCCGATGCTTTCATTATTGTGGTATCGGAAGAAACCGGCGTTATCAGTGTGGTGGAGGAAGGCAGAATGACCCGTTACCTCAGTGACAGCACCTTGCGGGATATGCTGCTGGAGCGCTTTCAAACGCCCAAAAATGCCAATGCTTTTTCTTTTTTATCCTTTGTGCGCAAAAGTATCAAGAAGAAGTAGGAAGGAACAATGAAAAGATTTCTTGACAGCAACATATTTTATGGCATATTGGCAATGGTTTTGGCTATCTTTTTACTGTTTTATGTGGATAGCTCCGAAAACCCGGTGTCGGAAAAAACCTATAATAATGTCAACGTGGCCGTTAGCAGTCTGCCGGAGGGCATGCTTTTGGAAAAAGAACCGGGGCCTGTGGAAATACGGGTCAATGGCTACCGTTCCGCCATCAATACCGCCTTTGCCCGGGATGTGAAGGCGTCGGTGGACCTGCGGGGGGCCGAACCGGGGACGGCTACTTATAAGGTGCAGTATTCTCTGCCCAGCGGGCTCAATTTAGTCTACATCAAGCCGGAATATATCGAGCTGACGGTAGACGAACTGGGGACGAAAAACCTGCCGGTGGTTTGCCGCACCTCCAATACCGTGGCCGAAGGCTATGGCAGCCTGGAGCCGGTGGTAAATCCTGCGTCTATAGTGGTTACCGGACCTCAGCGGGTTTTGGATCAGGTGGAAGCTGCTCAGGTAAGCCTGGATCTTACCGGCAGAAACAGCGATTTCCAGGGCAGTCTGCCGGTAGTGCTTTTCGACAAAGAATGGCAGGAGATTCAGGATAGCCGTCTCAACCTTTCGGCAAAGGAAGTATCGGTCCATGTGGTGGTTACAGAAAACCTGTCCTCCAAAAGCGTCTCTGTTCGCACGGCGCTTTCCGGTACTATAGATGAAAAATACGTGGTGACCGGTGTGGAAGTACAGCCCTCCACCGTAAAAATCACCGGCTCTTATGCGGTGATCAGCAAGATCGATTCTCTGACTACGGAGCCTATTGATTTAGCCACCCTGACGGAAAGCTTCCACGGTTCCGTCAAGCTGCTGGTGCCTTCCAATGTGGAGGTGCTGGATGGCAATGAAGTGGAAATCACCATCAGAATCGAAGAAAACCTGACCCGGCGTACCTTTGAGGGTATTCCCGTCGAAGTGCGCAACGGCCCTGCCGGCATGAGTTACGGTACCATTCCTCCCACTGTTGATGTGACGTTAGCCGCTTATCCTCAAGTCTTTGCTAATGCCTCCAGCGGCGGCGAGTATAGGATCGACATCAGGGCATATGTAGACTTGGCCGGGCAGCCTGCCGATACCCGGGATTATAACGTCATGCTGGAGTATCCGGCAGAATATCAGGTTGTGGAAGTCAGTCCCCAGATCATCAGGCTCTATTCAAATTAAAGGAGGACGGAATATGCGTTATTTTGGAACAGACGGAGTAAGAGGTATTGCCAACAGAGAATTAACTCCCGAGTTGGCTTTTCGATTGGGGCTGGCTACCGGTACAGTATTAAAACAAAAAGGCTTGGCCCATACCATGGTGGTGGGCCGGGATACCAGGCTTTCCGGACAGATGCTGCAAGGGGCTTTGACTGCCGGCTTTTGCTCCGCCGGCGTTAACGTTTTTGACGGCGGCCTTTTGACTACGCCGGCGGTGGCTTATTTGGCCAGGACTATAGAAGGCTGTGCCGGAGCGGTAGTATCGGCCTCCCACAATCCTGCTGAGGACAACGGGATCAAGTTTTTTGGTCACGAAGGCTACAAATTATCCGACGACGTAGTGGAGGCGGTGGAGATTCTGATTGACGATCCGCCTAAGCCGGAGGAGCGGCCTATCGGACAGACTGTGGGCTGGGTAAAGCCTCTTCCTGATGGCGCCGACCGTTATGTAGACTTCTTAGTCAGCACGCTGAATTGTTCCCTGGAAGGACTGGTGGTGGTGGCCGATTGCGCCAACGGTGCGGCCAGCGAGTTGGGCCCCAAAGCTCTGCGGCAGGCGGGCGCCCAGGTTATCAGCATCCACGATCAGCCCGATGGCTGGAATATCAATGAAAAGTGCGGCTCCACTCATTTGGAGAGCTTGCAGGAAGCGGTGCTTAAATTTAAGGCCCATGTGGGAGTTGCCTTTGACGGCGACGCCGACCGCTTGATGGCCGTCGATCATTTGGGCCGGGATGTGGACGGCGACCAGATCATTGTGGCTCTGGGTCTCCATTTAGAGGAGCGGGGAGAGCTGAAAGGCCAGGCTGTGGTAACGGTGATGAGCAATCTGGGTTTAAAGCAGGCCTTCAACCGGGCCGGCATCAATGTGCTGGAGACGCCGGTAGGCGATCGCTTTGTCCTTCAGGAAATGCTGGCCAAAGGCGCCCTTTTGGGCGGCGAACAGTCGGGCCATATTATTTTAACGAATGCCGCCACCACCGGCGACGGTATCCTCAGCGCCCTGGCTCTCCTTGAAGTGATGAAAGAGACGGATAAATCCCTGGCGGAGCTGGCAAGCCAGATGGAGCGGTTCCCTCAGGTCATCGTCAATGTGCCCGTAGAGACCAAAGAAGGCTGGGACAAAAACCCGGCTATATTGGCGGCCCGCAAAGAGGCGGAGGATATGTTGGATGGCCGGGGCAGGCTGCTGGTGCGGCCCTCCGGTACGGAAGCAAAGATTCGGGTGATGGCGGAAGGCCCTGATAAGGAAGAATTGGAGGAGCTGGCCCAAAAGCTGGCCGCCGTTATCAGCCGGGAACAAGGAGGCCGATAATGAAGGTTGTAAGCGGCGCCGATATGGCTAAAATGGATAGCTGGGCCATAGAGGAGCGGCGTATTCCTCAGCTTTTGCTTATGGAAAATGCCGGCCGGGCTGTGGCGGCCGCGGCCTGGCGCTATTTGGATAAAGATAAAAACCAAGTGGTGATTGTAGCCGGCAAGGGCAATAACGGCGGCGACGGCCTGGTGGCCGCCCGCCACCTTCACCAGTGGGGCGCCGATGTGCGGCTGTTTTTGTTGTGCAACCCGGAGGATTTTCAAGGCTCCGCCAGGGATAATTGGGGTTTTATCGAAAGCTCCGAAGTTCGCTGGTATGTGTTGAAGGATAAAAACAGCTTTTATCCTTTAAAGCTCTGTCTGGAAACAGCAGCGGTAGCCGTGGACGCTATTTTGGGCAACGGCTTTCGGGGCAGCCTGCAGGACAACTACCTGCTGGCGGCGGAAGCCGTCAATAAAGGCCGGGCCAGAGTGATCGCGGTGGATGTGCCTTCGGGCGTCGACGCCAGTACGGGTCAAATCGGCAATATGGCGGTGATGGCTCAGGAGACGGTAACCTTTGCTTACGGCAAGCAAGGGTTGTATATCCATCCCGGCCGCTGCCACGCCGGCCAGGTAAAGGTAGAAGATATATCGATTCCCCGGGAGGCTATCGAGCTGCTGGATGAGCCTGCGGAATGGGTGGACAAGGCTTTTGCCCGGGGCCTGCTGCCGGAAATCAAAGAGGACAGCCATAAGGGTAACTATGGCCATGTTTTTATCGTTGCCGGCTCCCGCGGCATGACGGGAGCGGCCCTGCTGGCCGCCCGCAGCGCCATGCGCAGCGGCGCCGGCCTGGTGACCACGGCCTTGCCGGATTCTTTGGCTGACGGCTTTGACCTGGCTTTTGCCGAAGGTATGACTATCGGCTTGCCGGAGGATGAGGTTAAGCCGGGGCATTTATCGGTGGCCGCCGCCGGGGAGATCCTCGGCCAGGAGGCAAAGAAGAGCGTTTTGCTTTTCGGCCCCGGCCTGGCCAGAGAAGAAGCCATACCGTTACTATTGGAAGAAGTATTGTCTCACTGGCAAAAGCCGGTGGTGCTGGACGCCGGCGGTTTGTGGGCTCTGGCTCAAGATAAGGATATTGCCCTGAAGTTTGCCGGCGACTTGGTGCTGACGCCTCATCCCGGAGAACTGGCCATGCTGCTTGATACAACGGCAGCGGAAGTACAAAAGAACCGTCCGGCTGCCGCCCGCAGAGCCGCCAAAGAATACGGCGCCGTCGTGGTGCTGAAAGGCGCTTCTTCATTGATTGCCGACCCCCAGGGCGGGCTGTATATCAATTCTACGGGTAACGCCAGCCTGGCCACCGCCGGCAGCGGCGATGTGCTGGCCGGCGCTTTGGCCGCCTGGATCGCCCAGGGCTTGGCGCCCAGGGAAGCCGCCGTTTTAGCGGTTTATCTTCACGGCCGGGCCGGTGATTATCTGCGGGATACCTGGGGTGGCAGAGGCGGCCTGGCGGGAGAGGCGGCGGAAAATCTACCATTAGCATTAAAGGAATTGGTGAAGGAATGACAGAAAAGCTTTATGCCCTCGTTGGGGCGGAAATCCACCCCGTCGAGGGTAAAAAGATCAAAAAAGGCATACTCCTGTGGCAGGAAGGCAAGATCCTGGCCGTGGGCGAACAAGGCAAGATCGATTTGCCGCCGGAGGCGGAGCAGATAGACGGCAGCGGTAAGGTGGTTACGCCGGGCTTAATTGACGCCCATACCCATATCGGTATTCAGGAAGAAATATATGAGATTGAAGGCGACGACCTCAACGAAACGGGAGAGTCTGCCATCACGCCGGAGATGCGGGCCATCGACGGCATTAACCCTTATGACCTGGCTTTCCAGGATGCCCTTTCCGGCGGAGTTACCACGGTGATGATTGCCCCCGGCAGCGCTAACGTGATCGGGGGTTCTGTTTGCGTACTGAAAACCCTGGGGCCGGATCTGGACAAAATGATTCTGGACCCCGAGGCCGGCGTTAAAGTTGCCTTCGGTGAAAACCCCAAACGAGTTTATGGCGAACAAAAAAAGACGCCGGCCAGCCGAATGGGGATTGCGGCTTTATTGCGCCAGACGCTGATCAATGCTCAGGATTACGAATTAAAAAAGCAAAAAAGCATCGAAGAGGGGGATGTTCACGAAAGGGACTTAGGTCTTGAGCTTTTGGGCCGGCTTTTGCGCCGGGAAATCCCCCTCAGAGCCCACGCGCACCGGGCCGATGATTTATATACGGCTATCCGGATCGCCAAAGAGTTCAATTTGAGATTGGTTTTAGAGCACGGCACGGAAGCGGCCCGGCTGATTCCCGTATTACAGAAAGAGAATATTCCTGTGGTGGTGGGACCCAGCTTTGCCAACCGGGCTAAAGTCGAGATGGAGAGAATCGGCTGGCAGGTGGTCAAGTCCCTGGTGGATGCCGGCGTGCTGGTATCCTTAATTACCGACCACGGCTGTACTCCCATTCAATATCTGACCCTCTGCGCCGCTATGGCCGTACGCCACGGCCTTACCTGGGAGCAGGCCCTGGCCACTATTACCATCAACCCTGCCAAAATATTAGGCCTTTCCCATCGCCTGGGCTCTCTGGTTCCCGGCAAGGATGCTGATTTTGCCGTTTTTAACGGCGATCCTTTTCATTACAATAGCCGCTGCGTAGCCACTTATGTGGATGGGCAGCGGGTTTGGGAGCTGGAACAATGACGGGGGAAAGCAGCGAAAGCAAACAGGGCAGAGAAGCTCCAAAGAGCATAGTTTTTCAAACGGATGGCCCGGAAGCAACCGGCGCTTTTGGCGCTTTACTGGCTGAAGCCTTGGAGGCCGGGGATTTTATTGCTTTGGAGGGCGATCTGGCGGCAGGCAAGACCAGTTTGGTCAAAGGCCTGGCTGCCGGGTTGGGCTATGCGGGTCCGGTGACCAGCCCGACCTTTAGCCTGCTGCAATTGTATGAAGGGGGCCGGCTGCCCCTGTATCACTTTGACGTCTATCGCCTGAACCGTCCCGAAGAGCTGGAGGATATCGGCTATGAGGAGTATTTTTACGGCGATGGCGTCTCCGCTGTGGAATGGAGCAATGAGACGGAGGCTTATCTGCCGGCCAACCGGATAGAGCTGCGGCTTTGCCCGGGAGAGGCCCAGGATCAGCGCCGCATCGGCTTGAGAGTGCTGGGCAGTCGGGAGGATTGGCGGCAGAGCCGGATGGAGCAGTTGAGAGCTTTGCTGAAGGATTATTTAATCGATAATTGAGGAGAGTCGTAGTCGTATGTTGATCTTGGGGATAGAAAGCGCCACGCCGGTGGCCTCCGTCGCTTTAGTGGACGAGAAAGGGCTTTTGGGTGAAGCGTTGCTGAATGTGGGACTGACTCATTCGGAGCAATTGCTGCCGATGATTGATGATTTGCTGCGGCAATGCCGTAAGAGCTTCAAGGATATAACGGCCATCGGGGTTTCCGCCGGGCCCGGGTCTTTTACGGGGCTGCGTATTGGCATGGCCACCGCTAAGGGCCTGGCCCAGGGCGGGGGCCTGGAGCTTTTGGCTATTCCCACTTTGGAGGCCATGGCTTATCAAATGATCGGACAGCCCATTTTGGTTTCTCCTATGCAAAACGCCAGGAGAGAGCAGATTTATACGGGCCTTTACCGCTGGCGGGAAGAAACGGTGACGGAAGGCGGCGGCATAAGCGAGATTGCCGACAGCCAAGACCTGCAGAAGATTTTCGCCTCCCGCCAAAGGGGCAAAAAAGAGAGAATGGAAGCCGGCGCCCGTCATAATCATTGGGTGCTGGATTGTCTGATCCCCCCCATGGCCGCAAGTCCCGAAGCCTGGGCCGGCCGGCTGAAAGAAATCGGCCAATCCGTATGTCTTTTGGGTGACGGCGTCAATATGTACAAGGAGATTTGGCAGAGGGAGCTATGCCCTTTGGCCAAATGCCTGCCGCCGATCTTAGGCCTGGCCCGGGGCAGCTTTGTGGCTTTAGCCGCCTCAGAAAGACTGCTCCGTGGTGAAAAACAGGATTTTTACAGCATGAAGCCTATTTATTTGCGGGGGATATGATATGGTCTCTTATGAAATCCGCAGCATGAGAGAGGAAGATATTCCCCAGATAGCAGCCATCGAAAAAATGGTTTTCCCAACGCCCTGGTCTGAGGCGGCTTTTCGCAGCGAGCTGCAGGACAATGCCATGGCTCTTTACCTTGTTTTAGCAACGGAAGGAACGCCCCAGGAGGTTTTGGCCTACGGCGGCTTATGGAAAATCTTTGACGAAGGCCATATTACCAATATAGCCGTCCATCCTAAGGCCCAGGGCCGGCAGCTGGGCCGGCTTTTGGTTCATGCCATGATCCAGTGGGCTTGGGCTCAGGAGCTTAGCCATATGACTTTAGAGGTGCGGCTGGGCAACCAAAGGGCCATTGATTTATATAAACGGGCCGGCTTCCGGGAGGCCGGCATACGGCCGGGCTATTATGAGGAGAATCACGAGGATGCTTTGATCATGTGGCTCCACCGGGAAGGCTGCCAGGCTGGTGCAGAAGGGAAAACAAAGGATGAAGACTGAGACATTCCAATGGGTTTTGGGTATTGAAAGCAGCTGTGACGAAACGGCTGTGGCTATATTGCATGAGGGCAAGACTTTGGCGGCGGATTTGGTGGCTTCTCAAATCGACCTGCATCAGGCATATGGCGGAGTAGTGCCGGAGTTGGCTTCCCGGCAGCATATGGAGGCCATCAACTATCTGATCGACCAGGCCATGAAGCAGGCGGGAATCACTTTGCAGGATTTGGACGGCATTGTGGTGTCCAAGGGGCCCGGCCTGGTAGGTGCGCTGCTGGTAGGAATCAGCACGGCCAAAGCTTTGGCATATAGCTTAGGCATACCTTTTTTAGGGGTTAACCACATGGAGGGCCACATTTATGCCAATTGGCTGAGTCATGAGGACATTGCTTTTCCCCTGCTGGGCCTCATCGTATCCGGCGGCCACACTGCACTGATGGTTTTGGAAGATCACGGCAGATATCGGCTTCTGGGCCAGACCAGGGATGACGCCGCCGGCGAGGCTTACGATAAAGTAGCCAGAGCTATGGGGCTGGGCTATCCCGGCGGTTCCGTCATTGACCGGCTGGCCCAAAAGGGGCAGGCCGGCAGCTATGCCCTGCCCAGAGTGCAGCTGAAGGACGACCCCTGGGGTTTTAGCTTCAGCGGTTTAAAAACCGCAGTGCTGAATCTGCTGAACCAAAAAGCACTGAAGGGCGAGGATGTTAATAAGGCGGATCTGGCCGCCGCTTTTCAGGAGAAGGTGACGGCAACCCTGACGGAGAAAACCTTAGCCGCCGCGAAAGCTCACGGCATCAGCAGCATCCTGCTGGCGGGAGGTGTAGCGGCCAACAGCGGCCTGCGGCAAAAAATGACGGCGGCCTGCCAGGAAGCCGGCATGAAGCTGTATTTGCCTCATCTCAAATATTGCACGGATAATGCCGCCATGATTGCCTGCGCCGGCTATTATCGTTTGGGAGCCGGTTTACGGGATGATTTGACATTAAATGCCGAGCCTGCTTTAGGCACCGCCGAATAACCGGATTAATACTAATCTGCAATGAAAAACCTTTAGTTTTTCATTTGCCGCACAGAGTGCGGCAGTGGGCAAGCCCACATAAATAGCTATAGTGGGCTTTGCCCACGCAGATTGGCATATATGCTATTCTGCCTGCGCCTTTGGCGCAGTGGCAGTCAAGAATTGCCAGATTAAAATATGGAATATTTTAATCGTAGAATAGTATAAGGTGCAGTCAAGCCATTATTAACAGATTGTGCAAGGTGCTGTCGCGAATTTATGCGGCGGCACCTTGTGCATTTCATAACATACGTTAATGCATTTTTTTATTTTTTTCGGCATAATTCAGGGTAGAAGTGTAGTTGCATTTCATTTGCATTGGCCATAACTTCCTGGACAATGTGTATAGAAATGCTTAAATTTGAGCATTAAATATTGATACCGGCCCACAGGTTTTTTTTACTCGCATAATGTATACAAAAGCAGGATTCTGATTATAAAAAAAGAATATACACGTTTAGAGACAAAAAGCTCCTCATCAATGATGAGGAGAAAATGAAGGAGGTAGCGAAAATGGCTGTAGTTGATCCTTACAAAACCGGTATGTTCAAGAAAGATCCTTATTTTAAAAAGAAAGAATGCGAAGGCGAGCTTTGTGTGGTGTTGGACGGTAAATTTGAAAACCGGGGATTGCAATTGATGACGCCGCCTTCCCGGGCTTTTTTGGTTGGCGATATTCATGAACTGATCGTTACCGACGAACAGGACGCCAAGCCTGGCGCCGAAGTAAATCAAATTGCTTACTGGGGGTTCTTCGAGGTATCTAAAGCCACAGTGGTGGCCGTCAACGATGAAATCACCATTGGTGACAAATGCGTGGGACGTATTGCCGGGTTCGATGAGACTCATATGCCCAATCACCTGAATGTTGTCATTAAAGCGGAAGAGAGGGTGCCCGGCGCTGAGCTGGGGCTGGAGCTGGGGGACAAGGTACGGATTGTAAAAAAGGCATAGGGTTTAATTGATAAAAAAGTAATAATGCAAAGTTTAAGGGTAAGGAAAGGATGGTTCTAAAAATGGTTAAGGTTGTAGTTGTTGGTGGTGGATGGTCTGGTTGTGCGGCTGCTATTACGGCAAAAAAGGCCGGCGCTGAAGTTACATTGCTGGAAAGATGCGACATGCTGCTGGGTACAGGCCTGGTAGGCGGCATCATGAGGAACAACGGACGTTTCACTGCTACTGAGGAAGCTATCGCCATGGGCGGCAACGAGCTGTTTGACGCTACCGATGCTTGCTCCCGTCATCGCAATATGGAGTTCCCCGGTCATAAGCATGCCAGTCTTTATGACATTGCTAAAATTGAGCCTGCCGTGCAGCAGAAGCTGACCGAGGCTGGTGTGGAATTTCATCTGGAAGCCCGTTTTTCTGATGTAGTGATGGATGGTCAGACCATCAAAGCCGTAAAGACCGAAGACGGCACGGTCTATGAAGGCGACGTATTCGTTGATTGTACCGGTACTGCCGGTCCCCAGGGCAATTGCTCCAAATACGGCAACGGCTGCGCCATGTGCGTACTGCGCTGCCCCTCCTACGGCCCCCGTGTCAGCCTGGCTGGCAAAGCCGGCGCTAAAGAATTCATGGGCAAAAAAGGCGACGGTTCCTTCGGCGCCATGTCCGGTTCCTGCAAACTGTTCAAAGAATCTCTGTCCGATGAGATTTGCAATGAACTGAATGCCAAAGGCGTAGCGGTTATCCCCATTCCCGAGCATCTGCGGAAATCCGGCGTTCTGGGCAAAAAAGCCTGCCAGCAGTATGCTTTACCCGAATTTGAACAGAACGTTATCCTGTTGGATACCGGTCATGCCAAATTGATGACTCCTTACTATCCCATTGACAATCTGCGTCAGATCCCCGGCTTTGAAACCGCCCGTTTTGAAGATCCCTACAGCGGCGGCAAAGGCAACTCCATGCGTTACATGGCAGTTTCCCACCGGGACAACAACCTGAAGGTGGAAGGCGTAGACAACCTCTTCTGCGGCGGCGAGAAAGCCGGTCTGCTGGTAGGTCATACGGAAGCCATCGTTACCGGTCAGCTGGCCGGCGCCAATGCTGTACGTTACATCTGCGGCAAAGAGCTGATCGAGATTCCTACCAGTTTGGCCATCGGCGATGCCATCGACCATGTAGGCAAGCAGATGCGTACCGAAGAGGGCATCACCCTGAAATACACTTTCTCCGGTTCCGTGTACTTCAAGAGAATGCAGGAGCTGGGTCTGTACAGCACCGATGTGGAAGCGATCAAGGCCAAAGTCAAAGAAGCCGGTTTGGAAGGCATCTACGACCAAAAAGTTTGCTAAATAAGGTTTATCCGAAGAGCCGCTCTGTTGAGGAGTGGCTCTTTGAGATGCTGTAGCTCTTGTCTCTAAAAATGAGTTGGAGCCTTCTGGCTGGGACAAAAATCCCACATTCTTGCCTCAAGAGGTTGACGAAAGCTTACAACGACGGTAAAATAAACTTTAGTTGGCAAGAGCTTATTACCATTTTTTGTACAAGCTTACCCGATAAATTTTATTCTTGAAAGGAATGATTGACCATGTCTCAGATTGAAAACAAACTTGCTGAAATGGGCCTCAAACTTCCCAGCGTTGCCAAACCCGTGGCTGCTTACGTACCCGGTGTAAAAGATGGCAATTACATTTATACTTCCGGTCAGGTGCCTTTTGTTGACGGCAAACTGGCTTACGAAGGCCATGTCGGCGGCGAATGCTCCCCCGAGGATGCTTATGAAGCCGCTAAAATCTGCGCCCTCAATTGCCTGGCCATCGTTAAAGATCTGGCCGGCGACCTGGACAATGTAGAGCAGATCATCAAAGTTGTCGGTTTCGTCAGCAGCGCCCCCGGCTTCAACGGCCAGCCCAAAGTTATCAATGGCGCTTCCGAGTTCCTGGGCCAGCTCTTCGGCGATAAAGGCGTTCATGCCAGAAGCGCCGTCGGCGTCAATGAGCTGCCTTTGAATGTGCCTTGCGAAGTGGAAATGATCGTTAAGGTTAAATAACTTTAATCACATAGAGCTTCACTGAAAAAGCCGCTTTCGTTGATGGCACTGCCATTGATGGAAGCGGCTTTTTATTTTGCCGGCAGCGGCAGGAAAACGTATCCAAATCAGGGAAAATGGCCAAACTAGGTCTGGCTGAAGATAACGCGGGAAGACCTGGAAAAGCAAAGCGGATCAAAATGAAAGAAAAAAGGAGATAAACAGCGATTATTGCGTAAAAATCGTCTATTTTGGCTAAAATCAACTCTTTACAATTTCAGGTTGAAAAGCTATCATAGAAACTGCATTAGCACTCAACTTAGATGAGTGCTAATAACTCGAAAAATATATAATAATAATTTATTTATTTTAAGGAGGTATTTTAATGAACCTGAAGATCAAGCCCCTTGGTGACAAATTGGTGGTAAAGCCCATCAGTGCTGAGCAGAAATTGGCCAGCGGCATTGTGCTGCCCGATACAGCAAAAGAAAAGCCTCAGCAGGGTGAAGTCCTGGCAGTAGGCAGCGGCCGGGTATTGGACAACGGTACCAGAATTCCTATGGAAGTCAAAGTAGGAGACAAGGTGCTTTACAGCAAATACGGCGGCACTGAGATCAAAATTGACGAGGAAGAGTATCTCATCCTCAACGAGCGGGACGTCCACGCTATTCTGTAGAGGCGCCAGTCCGGAGCCCAAGGCTAAGAGGCCTAAGCACCGGAGCAGAGGCGCTTAATGATGCAGCAGATAAAAATACCTTATATATCGAAAGGATTGATTGAATATGGCCAAACAAATGCTTTTTGCCGAAGACGCCCGCAAAGCCCTGGAGAAAGGTGTAAACAACCTGGCTGATGCGGTTAAGATTACGATGGGCCCCAAAGGCCGCAATGTGGTGCTCTCCGCCAAATTCGGTTCTCCCACTATTACTAACGACGGCGTTACCATTGCCCGGGATATCGACCTGGAAGATCCCTTTGAGAATCTGGGCGCCCAGCTGGTTAAAGAAGTCGCCACCAAAACCAACGACATTGCCGGCGACGGCACCACCACCGCTACTTTATTGGCCCAGGCTATTATCCGGGAAGGCTTGAAAAACGTAGCCGCCGGCGCTAACCCCATCATTTTGAAAAGGGGTATCGAGAAGGCAGTTGACGCTACTGTAGAAGAGATCCGCAAGATTGCCAAGCCCATCGAGTCCAAGGAAGCCATCAGCCAGGTAGCTACCGTTTCTGCCGGCGATTCCAAGATCGGCGACCTGATTGCCGACGCCATGGAGAAGGTTGGCAACGACGGCGTTATCACCGTAGAAGAATCCCAGACCATGAATACCCAGCTGGAAGTCGTTGAAGGTATGCAGTTTGACCGGGGCTACGTCTCCGCTTACATGGCTACCGATACGGACAAGATGGAAGCTAATCTGACCGATGCTCAGATCCTGATCACCGACAAGAAAATCTCCAATATCCAGGAAATCCTGCCCATTCTGGAGCAGGTAGTGAAAATGGGCCGGCCCCTGCTGCTGATTGCCGACGAGATCGAAGGCGAAGCTTTGGCTACCCTGATCCTGAATAAGCTGAGAGGCACCTTCACTTGCGTAGCCGTCAAGGCTCCCGGCTTCGGCGACCGCCGCAAAGCTATGCTGGAAGATATCGCTATCCTCACCGGCGGTTCCGTGGTCAGCGAAGAGCTGGGCCTGAAGCTGGAGAATGCTACTTTGGACATGCTGGGCCAGGCTGCCAAAGTGCGGGTGGGCAAAGAAAACACCACCATCGTAGAAGGCAAAGGCGAGAAATCCATGATCGATGCCCGCATCAATCAGATTAAGAGCCTGATGGAAGAAACCACTTCCGAATTCGAGAAAGAAAAATACCAGGAGCGTCTGGCAAAGCTGGCCGGCGGCGTAGCCGTTATCCAGGTTGGCGCTGCCACCGAGACTGAGCTGAAAGAGAAGAAGCACCGCATCGAGGACGCTTTGGCTGCCACCAGAGCTGCCGTAGAAGAAGGCATTGTTTCCGGCGGCGGCACAGCTTTGCTGAATGCCCAGAAGGCTCTGGAAGACCTCAGCAGCCCCATTGCCGACGAGGATACCGGTATTCGGATCGTCCGCAAAGCTCTGGAAGAGCCCTTAAAGCAAATTGCCTGCAACGCCGGCGCCGAAGGCTCCGTAGTTGTGGAAAAAGTCAAAGAGTCCAAAGCCGGTATAGGCTACAATGCCCTCATCGACAAATACGAAGACATGATCAAAGCCGGTATCGTTGACCCGGCTAAGGTTACCCGGTCTGCCCTGCAGAATGCTGCTTCTATTGCCGCTCTGCTTCTGACCACCGAGTGCCTGGTTGTCGACAAGCCCGAAGAAGGCGGCGGAATGCCTCCCATGGGCGGCGGCATGGGCGGCGGCATGGGCATGATGTAAGCCCTAAGCGTAGAAAAATTTTAAAAACAAGAGAGATCTGCCATGGGTTGAGTAAACTTTGTGGCAGATCTCTCTTATTTTTATGCTCTGAACCAGTCAACAATGGAGATGCTGCCTATTGTTTCATATCCATCATTTTCCGAAATATTCTCCGGCCCCAATAATTGATAGGCAGTGTTTATTATATCATCAATTATTTGTATTTTACAATTTTTCAGACAACCAATAAGATAAGTATACGGCATAAATACAATAAATGATAACTTGTTTTATAATTGAATTTTCTTGAAATGAGAGGCGAAATCAACCTCTTTCAAGTGGTTGATCAATAAAGAGAATCGTTTATTAATGGTCAGGTCATCCTTCCAAAGCAATTGAATTTTTAGGGAAAGAGACTCATAGATCGGAATGCCTTTACAGGCCGGATGCAAATCCGCCATTTCCTGAATCAGAAAAGCGCTGGCAGAGCCTTCAGCAACGTTGTTGAAAATGGTGTAAAGTTGACTGGAATACAGCACAATATTTGGCGTAAGGCCAAAATCATGGAAATAGGTGCTGATCTTCGTATGCTGAAAAGAGCCATACCGCATCAGAATCAAAGGTTCATCAGAAAGATCACGCAAACGGACCATCGTTTTATTGGCCAGGGGAGATGTTTTGTTGACACATAAGCAGAGCTTAGTCTCCAGCAAATCCAGTGATGAATAGTGTTTATGCTCGTCAGAATTGGCGATAATCACGGAGAAATCCACAAGTCCGTTCTCAAGAGCCTGACAAGCATCCGTGTAATGGCAGTCTCGAATAATAATCTGCAAATCCGGATGCTTTAATCGAAAGCTATTAAAGATAGAAGGAAATAAAAAAGCGCCAATAATTGGCGGCATCGCCACCCGGATGCTTCGGTTGTTTAGCCCCAGCTTTTTCATTTCTACAGACAAATGATCCAACCGCTCCAGCAGATCCTTGACTTCCCGGTAAAAGAGTTTACCTTCCTCGGTCAGAGATAATCGCTTATGGCAGCGGTTGAAAAGGTTTACCCCAAACTCCATCTCCAACTCCTTGATGGCCATGGAAATAGTAGGCTGCGAGACATGGAGCTCTTTTGAGGCTTTAGTCACACTACCCAATCGGCAAACCGATTCAAAATAGGAAAGCTGGGTAATACGCAAAAAAGCACCTCCATTGGAGTAAGAATAATACTGTAATTATAGCATATCAGCATTGATTTACAAGGAGCGCCGGCAGAGGGGAAGAAATTCTTTGAAGGGAGGAAGAAGTAAGGAAAGCCATAGATATTGGGCATAACACAGCCGAAAATGATAGGGGGGAAATTTATGTTTAGACTAAACAAGAGGGCAATGCTGACAATAATCAGCGTAATCATGTTCAGCACTTTGGTTGGCTGCAGTAGCAGTAATGAAAGTGGCAACGTCGCCCCAAGCGGTTCCGGCGACCAGAAAGCAGAAAAGATTTATCTGAATATCGCCTCCGGTCCTTCCACAGGGGTATATTATCCTTTGGGGACTGCTATTGCGCAGGTATGGAACAACAATATTGACAATATTGTTGTGACGGCGCAGGCATCCAATGCCGGAGCTCACAATATCCAGCTTATGGACAAAGGTGATGCACAAATTGCTTTCGTCGTTGAAGGGGTAACCTCTTACGCCGTTGATGGCATCAATGAATTTGCCGGTAATCCCCATCCCAACCTGCGGGCTGTTGCCTACCTGTTTTCCAGCGTAGATCAATTTGTTGCCAGAAAAGGTTCGGGAATTCAGAGCTTAGCTGATTTGAAGGGCAGAAAATTTGTTCCTGGCGGTATGGCCAGCGGAGCGGAAATCACAGCAAGAGAAATTTTACGCTACTATGACTTGGACTATATTGACCGTAATGATATCAGCCCGGAGTTTGTCAATTTTGATGGGGCTGTTGAGCGCATGAAAAATGAGCAAACGGATGCAGCCCTGATCCTGACCGGCGTTCCTAATGCTGCGGTGATGGAGCTGATCAGTTCTGCCGGTGCTTATCTTATCCCTCTTGAAGCAGAAAAAGTAGAAGCAATCACAAAAGATATGCCCTACTATTCACCGTATACAATCAAGGCGGGGAGTTATCCCGATCAGGCAGATGATATTCTGACAGTTTGTCAGGAAAACTGGATTTTATTGGATTCCTCCCTGGATGAAGAATTGGTATATCAGATGACGAAAATGCTCTACGAAAAGCATGATGATCTAGTGACCTCACATGCAATATCCAGGAATATTACCTTGGAAAATACAGCTTCTGCTATGACATTTATGCCAACTCCTTTTCATGACGGCGCTCTTCGTTACTATAAAGAAGTGGGGTTGATTCAATAAATAAGTTTGGAGGAGATTCTGTGTTTCTTAAACGTAAAACAATCAAGGCTCAAAATACAGAGGAATTATTAGAATCTGTAGATCGGGAGTCTCGATTTCGCAAATATCCCCAAATCAGCATAATGGCCAAGATCGTTATGTACCTATGCATTATCTGGTCGTTTTTCCATCTATATACCGGCGGATTCGGCGAACTGCATTCCATTAAGCAGAGATCGGTGACCCTATGTTTTGCCCTTGTGCTTACCTTTATCCTTTATCCCTCTCACCGGGGCGGCCGAAAGGACAGACCAACCATAGTAGACTGTTTATTTATTATTTTAAGCCTATTTGGTTGCATCTATATTTTTTTTAATATAGACGTCATTATGGTTCGAGGCGGAACTATCGTTGAACAAGACTATATAGCCGGTATAATCACTATTATTGTGATCTTTGAGGCAGCTCGCCGGGTATTGGGAAATATCCTGCCTGCAATGGCATTGGTATTCTTGTTGTATTGTTATTTTGGCAGGCAAATGCCGGGTATCTTGAATCATGGCGGGTTTAGCATCACGAGAATCATCGAGCATATGTATATCTCCACCGATGGGATTTTTGGTACGGCCTTGGGTGTGGCGGCATCCTATATCATTTTATTCGTGTTGTTCGGTTGCTTTCTGGCAGAATCCGGCCTTGGCGCAATGATCAATGACTTCTCCATGGCAATTGCCGGAACCAAGCCGGGAGGGCCGGCCAAGGTATCGGTGATTGGCAGCGGACTGATGGGCATGATTAACGGTAGTCCTGTGGCTACCTGCGCAACTATGGGGGCGTTCACGATTCCATTAATGAAAAAGGTAGGATACAAAAGTCATTTTGCCGGCGCCGTACAGGCGGTGGCCGCTACAGGCGGCGCGGTGATGCCGCCGGTTATGGGAGCGGCAGCATTTCTAATTGCGGAGTTTATCAGTTTACCTTACCGTACAGTGATGATTGCAGCAATTATTCCGGCAATATTGTACTATTATTGCTGCCTTATGCAAGTACACTTTGAAGCGATGCGCAGTGGAATCAAGGGGGTAGATAAGTCGGAACTGCCGGAGCTTGCACCGATTGTCAAAGCTAAGATCCATCTATTGATTCCTTTGGTGGTTATTGTTTGGATGCTGATATCCGGTGCAACCGCAACAAAGTCGGCTTTTTATGCAATTGTAGCTACACTCTTATCCAGCATGCTGCGTAAGGACACCAGAATAAACCTTAACGGTTTCCTGCGGGCAATGGAAGCCGGCAGCAGAAGCTCTATCAGTGTAGTTATGGCAGTTGCCATTGTGGGGTTCATTATCGGTGCTTCCGGCCTTACCGGTTTGGGCATGCGGCTGGCGGACAGTATTGTGCTTCTGGGCGGCGGCAACTTGTTTTTGACACTGCTGTTTACTATGGTAGCCTGCATCATTTTAGGTATGGGCTTGCCAACAACGGCCTGCTATATTGTTGCAGCGACCATTGCTGCACCGGCCCTATTGAAGTTGGGAGTTCCGGAATTACCGGCTCATTTCTTTGTGTTCTATTTGGCCAACCTTTCAAACATCACACCGCCGGTTGCGCTGGCAGCCTTCACCGCTGCCGCCATTGCCGAATCCAACCCCAACAAGGTAGGGTGGACAGCCTTTCGATTGGGAATTGCCGGTTTTATTGTCTCCTTCACCTTTGTTTATTCCCCAGAATTTCTATTACAGGATGGACTAAGCATCAACGTGATCTGGGCATTTGCTACTGCAATTCTAGGGGTTACCTCGTTATCGGCAGGTCTGGAGAATTATTGGCTGGATAACTGCAGGGTATGGGAGAGGTTGGTATTCATTGCGGGGGGCTTGCTCATGTTCATTCCGGATGTGCCGACGGATATTGCCGGTTTTCTTCTCGTCGGTTGCGCTCTGACAGCCCAATATTTACGCAGCCGGAAAAACAGGCTGCTGCCGGAGCAGGTTGTCTGATCCGCCTGCAGAAGGAGGTAGTTATGTTTCGCATTACTGTAGTTGTGGAGAACACTGTTGCAATGCCGTTTCGTACTGGAATCAGGCCAGGGCTTTTGGGAGAACACGGCCTGGCAGTACTGATTGAACACCGGAATCAGATGTGGCTGTATGACACAGGGCGGGGGAAAGCTCTTTTACCCAATCTTGAGGTTTTGGGGGTTAAGCCGGATGATCTCGCCGGTTTGTTCATTAGTCATGGCCACCTTGATCATTTTGGCGCACTAAAGGCATTGCTGGAAAAACGATCAATACCATTGCCAATCTACGCTCATCCGGATATTTTTGTACGACGATTTACACAAATCGGGGAAACTGCACGTCCGGTTGGAATGCTATGGAATCAGCAGGAGCTGGAAGCCTGTGGTGGAGTATTCTACCTCCAACGGGAGGCGGTTTTCCTGGAGCCGGATATGTGGCTGAGCGGAGAAATACCCAGGAAAAATGATTTGGAAAACATCGGCGAAGGGTTTTGGGTTGAGCGGAAAGGCCAACAGGAGCCGGATCTTATCTTTGACGACCAGGCGCTGGTTATGAGGGGAGAAAAGGGTTTGGTGATCCTGACCGGCTGTGCCCATGCCGGAATAATCAATATTTTAGAGTCGGTAAAAAAACAATGTCCAGGAATACCTGTATACGGAATTATGGGGGGGCTGCACTTAGTCAATGCTCACCCTAAAAGGATTGCCTTTACCGCCGACAAACTAAAGCAAGAGAAAATTGGTTTTATGGCAGTGGGACACTGTACTGGTGCGAAAGAAGCATGGCAATTGGCCGGCCTAATGCCGATAGAGATTGAACCTTTGCATACAGGAGAAATCTATCAATTTCAATGAGTCAAACAGCAGTAATTTTTCTGGGGGGAACCAACAATGAAAAAAGAATTAAGTTTTGAATTGAACGGTCAGCATACCAGTTTGTGGGTTGAACCGGGGCGATTGCTGACGGACGTGCTTCGGGAGGATCTGCAGCTTACGGGAACCAAGGTCGGCTGTCAGGTAGGCGAGTGCGGAGCCTGTACGGTGCTGGTCAATGGCGCGGCGGTCAATGCTTGTCTGACACCGGCCTTATCGGTCATGGGGCAGTCAGTGTTAACAATTGAAGGCGTACAAAACGGCGACCGGTTGCATCCAATCCAGGAGGCATTTATGGAAACCGCTGCTGTCCAGTGCGGGTTTTGTACTCCCGGCATGGTGTTATCGGCAAAAGCACTTCTTGATGCTAATGAGGCGCCAAGTGACGAGGACATTGCCAGGGGTATGTCCGGTAATCTTTGCCGATGCACAGGATACCAGAAGATACAGGACGGTGTACGCCTGGCTGCCGATAAGCTTAGGGCGAAACGGCAGGATACTGCTTCCGGAGAGGAAGGGCAGTTATGAGCAGTTTAATTGGCAATAGTGTAATTAAACCTGATGCCAGGGATAAAGTAACAGGCAAAGCAGTATATTGTGCGGATATAAACCGGCCAGGGCTGCTTCATGCTGTAGCTTACCGCAGCGAACACAGCCATGCCCGGCTGATTTCCCTGGACGTATCAAAGGCTCAGTCTATGCCCGGTGTAAAAGCGGTTTTGACTGGAGCGGATATACCGGGAGAAAACAGAGTTGGCATGACCGGAGTAAAGGACACACCGGTATTGGCCTCTGCTGAGGTTTGCTTTTATCAGCAAGCGGTAGCGGTTGTGGCAGCTGAGACGCTGGCCCAGGCCCGGGCAGCAGTTGTAAGAATAGAAGCAAACTGGGAGGCCTTGCCGGTATTGAACACGATAGAAGAAGCAATGGCTCCGGGTGCGTACTGCCTCCATGAAAAGGCAGGTAATATTAGCTGCGATAAGCTGACGGAATATGGGGATGTCGATGCTGCCCTGGCAGCAGCAGACATCGTAATCCAACGGACATATACGACACAGATGGCGGAGCATGCTTATATCGAACCGGAAGCAGTGCTGGCCGAACCTTATCAGCCTGAAGATATAGATGCTCAGCAGGCTGGCGTATTGGTTTGGTCGACAACCAAGAGCGTCCATATGGATCAAACCGAGATTTGCCGGGTGACCGGTCTGCCGCCGGAGCTGGTTTGTGTCAAGGCGCCGTATATTGGCGGCAGCTTTGGCGGCAAATCAGATTTGCCCATCAACTGCATGGCTGCTTTGCTTTGTCTGAAGACAGGATGTCCGGTGAAGATGGTATACACCAGAGAAGAGAGTATGCAGGTATCCACTAAAAGGCATCCCATGATCATGCATTATACCCATGGTGCAACAAAAGATGGGCGTCTGGTGGCGGTAAAGGCAGAAATTTTGGCTGATTCCGGTGCTTACAGCGGGTATTCTGCACCGGTCCTGACCCGTTCCGTTCTTCATGGCGCCGGCCCTTATGCCGTCCCCAATGTCAGGATTCATGCTGTAGCTTACTACACCAATAATCCAACTACCGGCGCGATGAGGGGATTTGGCGTACCTCAAGTTGCCCTGGCTCATGAACGGCAAATGGATTTGCTGGCAGCTGCTTTGGGAATGGAGCCGATGGCTGTTCGGCTGCTCAACGGCTTGAAAGAAGGTGATTTGCTGCCTTCGGGCCAGGCTTTGCCTGGGGAGGTGGGTTATATTCAGGCATTGGAAGAAGCCGCCATACACATGAAGCAAGAAAACACAAAAAACCCCTTGCAGGAAAACGAAGCCTGGGGTATAGCAGGACATTACTATGGCAATGGACGAACAGCAGCGGCGAATCCAGGAACGGCAATTGTCAGCTTGCAGGCGAATGGGCGTGTATTGGTGGCAATAGGCTCTCCGGATATTGGCCAGGGCTCCAATACGGTAATGGCTCAGATTACAGCTGCCACACTACAGATTAATATCAGCCATATTGACTTAATCTCTGCGGATACCCGGCATACCCTTGATTCCGGCACAACCTCAGGAACCCGTCTGACCACAATTGTAGGCAGAGGCGTCAGGGAGACGGCTGTCGATTTTCTAAACATGCTGAAGCAACAGGCAGCTTTACTTCTCAATGTTTATGCAAATGAAGTCCTGTTGCAGGAAAAAGGGGGACAATTAATGGCTGCCGCAGGCCATAAGCAGATATCATTACAGGAAATGCATCTGTGCTGTAGCCAGACTGGGCATAAGCTCTCCTGTACAGGTAAGTATGAACCGCCCACTACGGCACTGAATACTAAGTGCCAGGGAGTGCCCTATGCCAGCTACACCTTTGGTGTGCAATGCATTAAGGTAAGGGTGCAGCGGGAAACAGGTAAGGTATACCCGTTGAAGGCAATAGCTGTTTATGATGTGGGAACACCTCTCAACCCAAGATTGCTGGAAGGGCAAATGGAGGGGGGGATTGCCGGTGGTCTGGGTTATGGCTTATGGGAAGAGGTCAAGCTGAAGGATGGCAGGATACTCAACCATAATTTCGATAGCTATCTTTTGCCAACATCAATGGATGTTTGTCCGGTAGAGTCTTATTTTGTACCTACAAAAGACGGTGAAGGGCCATTTGGTGCAAAAGGTGTTGGGGAGCCGTCCTTGATTCCCACCGCCGCTGCTCTGGCAAATGCAGTAAGTATTATTCTGCATAAGGAATGCAATAGCTTGCCTTTGGATCTGGAAAGGGTACAGGAAGCCGTATGAGCAAAAAAGTATCGCAGAAATAATAAGGAGGAAAGACTATGAAGATGTTTAACCTGAATTGCCCTCGATGCAAAAAGTACTTTTATGGCGATATATCCATGATTAAGCTTAAGGTACCGGTGCATTGTCCTCAATGTGACGGAATTATTCCTTTTCAGGAATATAGCCCCTGCCTTAATAGCAGTGACGGAGCGGTACTGGCCCGCCTGCGGGAGCCCCTTACAGAAGAAAATATGGACAGGGTCCTATATATCCCAGCAGGCAAGTGACTATATGATCATGGAAATGGAGGAAGAAAAATGGCCAAGGATCTACGGACATATCTTATTGATCTTGAGAACACTTATCCAGAAGAGATTAAACGGGTATCTAAGCTGGTGGATGGCGGTGCTTATGAAGCCAGTGCACTGATAGAAGCGTTGGATCGTCAAAAACGATATCCTGCTGTCTTATTTGAACACCTGGTTGATTTAAACCGAGAGGAAACCCAATTCCGCCTGATGATGAACGCCCATAGTTCGATACGCAGTATGGCCCATTCTTTAGGCGCCCCTTGCGATACCCGGTTTTCGGCGATGGAAATGTTTAATACAGGGGCATCCAAACCTAGAAAAGTAACAATAATTCCTGAAAAGGCAGCGCCGGTGAAAGCGATACAGATGATTGGCGATGACGTGGATCTGACAAAGCTGCCTATTCCCAGGATGAATGATATGGATGGCGGACCATATCTGACACCCAGCATCGTGGCAAAAGATCCGGCAGATGGACGATATAATGTATCCTGGAACAGAGCCATGTTCATGGACAAGAATCATTTAGGACTGTGGATGTCACCCAGACATCTCTGGCATATCTTCAGCAGAACGGAAAGTAAAGATCAAAACCTCCCCATAGCTCTCGTCCTTGGCCATCATCCCGCATTCTTTCTGGCAGGGGCGGCATTAACGAAGCTTGATAAAGATGAATACGAGGTGGTTGGAGGTGTAATGGGTGAGTCTTTGCGGGTGACACCGTCATCTGCTTACGGCGATCAGCTGCTGATTCCTGCTGATGCAGAAATTGTATTGGAAGGTGAGATTGTTGCCGACCGTAGAACTATAGAAGGACCTTTTGGTGAATTTACGCAATATACGGGACCACAGCGACTGTCTTGGCTGGTTGAGATCAAGGCAATCAACGCCAGACCTGACGGGGTAATTCTCAATATCTTCGGCGGGCACCAAGAGAATCTTTATTCTCATCTTCCGATTCAAGCAGATATTTTTGCCAATCTGAAAGCAATCATACCGGGCGTTAGGGACGTTAACTGGGTAGAATCCGGCGGACCGCTAAACTTAATTATTCAGCTGGATAAGAAGGTAGAAGGGGAACCTATGCGTGTCGCTATGGCTGCCCTGAGTCTCAGTAATTTCATTAAGCATGTGATTGTTGTAGACTGCGACATCGATATTAGCAACCTCAAGCAGGTCATGTGGGCCTTGGCTACCCGGGTACAGGCAGATAAAGATGTCAATATTCTGAAAAATATCCAGGGCCAGGCATTGGACCCTTCATTAATTGAAGAAATCAGCGGGGCCGGTATGATTATTGATGCAACGAAGCCTATAGGTTCCCCTTATGCAATCAAGGCTCAGCCTCCTGAGGAGCTGGTACAGCGGATAAATATCGCAGACTATCTGGTTTGATGTCCAAAAGGAGGGGTAGTATTGACTCCGTCAATAACTGATTATTTAATTCCTTCCACAATTGAGGAAGCAATTGCTGCATTGTCGTCGGATGACCGCTCTCAGATTGTGGCCGGCGGCACTGATCTGATCATTGCCATTAATCAAAGGAAAGAACAACCTGGTTTTCTGGTGGATGTATCCCGTATTCCCCAGCTTCGCACCATACATTGCAGCAAAGAGCAGATAAAGATTGGTTGTGCCGTCCCATTTTCTGAAATTGCAGAACATCCCGTTATTCGCCAGCAGTTAACAGCATTGGCAGAGGCTTGCAGCCAGATCGGATCTCCGCAAATCCGTAATAAAGGAACCATAGGCGGAAACTTGGGTACCGGATCAGCAGCAGCAGATTCGATTTGCCCATTAACAGCCTTCACTCCCAGAATTCTGATGCAAGACGGTAACGGCAGCAGGGAAAGCGATCTTGACCATTTCTGGTCAAAAGACTGTTTTTCAAAAGTAGGAAGGTCTGTTCTTTTGACGCAAGTAGTGTTTACCTTGCCGGCTACGCCCTGGAAAAGTGCTTTTGTTAAGCTGGGCCGACGGCAGGCATTGGCAATATCCCGGCTTAACCTGACCGTTGCAGTAACAGAAACCAAAAATGGCGTAATCGATCAGGCAAGGGTGGCAATTGGTTCTGCAGGGCCGCATCCTTACCGGGTGCAGACTTGTGAAGAATTATGCATCGGCCGTACCATCGCCCAAATTGATCAAAGCAGCTTTCAGACGGCAGCCGAAAAAGCCCTTCGCCAGGTTCTGGGCAATCGCTCAACAGTGGCATATAAAGCCAGAGCTATACATGCATTGGCTGCTGATGCGCTGCAGCTTTTAGAGAGATAATATATTTATTGCCTGCTCATTATTGTCCCGGTATCCCGGGACTCTTTTGAGGCAACCCCTCTCGGTCTCTCCGCTGCTGCCAACAGCGGAGAGAGCTTTTTCTTTATTACGCCATTATCTTCCTGATGGCGGGCCGCAGAGCCAGGCCCAGAGGCGCTGCCACAATAACGGCGACCACGGCGTTAATGCTGGACACTATCGCCTTTTGGGATACGGTGAGCAGCACGGCTTCCAAAGGGAAGCCATATATAAAGCGATGCTCGATAAAGCTTTTGGCCAGATAAAGAATTACGTAGGCAAAAGCTCCGGCGGCCGCACCTAGTATATAGCGCTTTTTTAGCCCCTGACCCGCCGAGCCGCCAGCTATTTTGCCGCAGATCCAGGCCATGGCAAATTTAAAAACAAAGGTAAAAGGCGCGGATATAATATAAGCGGGATTCGTTAAATCAAAGAGCATGGAACCCATACCGGCGGCCAGTCCGCCTTGGAGCGGGCCCAAGAGAAAGCCGGCCAGCAGGCACATAACGTTGCCCATATGCAGGCGGGTATTATCGATGGCCGTTGGAATGGAAATTTGCAGGAAAGCGGAGGCTACGTACACCGCCGCCGTCATAATGCCGATACGGGTTATTTCTTTTATTGTAATCTTTTTCATCATATCATTTTCTCCAATATATATTTTGGCCTAGGCTTTTATTAGCATAGCTGATTATTGCACATATTGAAATGGATAAAATAAGAATAAATGATATGGACAGATAAAGTAAAATACGGGTGGCTGTCATCCAAAAAAACGGGATTAGGCATGGGGCAGGTACACTAAAGCGGCCTTCGCCTTTTTTCAGTGAACCTAGCCCCCGAGGCCGTGGCCCCTTGGGGCACTGGGCACTGGGGGTTTCTGTGCAATTTTTTCGTTTGGGTAAATATCCTCTTTGCATTTTACATACAAACGTAATTTTTGCTCATCTGATCCGGGACAATTACCTACAACCGCAAATTTTGCACAAGCCGGCTCCACTATCTGTCGGACCATTACCGTCATCGACGGACGGCTTCACTGCCGGGGCCGCTGCCTCAGGAAACTACAATAATTTGGCATCGGCAAGATTGGATCAAATTTGAAAAAAGACGGCTGAAATGCTAGAATTATAGAAAGCGGATCTGTGAACAAGGCTGATCCCTAATAAACCAAAGGAATTTCTCTGAATTATGATGAAAACATTGATTCTCGCTATAAACTCAAAATATATTCATGCCGCCTTGGCCCCCTGGTATCTGAAAGCAGCGGTGCGGGCATATAATGAGGCGTCTGTGACTCTATCTGTGCCTTCGCGCTTTTCTCAGTCATCATCTGGCTCTCGCCTCATTGAAACGCACAGAGGCAAGAAAATTTTTCTACAACCGAAAAATTTTCTACTGAGGCGTTATAATGAGGCGTCTGTATCATTCACTAAGCCGTTGCGCTTTTCTCAGCCATCATCTGGCTCTCGCCTCCAGAGCCGGCTTAATCCAGGGAGGATACTCCTGAAAGAGCCGGAAATATTTGAGACTAATATCAACCGGCCGGCAGCAGAGATCCTCACGGAAATACAGCAGCGCCAGCCTGAGTTGCTGGCTATTTGCTGCTATATCTGGAACATGACCTTAGTGGAGGAGCTTCTGGCAGAATTGCCTCGCCTGCTGCCCAATTGCCTTATCGTCCTGGGCGGGCCGGAGGTTTCGTTCAACGGTCAGGAGCGTCTCAAAGAGTTACCGATGGTGGATTATGTGGTCTGCGGCGAAGGCGAGGGACCTTTTGTGGAGCTATTGTCGTTGCTCGCCAGGCACAGCGGCTGTCGGGCTGCCGCAGATTTGGCGGCTATACCGGGCTTAGCCTGGAGGAAAGGCGGCCTTGCCCTGCAAAACCCGGTGGCGGAGGCCAAAGGGGAACCGCCTGACCCTTTTCTGCCGGAGTATATGGAGCAGTTGGCAGGTCGTATGGTCTATACGGAAACCACCAGAGGCTGCCCTTTTAGCTGCGGCTTTTGTCTCTCCGGCCGGCGGGGCAACGTGCGTTATTTCGATTTGGAGAGGGCCAAAGGGAATTTGCTGAAGCTGGCCGGCAGCGGCAGCAAGACCATCAAGCTGGTAGATCGGACGTTCAACTGCCATCCCGCCCGCAGCCGGGAAATTATTCGCTTCTTACTGGCGGCCAGAAATAGCGGCCAAATCCCGGCGGATGTTTGCTTTCACTTTGAGGTGGCGGCGGACCTTTTCGATGAGGAAACCATCGAGCTGCTGCAAAAAGCTCCCGACGGCCTTATTCAGATGGAGGTGGGGCTGCAAAGCTTTCAGGAACAGACGCTGGCCGCCGTCAGCCGCAAAACGGATTTACGCAAGGTTAAAGAGAATTTCCGGGAATTGAAAAAGGGCAACAATATCCACCTGCACTTGGATTTGATTGCCGGCTTGCCGGAGGAAGATTACGAGACCTTTGGCTGCTCTTTTGATCAGGCTTTCGACTTGCAGCCTCACATGCTGCAGCTGGGCTTTCTGAAACTGCTTCACGGCAGCCGCCTGCGCAAACAAAGCAGCCGTTACGGCATAGAATTTGATGCCCGGCCGCCCTATACGGTACGGCGGACCAATTGGCTCAACGAAGCAGATTTAGCTGCTCTTAAGCTCTGTGAAGACGCTTTAGACCGCCTGTATAACAGCGGCCGGTTCCCCACCACCATCAATTATTTGCTGGCCGCCGGCCAAGTCCGGCCTTTTCAGCTTTTCAGCGATATCGGCTGCTTTATCGGCAGCTCTGTGGGCATGGCGTTGGAAACCTATATAGAAGCCATCCTGGAATTCGGCGGCCGTCTTCCCGGCGTAGAAAAAGCAACTCTGCGGGATTGCCTGGTCATCGATTGGCTGCAGACAAATCATGTGGGGCTCTTGCCTCGCTGTCTGCAAGTGGAGGACCCCCTCAATGGCCGGGTGGGCCGTATTTTGGAACGGCTGGATAAACAAAAGGGCATTGCTTCCAGCCCTGCCCTGGGCACCCGGCGGCGCTACGGCTTTGGCCTGCTTTACGGCCGGAATCAGGTGCGGGTAGCTTTGGCCGATTATTGCCGGCCTCGGCCTTTTTTGGGTAATTATCCACTAAAAATATTGGATATCAATGAAGTTATATCAGGATAGTGCGGCGCCTGTTTTCCCGCAGAATTCTTAGAATTGATAAGAGCCTTTCTTAAAAGTTATAACGATTTAGGGCTTTTGCTTTCTATAAAAACTTGATATAATAATTTTGTAAAAGTGTGCTTACATCTTTTGTTTGTATAATATTTTCTGAGGAGGAATATTTCATGTTCAAACCCAGCGGCTCATGGGTAGCCATCCCCACACCTTTTGATTCTCAAAATAAAGTAGATTTTGGCGGTTTTAAAGAAATCGTTGATTTTCATGTTGCCCATGGCACCAGCATGGTCTTCATCATGGGTTCTGCCGGTGAAGTATCTATGCTCAGCGTGGAAGAGCGCCGCTCCATCCTTACGGAAATGGCAAAATACTGCAAGGGCAAGATCCCTGCATTTTTCAACGCTACAATGACCTCTACAGATGCGACCGTTGAAATGGCCCAATTTGCTGAAGCCCAGGGAGCCGATGGTCTGGTCTTTTCCGCACCTTTTTATCTGCTGCCCTCTCAGGCTGCAGTGAAAGAATTCTTCCTCACTGCTATGCAATCTGTAGAAATCCCCGTAGGCGTCTATAATAATCCCAGCCGTACCGGCGTTATGCTGGACCCTGAGATGATTGGCCAGTTTGCCGACGAGTGCCCCAATTTCGTAGTGGATAAGGAAGCTATGCCCAGCGTCGGCCATCTCTGCGACGTCAAAAGACGCATTGGCGACCGGGTCAGCCTGATGGTTTGCGATTTCCCCAAATACTCCATTCTGCTTCCTGTCATGGCCATGGGCGGCCAGGGTGCAGCCAATATCTGCGGCAACGTCATTCCTGACGAAATGGCCGAGATGTCTAAGCCTTGGGATACCATTGAGCAGGTTAACAACTGCAAGGAAATCTACTTCAAACATTACGATTTGATGAAGGCTCTGTATTACTTCTCCAATCCCGTTTGCATCAAGGCCGCTCTGCGGATGATGGGCCTGCCCTGCGGCGCCCTGCGCAAGCCTTATCAGGAGCTGGGTGGCTCCAAGCTGGAGGAATTGACCAGGCTGATGGAAGAGCTAGGCGTCTTCGACAAATACGGCAGAGCTAAATAAGGATAAACTTGCTGCTCCTTCATACTCCGGTTTTTGCCGGGGTATGAAGGTTTTCTTTCTTTAGGGGAAGATTTTTCGCAGGGATTTTGTCAGATAGAGAAAGGAGAATAAAATGGGCAAAAGATTGGTTGTTATCGGCGGCGTGGCTGCCGGCATGAGTGCTGCCAGCAAGGCTTCCCGCCAGGACAAGGACATGGAGATAGACGTATACACCGACGAGGCAAATATTGCTTATTCCGCCTGCAGCTTGCCTTATTATACGCAAGACGTCATCGACAATAAGAAAGTGATGATCGCCAGAAGCGTGGAGGAGTTTGGCGCCCAGGGTGTGCGGGTTCATATTCAGCATAAAGCATTAGCCATCGATCCGGCCCAAAAAGCCGTTTTGATCCGGCGGCCGGACAGCACCGAAGCTTGGGAAGCTTACGATAAGCTGGTGATTGCCACCGGCGCCAGCCCCATTGTGCCGCCTTTGCCGGGTATTGATCTGGAAGGCGTATTTACCGTTAAGCAGATCCCCCATGCCGATAGTATCAAAGAATACATTGCCGCCAGGAAGCCCTCCCGGGCAGTGATCGTAGGCGGCGGCTTTATCGGTGTAGAGATGGCCGAAGCCCTGCTGGCTTTAGGCTTAAAGGTAACCATGCTGGAAATGGCTCCTCAGATCATGACACTGATGGATGAGGATATGGCAGCCTTGGTGGAAAAAGAGTTAAAGGAAGCCGGAGCGGACGTGAAAACCGGTGTGGCTGTCACCGGCATGCTGGGTGAGGGCAGCGTAACCGCCGTTACCTATGCAGGCGGTGAGATTGCCGCCGATCTGGTCATATTGGCTATTGGCGTCAAGGCTAATACAGAGATAGCGCAGGAGGCCGGCATAGAGCTGGGCTTTAAAAACGCTATCCGGATCAATGAGCGGATGGAGACGAATTTGCCGGATATTTATGCAGCCGGCGATTGCGCTACCGCTTTTCACCTAGTAACCGGTAAAGAGAGCTATATTCCTTTGGGCACTACGGCCAATAAACAAGGCAAGACAGCCGGCGAAAATGCTGCCGGTGGACAGGCTGTATTTAAAGGTGTAGTCGGCACTACCATATTCAAGGTTATCGAGAAAGAAGGGGCCAGAACCGGCCTTTCTCTGCGGGAAGCCGGTATGGCAGGTCTGGAGGCCTGGGAATCTACGATTACCAGCCATACCCGGGCTGCAGGTTATCCCGGCCGGGGAGAGATCACCGTTAAACTGGTGGTGGAAAAGGGCAGCCGCCGGCTTTTGGGCGGCCAAATCTTTGGCGCCATCGGCGCCGGCAAGCGGATTGACGTTCTGGCCGCTATGATACAAATGAAGGCCACCATTGATCAGCTGGCAGAGCTTGATCTGGCTTATGCACCGCCCTTCAGCCCCGTTTGGGATCCCCTTTTGGTGGCCGCCAGCCAGGCCGTTTCCAAAGCGGATAAAGCAAAATAACGCGAAATAACGCAGTAAAATATGGCGAAGAACGCCTCCCGGGTCATGATTACAGGCAGATCCGGGAGGCTTTTTCGTAGAGGCGTTTTTAGTAAAGTATATTCATAAGGGATATTCGGAGCTTTGCCGTCATGACCCTCTCCTTCTCAGCATAGTATTAGGGAGAGAGAGAAGGGGCAGGTGGATGGAATGCTTCGTAAACAAGTTAAAAGAATAGCGCTGCCAAGGCGCAAAATCTATTTGCTGGCAGCAGCGGTTGCTTTAGGCCTTTTTATTTTTCTGCGCTTTTTTCTATGGCTGACGGCGGAAATACCCTATTGGGGCGAGGAGCCGGCGGAGACTGTGACTGCCGCCTTAAATGAAGTCAAAATGGGTTTGAGCTATAGCTACAGCATGGAGGCTGTGGAAGAGGTGGCGGGGCAGCGGCGGGTTTTGGCGGTGCTGGAAGGCCAGAAAAGCGGCAGTGAAGCCCGGATCACCGGTGATTTGCCTTTTATTAACGGCTCTATTGAGCTGATCAGAAAAAGCAATCAGCTTTACCGTAAGGACGCCCTGGAGGATCGCTGGGTAAAGGTGCCCTTGGTTAATTTAGAGGACTTGGAAACCTTGATGGTTGAGATCAATCCGCTGAGTATTTTTGCCTTTCTCGATGATACGGCGGTGGAGTACGCCGGCAAGGGCAAAATGGATGGCCGGCGCTGCCGCATATATGAAGCCGCCAGCAGGGGTGAAAATATGTGGCTTACCTTCTTTTGGCAGGATTACAACTACAGGATTTGGGTGGATCAAAAAGAAGGTTATTTAAAACAGGGGGAGATTACTGCCGAGCATCGGGATGATTCGACGCATAAGCTTATCGTTACGGTGAAAATCAAGGACTATAATCAGCCCTTGACCATTGAGGCGCCGGTACAGAACTGACATAGCCAGTCGGCTGCCAATATATTGACCGACTTATATTAAAGCTTCCCTGAAAATTTCTGTACTGGCAATTTTCGCGCTGAGGCGTTATAATCCAAGTGTAGCCGTTGAAAACTAGTATTGGAGAGAGATAAGTATGGAGCTTGCGCAGATCATTATCACGGAAGAAGAGATCAAAGAACGGGTGGCGGAGCTGGGAGCTCAGATCACGGCAGATTACCAAGGCAGGGATTTATTCGTTATTTGTATTTTAAAAGGCGCAGCAGTTTTCATGTCGGATTTGATTCGTCAGATCAAGGTGCCGGTGGAGATCGATTTTATGTCGCTGTCCAGCTATGGCGCTTCTACCAAGACATCCGGCGTAGTACGTATGCTGCGGGATCTGGACCGGGAAATTGCCGGCAAGCATATTTTGGTGGTAGAGGATATTATGGATACGGGCCTGACTTTAAGCTATCTCAAAGAAAACCTGCTGGTCAGGCGGCCGGCTTCATTGAAGATTTGTACATTCCTGGACAAGCCTTCCCGCCGCCAGGTGGATTTGAAACCGGACTACTGCGGCCGTGAGATTGAGGATTATTTCGTGGTGGGTTACGGCCTTGATTTTAATGAGCGGGGCCGGGAGCTGCCCTACGTTGCCATAGTTAAGGAATAACTTATTGACCGTTTTGCCGGCCTGTGTTAAAATAAGTGATGTGTTTTTCAATAATGCTGGCGTAGCTCAGTCGGTAGAGCAGCTGATTCGTAATCAGCAGGTCGGGTGTTCGAGTCACCTCGCCAGCTCCAGTGAAATTATCGCAAACCTTTGCGTTTGGCGGCTTTTCGAACTTCTTGGCAGGAGGGCGGAAGGCCGTTTTCCGTTTTCAGCTAAGTTTTTTCCTGTCTCAGCTAAGATTTGTTGAAACCTACTTTCCCGCAAAATTAAACCATACATGCAGAGATCAAGTTGATCACTTTACTCTTTTTACAGTTAATGGAGATTTTAGGGCTCCGGATGTTCAAAAAAGGTATTGAATCCGATTTATAAGAAAGAAAAATATTGTATTGCGCTGACATTTGCGCTGAGTGCCTGTAATACATCAAGCACTAGCAACATTAGGCGAATTTAAGGAGTGTAAAATGACTGATAGGGTTGATTCTGGGGGCCTGTATTCACAATACTGCTCTTTGGATGCCGACAAAAGCAAAATAGGGCTCATTCCTCGTGAAAATGGTGGTAGCTCATATTATTGCACCCCAAATAGCGCGGAAATCATTGGATGGCTTGGTGTTGATGGTATACATTTTTGCTTTATTCCTACTATGCAGCCGGAGTTATCACCGCAAGATGGCAAGGTTTATGCCGTTAGCCCTATTCCCTGTTTTGAGCATCCTGTTGTTCCTATTGCTAATACTTTTTACGACTTTTTGAGTCTGATAATCGCTTGTTTCGATTCATCCATATTGGAGTCAATCTCATATACAAGCAAGGAGCAATTTGAGGAATCACTCCGCTCGGCGAGGCAAGAGGCATCGCTAGAAACGAGTAATGTGCTACGCGAAATACAAAACAAGTTGAATATTCAGCCACATGCCTATCCATACGAATATGTAAAATCAATTCAAGATGATTTTGAGTATAAAAGCATCCCTTTTACAGATGCGTATTATGAGGTGACTGGTGAAGAAAGAGGATAGAATGGAACGGATGCCCTTAACGAGGTGTGCGGCCGCATTTCTTCAGGAGATACGGATTGCGGAAAAATGAATCTGCGGCTCTTCAGAGTACCAGGGGCTGCCGCAAAACGTTAATGAAAAACGTTGGGCGATACGCCCCTTTTTTATCATGTTTAGATCAGCGAACACCATCATGTCCCTATTCTGCAACGCTGTTAGTTGTGGCATATTTTTTAAAATTGATTCTAAGCAATGCTATAAACACAACCCAAGGTATCAGCGATAGTAAAGAGAATATCATGCCTATTATACCAGCTGATGAAGGTACAATCATAAATATTCCGGACGATAATCCCCACAAACCAAGCGATTTTTTGAACCTGGGACTTTTTATTAATGCATAGGAAAATAACAGCAGACATATAGTGCTTAAAACATAGTACACATTAAAAGTAGTTCCTGTATAACCGGCCATTACAGCCTCGCCCGCCGCTAAATATTTTATTAGTTTTTTTGAATAAGTAATTTACAAGTTTTTTTAGTTCATTTTTGATCTCTTCTTTCTTTGTAGTACCATTAGATGAAAAACTCAGCATAATCATTCCCTGCAAGGTATAAATGATAGTCTTAGCGACGACTTCAATATCTTCGATTTTAATAATATCTTCGGTAATTAATCTGGAAAAGGATGTTTGCCATATTCCGTGAAATCGCTGCTCAAGTTTTTGGTAACTGTCATCTCCATCCGGCTGAACAAAAGGATAAAAGTAAAAAAACCTAAAGATATTCGGGTGTTTGAAGAAATAATCTATATAGCCGAAAAACGCGCTAAGAATTTCGTCTATGGGATTATCTTTGATATTTGAGACAGACGTAAGATCTGTAATCATATCTTCAATCATATCAAGGCGTAATGCCCATAAGAGAGCATTCAAATCCTTAAAGTAATAATAAAGATTGGTATAGGAATATCCTGTTACCTCAGCCAAATTCCGAACAGTAATGGATTCATGCCCTTTTTTATGGATAACCTCTTTCGCTGCCTCAATTATTTCTTTTTGAGTACGTTCTCTCTTTGATATCTTCATACGCCCTCCATTAAACTAAGTTAAAATAATTTAACTTAGTTAAGTTTATTGCGCGAAGCTTGAAATGTCAAGGATTTTATATCAAGATCGGTATAGTTTTCAATTATTATGTGCTGATAAACAGGCATAATTTGCTTCCTGCTGATGCCAAGTCTTTGGCCTGCACTTTCGCATTACCGCCTTTCAAGAAGTATCGTACATCATGGGAACAATGTCCCTGTAAAGTGTGTTCTACAAATTTATTAACTCCTGCATCCATCATCTAAGGCATAAAGATGGGCATAGTTTCCATTAGCGGAAACTATGCCCTTTCTGTTGTAATAATGCGATGAACAGGCGGTGCGAAAAGATGTTTGATATCGCCATCAATCCAAAACACCTTATAACTGATGTGTCCACGCCAGTGACTACATTGTACACTTGTGCTTGAATATTTCGTTTAAAAGAAATATAATAAGCAAAAGATGATATAGTTGTGGAGGAAACCGCATGGAATATATTAGCGTAAAAGAAGCGGCAGAAGCATGGGGACTCACCGCCCGGATGGTTCTCTATCACTGTACAAACGGACGTATTGAGGGTGCTCGGAAAATTTCAAACGTGTGGTTGATTCCTAAAGACGCCGCTCGGCCTGAGGATGGACGAAAAAGAAACGGGCGCAAATTCCCTGCGGCTAAAGAAAAAGGGGTGAACGACTGATGGAAGACGTAAAAAATCAGGATATGCCGACGATGATCAATTATCGTCGGTTATCCGTCATTGTCTTTTCCCTGTTTTTCTCTTGGCTGCTGGCCTTTCCCTTTGAAGGCAGGATACTATACGTCCTTGCAGAGCATCATAACATCTCAGTCGGGCCCTTTGTTTTTGGAACACTGGCTGCCCATTTTGCCGGCTTGCTTGTCTGCGGCTTCTTCGTCAGGAATATGCGAACAGCCAAAAAGCTCATGCTTTTCTCCATTGCCTTTTGCATCGTGGCTTCCAGCGTGTTTTTCGGCCCGCCCTCTTTTCTGTGGAAATTGGCGCTTTATGCGGCGGCGTTTTTGGTGGGCTGCTGCGTGGCAGCATGGGGCTTTTATTTCAAAGGCTGCACGCCGAAGAATGAACGTATAAAGACCATGGCGGACGGGCTGATCTTCTCGAACCTCCTAATGATTGCGCTGAATATGGCAGCCATTCATATCTCCCCGCAGGTTGGGCTTGGCTGCTCCATGCTGATGCTGGCGGCGGCTTTACTGTTCGCGCTCAGGCTTCCCAAGGAGGAGGCGACGGAACTTCCATCTTTTGGGCAGGGGGAGATTTCTTTCGGCAAAGCCGGGCCGCTCGCGTTCCTATGCCTGTTCATTGTTGTCATCACCATTAATTCCGGCCTCATGTATCAGGTACAGGGTCCCGCTTTCGCCCATCTGGAGTGGCTGACAAGTTGGTATTGGGCCGTGCCGTATATCGCTGCATTGTTCATCATGCGCAACCTGCCCCGAAAAACAAACCGGGCATATATCCTCTATGTGGCCATCGCCATGATCGGCCTTTCCTTTATCGCTTTTCTGGCGCTTGGCCGTTCATGGATGGATTACCTTGTGGTAAATACCCTGATGCTGGGCGCCTGCGGCGTGTACGACCTGTTTTGGTGGAGCATCCTGGGGGAAATGCTGGAGCTGAACAAGAACCCTGCAAAAATTATGGGCGTCGGCCTCTCCGCCAATGTCCTGGGGGTTCTGCTGGGCGGGCTGATCGGAAATGCGATTGCCAGTACAAGCGGGCAAAGTCATAATCCCACCCTACTGGCGCTGGGCGTCGTATGCGTTACCCTTGTCCTGCTGCCACCCCTGCATAAACGGCTTACCACCTTGCTCAAAAACCATGTCTTTTTGACCACAATTACCGAAATGCCAGCTCAGGAGCAAACCCGGTTGATCTGTGAGTTCAGTATCACAGAAAAGCTCACCGAACGCGAGGGTGAAATCGCGGCCCTGCTCATCAAGGGAAAAACCTATCGGATGATTGCCGGGGAGCTGCATGTGAGCGAAAACACCGTCAAAACTCATGTGAAAAACATTTACTCCAAAGCCGGAGTTCAGAGCCGGACAGAGCTGATGAATCTCCTCCTGGATATACACACCCCGACCACAGAATCCGAAATTTCTTGAGTTAGTAAGCACCCGCAAATATAGACACATTTACAAGCGGCCGAGCCCGGAAAAGGTCTCACAATAAAGGACGGTGATCGTAATGAATGAAAGTATTCCTCAAATCAGCACAAGCAAATTCTTTCGCCTCTTATTTAGGGCGCCGAATTTAGAGCAGTTTGTAAAAAATAATGCGGGAGAGATGCAGCTTCCGTCCTTCAGCGAATACATAACCCAATTGTGTAAAAGACAGGAAGTTGTTGCGGAACGCATTATCAAGCGCGCAAATATTGAACGCTCATTTGGGCATCAAATCTTCAAGGGTTCAAGAAATCCGTCCCGAGATACCGTTTTGCAGCTTGCTTTTGGATTTGAGGCTGACGTTGATACGGCGCAGGAGCTTTTGAAGTACGCTCGGATGAGCGCCCTGTATCCCAGGATGAAACGGGACGCCGCGATTCTCTATTGCCTGTACCACCATTTTTCTATCATGGAAGCGCAGCAGGTTTTGCATGAAATGGGGCTGCCGCTGCTTGGAAACGGGGAAACCAAATGAACGATATCAAAGCGGCTGTCGCCGCCATTCAAAGCTCCTTCGATGAAGAAGAATGTCCTGCGGATTTTTTGGAGCGATACGACCAACTGGAGCGCTTGGCGGGCAGCCACGGAACAGAAACCTTTTTGGTGCGCCGAAAGAGCGATCATCAGCTTTGTGTGGCAAAATGCTACGACAAAAGCCTCTATGCCACCGTGCAAGAGAGCGGCATTCTAAAATCTCTCAATCACCCGGGCTTGCCCGGGTTTTCAGACGAGTTCCAAAACGAACGGATCGTTTGCATTGTTCGGGAATATGTGGATGGAAAGCCGCTGGACCGCTATAAAGCAGAAAACAACCTGACACAGAAGGATGCCGTTCAACTCTGCGTTCAGCTTTGCGATATTCTACTCTATCTCCATGAACAAAAGCAGCCTGTTATCCACAGGGATATCAAGCCGCAGAATATCATTGTACAGCCGAATGGCATCGTCAGTCTCATTGACTTCGATATCTCCCGTGTCTACCGCACCGACGCCAAAACCGACACCGAGTTCATCGGTACGCGGGAATATGCTCCGCCGGAGCAGTACGGCTTTTCGCAAACTGACCCGCGTACCGATATCTATTCATTGGGCGTGCTGCTCGGCTGGCTTCTGACCGGCGAAACCGACGCACAAAAAGCAATGCATGAATTGCCTGACGCCCGGCTTGCGGGTATCTATAAAAAATGTACGGCCTTTTCCCCGGAGGAGCGGTTCTCATCGGCCGGCAAACTAAAAGCCGCCTTGCTCCAGGCGGATGGCAAACGTCAAAAAGCCGCCTTGAAGTGTACGGCCGCCATCCTGTCCTGCTTGATTTTTCTTTGCGCAGGCTTTTCCATCGGGCGCTACACAGATTTTCTGTCGAATGTTTTGGAGCCTCATGCCGGAGTTGTCTTTCAGGAACCCATGATTGAGCAGGCGGTTCGACTCCAGCTTAGCAAAGCGGCGGACGAACCCGTCACACAGGAGGATTTGCTTTCGGTCACGGGGCTGTATATTTTCGGAGATTCCCTGATCGAGGTAAATGAAGAAGCCATGCATACCGAGGCGAAGCGCCTGTTTGACAGCAATCAGATGCGGGAGGGTCCCATCCACTCCCTTGCCGATCTTTCCCAAATGCCCAACCTGAAACAGGTTCTTATCTCTATGCAGCGGATTACGGATATATCTCCGCTGGCCGGGCTGTCAAACCTTGAAGTGGTGGATATCAAGAACAATCCCGTCACGGACATTTCTCCTTTGGGCGAACTAAAATTCTTGAAGCGGGTCACGCTGTTTGATACCCGCGTCACCGACCTGTCGCCCCTTTCCCTTTGCCCCATGCTCTCCGAGCTGGACGCGGGAAAGCTGCCGGTGCAGTCGCCCGCCGCATTTGAAGGGCTGGACGGCCTCCGGACGCTGAGACTGTCTGAAACCTCGCTTGTCACGCTGGCGGGCATCGAGGCGTTTACGCAGCTTGAGACCTTTGCTGTGGGGGATGTTGTCGACGGCGATCTGACGCCGCTGCTTGCCCTACCGGACCTCAAGGATGTTTCCCTGGGCGAAGGCTTGAGAAGAAATGCCCAGGCGCTTGCCGGGCAGATGGGCTTTTCCATATCATATCGGTGAATTAAGGTAAAGTCCCTTTTCTAATTGATGGTAGGTGGGCTGTCAGCCCACCTATTCTGCATTTGAACGAGGTATAATGAATGCGGATAACCGTACACTTTTCTAACGAAAGGAAGCTGACCATATGAAAAAATATTTGAGCATTCTGATGCTTTGTGTTCTTCTGGCTTTTTCCGCCGCCTGTTCGCAGCAGCTGAAAACAGGCGAACCATCCGCCTCGACAGAGGCGTCATCGCCGGAGATGTCGGAGCCAACGCCCGTGAAAACGCCTGAACCCGCCGTCGTGTTCACCGATCCCGTTCTTGAGGAGCTTGTGCGCGGCGCGATGAACAAACCCGAGGGCGATATTACGCTCACCGAGGCGGCAGCCGTTACGGAATTGAACCTGGAGATGGACGGCGGCGCCCCCGTCGCCAGGGTTGCAGACGTCAGCGACCTTACACAGTTTCCCAACCTGACCATGCTAAACCTGAACTGGGCGATCAACAAAGGCGATGAGGCCGTGGATTTAAGTCCGCTTGCCGGTTTGACAAAGCTGGAATGCCTTTATATTTGCTGCTGCGGAAATACTGCCGATATAAGTCCGTTGGCCGGTTTGACCGGCATGAAGGACCTTTGGATATGGGGAAACAATATTACCGATATCAGCGCGCTTGAGGGAATGATTCAGATGGAGAGCCTGTGGATCAAGACCAACCAGATCACGGATATCAGCGCGCTTTCCAAAATGGAAAATCTGGCCTACCTCTATATGGAGGATAATCAAGTGGCAGATCTGTCGCCGTTGGCGGGATTGTCCAAGCTGACGCACATCCTGCTGTCCGGCAACCCGGCCACTGATTACTCGCCGCTTAAAGATGTCTATTCCAACCTTGAGGAAAAGGATTTTGAGATCGACTAAAACGGAACATATGCCCCTTCAATGCGCCAGTCTACGGACAGGCGCATTTTTCCTGAAAATAATTCCAAAGGTGGGCTGCCAGCCCACCTTTTTTTGATTTGGATTTTGTAATATGAGAGTGTCAATGACAACCAGTCAATGCCGTTCAAAATACGAAAGGAGATCGAACCATGAAAAAATCAGTAAAAGGTATTTTATCTCTTGCACTTGCATTTACGCTTATCTTTGCGATGGTCGTTCCGGCATCCGCTGCGGCCAGCACCTCAGCCGACACCAAGGCGGCGGCGCTCAAACAATTGGGACTCCTCCAGGGCGTGTCGGCCACGGAGGATAATTTTGAACTGAACAGGGCCCCCACCCGCGTGGAGGCGCTGGTCATGCTGATTCGGGCGCTGGGGAAAGACGCGGAAGCGCTTAGTGTGGGCGGAACTCACCCGTTTACAGATGTCCCGGCATGGGCGGACAAGTACATCGGCTATGCCTATGAAAAGGGCTTCACAAAGGGCTCGTCCGCAACAACTCTTGGCACAGGGGCCGCAAACTCGGATATGTATCTGACCTTCATGCTGCGCGCCCTGGGCTACAGCGATACGGCGGGCGATTTTGCCTGGGATGCGCCGGATGCGCTGGCCAAAGCAGTCGGTATTCTGCCCGATGATGTGGATACTGAGAACTTCCTTCGCGCGGATGTGGCGCTGGTTTCCTGGGCGGCGCTGGAAGCTGATCTGAAGGGCGGCAGTCAAAGGATGGCCAAGAAGCTCATGGCGGAGGGCGTGTTCACCGGGGACGACTATGGAAAGGCCATTGAGCTGGTAAACGAGGTCAATCCGACCCCCGTTTCGGTTTCCACTCTGGAGGCACTTAAAACGGCTTTGGCGGACAAAGGAACAAAGGCCGTCGACATCAACGCCGTAATAACCGTTACGGGCGAGCTCACCATTCCGACAGGAGTGTCCGTAACTGTGAATCGTGGAAATGACCTCCATATAGAAGGGACTCTCACAAACAATGGTACGCTCAATGTGATGGGCGCGGATCAAATTGTCAGCGCGGATTTCATCAATTATGCTGTGGTGAATGTCCGTGGCGGCGGCAAATTCATCAACAACGGAGCAGTCAATCTGTTGCCCGCCTTTTTGAATGATACGGACGACCACGGCCCCATAGGCGGACAGCTCCGCGTCTTTGACGGCAGCGCTACTAATAACGGCTCGGTCTTCCTCAAAGCGGCGCAGACGAATACCCACGGCGGAATACTCATCGTGGCTGAAGGCCCCTTTGCCAATAACGGCGTGGTGATCGTGGACGGTTTCCAGATTGTCATCGCCAACGCCTTCACCAATAACAAAGGCGCGGTCGTCATTAACAACACCTATATCTGCACAAGGGGAGCCGGAGGCTTCACGGGCGACGGCACGCTTTCGGGCAGACCGGTTGTAAAAGAATAGCTTTAACCTGCTGTTATTGGGCGGTGTGGACAGGGTTTATATCTTGTCCGCACCGCCCCAAGCGGCAACAGGAGGATTTCATTTAATGAAGATCAATAATTTAGAACTGTGCGCTAAGCTTTGGTGGCTGCTGGCCCATATTTTGTCCTTTGCCGAGCTTTTGACCGGCTTGTTTTCCACCTATTGCATTGGTGTTTTGGTTGCCCAGCATTTCAATATTTTTCTGGGTGTTATCGTTGGAATTGTGGTTTGCGCCATTACCGTTTTAGTTTTCTGGTTCTTTCGCGAGATGGTGTCCTCGTCGGCAAACAGTATCGTGAACAATAAAAGTCCGGTCAACGGTTTATATCACAGCAAACGCTATGCGGCAGGGATGTTGGAAATGATTTTCAGTGCAAAATTCAGTTGCCTGATTTATGTGATCGTCATGGCGGTGTGTCTATTTTTTAGCCTAAAAATCTTTTAGCCCCTGAAATCACCAGAATGACGATAAAATATTGCGTTATCTGGACGGACCGTTCGGCGGAAAGTAAAACACGGAGGCATTTTTCATGAATAAATCCCTGCATACCAAAAATCTGCTTGCGAACCTATATATCAAATTCGGCCTTCTGCTTATCATCGCGCTGATTGTTCTGATTGCTTTTGGTATATTATCAAATGCCAAAATTGACCGGGAATCCAGCACATGGGACACCTGGATCAACGGTATCTACACGGGCCGGCATACAGTAACCACAAGCGCAAACGAGGCGGGAATTGTCGTTGCAGTGGCCTTTGCAATCGGAATTATTGCGGGCTTGGTCAGCCTAATTTTCCGCAGGCAAATTGTCAACTTTGAAGAATGTTATGTGCCACTTAGGGAAGGCACCCACCGCAGAAAATACATTTTCTATCTGGCCTTGCTTCTTGGCTGGAGTGGAATTGATCGCTTACTGATGAAACGCTGGTTTTTGGGACTAATGAAGTTTTTATTTGCATTTTGGACGATCAATATGCTCATTGCGGCATTGACCGCCATGCCATCAACGGCAGCCGCATTGGGGCAGGCATTCCTTTTCAGCCTTCCGTTTATGCTGTACTGGTGGACAGTTGATGTCTTGCTGATAGGAATGGGTGCGGCACGGGAACGTCACAAAAGCTATTTGAGATGAAAGGAGTGCCGGATGTGGCAATTCCAAACGAAAACTTAAAATCAATAATGAAGCATTTTGGTCTGACTAACCATGCTCTTGCAAAGGCGCTGGGGCTTGATCCTTCCCTTGTCAGCCGGTACCTCTCAGGACAGCGTCAGCTTAAAGCGGCAAGCCCACAGATGGAGGCTATTGCAGATTTCATCCTCACCCGCAGCAAGCGCGTTGCGGATATGGATTGGCTGAAAGAGCAATTTGCGGCGGCGGGGCTGCCCACTGAACTGTCAACCGTTTACCGCTTCAAACAAAACCTCATCATGTGGCTCGCAACCGATGGAAAAACACTGCGCAAAAACCTTGGTGCATCGCTGCCGGGAGATATTGCGGGCCATGAACCGCCTGCGGCAAAGATGCAAAATCGTATCATTGAAACCGCCGACAGCGCTGTAAAGATTGGAAGCTTCCAAATCGTGTTGGAACTGCGCCCGGTTTTGGAAATGCTGCCCCACGGCTGCGCGGCGGATATCTTTCTCTCCAGCGATCAGATTGCTGCGATGGTCAACGAGGATGTGGCCGCGCTGTTCCTAAAAAGCGTCAATGAAAACGATCTGAAAATTCGCATGGTCGTGTGCGTGTCGGGCAACACAAAGGCGATGTCGGTGCTCGTTGACACTTATATGGCAGCCCTGATAACGGGGCATATTCAGTTGTCAGTGGTACACGGTATGACGCAGACCGTTACCAACCAAATGCACTTGATTCTTCCCGGAACGCTGGCTGTGCTGGTAACGGAAACACCAGGCTGCGTATCTCCACCTGTCGCTGTTTTTCTGCGGGAGCCATCCTTTATCACAGAGATTCAAAGCAGCTTTGAACAAGCTGCCCGGTATGCGCAGCCTGTGCTGAACATCTACGGCGATGATTTTTCCCGGAATATCCTCGAAATTATCTATCAGGAATTTTGCACTCCCGGTGCGTTGGATGTGGTGAAGGACAATGTGAATCCCATGTATCTGACAGAGGATGCCTATAACCGCGTTCTGAGAAGCCACGGACACAGTGAAGCGGAATATGCGTGGCGCAGCGTGGAATTTACCCGCTTTAAGTCCGGCATGGACGAAACGCTGCGGGGCGGGGCGGTATTCCGGGAAATCCTCTCCCTCTCTCGCCTCAATCAAATAGTACGGGACGGCTTTTGCCGTATGCCGGGGCTGTATTTTATGAAAAAAGGATTCGTGCATCTGGACGCACAGGGCTGCGCCGATGTGCTTTGCGGCTACATCCGCTATCTTGAAACATTCCCGAATTTTCATCTGCTGATCCTGGACGATATTACGCTGCTCCACTCGGACAACTGCTGGCAGCTCAAACAAAACCACCACCTTGCCATCAACCACTGGAGCGGCCCGGAGCCAGTGATGATCCACTCCGACCAGCTCATGCTTCTGCGTGAGTTTCAAACGCATTTTGACAGGCTGTGGGCACAGAGCGCGGGCGGTATCGGGAGCCGCGCCAATGTGATCAGCATTTTACGGGATGTTGAGGGGCGGCTGAATGCTTAAAGGAAGGAGAGGCTATCATGGACGCTAATAAAGGTCTGCCTGCCGGTGGGCAGCAAATCGACCCGAACAAACACGTTGTCAGAAAGCGATTTCGGATAAACGGGATGGGCGGGTGCGCAATCTGCAAGGGCATTGAAAATGTCGCAGCCTATACAATCTATCCGAAAACGCTGCTTTCTGATACCACCGATTGGAACGCCGGGCAGCGCAGAGCTGAATGGAGAAGGCTTCCTTCTATCTCTATGAAGCTATGCGACGATTGCATCCGGGAACACAGCCGCACATTGATTGGAAAAGCGATTTTTCAAATCGTCTGCTGTATTCTCCTAACGGCGGCTTGTGTGTTTCTGATTGATAGAATCCCCGTACCGTTTTTGCAAAGCTGCTTACGATTTGTGGGCGTCATATCCGCAATCGGAATTTTTACCGGTTTTATAGACATCCTTTTTACGCTGTCAGGCGCTAAAAAACGCAAAAAGCCGAACATGATGGATGGACAAATCTGTGTGCGCGACCTGATTGCATTTCAATTTGAACAGAGAAAAACAAAATTTGACTTCAAGTAGCTTTGTTATTCGCAGGAAAGCGAGGTGAGCTTATGAAAAGAAAGGTCATTTGTCCTCACTGTGGGCTGAGCAGTGAGCTTGAAAACAGTGAAGAGCTTCACTGCTGGGCTTGCGCAAAGGATTTCATCATTGATAAGCATGATTTCCAAAATGTAAAGTTCATTGCGAGCAACGACGGCTACCACTGCTGGCAGTCACAGCCAACGGCCTATCACACCATCTATGTCTGCTTGAGTTACCCGGAGCAATGTGGACGGTGCGTTCATAATGGCAGAACGTTTTGCATGGAGGGCAGGATTGATTTTCGGCTGCCAGTCAATGCCATTATCGGGGAGGGAGGTGGCTTGCCGTGAATATGTTTGCATGGTTCCACCATTGGCATGAAAAAAGGCTCGCGCAAAAGCGAGCACAGGAGGAAGCGGACAGGGAAGCATTTCGGCTTCTCAAAAAGAAACAGGCAGAATGCGGAGAAACCGGCCATAGCTGGGACTATGCCCATGAGGTTCAAGGGGATGGCGACCCAAATGTGGAAGGATATATTCTGATTAGGACCCGGACTTGCCGCTTTTGCGGTGCACGGGAAACAGACATAGAGCCTTACGACAAGGACGATGAATAGTCCTTCAAAACGTGTTTTTAAGAAAGTTGGTGAAAAAATGAAAAGAGCCATGCTTGCAGGGCTATCCCTTATCCTCTGTATCGCGTTTTGTTCTTGTGCCGACAGACAGCAGAGCGGCACAGATGCGCCAAGCAGCGTAGCACCCGCTCAAAGCGAACCCGCGCCGGATAAAAGCCCCGTGAATTCTGAACCGGCGCAAAGCGAAGCTGCCCCAAATGAGGCCGAGCCGGAGGCAGAGGCCGTGACCTATCCCTTTGAAGATGACGAGGGCCGCGTCCATCATCAGATATACATAAACGGCGAACTGACAGAAACAGACCACGACGCCTATACCTACCCGGACGAGCCAAAGGGCGCGTATTATCCCATCGTTGAAATGCTGGAGCATTTGGGGGTCGAGTGTCTGTTTGACGAGCATCTGCAGACTCTGACGACACGGATAAATGGACAGATCATCACCTGCAAGAGCGATAACAACGATATTGTGGTCGGAAAAACTACGCTGCGCGGCACAGCGCCGGAATATATCGACGGCTGCTTTTATGTGCCAAGCTATACTTTTATGCAGCTGCTGGACGCAACGGTGGATTTTACTTCTGACCGCAGCAGTGTGACGATGACCACGGATATGGTCATTGACCCGGACACCTCCGGAACCGAGGGGTTGTCCATTTCGCCGGAGGCTGTTACAGCCTTGGGTAAACAGCATTATTCCGGCGCAGAGGCTTGTCCGGCCTGTGGCGGAACCGGAAAGTCTATCTGCACCGCCTGCTCTGGAACTGGCTCTGTAACACAATTTTCTCAAAGCCGCGATCCGATTACAGGGCAGATGACAATAAAAAACGCACGTGCCTTCTGCTCTCGATGCAGCGGCAGCGGCCGCACCACCTGCTCTCCCTGTGGAGGCAGTGGAAAACGATAAGGTATACCCAGTATACTGCTCATTTGAAAATATTTCCTTCAAGGTGAGGGCCCAGAGCAGGATGGAGCTTGTGCATTCCCTTCTGGGTATATATCTCCGTCAGCGGAATCAAAAACCCCTGATAAACAACGGTTTTTGAGGCCCCTCACCCGAAAAGGTGAGGGGCCTTTTCGCGTAAAATCACCCGGTTTAGTGACGCAGATACAGCCCCGCTTTTTGTAAAATGAAGAAAACACTGCATACCAAGGGGAGGGATTTATTTGAAAAAAATTGCGTGGTACGCGCGTTGCTTTTTGGCAGCCTCCATCTTCTGCGCGGTCGTTTTTGCGGCGGTGTTGCTTCTGCGGCCGACCAACTGGAAGCTTTATGAGACCCTGGCCTTATTAGCGGGACTCATTGCCGCATTCCTTTTTTTCACCATGAACCAAAGGCTCACAGCCGCACGGCTGATTGTCGAGAATCAGATTCTCCATATTCAGCCCGCCGTCCTTCGTGAGCGGGACAGCACGAAAGAAAGCGAAGCGGCGTTCTGCGAAACCGTCGAGATGTTTGTGTCCTGCTTTGGCATTCTGTTAGGCTCCAAGGTCATCAAGTTTAATCAGGAGGGCATCCGGCTCAAAGCCGTGGAGATCGGGCGGGACTATCTCTCGCTGGACTACGGCAGGGACATGGATGTCCGCAACATCAGGCTGATCCATGCAAGTCCCGATAGCACCGTTCTTGAAGGCATCATTGAGAAGTTTCGTTATGAAACCGGGATTACTCCCACGATTACACACTGAAGGAGGATAATTTTATGGAAAACAAATTGGCAGTACATACAAAATCAGGGGCTACAAAAGCGGGCAGGCGTTTTCTCGCCCTGCTTCTGGCCTGCGCTCTGATGTTCAGTCTAAGCGCCTGCGGCGGACAAAAAACAACAGGCAAAGCGGAAGAAATAAAGCCAGTTACGGTGGAGCGTGAGCCGGAGCCCCAAGCCGTGCAAACCGCAAACGAAGCCACCGCCATTGCCTTGCGGCAGTATGTCTACGCAAGGCTTTTGACCGAAGCCTTCCTGACGGCGGACTCCTCCGCCATGACCGCAGAGGAACTGTCTGAAATGGCAGATGAGCTTCTCCTTGCGTGGGAAAACGCCGAACTCTTTTCTTCCACCGCAATGGAACTCACAGACAAGGCTGTCCTGCTGCTGGAGATGCCCACAGTAAAGCAGACGTCGGCTGTCGGTCAGCCGCAGGCCGCATTTATGACCCTTGCCGCGGCGCCTTTGAACTTCTCTCTTGTGGCGTATGCGGCTGAAAGCGGAAGAAAAATTGATCCGCAGACATGGGCGGAGAACCTGACCAAACAGTATGACGCCCTAAAAGGTGCAAAGCGGTATCAGCAGCTTGCCCAGCAGCTCGGCACAGACGCAAAAACAGCCTATGAGCAGATGGCGCTGGCACAGAAGATTATCCATAATGCCGCCGAACTGGAGGAAGCCGAGGGAGTGGTGAACGCCTATACCGAAAGCATCAATTATCTGCAAGGGGTAAAGACGGCCAGCAAGGTCGGCGTGTTCGTTGTCGGCACAGTAGTCACTGGCGGCGGCTCCCTGACAGCACTGTCTACAAGCAGTCTCACACTGGCCCAGACAGCCGGCACAATCGTCAGCGGCGTGGACTGCATCGTCGATGTCGCGGCTACCGGGAGCAACATTATTTTGGGAGAAAATCACCAGGTTACGGTGGGCTTCGACGATGTGAAGAATAAGCTGGCGCCGGTCTCGGCGGTGGTGGGCCTCGCCTCCTTCAATCCGGGGGAAACCGGCGAACAGCTTGCCTATATCGGAGATACATTGGTGGACTGGTTTTATGAGGGAAAGGTCATGGGCGTGCAGGTAGATGGCGGCAGAACTGTAACCGCACGGATTTATGACAGTGTGGGGACAGTGGCGCTGAAATCAGCGCTTGAAAGCGCAGGTTATGTGTTCCCGGAAACCTCCAGAACGCTGGCGGAAATCATGGAGGAGCAGAAAGCCGATCCTGAGGCCGCGCTTACCCGGATGGACGCCCTTGTCTCTCAAATGGCGGAGCTGGAACGAGCGGCAGGCATAGCGGGAGAAGTCCCGCCCGAGCCGGGCGACGCCGAAAGCCCGCCAACCGATGAAAGTACGGAAAGCGCAGCACCGCCTACCTCTATCGGAGATATCAGCATCTTCGGACGATATTCTGTTGTTTCGCGTGTGATCAACGGTGAAGATGAGGAAGAAGAAACCTCGTTTGCTACACTTGTGGATCTGGGAGCCGGCAAGGTTCAATGGATCGATGACGATGACGAAGAGGACGATGACCCCTTCATCATGTCCTACGACGCGAGCTCCCATAAACTCTACTATTTTGAGGAGGGATCTATAGTCAATGTGGTATTTACCTCCTCGGGAGGCAAGGTAACGGGCAAAGGTACTATGACCGCCACCCTATGGGGGGAACGCCTTGAGGCCACCCTTTCCCTCACCAAAATTTCCGACTGACGCAAGGAGGGATGACCATGTACTGCAAGCACTGCGGAACCGCCCTGCCGGACGATACCCGCTTCTGCACCAGTTGCGGCACTCAAATAGGTAAAGCAACCGACAGCCTCCCCGCTGCAAAAGGCGGACGTATCGGCTACTCTGAGCGCATCTATGACCCGGCCTTCGCCCGGTATCTTAAACATACCAACCGCTGGTCGGCTATTTTCTCCCTGATACTGGCTGTCGCCGCCGTTATCGGCTTTACCATCTACGGCGAAACCAGCGGCGAGATGGAAAATCCCCAGGCTCTGTTCATCGGCCTGGGGATCGGCGGGATGTTTTTGGTGATCGCGCTGTTTCAGATACTCGGCAGAAAGCGCAGCAAAACCTGGGACGGTGTGGTGGTTGACAAAACCATCAAGAAGAAAACACGCCGTTATGACACCGGAAATAATGATTCAAACATCGATTATTACACCGAATATGCCGTTGTCGTGCGGGATGGGCGGGGCAAAACCCACCAGATGACCGCCGAGGACGATAGAACCGTTTTTGACTATTTCCAGGTAGGCGATCATGTGCGCCATCACGCGGGGCTGAACTCTTATGAGAAATATGATAAGTCGCGGGACAGCATCATCTTCTGCAACGCCTGCGCTACGCTTTGCCAGATAAGCGATGATGTCTGCTTTCGGTGCAAATGCCCGCTGCTGAAATAAAGGAGGGTTTCATATGAGTAAATTTTGCAAAAACTGTGGCACACAGCTAAATCCCGGTACCAAATTCTGCGCCTCCTGCGGAACGAAAACACAGGAGGCCGGAGCTTCTCCGGTAAATACGGTTCCCCCCGTTTCCGTGGATCAGGCTACCAGGGGGACAAGACCCCGGACTCCGCCAAGGAAGCTTCTATTTGCCGCCGTGGCGGTTGTTTTGGTGATTGCGTTAGGGGCGGCCATTCTTCCAAGGCTGGGCAAGGAGGTGGCGAATATCCAAGGCACGGCGGGCGATCTCAGCGCCTTTACTTATACTGAGCGGGATTATGCGGCAAAAGCCAAGGAGCTTAAAGTCTCGCCGGAAAGCCCCTCCGCCTCTGCCCACGGGGTGAGTATTCAGTTCGGAGAGTACGCCCTTACGGGGGATGAAACGCTGAAGATCCGGCAACTGCCCGACAAGCAGGATAAGGAAAATGGCGTCAAGGTCACGGCCTATGACATTGAGCTGGGCGGTCAAAGCGAATTTGACGATGTGATTACCATCGCCATCCCCTATGACGCCAAATATGCCGAGGCGGGCGCGGAAAGCGAATGTGTAGGCGCAAAGTATTATAATCAAGCCACCGGCGAGTGGGAAGGCGTCTACTACGAGGTGGACGCCGAAAACCGACAGGTGCTGATCTATACCACCCATCTATCCACCTACGGCGTGTTTCAGGTGAAAAATGAAAACACCCGCAAAGCCTACATCACCGATGTCTATGCCATTGCGGGCCTGATGAATACGGGAAAGTCCTTTGAGGTAATCAAGGAGCTGGCCGAGCAGGGGCAGCCCGGAAATGCCGCGTTTGAGGCGGGCTTCGAGGCGGTCAACTCGGCGGTGGGCAACACCGGCACCGCGCTTACCGCCATCACGCTGGGCGGGCAGTATGACGGCGCACTGGCCGACGCGCTGGGCAAGGGGACGCAGCACCTGGGGCTGGCTCTTGCCGCCGTGCAGACCTGCTATGATTTTACTTACAACTTCTCGGACGATCAAGGGAAACTCAGCACCCTTTCCAACCTTGTCAAAAATGTCGCCAATAACGCGGTGGGCTATTTCGGCTCCGCCACTTTGCAGGTGGGCTTTGCCGCTATCGCCGTGTTCGATGTGGTTTTATCCGAGGTTCAGAGCGACATGATGGAGCTCAAGCTGGAAAACCTCGGCGGCGTGTACCAGTATTATAACGATGTGGAGGTCCCACGCTCCAACAAGGAGTGGCGCGCCATCTTTATCAAGGCCCTCAAAGAAAATGCGAATGACCCCCAAAAAGCGCAGCAGCAGATCAATCAGGAAATCGACAGCTTCTGCGACCGTTTCTGGAGCCTCGATTACGGCAAGGTCAAGGAAATTGCCGGCGTTTCCGGGCTGAAATATTCCTTTGACGAGCGGCAGTGGACAAAGGACCGGGAGGTGCTGACCGTACAGTATAGAGAATATCTACTGAGCCGTTTACAAGCGCCCATGACCTCTGCGAGAAACTATCTTCTAAGTCAAGCCATGGAGCAAGCACAGCGCGAATTTGAAAAGCAGCTGCGCGCCCTGCAAGGGGAGCTGAACAAAACGGTTAAGGTGCAGATTATTGAACAGCCGGAGGAAGATGGCGAATATCAATACGAGGGCTATACCGTCCGCTTTGCACCCCTTTCGAGCAGTGCAAACACAAAAAACTGGAGTGGGAAAATGCCAAAGGGCGGCGAGCTGAACACCTCGTTTACCATTATCGGGCATATGCAGTCGGGCGCGCCAAGCAGGGTTGAGCTTTATAAGCCCGGCGAGGATACCCCCGCCCTGACCGTGCCGTTCAAGGTGTCCTATCCCACCACCACTATTTTGCTCTCCAGCAGCGGCGAGCAAGAGCCGCAGCCGACGCCGGAGCAAACCGACCCACCGCAGAAGGAATCACAGCAGCCCGAGGTCAAGGAGTACGCCTGGGTGCTGGTGGATACCGTTAACGAAAATTATCAGGCAAATATCGACAACACAAACAAAAACGGTATTTATGAAGTGAGCGCGGCGGCCTCGCCGGGCAACTATACCAGTACGTGGAAATACCTCGGAGAGAGTGACGACTATTACAAACCACCGACCATTCATGGGGAAAGCTACGCCACGCTGCTGACCTTCTCGGTTCCGCCCGAGGTAATTCGTGGCGGAGAAACGATAAGCCTTAGCTTCAGCCTCTCTTTCACCGACAATAACCTTTCCGGCTTTGACGGTCACGGAAGCGCACGGGCTGACTGGGGGAATGTAAGATTCAAGAATGCGGACGGGAAACCTCACTTTGATATTTATTCCTCGGTCAAGTACAGCGAAAAAAATGTTCTGTCGATCGGCGATACGGTTTCGGCCGTGATCCCCGCCGGTTACTCAGAGGGAGACAGGGAAGAACTGTGGACAGGCGGCACCAATTACGGCACGGATTACGTCTACGAATGGCGACAGATTGGAACATCGGCACCAATTCTCAACACCGAAGGAATTGATGGCATTGTTGATATTCCGTAATTCCCAGACGGATGAAAGAGGGGTGAAACCGATGTTCTGCACCCATTGCGGCAAACAAATTCGGGAAGGAGCGCGGTTTTGCCCCTCCTGCGGACGGGCGTTGAATACCACAACGACTGCAGCCCCTTCCCCTAGTGCGGTTACCCGGCCAAAGTCCAAACGGAGCATCCCGGCGATATTGCTTGGATTGCTGCTGCTTGTTTTCGCCGTGAGCCAGATGGCATTGGGCATGATAGGGGCCACCGCAACGGCTGTCGTGACCGATTATGAGCGGCGCATCCATATAGGACCGGGACAGGACGAAGGCAACACCCGCGACCCCACGCGGTATGAGGTGTTTTATCGTTTTACCGCCGCAGACGGCAGGGAGTATACCGGCTCGGTAACAAAAAGCTTCCCTTATGGAATCAAAGCTGCGCCCGACGGCGCGCTCCAGACCCTTGCCGTGCGGTATCTACCAATGATGCCCCATATCAACGCGCCTGACGGAGAAGCAAATCTTCTTCCCGGCTTATCTTTGCTGGGGCTTGCCGCTTTGCTGTTTGCGCTGGGCGTCAAGGGGGGCATCTCCATCGGGCATAAGAAAAGGCGTTAGATATTGGATTATATGAAACAGTACAAAAAGAAAGGGTGAACGATGATGACAAAAGGAAAATTCGGTTTAAGCCTCGCCGCCATTGCGGTGATCGCCTTTGGCTTCGCGGCGCTCAGGCAGCCCCAATCGGTGCTGCTGGTGGTTGGCTTTGCGCTGCTGGCCGAGCGCGACGAGTGGCTCAACCGTCAGGCGATGCAGGCGCTTTTGCTGACCATTACATATTATCTGGCCGAGCTGGTGACAGGCTGGATATTCGGCGGCCTGGCCCGGTTTTTCGGCTGGGTGGAGCTGTACGGCGCGGCGGGCGCAATGGGTAAAGTGGGCTCGTTTGTGGGCGATGCCCTCTATCTCGCTCTGATTATATTCTCCGTGCTTGCCGTCCTGCGGATACTGCGCGGCAAGGACGCAGGTCTGCCCTTTATCTCCAAAATGGCGGGCGGTGATTTTACGGCGGCGGTTAAATCCAAAACCAGGGCGGCGGCATCCGCGCAGACGGTTCCCCCTGCGCAGGCCGCGCCGGTCGGGGCACAATACGCGCCCCCGGAACAGCCTTTGGCTCCAATCCAGACGGTCCCTGTTATGGTTCAAGCCGCTCCCGCGCCCGCTGTCAGGCTGTGCCCCGCCTGCTCTGCCCCCTTGCAGGACGATTCCAGGTTTTGCACCGAGTGCGGCGCAAAAACGGAATAACGCATTTTACGGATAGGAGGAAACAGTATGTTTTGTGAAAACTGCGGCAACAAGCTTCCCGATGGGGCGAAGTTTTGCGGAGGCTGCGGCGCAAAGACCGAACCCGTGCAGCCTGCCTATACAGCGGCGGATGAGCCTGCTCCGGCGCGCCCTGTCCCACCCCCAGCCTACGCGCCCCCAGCGCAGACAGCGCCTTCTTATCAGCAGACGTATGCACCGCAACAGCCCTCGGCCTATTCCGGGCGAGGGGGTAGCGATCCGCTGGGCGTCGGGCAGTACATAGGGATGCTTCTTCTGATGTGTGTTCCTATCCTAAACATCATTCTGCTGTTCGTGTGGAGCTTCGGCAGCTCGGCCAATCTGAATAAGAAGAACTTTGCCAGAGCTTCGCTCATCCTCGGGGCGATAGGACTTATCCTCTCCATTGTATTTGGAGCCGCTCTCTCCAGTATCATCGGGGAACTGCTTGGCGGCATGGGCGGCTATTATTAAAGCCGGTTGTGGAAAGGAGGGATGACGATGGAAAAAATACAGTGGCAAATCAGCGTGCCCATCTTTAGAAACACGGTCATTTTGAAGCAGCTTGGACTTGCCATCGGCATCCCCTTCGGTCTTGTCGCGCTGGTGATCGGGCTGTCCTCGGGCAAAAGCGTCTATACGCTCTATGGGTTGGGGTTTATCGTCGCGCTGCTGTTCTTCACCTGGCTCTTTATCATGGCGGTCTATCGCGGCAGGTATGAGGCAGAGTTTGTGCTGGACGATAAAGGCGTCCTCTGCCGGACACAGGCAAAACAGGCGAAAAAGAACCGAATCATCAATGCCCTGACAGTTGTGCTGGGTCTTTTATTCGGCAAACCGGCCGCCGCGGGCGCGGGGATAATGGCGCAGTCGCGGCAGGAGGTTTTTCTTAAATGGAATCGCGTCACAAAGGTGAAATACAAACCGAATAGCCGCACCGTCCTTTTGCGGGGTGGCTGGACAGAAAGCATTGCTTTGTTTTGCACGGCTGAGAATTATGAACAGGTTGAAGTCTTTGTGCGTCGGAATACAACGCTGCCCAAGAAAGGAGGCGGCAGATGAAAAGAAAGCTCTTACCGAGAATTCTCATTGCGCTATTGGGAACGGCGCTCATCCTTTGGGGAGCTGGCAAAATTGCGCTGGGGATCATCGGTGAGCCGGAAACAGCCACTATAACCCATATTCGGCGCGAAGGCGGAGAACGAACCGACGCCAAGCCTGGCCGGTATACCTACAATATCAGCTATACATTTACTTTACTTGACGGCAAAGAAATAGATGGAGTTACAAAGCAGATTGGGGATGGAATATATCAAAAGGCAGACGGCACATCAACCGTGAGGATACGATATTTTCCTGGCTTTCCGTATTTCAGCGCACTGGAGAAAGACGTTGGAATGGGTGCCGGCCCATTTATTCTGATTGTAGCTGGAGGTGTTTTGGTTTTTTTGATGGTTAGACCTATAAAAAACTGACAGCAGAAAAATAAATAAAGCCAAGTGCAAACTTGTGTTAATCGGCACAGCGACAGCCTTTGTGAGGTGTTGAACGTCAAGCAGTAAAGTAAGCCAAAACGCAAGCGCAGAGTGTCGTCGCTGAGTGTGCCGCTTCCCACCATGGGAGGGAGTGATGTGCCACGATATTTTATCATGGCGCCGGGACATTGGCGGCTATGCTGTTCACTCCACGACACACGGCCGCCTCTTTCTTTTATCCGCGTTCTCTACAGGGTGCCGTGACCCTCCGTTTAGGTTTTCCCACCAAAACCTAAAAACGGAGGAAAGGCTATGCAAAAGCGAAATGATGGTAAAACGGAGCATGAGATACTCCAGAACCAGTTTACGGCGTATCTGCTCAAAGAATCCAAAGTATAGCTCCGACATAAGAGGAAGGCTCTCGAATTGCTTGAGGGCCTTCCCCTTGTGCCGGACCATAACAGCATAATAGAGCCTGTCTCTTCAAAAAATAGGCTTAAACTATATTGTTGTTCAACCTCAACCATTGATACCACCTGCCATATATGGAGCAATTTTTTTCTATGCTATTGGAACCATACGGATATTCGTATATAATATATGATGTCTTTTTATATCTACACGGGGGTGAAAGGGTTGAGTAGTTTGCAGGGATATATCTCAGCGCGGGAAGCGTCATACAAATGGGGCGTATCAGAACGGCGCGTACATCAATACTGCCAAACCGGACGCATTCCGGGGGTTTCCCGTTTCGGGCGTTCTTGGGCTATTCCCGCTGATGCCCCAAAGCCTACTGATCCCCGGAAAGAAAATACCAGAAGGAAGTGACCGCTATGCTGCGTATTGCTATCTGTGATGACCAGCCGAGAGAGCTGGATATCATCAACGAACATATAAAAGAATACTTGGGCACCCATCCATGGGAAGCGGAGATTCAGGAGTTTCCTCACCCGGATAAATTGCTGACCGCCACTGAATCGGAACGCTTTCACCTTTACATACTGGATATTGTCATGCCCATGGTGAATGGCTTGGAATTAGGCAAAGAAATACGCCGCCTTGATCGTGAGGCGCAAATTATCTATGCCACCACCGAGCCGCAGTTTGCTCTGCAAGCATATGCGGCAAGCCCGATCAACTATCTCATTAAACCGATTGAAAAACAGCAGCTATTTGATACACTGACCCTCGCCATTTCTAAAGCAGATCTTGCGGAAGATCAGACTTTTGCCGTCAAAACAGCAGAGAGCT
>JAHDPO010000040.1 GCA_018434325.1 Clostridia bacterium | reverse complement strand
ACAGCAGCTATTTGATACACTGACCCTCGCCATTTCTAAAGCAGATCTTGCGGAAGATCAGACTTTTGCCGTCAAAACAGCAGAGAGCTTGCGGGTCATAAAGCTGTCGGATATCATCTGCTGTGAATACCGCAGCCACGCTGTCATCTTCCGCTTAGCAAACGGCGAAGAAGTTTCCAGCCGCACTTTCCGTGAGAATTTTTCAGAATACTGTGCGGCTATTTTGAGGGACAGACACTTTCTGCAATGCCACACCTCGTTTATTATCAATCTCCGCCGGGTGGAGCGCTTTGCCAAGGATAGCTTCACCTTATACGGCGGCAAAATTGTGCCGATTGCGGCAAAGCAATACCCTGCGGTAAGAGATGCCTATATGGACTACCTTATGGCAAAGGATGTATGCAAATGAGTGAATATTTTCCGGATTTTCTGCGGGCGGCGATTTCTACCACTGCCAATGTACTGCTGATGATGACGCTTTTGCAGCCGAAATACTCCAAAAAGGTCACACTGCTGACGATGCTGGGCATTCTCGCCGCTGATTTAGGTACGGCGGTTTACTGCTATCTCAGCGGAAACCTGACCCTGCTTTCAAAGCTGGATATTGTTCTGTTTGCGGTGCTTTGCTTTGCGGTGCGGCCGATGTTCAAAGATACCTTTATGCAGTGGCTGTTTTCCTATATCACCGTTCAGAACATCAGCGACATCGTGATTATCCTTAGCTTTGAAATCGGCAGATATTTGCCTTATCCCGCCTACGCCAATTCTCTGCTGCGTGCAATTCTGTTCGGTGCTTTTCTGCTGGTCTTATCGCGCTATGTGCGTCCGCTGTACCGGCAGGCGGTAGAGCATTGGACTGCGTATTTTGCTGTGGCGCTGGGGCTTTACATCACGTTCAACTATTATGTACTGTCTGCGGACGACATCATTGTGATGCTGACCGAACAAGCCATACCGCTGCTTCTTGTTATTTTCATCGGGCTTGCTGCCTACGGCTCTATTTTCCTCTCACTCAAAAATCTTCAACGGGAGTTTCGTGTCCGAGAGGAAAACCAAAGGATGCAGGCGGAACGGGAATATCTGCAACTGGCCACAGGCAATATGTCTCAGCGGCTGGAGCTCATGGAGGAAGTATCGGCCAAGAACAGCCGAGCTGCCCATGACCGCCGCCACTTTAACAATGTGCTTTTAGGGCTTTTAGAGCAAGAGAAAACCGGTGAGGCCGCTGCTTTGCTGCAAAATCAAAATCAAATGACGCAAAAAATCAGCAGGATCTACTGCGAAAACCCTGCTGTCAATGCCGCCGTTTGCCACTATGCGGCACTGGCAGAGCAAGCAGGTATTTCCACAGAGATTGAACTGGATATTTCAAGAGAACTGACCGTGGATTCCTTGGAGCTTTCCATGGTGGTATCAAATCTTTTAGAAAATGCGATTCAGGCTTGCGGAAGGCTTACCGACGGCACAAATCCGTATCTCCGTTTTACCTGTCGAAGCGTGGGGCGGCTCTTGCTGGAGATGGAAAACCCCTGTGGATCGGATACCGCCCTTGATGAAAACGGCTATCCCTTTGCCAGCCAAAAGGATCACGGCATCGGCAGTAAGAGCGTCATCGCTTTTGCAAAAAAGTATGACGGCGAGCTGATATACAAGATAGAAAAGGGTGTTTTCCGGGTACGTCTTCTGGTTTGAGAATACAATCATTTTTGTTTGTCAAGAGCCAATTTTAATTTCATATCAGTTTTTAAGTGTAAAAATGAGTCTTTTAAGTGTAAAGGCTCATTTTTTCTTTGCCTCATGGTAACCTCAAAGCGGTAATTTATAAAATATCATTGAGTTATTGGAGGGAATAAACATGAAAAAGAGAGTTCCGTCTTTCTTGCTGGTGGCCTGCATGGTAATTTCTATGGCACTGCTTACCACCGGATGCTCACCGAAAGCTGGGGTATCCGCTTTGTGGGATGCCGGTAAAACAAGGGATAAGATTGTTGTCATAAGCGATATTCATATCGGAATTGATGACAGCTATGCCGAAACGGTGAAAAACCGTCCGCTGCTAATTGAGTTTTTGCAAAGACTGCAACGCACAACCGATGTGCGGGAGCTGGTAATTGACGGCGATTTTTTGGATGAATGGTTTTTACCGGTCTATTATCCCAGCTACACCGATGTGCAACAGTTTTACAAAGACGTGATTGCCAACAATCAGGGCGTCATCGATGAACTCAACAACGTAATCAAAAGCGGGATCAAGCTGGTCTACATACCCGGAAATCATGACATGACACAGGATAATGATGTTTTACAAGAGGCCATCCCAAAGATCGTACAGATTAGAGACGCCAAAGGGCTCGGCACCTATTACACGGGTGACCGCAACGAAATTGCAATCGAGCACGGCCACCGTTATGATGTGTTTTCTGCGCCGGACACGGTTACCAATGCGGAGCTGTGCGGCAATAACGACACGATCCTGCCCGCCGGTTATTTCTACGCCCGCTATGCTGCGACTTGGGTATTGGAGGGTCGCCCCAAGGTGGAAAAGAACTTGCCGGTGGTGACAAATGTGCCCGATAAATCCGACACAGACCAATACGGAGCTTTTATGTATTACTCCGTTCTCAAAAGCGTGTCCGCACGGATGACGCCCAACGAGAGCCTTGATGAAAAAATATTTGATATGCATATGGCAGGCTTTGACGACGCCTACACCTATCTGGATTTCTACCCCGCACAGCAAGCGAATGGAATGATTTCCGCACCGGTGCTGTTTCAAAATATTCAGCGCACATGGGACGAGCGTCAGAAAATCAATCAGGTCAAAATCCCGAATAGCTTCCTTGAGGCGGTTGCCGGAACCGTGGACTGGGAGTATTTTTTCAGGCAGGCAAAGGTACAGTATCTGGAAAATCCGAATGAAAATGTGGATGTGGTTGTGTTCGGTCATACTCATGTGCCCTCATACTGTGCCTTGGATAACGGAAAATACTATATCAATGAAGGAACTTGGATTGACCATAACGCCGATTATCCGGAAGCCACCCGCACCTTTGCTGTTATCACCACTGGTGAGAAAACCACGGCTGGGCTTTATAGGTATGAGGAAAACGGCTCCGTGACCGATATTGCCGCAAGTTTCAGCGGAGAAAAGGACGAAGCCGCCTCCCCGGAAAATCCTTTCGCCAATGTGTCCTTTGATTATAAATCAGTTGAAAACTACGGCGACGAGAACACGCAGGCGCGTTATGTTACAGTGGGCGGCTTAGCAGACGGTACGGTACAGGAAAAATTGAATCAAGGATTAAAAGACTTCTGCCTTGCACCGGTTTCTTCTGCCGAAAAAGATACCACTTACGATATTATGCCTGTCTTTGAAGTTGTGGCGGGGGATTTGCTGAGCATCAGGACATACAATATCGCCTACACCGCAGGGGCGGCTTCCCCTGTGAGTTCTATACGGACACAGCTTTTCAGCTTGACCACGGGCGATCAGGACGCGGGGAATCTGTGGGATTTCATCAAGGACAAGTCTGAGCTCAAACAGTTGATATTGGACAAAAAACTCGGTTTTGAGGCCGCGGGAGTTGACGGTGAAATTCCCGCGGAACTCAAAGCGGCGGCGTATCAAAAGCTGGCCCAAAGCATCGACATTCCCGAATTTTCAGCGCAGTTTTACTTCGGAGACGGAGGCAATCTGAATATATGGTGCGAGGGTGATAACCACGCCACAGGGGACTATTGGTCGTTTGATATTCCTGTCACAGAGTTAGAGGGGCTTGCAACGGATCAATTGCTCCCCATTATTGAAAACCTGAAGAATCTCAACAATTGAAATGTGAGTATGCAGAAGTGAAAATAGCGGTATTCCGAACACTTCGGAATGCCGCTGTATCCTCGCCGGAAGGAGCGTGTTCGTATGGAAAATCGTCGGCGAAGACAGGAAGATGCGCCCCTTTTTGCCCCCAATGCGGAAGGCAATGTGTGGCCAAAACAAGTTTGTCCGGCTTTTGAACCGAGAGCCGATACACCGGAGGGCTTACAGCAATGCTGGTACTGCCGGTGTGCCGATTTTCATCTGGACAAGCCCCGGGCGCTGGATGTGGGCGTATGCTACTGGCCGAAAAAAATATCAAAGTAGGAGGATAAAAACAAAGTGAGAAAAAGAATTTTAAGTATTTGGCTTTCGGTGTGCATGGTGCTGACCATGTTACCGATTTCGGCTATGGCGGTAGAAGCGGATATTCCAGCCGGTACGAGCGGAGAAATTATCGCATTCGCACCGCTTGCTGAAACAGAAAAATCTGTACCAACGGGAATACCCATTGAGGATTTAGGACTTCCTGAAAGCCTGACGGCAACGGTGCGGACTGCCGTAACCGCCGGCATCGGCACATCGGGGGAACCTGTACAGGATTCGGGAAACCCGGACAATTTGACAGAGGCTACCCCCGGTTCCGCCACTCCGACAGGCTCCGGCGAACAGGCAAAGGCAGACAAGACGACCGAGCCTGAATGGAGCATCACAACCTCGGATATCCCGGTTACATGGACATCTGAATATGATATGCATACCGAGGGCGTTTATGTATTTACGCCGGTGATAGAGGGCTATACTGTCAGCTCTGTGCTGCCGGAAATTACCGTGACGGTGGGTGAAATGCTGCCCATTGCAGCGGCGCGCAGTCTGATCGCTCCCCAGTCTACCACATACTACAATATATGGTTGAGCAACGTGCAGGTGACCGATGCGAACAAGGACAATATCACCGGAGGCAGGATTACCGCCGGAACAGTAAGCTATAACTCGGACACAAATACACTGATACTGAAAGATGTGACAATTGGGCATGCTTATTTTCCCGGCGACAATACCTACAGCATTTACGCCGAGCAAGACCTCAAAATTGTTTTGGAGGGCACTAATAGGGTTACTGGGGAATCATATAATAACAACAAAAGCATTGGCATCTATAATGCCACAGGCGAACTGGATATTTCCGGCGACGGCAGCCTCAATGTCAGCAGCGAACCAGGAAGTATCAGCTATGGTATATACGCCAAGGGAAATCTCACAATCTCAAGCGGAACAATTACGGCTACCAGCGCAAGCTCATCTGGAACATCGAGTGCCATATGCTCCGAGGGGACGGTAACCATTTCCGGAGGTGAGGTGACTGCCACCGGCGGCGCAGGTGAATCGATTACCGGGGGAATGGGTGGAACTGGCGGCGCTGGTATCAGGGGCAATGTTACTGTCATGGGTACGGCAACGCTCACTTGCACCGGCGGCGCAGGTGGATCGATTACCGGGGGAATGGGAAGCTGTGGCGATGGCGGCGCTGGTATCAGCGGCGATATTACTGTCATGGGTACGGCAACGCTCGCGTCCACTGGTGGCAAAGGTGGATCGTCTAGTAGCAGCGCGGCTGGCGGCGATGGCGGGAATGGTGTCAGCGGCAGTGTTACGGTAAAAGAAGCGGCGAGACTCACTGCCACCGGAGGTGGTGTCGGAGCAGGTGGTTTAATGGATGGTATGGTGGTCGGTGTTGGCATTAGCGGCACAATCACCGTGGGCGATGGCTATACTATCGTTGCCGGATCCGATGCTAACCATGCGGAAGCGCTAATCGTAACAACAAAGACTTCAAAACAGTATGTGGCTATCACTCCGCCCGCGCCTCAAGCCCAGTGGGGCGTGGCGGAAAGCGGCGGCGGCGCGCCTACAAGCTGGGTTAACAGCGGCACCCTCGCCGATGCCATGACCTATGCAAACAATTTAGAAAGTGGCAAGGCATATATTCAGCTACAGTCTGACGTGAATCTTAGCACGGCACTGGTCTTTGAGTCGGGCAAGACCACCATTCTCGATTTAAACGGCAAGGAGATCAATCGGGGGCTGACGACGGCTATCGAGAACGGCAATGTAATCAATATCAGCGGCAGTCTGACCCTCTGTGACAGCAGCACGGATATTGTTGCAAACCAAGGCAGAATCACCGGCGGTTTCTCCTCAATGGCCAATTCCTCAATCCCCTACAATGGCGGCGGTGTCGGCGTCAATAAAGACGCCAGCTTCACGATGCAGGGAGGCAATATCACCGGGAATAAGACCACAAGCGGCGGCGGTGGCGGTGGCGGTGTTTATGTCGGCGCTAATTGCAGCTTTATGATGACGGGCGGCAGCATCGCAAACAACGAAGCGAAAAATTGGGGTGGCGGTGTTTATGTCGCCGCTAATGGCAGTTTTACCATGCTGGGCGGCAGCATCACCAATAATAGGAGCCTAAATGGCGGCGTCTACTGGGGTGCTCCCTTCACGGTAGGCGGTACGGCTGTAATTGACGATAACCAGACGACCGATGCAACGCCCATCGAGTGTAATGCGATGCGGTATAACTATCCGATTTCGGTGCATAGCACAACGCCCCTCACCAGCGGCGCATTCATCGGTGTGACCGCATACAAAGCGCCCACAGGCGGCGGTGCAGTCAATGTTACCGGTGCAAACTCTGCCGATTACAGCAGCTATTTCCGCAGCGACAACAGCGGATACATGATTCGAAATGGGACAGGCAGTACGGTGCAGCTTGTAGTGCGCGCACCCGTCATTGGCACGCTGACCATTTCTGATACCTTTACAGCAGGGCATAATCTTACATTGAGTGATCTTAATAGCAAATATAAGCCAAGCATAACGGATAACGGTGTTGCGATTACGGAGCAAGGCTGGCAGACCTCCGTTGACTCCGGCAGTTGGACAGATGATTGGCCGCTTGCAGGACACGTCCGTACGCTTAACCCCACAAGTACCTATAAGCTGCGCTATTATGTGACATATAATGACGGCGCAACACTCATCTCCTCTAACGAGGTGACGCTGAGCCTGGTCGGCCACACGACTGCACTTGCATTGGAGGTATCTCCCGAAAGTCCACAGAACACGGGAGCCTCCATCACCCTGACCGCGACCCTCTCAGGCTCGTATGCATTTGACCCATTAGACGGCCAGTCAATTACCTTTAAGAACGGAACGGCGACTCTCGGCACGGCAAGCCTGAACTCCGGCGGCGTGGCTTCTTATACTTGGACGCCCTCGGCCGCGGACATCTATTCCCTAACCGCCGAGTATGCCGCCACTGCTTACAACAAAGCCGCGACCTCAAGCGCCGTCAGCTACACAGTGATTGTCGACCCGAATATTGCGGCAGTCGCTGCGGCAAAAACCGCTCTGGTTGACGGAAGTGTCAATGTGGCTTTCGGTGCATCGCAGGATGACAAAACAGCCGCTGTACAAGCCTATGTGGACGGCCTGCTTACCGGGGATGCCGCAGGAGTAACCGCAAACGTTATCTACAACAGTGAAACAAATAAGTATGATGTTTCCATCTCTAAGGGCAGTGTGAACGACACCAAGAGCCTTTCCATGACCGTGAATATTGCCCCTGACCCGGATATTGCAATCGTCGCCGGGGCGAAAACCGATGCGCAGGGTGCGAGCTATTCCAATATGACTCAAGTTGCTGTAACGGATGAGGAAACAATCAAGGCGGCACTTAAAAATACTGCGGTAACGGCAGTCAACAACAGCGATATTACAATCACCATAAACAATGTTGCCTATACCACGCCGATTGCAGGGACTTCCGCAAATCCCAGCGGTACAAATGGCAGCTATACCTTTACCGTTACGGTATCCAAAGGCAGTCAAAGCGAGACAACCGAGCAGAAAACCATTACCATAACGGCAACCGCTTATACCGGAATTACAGATGCGCAGGCAGTCTCTGCAGCAAAAACCGCTCTGATTGACGGAAGTGCCAATGTGGCTTTCGGTGCATCGCAGGATGATAAAACAGCCGCCGTGCAAGCCTATGTGAACGGCTTGCTTACCGGGGATGCCACCGGGGTAACCGCAATCGTTACCTACAACAACGGAACCGAGAAGTATGACGTTGCCATCTCTAAGGGCAGTGTGAACGACACCAAGAGCCTCTCCATGACCGTGAATGTCGCACTTGACCCGGATATTGCAACCATCGCTGGGGCAAAAACCGCTGCGCAGGGTGCGAGCTATGCCAATATGACCCAAGCTGCTATAACGGATGAGAATGCTATTGAAACGGCACTGAAAAATACTGCGGTAACGGCAGTCAACAGCAGCGATATTACAATTACTATAAACAAAGACAGCTACACCCCGCCGATTGCAGGAACTTCTGCAAGTCCCGGTGGTACAAATGGCAGCTACACCTTTACCGTTACGGTATCCAAAGGCACTCAAAGCGAAACAACTGGGCAGAAAACGATTACCATAACGGCGACTCCTTATACGGGCGGAACTGGCGGTGGTAGCTCCAATGGCGGCGGTTCTACAACCCCTCCGTCCACCAAGCCAACCGAGCCGGTCACCGGCAGCACAGAAAATAAGGCTACGGTGGACAATAAAGGCAACGCCAGCGTCAGTCTGACCGACAAAAACATCACCGACGCTATTGCAGATGCAAAGGCAGAAGCGGCAAAAAAAGGCGTGAACGCAGGCGACATCACGGCGGTGATCCATGTCACCACCGGAGGTAAGAACGCAGACACCGTGACAGTCAATCTGCCCAAGACCACACAGGAGCAGGTCATCGGCAACAAGATTGCCAGCGTTCAGCTTGTCATTGACCGTCCCGACCTTACCATCGGCATTGACCTTGCGGCGGTAACGGAGATCAACCGGCAGGCAAAGGCCGATGTACAGCTTTCCGCCACTCGCATGGGCAATACAAAGCTGTCCGGCGATGCAAAGGCCGCCATCGGCAACCGTCCCGCATATGACCTCAACGCACTCTACGGCAGCGGCAAGTCCGTGACCGACTTTGGCAAGGGAAGCGTCAGCGTGGAGATTCCTTATACTCTGCAAAAGGGTGAAATCGCGGGCAACGTCTACGCCGTCTATGTGGACGCAAAAGGCAAGGTAACCTACCTTACCGATTCCAGCTACGATGCAAAGCGTGGGACGGTGGTGTTTTCCACCAGCCATTTCTCCACTTACGGCGTAGCCTACAAAGCCAGTTCCCAATTTGCCGATATTGACGGACATTGGGCAAAAGACGATATCCTCTTTGTTGCAAACCGTGGCCTTATGACCGGCACCAGCACCACCACGTTCAGTCCCAACGGTTCCATGACACGGGGAATGTTTGTAACAGCACTTGGACGTTTGGCCAGTGCCGACATAAGCGCCTATAAGCAATCCAACTTTACCGATGTGAAGGCTGACGCCTACTACATGGGCTACATCGAATGGGGTGTGAAAAACAACATTCTGGTCGGCATCGGCGGCGGCAAGTTCGACCCGGATGGTCTTGTGACCCGTGAGCAGATGTCGGTTATTATGGACAGATATGCCACGGCTATCGGATTCAAACTACCGGAAGTTCACACACAGAATGTCTTTGCGGACAATGCTAAAATTGGTGCTTGGGCGACTCCTTCCGTGAAGCGCATCCAGATGGCAGGCATCATTCAAGGGAAAAACAACAATATTTATGATCCGCAGGGAACAGCCACCCGTGCCGAGGTTTCGGCAGTGCTGCGCCGCTTTGTAGAGCTGGCGATTTTCAGCGACACAGCACAAGGCTGGACAATGAACGATTCCGGCAAATGGATGTACTACGAAAACGGCCAGCCCGTCACCGGCAAGAGGGACATCGACGGGGCGACCTATACCTTTGACCAGTACGGCGTAACATCAGATGTGCCGAAAAACCTGCGGTACACCACCTACACCGTGCAGAAGGGCGACAGCTTCTGGCTGATCGCACATAAGCTGGGCTGCACCATGAGCGAGCTGGAGCGACTAAACAACAAGAGCCGGTTTTCTCTCATCCTCCCTGGCGATGTACTCCGAGTGCCGGAGAAGTAACAGAAACAATAAATCAATAAAGCTATGGGCAAACTCGGCTAAAGCCGAGGACGCAAAGCCGAGGGTCTAAGGTGTCTTAGCACACTATGATAGTCTGGCTGCTGAAAGTCAAGCAAAAGCCTGCCCTCTATCAGATCAGAGGGCAGGCTTTTGCGCAATTTTACAACTATTATCGGTAGTGTTGGGTGGGGGTTTCACTATGAGAGATGGCGAAAAAACTCAATGTGAGGATTTGATAAGTAAAATGACCTCCTATGCAGTAGCCTGAAATATAAACCAGCCATCCTTAACCGAAAACTGAAATACACCGGCATGCTTTTCCACGATATGAGCTATGCTTTTTGTGCCAAAGCCATGCCCCTGTTCTTTTGCTACTGGAAACCCTTGCCTAAATATCGGCTCTGCCTGAAAGCTATTGTGCAGATCAATGCACAGCTTATTATTTTTGGAATACATACGCAGCCGGATGATGCGTTTGCTGCTGTCAGGTATCTGTTTACAGGCATGGATAGCATTTTCCAAAGCGTTTGACAAGAGCGAGCAAAGCTCAGTATCGCTAAAGGGAAGCAAATTAGGCAGTTTCGCATCTACTGTCAGCATGATTGACCCTTGTTTCGCTTTCGTAGCGAAAGCGGACAAAATCAGGTTGACGGTTTCGTTTCCACAAAAGCGTGTGGGCGTGATGGTATCCATGTCGGACTGGGCAGTTTGTAGGTACTCTTTGATCCCCTCGATGTGTTCCTTGGAAGCCAGTCCCTGTAAAAGCGCAAAATGGTGGCGCATATCATGCCGATAAGATGCAGCGTTCTGCTGTAACTGTCGCAGAGAAGCAAACTCTGTCTGCGCCAGTCTAAACTGTGCATCCAGCATATCCTTTTCTCTTTGAAGGCTTGCCTGTTTTTGTGTCTCAGCGTAGTAAAGGATAACAAACACAAAATAGAAAACAGATATTGTTGAGGGCATGAACTGTACCGCCCATTCGGTTCCGCTGTAAAGCACATCGGTGTAGATGGCGGTCACATAGTCAAACAGATAGTAAAAAAGTGGGACTCCGCCCAAAAATAAGCAAGATTTCGTGGACTTCTCCATCAACTGCCGAACAGATCCGGCTACATATCTTTTCAAGAAATAATAGGCCAAAAACACGAAGGCTATGTAAAAAATATGGTCTGCAAGCCTGCTGTCTAAAGCGGCTCCTGCAAGGAAACCAAACCAGCGCGGCGCTTGACAGCAAAGATAACCGGAAAGCACGCTGACAGCGGATATGAGCCACGGGCGCTTATAGTATAGGGTGAATATTACAATCAGCGGCAGGTGGATAATCAGCGGATACAGCTTTGATGTCAAATCCAAGCCCAAAAGCCAATAGCTGGCGGTCTGGACAAAAAGAAAAATGATACAGAGCAGGCCGGTGACAAGCCTGTTTTTCTTTGTGGGTTCTATTCCTGCAAAGAGAACGGACACCATAAGGCCAAAGACCAAAGAAACACCAAATCGTAAGAGTCCAATCACGATTACTGCCATTTTAAGCGTCCCCCTCCATTTGATAATTCAGATATTGCTGCTTCATCTCCTTTGCCTTGCCCTGTGCAACAGGAACAGAGGAAAGGGTCTGCAAGGTGATCTGATGGTTTTCGATAGTATCCACATACTGCATATTCACAAGATAGGAGCGGTGGGGCTTCATAAAACACCCATATTTCATCAGATTATCACAGACAGGGGAAAAGGCTTCCGTACATTCGATGACCTTGCCGGAGCGCAGATGATAGAGCACGTTTCTGCCGATGACCTCGGCAAAGATCAAATTGGAAATCAATATTTTTTGAATACCCTCATTGCCCTTTATGATAACTGCATCCTCATCCTTTTCCAATTTAATCTGCTCCAGCAGCTCGTCAAAGGTAAAGAACAGCTTCTCCTTTGAGATTGGCTTGAGCACATAGTTGATAGCTTTCACCGAATAGCTTTCCAAAGCAAACTCAGGCGATGAGGTAAAGAATAAAATAGGTGCGGTTTTGTCAAAGGTACGGATTTCCTTTGCCGCATCAATGCCGGTAAAGCCCGGCATCATAATATCCAGACAGTATATATCAAACCGCTTTCCTTTTTCCAAGGCCGAAATCAATTCAAACCCGTTTGGAAACACGGTGTGCTCGCAGTTTAGATGTCTT
>JAHDPO010000027.1 GCA_018434325.1 Clostridia bacterium | reverse complement strand
TTCCCGGTTATTGTATAATCTGGCTGTAAGATTATTGGTTTCACAACTATATTTTACAACAAAAAACGGCTTCTGGCTTACGCCAGTTGCCGTTTTTTGTTCCTTTTTTAGGTGCTGTTACTGCGACAGCCCCTACATCCTAATTATCTTGTTGTATCACTCGAATAATCACTGCAATTCAAAGCTCTTCTCCATCTTGACCTTGCCCGTTCTTTCCCTGAGCAGCGCGTACAAAAAGAAGATCACGTACAAAACCAAGGTGCCAATGCCGATTCCGGGAGTTAACGCATAAAGCGTGGTAATGATCAGGAAAATGCGGGCCAATAATGACAGTGCCATTCCGACTCTGAAAAAGCTTTTCGATACCTTGAAATAACGGTTTTCCCATGCCCCTTCAATTTTTTGGGGATAAATCAAGATAGCTGCCAAGGCTAAAACTTCATTTACGCAATCAACAAGCACGCAACTATTGACGATTTCAGCGATGCTGAAATTGAGCAGCAAGGGAGTAACTCCAATAAGATAAATGAGAATCAATAAATAATAGGGAGCGCCGGCACGGTTTGTCGTTCCAAGGATCTTGGGAAACCAGCCATCCTTTGTCGCCTGATGAAAGGGCCTCGAAAATATAGTAAACGTGGTGTTCAAGGTGGTGGATAAGGCCATAATGGGTCCGCCTATTACAAACAAATAAAACAGTACCGGCGGCATGAATTGCCGCGCCGTAACGGTAAGCGGCTTGTTGGCAACCTCGGAGACAGGGAGAACACCGCTTGTTACAAGGGCTACCATGGTGTATAGAACAAGAATTATGCCGGTGGTAATAATCATGGCCAGAGGAATATCCCTTTTTGGATTGGCAGCCTCTTTACTGAAGGCCACAGTGAAGCAGTGACCGGTTGTTGAAAATACGAGTATAAGCACCGCTGCAATGAAACCATTTGCGCCGTTGGAAAAAAACTGGGGTGCAGTAAAATCAAATACCGGCTGGTTTATATGGAAAATCCCCAGTACGATATAGGTTGCCAACCCTGTCAACAGCAAAGGAAGCATAATATTTTGGCTCTTTGACATGATGTTTACGCCGAGCATGTTGGTGATAAGGAAGAGCGTAATGACCGCAACCCCGAACAGATTTCCGTTGGCGTTGGGCATAATGGCTTTTATGTATGTGCCAAGTGAAGCACCGAACAGGCTGAAAGCCAATACGTTCAGCGTAAAACCCATCGCATATACACCGCCCATTACTCTGCCCAAATTATGAGCGATAAAGGTATAATTGCCGCCCTTGACGCGGATGGCGCTGCTCAGAAATATATAGGGCAGAATAAGCACAAAGCCTAATACGACCGCCGCTGCGTATGCCAGCCAGGCAGATATACCGGTCTCGCCAATCCCAATGCCGACCAGCGAGACCACGCCCGCACCGATCACAGTCCCCGCGGCTATTGACACAAGGGATCTTAGGTTTAGGCCATTTTGTTTTTCAGCTTTATGATTTTCCACAGATTACAACCTCCCCCATATTATAATAAAAACATGGGTTGTCGATACGTTCATCTTATTTGATCGTCTCTATCACGGAGTTCTTCAAGGCGTAATCTGAGAGCTCTTGTCCGATGCCGGGCAACTCGGGCACCTCAAAATAGCCCTTTACCGGTTGATAATTGTATTTGCCAAGACAGGTAATATGAGGAAGCGTATTCGATACATGGTGCTCATGAATCGAGAAATTCGGAATAGCAGCCTCCAATTGCAGGGAAACAGCAACACTGATTGGGCTGGAGCATACGTGAGTCTGAATTCCAACATCGTATATATGCGCCATATCGCAGATCTTCTTGCATTCCGTGATACCTCCGCAATTGCCAATGTCGGGCTGGGCGACGGAGATGCTTCCATTTTCAAAAAGCGGTAAAAATCCCCATCTTGTAAAAGTTCTTTCGCCCGTTGCAAGGGGTATGCTCGTACTGCCGGCAAGCTTTGCCCAAACCTTGGGATTCAGCGGGGTGGTTGGTTCCTCAAGGAATAGAATATCGTATTTTTCGCAGACCTTTGCAAGCTGTATCGCCGTTGTAACATCAGTCATCGCATGGTTTTCCATGATGATATCGACGTCGCTCCCGCAAACCTCACGCGCGGCGGCAACTCTTTCCTCGACGGTGTGGATCAAATCCTTTGACAGATTGCAGGTCGTGTCAACGTGGGTCAGCCATTTGCCATTGCGATCTTTCATGAAGAAATTCACTTTAATTGCGTCATACCCCTCATCGATGGCTTTCCTGTAAGAATCTTTGAAAGACTCAATGCTGCCGTCGGGTTCAAATTCCTGAACACCCCATCCAAACTGAAGCTGGCTGGCATAGCATCTCAGCTTATCGCGGTGCTTGCCGCCCAATAGCTCATAGACCGGGGCATTATAGTATTTCCCCTTGATGTCCCAAAGAGCCGTGTCGATGGCGCTGATTGCGGCCATAATGATCGGACCGTTGCCCTGAGCCCAAAAAGATTCTTTGAAGAGTGTCTCCCAAATAACCTCATGGTGCAGGGGATTCATGCCCATGATCATGCCGGCAAAATCTTTAATAAGCTCATAAGACGCTTTGGCCCCGCTAACAAGGGCTACGCCGGCTTCACCGTAGCCGTAGATGTCTTCGTCGGTATTGATGCGGCAACAGATAGGCCGCATTGAGGAGGCTTTGTTTTCCGGCATGGCAATTGCATCTACACTGATTATTTTCATACAACATCACCCTTTCATCATAGTAAACTATAGTTTGAGCGCAGCGCGGATTTCATCCTTTCGCTTCGGCAGCATCAGGCGCAGGCCCAAGCTTTTTAATATCCTGGAGTACAATGAAAGCGGCTATAGCGGATACAACCAGCCAGAAAACCGTAAACATAAAGATGTACCTATAACCGGCCAATTCATAGTTTTCAATCCAGTTGCCGCAGAGGGAAAAGTAAAAGGTATCGGTTAAGTACCCAATAATGGATACGATGCCTATTGCGGAACCGGTAAGAGCCACCGGCAGCCTGATCTCGACAATCGGGATGAATTGAATCGCCCATGATCCCATAATGCAAAAACTGGCGATGATGAAAAAGCTTATTGCGATATAAAGCAATGCGGCGCTGGTAGGCATAATAACGTATGCCAAAAAGCAGAGAGCGGCGATGACAAGGCTGAGATAGATTACCTTGGTAGTGGATTTCAGCTTATGGCCGAAATAGGTCAGCGCAGGCACGGCGATAATCGGCATCTGCTTGCAAATAACGCCCAATGTGGACGATTGTACCGTGGACAATCCGTATACCTTCACCATGTAAGGCTGTATGTATACCAAAGAAGTAGACGCCAGATAGATACCAAATCCAAATAAGCCAATCAGCCATACGTCTTTTATTTTCATGACGCTTTTGAAATCCTGGAATGATGCCGGCTTCTCTTTAGCCGTGTCTGCAACCACAGGATTAAAGAAGAAAAGCACCAGTAAACCGCCGAGGATCGTAAGCGAGGAGAACATGATCAGAAGTATTTGCATCCCCGCCCGTTCTGTCTGCATAGAAGCAAACAGATATATCCCTATGGTGCTGAAGGCCAATCCGACACCGTTTCTTATAATTATCCGAACACTTGTGAGCTTGCCCTGCTCTTCATCGCTGCCCAGCAGCCTTATGGCTTTAAAAGCCGGATTCCAGGCAAACAGGATCGTAGTGATCGCCAAGCCCCCATAAATCATCAGCATAATGCTGTAGGAGGGCATCATGGCAGCTCCAAAGCCCAATATTCCCGAACCGAAATAGCCTATCAGCAATAAAGTCTTGGTTGAAAACCTGTCCGCCAGCCAGCCTCCGGGGAAATACAGCAGCGTGCCGGCTATACCTAAAACAGTGAGCAGCATGCCCAGCTGGACGTCGGAAAATCCGGTGGAGTTTTTGAAAGCCACATAAAAGCTTGTGAACGCATAGGGAACCTGATTCATCATATATGTGCTGATGGCAATACCCGTTAAAGCAATATACCTGGTTATGCTTTTACTTTTCATCGATTGTACCCTCCTTGATCATCTGAACGTGCAAACAAACGTGGTATATAATGAATAAAATGCGCAAACCTCCTCCTTTGACGTGAACAGATTGACTGGGCGGCGCCTCATGCTGTATAATCGCTTCGTACTATACAATACAAAGCACACATATCATCAAACGCCCCGGCTGACGACGCGTTACCTGTTATTAAATAAAGAATATCATTTACAGTTTATTTAGACAATATTCGTTAAAATACGAAATAAATCACTATAACGAATTACTATTGTGCATTACTGCACAATAGTAACAGGGAGATGGAAGCATGAAATTAAATATGCAGATGATCGCTAATTTGTTGCCGGGTGAGAATTTGATCCTGAATATAGATGAAAAACGCAAGCCTGTCCTCTCCAAAGTCAGAAGAAGACAGGCTGCGGATGCGGCATATATTTTTCAATCCGGACCCGATGTGATTTTGAAAGCCCAGGATGAAGAAATTATATTCAAGGACGAGAACTTAAAGACTGCTTTGGAGAAAACGCAAGATGCTATTGATACCTATAGTCAATGGTTTGAGGATATTGTAAATGTTGTTCAATACGCCATTGATTTTCAAAAAGTGATTGATTTGACGTGGCCGTTAATAAAAAACCCCATGTATTTTGTGGACGCTGAACTGAAGCTGCTGGGAATTACTAATTTCTATGTTGATCATGAGGGCTTGGATCCTCAATGGGTGCACGTAATGAAAACCGGATATTTCTCCTACGAATGGATCCATTATATGCACAAATACATGAGCCTTAATCCCATAATGATATTGAACAACGGCGAATATTATACCGATAAAAACCTTTTTATCAATAACCGCTACTCAAAAGATCTGATAAATCATCTTAACAACAGCAGATACGGCTTTATTGAGGTTTTGGAATTTGAGACGAAATTCAACTACGGTCATTTTTACCTTCTGGATTTCCTCCTGGAATTCCTGAACACAATACTTGAGACCTATTTAAAAAAGAACGTAGCGGAACTTAGCGAGGCATATTCGTCAATCGGTAACATCCTTAACAACAGCTATTATGACAATAACATCATTAAACATTTTCTTTCTGAACGGGGCTGGAAAGAGAATGATTCCTTTATTGTCGTAAAAGCATTCTTTAAGGATATCGAAATGTCTAACAAATATAGCTTTGTATCCTATTTTAATCTGATTTTCAAAAAAGAGCTAAGCGAGGTTTTGTGTTTTGTTTACAATGAAGATATTATTATAATAATTAATTGTGGAGAATACGGCAGGAACGATTACATTGCTGCATTTGAGAAGATTTCCGCGGAAAAAGGATTTTGTTTTGGCGTCAGTCAACTCTTTTGCGGCTTCTTTCGGATCAGGACGTACTATAAGCAGGCTGCCCTGGCAATCGAATTCGGAAACTATCATGATCCCGCAAATAAAATATACAAATTTGAAACCTATGCCGTCAGCTCTTTAATAGGCCAAAACGATTGGGACCTATTAATAAACTCCTGTCATCCGGACATTATCCGCTTGGAACAGTATGACAAAAGTCACAACAGCTCATATCTGGCAACTCTTGTCGAATACTTGCACAACGAGCGAAATCTGGTTCAAGCCGCAGCAAGTCTGTTTATACACAGAAATACCATGATATACAGAATTGAAAAAATCCTGAAAATGTTGAGCTGCGATCTTAAAGACGCAAACGTCAGAGAACATATGCTGTTATCTTACCGAATTTTAACGCATAAGCGAAAACCCTAACCATCATATCACAGGAGAGGAGGACGCAAATTGCTCAAAGCCAAGCTTCACGCACCAAGTATCAGCAGAAATATTGTCAGCAGGGACAGACTCTTTGCCAGGCTGCAAAGCGCACGGAATTGCAAGCTGACACTGATAACTGCGCCCGCCGGCTACGGAAAAACCACCGCCGTTCTTGATTGGCTGAGCAAATGCGGACTGCCCTATGCATGGCTGTCGCTTGACGATCGTGACAACGACCCTGTGACCTTCTGGAAATATGTCTGTACCGCTCTAGAGGATATAGCGGACGGTATTTTAAAAAATACGGAATATGTTTTCTCATCAAGGGAACTGATGGATGCCGCTATCCATGTTGACCTTCTTATCAACCGATTGTCGGAAATTTCATCAGATTTCTTTCTGGTTTTGGATGATCTTCATCTGATAAATACCCCTTCCATCCTGCAGGGCCTCTCTCACCTGATCGATTATCTCCCCGCCCAAATGCACCTGTTCTTTATCAGCCGGACGGCGCCTGATTCTCAATGGGCAAAACACAGAATCAAATGGCAGGCACAGCGGCTTGGGGAAGATGATCTCCGCTTCGCCGGAAAAGAAATATTACAATTTTATCAGGCTCGCGGAATCACGCTGCAGGAAAGTGAATTAGAGTCCGTAGAAAAATATACCGAAGGCTGGGCAGCCGCGCTGGTAGCGGTTACGCTGTCCATGGAGGACAGCGGAGGGCACAACGCAATCGAAGCGCTTGCCCACGCCGGCCATGATATCGGACAATATCTCAGGAATGAAGTAATCCGCAGCTGGAGACCGGAAAAGGTGGCCTTTGCCATGAAAACCTCCATTCTGGATACCCTGCGGCCCGATTTGTGCGATGCCATTACCGGTGAGGCAAACGGGGCAAGGCTGCTTGAGGAAATCGGTGAGGGAAACGGTTTTCTGACGGCTTTGGATTGGCAGAAGCAATCGTACAGGTATCATCACCTGTTTCGGAATTTTCTCCTGGAATTGCTTCAGGAAACATACCCGAAGGAAATTCCCGGACTGTATTTGAAAGCAGGGATTTGGTTCCGTGAACAGGGCTTGCTGCCGGAAGCTATTGAGCATTTTTTATATGGAAAGGACTTTGCACGGGCCTTTGACTTGATTGAACATCTAATCGACCCGATGCTGCGCGGCTTTGAATTCGGCAAATTACTCTCATGGGTTCAGAGCCTGCCGGACGCCTGCCGGGAGGGCAGTTTTAAGATTGCTGCAATTTACGCGTTATATTACGCCGATTTGAGTGATTATACCCTGTCCAGGCAATGGCTCGGCAAGATGAAAAGGTTGAAGCAGGATTATCCCTGCGGTCCCGATCCGGAGTGGGATGCTTACAGTGAACTCGTGTGTATGATGGCAGAAGCCTATCTGCTCATCAGAGAGGGCAATCATGATTTTATCCGTCTTATTTTTGCGGCGGCAGAGATTAAGAGCAGCGAAAACTATCGAATAGCGGAATATTATGATCTGAATACGGCAGACATTTATTTTTTCCGCTGTCCCGCCAGAAGTATAGCCGGCTTGTTCCGGCAAAACCCCGAACAATATAAAAAAATGACGGAAAGCTACAGGCGGATCATTACGAAAAATCCGGGTTATGCACCGCTGGCAATCGGGGAATATCTGTATGAAAGCAACCGGCTGGAGGAGGCTCTCCCCCACTTGCTGAAAGCAATGGGAGAAGCCATGGAGGCAAAGTGCCCCGGAGCTCTTGTTCCGGCAATGGTGGATATAGCGAGAATGAAAAGGGCTGTCGGCGACATATCGGGGGCTTTTACCGCTATAGACGAATGTGAAAAACAGCTCCAAAAAATCGGCAGAATGCACTGGCTATTTTTGCTCAACGCCTTCCGCGTAAGGCTATACTTTGATATTGGCGGCATAGAAAAAGCGCGGGAATGGCTTTCCATGGGCAAGCTGGACATTTTCACAGAGCTCAGCGAGGTCAAGGAATTTGAATTGCTCACCTGTTCCAGAGTCTTGCTGGCCATTAACAGCACGCAGGACGCCCGGTTTCTTCTTCAAAGGCTTCTGGCGTTCAACGCGGAAGGCAAAAGGCCCCACAGCCGGGTGGAGACCTTAAACCTTTTGGCGCTCCTCGCTTATAAGGACAACCATGTGCGCCAGGCGTTACGGTATATTGACGAATCGCTGGCCATCGGCATCAGGGAAGGTTATGTCAGAAGCTATTTGGATGAACTGGCCCCTATGGCTCAAATACTCAGGGCTTACATCAAGTCAAGAGGGAAGCAGTCCGAAGTGCAGCTTACGGCAGAAAGAAAAGCCTTTGCGGCCAATCTGCTTAATCAGATCCGCGACAGCCTGCTGCAAACTGCCGAAGCTCACGGCGAGGTTGCGGCGGGGGCAGCGGAGAAAATACTGGAGCAGCTTACGCCGCAGGAGAAAAAAGTGCTCGAGTTGATGGTAAATGCCGAAGCGAATGAAAATATCTGCGAAAAGCTTGGCATCAGTCTCCGGACGGTCAAAACCCACACCGGCAATATCTATGCCAAGCTGGGTGTAAAGAACCGTGTCCAGTGCATCAAGCTGCTGCGGGAATTAGAACTGCTCTAAAGTTCAGCATTTGAATCATATCGGAGAGATACGCGCCACGCAAAAGGCGAGTATCTCTTTTTTATTGCACCGGCGGGATTTCTTTTCAGAGCAGGCATTATTTGCGCAGTACTCAGGTACGATGTAGGATTTTCCGGTCTATGCTATGATGAATCATCGCAGGAAAGGGAGTCTGATATTATGATAAAAAAAACAAAAAAGAACGCAAACGCCATGAGGTCTTTTCATTTTTTACTGGTCCTCACGGCGGCAATTTTGTTATCGTCCTGCTGGATGCCGCAGGCAAACGCGGACATGATTGAGACAGCCGTGCCGGTGGGCAGCGATATTGTCCGCCGCGTGACGGTAAGCGAGGCCACAAACAAGATTTACGTCGCCAGCGGCGATTCCGATTCAAACTCCCGCGTGACTGTGATTGACGGCACGGATTACACAACCACCTCACTGACTGTGGCACGTTCCCCCAGAGGAATGACGGCCGACGAGATAAATAACAAAATTTACGTGGCTAATAGCGGCGGCGGGTGCGTCAGCATCATCGACGGAGTTACGAATGCGGTCTCTGTTATGCCGGATTATTTTTACCAGCCGGTAGACGTTGCCTATGATTCAGGCACCCAGCTGCTCTACGTTCTCGAATATTATAATTCCGATATGGCTAAAGGCGCCGTGAAAATACTGAGCGGGGGCACGGTAACCGATACCGTATTTATAGACCCCTATCCCCTTGCCATGGCCTTAAACGATGCGACGCATAAAATCTATGTGATTTATGAAAGCGGCAACGTGCAAGTGATCGATACCGCATCCGCCAACTTCGTCACAACGATCAATACCCCAGGCTCAATCTCCGAGAGTATCGCGGTAGACAGTCTAACGAATCAGATTTACGTCACTAATGGCGGCTCACATAATGTGACGGTTATAGACGGTTCCGATAACTCTGTCACTGCCTCTATATCATTGGGGGGCGGCAATCCAATGCCTTGGGGTATCACGGTGAACGAGAGCACAAAGAAAATCTATGTTGCCAATCAAGGCGGAAGCGTCTCCGTGATCGACGGCGCGACCCATACGGTTATTCAGACCCTTGCCATTCCCAATAATGCCAGCCCGGTTGGGATTGCCGCGGACTCGGCCCGCAACAAAATTTTCATCATTTCCATCAATACCAATAATGTGACAATCATCGACGGCTCCATCATCGAGGCGGCGGAGGTGTCCGGCCTGACGGCGCCGGCCGCCGGAGAGACTCCGCAAACAGCGGGCCTAACTGCGGGAGACGGCAGATATAGCGTTTCGAGTCTGTCATGGGAAAACCTGGGCGGCGGCAGCGCTTCCTTGGACGACGGGAAATTTACCAATGCCGCAAATACTTACCAGGCCAGAATCCAGCTTACCGCCGCTGCTGGCTATAAATTCCCGGCTGGCGGACCGGCCCTGACCGTCAACACCGGTTCGCCGGCGGATATGACGGTCGATACAGACAATCCGGGAAACAAGCTGACCTTCGTGGTGACCTTTCCGGCAGTCATTGCCGCGGATGATGTAAGTGTGCTGAATCTGGAAGCGCCGGCCGCCGGCGAAACACCTGCTGCGCCCTCTGCCATATCATCCGGGAATCCGGATCAATATACGGTATCCGCTCTTACCTGGGAATATACGGGAGGAAGTCCGATGGACTCCGCCAAGTTCCTGTACGGAGGCTCCTGGTATCAAGCCAGAATTGTGCTAACGTCGCAGCCGGGTTATAAATTCCCGACCGGCGGGCTAACTCCGGACGTTGCCGGCGACGGAACGGCTTCGCCGGGCGCCTTTGCCGGCGGAGACGTTTCAGGGAATACGCTTACTTTTGTGACAACCTTTTCGGAAGAAATAGGGCATATTTATATCGAAGGCCTGAATCCGCCTGCGGCGGGCGAAACGCCCCAGGATATGCATGACCTGACTGCAGGTTATTGCTGCAACGTCAGCAATTTGACCTGGAAAAATAGCGACGGTACCCCGGCGACCTTAACCGACGGGAAATTCATCAGCGGCGGCCCGGCCTACCGAGCCGTAATCGAGCTGACGTCCCGGGAAGGCTGCAAATTTCCGCCGGGCGGCGGCCTGGAACCGGAGTTTAGCGGGGACGGAATCTTTGAATCGGGTAATATTTCCGGCGGCAATGCTTCAGGAAATAAATTTACCTTCACGGTGACCTTCTCAAATGAAATCACCTGGGCGGAGGTCGGCGGATTGGCGGCGCCGGCGACAGGGGAGGTTCCGGTGGGCTATGATGCTCTGACGGCCGGAAGCGGCGCTCAATATTATGTAGACGGCATAGAATGGCTTGACAGCGACTATGGCGAGGCCACCCTTACCGACGGGAAGTTTAATGCCGCTTCATCCTACATAGCCGTTATTTATCTTAGAGCTAATGCGGGATATAGATTCCCGGAGGGACTGACGCCCGCCGTCAATGACGGAACATCTTCAGCGGGCTTTATTGATGAGCCTGTATCCGGCAACATGCTTATATTCATCATTACCTTCCCGCCGACCCCCGTGGGCGGCCAGGGCGTCGCGCCTGTCATTACCACAACCGCCCTGCCTGGCGGAACCTTGGGCGCAGAGTACGCCTATTCCCTCGCCGCCACAGGCGACGGACCCGTCACCTGGATACTTTCCGGAGGCAGCCTGCCGGAAGGCATCGACCTTGAAAGTGATGGCGACCTTTCCGGCACAGCGTTGACGACGGGGATCTTCGACTTTACCGTCATGGCAACAAACAGCGCGGGCCAGGACACGCAGGCCCTAAGCATCGTCATCAGCGCAGTGCCGCCGGTTACGGCCTATACCGTGACATTTAACAGCAATGGTTCGGTATATACCGCCAAAACCGTGAACTCAGGCGACAGCATCGGCGCCGCGGCATGGCCTTCCAATCCGGCTAGAAGCGGTTATACCTTCGGCGGCTGGTTCACGGGAAAAGACGGAGCAGGAAACACGTTTACCTCTTCGACAACAGTGAATGCCGGCATAACTGTCTACGCCAAATGGACCGGGCAAATAAATAACGACAACGGCGGCAGCACCGGCGCCGGCAGTTCGCCAGCAGCAAAGACGCCAGGAGGATTTATTCCCGTCGGAGATTTAACGACCTCGGGCCTCGCGAAAACCTTCGATGTTGAAAGTAATATAGCTAAAGTTACCGTACCTTCCAACATGCTCTCCGGAGTTGCCGGAATAAGCGGAGCAAACGCAAAAATCGTTGTTAAAGCGGGCGAAAAGAACGCCTTATCCGACGATATGAAAAATAAAATCGGCGACAGGCCCCTCATTTCGCTGACACTTGAAATTGACGGCGTGCAGGTCGACTGGTCAAATCCCAGCGCACCTGTCACAATCAGCATACCTTATGCGCCGACAGAAGCGGAGCTTTTAAACCCCGAGAGCATCGTTGTATGGTACATCGACGGCAGTGGCAATGTGGCGGCCATCCCCAACGGACGCTATGATGCAGCAACGGGCAGGGTTACCTTTAACGCAACCCATTTCAGCGGCTACGCCGTTGTATATAACAAAGTAAGCTTCAATGATGTTGCAAGCGGCGCCTGGTATAACAAAGCCGTGAGCTTTATTGCGGCGAGGACAATCACCGGCGGCACAGGCAACGGCAATTACAGTCCCTATGCCAAGCTTAGCCGCGGCGAATTTATTGTTCTGATGATGAGAGCCTGCGGTATTGAGGCTGATACGAATCCAACAGATAATTTTTCCGACGCAGGCAATACCTATTACACCGGCTGCCTGGCGGCGGCGAAACGGCTCGGAATTACAAACGGCATAGGCAACAATCTGTACGGCCCGGGCAATCCGATTAGCCGTCAGGAGATGTTCACGTTGCTCTACAACGCACTGAAGATCATCGGCCGGCTCCCCCAGGGCGACTCAGGCAAAACGCTGTCCGACTTTTCCGATGCAGGGATGATTGATCCCTGGGCACAGGAATCCATGGCCTTCTTGGTGAAAACCGGCACGGTCGGCGGCAGCTACGGCAAGCTAACTCCGAAAGACACGGCCACAAGAGCCGAAATGGCACAGGTGCTATATAATCTGCTGGCAAAATAATCAAAGCGCAAGGCTGCAAAGTCATTTAAAAACTGCCATAAAGCAAAAAGCCCTTGATTTCTCAAGGGTTTTCTTTGTTTGCGCAGTGCCCGAGACCGGGGTCGAACCGGTACGGGGTTTAAGCCCCGCAGGATTTTAAGTCCTGTGCGTCTGCCTGTTCCGCCACTCGGGCATGTCGCCATGAATATAGCGACATCAAAAATAATAATATGAAACGGCGGGAAAGTCAATGGTTTCTTGCGATTAATTCAGGCCAATTCAGGCCAGCATGATTTTATTCAAATCCTTGATTTTCATGGGGGCGTGATTGCCGACTATGCCCACCATCAAATAACGGCCGCTGTCCGGCTCGATCATGAATTCTTTGTTTAAAGCAAATTTGCGGATTTCCGCAGTACTGCTTACATGGATACGCGGGCCGGTACAGGCATGCTCCTGATCGCCGATCAAAATATGATGATCATCTTTATAGGAAATCGTAATATCCTGAGCAATTATCTCATTGATGGCATTTTCCATATCATCCAGATCCACCTGCGGCTTATTTTGGAAACTGAGCACAAAACCGTGGCGGACGTCGGAGTGAATATAGGGCTCTTTGCTTTTAGCCGTATGCTTCAGATAATATTCGCATAAGTCTTCGGCAGTATGGGTCATGCGCCTGAACTTAATGGAGCGGAAAACGATTTCCGCAATGTCCTGAGGCTCCGGACCAAACAAGGTAGGCCGGGTGATGATCACCTCTTCACCGATTCCGATCAGCAAATTAGCGTTTCTCTCTAAAAAAGGATATACCAGCTCAAAATGCTCCACGATAACCCGCTTGCCCATCTCTACCGCCTCCAAAATAGCGGCGGCCAATACATGCATTTGAGTAAAAGCAGCCTCAAAGCGGATATCCAGATGGTACGTATGGGTGCTGTAAAAACCGCTGGGGCTGTCCCCTACGCTGAGGATGGGCAGAGGCCGGACATTGACGCCTTCATCATCGTTGGTAAGCTCCAGGCCGGGAAACATGCCTTTGATCAGCATGCTTTTGCCGGAGCCACCTTCCCCCACCACTCCGATCAGCTTGTCAAAAGGGCTGAGGTAGCTGGCCGCAATCTGCATGCCAAGACTGGCCATACGGGTATAACCTCTGGGCGCAAAAAATACGGAATAGAGATGACTTTTTTCTACGGGCTCGGAATATGCCATATTTCCTCCCTTTGGTAGTTCTATAGTTCAAAGGTTATGCCCAATAATGGGGCGTGCTGCTGGGCGCCGTAAACGTCGGTCTCCCCCAGGTCGCCGGAACAGATGGGCCGCTTGATCGTGACTTTAATGGCTTTGGCCGGCTTAAACTCCACGATATTAATAATATCCGAAGCCTCAATCCGATACAAGCGGCAAATCAGATCTTCATTGATGATTTTCGCCCGGCAAACCTTTTCAAAGCTTTCCCCATCTTTAAACATAATGTCGAAGGTCAGCTCATAAGGGCCGGAATTTTTGCTGCGGATCACATCGGTAATTTCTAAAAGACTGGTTTTCATTTTGCCCTCTCCTTCCTACAGATTCACATAGCTAATCGGGAAGCAAGCCGCCGGATCCTCAGTCTTCAGCAAGTGATAAACGCTGAACACGTAGACCTCGCCGGCATGGAAGTCACTGGGCGAGTATGGGAAGGCCAGGTTACCGGCAGTAGCCCGGCGGCCTTGGTAGCCGTAATGAAGCATCGTGGAACGGGCAAAGGAACAAATGGTATCCGCCTGCTTCTGGGTGGGGGCTGTGGCCTCAATGATAATACCCAGCTCGTGCACCCCTGCTGTGGAGGGATTCGGTTCCAGCGAGCCCATCACGCCGTCCCGGCCATAGATATTGAACCGCAAATGATATTGCCATTGCTTTTCGCGAAAATTGTCGGCTACCCGCTCCTTCACGCCTGTAATGATCTCATCGATGGCGGCAATCATCACCGGATCCCGGGTACCGGCTATGGATACCGTCCGGTAGCCGATGCGCTTGGCCCCTTCCAGCTTGACGGTATATTGCTCTGCCGGCACAAAACGGCTGCCCTTGACCCGGACAATATTGTCCGTCTCCTGCTCAAAGCTGCAATCCGTCAAATCCAGATGGCCGCCGGGGCCGGGCAGGATATAAGGATTGGTTTTCTCATATAAGGTATGGGCCGCCACCGACAGAGTGGTGCATTTGCGGATGGGATTAAGAGGCTCCACCCGGAAATAATCCTCACCAATATAGCCGAACATGCAGTCGGAGCCGCTGCCGGGGGTGGCGCAGATGGAGGCGCACTCCAGGATTTTGCCCAAGTGAATGGACAATCCCCGGTCATAGCCTTCCTTAATGGCTAAGGCCGCAAAAACGGCAGGATCGTAAGCCCGACCGGCCAGGATTACCGCCGGTTCCTCCTCTAAGGCTTTAATAAAAGGCTCTACTCCCATCTGCCCTACAATGTGGCTGGAGGCCTCCACCGCTTCCGGCGTCAAAGGCGGCGCCGGCTCAAGAGGTGCAATCAGGCCGGCGGTCAGAGCCTTCTTGATCTCTTCCTTATCAAATTCGGCGTCGATCAAAGCCATTTTAAAATGCAGCTGATTTTCTGCCGCAATTTCCGCGATGATTTCCCGGCACCAGTCAAGATGGGGCCGGCCGCCGGAGCCGCCGGCGGTGCCTATGACTACCGGTATCTTATTGGGCACGCCTGCTTTCAGCATGATTTCCAGGTCCCGCTTCACCGCGTCCCGGTCGGTGAACGAAACGCCGGCCCCCAAATAATAGGGCCCCGGATCGGTAGAACCAGCGTCGACCGCAATCAAATGAGGCCGGCGTTTCATGCCTTCTTCAAAAGATTGCAGAGGAAAGCCGTAGCCTAAAATGGCGGTGGTCGATAAAATACGGAATTCTTCTTTCATGGCAACATCCCTGCCTTTCTTTATTTACGCAACGCCAGAATCCTCTGCATCTCGTTGTAAACGATCATATAGCCTTCATCTACGCCCATACCGGGTTTAGCTAAAATCTGCACGGGCTGGCTGGCCATAGCCAGATGAACGCAAACCTGAGCGGAACGGTCCGTTTCATTGCAGCTGCCGCCCTGATAGGCTAAAACGCCTTTTTCTTTGCAGTACAACACAGCTTCCACGATATTGCCGATGCCGCCTAAATCGGGAGTCTTGATCTGGATCATGTGCCCCGCCTTATTATCGGCAAAGTACTTGATATCCTCCAAGGTATTGCACCATTCGTCGGCTACCAGCTCCACCGGAATCTTTCTGTCGTCCAAAAGCTTAGTGAGGCTGCTTAAAGCGATCATTTGCTTTTCCCGTCCATCGTCATCCATCGGGCCTTCGATCCTCAGTTTAAAGGGCTTGGCCGCTTCACCCAGCGTGGCCAGGTAATCAGCCATGGCTTCGTAATTTGTATTGCCCAAAAGCTGGCCGATGGTGCCGTAAACGTCGATATGCATCACCGGCATATACGTCTCCTCCAGCCGCAGTTCGAGAATTCTGTCCCGCAGCCAGCCAACATATTCCAGGAGCAGCTCTCCTTTTTTGCCAAGCTTGGTTTCCACGTTATTGATCAGCGCATGTGGCAGCACCTGAGCCTGCTTCATGATCATTTTATCGGCGTTGCTGTGGCGGTCGTCGCCGGACTGGGTAAAGATCGGCAGCACTTTGTCGGCCACGCTGGTGCCATATTCTTCGGCAATAATCTCACACATCTGCTGCTTCTTTGATTTGGCCACCGCATCCAGGATCGCCTGGGAAACGCCATAGCGGATAGCGGTATGGAGCTGCTTGCCCTCCACCATGATCTTTTCTACCTGATCCGCCAATTGACGGAAATTATCCATTTCCGCGCCTATCAGCTGGGGGAAAATATGTTCTTCGATCACCGGAATAAAATCCTTGGCCAAAAACAGAGGGTCCCGGCCGCCGCAGCCGGAGTATTGGACGGCGCAGCAATCGCCCCAAGCCACCTGGCCGTCTTCCAGAATCAGCAATACGGAGATGCTTTCTCCGGCCTGCCGTACAGCGGAGAAACCGGGCGTTGCCGGCTTGCCCCTATAATAAGAACCGTCGGCGACGGCGCCGCCTTTGATGGCCCGCTGATCGTCAAAATAAAACCCCGTGCGCCCCGCTGCGCATACCGCTTTGATAACCTTCATGATCTTGCGCCTCCTCATTAATCTTCGTCTTATTATTGCTGGACAAAACCGGCGGGACGGCCTACTAGCCGGCCCTTGCTGATGGCATAAACATCGTCGATTACCATTTGGAAGGAAGGCTGGCGTTTTTCGATCTTGGCCCGCTCCTCGATCTTGGCTTTATGGAAATCCTTCAGTTCCTTGGACAAGGGGACCGAACCGGTGTCGATGATCCGGACGGCGCCTTGATTATCCCGGGCGGGCAGCAGCCTGCCGGCATTAAATTTGCTGGGAGCAAAAGGCACGTCGATGACGCCGGCCTGGAAAGCCGCCACTACGCCTTTGGCAATATCGCCGCCGCCCAGCTCGAAGCATTTGTCGACGATGCAGCGGGTTTCCTTTGCTATAATCTCTTTTTCTTCCGCCAGCATCTTTTCGTTCAAATGCTGATCCTGCAGCATGGAGATCATTTGCTTGGTGCAGCGCAAGCCCTGGGCGTTAGCTTCCATGGTCGGCACACCTAAGGCCTCATGGGGCGTCTTAACAATGACTTTCGTGGCATGAGACAAGGCGGCGGCGGCGCTGCCCCAGGAAATAACGGAGAACGCCTTGGCCTCATCCTGAGGGAAGCCGCCCATCCACTGATGCAGCACGGTAGTAACAGCCATATTGCTGTAGCCGTATTCTTTAAGATAGGCCTCCGTCAAAGACATCAGGCTCTGCATAGCCGCCACGTCCTGCATCAGGTTGCCGCACTGGCCATAGCCTACGGTGATATTTTTTACACCTTGCTCCGCTGCCAGCAAGGCTTCAATAATGGCTACGGAATGAGAAATACAGGGAGGAACCAGCGTGCCCGTCAGAGGACCGAAAGGCTCCCGGTTGACGGCAATGCCGGCCTCTTCATAAATACCCGCCAACCGGTCTACGTACTGCCAGTCCAGCACCGTCTGTTCTACCGGAGCGGACTTGGCATAAGGAATATTGTAAGATATGCCTCCTCCTTCAAAGCTGGTAAAACCGGCGGCCAGGGTGATCTCCGCCAGCAGGCGGGCGTCGGGAGTGCCGTGACGAATCTGTACCGGCGTATCCAAAGCTTCGATAATCTGGCGGCAGGCAGCTACACCGTGATTGACTGCCGGAAAACCGTTAAGCTTAGAAGTGCCGGCCTTCACAGACTCTTCTATGCCCATCTCCGCCTTTTGGTAACGGTTTTGCCTGGTATAGGCGTCGATGGTGGTGGGCAGCAGGTCGGCTTCGCCCTTGTCCTGCAAATACGTCAATAACTCAATATGCTCATTGATCAAGGCTACGCCGGCTCTCGGCTGAATCAGCGTAACGCCCTGAGCCTTAGCCTTATTGAGCTTATGGGAAAAAATTTTATGGGCCGGCAGGGCCTTATGGTAGGCAAAGCCTTCCTCCAAATCCACATCCTTGCCGGTGGGCCATTGCTGCAATACGGTTTTTCTGATTTCCTGAAACTCCTCGTCTGCAATCCGCTTATTTTTAAGCTCCATGGAATTCCAACTCCTCTCTCATGATGGCCAGTGCGCAATCGGGATCTTTATCGGCTAAAAGTCCCATGGCTGCCAATATATACCTTCGATCGATAAAGATATTTACCTTTCTGGGTTTTAAGGAAAAGGGGCAGTCCTGACTATAGAGAGCCTGCTTGACGATGGCTGCAGTATTATGATTGTGGATAATGGCGCCGCCGGTGACCACCAGCTGCCCTACCTCCCGCAAATCCTTGCCGGTCTGAATATAGGAAGGACCCGTCGGCGTGTAAATCTGCTCCAGGCTGCCGGCGTGGCGGGTCATTGCCGTCTCCACCGCCGCTGCGGCCAGTGCAAAATCCAGAGCGGCCAAACGGGCATCTGTCCCCGGACTGCCGGGCAGCACATCCGTATGGCTGGTCACATACTCCACCAGCTCTTCCACCTCACAGGGGGTCAGTCCCGATAAAGCCGCCAGCTTATCCGTTCCCGCCGCCGCCAATATACCGCCGGCGCTGTAGCGCATGCCGATGTCGCCTTCTACCGTCCTTTTGGCATAGGGCTCCTGCAAGCCTTTCATCACCGTATCTTCGCCTTGGGGCAGGCCCCGGGCCATGGAATAAACATCCGTGGTGGCCCCTCCCAAATCTACGGCCATCAGATCACCTAAGCCTTTTTGACAGGCTGTGCCTTTGGCTAAAAGCTCCATGGCGGCCATTAACGCCGCCGGCGTAGGCATCAGGATGCCGGAAATCAGCTCCTTGGCTTTACTGAGGCCTTTCGCCTGAATGATTTTATGCAAGAAAATTTCTCTGATCTTATTTTGAACCGGTTCGATATTCAGCTGGTTCATCTTGGGCATGACATTTTCGCAGCGGTATACTTCTCTGCCTGCCAGCAAAGCCTCGCACTCTTTGGCGCAGGAGCGGTTGCCGGCCAGAAGTATGGGGAACTCGCTTTGGCACTGAGACAGTATAGCCGCATTGTGAAGAATGCATGCTTTATTGCCGCCGTCGGTACCACCGGTAAGCAGAAAAATATCCGGCTTTAAGCTCTCGATCTCTTCCAGGTCATCCTCTGTCAATTCATAAGAGAAGACCTTGACCACCTTGGCGCCGGCGCCTAAAGAAGCCAGCCGGGCAGCCTCTGCCGTTAAAGAGGGTACTAAGCCGCTGGTGACCATCCGCAAACCGCCGGCAGCGCTGGAACAGGCAAATCGCTGAGCGCTCTCTAAATCCACAGCAGCCGGCAAAATCTTCCGCAAGTCAGCCAGAGCTTTTTCTAAGCCTTCATTGATATCGGTAGCCACCGTGGTATAAGCCGCCGCCGTACCCAATAAAGCCTTGGCCTCCTTGTCTACTGCCGTTACCTTCGTATAGGTGCTGCCAAAATCAATGAGCAAAACCAGGCTCACGGCTGCAAGTCCTCCCGCAAAGCATCAATAACGGCGTCAGGCAGGGTACCCGGCGGAAATACCCGGTCAAAGCCCATATCTTTAAAACGGATTTCCACTTCTTCAAAGGGCTGTTTGCCGACAACAATATTGCCGCCCACATAGAGCAGAATATCGGCTAAGCCCGCCTCCTGGCACTTCTCCCGCATGCCCCGGCAATCCAGCTCGCCATGACCGTAAAGAGAAGCCACAACGATGGCCGCCGCCGCAGTTTCGATGGCCGCCTCGATAAATTCCTCCTGGGATACCATAACGCCCAGGTTGACCACCTCAAAGCCGGCTTGCCTGAAGGCGTGATAAAGAATCTTGTTCCCCACCGCATGGACATCGGCGCCAATTACGCCCAGGATAAGAGTTTTCCCCTGCATCTTTCTCCCGTCCTCTCAATGTTTTTTCATCGCAATAAAGTTAATGTTCTATATCTATTATCATATAAAGTTACAGAACATTTGTCAATCATCAAATGGAATTCTTCTGTCCCTTTTTCCTTCACCTAAAATAGAGAAAGAAGCAAGGAGGCAGCCAAAATCACCGCACTTGCTTCTTTTATTCCCGTCTTTATGATTTTAATACTATAATTTTTTATTTAGGCCTCCGGATTGGTTTTATTCCAGGCCCCGGATCAGGCTCTGGACCCGTTGTATCTGTTCCGCCAAATAGAGCAAAGAGCCTTGCTCCATCTGGTATTGAAAGATGATAGGATTTTTGTCGGCAGAGTATTGTGCCAGCAGGCTTTGCTCCTTGGCCGAGCAAAATCTCCGATAATTGAGGGGCAGAATCAACTGCTCCGTATGATCAAGGAAGGCTGCCGTGGTTTTAGCCTCGGGATCGCCAAAGTAATGGACTTGCGGCTCCCGGTTTAACCGGCAGTAGCGCCGGCAGGCCCTTTTGATGATCTCGCCAAAACGCCGGCTGCTGCACAGTATCCCCACCCGTTTTTCACCCGGGATCCTGGCCAGCTCCAAAATTGTCTCCGCCGCCACCGACAAAACCACTTGGATCAGGCGGCTGCCCGGCGGCATTTTCTCGCTGAGCTCCTGAAAATGAGTGGGGGTGGTGGTATAAATATCCCAACCGGGATTAAACTGGGAAGCGGAATCCAAAATCGGCTGCAGCAAATACTCAAAAACATCGGCGCCGGGAAAGCCGGACAGCTGATCCAGGATTACGGATAAGGCCTCCGGCGAGCAATCCACTGCGCCGATTCTGACATGACGATAGGACTCTTCCCGCTCCCGCAGCTTCAAATCCAAAATGATCCGGATATCCCGCAGAGAAAAGCCCAGCCCCTCCATCTGGTCCAGCAGACGATCGATGGCCAGGGTGGCCTGTTCTTTTTTGCCCAGAGTCTTTTCTTCCTCTAATGGGCAAACAAAGGTGCCCTTGCCCTGCTGCTTTTTGATCAGGCCTTCCAGCTCCAGCGTATCGTAAGCATGCTTGACCGTACCTCTGGCAATAATATTTTCCTCCGCCAGCTCCCGCACCGTAGGCAGCTGCCCGCCGGGGGGCAGGATGCCGCTTTGAATGGCTCTCTTCAACCCGTCTACAACCTGCTGGTAAATCGGTATTTCCGAAGTAACGTCAATAAGCAGTTTCATATTTATTCGCTCCAAATCGTACTAAGACGCTCCACCAGGGCCAAAAACTCCTGATCCTGCCGCAGGAAGTCGAATTCCTCGCCATACTCAAATATCTTGATCAGCAAGCTTCGGAAATAGGGCAGGGATTGAACGGGCTGCAAAATTTCCACATGAGTAAACAGGGGATTTTCCCGATAATACTCTTTGGGCCCTTTTCTGCTCAGCTCAAGAAGGCAGTCGCCCAGCTTATTCATATAGAACATGACCTGGGGGCCGCTTTGCTGCCCGGCGTAATACTCCGCCAGCTCCAAATAACAGTTGATCCGGCTGCCGGCATCCAGGGAGAACATTTCCGTTACTCTTTCTGCCTGATGCAGCAAAGCCTTGGCCAGGTCCTGGCGGCCTTCTTTGCCGCAAATCATGCTGTAGCTGCCTAAAGCTCTGCTTACGTGCTGCAGTCGACTCAGCATATTTGTCTGCAGCAATTTTTTCGCTTCCTCAAAACGGCCCTGGCGGATGTATAACGGCACCAGCATATCTTCGGGATTAATGGGATTTTTGGGGATCCGGGATAAAACCTCTTCTGATTTTTCGGCCTGGCCCACAAAAGCATAAAGAGCGCTCAAGAGATAATAGGCGCTGTAAGATATCTCATCGTTTTTGCTTTCCGACGCCATTTCTAATAGATTTATAGCTTTCCAGGCCAGCTCCTCCGCCCCAGCCTCGTCCATAGCCCGGCTAAGGTACGTCAAATACAGGGAGCCCGTCCTCAGCTTTAAAAATAAATTGTTTGGATAGCGATATAAATACTGCTCGCAAAGGGCCACGCCGGCAGCCACGCCTTCCTCCTCAAAAACCTGGCCCCAGGATTTCATCAGAGCCATTATTTCCTCATCCGTAATATCCAGCTCATAATTCAGCAAGTGATCGATAGTCGTATTAAAATAGCGGGCAATAGAAGGCAAAAGCGTTATATCCGGGTAAGCCTGACTGCTTTCCCACTTCGATACCGCCGGTACGGATACGCCAACGGAAAGAGCCAGATCCTCCTGGGTCGCTCCCCGCTCCTTGCGCATGCTATAGATAACCTTGCCAATAGGCAACCTTTCCATTTCGACACCTCCTTATTCTTATTTTAAACGACTCTGCCGGGAAAAGGAAGATCAAATTTAATCAAAGGTAAATTAAACTTTATCATTGATTAATATGGCTTATAGGAGACAAAGCGACTTCCCCCATCATCATCCCCGCTTTGATATTGACGAAGATGCTCTGGAGGAAGCCGCAGCTCTCTATATACAATTTGCTTTGGATTTTCTTGGGGAGCAGTCAGACCGGCAGCATAACCTGTTGCAAACTCCTCTTTACCTTATGGCAATTATTGCGGCGCCGTGATCTTTACCGTTTCATGATCGAAGATCACAGTGGCTTTTAGCGCTTCCGCTATCTGCCGCACCGGCGCCCAGGTTACGCCTTCGATGAGCCGGCCTTGAAGGGCGGCCAACAGCTTCCCATCCTGGTCATGGATTTGTATCGGCAAAGAGCCTTCCGCCGCCTTCTGGTAGCCGGGGAAGCCGCTTACCACCACTTCTTTTCCTTTATTGATCCAGCGGCTTTTAGCCCCTTTTCTCGTATCCAGATGCACAAAGTCACTGTATAAGCCTATGCCCTTGGCCCCCAAATGCTCGGCATATTGGGCCACGGCAATAGGCGTTATCCCTGTCACTACAATATCGGCAGCCATACCCAGCATATGCTGGCTGTTTTTAGCGCCGCCAATCTTAGCATTATAGGCAGCAGTGCGATAGCCGCTGTTAATGGTTACCGGGGCCTGGAAATAGTCTCTGATTTTTTGCAGCAAAGCTACCAAGTCCTCATCGATCCAGATGGCGTCGCTGCCGTCTTTACAGGCAAACTCCTTAACCGTAAAGTTAAGGGAAAGCTGCTGATCGCCGTTTTTACTTTTGGAATATTTCCGTATTACCACAGCTTATTTGTCCTCCTCATTCATATCGCTGCCGGCAGGCAGCTCCTTTTTCTCATTGCCGCCGCCTTCGCCCTTGGTCTGACCGAGGGTGCATTTGCCGGCAGTTTCGCCGCCGCTTTCAATGGTCTCCCGGATACATTCTGCCAAGGGTAAAAGGAAGGGCGGAATAGCTACTCCAATATCAATGAGATTTTCCAGAATGCTGATCACCTCATTGCAAATAAGCCAAATCGTAACCAACAAGGCAAAAACCCAGCGGGTAGGAATAGAAATTCCTGTCGTAGATACGGTTAGCAGAATATCAACTACTGCACCGAGGCAAACCAATATATACATGCTGATTTTTTTCTTGATTCCGGCCATGCCCCGATCTGAATTAATCCTCTCGCCCCGGCGGGGCGCCGCCATAATGGCGGTGAAGTAATCGGTAATATTCAGCCCCAACAGCAGAAAGACCGGCAACGCCAGAATGCCCAGTCTGACCGCTGCGGCTGCCACCATTGCTGTAACAACGGCCTGAACCTTTTTCCATTCGCTTAACATGGTAAATCCTTTCCTAAATTCATATTTTAAAACAGCCTTAAATAAACTGTTTGTCCTACTTGCTTCTGTAACCCAAAAATAATTGCACCCCCACTACATAGTATATAGCGCCCTATGATGAAGTGTTCTGAATTAATCTAAATTAATCTCTTCTTCCCGGATTTGCTTATGGGTGAAAGCGCTGAGCTGGGCATGGGTAAATTGCCGCAGCATCAAATGCGTCCGGTAGATCACTATATAATCCACCGCCAAATGGGCCGGCTTCAGTTCTTCCACCGCCGCCTGCAAATCCTCCATATTCGGCGGAATGCCGATGTTGCCTACGAATTTTATCTCAAAGCGATGGCCGCCGGGGTCCTCGATGAGCTCCACCGAACCATTGCTAAAGCTTTCCGCAACATTTTTGATCATGGCGGGGGTAGTGGTGCTGGTGGACCGCATTTTGCTGCGAATCCTGGAGCGCCGGTATTCATGGTCTTTCGTTACTTCCACCTCCAAGCCGTAAGCCTTTTCCCAACTGGCCAGCCCCCAGGTGGCGGTATCCAGAGTAAACTGTTTAAACAAATCTTCCTTTGCCGCCGCCAAAGCCTCGGTCTGGCTGCCAAAAGCGCCTTGCAGATCAACCACAACAGGGCTCTCCTGGTAATAGGGCGGCATAAACTTCATCAGGCTCATAACCTGACCACCACCGTCCCTAAGACAGGCACCTGGTTATCGGCCAGGCTAATGTTGGCTTCTCCGCCATTGAGGCTGAGAGACTGATAATCCACTACCCCCGGAACATCCAGCAGCATGAATGCAATCCTGTTGTACAGCAGGGTATAGCGGTTAAAGGAAATCTCCTGTAAATACTGGGCCAGATTGGCCATAAAGGCGGCCCGGACCTCTTCGGCGGTGGTCGAACCGTCGATGACTACCTGGGCGTCGATATCGATGGTCAGGCCTTCGGCGCTGACTACCGTTACTTCGGCGCCAATGGGCCGGTTTTCTTCAATGTAAGCCAGGCAGTTTTGCTGAATTTCCAGAGGCGCCGGCTCTTTATTGGGACCTACGATGATAATCTTCACTGTGCCGGGGCCGTTCCAAAGAGGCGCCACCTTGACGCCGCCCACACCGTTTACGGCCAAGGCCCATTGCTCATAGTGATAGACATTGCCGCTGGTAGCCGGCATCCGCAGATAAGCATAAAGCCGGTTCACCAGGCTGCTGTCGCTTTCCGGGTCGGCGCCGCCTTGGACGGCAGGATGGCTGATGCTATGGAGGCCGCTGATCGCCACCATCTGTTGCCGAATGGTATCGGCAGGCAGGTTATAGTCATCCCCCACTTGCCGGGCAATTGCCATGGCCTGAGCCTGGCCGCCGCTTATGGTGACGGCCTTTTCCGTCTCAAATTCCAGGCCGTCCTCCGTCAAAAGCAAGGTTTTAGCCGGAATTCTTACTCCTTCATCGCCCGTAAAGGTCAGAATCGTTTTGGCCTTTAGCCCCGGCTTTCTGGCAATGCCATAATCGGCGCACTTGCGGTCGATATATTCGCCGGAGGTTTCATCCACAAAAACCATCGGCTCCAAAGCCTTTAAGCTGTCGTACATGCGCCAAAGCTCGTAAGCCACCGGCGCCACCATATCACTGGTATAACTGCCTTCCCGTTTATCAATATCACTGACCATTTGGTTCAATATTTCCCCCTTGATAAGCTCAGGGGTTTTCTCTTCAAACATCAAGGCTCACCTCCCCATAAATTGTTTTCAGTTTGCAGGTTATCGTCAAATTCTCGTCCCGAAAATCCACTTTGATCTGGTTGACTTCGGAAATATAGGGATTGACCATCAAGCATTCCCTGACGTAGCGCACAGCCTCGGAACGCTTCAGCTCCTCCGTAAAAGGCCGGCCGATCAAGGCTTCCAACTCACAGCCGTAATCCCAGGAGTAGATTTCATGGCGAAAGCGCTGGGTATGCAGAGCTTTCCAAGCCCAGACGAGAACGGCCCTCAATCCGCTGACGATGGATGGAGAGCCTTTCTTATAAATAGGAATATTCTTTTGAAAATCCCAGTCCACCTCTTTACATAATGGTAAAGCTCTGTTTACCGCTACGCTTGGCTGGGACTGGATCAAAGGAAACAATGTCATGCTGCCACCACCTTGCATAATATAATGAAACGCTGATCCCCATCCATGGCCAGCATCACCACCTGGTCGCCGGCCTTGAGGGCCTCATCCTTTGTCACCCCTTGGCCCTTTAAGCTGCCGCTGCTGATGGTTCTGGCGCCGCTGCCGCTGTCAGGACAAAGGCAATTGGCAGTAAAGGAACCGCTGAGCTCCTTTATTTCTATTTGCCGGCTATATTCCGGCTTCAGCATAGCGTTGACCAGCAGATCTTCGCCGGTCAGCACAATGCTGCCGCAGCGCACCTGCAAAGGCGCCGGACTCACTACCTGGCCCAAGCGAAAGCCGGGACCGTTGACCCGCTTTGCCTCCTGCCGCATGGATTGGACAAAAACGGCATAAGGATTATCTTCCATTCAGGCTCACCTCTTTCCTTCCTTCATTTTGCCAAAGCGTAAAACCAAGCTGTTCTTATAAACGCCGTTAGCCCATTTATGGCGGTCCGAGTCGATAAAAAACAAACCCTCCAAGCCGGTATAAGGCTCTTGCAGCATCACAGCCCTGCCGCTGATATGCTGGACATTGCCAAAATTGTCGATGCTGATTTTTTGTTCCACCCCGTTATCCTCCAGCATTTTTTGAGCCAAGGCCCGGTTATCCTCACCCTCTTGTTCTTTCAAATAAGCCTGCATCAGACCATAGGCTTTAATCATTTCCTCATTGCTGACCTCCGGCTTAAGAAATTGCTCATTTTTATTGTAGATCTTCACCTGATTGATCATATCTTCCAGAGATTCGGTTACAGATGCGCTGATCAGGGGACCTCCGGGCCGGATCAGGGGAACCTTATCGGCAAGCACCTCTTTTTCCAGAACCTGAAGCTCGTCGCCAACGAAAGTAATCTGATATTCTTTTCCGGTTTTCTTTCCTGCCATTTGGTAAACCTTATCGATCATTTCGTACAAAGAGGAGCCGAAAAAATTCTGGGAAACCGGGCTGCCTGTTTGGGCTATTTTTCCCGTCTTGATTTGAAATTCGTGAGCGATGATGCCGACAATGGCCTCTGGCATCTTCTTGGTAAATTTGTAGGAGGCGCTGTTCTTTTTCAGGTAAATCCCCCGGTCGTAGCAGGTAATATCCATCAAGCTGCTGCCGGTTGCTTTTTGCCGGGTAAAGATGAAGCCGTCAAAAAGCAGTTGATCATCTTTTTGGAATAGAACCTGGTCTCCCAAATTGCATTCCGCCCCAGGTATTCGAGGATCGTTGCCATTTGACAAAATGGTGAATTGCAGAGTACGGCAGCATTGCCGGTCGTCGCCGGACCAATTGATGCTTTGGATCAGTTGGGTGATATCCTGGACCTTACCCTTTTTGTCGGAGCAGGTAATCTTAATCATCTTCAACCACCGCCCTACAGCTGACTTTCATCGGGCAATTTAATGGTTTGTCCGATAAAAATAAGATTAGGATTTTTAATTTTATTATAGGCAGCCACTTTAGGGTAAAGGCTGGCCTTGCCATAACGATCCTTGCAGATGGCGCTTAAGGTATCGCCTTTCACTACTGGGTAACTGTCGCTTTTAACGGGCTGGCTGTCGCCTTCCCGGGGGTTATTGCCGGTAGCGGCAGTATATTCTGTTTCCGCCTTGACCTCCCGGTACTCCTGCAATACCAAGGTTGCGTAAATGTCGTTGGTGCCGTCATTTTCTCCGTAGCTGATGCTGGTGATCAGCACCGGCAGATTGATGCCGGTATCGGAGACAATAAAACGGAGTACTGCTTTTTCATCGATCCAGCTTTTGATTGTTGCCACATCATTATAGGGATCAGTATCCTTGCTGCTGGAAAAGGAGTAATTTTGCCGGGGTAGCAAGCAACCAATCTGGATGGTAGCCAGGGTTTTGCCGCCGCAGACGCTGACGTCTCCCAGATTGTGTATATCGATAAGTTCCACCTTGTTGCCATAGCTAATAGAAAAGCCCTCCGGCGTCACCGGCAGGGCCCATTCCATGTCTTCTTTATATTTGAAAATAAATTTCCTGATCATGCCATCACCTCGCAAGCTCTTGTAATTTCGGAAACTAAGATGCGGGCAATATCGTAGGCGTCGTTCTTGGTGTTGCCGTAGACATCGCCGATATTGACCACCACACCCTCACGGCGGCGGGCCTGGCCGTCGGCAGTCCTGGCCTGGCCGGCGGTGAGCACACGCTCCCCTTGGTGCAGCAAAGCCGGGAAATTGTCGTAAGGAATGTAGGCCATGCCGAAGGCTTGGCCGGTAGAAGCTTTTTCTTTTTCGTTTATTTCGCCAATCCTGATTACAAGGCTATTATAGATTTCTTCTCCTACCTTCCCGAAATTTTCACGATATGCTGTAATGATATCTGGATCTTCGCCAACTTTCTTGAGGGCCTTTATTTGCGCATTTTTCATCATATTAGCAGCCAAGTCAGAGTCTAGTTCCTTCTGCATTTTGACTAAGTCACTTTCCAAAAAAGCTTGTTGACTGATACTATCCAGTTCCATTTTAATGCTTTCAAGTATAGCCCCTGCTATTGGATCATCTTTTATTGCATAAGCAAAGTCAAATTTCTCTTTGAGTTCTGTTAAATGATTTTGCATATTCTCATTCAAATTTCCGAATGTTTTTGTATCCTTATTTCCATTATATACGAAATCCTTCAGTTCTCTTTTAATCGAGTCCTCTTCGTAAACCAAAGCTCCATGATAGCTTGCTATTGAGCTTTCCGTTTCTCGTTCTTTAATTCCAGCAGTGCTTTGCATGAAGGAAGTTTCTTCTTTATAATTTTTTTTAATCCAGGCATTGTAAGCTTCACCGGCCTCATTTTGATTAAGAGATTTTTGATTTTGATATTCCTCTATAATTATAGAGTACTCGGGATCTTTTGAAGCGGCTAATTGGCTACCAACCTCAATTGAAGATACAATTTTGTTTTTAGATACAATTATTTCATTAAGTATATTATCTAATTGCAATTCATTATTTTTAATTATTTCTTTTTGATCTGCAACACCAGCTTTATAACTGCTTTCACCTATCGTAGAATAAAGGCCAAACATCGCAGAAAGCCCTAAAAGGGCCCCCGCTTTTTTTACTGTTTTGCCTTGTGCCAATTTTGTCGTATTCTCTAAGGATAATGATGCTCCCATAATAGCACTCATTGACATAAGGCCAAAAGTAGATACCCATTTACCTAATAATTCAACCACTTTACCATCATCTCGAAATTCATTTCCGACTTTGTCTTGTCTGATAGTATTTAGTTGCTTAGGCTGATACAGGTTACTATGAGAATTGTTAATTTCATTTTCTCCTGTATCTACTAAAAATTCATGTTTGGCTCTTATACTATATTCTGAGCCATTTAGACTATTTAGCAGCGCAACTATTTCTTCCAGCTCTTCACTAGCTTGAATTTTTATGCTGTATTCTGTACCATTCAGCTTATTTAGCAATCCCAGTGTCTCTTGTATTTCCCCATTGGTCTGTCTGATTTGCTTTCCCATATATGAGAAGCTGTTTGCTAAATGGTTAACTTTATCAGACAGTTCTTCCAGACAACCGCCTAATCTTAATACTTCTTTCTTGGTATCGTCTATTACTCCCCTAATTTCACTGGTTGTATCAAACTGTAAAATATATTCCTTTTTAAATGCGATAAATGGTGTAGTAATTGTCGCCATATCCATTCCTCCTTCCTTACCTGGTTCTATTCAGCCGATCCTCCATATCCCGTTCAAAAAAAGCTCTTATCACAGCTTTCTCGCCGGGAGACAGCCTGTAATAAGAGCCGGGCATTACGCTTTTTTCTCTGAACAGATAGTACATCAGCTGAACGTCAGCGTCGGTGTCTATTTTTTTTTAATCTCTTCCAGCGTACTGCTGCGGTAGCCGCTAAGCTTTTCCACCTCTCGGGAAATATCCTCAAGCTCTCCGGGCAGCAGCATCTTTTTCAGCATCTCCAGAGGAGTAACGGCGTTATACTTGGCCAGCAGCTCCTTGGCTTTTAAATCGGGAGATACGACTCCCGCCAAAATAATATGGAGGGTCAGATTGTCCCCGTTATGGGCCTCCTTCAATTCCGCTACCTGGCTAAAGGTCAGGGCTTTCAGGGAAAAAACCACCGGGCCGCCGCAAATATCGCTGAGCCGCTTAATTTTTATCTCCTTGTTGGGCAGATCCGGCATTTCCGCTTTTAAAAGCAGTTCCATTACTTCCGTCATTCTTCTTGTCATCCTTTCTTTTGGGGCCAAGGAAGCCGCCAGGGGATAGGGAATCCCGGGAATCTCCCGGATTTCCGGCCCCCGGCAGCTTTGTCCCGCCTACGCTATACTACTATGCCCATGGTTTAGGCAGCTTCCGCTTAGTTCCTTACTACGTCCAGGAATTCGTAATCGGTGAAAGTGAAGGGCGCCTCCACCTTGCCGGAGACGGCCACTTCCCAGTCCGCCAGGGTCAGGTCGTCAAAAGACACGTTCCGCAGCACCACCCGCTCGGCGCCATAGGCGTCGGGATCGTTGAGCTTGGAGATGATGGTAAACCGCAGGTCCCGGCCGGACTGCACCGCTCCGCCGATGGCCACGGCCATCCGGCTGGAAACCTTATGCATTTTCAGAGAGCCGGTGTTGGTAATGCTTTTGATCTTTTTATCCACCGCCATGCGGCCGCACATCATCACATCTTCTTTTTCAAAGGAAGACTTGGCCTGCAAGCCGTAGCACTCCCCCACGTATTCATTGTCCAGCCAGACCTCGCCCCAAGTACCGGACATCACTCGTTTTGCACTGTCCATATTCATAATCCTCCTGTTTCATTTATCAATTATTTGTCAATTTACTGTAAAGCGCCGCTGCATACGTGAATTGAATTATTAAATCACAATATTCAGGGCAATATCCTCGATGGCGTCCAGAATCTTGATCCTGGCTTCCAGGAATACTTTATCCGCCGTATTGGCTTCCTTGATCTGCTGCTCGTTCATCAGGGATACGTCCACGCCGACAGACTGCAAATAAGCGGTCTGGCCGGCCATATCGATACCCACGTGGGAAGAACCGACCTGCAAAATACCCTCCAGCTCCAACTGGCTGAAATAGCCCTTAATAGCGGAGATCAGCAGGCACTTATTGTCGTAGCTATTGGCATACTTGCCGATGTAGCTGTCCTGAGCCGTTTTGCGGATATCGGTTTTGATCATATCCAGGGCTTCCACAATCTTGATTTTGCGGAAAGCCTCTCCCTTATCGGCGGTAGTGGTGATCAGGCTGTTGATGCCCCGGCCCACTTTAACCTTGTCGCCGTCGTGGAAAATAATCAGCTTACCGGCGTCGATAGCCTGGTCCATCTGCTCTTTCGTCAGCCGCTCCACATCCGCCACTTCCGGCAGAGGAGCAAAGGTGCAGCTAATGGTCAGAGGAGTACCGGCAATCAGGCCGGCCAGGCGGCTGCAATAAGCTGCCGCTGTTTTCTCACCATTGCCCACCTTGATCTTATCGGCAGAGAAATGAATAATAGCCTCGCTGTCCGCTGCCAAGCCCGGCAATACGGCCTTGGGGCTAAAATCATTATTGCGCTGACCGGCAATCCAGGAAGCGATGCCTGCCGCACCGGCAGGAGAGCAATCGACAGGCCCTACCAGGTAGTCAAAGGATTGGGTTGCAAGAAAATCCAAAGCTTCACTGTAATCATCGCCGGCGTCGGCGGCCAGCACATAGACCATAACCTTGCGGGGCTGGTTCAGATAGCCCACAAAGCTGTTGGCAATATATTCTTTATTGGTTACGTCCAAAATAGTGGGAATCTGAGTGGCGCCGGTCAGTACGTGAAAGCCTTGGCCCTCGGCAGCGGCATCCTTGATGATTATGGCTAAAACGCCCTTTTCGGAACGGCTGACCGCGCTGGCGGCCTGTGTTTTGAAAGCAATATTAATATTGGGTAAACCCATGAAAATCACTCCTTTATCATCTTTGTTTGAATCTTTTGCATTACTGGGTATTCTTCCGGCTTGCCCCTATCGTCAAAATAAGTGAATTGCAAGCCTACAAAAGGCGGCTCCTCGCCCACGGGAATATCCTCTTTTTCTACCAGACCGCCTTCCGTCTTCATCTCGATACAACGGTCGGCCACAGCGAGATAACTCTGGTCAAATAAAGCCAGGATTTCCTGCTGCAATTCATGGGCAGCCTTTTCCTCGGAACCGGCGCAGATCAGCCGCAGGTACACTTCATGCTTGACCGTCCGGCAAGTGGCCGGCTCCTGAGAGCCTTTACTGTACTGCATCAAAATCCCCGGCCCCGTGAAAGCCGCAGGCCATTGGCCTGTATAAAGGGGAATAGAGGGATATTCCGTAGTCCAAAGGAACTTAACCTTCTCCATGATCAAATGATATCCTAGCATACTCCCACCCTTCATTTCGTTTTGTTTACTATAGTTTTTAAATTTTGGCAGGCGGGCTGGCCAAGTCCCCTGCCGATTTATAATGAAACGACGATCGCCGTAGAGAGCCTGCCCTCCTCCAAATGAAAGAGCCACCTTTCCGGTGACTCTCCTCTCTATCAGAAAAGATACTTACGGGAGGGGGCCCCTGGCGGGCGCCCCTCTGCCCGTCTCGCGTATTCTCAAATGCAGCATTCTCTACAATATCAATATACCATAGCCTCAAGCGACATTGGTTGACATCTTGTGCAGAACCTGCTGATGAATCCGTATCACCTGCCGGGTGCAATATCCCAGCTCTTCGGCCACCTCATTCCAAGCCAGCCCCCGCACATACCGCAAACGGATCAGCCGCCGGTCTCCCGGCTCCAGCCCCTCGATTGCACTTTCCACCAATAGCCTTCTTTGGAGGATATCCGCCTGCTTTCTTTCCAGCAAGCTTTGCAGCTCCACGATCCTGGCTACTAGGCTGCCGATGCGGTCTGTGCCGCCGCAGCTGCTGCGTCTACCCTCGATCCAAGACCTGGCCTGACTCCGCGTTTCCAAATCCTTGATATCTTCCTCTAATTCCGCCGCTTCCCGGACCAGATTGAGGTATTCTTCCAGCTCCTGCTTGCCTATTGACACCGTTGCCGTCATCATTTCACTGCTCATCCCGATCCTCCTTTATCTTTTGATAAAACCAAATCCGCTCCAACTTTTTACGAATGGCTGCCCGGTCCTCCTCATTAAAGGATTCTTCTACAATTTTACAAACCACGTAATTGCCATAGATAACCCGGTCCACTTCGTTTCTTTTTTTAATCAAAAAAGCGTTGGGCTTCATCTTTTTTTCTGCCTGATCATTAAAAATCAACAATAGTTTTGGGCTTAGATTCAGCCAGGACAGCTCTCCTTTTATGGTGCTCCTGCCAAATATGGCCTGCCGCAAACGGGCCAGGGGGTCTTTTCCCGGCAGCTTGATCGTCACGGCAGTTTTGCAGTCCACCGTATAAAGCAAGGCCAGTCTCTCTCCTAAACAAAGCTCATCATTTTTATCCTCTTTCATCATTATCCCTCGGTGATTCATCAGACTTAACCTTCCGGCATCATCGCTCCATCCATTAAGCCTGCCCCTTAGGCCTTATGCCTCTTGGCTTGCCTGGACAGCGGCATCATCTCTTTTAATAGCGATATTATTGCCGTTTATCGTTTTTTATTAGTTTCACTATTATATTATCCTCAATTTGCCAAACTGTCAATAGATAAACTATTTATATTTAGAAATAACTCTTGCCAAAAATGAGTATATCTATTATTATAGTGACGAGGTGATTCACTATGCTGCCGATCAAGGCATTGCGACAATCCAAAGGTCTTTCTCAAGCTGAGCTGGCCGCCGTATTAAATGTCCATCAGACTGCAGTGAGCCAATGGGAAAAAGGCCGTACCACTCCGGATCTGCATTTGCTGACCCAGATGGCCGACCTTTTCGGCGTTACTACCGATTATTTATTGGGGCGTACTGCGGAAACCGCCTCTTATGACGCCGAATCTCCCTTGGCTGAGGATGAGTTTATGATCGCCTTTTCCGGCGAGGTGCGAGAGCTTTCCAGCGCCGATAAGGAACTGTTGCTCAATATGGTCAAGACTCTGCGGCAGCAAAGGAAGCAGGAGAATCACAATTAAAGAGACTAGGCATTCGCATTTACTGTACGTACAATCGTATAGTAGTTTTGTTATATTTAAAATAACACCTATTGCAGACGAGGTATCCAGATGAACCTGAATGAACGAGCGATCTATACGGCTGAAGCCGAAGGTATCGAGGTTATCGATTACCCTTTAACCGTAGCCAAGTCCGCTATTCTCAGCGACTCCGGCTATGCTCTGATCCTGGACAAGTCTCAGATCGAAAGTCAGGAGGAGGAAGCCTGCCTTCTCTGGCACGAGCTGGGCCATTACTTTACGGGCTCCCTCCATCAGTTGAGCGCCCCTTATGAGCTGCGCAGCCGTTGTGAGTACAGGGCCAGCGCCTGGGCAGCCAAAGCCCTTTGCCCATTGGAGAAGCTGAAGAAAGCCCTGGCTGCCGGCTGCCGGTCCACCTGGGAGCTTTCCGAGTATATCGGCTTGCCCGAAGAGCTGTTAAGAAATGCCCTGGAGTATTATCAGCGCAAAGGAAATTTGCCGGCAGCCGGTACCCGGGAAAAGCTGCAAGCTGTGCCAAAGCATATCAAAAAGACCTATCGTTTGAATAAAAAAATAGCCTCTATTCTAAATCACGAAGAGAATCGGCAGTAATAAAGCGAGACAGACATTTTGGGGGCTTCGAGGCTGTCGTAAATTGCGGCAGCTTTTTTTCCTAAACCCTGCAAAATTAGGTAGTCAGCTCGCTCACACCAATCAGCTTTGCGACAACGACAGCCTCACCCCACCCCGGCTGTGCAACAAAAAAGCAGAGCCGGCCGAAGCCAAACTCTGCTTTTTCTTTGCTTGGAAGAGTATCCCCTTCACAAGATATACATCGTAAATTAAATTCAGGCCGATACCTTACAGCCCGTAGCTTACCTTAGCCTACTTGAGTCGTCAAGAAAATGGGCAGGCCCATTTGCTCAATTTGATCCTGTAATTCTTCGATCTCATCCATGTGACGGTCTTCGTCATTAAGAATCTGTACAAGAATATCCCGGGTAGCGTAATCCCGCACCTCACCGGCCAGAGCAATAGCATCATTGTAAGCCTTAATTGCACCTTCTTCGGCAACACGATCATTTTCTACCTGCTTGGGAACTTCAGCGCCGATATGAATGCTCTTCAGGTCGGACACGATAGGCGTACCCCCGAGGAAGAGTATCCGGCCAATCAGTTTTTCGGCGTGCTTCATTTCATCAATGGCCCGCTTTTCAAAACCTGCGTGCAGCTTGCCATAGCCCCAATCCTCGCACATTTCTGCATGAACAATGTATTGATTGATTGCGGTCAGCTCATCGGCAAGCAAAGAATTCAAAACCTCAATAAGTTTGGGATCTCCCTTCATGATAAAGCTCCTTTCATTCGACGTAATTTTAATTTTTATAACTAATAATAGACAACCTTATTATACTGTCTTATTGAACATTTATCAACCAATATATGCTAATCAGACTACTCATATTATGCGAATTAGACTAATTATATTATGCGAATTAGACTAATTATATTATGTTAATCACATCGGATAGAGCGGATGGCCGAAACGGAAGGAATACCGTCCGCATCATAGCTTACAGAAGCCACAATGCCATAAACCTCCCGCAGCATTTTTTCCGTAATCACCTGACCCGGCTCGCCGGCATTATAGAGTCTGCCGCACTCGTCAAGAATAACAATGTGCTGGGCAAAACGCACGGCTAAATTAATATCGTGCAGCACTACAATTATACTAATGCCCTTATCTTCGACGAGCTTCTGCAACTGCTGGCATAATTCCAGCTGCTTTTGCAAATCCAGGGAATTGACGGGCTCATCCAGCAAAATTACCCTGGGCTCCCGAACCAGAGTCTGGGCAATAAATACAAGCTTCTTCTGGCCGCCGCTTAATTCTCCCAAGCTTTTTGGCGCCAAATGAAGAATATTCAGGGCTTTCAGTGTTTCCATGACACTATTCAGATCTTCATCCTTCACCCGGCGGCCCAATTCCGGCAGACGGCCCAGCAAAACCATTTCCAGTACGGTGAGAGTTGATGTCTCCACATCCATCTGAGGTAGATACGACATCAGCTTTGTCTTATCCTCCGTTCTCATTCTGGTAAGGTTTTCGTCATCATACCAGACAGTTCCGCCATAGTTAAGCAAACCAAACATCGATTTCAGCAGCGTTGATTTGCCGGCGCCGTTAGGTCCCAGCACCGCATTAAGCCCAGGCCGGAATTCAATATTCAGATCTTGAAAAACCGGTTCTTTATCTTTTTGGGGCTTATAGGAAAAAGATAGCTTTTCAATCTTTAGCATTACATCACCCGCATTCTGCTGAAAATGATGGCTAGAAACACCGGAATGCCGATAATTGCCGTCACAAGGCCGATGGGTAAAACTACGCCGGGAATAACCAGCTTGCTTGCGACAAAGGACAGGGAGACGATGACAGCGCCAATCAAGGCCGACAGCGGCAGAAAAAATCGCTGATCTTCACCAACCAATTGCCGGGCGATATGGGGGGCAATAATGCCCACAAAACCTACGGAGCCCACAAAGCAGACAGCAAAAGCCGTAGCCAGAGAAGTCAGAATGATAACCATGCGCCTTACTTTTTGCGTATCAACACCCAAGCTGCGGGCCTTCGTATCGTCCAAGGTCATCGCCGTAAGCTGCCAGGCGTTTTTATATAAAATCACAAAGCAAAAGATAAGGGCCGCCAAAACGATCAGGAATTTTGCCCAGGTGGTTTTCAGCAAGCTGCCCATATTCCAAAAGACCAGGCTTTTTAAGTCCTCATCGTCGGAAATATATTGCAGTACCATAGTAAGGGCGCTAAAAAGAAAATTAAGAGCAATGCCAAACAAAATAATCGAATTTTTTCCGGCGCCGGGCCGGCAGGAAAAGGCATATACGCATACCGACGCCAGTAAGGCAAAAACAAAAGCGTTGGCCGTCACCATAAGCGCCTCGGAAACCCGCAAAACATTGGCGTTGAGGATAAGTCCCAAGGCAGCGCCGAAAGCAGCGGCATTGGTAATGCCCAAGGTATAGGGGCTGGCGATAGGATTTCGCAGTATCGTCTGAATCTCACAGCCTCCGATACCCAAGCAGGCCCCCACAGCCATAGCCATCAGGGCCATGGGCAAACGCACCTGCCTGACGATCATCGCCCTATGTCCCTCGCCCTCTCCCGTAAACAGAATCCGGACAATTTCAGTCAGGGATATGGAAGAAGAGCCGATGGAAATATTCAAAAAAAACAATACTAGCATAATACCGAGGAGTGCCGCCGTTAAAACGGCTCTCCTTCTGATCATACTGTCGTAGAGCGTCCGGTCGGTCCGCCGGCAGCTGTCCCCTTTGCATTCCATGGCTCAGCGGGCCCCGGCGGCTTGGTAAAACCAGCCGGTGACGTCACTGTTCACCAGCATGAACTTATCGAAAAATTCATCCATAATCTTATCGGCATCAACGCCCTGAAAATCCTCGGGATAAAACACCGACGCCAGCTTCAAGGCCGCATGAAAACCAAAGATAGACCTGCTGGTGGCATGGGCCAGTTCATAAACATTGCCGTTTTTAACAGCCTCCAGCTCACGCCAGCCCGTTCTGTTCAGGATGTCAAACTTTGGCACCTCAGGTGTGGAGCCGGGATAATTATCCATCCAGCCGGCGCCGGAGCCGCTAAGAATAATAAAATCCGGATTGGCCTCCAGCACATATTCAGGGTCAAGGGTGCTGTTGCCTCCTTTGCCGGCGGCGGAGTTAAGCAGCAGCGGATCGGCAATATTTTCACCGCCGGCCAGAGCGATAACCGCGCCCCAGCCGGATTTGCTGGAGCTGGTAGAACCGAAGATCTCGGAATAACCGGATTTTTCGTAATAGACCGTAGGCTTATCCTGCCGCTGGTCAAGGTTTTTGGAAGCAATTAAGGCATACTGCTCGTCAATAAAAGAGGCTACCTCATTTGCCCGTTCTTCCTTTTGGAATATTTGGCCCAGCAGCTTTTCTGTCTCCTGAACAGACCCGGCAAGGGATTTGCCGGGTATATCAATGAGCACAATGGGAATTCCCGCCGCTGTTAATTGGGCTTCAATTTCCATAGCGTAATTATGCGCCCCCATAGCGGAATTAACGATCAAAACATCGGGGTCCGTAGCCAGGATCATCTCAAGATCAAAGGGAGCGTTGTGTTCAGAAATTTGACCCACATGCTTCATGTAATTGCCGATGATAGGCGTATAAAGCTTACTGTAGGTTTGAATGCCGCCGCCGCCATCCTGACCGGAAGCCACCAGCATGTGAAAGGCCTCCTCTCCCAGCAAGGGAATCAAATAATCGATTACGTCCATGGTGCTGATGGCATAGGTGGATACGGGAAGCTCAAGGTCCACCTGGCGGCCTTTCACGTCCGTTATGGTAACCGAGCCTGTTATGGGGGCCTTTTGAGGCATGGCGCTCAGATCAAGAGCGGCGGCTGCCTGCTCTTCGGCTGCCGCCGGCGCGTAATTATAATCCGCCGGGGCTAGGCCGGCGCTTTGTAAAGCAGCCGCCACAGCGGCCAGAATACCGTTGGCCGTAACGGTTGCTCCCGTCACGGTATCTACCTTGAGAGATTGTCCGGCTACAATGGCGCCGGGTATTTTTTCAATAGGGATCGTGCCGATATTTTCCGTTTCCCCATGATCTTTTCCTACCTCTACGGCAAGAATTTTGCCGGCTTTATCCAAGGTCACGGTTACGTCCAGATTACCGTGATAGCCGGGAGCCGATCCTTTATATGTACCGGAATAATCCTTAGCCGGTGCGGCAGCCTCTCCGCCTGCCACGCCGGCAACTGATCCGCAGCCTCCCAGCATCATTAGAAAAAGAGATACAGCAAGCAAAATCGATAAAAATTTTTTCATGAATATCCTCCTTACATCTTTTCTGATTTGCGCCATTGCTTAACTGAATTTTAGGTATAAAAAATAAACCACTCTCCCCTCGGAAAATGAATTTATACTGACCGGCAGGCAGGTCTCCTGACTTGCGCCCCCAAATGCCGCCTTCCCAGCTTAGGCCAGTGGCATAATGGCATTGAGTTCTATAGCACTTACAGTAGCGGGGCTGTTACGGATTTTCACCGTATTCCCTGTTCGTTACTTTCGTAAACCTGTCGGCGTAGATATGAAGTTTGCAGGCTTTGCTTCATCCTCTTGGAATTTCTTTTAGGCCTCCTCCCGGTTTTCCCCCCGGGCCTCCTTCTGAGATTGCCCCCGGGATTTCTCCCGAATACGGTTTAATGTCCAACAGCGGCGTTCCGTCCAGCATGTCTACCCCCCGAAAAGTTAAAATACCGCCGTCAACGCTCAAAAACTCAACGACGGAAATGCCAATGCCGTTGGGCCGGTTGGGGCTGCGGGTGGAAAATATACCTACCGGTTCGTCGTAGCGGGGAGATTTCGTCGTCAAGCTATACCCATCGGAACGGTCAAAGTAAAAAATCAGCATAGCGTATGTTCCGGGTTTAATATCGGCAACACCCTCCGCATACTCTTCAAAAAGGCGGACGGTTCCCCTGACGCCGGGATCATGATAAGGCGCTCGTGGATCAAAGGGAGGAAACTTCAGATCTTCCTGTGTTTGGAAAGGTGTTTCAATCCTGCCAATAGGCTTCATCGCGATTATATCCGTCATTATTGGCCTCCATCGTTAAATTAGCCATCCTGCTTACTTTGTTGTTGGTCTCTAGCCCTGGTTTTTACATATTCATCAATATTATCCCGCATCCGGTACAATAACTTCCGGGTAAGCTCCACCTCCTCAGGGGTGAAGCCGGTAGTCAGAACCTTATTTAACTCTTTGTATATCTGATGATACTCGTCTCTGATGACAACGGCTTTATCCGTTACATAGACCTTTTTCTTCCGTCCATCACTGGGATCTGCTTTGCGAAAAATATAGCCATCATCTTCCAGCTTCTTAATGGCCCGGGCCGTATGGGCGCTGTCCACAACCATCTCTTCTGAAAGCTGCTCCTGGGAAAGGCCGTCGCCTCCCAACAACAGCCGGTTAAAGAAATACCACTGTCCCCGGCCGATACCATATTTTGATGTGCCTTCACTGATATATGACAAGCTGATCCGGTATGTATCAAGAATCGCCTTGATCAGCGATTTGCGTTTTTCCACAAAAAACCACCCTTTTATTACCCATCATAACACCAGATTAGTTGATTAGTCAACTAATAGGATTGCGATGTCGGTGTCAAGTTGTTGTAGGAGAAAAAATAAAATGGGCAGCAAACAAGGGTGGGAGGAAAAGATCCCGCCACTTGAGGGAAGTTCAGCGGGAAAAGGAGTAGATGGCAGAAAAAGCAGGCGTCTTTTTGCCCAGACT
>JAHDPO010000069.1 GCA_018434325.1 Clostridia bacterium | reverse complement strand
TTGCAGGTCCTTCACCGAGAGTGTGAATTCAGGCCGAGGTCTTGGCTGCAGGGTCAGTTGCCTCCCGGAGCCAGGTCAGTTTCTGTTCAATTTTTCCGTTTGTATGCAGATCCTCGTCGGCGTCTGTACAATTTTTTCGTTTGTATGTGAAATGCAACCATTGCTGGGGTCATTCTTAGCCAATCTCAGGCCAAATTTGTTCAATTTTTTCGTTTGTGTGTAGATTCCCCTTTGCATTTCACATACTAACGTAATTTTTGCTCACCCGGCCTCTGCTAATTGCCCCCAAACGTAATTTTTGCACAAATGGGGGGGGCGGCTTTCATCGTGACGTTTCCGTAACCATATCAATGGCACCTTCCAGTGGATTTTACTTCGACAAACCGGAACTTGCCTTGAAATTCAACTAATTCTGCTTAAAAGGCTGAAGTTTTGACCGACTTTTTCAGTGGCCTTCTTTACAGTGTCCGCACATCACTTAGCGGCCGTATTTGGCTGTATCTGGCTGTATTTAGCGTCGCAGTCTGGAGACACCCGCTATTCTTAAGAAGCAGCACACTTTAAACTTGCAATTTTGCGCAAAAGCGAGCGAGCCGATTGCTGCAGACACTCATACCAAACTCATACCAAACCCGTACCAAAAAGGCAAACCTGAAAAGCGGCTCTGATTCAGAATCAAAGCCGCTTTTTGTATTGTTGCAGAAGCTCTCCACTTTATCATAACAGCGGTTTGTCCCAGGCCCGCCGCAAACGATTAAGCAACAATATAAATTTTGACGTCGGGGCTGCCATTCCACAGAGGCTGCAGCCCAACAAAGACGTCATTCTTAAACATCTCGCTTTCCAGATAGGCCTTAGCTTTCTCCACACAATCAAAGCCATGCAACACCTGTACGTCTTCATCCCGGATAAGCAGTTCTTTTGATACCGCTCCTGCGATCTGATCTAAAAAAGGCTGACGGTAATCGGTATAGATCTTTGCGGCATCAGGACGATTCTCAGGATCAATTACCATCGTAATTTCCAAATAGGCTTTTGCACTCATTTTTATTTACCTCCAAGCATTTGATTTATGGCGTAACCCATATACAAAAAATAACAAAGTTGCTTGGATAGGTAAATATATTAGCAAATTTATGAGTAGCTAATAATTTTATTAGTATAGTGATCTCAACGCTCACAGGTTCTGCAAGGGGGCAATTTCTTCTCCAAACTGTCTTTAGTTTGCCGGCGGGCCCAGAGACAGATGTTCTGCAAAATCGGTAAAACCGAGCGGCCCTTTTCCGTCAACGCATATTCCACTTTCGGCGGTATTTCATTATACTGCCTCCGGCTGATCAGTTCATCGGCAATCAGCTCTTTCAACATGGCAGCCAGCACCGCATCGGTAATATTGCCAAGCTCTTTTCTGATTTCATTATACCGCATTACACTTTGGGCCGATAAGACGCAAATAATCCGCGATTTCCATTTGCCGCCAAAGACATCAAGGCCATACTCTAAAGGGCATAAAATCTCTTTTGCCAGCTTTGGTTCGTATTTCATTGGACAATCACCCGCTTCAAAATTTATAGTTACTATAGCAATTGCAGGCGTCTTTGTCAATTTTATTCGTCACATAGGCAAAGATAAACTCACTGATCTCCGGGTAATCCTCCAAAGCAAATCGGGCCAGGGGCGATGCGACAGGAAAGTCTGTGCATATTGCGATCAAATTGACCTTATTGCTGACTAATTCCGAAGAGTTATCCCGGCGCAGTATCTCAATCTTCGGATATAGACTATCTTTGCCGCCCTCCAGTAAAACCAAATCGATATCCTGAAAATGAGGAAGCAGCTGCTGTGGTGAAGTGCTCTGCTCCATAGCGATCATCGAGCGCTGGGAAGAATATATTGCAACCTTGGCAGCTCCGGCGGTTCTGAGGCGGTAGCTGTCCGTATTGGGTACGTCGGGGTCAAAATCATGGCCGTCGTGCTTAATAGCAGCTATGCGTAAGCCTTTGGCGGATAATAAAGGAATAATGCCCGCAAGCAAAGTGGTTTTCCCGGAATTTTTACCGCCGCAAACGGCTATGACAGGCGGCCCCTCAAGCTCCCGCTTCAGCTCCCAATAATCTTTATAGGCATTGATGTTATGCAATATCTTATCGGGGAACATGCTGTAGGCAAGGGAAACGTATTTGACCTTTATTTTCGACAGCAAGTCAAGCATGCGGTAATTGCCGGCAAGTATCTGCTCTTCGATAAGACTGGCAAGAGCATGCTGATAAAAGCCGCATAAGGGCTGGACGCGGCCGTCTCTGGACACGGCTATAATTGCATCGTATTCCGCTGAAATATACTGGCGTAAATATTCCGCCAGTTCCCGCTGGAATAAAGGGGTATCGCAGCTGATGGCAAACAGCCAGCCGGCTGCGCTTTTTTTGAGCGCAGCATGCAATCCTCCCAGGGGCCCGCAATCCTTAAAAACATCATTGACCGCTATGACCTGATAGCCGGCAGCAATGCCTGCATCATTGGTCGAAAGAAAGACCTGATCAAATTCGGTCAACTGCAGCAAAATCCTTTCCAGAAAACTGCGGCCCTGCAATTCGAGCAAAGCTTTGTTTTGGAAACCCAGCCGTTTTCCCCGGCCGCCGGCCAATATAACTGCGTCCATATGCCCTCTCTTTATATCTTCAAGTTGACTATTTTATTAACCTATATTAACGTTATAGTGATTATAGCTTTTTTTACAATGATTTGGAAGACGGCGTAATCAAGCTTACGAAGAAGCATTAATAATATGTAACTGAAAGGATGTTTTTGTTTGGACAAAAAGCCTTTAGAATTAGAGCAAGCTATCGATCTTTTGCTCCGCCATACTCCCTCGCCGGCGCCAGCCTTTGAGGCGGTGGGCCTTCTGGATGCTCTGGGCCGGGTTTGCGCCAGAGATATACGGGCGGCTGTAGCCCAGCCTCCCTTTGACCGCTCGCCTTTGGACGGCTACGCCCTCCGCTCTGCCGACCTCAAGGAGGCTTCTGCGGACAAACCCGCCCTCCTGCAAGTATCGATGCGAATTTATGCCGGCGATCACCCCAGAGAAGAATTGCTTCCGGGACAGGCCGCCCGGATTATGACCGGGGCTCCGATCCCTGCCGGAGCCGATTGCGTTGTGGCCCAGGAGATTGTTCGCGATCAAAACGGGCAGCTGCAGGTTTTTAAGCCTTTAAGTAAATATGCTAACTACGTTTTTGCAGGGGAAGATATCCCCAAAGACCAACTGATCTTGGAGGCGGGACAGGTTCTTGACTATGCCGCCTTGGGCGTGCTGGCTGGCCAAGGGCTGACCGAGGTGGAAGTCTATCCTAAGCCGTCCATAGGGATTTTCTCCACCGGCAGCGAGCTGGCTTTGCCGGAAGAGCCTTTGCCGCCGGGAAAAATTTATGACAGCAACTGCACCATGCTGGCAGCCAGAATAATTATGGGCGGCGGCCGGCCGGTAATGCTGCAGCAGGTAGCCGACGATCCGGCAAAACTGACGGCTGCCGCTGCCGGCCTTTTGGAGCAATACCCGCTGGTGATTACCACCGGCGGCGTCTCCGTGGGAGAGAAAGACTACATGCCTCTGGTGGCCGCACAGATGGGCGCGGAAGTACTGTTTCATGGGCTAGCTCTTAAGCCGGGCAGTCCGGCCCTGGCTTGCCGCTGCGGCAACAGCCTTCTGCTCAGCTTATCGGGCAATCCCTTTGCCGCCGCCGCTACCTTTGAGCTTTTAGGTATGCCGTTGCTGCGCAAGCTTGGCGGCCACCGGCAAATCCTGCCGCGGCGAGTGGAAGCTTTCCTGGCCGGCGACTTCCAAAAAACCAGCCCCAACAGGCGTCTGCTGCGGGCCAGGTTGGAGGGCAACAGGGTTTTCCCTCCTCAGGGCCAGGCTTCGGGCACGCTGGGTTCCTTTATCGGCTGCAATTGCCTTATTGACATTCCCGCCGGAAGCCCTATATTAGAAAGAGGGACGCCGGTTGATGTGATCATCATGATTGAATAATATGATCATGATTGAATAAAAGGAGGTTAATCCCATGAATTCATTTACCATTCGCAAAGCCACGGAAGCCGATCTCGATCTCTGCCTGGCCGCCAGAAAAGCGGCTTTAAGGGCCATATTCGGTGAAATCTCCGATGCTGCTTTAGAGGATGTGATGGCTAACACCTCGAATTATTATAAGAATAATGCGGATCATGTCACCTATTTTGCCTTTGATGAAGACAAGCTTGCCGCCTGCGGTTCAATTTGTTTTTATCAGATCATGCCTTCATTCCAAAACCCCACCGGCAAAAAAGCCTTTATTATCAACATGTATACCCATCCCGACTACCGGCGGCAAGGTCTTTCTTTGCAGCTGCTGGACACTTTGGTTCATGAGGCGAAGGAGAGAAATATCAGCTCGATCCATTTGGACGCAACGTTAATGGGCAAGCCCGTATATGCGAAATACGGCTTTGTTCCTTCCGAATCGGAAATGCATCTGCCTCTGTAACGCTCAAATATAATTGATGCTCAAGTATAATTGATTCTACCGGAAAGGGGTAACCTAAATGGAAATAGTAAAAGCAAAAATCAGCGATCTTGATGGCGTAATGGACTTACACAAAAGATACCATATAAACTCCATCGACCCCGCCGATAAGCCCGATGGCTTTGTTACGACTAACTTTACCTCAGAGCAGCTTCACGCCCTTGTTGAAAAGGAGTGCGGAATCATGATCGCCAGGGATGGCGGCCGTATAATCAGTTATGCCATGGCAGCCTCGTGGCAATTCTGGGCGGAATGGCCTTTGTTTTCTTACATGATACAAAAGCTTCCCGAAAATTCTTTTAACGGGCAAAGCCTGACTGTAGAAAATTCCTACCAATACGGCCCGATTTGTGTGGATAAAGCATATCGCGGCAGCGGCGTATTTGAGAAGGTCTTTTATGCATCCCTCGATAGCATGGCCGGCCGCTATCCGATCATGGTTACCTTCATCAACCAGATAAATCCCCGCTCTTATAAGGCTCATACACAAAAGGTCAATATGACCGTCGTCGACACCTTTCAATTTAATAATAACGATTACTATATGCTGGCCTGTCCCACAAAATATAAATGAGCTGAATAGAAGGTCTAACAGGAGGATTCAAGCATGAACCGTTACGAATGGCTGGACGAATATTTGCTGGCAAAGCCCGGAGCAGTCAAGGATTTCAAGGAAGAATGGCAGTGGTGGCGCTACCAGGTGGGCGGCAAGCTTTTTGCCGCTATTATGCATCCCTCCGACAAATACGACCCTGTTTATGCCGGCAAAGACCTGATCAATCTCAAATGCGACCCTTTAATGGCGGAATTCTTGCGTCAAGAGTATCCGGAAGTCCTGCCCGGCTTTTATATTGACAAACGCAGCTGGAATGCGGTAAACCTTGAGGAAAACTTGCCTGACGATGAACTGAAGCAAATGTGCGACGCTTCTTACCAACTGGTCTTTGGGAAGCTGACGAAGAAACTGCAAAAGGAAATTCTGGAGCAGGCCCAATGAGCCGCCCGATGAGCCGCCGGCTGCTCATTGACGCTGACGGCTGCCCCGTGGTGGACGAAGCCGTGGCTGTGGCCAAGGATTTTGATGCCGAATGTCTGATTCTCTGCGATACCGCTCACCATTTCAATAAGGAGGGCGCTCAAACCCTGGTTTTCTCTCAAGGCGCCGACAGTGTGGATTTTGCTTTGGCCAACCTTGTACAGGCCGGCGATATTGTGGTGACACAGGACTATGGCCTGGCCGCCATGTGCCTGGCCCGGGCAGCTCGAGCATTGAATCAGGATGGCGTAGAGTATACGGCCGACAACATCGATAGCCTTTTGCTGGCCCGTCATACGGCCAGGAAAATCCGCAGCAGCGGCGGCCGGCTTAAGGGGCCGAAAAAACGCAGTCCGGTACAAGATAAAGATTTTGTGGCTGCGCTGGAGGCATTGTTGGCGCGGGATTAGCTGTTCCAGCTCCCCACTCCCCAAATCGGGCCAATGCTCAGATCGGGTAAGAGTGGGTTGAGTCGGCTGAGTGAGTCGGGTGGGTCGAGGGCTCAAATCGGGCCCGAGTTCTCAAAATTTCGAGTTGTGTGCAGAATCGAACCTAAATCCAGCCTGAAGCAGAGGCTAACTGGGTACACAACCCGCAAATTTGAGCAGCCGGATGGCTAAAAAGGCCCAAAAACCGGATGCAGCTGTACACAACTGCGATTTTTGAGCACTTAAGCTGCTTGAGTGGCCAAGTTCTCCATTTTGTTTTGTTATTTCCGGCGGCCCGCGGATCATGGTCACTCTCCTCCTTTTATTTTTCTATCTCATCCTATGCCCAGGTGCATATGTTTATGTTTTTATTTATAAGTCATTGAAGTCTGGTTTAAAGTATTTTATTCTTAACAGGGGATTTCGACAGGCTTTTCGAATGACATATGTTAATCTTAATGTGTCTACTCAACAATGCCAGTTTTATTGTCGCTTCCTCTAAGAGGAACGTGGATTGAAATAATGATTTATATATAAAAACTGCAGAACCCTTTCTTGCGTAAAAACTGCCGAAGTGAGATATGTATTAAATCATCTCACTCGGCAGTTTTTATGCTGTGCAAGGATATCCATTCATAAGCAATGTCATTTAGTTAAGGATTAAACCAAAGTGGAAGGATGAGCAATGGTCTTGGGGGGCGGTGACCCCGGAAGGTTTCTGTACAATTTTTTCGGTTGTAGGTGTTTTCCGGCGGCAGTCTGTGCAATTTTTTCGTTTGTAGGTGATTTGCAAAGGTTTTTAAGCCAGATTCAGTCCGATTCTGTGCGTTTTTTGCGGTTGTGCAGAAATATCCCCTTTGCTTTTTACCCCCGCTCACCTGGATTAATCAGTTTGCATACAGCCGTAAATTTTGCACAGAAAACCAGGTTACTACCGAGCCGGGGTACTGCCGAGTCGAGCCACTGCCGGCACTGCCAGTTACTATCGGTTACTATCGGTTACTGGCCAGCACCCTATGGCTCCGCGCCCTTCTTTTTAATTAAATGGCGTACATGCAAAGGGTATCCTTTTTTCATGACTATCTATTTAGAAAGTCCTCTAAATTCCTCTTGACCTTTCTGTCGCCACCGTGTTATTATCTATTTAGATACTTTTCTAAATTGTGGGGTGATATCTCTTGACCTTCCCTGAAATATTCAAGGCCCTATCCGATCCTATTAGACGGGATATTCTCATCATGCTGAAGAACGGCAGAATGTCTGCCGGAGAGATAGGGCAGCACTTTGACATGACCGGGGCAACAATTTCCTATCATCTGTCACAGTTAAAAAAAGCCGGTCTGGTTTTTGAAACGAAATATAAGAACTTTATTTATTACGAGCTGAACATATCGGTCTTTGAGGAGGTTATGCTCTGGCTATCCCAATTTAATGGAGGAATGAACAATGAAAACAAGAAATAACTTCGTTGCTGCTCTTGTCTTGTCATCGGTGGTTTGCTTGCTGCCGATCATTTTATCAATTGTGTTATATAACGATCTGCCCCAGCAAATAGCTATTCATTGGGACAGTGCCGGCAATCCCGACAATTTTGCCCCGAAGGCTGTTGCCGCCTTTGGTTTGCCCTTCCTGCTTGCGGCGATCAATCTGCTTTCTAAGCTAAAGCTTTATCATGATCCTAAGCGCTCTAATACATCGCAAGCTATGCAGGTGGTTGCCGCATGGACGCCACCGCTCTTATCGCTTATCGTTGTTCCGATCACCTTATTTATCGCTATGGGAGCGGCTATTCCCATAGCTTTGGTAGTCCCGCCGCTGGTCGGTGTCTTGCTGATTATATGCGGCAACTATCTTCCCAAAAACAGGCAAAACTACACCATTGGCATAAGGCTTGCCTGGACTCTGCATAACGCCGATAATTGGAATAAGACCCACCGCATGGCCGGATATTTATATATCTTTGCCGGGCTTATTCTCATCGCCGGAACTTTCATCTCTCATCATTCCGGTGTAATAAACGGTATGTCTCTGACCGTTTTCGTTGTGATTTTGCTTGTTATTGCTCCGATTATCTACTCCTTTATGCTTTACCGGAAAACCGGCAAGGGTATCGACGAAACTGACGAAGCTGACAAAGCAGGCGAAGCGAATGATTGATTATTGAGCATCCTAAAAACAGCAGAAGCGGACCGCTTCTCCACGGTGCGATAGGGACATTTTCTAAACCGTGGTGAAATGGTGATATGTATCGGCAGGCAGTGAGTTTTCGCTGTCTGCCGATTACCGTTTATGCTACTTCCTCTGGTGTTAACTCCTGCTCCGTTACAGTTTCTGTTTCTGCAAAGTTGTCTAAGAGGCCGATATCACGGTAGTAAATATCAATTGACTGTGGTGCTGTACGAGAGTAGCGTTCTTCTCTTTCGCCTACTTCTACCCGCTCAATAAACAGGTTAAGCATCTCTGCAGTTAGGGTATCAATCTTTGTATACTGCTTTACTTTTTCTAAAAACACTCCCACATTTGCAACAGAATCCTTGAGCCTTTCAAGCTCTTCTTCCTTTTTAGGGATGGAGGCTTGGATTTCTTTTTGCTCTAATAGGTAGTCATCACTAAGTTTGCGGAACATTTCATTGGGGATTTTACCAAGAACATTATCTTCATACAACCGTTTAAACAATGCGCTTATTTCGGTATCCCTGTGTTTCAAGGATTCCAGTTCCCGTTCAGTCTGGTTAATCTCCCTGCCAATTTCCGCACTGTTTTTCTGTGTGATGTACTTTGCGAATACAGCTTCATTTTGTCGTGCAAAATGAGTAACCCTGCGCAAGTCATCCAAAATAATCTCTGCAAGCTGGACTTCTCGAATAAAATGCCCTGTACAAACAGCTTTCCCCTTTTCCTTATAGGTTCGACAGGTAAAATTGTTTTTCACCGCATCCATTGTATGTGCCCGATGGAGTACCATGGTGGTACCGCAATCCTTGCAGTAAATAAGCCCGGAAAAGATGTTCTGCTCTGCCATATTAGCTCTGCGGCGTTTATGCTTGCGGATATCCTGCACAATGTCCCATGTGGCTTTGTCAACGATGGCTTCGTGGGTATTTTCAATTCGTACCTGTTCACTTTCAGGACGCTCAACTCGTTTCTTGTTTTTATAGGACAGGGTTGTGTACTTTAGGTTGATGGTATGCCCAAGGTAAACCTCATTTTCCAGCATTCTTGCAACAGTTGACTGTTTCCATTCATAGGGATTATCCGCATCAAATCCGGTAACTTTCACACCGTTTTTCTTGTAATAAAAGTGTGCAGGGATAGGAATTCGTTTTTCCTTGAGCTGTTTAGCAATTTGACTGGGGCCTTTTCCATTCATGCACAGAGAGAAAATATATTGCACAATCGGTGCGGTTTCCTCCTCGGGAATGATTTTACGCTTGGGGTCAGCAGGGTCTTTTTGATATCCAAAGGGCGGTCGTGAACCAACCCTTGCTCCGCTTTCTGCCTTGATTCTTGCCGATGCTTTTCCCTTTTTGCTGCAATCTTTTGCGTACCACTCGTTGATGATATTCTTAAAAGGGGTAAATTCATTGTCACCATATAAGCTGTCCACGCCATCGTTCATAGCGATGAACCGCACGCCGTAGCTTGGAAACACAATTTCTGTCAGCCTGCCAACCTCTAAATATTCCCTGCCTAACCGGCTCATGTCCTTGACTATTAAAGTTGCAGCCTCGCCGTTTTCAATCAGTAACATTACCTCTTGGAATGCCGGCCGATTGAAATTTGTACCGGTAGCTCCATCATCATATAGGAATTTAAGATTCTCAAATCCGTTGTCCTTTGCGTACTTTTCAAGCATCATCCTCTGGTTTTGAATGCTGTTGGAATCCCCTTGACTACCATCATCCTGACTTAATCTTGCGTAAAGAATCGTATATTTTTCAGTTGCCTGTTTCATCTATAATCTCCTTTCCGGCAAACCGAATACGGTACTGAACATCATACCGAAACAATTTTGCCAAGTCTACTCTAAATTCAATCTTTTTTCAAAACATTGGAATCAATCATATGAAGCAGTTTATCAATGGGAGCTGCTACCGAAACAGGCTGGAAAAAGGAACGCAGGGTAAAGGATTTTCCATCTACTTTCATTTCCCTCTGCCAGTAATGCCCCTCCTCGGAAATGACGGAGAGGGTGTCATCAAAGACAGGGAGGGGGTAGCCAAAGGGGGATAATATTTGCGGATTACTTTCGGCATAGCTGCCTATATTTTTTTGTTTCTTCATAAGAACAATTCTCCTTTTCTAATTTCTCTCGCTTCACTTTTTCCGTCTAAGCACCTGCAACAGCACCTCAGAAACCGCATTGAGTCAGGGTTCACAGGGCTTTACAGCACCTATGACAGCACAAATGAGGTTTTACAGCACCTAAAATTCTGCTGTCTTAAATTTTCTTAAATTCCCCTAAACCCGCTTGCCACGGGCTTTTGCAGCCGGCACTGCTGGCTGCTGTGACCGCAAGGTGCACCTTTAGAGCACCTTGCTTTCTCCTGCCCTCTTTTAGATGGGGAGGGTTACTTTTAAATAGAGGAATAAAGGGCTGCTTAATCTTCCTCACAAATCGCCTGTGCGGGCTTTTTATCCGCCCGAGGGCAGCAATCCCTACGGGTATCTGAAAAGGCAACACGGGCCGTTCAGGCGGATCACAGCGGCTAACCAGTGTCGATAGGGTCAACAGGGCCGATGTTTTTCACACTGGGGCAGTTATCGATTTCATCGTCACTAACGGCACTATCGTCATCAATATGAGCAAGTGAGATAAGGCGGCTGCCGTTGCTGCGGTAGCAGCGAACCGTAAGTCCTTTCTGATAAAGCAGGTCTTGGTTATGCAACAGCAGGCGTGAAAGTGTGCGGTGACTTATCGTTTTTTCTTTTCTGCTGATAAGCTCTGCAAGCTCTGTTGGCGAGCCTTGGTATTCTTTTCTATCACTCATAAAGTCAGAGATAAGAAGTACAATATCAGGCAGGAGTAAATCAGGGTTATCCTTGCTGTCTGAAATAAGTTCCCAAATACTGTTTTCGTTTCGTTCAAGCTCAATTTCCCTGTACTCAATGTCTCTGCCGATACAAGAAAGTGTTGCCTTGCAGCTGCCACGCCTTTCTTCCACCAGTGTAAAGCTTGTATCAACAGCACCTGATAAACCTGTGGTGCCTGAGATACGATTAAAAGGGTCATCATCTTTTTGTTTTCTGAGATGATGAATCAATAAAATTGCAATCTGATTTTTATCGGCCAGTTTTTTAAGCACAGAAAGGTCTGCATAATCATTTGCATAGGAATTATCCAATGCCGGTCTTCGAATCATTTGCAGGGTATCAATAATAATCAGCACAGTACCAGAATGTTCAAGGATAAATTGTGTGATTCGTTCCTCCAGCCCTTCTCCCAGCCGGAAGCTTTCCTCGCAGAAATGCACATTAGAAGGGGCATCATCGGCAATATCAAATAGGCGGTTTTGAATACGCAAGCGGCTGTCCTCAAAGCATAGATATAAAGTTGTTCCTTGTTTAACCGCATTACCCCAAACAGCTTCACCCTTTGCAATGGTTACAGACAGCCAAAGGGCAAGCCAGCTTTTTCCTGACTTGGGTGCACCGGCTAATAAATGAAGTCCATTTGACAATAGTCCCTCCACAACAAATTGAATTGGCTCAAACGGTTGATTCATAAGCGTTTCACCGTCAATGGTGTGAAATCGTTTTTGCATTTTAATCATCTCCTTGTTTTTTGCAGAGAGTAGATGAAAAAGTACCCCCCACTGTGTAGGCATTAAGAAAGACTTTTCAACAACCATGTTCTAAAAAATATTTCCCCCCTACTATTAAGCCGAAAAAACATGGGGTTGAGCGGATTTATTTAGCCCTCTACTACTAATCCGGTTTCAAAGGGCGGTTGAACCAATTTATTTTTGAAATCATAAAACCCCCTTACTATTAATCCGGTTTCATAAAGGGGTCTACAAAAACAAAATGCAAAGTGCCGCCCATTTTTCACGGACGGCACTTCTACCTGATTTCAAAACATAAAAAGTGGACGGGATTCTTTTATCGAATCGCACCCAATTTCCAGAGCAAAGAGATACAGTCATTTGCTCTCTATAGGGGAGGTGTCTGGTTTGGTAGCCGGGGAAAATATCCATTGTGTTATTATATTTCTTCAAAGTATCCTACGTATCCCCACTAAGATGAGAAGCATATTCCTGTACCTGACCGCTGAGTTCAATTCCCATAAGTGCGAGTTAATTAACTGCGAGAACCACGGAGGTATTTTATTTTTTATGGTTAGATACGCAAAAGAAAATAGTAAACATAAATACAATTAAGGGCAAACTCTCAGAGGGCAGGCTCTAAATTTATACATAAGATATTTCTTATGCAGTAGCCTGAAATATAAACCAGCCATCCTTAGTTGAAAACTTGAATACACCCCCATGCTTTCCCACGATATGAGCTATGCTTTTTGTGCCGAAGCCATGTCCCTGTTCTTTTGATACAGGAAGCCCTTGCCTGAATACTGGCTCTGCCTGATAGCGGTTGCGAATGTCAATGCACAGCTTGTTATTCTTGGAATACACTCGTAGCGTAATAGAGCGTTTATTACTATCCTGTATCGTTTCGGTGGCTTGTATAGCATTTTCCAAAGCATTTGACAAGAGCGAGCAAAGCTCAGTATCGCTAAAGGGAAGCAAATCAGGCAGTTTTGCATCCACCGTCAGCATGATTGACCCTTGTTTTGCTTTAGTAGCGAAAGCGGACAAAATCAGGTTGACGGTTTCGTTTTCGCAAAAGCGTGTGGGCGTGATGGCATCCATGTCGGACTGGGCAGTTCGTAGGTACTCTTTAATCCCCTCTATGTGTTCCTTGGAGGCCAACCCTTGTAAAAGCGCAAAATGGTGGCGCATATCATGCCGATAGGATGCGGCGTTCTGCTGCATCTGCCGCAGAGAAGCAAATTCTGTCTGCGCCAGCCGGAACTGCGCATCCAGCATATCCTTTTCTCTTTGAAGGCTTGCCTGTTTTTGTGTCTCAGCGTAGTAAAGGATAACAAATACAAAATAGAAAACAGAGATTGTTGAGGGCATGAACTGTACCGCCCATTCGGTGCCGCTGTAAAGCACATTGGTGTAGATGGCGGTAGTGTAGTCGAACAGATAGTAAAAAAGCGGCACCCCGCCTAAAAATAAGCAGGATTTAGTGGACACCTCCATAAGATGCCGGACGGAAGCCGCCACATACTTTTTCAGGAAATAGTAGAACAGAAATATCGCCCCAACATAAAAAACGTGGTCCGCAAGTCTGCTGTCTAAAGCTGTGCCTGCAATGAAACCGAACCAGCGTGGTGCTTGACAGCAAAGATAACCGGAAAGCACGCTGACGGCGGAGATGAGCCACGGGCGTTTATAGTATAAAGAGAATATCACGATCAGCGGCAGATGGATAATCAGCGGATACAGCTTTGATGTCAAATCCAAGCCCAAAAGCCACCAACTGCCGGTTTGAACGAAAAGGAAAATGACACAGAGCAAACCGGTAGTGAACCTGTTTTTCTTTGTGGGTTCTATTCCCGCAAAGAGGGCAGTCACCGTGATGCCAAAGACCAGAGAAACCCCAAATCGCAAGAGTCCTATCACTGTTACTGCCATTGAAAAGCACCTTCCTCCATTTTCTTATTCCCCTTCCATTTGATAATTCAGATATTGCTGCTTAATCTCCTTTGCCTTGCCCTGTGCGACAGGAACAGCGGAAAGGGTATGTAAGGTGATCTGATGGTTTTCGATGGTATCCACATACTGCATATTCACAAGAAAAGAGCGGTGAGGTTTGATAAAACACCCATATTTCAGCAGGCTATCGCAGACAGAGGAAAAAGGCTCCGTACATTCGACCACCTTGCCGGAGCGCAGATGATAGAGGACGTTTCTGCCGATGACCTCGACAAAAGCCAAATTGGAGATCAGTATTTTTTGAATCCCCTCATTGCTCTTTACGATGACCGCATCCTCTTCTTCTTTCGCTTTGATTTGCTCCAGCAGCTCGTCAAAGGTGAAGAATAGTTTCTCCTTTGAAATTGGCTTGAGTACATAGTTGATGGCTTTCACCGAATAGCTTTCCAAAGCAAACTCAGGTGATGAGGTGAAGAATAAAATCGGTGCGGTTTTGTCAAAGGTGCGAATTTCCTTTGCCGCATCAATGCCGGTAAAGCCCGGCATCATAATATCCAGACAGTATATATCAAACCGCTTTCCTTTTTCCAAGGCCGAAATCAATTCAAACCCGTTTGGAAACACGGTGTGCTCGCAGTTTAGATGTCTT
>JAHDPO010000001.1 GCA_018434325.1 Clostridia bacterium | reverse complement strand
TAGTCTGGGCAAAAAGACGCCTGCTTTTTCTGCCATCTACTCCTTTTCCCGCTGAACTTCCCTCAAGTGGCGGGATCTTTTCCTCCCACCCTTGTTTGCTGCCCATTTTATTTTTTCTCCTACAACAACTTGACACCGACGGGGCCACTGAAAAAGTTGCCAAGTCTCAGCTTAATACGCAAAATTGCAGGTTTAAAGTGTGTCGCCTATTCAAAATATGGTCTATCATCTTGCAGATGCACTAGATATAGCCAAATGCAGTCAAATGCAAGCAAATACATTCGCCAAAACACTGTTCTGACACTTTAAACTTGCAATTTTGCTCATTTTTTAGAGGTTATATCGTCTGCCGAAGCTTGGCGCCTTCCTTTGCAAGGCCAGCCAAGCTTTTTCTATAGGGCCGATAGCAAATTTCCTGTAAGGCTGGTAAAATGAGATGATACGAAGGGAGGAAGCCTTATGTTTCGAGAAATGAGAAGGAATAAACAATTATTATCACCCCAGGATATCACAGGGGTAATGGAAAGATGTACAAACGGCGTTTTAGCTTGCTTGGGTGACGAAGATTACCCTTATGCCGTTCCGTTAAACTTCGTCTATTTTAATGGTGGAATCTACTTTCATTCCGCCAAAGAGGGTCACAAAATAGACGCCATTGCCAAGCATGCCAAGGTGTCCTTTGCGGTGGTTGATGAAGATACCATCGTAGCAGAGGAATACACCTCCTACTTCCGCAGTGTGGTGGCTTTCGGCAAGGCCCGAATTACGGAAGATGAGGAAAGGCTGGCGGCTTTGGAGGCCTTGACTAAGAAATATTCAGGCAGCCTGCCCGAAGAAGTCATACAAAAAAAGGTGGCCGGCTGCACCCGGGCCTGTCTTGTCGCCATTGATGTGGAGCAGATAACCGGCAAGGAAGCCATCGAGTATGTCAGGGCCAAAGAAGAAAGGAATCCGCATTTAGCATAATATTAAGCTACTGCTGAGCGACCAGGAGATATGAATGGTTTCTCAGTTGCCGGTTTGGCTCTTTGATGGTAAAATCAGAACGTAAAAACCCCAAAAAGATAAGGAGTGGGCTGATGCTTTCGGTGATTGTTCCCGCCCATAATGAAGAAAAAAATATCCCCTTGGTGGCGGCGGCCATAAAAGAAATCCTCAGCCAGGCCGCCATCAATTATGAGATACTGTTGGTAGACGACGGCTCCAGGGACGGCACCTTTGCCGCCATCGAAAAAGCGGCAGCGGCAGACGAGAGGGTTCGCGGGTTGAAGCTTTCCCGGAATTTTGGCAAGGAAGCGGCTATCCTGGCAGGTCTGGAGGCCGGCAGGGGACGCTGCTGTGCCGTGATGGACGCCGATTTGCAGCATCCGCCGGCGCTGCTGCCGGAGATGTACAGGCTGTGGCAAGAGGGTTCCATGATCGTCCAGGCCGTCAAAGAGACAAGAGGTCAAGAGGGCTGGTTTTACCGGTTTTGTGCCGGGCTTTTTTATAAGATTATCGGCCGTTTTACAAAAATCGATTTTCGCCAGGCTTCTGATTATAAGCTGTTGGATCGCAAAATCGTAGATATTCTGGTGAAGCTGCCGGAGAAGACCCGTTTTTTCCGGGGCCTGTCGGTATATTACGGATTTCCCCAGACCCAGATAGAGTTTGCCGTAGCTCCCCGGGCTTCCGGCCAAACCAACTGGAGCTTAACAAAGCTTTTTCGCTATGCCCTGGACAGCATCAGTTCCTTTACCGCCTTTCCCCTGCAATTTACCACCTTTCTGGGTATCATCATGCTTGGGCTGTTTCTCTTGCTGGGCCTGCAAACCTTATACAACTTCGCTACGGGGCAGGCGGTGGCCGGCTTTACCACCGTAATTCTGCTGCTGCTTTTTATTGCCAGCACTTTATCCATCAGCTTGGGGATCATTGGCCATTATATTGGCAAAATCTATGACGAGGTCAAAGCCCGGCCTTCATATATTATCGAAAAAACCGCAGGGAGAGGGGAAGATCATGATCTTCGACCGTAAGCTGGGCCGGTTTTTGCTGGTAGGGCTGTTCAACACCGGGCTGGGCATGGCTACCATGTTCGGCTTTTATCAGTTTTTAGGGCTGGGCTATTGGGGTTCCAGCGCTTTGTCTTATTTTCTTTGCAGCGTTGTATCTTATTTTTTAAATAGACATTTCACCTTCGGCAGTCAGGCCGGCTATATCCGTTCCGGCCTGCGCTTTGCCGCCAATATCGCGGTATGCTACGGCTTGGCTTATTTGATAGCCAAGCCTCTGTGCCGGCTGGCTTTTGCCGGCCTGGGCCTGGGCCTTTCTGCCGAGCTGCTGGATCAATTGGCCATGCTGACCGGCATGGTGATGTTTACCGGCCTTAATTATCTGGGCCAGCGGTTTTTTGTGTTTCCGGAGGAAGCGGGAGAGGAGGGAGGAGCCAATGGCGAATAAAATAGAAAAAACCAGTGCAAAGGTTCAGCCCCCCAAACCTCAGTCGCCCAAGCTTTTGCTGCCGGAGGAAGCCGTCAAAAGAATCTACGGCCGGATTCCTTCCTATTGCCGCTGGGCTTTTGGGAGTGCCTTTATCATCGGCCTGATTACCCACATGTTTTTTCTGGTCAATAAGCTGCCTAACGGCGACGATCTTTCGGAGCTCTACCATTACAACAGCATGATTTCCAGCGGCCGCTGGCTGGATATTCTCTCAAAGGGCCTTACTTCCTATTACAGCCTTCCCTGGGCCAGCGGTTTGGTTTGTCTTCTCTTGCTGGCTATTTCCTGCGCCTTGATTTGCAGCCTGCTGGGTATCCGGCAGAAATCCGGGGTTTTGGCTGCCGCTGCTGTTCTGGCGGCTTTTCCCACCATGGCCTCTTATTTTTCTTATTTGTACTATATGGATTTATATATGCTGACCCTGCTTTTCAGCGTCTGGGCGGTGTGGCTTTGCCGCCGCAGCAAGTGGGGCTTTTTACCCGGCGCCTGCCTGCTGGCCTTGGTTTTAGGCAATTATCAGGCTTATTTAGGGGTGACGGCAGTGCTTTGCCTGCTGACTTTGGCCGCAGATTGTCTGAAAGCAAAAAAAACACCGGGTGAGATCCTGGTGCTGACCTTGCGCTGTCTGGCTATGGGAGGGCTGGGTTATCTGCTTTACTCCCTGATCCTGCAATGGGCTTTGCAGTTTTTTGCCGCAGAGCTGTCCCATTATCAGGGGATAGCGGGTATGGGGCTTGCTCCCTTGGGAGCTGCCGCGTTAATAGGCTTCGTTGAAAAAGCCTATACAAACTTTTTCGGTTATTTTTATCGGGATCAGTTTTTCACCAGCCCTTTGATCATCAAAGTAGTCTATACTCTGCTGCTGGGGCTGAGTCTGGCCTGGCTGACTCTGGCGGCGTCCCGGATTCTTCGCGTAAGCGGCGGCGGCAAACGCTCAGCGGGTTTAGGCCGGCTGTTGCTCTGCTTGCTTTTTCTCGGCGCTCTGCCATTAGCCTATAACTTGATTTATTTTATGGCCCCCGACGCTTTTCTTCACAGCCTGATGCAGCCTCAATACGCTTTGTTTTGGCTGATGCCGTTAATGTTTTATGAGCTGGCTTATCCGCCAGCGGCGAATCCTCTCCCCACAAACCAAGGCGTCACGCTTTTCCAAAGCCTTTCCCGCTGGCTGCTGTTAGGTTCGGCAGCGGCGATGTTCTATTTTTTCTTTTTAACGGTGAATATCAGCTATCTTCACCTTCATCTCAAATATGAGATCACCTATGCCACTGAACTCAGGATTTTAGACCGCATCGAGGGGCTGCCGGACTACCGGCCGGATACTCCCGTCTGCGTCATTGGCGCCTTCCCCAATGAGAATATGTCTCTATATCCCTATCATACCCAGGATATTGTCAAAGGCCTGGTAGGCATCAATGGCAATCTGGTTCATCATTACTATAATTACAATGGCTTTTATAAAAACTACTTGGGCCGGCAATTGAATCTGATCAGGGATGACGACGGACAAAAGAAGGAAATCATGGCCTGGCCCGAGGTGAAGGCCATGCCGCTTTGGCCTAAAAATGGATCCGTAGCTATGGTGGAGGGTATTGTAATTATAAAAATCAATTAATATTAAAGGGCATATAAAAAAGGACGTCACCGGCCAGTTAGCAGCGGCGGCGTCCTTCTTATTTATCTACGATGGGAAATAACGGATGTTGGAACGGTTCGGCCCTGGCGCGCGGCCTTCCTCTTCGGCTTTTATGGATTCGTATAATAGATGCTTGCAGCGGTGCAGCCTGATTTTTACCGTTCCCATAGGCTTCTCCATTACCTCGGAAATTTCCGCATCGGACATTGTATAATAATATTTTAGAAGTAAGATTTCTTGATCTTCCCAAGGTAAGGTCAAAATCCAGCGTCTTATATTATTAGCACCCATAATTTCTTCGGCGTCATCGGTATAAAAAGCTTCCCAGGCCATTTCAACCCCCTCAATTTTTGGCAATTCATTATAACGTTCCTTTTCGTTAACGATAGCGGTTCTGCCGAGATTCATGGCAATGGTGCTTACCCAGGGCAGAAACTTTGTCTCGTCTCGTAACTGAGAAAACTTAATATAAGCTTGAACGAAAGCATCCTGAGTTATATCCATGGCAAAATCCGGCCTGCGAAAATGAGCTAAGCAGAGCTTGTACACGGTATTAAAATCCCTTTTGTACAAATCGGCATAATCCAACACAACCACCTGCCTTTAAGGAACATTCATATTATATAAATGTCGAAAATTGTCGACAAATTAACTATAGCATCGGCCAAAATGAAAAACAATAGCCAATCATCAAATTTTTCTGGAATTAGCTAAGGCAATCTCGAAAGCAATGTCTAAAGCAATCGTAAATTTGTGGAAAAGTATTTTACCCCAGTAAAAATCTATAGTATAATAATTGTTAATGATAGAAAAAGCATAGGTGATGACGATATGAGAGTGATAGCCGGCAGTGCCCGGGGCCGCCGGCTGCAGTGTTTGAAAGACAGGCGGATCCGCCCTACTCAGGATCGGGTTAAGGAAGCTATTTTCAGCAGTTTGATGCTGCGCTTGCCGGACAGCAGGGTTTTGGATTTGTTTGCCGGCAGCGGCGCCCTGGGTATAGAAGCGTTAAGCAGGGGGGCTAGTGCCGTTACCTTCGTGGAAAAAGACGGTCAGGCCGCAAACTTGATTAAAGAGAATCTGATTGCCTGCGGCTGGCAGCTTTCGCCGTCGATCCGGCTGCAGCAGCAGGATGCCTTAAGCTGGCTGCAAGCCGGTTGCCGCGAGGCTCTGCAAGGGGCAGAGGCGTATGATATTATTCTGGCCGATCCCCCTTATCAAAAGGGCTATGAAGAAGAGATTCTTGCTTTATTGTCCCAAAGCAGGCTGCTTTCTCCCTCCGGTATCCTGGTTTTAGAAAGCGGAGCCCGCCAGGAGCTGCCGGAAAGGCAAGGCAAGTTGTATTTGAATAAAAGCAAAATATATGGCGATACGAAAATCAGCTATTATGTTTTTAGCGAGCCAACAGAGTAGTTGGAAAGGAAAGGTGTACAGCATGGACATTCTGGATCTTCTGGAGGAATTTGAAGCAATTATTGAGGGGAGCGGCCGTATTCCCATGACGGGCAAAGTCGTCATCCATGAGGAGGTTCTGTATAACTATTTAGATAAGTTTCGGGCCTATTTGCCTCAGTCTATCCGGGATGCCGAATATATTATCCGGGAAAAAGAAAGGATCGTTGCCGAGGCGGCCCGGGAAGGCGAGGGCCTTATTGAAGGCGCCAAGGTAAAATGCCAGCGCATTGTCGGCGAAAGCGAGATCGTTAAGCAGGCTATTGCCCAGGGAGAGCAAATCATCAGCAACGCCAAGCAAGAGGCCAAAGGCCTGATCACCGGCGCCTACAGCTATTCCGAAGAGGTAATGGCGATGCTGCAAAAAGAGCTGGAGTCCTCCCTGAAGACGATTCGCAGCGGCCGGGAAGCCATCAGGACGAAGCTGCCGCCGGTAAGCCTCAACGAACTGCAGCGCAATTCTGCTTTAGACGAAGATTGATGGCCTGCTCCGGCATGATAAGGACGCGGGGGCTGGTAGCGGTTTTGATTGAGCAATAAGTGAAATAGAAGGAAAACCGAAACCCAAGAGGGAAAACGATAGGTAAACAAGAGGAAAAGCAATAGGTAAAAAAGAGGAAACGATAGGAAGAATAATAGGTAAACATATAGAAAAACAATAGGTAAAAAACATAGACACTTTTTGAAACTTCTTTCGCAGATAGTGTAAAAACACTGCTGTAGAAAGGAGTTTTTTCTATTTTAAAGGGAAGGCAGGTCAACCTGGGAGCCTAGTCCTCCACAACCTTAGAAAATGAGCAAAATTGCAAGTTTAAAGTGTACTGCCTCTTAAGAATAGCGTGCATATCCTGGATGTTGCACTAGATATAGCCAAATGCAACCAAATACAGCCGCCAATGATGTGTATACCCCATGTCAAGGACACTTTAAACTTGCAATTTTGCGCAAAAATGGCCGAGTGGCCCCTCCAAACCGAGTCTGCTAAAAAGGCGTTCATTCCCGTATGGTTTAATCTCTCGGGAAATCAATGAGCAAAAAGCAGGAAAAGTCTGAGCCTTTCGTACACATCCCGTCCCTTTCGGGAATATACTTGCTGTAGGAGGTGCCCAATAGTGTCAATGCCTGAATTTCCCAAGTTAGATCCTGATTTAACACAGGAGCAGGCTCTAACAATGATATTGTCATCCATTGCTTTGGAAGAAGTGGCTTTTAGTCACATTATTAATGCAGAAGGTGAAAAGATCCAGTACGCCTTAGGTCAGACCAGTTGCGGCAGATGTCCTGCCGATATCGACGATGTTCTGGCAGTGAACAAAAGTGTGGCAGGCTTGCTGGAAATGGTGATGCAAAATCAGCTGATCCTGAAAAATAAAATGGAAAAGGTTCTGGAACACTTGCCCCGTCCACCCAGGCCGCCGGAACCGCCCTGGCCACCCAGACCGCCGAAGCCACCCTGGCCACCGAAGCCGCCTTGTCCGCCGGAGCCGCCCTGGCCGCCCAGACCGCCGAAGCCGCCTTGGCCGCCGGAGCCGCCCTGCCCACCACCCAGACCACCCAGGCCGCCGAAGCCGCCTTGGCCTCCCCAGCCCCCCTGCTCATGCGAGTCCATCAGCTTTGAGGTAGTACCTAAGGCTTATCGCAGTAATGAGCCGCTGCAGTGGAGAAAATGCGGCAAAACCGGTAATTCAGCCTCACCGTCAGCTGACTGCACCCAAATACAGGTGCCCCCGGCAGGTTCATATATGGTCGAGTTTCACCTGGATACCGACCCCTCAACATATTTTTGCGGTGAAGCAAAGCTGGCCGCTCATTGTAAGGGCTTGCAGCCTGTTATGACGAGACTCTACCCGGATATTTGCGGACGCCCAAGTACTTCATATAAACAAACAACTGCCCGGATGCCCTGTTCCTGCTGCCCCCCTTACATATCTCTTTTCCTATGCGCCCAAAGGGAAATACGTGTGCGCCGAGGTCGGATAGTCTTTACTAAGCTGTAGTAAAGATCCTAGACCTTATAAAATAAAAAATTGAGAGGTGCTAGTTTTGTCACAACCTTCTTTCCCCGTTAATCCGGATGTTACAAGGGAAGATGTGGTCAATCAAATATTATCTTCCATTGCCATGGAAGAATTGGGATTGAGCCATATTATCAATGCCGAAGGCGAAAAGCTTCAATACGTCCTGGGAACATTGCCGGGTATCACAGGCCCTGGCGCCACCATTGAGGATCTTCTCAATACTAACGAAAGCATACAGAATCTTCTCCAAAATGCTTCCTATAATCAGCTGCTTTTGCGGTCAAAAATGCAGCAAGCTTTGGCCGCATCGGAAATGGCCGGCCCTACCGGCGCTACCGGTCCCACCGGCCCCCAAGGCGATCCCGGCGGCCCGACGGGTCCCACCGGCCCAACAGGTCCCACCGGCCCCCTTGGCCCCGCAGGAATACAAGGCCCTGTGGGCGATACCGGCCCAACCGGGCCAACAGGCCCCACCGGTCCCACCGGCGGCGTCGGCCCCGTCGGAGCCACCGGCCCCACCGGAACCAATACCACGGCAACCTCCGCCTTTGCCTATGCAACAGGCGTACCTCTTACCGCAACGCTGACCGGCACGGCAGTTCCCCTGGCCAGCGGTCAAATTCTGCCCACCGGCATAACGGTAGACGGAGCGAATACTACCTTTACCGTCTCAATAGCCGGCCGCTACCGGATATCTTATGCCGTCAATACCACTGTCTCTCTTTTGCTGGCTACGAGAATCGTAATCAGCGGCAATCCGGTTTTAGCTTCCACGGTTGATCCCGTTATAAATCTTTCCAGCTACTCCAATGAGATTTTGGTTGATTTGGCGGCAGGCGCTACCGTGCAGTTGCAGGTAGTCGGGGCCACGGTCAACTTGACTTTGGTAACAGGGGCAGGGGCCACGCTGATGATCACTCGTTTGAGTTAAGGAGGAAAGACTATGTCACAACCGCAATTTCCCTTAACTCCTGATCTGGACAGACAAAGTGCAATTAACCAGGTTATTTCCTCCATTGCCTCGGAGGAGTTGGCCCTCAGCCATATTATCAATACGGAAGGGGAAAAAATCCAGTATGCCATAGGCACGCTTCCCGGGTTGATCGGCGGCTCTACCATTGCCGATGTTACGGATATCAATAATGGCGTCGGCAATATGCTCGGCACCGTACTGGAAAATCAAATTGTATTAAATGGCAAGTTGACTCAAGCTTTAAGAGCACCTGTATTTTTGGGAGCAACGGGCCCCACCGGCTCCACCGGTCCCACCGGCACAGATACAGGCCCCACGGGACCTGCGGGCCCCATAGGAGAAGCTGGGGCTACCGGTCCGGAAGGGCTGCCGGGCCCCGTCGGCCCTGAAGGGCCTGCCGGCCCCACCGGCTCCACCGGTCCCGCCGGCGCCAGCGGTCCTACCGGCGCTGCCGCCGCCGCCGCACCTACACCACCGCCTTCAGTTACAGCAGGCTTTGCCGCCAATACAGCCGGCGGCTTGATCACCGTATTGGTGGCCGGCACCAATCTCTCCTTTCCCAGCGTTCAGCTACTGTCTCCCGATATCACGCTCACTAACGGCAATACCACGTTTACGGTTAATACCCCCGGCTATTACCGTGTTTCTTATCATGTCAATACCACTGCCAGCGTTATCTTGGGCACCCGTCTGGTGATCAACGGCGGCAACATTCTTCAATCTACGATTCCGCCGGCTTTGGCCTTATCCCAGTTCTATAATGAGATAGAAGTCAGCCTGGGAGCGGGGGCCACCATAGTGCTGCAGATGTATGCTCCATTGATCGTCGGAGCGGCTACCCTTTTGGGCGGCAGCCTTGGCGCATCGATGATGATTATTCGTTTAAGCTGACAAAATAGGCGAAAAAATAATCCCAGCGGTTTAGTCGACGGTGAAAGCCGTCAAGGCCGCTGGGTTATTATGCTATCCATTCGAAAGAATAAACGGCTTGACAGAGAGAGGCAAAAACCGTATACTCCTACTATAAAGGTGAACATAGGTGTTCAAAGGCGAACAAGGGTGTTCCTGCCGGGGAGGCAGGCGCATGCTTGTTTTTTTATATGCTATTTTTATTTATGGGGGTGGACACCCATAAGAAAGGGGCCCAGAGCATGGCACAAAAGGAAGAACTCATCCGGCGGCAAAAACTATATGATCCTGCGTTTGAGCACGACGCCTGCGGCATCGGAGCCGTGGTAAATATCAAAGGCGTTAAAAGCTACCAGACCCTTGACGACGCTTTGAAGATCGTGGAAAAACTGGAGCATCGGGCAGGGCTTGACGCGGAAGGCAAGACCGGCGACGGCGTCGGCATTTTGCTGCAAATATCCCACAGGTTTTTTAAAAAAGCTACTGAGAAATGCGGCTTTTTCATCGGAGGAGAGCGTGATTACGGTGTAGGAATGTTCTTTTTCCCCCAAGATACCCTTAAGCGCAATCAGGCCAAAAAAATGCTTGAGCTGATCGTCGAAAGAGAGGGCATGGAGCTTTTGGGCTGGCGCCAGGTGCCCGTGCAGCCCGGCATACTTGGTCAAAAGGCCTTGGACAAAATGCCTTGCATTGAGCAAGCTTTTGTTAAACGTCCTGCAAATGTCGAAAAGGGATTAGCTTTTGACAGGAAGCTTTATGTGGTGCGCCGGATCTTCGAGCAATCCAACGATAATACCTATGTGCCTTCTTTTTCAAGCAGGACTATCGTTTATAAGGGCATGTTCATGGTGGGCCAGCTGCGCCGTTTTTATCTGGATTTACAGGATGAAGACTATGAGACGGCTATTGCCACGGTGCATTCCCGTTTTTCAACAAACACAACCCCAACCTGGCAGAGGGCCCACCCCAACCGCATTATCTGCCATAACGGCGAAATCAACACCATAAGGGGCAATGCGGACCGGATGCTGGCCCGTGAAGAAACCATGTCCTGCCAGGTTATGCAAAAGGAGCTGGATAAGGTATTCCCCGTTATTAATATAGAAGGTTCAGACTCGGCTATGCTTGACAACACTTTGGAATTTCTGATGATGAGCGGCATGGAGCTTCCCTTAGCCGTTATGATCACGATTCCCGAGCCTTGGACCCACGACGAAAATATCAGCAAAATCAAGCGGGATCTTTATCAATATTACGCAATACTTATGGAAGCCTGGGACGGCCCTGCTTCCATACTGTTCTCAGACGGGGACAGCGTAGGGGCTGTGCTGGACCGCAACGGACTGCGGCCGTCCCGCTATTATGTGACGGATAAAGACCAGCTTATCCTTTCCTCGGAGGTGGGGGTGCTGGATATCGATCCGGCCCATATCGTTAAAAAATCAAGGCTGCAGCCGGGAAAAATGCTGCTGGTTGATACCATCAAGGGCCGTATTGTGGATGATAAAGAGCTTAAAGAAACCTACGCATCGGCAAAGCCTTACGGGGAATGGCTTGACCGTTATATGATCAGGCTTAAGGATTTAACAATCCCCAACCGCAAGGTGGAGGTCAGCCCGAAGGATCAGCGGATTAAGCTGCAAAAGGCTTTTGGCTATACCCACGAGGATGTGCACAGGCGCATTTTGCCTATGGCTAAAAACGGCGCCGAGCCCACCGCCGCCATGGGTATAGATATACCTCTTGCCGTGCTTTCAAGCCATGAGCAGCCCTTGTTTAACTACTTTAAGCAGCTTTTTGCCCAGGTGACCAATCCGCCCCTTGATGCCATTAGAGAAGAAATCGTTACGGATACTACCGTATATATAGGGGATGACGGCAACCTGCTGGAGGAAAGGCCGGAAAACTGCCGGGTGGTCCAGATCAGAAACCCGATTTTAACCTCTGTGGATCTGATGAAGATAAAGGATATGAAGAAGCCGGGTTTCCATGTGGAGACTATATCCATGCTCTATTATAAAAATACTCCGCTGAAGCGGGCTCTTGATCATCTGTTTATGGCGGCGGACAGGGCTTACCGTAATGGAGCGAATATTATTATTATGTCGGACAGGGGCGTCGATGAAAACCATCTGGCCATTCCTTCCCTGCTGGCGGTATCGGCTATGGAGCAATATCTTGTCCGTACAAAAAAGCGTACAGCCATATCGATCATTCTGGAAAGCGCAGAGCCCCGGGATGTCCATCATTTTGCCACCCTTTTGGGTTACGGCGCCCGGGCCATTAATCCTTATCTTGCCCAGGAAACCATTGGGGAGCTGATTGAAGAGGAACTGCTGGATAAGGATTATCATACGGCTGTGGACGACTATAACAACGCTATACTTCACGGCATAGTCAAAATCGCTTCCAAGATGGGCATATCCACCATACATTCTTACCAATCGGCCCAGATTTTTGAGATTGTTGGTATAGACAAGGCCGTTGTGGAGGAATATTTCACCAATACGATATCCCGGGTGGGCGGTATTGGCCTTAAAGAGATTGAAGCGCTGGTGGATAACAGCCACACAAGAGCTTTTGATCCCCTTGGCCTGGGCGTTGACGAAACCCTGGACAGCAGGGGCGGGCACAAATCCCGGGCCTGTCAGGAAGACCACATGTACAACCCCCAGACGATACACCTGCTTCAGGAGGCTGCAAAGCGGGGGGATTATCAGCTGTTTAAGCAATACAGCAAGCTGGTGGATGACGAGACTATACCCCATACCCTGCGGGGCTTGCTTGCCATGAAATACCTGGATGAGCCAATTCCTCTTGCGGAAGTGGAAAGCGTTGACTCCATTGTCAAGCGGTTTAAGACGGGGGCGATGAGCTATGGCTCCATATCCCAGGAAGCCCATGAATGTCTGGCTGTGGCAATGAACAGCCTTGGGGCCAAGTCCAACAGCGGCGAAGGAGGAGAAAAGCCGGAAAGGCTCCATTCCGACAAGTGTTCCGCTATTAAGCAGGTGGCCTCGGGTCGCTTTGGAGTGACCAGCGAATATTTAGTTAACGCCAAGGAGATTCAAATAAAAATGGCTCAGGGCGCCAAACCCGGCGAGGGCGGCCATTTGCCCGGCAAAAAGGTATATCCCTGGATTGCCAAAACCCGCTATTCCACTCCCGGGGTTACCCTGATATCGCCGCCGCCTCACCACGATATATACTCCATTGAGGATTTGGCTCAGCTGATCTACGACCTGAAAAACGCCAATAGGCTTGCCAGAATATCCGTTAAACTGGTTTCCGAGGCGGGGGTAGGCACGATTGCTTCCGGCGTGGCCAAGGCCGGGGCTCAGGTGGTGCTTATCTCAGGCTATGACGGGGGAACGGGAGCGGCGCCTCAAAGCTCCATTCATAATGCGGGGCTGCCCTGGGAGCTGGGGCTTGCCGAAACTCACCAGACTCTTATGCAGAACGGCCTGCGTTCAAGAATTGTCATCGAGACCGATGGCAAGCTGATGAGCGGCCGGGATGTGGCTATTGCCTGTATGCTGGGGGCGGAGGAATTCGGTTTTGCTACGGCGCCTCTGGTTACTATGGGCTGCGTGATGATGCGGGTATGTGATTTGGATACCTGCCCCGTCGGGGTCGCTACCCAGCACCCGGAGCTGCGCCGGCGCTTTAAGGGTAAGCCGGAATATGTGGTAAACTTCATGCGCTTTATCGCGGAAGAGCTGCGGGAGCATATGGCAGGACTTGGCGTGAGAACTGTGGAAGAGCTGGTGGGCCGCAGCGATCTTTTGAAGGTGCGGGAAAATGCCGTCAACGAAAGGGCCGCTACGGTGGACATGTCCGCTATTTTGCATAATCCTTATCAGGGAACGAAGGCTAAAACCCATTTTGACAGCGCCGATATCTATGACTTCAAGCTTGAGGAAACCATGGATATGAAGGTGCTTTTAAAGGAACTGGGGGCCGCCCTGGAAAAGGGCAAGAAAAAGTCGGTATCCGCAAAGGTTTCCAGCACAGACCGTACTTTGGGGACGATTCTGGGCTCGGATATTACCCGTTATCACGGCGGAGCATTGCCCGACGATACCTTTACCATAAACGGAGAGGGAGGCGGCGGCCAATCCTTTGGGGCCTTCATTCCCAAAGGGCTGACGATCATTCTCGAGGGAGACAGCAACGATTATTTCGGCAAAGGGCTGTCCGGAGGCAAGCTTGCCGTGTTTCCGCCAAAAACCGCAAAATATAAAGCGGATGAGAATATCATTATTGGTAATGTGGCGTTGTATGGCGCCACGTCGGGAAAAGCCTTTATCTGCGGCGTGGCCGGGGAACGGTTTGCCGTCAGAAATTCCGGCGCTTACGCTGTTGTGGAAGGCGTCGGCGATCATGGCTGCGAATATATGACCGGCGGCCGGGTGGTAGTGTTGGGAGGCACAGGCAAAAACTTTACCGCCGGCATGTCCGGAGGCATCGCCTATGTTTGGGATGAGGACAGTACGCTGTATATGCGGGTTAACAAAGAAATGGTTCATGTTGCGCCGGTAAGCGACAGGAAGGATATTGAGGAAATCAGGGCCATGATTGAAGAGCATGTGGCCATGACAGGATCGGCAAAGGGCAGGGAGATTCTTGCTAAGCTGGCTGAAAAAGCCCATTGCTTTAAGAAGATATTGCCTCATGATTATGATAAAATGCTTCGCTCCATAGCCGGTTTTGAGGAGAAGGGAATGGATGCGGAACAGGCGAAAATCGAAGCGTTTTATGCGAATACAAAGGGAGGGAGGGAGTAATTATGGGAAAGCCTACTGGTTTTTTGGAATATGAACGCCGCGCCAATCCTGCCCAGGAGCCGCTGGCGAGAATCAAGCACTGGAAAGAATTCCACCCGATGCTCCCCAAAGAGCAGCGGCAAAAGCAGGGCGCCCGCTGTATGGAATGCGGAGTGCCTTACTGCCAGTTCGGCATGGTGCTGCTGGGTGGCGCCGTATCCGGCTGTCCACTGCATAACCTGATTCCCGAGTGGAATGACCTGGTGTATAACGGCAGCTTTGGTCAGGCCCTTAAAAGGCTGCATAAGACGAATAATTTCCCGGAGTTCACGGGACGGGTCTGCCCCGCCTTGTGTGAGGCGGCCTGTACCTGCGGATTAAACGACAGCCCGGTAACCATCAAAGAAAATGAGCTGGGCATAATTGAGGACTGCTTCTCAAGGGGCCTGATGGTTCCCCGGATACCCAAAGTGCGTACCGGGAAAAAGGTGGCTGTGGTGGGCTCGGGGCCGGCGGGCCTTGCCGCCGCAGATCAGCTTAACCTGAGAGGCCACAGCGTAACCGTATTTGAGCGAGAGGACCGTATCGGCGGGCTTCTCATGTATGGCATACCAAATATGAAGCTGGAAAAAGAGATCGTGGAGCGCCGGGTAAAGCTGATGGGGGCGGAAGGCGTTGAATTCCGCACAGGCGTAAACGTCGGCAAGGACGCAGAAGCAGAGGCTCTGCTGCAAGCCTATGATGCGGTGATACTATGCTGCGGCGCTAAAAAGCCCCGGGACCTGGCCGCAAAAAACGGGGAGGTAAATGGCGTCCATTTTGCGGTGGATTTTCTCGGGGCAACCACGAAAAGTCTTCTGGACTCAGGCCTGAAGGACGGAAAATATATAAGCGCCAAGGGCAAGCAGGTGGTTATCATCGGCGGCGGCGATACGGGCAACGACTGCGTTGGTACTTCGATACGCCAGGGCTGCCAGTCCGTTGTGCAAATTGAAATGATGCCGAAGCTTCCTGATGAACGGGGAGAAAACAACCCCTGGCCCCAGTGGCCTTTCGTCTGCAAGACCGATTACGGCCAGGAGGAAGCCATTGCGCTGTTTGGCCAAGACCCCCGCGTTTACCAGACCACGGTTAAGGAGCTGATGGCAGACGATGGGGGCAATATAAAGTCTATACTTACGGTATCGCTTAAGCCGGAAAGCAAAGAGGGTCGCACCGTTATGACGGAAGTTCCCGGTACGGAAAAAGAGGTGCCCTGTGATTTGCTGCTGATTGCGGCAGGATTTCTCGGTCCCGAGGATTACATTCCTGAAGCCTTCGGTCTTTTGCGGGATGGGCGGAGCAATGTGCAAACCGTCCAAGGCAAATACAGTACGGGAGTGGATAAGGTTTTTGCTGCCGGGGATATGCGCCGGGGCCAGTCCCTGGTTGTTTGGGCTATTGCGGAAGGCCGCCTGGCGGCCAAGGAGGTTGACGAATATCTTATGGGCTATACGAACCTGTAGAATGCAAAAATTATCGAAAAATAAAACTTTCTGCACTTGAGTGCAGAAAGTTTTATTTTTGAAAGGTTTGTGCTATACTTGGCTAGAAGGAGGTGTGGACAATGATTGATACCCAGACACTCAAAAAAAGAGATCTTTATTTGAACAAGCTAATCGCTTTCCGAGATACCGAACCGGTGAAGATTGTTACCGGCATTCGTCGCTGCGGCAAGTCCAGTCTGTTGAAGCTAATGGTGGCTCATTTGAAAGAAAAGGGAATTAGTGAAGAACAGATCATTGAGCTGAACCTCGAGTCCTACGCATTCAAAAAGATGTCCACCGATGATTTTTATAACTATGTAAAAGAGCGTATCCTTCCGCAGAAACGAATGTATCTCTTTTTTGATGAAGTGCAGCGTGTGACGAATTGGGAGGATGCCGTCAATTCCTTCCGTATAGATTTCAACTGCGACATCTATATTACAGGCTCCAATGCTTACTTGCTCTCATCGGAGTATTCCACCTATCTGTCCGGCAGATGCGTTGAGATTAAAATGCTTCCTCTGTCATTTCGCGAATTTTTATATTTCCATAACTTTGAAATCAGAGAAACCAAAAGCTCGCTGGGCGGAACACGCAAGCGGTTATTTGATAAGAACGGTGAAGAATACGAGCTCAGGGATGCGTTTGGGGCATATATGCGCTTTGGCGGTATGCCGGGTATTGCCGATGTGGGACTTGATCAGGAAAAAGTGCTGGTTCTGCTGGATGGCATCTATTCCAGCGTTGTTGTTCGGGATATTCTGGAACGGGAAAGCCGGCGAGGTCAGAAGCGAATTGCCGATCCCGTTCTTCTGCGCAAGATTATTCTTTTCCTGGCGGATAATATCGGCAGCAGTATATCCGTTTCTTCCATTGGAAATACCCTCGTGAACGAGGGGCTTTTAGAAGACGGGAAACGAAAAGGTATACCGAGTGTCCATACAGTTCAAGCATATGTGAATGCACTTTTAGAGTCGTATTTTTTTTATGAGATTAAACGGTTTGATATCAAGGGAAAGGAGTATTTACGAACCCTCGGAAAATACTACATTGCAGATATCGGTTTGCGGAACTATCTTCTGGGCTTTCGTAATCGCGACAATGGCCATGCTTTGGAAAATACAGTGTATTTTGAACTCCTGCGCCGAGGTTACGATGTGGCAATCGGCAAGGTTGATCATGCTGAGGTTGATTTCATCGCAACAAAAGTTGATGATAGGCTGTATATACAGGTCACGGAGAGCATGATAAGCGAAGAAGTTCGCCGCAGGGAATTGGCATCGCTGCAGAAGATAAACGATAATTACGAAAAAATTGTGCTGTCTATGGATGGTGGAATAGATTCCTCCTATGATGGAATCAAATCCATCAGCCTCATTGATTGGCTTATCGACGAATAACATAAGCCGGATACCTATTTTTAGGCAAGCAAGAAAAGGCAGAGCCGGAGCAGCAGCAGGGAAAGCAGAGGCTGGGCGATGCAGCCGATGAGATAATATTTCAGAGGCAGCCGGGCGGTGCCGGCCAGGCCCATGACCTGAGCCTGAATGGACAGGCCGCTCCAGCCCAGTATAATCAAGCAATATGTAACCATATCGGCGGCTGCCAGGGGAATAGCGGTGAGCTGCCTCAAGCCTAAAGTGAGCTCGATAAAGCCGGTGGCCAAAGCCTTAGATAAAGGGGCCAGATAAAGGCCGGAGGGCAAAAAGAAGGCAAATAATTGGGCCAGCCGGTCCAGGAGATAGAGGTCTTCCAGCAATTGCAGAGCGGCGGCAAACAGCAGCACGAAACCGCCCAGGGCCAGAATGCTTTGAATAGCGGCGCTGATGCTTTCGGTAATGATTTTGCTGAAGGAGAGGCCTGAGTCAGACCGGCGGGGCGTATCTCCAATGGCCTCGGCCTTCCCGGCCTCCTGCCGGCAGCCGCCTTCCTTGACCCAGGATCCGCCGGCTGATTTGCCGCCTTTTTTTGCTGCCCTTTTAAAAGGGAAGCGGCTGGCGATGCCCAGAAGCATACCAAAGAGTAAATTAGAGCCGTAATGGCAAATGACGAACAGCAGGCCGAAGGCGGGGTTGCCCAGCATACCGGCAGCCAGGCTGGTCAGCAAAAAGCCGGGACTGGAGTTGTTGGTGAAGGCCAGCAGGCGGCCGGCTTCGTCCCGCCGCAGAAAGCCTTCCTCATACAGGCGGCTGCTGATGACGGCTCCCATAGGGAAACCGCTGGTATAGCCCAGCGCTATGCCCAGGCCGCCGGCGCCGGGCAGGTTAAACAAAGGGCCCATCACCGGACTGAGCAGCCGGCCTAAAAGCCGCAGGATACCTGAGGCCATCAGGATTTCAGCTAAGATGAAAAAGGGCAGCATGGCCGGCACCAGGATGCCTGCCCAAAGATCCAGGCCCCGGCGGGCTCCCGCATATATGCTGCCGGGAAAAAGGGCCATGCAGATAAAAAAGCCGGCGGCGGCTAAGCCCAGCAGGTAGCGTCTATGCTCCCTTTTCACACAAAAGCCCTCCCAAAAGAAAGATTGATCATCTCATCATCTTATCTTATGGCAGGACAAGCCCCGCCAATAAGAGATTCTTCCTCATATCTTATGGCGGGACTGGGATGAATATGTTATTCTCTGCAAATGTGGGTTATGGGGCTGACGGCTGGCCGGAGCTGTTGGGCGCTGCATCGCCAAATGTAGTGAAAATTGAAGCTGCAGCCCAGGGGGCAGCGCCATACACCAGGGGTGCGGAACGAAGCAGCGATTGGCGCCTGTTTTTAGCCCATAATAGGATTGAAGAGATACTCCGGATTGCCGTCGGCAGATTCACCGCCGCTAAATAAGCTGTAAAGAGCGGCGCTGCGGGTTTCCAGTTCCCAAGCGGCAGCGGCATGGCGGTTTTGTCGGATCAGCTCTTTCATTTGCCGCGTTCTGGAGATCACAGGCAGAGGCGATGTTTTTTTGGCCTGATGAAGGAGACGGCAGCCGGTGGGATTGGCGCCAAGGACCCGAAGATAAGGCGGGCCGCCGGCCAGCCCTTGAGCATGGACTTCCCGATAGTCTAAAAGCAGATGAGTCACCAGCCGCTGCAAACGGGTCAGGGGATATCTCCTGGTTTTCAGAAGCCGGTAAAACTCCTCCAGGCTGCCGGCCCGGCAGGCTGCTTCCATAATGCGGTTTTCCAGGCCTTCGGTCACGTCCGGCAGGGCAAGGAGAGATTGTTGATCGGCCCGCCGCAGGAGAGCCATTTGGGTGGGAGCCAGATCGGCGGGGAAAACCAGGCTGGTGTTGGACAGATAAGGCAAGGCAGCCTCGGGGATATGCTTGGCCACGCCCAAAGTGGTTAACTGAGAGGCGCTGAGTTTGCGGTAATCGTAAAGGCGGATGCCTTCCTGGAGGCGGCGGCGCAAAGCGGTGGCTGAGGCCGGCGGCAAGCCGCTTAAAGATGCGGGATTGCCTGAGGCTCGGTGGCTGCCCAAGTTGCCGGTACTTCCCGGGCTGCCGGAGCTGCGCAAGTTGCCGGAACTGCCCAAGCTGCCGCTGCTGCCGGCAAAGCCCCCGGAGGCAAGTCGCCCGCCGGACAACTGATTGTCCGGCAGTTGCGTTTCATGATAGGCGCTGCCGCTGCGGGGGATCAGTATGGGTTCCAGAGAAAGGCTTTTTTCGGCAATGATTTGAAGATAGGACAAGGCTAAGCGGTCGTTGGGCAAGGCGGGGGCAAAGCTGATTTGGCCAGCGCTTCGGCTGCCGGCTTGGCTGCCGCCTTGACCGTAGCTTAAGGCTTTGGCCTGTGCCTCGGGAAACGGCAGGCCGGCGTCAAGAAAGCGATGGAGAGCATCGATGTACAGCCGGTCGGGATTGGCCAGCCTGGCGGCGGTGGCCTGGAAGGCCGGCAGATCGTCGGTTTCCGCCCCGAAGGCTATGTGGGTGGCGCCGGCCGCAGCCAGCAGCAGGACGCCGCCTAAAGCAAACCAATAGGCGCTGCGGGTGGCGTAAAGGGCAGGCAGCTCCACCACCAGGTCCGCCCCGCCGGCTAAAGCCATCTTGACCCGCCTTTCCTTACTGATTACCGCGGGCTCGCCCCGCTGCATAAAATGCCCGCTCATGGCGCAGACAATAGCATCTACGCCATGCTCATAGCGCAGCTTGCTGATTTGCAGCCAATGACCTTCATGAAAAGGGTTATATTCACATACGATACCGGCTATTTTCATTGCGAAGGGGCCTCCCGGATTTTTAATGTGCTGATTTAAGCGGCGATCAGATAGGCGCAGCGATGGGGTTACGTACCGTTTGCGAGTCGCTGCCATAGCGCAGTCAGGCAGACGCTGTCGAGGGCTATAGGAGGATTTTCTCATCCCAAATGATTGAAAGGGAGAGGAAAATGAGATATTATTAATAAGACATAAATCATATGCCAAGTATAGCCTATTATATCACAGGAGGTTGATAAAAGATGGATTTGATTACAAAAATCAGGGAAAAAGCCAAGGCGGACCAAAAACATATCGTTCTGCCCGAGGGTACGGAGAAGAGAACCGTAAAGGCGGCAGAAATTATTACGAAAGAAGGGATTGCCAAGATTACTTTATTGGGCGATCCGGAGGCCATCAGCAAAGTGGCAGCTGAAGTCGGCGCTGACCTGACGGGTGTGGCGATTGTCGATCCCGTTAAGGCCGCGGATTTCCAGAGCTTTGCCGACAGCTATTTTAAAATGAGAGAGAAAAAAGGCATGACGCCGGAGAAAGCCGAGGCCACCATGAAGGATCCTCTGTATTTCGGCGTGATGATGGTTTATACAGGCCAGTGCCACGGCATGGTAGCCGGCGCTGAGAATTCCACGGGCAATGTTTTGCGCCCCGCCTTGCAGATCATCAAGACGAAGCCCGGCATATCTTCTGTTTCCGGCGCTTTCCTGATGATTTCTAATAACAAAGATCTGGGCGACAATGGTATCAGCGTTTTTGCCGACTGCGCCGTCAATCCTACCGTCACTGCCGAGCAGATGGCTGAAATTGCTTATTGCTCCGCTCAGACCGCTAAGGAAATTGCCGGTATCGCCCAGCCCAAGATTGCTATGCTATCCTTCTCCACTAAAGGAAGCGCCAGCCATGAGGCTGTGGACAAGGTTGTAGAGGCTGTCAAAATCGCCCACGAGCGTTATCCCGAGCTGGAGCTGGACGGTGAGATGCAGCTGGACGCCGCCGTGGTGCCTTCCGTAGGCAAATCCAAGGCTCCCGGCAGCAATGTGGCCGGACAAGCCAATGTTCTGGTCTTCCCCAGTCTGGAAGCCGGCAACATCGCTTACAAGACGGCTCAGCGTTTTGGCGGTGTGGAAGCCGTAGGTCCCGTACTCCAAGGTATGGCCAAGCCGGTAAACGACTTGTCCAGGGGCTGCAGCATCGAGGATGTGGTCAATACCGTAGCTATGGTTTGCTGCCAGCAATAACAGGCAATTGCCGAATTCAATGAGCCGGTTGAACCATCGGCTTATTGAAGCATTGAAACTTTTCTGATATGAAAGCTGTCGTTCAAAGGGAATCCTATCCTTTGCCGGCAGCTTTTTTTTAAGATCCGTCGCAAATCAAGCCGCCTACTCTAGCCTATGCCGGCCAGACTGTTTTGTGAAGAGAAACGCAAACAGTGTAAACTTTACTTAACGTAAACATAACTTTACAAGTGGACGATATGCCCTTTTTTGCCGGTAAGGCAAAAAGGCAGTTTTTCAAAGAAATGACGGTGCGATGAGGTTTGTCTAACCTTTTGGCCGGAAAACCGGCGTTGAATTTTCTTGGCACGAAACTTGCTTATTATATTTGTGTCAAATGGCACAAAGTAAAAAAATCAGTAAAAATCACTGTGGAAGTAAGGAGCTACTGTCAATGACAACAATGAAAAAGATGGAAAAGCTGAGGGAACTCAGCCGCAAAGTGGAGGCCGGCGGCGGCCAGGCAGCTATCGATAAGCAGCATAGCCTGGGTAAGCTAACGGCCCGGGAACGGGTATTGGCCTTGCTGGACGAAGGCAGCTTTACGGAGCTGGACAAATTCGTGGCCCATCACTGCAGTAATTTTGACATGGCCGGAAAAGAGGCTCCCGGAGAAGGAGTGATCACCGGCTATGGTACTATCGACGGACGCCTGATTTTTATTTATGCGCAGGACTTTACGGTGCTGGGCGGTTCCCTGGGAGAAATGCATGCCAATAAGATCTGTAAAGTAATGGATATGGCCATGAAAATGGGAGCGCCCATCATCGGTATCAGTGACTCCGGCGGCGCCCGTATTCAGGAAGCTATCAATGCTTTGGCAGGCTACGGCAAAATCTTCTATGCCAATACCATAGCTTCCGGCGTGGTGCCTCAGATTTCTGTAATTCTGGGACCCAGCGCCGGCGGAGCCGTTTATTCACCCGCTTTAACGGACTTCGTTTTTATGGTGAAGGATATCAGCAAAATGTTTATTACGGGCCCGCAGGTCATTAAGACGGTTACCGGCGAAGATGTGTCGGCGGAAGCCTTGGGCGGCGCTATGACCCACAATAAAATCAGCGGTGTAGCCCATTTTGCGGCGGATACGGAAACCGAGTGCTTTGATCAGATCCGGCGGCTGCTGTCTTTTCTGCCCTCCAATAATCTGGAAGAGGCGGCGGCTTATGAATGCCAGGACGATCCTCAGCGCCAGGAGGAGCTGTTAAACAGTGTTATCCCCGATAATCCCAATGCGGCTTACGATATGAAGAAGATTATCGCGGCTATTGCGGACAATGGTGATTTCTTTGAGGTACAGGAATACTATGCCGGCAATATCATTACCTGCTTTGCCCGTTTTGACGGACAATCTGTAGGCATTATCGGCAACCAGCCAAAGGTGATGGCCGGCTGCCTGGATATTAACGCTTCCGATAAAGCAGCCCGCTTTATTCGATTCTGCGACGCCTTCAATATTCCTGTGCTGAATCTGGTGGATGTACCCGGCTTTTTGCCCGGTGTCAACCAGGAATACGGCGGTATTATCCGCCACGGCGCCAAGATGCTTTATGCCTATTCCGAAGCTACCGTGCCGAAAATCACTTTGGTGACGAGAAAAGCTTACGGCGGCGCTTATTTGGCCATGTGCTCCAAGGATTTGGGGGCTGATCAGGTCATCGCCTGGCCTACGGCGGAAATCGCCGTTATGGGCGCCGAGGGTGCAGCCAATATTATTTTCCGCAAGGAAATCGATGCTGCTGACGACCCGGAAGCCACCCGCCAGAGGCTGATCGACGAGTATAAAGAACGCTTTGCCACTCCTTATGTGGCGGCAGAAAGCGGTCTGGCCGATCTGGTCATTGAGCCGGCGGAGACCCGGCCGGTGCTGATCAATGCTTTGCGGATGCTGTCGACCAAACGGGAAAGCCGCCCTGCCAAAAAGCACGGCAATATCCCGATGTGACGAAGCGCTATGGCAGGCATTGAAAGGAGCAAAAGGTAAATGAATCCTGATTTAGTCGTAATTAATCATCTGGGTGCTTTAGGCACCGGTTGGTATGGAATCAAAACAGCTTTTGTCGGCATGGCTGTGGTTTTTGTAGCCTTGGTTATGTTGATCGGTATTATTAAGCTTATGGGCATCGCTTTTGGAACAAAGGAAAAGCCGGCCCCGGCTTTAGCCGTTGCTCAAACTGCTCAAGCTGCTCAAGCTGCCCCGGCCGCCGCCGGCCAGCCGATCCGGACTGAGGCAGAGCAGGCTGGCAGCAATGATCAGGCAGAGGCTATTGATCCTCAAGTGCTGGCCGTAATTACGGCGGCGGTATATGCAATGCTGGAAGAGGAGAAAAGGCCATGCGGCATGATCGAAAAGCAAGGGGCCTTCGCCGGTAAAGCCTGGGCCCAAAAAGGCCGGGAAGCCCTGATGGCAAAAAGACTGACAGTATAGTAACCTTGATTATTTGATAACGAAAGGATGAGTAGTAATATGCGTTTATTCAACATAAAAGTAAACGGTCAGGCTTATGAGGTGGAGGTTGAAGAAATCGGCGGCAGCCGGCCCGCAATTGGCCAAGTGAAAAAAGCTGCGCCCTCTCCTGCGGCCCTCGCTCCTGCTGCACCTATTGTGGCAGCTCCTGCTGCTGCGGCAGCCCCTGTCGCCCCGGCCCCGGCGGCCGCCGTTACCGGAGGGGAAGCCATTACCTCCCCGATGCCCGGCAAAATCCAGAGCGTTGCCGTTAAGGTGGGCGATAAAGTCAATGCCGGCGATTTGGTATTGATTCTGGAGGCCATGAAAATGGACAATGAGATTTTCAGCAATGCTGCCGGAGAGGTCAAGGATATCCGAGTGTCGGCCGGCGCCGCCGTGAACCCCGGCGATGTTTTGGTGGTCATCGGATGAAGACCCATGTGACAAATCGCCTGGTGAAGCAGGGAGATCTGAATCACCATGGCACCTTATTTGCCGGCAGGGCTGCAGAATGGTTTGTAGAGACTGCTTTTATTGCGGCGGCTACGGAAGTAGGCGATTCTTCGTCCATTGTTTGTCTGAATATTCATGGCTTAGTTTTTCGCAATCCTGTGCATCCGGGTGAGATCATTACCATCAAGTCACAAATTGCAGCTCTGGGCAACACCCGCCTTGTCGTCCATGGGGAGATTACGGTAGTTAACCGGGATATTCAGCCCATTGAAGGCTTCATTACGTTTATTCATGTGGACGCCGAGGGCAAAAAGCTGCCTCACGGGCTTAAATTGGACCCGGCCGCCGACGATAAGGAAGAGCAGATCAGGCAGAAGGCCGCCTTGCTATAACAAGCGTTATAGCTCCTCAGTAATTATGAAGCAAATCTAAGGGATGGAGTAATGATATGGATATCAATGTAGTAGAAGCCTTAAAAGGCCTGTGGATGAGTACGGGAATCATGATGATTACGTATAAACAGATTATTATGATCGTTATATCCCTGATTCTGATCTATCTGGCCATCGTTAAGAAGTTTGAACCCTTATTGCTCTTGCCGATTGCTTTTGGCATGCTGTTGATTAATCTGCCCGGGCCTTTGGATGGGGGCCTGATGTCGCCGGGAATAGAAAGCCTCAGACCGATAGCTGATGCAGCGGAGCTGGCCTCAGGCGAGCATCTTTGGAAGATTAAAGAGGGCGGCGAATACGTCTTGTATGCCTCTAAGCTGGCCCCCGGCGGCTTGCTTTATTACCTTTATCAAGGGGTTAAGCTGGGCATCTATCCGCCTTTGATTTTTCTGGGCATCGGCTGCATGACGGATTTCGGGCCCCTGATTGCTAATCCCAAAACTTTTTTATTGGGTGCGGCGGCTCAGTTAGGAATATTTTTCGTCTTCATCGTGGCTTTATATCTGGGCTTTGATGTCAGGGAGGCGGCTTCCACGGCCATCATCGGCGGCGCCGACGGTCCCACGGCTATTTATTTGACCTCAAAGCTGGCGCCTCATCTGCTGGGGCCTATCGCTGTGGCTGCTTACTCTTACATGGCTTTGGTGCCCATCATCCAGCCGCCGATTATGCGCCTTTTAACGACGAAGGAAATGCGGTTGGTCCGCATGGGGCAGCTGAGAGTAGTGAGCCAAAAAGAAAAGATCATTTTCCCCATCGTCGTCACCATTGCCGTAATCTTGCTGCTGCCTGACGCAGCGCCGCTGGTGGGTATGCTGATGCTGGGCAACTTGTTCCGGGAGTCCGGCGTAGTAGGCCGCCTCAGCGAAACGGCTCAAAATGCCATGATCAATATCATCACTATTTTTCTTGGGGTTACGGTGGGGGCGACAGCTAATGCAGAAACCTTTTTAAGCCCTAAAACCATCAGTATTATCGTCATGGGCCTGGTTGCCTTTGGGGTTGGCACGGCCGGCGGCGTCCTGCTGGGCGTAGTCATGTATTACCTCAGCGGCAAAAAGATTAACCCCTTGATCGGTTCGGCCGGCGTATCGGCAGTACCAATGGCGGCCCGGGTATCCCAGGTGGTAGGCCAAAAAGAGGATCCGCAGAATTTCCTGCTGATGCACGCCATGGGGCCCAACGTGGCTGGGGTTATCGGTTCGGCGGTAGCCGCCGGCGTATTACTCAATTTGTTTAAATAAAACCAAAAGGGTTTTGTTTTTACATAAATTGGTTGTACAATAAAATTAAAAATAAATTAAGGAGTGATTTACATGCAATTTTTCCAATTTACCGAAGAGCAGGAAATGCTCAGAAAAGCCGTCAGAGAGTTTGTTGAAACGGAGATCGCCCCTCATGCCGCCAAATGGGATGAAGAGGACCATTTTCCTGCCGAATTGCTGCCGGCTCTGGGTGAGCTGGGTGTTTGCGGTATTTTCGTACCGGAAGAGTACGGCGGCGCCGGTATGGGCTACATTGAAAGGGCTATTTGCCTGGAAGAAATCGCCCGTCATTCCGCTGGTCTGGCCATTGCCATAATGACCCATCACCTGGGCATGTCCGCTATCCTGGACGCCGGCAGTGAAGAACAGAAGCAAAAATATCTGCCGGACTGCTGCGCCGGCAAGAAGCTGGCCGGCCTGGCCACCACCGAGCCCGGCGGCGGCTCCGATTACACGGGACAGAAGGCCACGGCCAAGCTGGAGGACGGCTTCTGGATCATCAACGGCCGCAAATGCTTCATCACCAATCACCAGGCCGACGTCAATGTAGTGACGGCCGTTAACGGCCAGGATGAAAAAGGCCGCAACATGATTACCACTTTCATCATCGAAAAAGGCACCCCCGGCTTTAACACGGGACGCCACGAAAACAAGCTGGGCCTGAGAGGCTCCATCACCGGCGACACCATCATGGACGACGTCAAGGTGCCGGAAGCCAATGTGCTGGGTAAAGTAGGAGCCGGCGTCAAAATCGGCATGGCAGCCATCGGCGAAGTCGGCCGGGCCGGCATGAGCGCCATTTGTGTCGGTATTCTGCGGGGCTGTGTGGAAGAAGCCGTCAAGTTTGCCAACGAGCGCATCCTCTATGGTAAGCCCATTGCCAAGCTGCAGGCTATCCAATTCGAAGTGGCCAACATCCGTACGGATTATGAAGCTGCCAAGTATTTGACCTATGCGGCCTTCGCCAAGAAAGACGCCAAAATTCCGGCTACTACGGATTTTGCCCTGGCCAAGTATTTCTCTTCTGAAGCAGCTGTCCGCTCTTCCAAGCGCTGCATGGACCTCATGGGCGGCTATGGCGTAATCAATGAGTACCCCGTAGGCCGTTTCCTCCGGGATGCTTTGGCTTCCATTCCTTCCGGCGGCACCTCTCACATTCAGCAGCTGATCATTGCCGGCAGCACTCTGGCAGACTTCAAAGCCTAGAAAGGATCATCTGAGCTATGGCATTAAACATCGTTGTATGCATTAAGCCCGTGCCTGATCCGGCCTATTACGACAAGGTCAGCATCGACCCTGTCACGAAGCGGATCACCCGGGAAGGAATTCCCACCATCATCAATCCTGTGGATAAAAACGCTATCGAAGCAGCGTTACAGCTGAAGACCACCTACGGCGGTAAAGTCACGGTAGTCACGATGGCTCCTCCCAATGCCACCGAGAATCTGCGGGAGGCCTTGGCCATGGGAGCTGACGAGGGCATACTGCTTTCCGACCGGGCCTTTGGCGGCGCCGATACTTTGGCTACCTCTTATACGCTGGCCAAGGGCATTGAGAAGCTGGACGCCTTTGATATCGTATTTTGCGGCGCCGAAAGCGCCGACGGAGCTACGGCCCAGGTATCCTCCCAATTGGGCGAGTGGCTGGGCGTGCCCCATCTCTGGAATGTCTTTGCCATGGAGGCGCCGGAAGAAAAGCGTCTGCGGGTTAAAACCAAGATCGAAAACGGCGCTATGGAATGGGAAATCAAAACGCCTTGCCTCTTGGCCGTAGCCAGAGAAATCAATAAGCCCCGGTTCATTTCCGCTATGGGTATCATTAAGGCCAAAAATAAGCCCATCAGCACTTGGGGTAAAAACGACCTTTTGGTCGAAGACAGCCACTTGGGTCTTGACGGTTCTCCGACCAAAGCCGGCGGTGTTTTCACTCCCGATTTAAAGCGCAAAGGAGAAGTGCTGAAAGGCGACCCGGAACAGATTGTAGAAGAACTGCTGCAGCGTTTGCGGGCCGGCGGTATCAGCATTGATCTGGATGGCAGCTGTGAATGGGGGGGCGGCAAATGAAAAAGAAAATTTGGGTTTTTGCCGAACAAGTTAAATGCGGATTGGATCCTGTGGTCTTTGAATTGCTGACCAAGGCCGGTGAGCTGGCGGCGGAGTTGGGCGGAGAAACAGAAGTAGGAGCCGTGCTTTTGGGCGACGGCGTAGAACCCTTCTGCGGCCAATTGGCAGAGCAGGGGGCGGAAGTGGTCTATTTGGCTGATGATCCCGCCCTGGGTTTGTACAATCCCATGCTTTATGCCCCGCTGATTGTGGAGCTGGCCAAAAAAGAGCAGCCGGAGATCTTCCTCTTTGGCGCTACGGCCATCGGCTCCCAGCTGGGGCCCACGGTGGCGGCAGGTCTGGCCACCGGCGTGGCCGCCCATTGCGTGGATATGCGGATCAACAGCGACAAGCTCCTGGTGGCCGACGTACCTTCTTTCGGCGGCAAGATACTGGGCGAGATTCTCTGTCCTGACAACAGGCCGCAGATGGCCTCCGTCAAACCGGGCATTTTTGTTCAGGGCCCGGCCCGGCCTCAGCCGTTAAATGTAGTAAAAATGGATCTGTCCCTGCTGCCCCGAAACGAACTGCCTCTTAAGGCGCTCAGCCTTGAGAAGAAGGAAGTGGAAGGCGTGCCCCTGGAGAAAGCGGATATCGTATTTTGCGGCGGTTACGGCTTGGGCAGCAAGGAAAACTGGGATAAGCTGGTGAAGCTGGCGGCTATCTTTGGCGGCGCTGCCGCCTGCACCCGTCCGGCGGTGGACGAAGGCTGGTCCGGCGGCGAGCACTTGATGGTAGGCACCAGCGGCAAATCCATCCGGCCCAAGGTGTATGTGGGCTTCGGCATCTCCGGCGCCACCCACCACATCTGTGGCATGAAGGATTCCGGCTTGATCATCAGCGTTAACAAAGATGAAAATGCGCCGGTATTTGAAGTATCCGACGTGGCCGTAACCATGGATCTGAATAAGGTTCTGGACGGCATGCTGGCAAGATTCAACTAGGCCATAAAGGCTTTCATGATCAGGCGATAGGGCAAAAACCCGGTTCAGATGAGATCTGACCGGGTTTTGCCGATTCTGGCCGGCTTTTACTTATTCTGGCTGCTTCGGTTTTTCTCGGACCATCTACAGCAGGTAGAGGTAAATGAAGGAGACCAAAATCAGATAGAAGCAGAATACGGAAGAATAAAGCATAGATTTGAGCGGATCGATCTTGCGGCCCAGGATACCGCCGACTACGCCGGCTACGGCAAAGGTAACCAGGTCGGCAGGCGGCAGGCCTTGTCCGGCAGCGGCCATGTGAGAGCCGATGATGCCGGCTTGACCGGCGGTGTAGCCCATATCCATCAAGATGGGGCCGAAGAAGCTGAAAATCGTATTTTGGGCAGTAGCCTGAGAACCGGTAAGCATGCCCATCAAAGACATGGCAGCGGCGCCGCCTATTTTGATGACGTTGGCATTGAGGGTCTGGGCAAAGGCTTTAACGGCTTCGATTTGGCCGCCGGCATAGAAGCCGCCCAGCATGACTGCCGCTGCCAGCTGCACGCTGGTGCAGGCCCAAACGCTTTTTAAGCCTCTGACCAAAATACCTTTGACGTTTTTCCTGACGACCTTAAAGAATAAGGTCAGGATAGAGACGAACAGCATGGTCAGGACGATGCCGTTGGTGAAGCCTTTCAAGATAAGAATGCCGCCCAGCCAGGTCAGGAAAGGTTTGCCGCCGATAGTGATCAAATTCAGCATAGAAGGCACTAAGTCGAATTTGAGAGATTCGATAGGCAGGGAACGGAAAACAATCAGGATGGTGAGAATGGTCAGAGGGACCAGGGTGATCCAGTTTTTGCTGAGGATCTCCCAAGCGGTTTCCTTGGGAATCAGGCTTTCATCAAATTTCAAATCCTTTTTGATGTAGACTAAGCAGACGAAGCTGATCGTAAAGATAATACCAATACCCACCGTGATATAGGCGTGGCTGACGACTACGTCGGGATTCACATTCAGCAGGGAGGCCGACAGGAAGATGGCCTGGCTGATGGGGGGCATGACGGAACCCATACTGCCGCCGATGACTAAGATCGCACAGATCAGGTCGCCGTTTAAGCCTAGCTCATCCATGGATTTGACGGCCAGGATGCCGACGATGGTGGCAGAAGCAATGGCTTCGCCCAAAAGAGCGCCGGCCAGGCCCAGAGCGATCATGGTGCAGGCCACCAGGCCTCGGGGAGAATGGCCGAATTTAGCCCGCAAGCTGCGTAAAACCGTATCCAGGGTACCGATTTCGATTTGGGTCTCCGCATAAATACAGCCTACAAGGGCCAGCAGCATGACCCAGGCAATGCGGTCGACGCCGTCGATCCAGGCTAAGAGCCAACTGACAGGATTGTAGAAACCGCCCATGATCAGAGCGGCTATGCCGGCTGTGATCAGAGCTACGGACACGCTTCCGCCGATATAAGGGATCTTGGGAATCAGCACAATGAGCAGCAATAGTAAAATAGGTACGATAACGGTAATCAATGAACTCCCTCCTTTTTTTGTTCGTTGGCCAATCTGATCATCATATCAGCAAAAATCATGCCAGAGCCGAAGACGTCAGCCGGGATCAAGGGTTTTCCGTCCAATCCTCTCACCTGCCTATCCCGGGCAGCAAAGTCACCGTTGACCGATTGAGTATAAAACGTCTTATTAATAAGTTATAATCAACTTATTAACAAAAAAAGCGAGAGAAAAAGGCCTGTTTTGTGAAAACCAGACCTTGGCATATATTTTGCAGTGCTTTTAATGAAAAGCGATAACCACACGTTAAGGAGGGAAAAAGATTGGTATACCGCAGCAATGAGATTATAGAGAAAATCGAAAGAGCCCCTCAACGGGCTTATCTTCACGCCCTGGGCCTTAACGGCTCCGATTTGCAGAAACCCTTTGTAGCCGTGGTCAATACCTGGAACGAATCCTCTTTGCCCAATGCCCATTTAAATGCGTTGGCCCAGCAGATCAAGGCCGGCGTCCTGGCCGCCGGCGGCATACCTTTTGAATTCAACACCATCGCCGTCAGCGACGGTTATACGGAAGCTCATGAAGGCATGCACTATGTATTGCCCAGCCGGGAAATTGTCGCCGATTCCATTGAAACCCTGGTCAATGCCCACAGAATGGACGGTATGGTGATTTTGGCTTCGGGAGATAAGCCGATACCCGGAGCCATGATGGCGATAATGCGGCTGAACCTGCCGGCGGTGCTGATCAACGGCGGCAGCATGATTCCGGCCTCGTTTAAAGGAAAGCCGGTCAGCTTTACCAATGTTATGGAGTCGGTAGCCGAATACAAATCGGGCAAGATCACCGAGGCGGAAGTCCATGAAATGGAGGAAGCTGCCCTGACCAGCGCCGGAGACGGCGCCGGCATGTATACGCCTGGCACCATGGCTGCCTTGGCCGAGGCATTGGGTTTATCCCTGCCCTTTTCTTCGACGACGCCCTCTATGCGTTCCAAACGCCTGCGCTTTTGCCGGCAGGCAGGGGAGCTGGTTTGCCGCCTTATCGAAAAAGGCGTCACGCCCCGGCAGATCGTAACGGAGCGCTCCTTTGAAAACGCCATCAGCGTAGGCATGGCCATCAGCGGTTCCACCAATCTGGTTTTGCACCTGCTGGCTATTGCCAATGAAGCGGAAATCGACTTGCCTCTGGAGGTGTTCAATAAAATCAGCGCCCAAGTTCCCACCTTATGCCCCATCGACCCCGCCGGGCCTTACCACATTCCTGATTTGGATGAAGCGGGGGGCATTCCGGCAGTGATGAACAGGATTCGCCGGCATCTGCATTTAGAGGAGCAGACGGTCACCGGCAAGACCATCGGCGAAAATATCGAGGGTGCGGAAGTTTACCGGGACGAGGTGATCCGGCCTTTATCCGATCCTTTCCTGGAGCAGGGCAGTGTGATCATGCTCTGGGGCAACTTGGCCCCCGGCGGCGCCGTCGCCAAGCAATCGGCTATTCCTGCCGGTCTGAGACAGCATAAGGGCCCTGCCAAGGTTTTTGACAGCGAAGAAAAAGCCATTCAGGCCGTATACGATGGCCGGATCAAAGCCGGCGATATTATCGTCCTGCGCTTTGAAGGGCCAAAAGGCGGTCCGGGCATGCGGGAGATGCTGGGCCTCACCTCTACTATTGTAGGTATGGGCTTGAAGGAAACGGTAGCCCTGGTTACCGACGGCCGTTTTTCCGGAGCCAGCCGGGGCTGCTGCATCGGCCATATCTGTCCGGAAGCGGCAGACGGCGGCCCCATCGCCTTGCTTCGGGACGGCGACATCGTAGAGATCGATGTGGCTAAAAAAACCCTCAATGTACTGCTGACGCCGGAGGAAATGGCCGTAAGAAGGCAAAGCTTAGCTCCCTTTATCCCTAAATTTACAAGAGGCTATTTGGCCAGATACAGCAAGCATGTAGGCCCGGCCAACAAAGGAGCGGTGATGGAATGAGAATCAAGCTGCATTATGAAGATCAGCCTTTTATTGAGCTGCCGGAAGATAAAGAAGTCCATGTTTACGAATTGGCGCCTTCGGCGGCGCCGGATCCGGAAATCCTTATTCGTCAGGCCTTGGAAAACCCCATAGGATTGCCGGCGTTTTTTGACGGCGTCAAGCCGTCGGACAGATTGCTGCTGCTTTGCGATGATTTGACCCGCCAGACCCGGGCGGATCTGATCCTGCCTCTGCTGATCCCTTATTTCAAAGCCAGAGGGATCAAAGACGAGAACATTAAAATCATGATCGCCTACGGCACCCACCGCGCCATGACCCAGGCGGAAAAAATACAAAAGCTGGGCCGGGACATCGTGGAGCGTTATGAGGTGCTGGATCACGATTACCATGATAAAAGCTGCCTGCGCCATATCGGAAAAACACCGGGAGGCGTGGATATTGAAATCAACAGGCATCTGGAAGAATTCAGCATCATCCTGGCTGTGGGCCAAATATCGCCTCATCCCCTGGCCGGCTGGGGCGGCGGCTGCAAAATGGTTATGCCCGGTGTTTCCAGCAAGCTGACGGCGGATCAGATTCACTGGCTGGGAGCTAAAGCTACCGACGAATTGGGCAATCTGGTTTGTTTGACGGCGGGGCCGGGTGAGGAGGGAGAAGACCCCAATCCCATGCGCCGGGAGCTGGAGGCCGTGGGCATGGAGGCCGGTCTGACTGCCATATTCAATGTGATCCAAAATACCGCAGGGGAAATGATCGCCGCTGTTTTTGGCCATCCCATCACCGCTTTCCGGCAGGGGGTGGGAATTGCCAGAGAGCGCTTATGCGTCAAGGCCTCTCAGCAATATGACCTTGTCATTGCCGAATCTTATCCCACGGATATCAGCTTTTGGCAAGCCAATAAAGCCCTGCGCAATGCAGAGCTGTTATGCCGGGAAGGCGGAACGGTGGTTTTGATTACCCCCTGTCCGGAAGGCTTCGTACCGGATCATCCGATTATTGAGGAATACGGCTATATCCCCTTTGCCGAAGCCGACCGGCTGATCAGGGAAGGCGTCGTCGACGACTATGTGGCCGCCGGCAATATGACGACGGTAGGGAAGATTCTCTCGGTCAAGTCCTGTATCCTGGCGACTAAAGGCATTGCCAAAGAGACCTGCCTTAAAGTAGGCTTAGGTCACGAAGCGGAACCGGCGGCGGCTATCGCCAAAGCTCTGGAGAAAACAAAAGCACAGCAGATTGCTGTACTTTTGTGCGGCGGCGAAACGGTGCCCAGAGTCGAAAAACAGCAATAGGATTGGGCCGTCAGCTGATCTGATATTTCTTTAGTTTCTGATATAAGGCGGTACGGGTGATGCCCAGGAGCGCAGCTGCCTGCGTCCGGTTGCCGCCGCTTTTTTCCAAAGCCAGCAAAACGCTGGCTTTTTCTGCTTCCTGCTTGCTGGCAGACAGGTCAAAGGAATTGCTGCCGGGAATGGCGGCGGCAGAGGCCGGCTGCTGCAGATAGGAGGGCAGCATATCCGGGGTGATTTCCCCCCGGCTGCCCAAGAGGTTGCAGGCCCGCTCCGCCGCATTTTCCAGCTGCCGCACGTTGCCGGGCCAGTGGTAGGCTTCCAGCAGTGCCATGGATTGAGGCGTGATCTGCGGCTGCGGCAAAAGCAGCTCCCGGCTGTATTTTTCCGTAAAATGACTGAAGAGCAGAGGAATATCTTCCTTATGCTGCCGCAAAGGCGGCATGTCGATGGTGACTACTTGCAGGCGGTAAAACAAATCCTCCCGGAAGGTGCCGTCGATGATTTTTTGGGCCAGGTTTTGGTTGGTGGCGGCAATGACCCGCACATCCACCTGGCGCATTTTGTTTTCGCCCAGACGCTCAAATTCTTTTTCCTGCAGGAAGCGCAGCAGCTTTGCCTGCATATGAAAGGACATGTCGCCGATTTCATCTAAAAACACGGTGCCTTTGTCGGCCATTTCAAACTTGCCGATTTTGCCGCCTTTCTGGGAGCCGGTAAAAGCGCCGCCGGCATAGCCAAAAAGCTCCGATTCCAGTATGGCTTCGGGGATGGCGGCGCAGTTGATGCGCACGAAGGGCTGATGGCGGCGGCCCGAGGAATCGTGGATGGAATGGGCCACCAGCTCCTTGCCGGTGCCGCTTTCACCGAGAATCAATACGGTGGAAGGGGAACGGCCCGCCGTCTGAATCCAATGCTTCAAAGTGGCGATGGCGGAACTTTTGCCGATGATATGGTTCAACGTATATTTGCTGCCCTGCTTGCGGCGCAATTCTTCTTTATAGTAAGCCAGCTCGTCCTCTAAGCTTGACAGATGGCGGTAAAGGTGCTGCATATCTTTTAAATCCCGAAACCAGATGTTGCTGACCCCGGCCACTACTTCGTCGTCGATTTTGATGGGCATGCTTTTGACGACGGCATTGTGGTCGCCGATTTTTTGCACCATGCTGATATTGGATATGCCTTTTTCCATGACCTCCGTGACCCGGCTGTCGGGAAAAACCTCAGAAATCGGCTTGCCCAGAGCTTTTTCCGGCGAGATGGCCAGGAAGTCGGCGTAGGCGCCGTTAAACATCAGAATATTGCCTTCCTTATTCACGACCACGATACCCTCGGTGACATTTTGCAGGATGGTTTCGAGAATGGATTTATAGGTATTGACGGCTGTCAATTCGCTGCTGATCTTCTCCGTGGTGGTGATATCATAGAAGACCGCCACGCCGCCCAATAAAGCCTCCTCAATTTTCAGGGGAAAATAATTGGCTTTATAGATGCGGCCGTTCATCTTATAAATATTATTGGTGCTGGGCAGGCCGGCGGCCATCACCCGCTTTAATTGGCATTTAGGCACCACCGATTGGATGTCCATACCCAGGACATCTTTTTCTTTTACCTGCAGGATTTCCTCAAAGGCTTGGTTGATCACAAGGATAGCGCCTGAAGGATCGACGATCAGGACGCCGTGCAAAAAAGTATTGGCCAGGGCCAAGAGAAATTGCCGGGAAAAGTCAGGTGACATGGGGTGTACCTCCTGGAAATCAATTAACTTCATTATATACCAAATATTTGTTGATTCCAATGGAAAGAAATTTCGTTGGAGTCTAGCCATTTATCTCTTGCCAGAAATAGAGATAAATGGTATTATATGGTAAATAATGAAATAGGAAGGGGGAATAGATATATGGAAGGAAGAACTTGGCGTATTTTACTGGCAATTGTCGTATTTAGCGGTTGCTTTTTTATTGGCAATCAGCTGGCGGCGGCTGATGTAAATGGGGAGAGCGGCACAGCGATAGAAGCAAATCAGGAAAGGGGCGCTTCAGCGGAAGCCGGACAGCTTTTGCCCGGTTACGAAAATACCGTATGGGGAGTGACGGCAGCCGACGGCCAGGCAGTATCGGGCCTGACACCCCGGATGGCGGAGGAGTTGGCCGGGGCAAGGCGGGCAGGTCAAGGTATCCGGGTGCGGGTGGACGGTCAGGAAGTTGATTTTCCCGACCGGCAGCCGCTTTTGGAAAAAGGCCGGGTCTTAGTGCCTCTGCGGGCCTTGTTGGAAAGCGAATATGTGCAATGCCGGGTAAGCTGGCAGGAGGAGAATCGGCAGGCCGTAGTGACGGATCAAAAGGGCCGGCAGGTGATTTTTCGGCCGGGAGAAAGCAGCTATGAGGTTATTGAGGCCGGCGGCCAAACGGGAGGCTATCCTTTGGATGTGCCTGCGATGATGAAAGAAGGCAGAGTATATTTGCCCCTGCGGGTTTTGCTGGAGACCTTTGCTTATAAGGTAGCCTGGCTGGAGCCGGAGCAGTTGGTGGATATTCAGGATACCTATCCCGGCTGGCGGCGGCTCCTGCCTCCCGACAGCTGGAAGCAGCTGTTGGCTGAGGGCTGTGAGCCTTGCGCTTTGCTGAAGGAGGCGCCATGAAGCAAAGCGGCAGAGGTCCGTTAATGTCTGCTGCCCTGTTTGTTATATTGATTGCCGTCTTGATTACCGGCCCGGCGGCCGGCCCTTTGCGGGGTGCGGTGCCCCGCTTTGGCGTCGACCAGCAAAACAGCCGGCGGATCGTCGATAGTCTGGCGGAGACGGGATTTCCCTTTCAAAAAAAATGGCAGACCGATCTGGGTGGGGAAGTGGAAAGCCAGCCCATTGTCTGCGGCGGCCGCATCTACGTACAGGCCGGCGGCCGTCTTCTGCGGCTGGATATGGAGGGCGGCGTCAAAGCCCAATCGCCGGTTTTAAGTGATAGCCCTTTGCCTTCAGGCTCCAGCCCGACCTTTGCCCATACGGTATTTGGGGAAAGAATATACCAGGCGACCAGAGATCACCGGCTTTGGGCTTTGGACCCGGAAAGCCTGGAGCCTTTATGGCAGGAGGATTATCTTATCCTCAGTGCCGGTGGCCGGCCGGAGCTCCATTACCGGGTGACGGCCAGCCCCTTGGTGGTCAATCACCGGGGCAGAACTCTGCTGGCTATCGGCACGGCTAACGGTGATCAGACGGAAAGGCCCGGCCAGTATGCCGATAACGGTTTTTTCCTCTTGGAGGATCAGGGGCTAAAGAGTCAGGTGACCTACTGTCGCCGGGCTCGCGGCGAGGTTACCGGCAGTCCTCTCTTGGTGGGGGATTTGGTGGTGGCCACCCAAAACATCGCTGCCGGCGCCGGCGGTGAGGAAGAGAATCTGCTGATCTGCTATGATTTGGCGGCAGAAAAGGAGTGGCAGGATTGCCCCCGGACGCCAAGGGGCATACCCGGCTCGCCGGCGGCAGAAGGCAAACGGCTTTATCTGGCGGACCGGCAGGGTCATCTGTACTGTTATGACAGCGCCGGCGGCAGCGGTTTTCAGCTGCTTTGGCAGACGCCGCCGCCGGGCAATGCCGGCAGCTATAATTTGAATTCGCCGGCCCTGGGCAGCCAATACGTTTATTTGCCTATCCGCCAGTACGGCGCCAAAAGCGGCCTTTTGGCCGCCTACGATAAAGAAAGCGGCGCCATAGCTCTGACCTTGGCCTTTGACAGCCAGCTTTGTTCCAATGTTGTCTATTGGCAGCCGGCAGACAGTGACAGGGAATTCCTGCTGGTTTATGAAGCTTCCGGCCATACCCGGCTGCTGGATGCCGGGACGTTGCGGCCGGTTAGCGGGTTCATGGATGAGCAGGGCAAACTTCTTAAAGAGATTATGCTGCCCTATGCTCCCGCCGGCCTCAAAGCGCCGGAGCCCATCATCGGGGAAAACTACTTGCTGCTGACCGACGGAGCAGGTGTTCTCCATGCCTATCTGGGCAAGGGGCAGGAGTTGGAGGTCACTACCGATTTGGCTGTCAGGGAGTTTTTGGCGGCGGCTGATGTGCTGCCGGGGCAAGAGCAGCTGTGGCAGGCTGAGGTGGTCAATCTGGGGGAGGAGGACGTGAAGCAGGCCCTGATTTGCTGGGCTCAGGATGGCCGGGTTCTTCATCGCCAGCGGCTGGATATTGAGAGCAAAGCCAGTCTTAAGCTGGATTATCGCTGGCCGGGAGCGGCAAAGCCGGGGCCCCTGCGGGCCGAGGTTTGGGTGGAGCCGCCGGAAGGGCTGCTTGATCTTGACGAAAGCAATAACCGCCGTTGGACTTATATTCAAATCGGCAGGCTCCCGGCCAAAATCGATTGCGCCGCAGTCAAGGAAAAGGGAGATTGGACAGTGACCTATGCCGTATTGGCCGGCTATCAAACCAGATCCCGCACCAGCTGTCATACGACGCCGGCGGGGACAAGCTGTTCAACCAGCACTTACACGGATTACAACAGCCCTATTTATCATTATGTGGAGGTACCCTACAAAGAGAGTCTGTCTGCTGCCGTCACCCTCTATACCGGCCAGGGCAGGCTGCCTGATCCGGCAAAGCCGGCTGTCGAGGACCGGGATGGCCGGGGCGCTTGGGAGATCATACCCTATGCCCGAAAAAAAGGCTGGGATCCTAACCAGGTTACGAGAGCGGGAGCAGGCTTCACCTTGCAGGTGGAGACTGTCTATCAGACGGATTGGGAAACAAAAATACCCGCCAAGGCTGAGGCCATCGGCGGGGTGCTGACAGGACCGGACAAAGTAACGGCGGAGCTCTACGATACCCGGGGCGTTTTCGTAAAAGCCATCGCCCTGGAGAAAAAGCAAGACGATAAGCAAACCGGCCGGAGCTTATGGCAGCTGCCGGTTGCGGAGCATACGTATCACGATGGCAGCATCAGTCAAAAACCCTGGTTTTATACGAAGCCGGATCTGCCGGACGGGGAGTTTCAGCTATTGGTGAAAGTAGAAGGGGCCGGCCTTCAGGGTCTTCATACCTGTAAGGCGGCCAAAATAAAAATTTATGGTTCCATCTATGACGATATTTATGGAAAGATCACTTAAAGCATTGTACAAAGATTACCCTCATCGTCAAATTCCAGGTCGAAGGGCTGGCTCATCATCGTGAGATTTTCCTGGAGCTTCGCTTCGGGAACCAGGGCTTCGGAAATCAGGATATCTTCGATTTCCAGAGAGTTTTTCAAAATAATAATTCTGGGATTTTCGTAATCGATATTCAGGCAAATGGCCATGGCCGTTTGCATAGCTTCCCGCTCATTGTCCACAATCAGAGGGATCTTATAGGTCGAACTGTCGTGGTCGGTGACGGCGTTAGGATAGGTGGCGTCAAAGGAAAGCTGGCTAAGAAATTTCCTGGTGGCTACGTCCGCCCGGCCCATGCCGGTGGCATTGCCGTGGGATTCGGCGCTGAGCTCAAAAATAGCCATTCTCTCGGATTTGATGCCGATAGGCAGACGGGAGCGGCCCACTACATTGGTATCCATACCACCGCCGCTGTAGTTTTTGCCGATCTTCTGAAGCACCAGCACATCACAGGCGTCAAGGAAGATTCTGCCCATGGCGGCTTTGGCCTCCAGTAGCAGCTTAGGCTCCTCTTCGGGAATTTGCCCGCCGGGCAAAAAAGCGATTTTATACGTTTGGTCGAAGGCGTTTTCCAATAGCCCCACGCCCAGGATAATATTACGTTTTTTGATCATCTCGCTGCCGATGAGGAACAACCGCTCCGGCATGTTATCGTCGCCGGCGGAATGGGCGAGGTAGGCGCCTTTTTGCTTGCCCAAACCAATGGTGATCATCTTCATCAGACCGCTTTCATAGACGCCTTTAAAGCCGGTGTGGGCCTTGATGCGGTTCACGACGATGATGCCGTCTGCTTCGTCGGCATACTTATCCAGGTTGACGGCGAGACCGTTGACCTGGCTGACGACAACCGTCTCCATTGAAGAATAGATGGGACAGCCCATGGAAGCCTCTGTAATGTGATAGCTGGCCAGGATATCCAGCTGGCCTTCAGCCGTAGCTCCGCCGTGGCTGCCCATAGCGGGGATGATAAAGGGCTGGGCGCCCAAGGCCTTTACCTGGTTCACCAATTCCCGAAGGATCAAAACAATATTGGACAGGCCACGGCTGCCGGCAGTGATGCAGATGCGCTGGCCTTCTTTTATACGTTCTTTCAGCTCCGGACGCCGGAAATTCTCTTTGATAAGACGAACAATTTGCTCTTCCGCCAGCTCATTATGGGGAAAATACTGCCGGACCTTTACAAAGCGGGGGATTTTCGCATGCTCAACCAGTTTTGTAATACCGGACATTTTCTACGTCTCCTTTTCTAACAAAATGGTTTCCGGACAACCCCGGCAAAAGACGGATAAGCAGCCTGGCCCAACCCCTGTTCCGTCTAAAACCAGGATGCCGGTATCCACCTGATATTGCTGCAGCAGTGCTTGCCAATTCCTGCCGCCGCAGTACAGAAAATCATCCTTTCCCCGCTGGGCCAGCTCCCGCAGGGTGGCAAAGTCCGCAATGGCGGCCAGGCCCGGCCCGCCGGCTGCGGTGTACATGGAAAAGCCGTGGGAGAGCATCTGGCAGCTGTCCTCAGCGGAGCTGCTTTCCTGCCGGGGATCACCCAGGACGCCGCCGCTGCTGAGGCCGCGGGTTTTCTGAAGGCCCGGTGCATAAGCGGAGGCCCCTGCCAGCAGCAGGCTGGCGGTACTGAGGCTGGTCAGCGCCAGGGCCAGTATCTGGTCCACGTCGCAGACGTCATAGGCCGTATGGAGACCCAGCCGCTCCAGCCGTTGGAACCGCTGCCGCCAATAAGCCCCCCAGCCCTTTTGGCAGATGCCGCCGGCGGCAATCTGCAGACCGTCCCGGGCGGCGATGCGCAAGGCTACGCCTTCATATTCACAGCCGCTCATACCGGCTGTTCGGTCTGATCCGGGTATAAAGTCAGCACCGCCTCGGCCATGGCACGATTGATTTCTTTTAAATTAAGACCTGAGGTCATGCTTTTTAAAAAAGCCCCGTAAGCAGCTTTTGCCTCAACATAGGGACCGGGTACGTTGAGCAAAATGGTATCTTTCTTTTGCCCGATGTCCAGTTGCCCAATGACCAGCTTGCCGATGACCAGCTTGCACCACATATGGCCGTTTTTGCCGTAAATCTCATAAGACGAGTATTCGTCCAAGGCTTTTTCCAAAGCGCTGTGGGTATAGTCCGCACTCAGCGACTTGCTGAAACGGTGACCGCCGCCGCTGCCGCCGATGAAAATAATCAGATCGGGCTGTTGCTCTTTCAAGACCTCGATAGTCGCCAAAATAGCATGTTCAATGTCCGGAATAGGTTTAATGCGGGTTATCTCCGCCTGGGGAAAGGCGGCCAGGCTCTGGCTGATAATTTCCGGAGAGTCGATGTCCCGTACAATGCCGTTTAAGATTTCATCACCGGTGGGGGCGATAAAGATGCGGTTCATTGCCATTTTGTCCACCTTTCCTTGGCACAGGCGGAGAGGGGCTGATCGGGAATAGAGTCGAAGTCTACGTCAATGATTTTCTCGCTGCAAACCATCCTCGTTAAGTCCGTCAGCGTGATGCCCTCTGCCAGAGATACGGCCTCGATAAGACCGGCCTCATCCCGGCGGATCTGCTCCGGATCTATATTATAGACGTCCATTTCAAGGGCGTCGCCTGTCACGCCGATGATGCGGACAGAGGTTTTCAGCCGGCTTCCCAGAATGCTTTCGATCTGTGCGGTATTCAGCCCTTTAATGGCCAGACCGGAAATTTTCAGAACGGACTTATCGGCATGGACAATAATATACTGGCGTTCCATCTTCTAACACTCCGCATAGCGGATCTGGCAGATGTCGGAGACCTTGAAGCGCTTGCCGTCCTCGATGCCGGGTATGATTTCGGCGGCATGAGCGATGGCTTCCTCCCGGCTCATGGGCTTATCACAAGGCTTCTCTAAATCAGCCCGGGTGATGCCGATGCTCTCCAACTCTTCCCAGGCGTTGGCGAAAATACCGTCCAGATCGATGGGCAGGCCCATGGCGTGAGCAAGACAGAGATTGGCGGGGGAGCAGGCGATGTGCCGGCCGGGAATCATGCCGATTTCCAAAGCCCGGATGGTATACTCCGCCAGATCCTCTTTCGTGCCGCAGAGGGCCCAGCAGTCACTCTTGATGGTCTTGGCATAGTCGCCGGAAGCGTGAGCCGTTTGGCCGGCTCCATAACCCCAGCCAAAGATGCGGCCGGCCCGTTCCCGGACCACCATGCCGATGCCCACAGAGATCACGGGGCCGCTGTGGCCGATCAGGACCTCGCCGTCGCGCATGACGGCCAATATGCCATACATGGGAGTCAGGATCTCCGTCATATCCACCACGTTCATCATCTCGGAGCCGGTGTTGTTGTTGGCGATCCGCCCGGTGATGGTCTGGCGCTCATTCAAAGGATCACGGGGACGCATATCATCGCCGTAGGAGCCCCGATACAGGCGCTTGCCCCGGTAATTGGCGTCCCACTGCTTCATGTGGGGTTCTTCATCCAGCAGCTTGCGCGAATAAGGCATCTCGGAAACGCCCAAAAAGCCAAACTCCCGATTGACGACGCCATAATCGGCGGAGGCAAAGGCCACCACGGCGCCGTCGGCCAGGATGCCGTCGCTGGTGACGGTGATGGCGTCCATATCCATAACGTCGATGGCGGCGGGTTCATTCAGCTCTTTTGCAATAATGCGGCAGGCCTCAACCATCAATATACCGCACTCGTCAATGTCTTTTTTATCAATGAAAACCAGATTAATAGGAACCATGCCCTGGGCGGCGCCTTCGGGTATCAGGCGATATTTTAATTTAGCCATTGTTGTATTCCTCCTCCAGTCCGATTTGTTACCGGGGGTCATCCAGGGGCAGCTGGGCCCGATTATCAATAACTTCATCAACGCCGGCCAGCCGGCAGTCGACGCCGGGCGTACTCACATAGACAGTCTCCATAATAGCCTTCTTGCAGCTGCCGTCTTTCTGAATGCCTTTAATGAGCACGGTATGGGCGGTTTCGGGGTGATGGGGATGAATGGAGATCTCCACCTTTTCGATACCGGGGTCTTCTTTCGTCAGCTGATAGATGCTATTCTCAATACGTCCCACCCGCAGGGAAGCCAGCTTTGCCGTCTTCACATTTTCCATGCCGGTGATGGCGACCTCCGCCTCCGGGCGGCCCCGGCGGACGGCGGCCTTTAACTTATCATAGAAATCAGGCAGTCTGGTATGCATCAGTTTCATATACAAACCTCCCATAGTAATAATTCAAAACCTTTTATTATAAGCCATTGATCTCCCGCACAAGGTGACAGGCAACAAAGTGACCCGGCTCTATTTCTTCCAAAGGGGGAACCTGGCAGTGACATTTATCACAAGCGTAATTGCAGCGAGGTGCAAAACGGCAGGCTTCTTTCGGATTGATGGGTGAGGCCAGCTCGCCCTTCAGCAAAATACGCTTACTGTTATCATCGGGATTAACATGGGGGATAGCGGATATCAGCGCTTTGGTATAAGGGTGATATTGATGGGAGAACAGTTCTTTAGCATTGGTTTTCTCCACGGTGCAGCCTAAATACATCACCATGATTTCAGTAGAGATGTGCTTGACCACGCTCAGGTTGTGGGTGACGAAAATATAGGTCAGCTTGCGCTCTTGCTGCAGATCCTGCATCAGATTCAGAATTTGGGCTTGGATTGACACATCCAGGGCGGAGACGGGCTCGTCGCAAACGATAAAGGAGGGGTTCAGAATAATAGCCCGGCCTACGCCGATGCGCTGCCGGCGGCCGCCATCCAGTTCATGGGCATAGGAGTCGGCCATCCTGCTGGCAAGACCTACGATATCCATGATTTCTTTGACCTTCTTTTCCATTTCTTCCTTGCTTTTGGCTAATTTATGAATTTTCAAAGGCTCGGAAAGCAGTTGTTTCACCGACATACGGGGATCGATAGAGGAGAAGGGATCCTGAAAAATAATCTGCATTTGCCTGCGCAGATTATACAATTCTCCGCGGCTGACGTTGGTGATGTCTTTGCCGTTAAAGGCAATCTGGCCGGCGGTGGCAGGAAGAAGGTGAAGCACTACCCGGCCCAGGGTGGACTTGCCGCAGCCAGATTCGCCGACGACGCCCAAGGTCGTGCCTTTTTTGATATCAAAGGTCACGCCGTCCACGGCATGCAGCGTGCCGCTGGGAGTAGGAAAGTGCTTGCTGAGATTTTTTACGCTGAGCATCACGTTGTTATCCATTTGAACTCTCCTTATTGCATGCATGGAAACAGGCGACGAAATGGCCTTCTCCTACTTCGGATAAAACCGGCAGCTCCTGCTTGCACCTCTCCATCACATAGGGGCAGCGGTCATAAAAAGTGCAGCCTGGCGGCAGATCGTTGGGATCGGGCATCATGCCTTTGATGGGTTCAAGACGGTCGGTATCAATATCCAGTCTGGGCAGAGAGTTAAACAAACCGACGGTGTAAGGGTGTTGAATGTTTTTGTATACGGTGCGGACGGGGCCGGACTCGACGATACGTCCGGAATACATGATCATGATGCGATCGCAGGTTTCTGCGACAACACCCAGATCGTGGGTGATCAACAGCAGGGACATGTTGAATTTTTTTCGCAAATCGGCGATCAGCTCCAGAACCTGAGCTTGAATGGTAACGTCCAGGGCGGAAGTTGGCTCGTCGGCAATCAGCAGCTTGGGATTGCAGGCCAGGGAAATAGCGATCAGCACCCGCTGCCTCATGCCGCCGGAGAATTGATGAGGATATTCGCCATAACGCTCGCCGGGTATACCTACCAGCTCCAGCATCTCTTTGGCCCGCTCGATAGTTTGAGCCTTGCTCATGTCGCTATGCAGAGAAATCACTTCTCTGATTTGGTCGCCGACGGTCATCACAGGGCTCAGAGAGGTCATGGGATCCTGAAAAATCATGGACACGTCGTTGCCGCGGATCTTGCGCATGTCCTTCTCGGAGGTCTCCATCAGATTCCTGCCGTTTAGCGTAATGGTACCGTTAGTGATCTTGCCGGGTGGTTCGGGAATCAGCCTTAGAATAGACAAAGCGGTGGTGGTTTTGCCGGCTCCTGTTTCGCCTACAAGCCCGACCCGCTCGCCCTTATTGATCGTGAAAGAAACGCCGTTTACTGCCTTAACGGTTGATCTTCTCAGAAAGTATTTGACTTCGAGATTTTCAACCGACAAAAGTTCGTTTTCTCGCATACGCTTTTATCCTCACATATAAATTAGTGGTTCAATCGGGGATCCAGGGCATCCCGCAGGCCGTCTCCCACGTAATTCAGAATATAGGTCAGGAAGACGATGCAAAGACCGGGAATAATGGAATAGTACCAATAAGTACCCAGGAATTGGCGGCCTTGAGAGATCATCAGGCCCCACTCGGGCTCCGGGGGCTGGATGCCCAGGCCAATGTAGGATAGGGCGGCGGCCTCCAGGATGGAACCGCCGGTAGAGAGGGTGAAGCGAACAATAATGGGAGCCAGGGAGTTAGGCAGGATATGATGCAGCAGGATGCGGCCGTCACTGGCGCCTAAGGCGATGGAGGCTTCCACATATTCTTCGTTTCGCAGCGTCAGCACCTTTGCCCTGGCAATGCGGGCATAGCCGGGGGTGTAGTACAAAATCAGACAGATCAGCAGATTCTTCAGGCTGGTACCCATGATAATAACTAAGCACATCAGCAAAGGCATGTCGGGAATATTGCTGAAGATTTCTAAAAAACGCATAATGGGATTATCCAGCTTGGGATAATAGGCTGCAAAAATACCCAGGGTAACGCCGAGAATACAGGAACCGGTCATGGTGCCAAAGCCGATGATTACGGTGTAACGGCTGCCGTAAATAATGCGGCTGAGGATATCCCGGCCGAACTGATCGGTGCCGAAAGGATGCTGCAGGTTGGGCTGAACCATGATGTTGTCGTAGTCCTGGGCGTCGTAAGGATAAGGAGCGATCAGAGGAGCGAAAATGGCCAGAAGAATCACGGCAATGATCAGCCAGAAACTGACCATGGCAAACTTGTTTTCGCCTAACTTCATCCAGACAAGGGCCCATTGGCTATTGCCATACTCTTTTTTTCTGTCGTAGACGCTCATCCGGCAGTACCTCCTTCAATTGCTTTTGCCAGCCGGGCTCTTTTGAATTTTTTTGTGCCGAATCCATAAGTCGATTTGATCCGGGGATCGATAAAGGCATAGGCCATATCCACCAGGAAGGTGACAATGGTGCACATAAAACAAATGAATACGACGCCGTTCAACACAACGGGAGTATCCATTGTCTTTACCCCGTCAAGAACGTAGTTGCCGAGACCGGGAATAGCAAAAACCGATTCAACCAAAACGGTGCCGCCCAAATAACCGTTGATATTGGTGCCGATAACCGTCAGGATGGGGATAAAGGCATTGCGCAGCCCGTGGGAAACGACGACGCGAAACTGGGTCTGGCCTTTGGCCCGGGCTGTTCTGACGTAATCCTGGCGGATGACCTCCAGCATGCTGGAGCGGGTCATGCGGGTAATGCTGGCACTGGCCTGCAGGCCGATGGTGGCAATGGGCAAGATCCAGTGTTTAAACGTATAGCTGCCGGTAGCCGGCAGCCAGCCCAGCTTCAGCGTGAAAATCAGGACGAAGAGCATGGCCAGCCAGAAGGAGGGGGCTGAGGCGCCGAATAAGGAGATAGCCGTCAATACCCGGTCAAACAAGGAGTACTGCTTCACCGCCGATACAACGCCGGCGACCAGTCCGATGATCGTACCGAAGATAATGCCCCAGACGGCAATAGTCATCGTCAAGGGCAGGCGGGCAAACAGGGCGGGAGCGATAGGCTGCCGGGTTTTATAGGAATTGCCCATATCGCCCTGAACCAAATTGCCCACATATCTGCTCAGGCGGACAATATAGGGGTCGTCCAGCTTTAACTCCTTATGAATGGCTACAATGTTTTCGTCCGTTGCTCCCTCGCCCAGGACGACCAGCGCCGGGTCGCCGGGAACGAATTCCATTAAGGTAAACAGGAAAACAACGGTAGCCAACAGCGTAACAACCATGTAAATTAAACGCTTGATTATATAACGAAGCATATTAGTACCCTTCCTCTATCTTAAGATAGAATAGAAAAAACCAAAGTTCTTTTGTAAGGCGGTTAAAGAGGTGGGAAAAGTAAATATTTACTTTTCCCACCTTCCTTTCAGATGCTTCCGAAATAAGCTGCAGCATTGGTTCCTTATTGCAGATCGGTATTACTTAGATATGAACTGGTAGTAAACCTGCTCATAGTCGCTGGCCCAGTAGAAGCCCTTGACATTGTCTCTGACAGCAGCGCCCAGAGCTTTATGCCACAGGGGGATCATGGTGTAGTCCTGCATCAGCATCTCGCAGCACTCTTCCCAAACCTTGCCCCGGGCGGTGATATCCTCGGTGGCGGCGCCTTCGGAATATCTCTTGAAGAAGTTCTTGTTGTCATAGCCGATACGGGCCAGGGCAGAGGAGCCGGGCTGCAGCTGCGCCAGAAAGCCGTCGGCTTCCATGGTCAAAGAGGTGAAGCCATAGATGCAGATCTGATGGTTGCCCCGGGCCAGATATTCCCGCATGGGGGCGGATTCCATCTTGTTGACCTTTAGCTTGATGCCGGCGGCGGCAACCTGGGCCTGCAGGGCCTCAGCCATATCGCAGCGCTGGGTATCGGTGCTTTCGACGGTGATTTCCAGGTCAACGCCATTGGGGAAACCGGCTTCAGTCAGCAATTTCTTGGCTGTTTCCACGTCATGGCCGGCGCCGTAATACTTCTGATAAGTAGCTTCGTTACGGCCCAGGATGTTGGGCGAGATCAGGGCGGAAGCAGGCTGGCCGAAATTGCCGTAGGCCAGCTTAACAGTGGCGGGAATGTTGACGGCCCGGGCAAAAGCCTCACGAACCTTCACGTTGTCCATGGGAGCCTTGGCGGTGTTCAGCAGCAGATATACGGTGTTGGCACTCTGATGCTTATCCATGTGAACGCCGTCTATAGCGTCAATGGCGTCGAATTCCCGGGTGTTGGCGCCGATGACGATATCATAATTAAGGGTCTTGGCTTCGGTGGCGGCGGATTCATTGCTTTTGATTATCCGCATGTCGATGTTTTTAACTTTGGGTTCGCCCTGACGCCAATAGTATTCATTAGCGGTAAGCTTGACCATGTCGCCGGGGGTGTATTTGACCAGTTTGTAGGGGCCGGTGCCGACGACGGAGGCGCCAAGCCAGTCGCCCTTGCCTTCTTCAAAGGCTTTCTTGTAGCCGATGGTGCATTGACTGTTGCACAGATGGGCAGCCATGGTCATGCAGGGCTCCTTGAGATTGAGCGCTACTGTGTAGGTATCAACTATCTCGGCGTCGGTGATGACGTTATAGTGAGCCACGGGAAGGGTGATTTCCTTGGCGTAGTTGATGGTCCAGGCTACGTCTTCGGCAGTGAAGCCGGAACCGTCGCTGAACTTAACGTCATCCCGCAGGGTAATGACCATGCGGGTAGGCGTTTCCCAAGTGTAGCCGGTGGCCAGCCAAGGGGTAACCTCACCTTCGGGGGTCATCATGAACAAAGTCTCATAGATCTGACGGGCGATACGGTTGTACCCTTGTTCGTCGTTGTTGCCAGGCTGGAAGACCTCGGGGTCAAAGTTCTGAATAACGCTCAGGGTGTCGGGATCACCGGTATTAAAGGAGAACCCGCTCTTCTGGGCCTCGGTAGCTTGAGTACTGCCGGCAGTACCGGCGGCGCCGCCGCAGCCGGCCAGGCCGAAAGTGATAAGACTGAGTAACATTGCCAGCGCCAGGGATAAAGAGACAAACCTTTTCATGAATCTTCTCTCCTAACTATAATATTTTTACAGCTTCCACAAGCTGCAGGGTGACGTTGCTGCCTGATTATTTGCCGAAAACCTCCAGGGCCTGCAGGAAATCGCTGACCAGATCCTCGGTGTTTTCCATGCCGACAGAGATCCGCATCATGCCTTCGGTAATGCCCAAAGCTTCCCGCTCCTCTTTGGGTACACCGGAGTGCGAGGAGATAATGGGATAGGACAAGGAGGTACGATAGCCGCCCAAGGTCATGGCGTAATGGGGTACTCGCAGTTTAGCCATGAATTCGTTGATCTTTTCCCAATTCTCAGACATATAGAAGGATAGCATAGCGCCGCAGACATCGCCCTTGAATTGCTTGCGGGCGGTTGCCCTCTGGGGATGGTCTTCCAAACTGGGATGCAGAACCTTCTCGACATAGGGGCAGGAGGCTAAGGCCTTGGCCAGAGCCACGGCATTTCTGCACTGCCGCTCCAGACGGACATCCATGGTCCGCATGCCCCGCTGACACAAGTAGGCGCTGAAGGGGTCCAGGATGCCGCCGACCAATTTCTGCCGCTCCCAGATCATGCCGATGGATTTGGCATTGCCGGTGGCGGAGCCGGCGCAGACGTCGCTGTGGCCGTTGGCGAACTTGGTCAGGCTGTTGACGGATACGTCGGCGCCCAGGTTCAGCGGTTTGATTACAAAAGAGGTGGTAAAGGTATTGTCAACAATATAGCAAGCGCCGGCGGCGTGGGCGATTTCTGCCACGGCGGCTATATCGATGATCTTAATGGTAGGGTTTGTCACAACCTCACTGTAGACCACCTTGGTGTTGGGGCGGATATTTGCTTTCACGTTTTCGATGTTCGTAAAGTCCGTCATGGTCACCTCGATGCCGTAGGTGGGCATGACATCCTCAATGAACTGCATGGTCTCGCCATACAGAGTGTCATCGGCCAGGATATGGTCGCCGGCCTTCACGTTGGCAGAAATGGCGGTGGTGATGGCAGCCATGCCGGAAGAGAACACAATGGTCTGCTCACCGCCCTCAAGATAAGAAATCATCTCGCTGAGCATATTGCGGTTGGGGTTGCGGGTACGGATATAGCTGTAGCCTTGAGCCTTGTGCAGTTCTTTTAGCTCGTCCAAAGTATCTACACAGAAGGCGGTGGACAGATAGATGGGGGGATTGATTGGCGTGTCAACCCGGCGATCGCAGAGGACTGCGCCTTCACCCAAAATCAAGGTGTCTCTGTGGAGGCCATCTCTGTCCATAACATGATTCATTTGCATTACCTCCTTAAACAACGATATGAGATTTGACTGATATGCAATACAACACTGTATTACTAATTTAGCGGAAATATTCTACTTTGTCAATGATTTTGGAATAGCTTTCTTAATATAGGAACACTATTTTTAAATCGGCTCCTATGCGATGGCAGCGAGGGCTGAATTAACGTTGCCTATGGTAAAAGTCCGTGATATCATCAGTCATATAGGCCAGTCATAAAGATTAATGACACAGAGTAGATAGCAAGGGATGGTGAAGCTTATGCGGGAGATCAAGGCAGCGCTGATTACAGAAAAGGTAAAGCAGCTTTTTTTGAAAATCAGCTATGAGATTGGCGACGATGTATTGTGCGGTCTCAGAGCAGGTAAAGACAAGGAAATATCCCCTATCGGCAAGGCAATACTGGAAGAGATCATTGCAAACGATACCTTGGCGGCTAAAGAGGGGATGGCTGTTTGCCAGGATACCGGCATGGCGGTAGTCTTTGCGGAGGTGGGCCAAGAGGTTCATATCACGGAAGGTGATTTTCAGCAGGCCATCAATCAGGGCGTGCGGGAAGCTTACGCCGAGGGCTACCTGCGCAAATCTGTGGTGTCCGATCCCTTATTTGACCGAAAAAATACCCAGGATAATACGCCGGCAGTAATTTATACGGATATCGTGCCGGGCGATAGCGTTAAGCTGGCGGTGACGGCCAAGGGCTTTGGCAGCGAAAACATGAGCCGGCTCAAAATGCTGACGCCCGCCGACGGCCAGCAGGGCGTCCTGGATTTCATCGTCGAGACGGTATCCCTGGCCGGGCCCAATCCCTGTCCGCCGGTGGTGGTGGGCGTGTGTGTAGGCGGCACCATGGATAAAGCAGCCCAATTGGCGAAAAAGGCCACGATGCGCCGGCTGGGCTCTCTCAATCCTGACGCCCGCTACCAGGCCTTGGAAGAAAAGGCTCTGGAGCAGATCAATGCTTCAGGCATCGGCCCCGGCGGTTTAGGCGGCCTTACCACTGCCCTGGCGGTACATATTGATTGGTATCCCACCCATATCGCAGGCTTGCCGGTAGCGGTAAACATTTGCTGCCACGCGGTGCGCCACGGCACTGTAGAAATATGAGGAAAGGGGAAGATACTATGGCAGAGGCCAAAAGAATACAAACGCCGCTGACAAAGGAAAAGGTCGCCGGGCTGACTGCCGGCGACAGGGTGCTGATCAGTGGAACGATCTATACCGGCCGGGACGCGGCTCACAAAAGATTGGTTGCTCTTTTGGAGGAAGGAAAGGAATTGCCGCTGGATCTCCGGGATCAAATCATTTATTATGTGGGCCCGGCGCCGGCGCCGCCGGGCAAGGCTATCGGCTCTGCCGGTCCTACCAGCAGCTATCGGATGGATCGTTATGCTCCGCTTCTGATTGAAAAAGGCTTAACCGGAATGATTGGCAAGGGACTGCGAGGCCCGGCGGTAATTGAGGCCATGAAAGCTCATCAGGCGGTCTACTTTGCCGCTACGGGAGGCGCGGCCGTAGTGATTGCCCAATCCATTATTTCCCAGGAAATTATTGCTTATGAAGATTTAGGCACCGAGGCCATTCACCGCTTGGAGGTGAAGGATTTTCCCGTTATTGTGGCCATTGACAGCCACGGTAATAATCTTTATGAGACAGGCCGAAAAGAATACCAAAATAAAAAATGAAGAGGAGGCAGAAAGAATCTGCCTCCCTTTTTATAGCAATATTTGTATTTCGTATACGCATTCCATAAATTGATGGAAATTATCCTCATATTCGTTGGCAACGACAAGGCGATCCGCAAGCCGGTCCGTCGCCTTCTTGTTATTGCCGGTTTCATTTTCAAAATATTTGCGGATATAACCGGGCTGGAAATCTTCCGTGAGGATTTTGCCGCGAAAGCATAAGTATTCGCCGGCGGGAATACTGCGAATAAAAGCATGATCCAGCTGCGGCTTATCTTTCAGGTAGACAAAATAAGCCTGGGGGCGGATATTGCCTTCTAAAAGCTCCTGAAAATCTAAAATATAACCGACCTGACGCAAGAAAGAGACTTCCTCGAACTCTTTCTTGCTTTTTTCTTTGGTCAGTCGGTAGCCTGCGGAACCATAGGTGGAGTCGCCGGGGAAAAAAGGGGCGGCCAATATGTGGCGCTCCGGTTCTTGTACCTTGAAAGGGATATCGGGATAGTGGTTTTTTCCGATGTGCTGATAATATTCCACATACCAATCGATGCAATTTTCGATTTCCTGCAATTTTTTTATTTTAGCTTGTAAAGAATATTTTTGATTATTGAGAACCTGCACCAGATCTTTGGGGTTGGAACTGGCTAAGGCCTTCTGAATATCCGTCAGGCTAAGGCCCAGGTGCTGAAGGTACTTGATCCGCTCAATGAAGTGAATCTGGTCATAGGTATATTGGCGGTAGCCCGTTTGCTCGTTGATAACCGCCGGCTGAACCAAACCTACCTTGTCATAATAACGGAGAGTCTGAGCCGAGATGCCCAAAAGAGATGAGACTTCACCGATAAAATATAATTCCTTCATAAAGGCCTCCTTAAGCCAAAAATGATCAGCGTGGGTTAAAGTCAAGCCTATTTTAGCGCAGGAAACAAATGAATTCAATTGGTTAATCTTTACTGAGAATCAGCCTTATAGCTTGCTATAAGGTTAGCCGTCCGGCCTTGGCAGAAGAGGGAAAAGGCCGGGTTTTTTATCGGAAAAAGCTCCTGTGCAAAGCAGGCAAGGTACAAGAAACAGCAAAAATAAAAAAGAATATTCTCTGTTTTTTGAGGTTTGTCCCCATTGACTTTATAGTTAACTGAAATGATAGGATAACCCTGCGCAATAGCATGGAAAAGGAGCTGACCTAAACAATGAAGGATGCAACAGGATATACAAGGGAGTCGGAAATCTTATACGAGGGCGGCAGGATTCCGGGGCTTGGGCTAAAGCCGGAAACAGTACCCTGTTTTTTGACGACGGCCTTTGTGACGGATAGCCTCAGTGAAGTCCAGGAGGTAACGAAGCAAAAGGGCTATACCTATATCAGAACCGCCAACCCCAACCGGACGGTGCTGGCCCAGGCTATCAGTTATCTGGAGGGCGGCGCCGGTTCTCTGATCTTTTCTTCCGGCATGGGAGCCATTACCACCACATTGATTGCGCTGCTGGCGCCGGGAGATCACGTGATCTGCAATGCCGACATTTATGGGGAAACCTTTGAAACCATGACCAAGGTATTGGGCAAAATGTCGATTGATGTAGAGTTTATGGATTTAGGAGATCTGGCTGCAGTCAAAAAAGCAATTCGTCCCGAAACAAAAATGATCTATACGGAGGTGATCAGCAACCCCACATTAGCCTTGGCGGATTTGAAGTCTCTGGCGGCAATCATTCATGAAACAAAAGGCTTACTGATGGTGGACAATACGTTTACTACCCCGCTGGCTATTCGTCCCCTGGATTTTGGCGCCGATCTGGTGATGAACAGCCTGACCAAGTTCCTTAACGGCCATAGCGATGCCATGGGAGGTTCCATTACGGCAAAAACAGAAATAATCGATAAAATCAAGCCTTTTTCCATGCTCTGCGGTACCCCCGGCGATCCTTTCAGCTCCTGGCTGATTTATCGGGGTCTGCATACGGTGGAGCTGCGGGTGCCCAAGCAGATGGCAACGGCGGCAAAGCTGGCTAAAGCATTGCAGACCAATAAGCATGTAATCACGGTAAACCACCCCAGTTTAGCGGATTATCCCCAAAGGCAACTGGCAGACGAGATGTTTATCGATAAAGGCTGCAGCGCTATGCTAAGCTTTTGCGTTGCCGAAGATAGGGAAAAAATCGATAAGTTTATGGAACGCCTTCATTTTGCTCATTATGCTCCTACTTTAGGAGGCATACGGACCTCTTTAAGCCATCCCGTTACTTCATCCCATTATAATGTGCCTGATGATATCCGGCGGCAAAGGGGTATAACGCCGGGCATGATCCGGGTCTCCGTGGGCGTTGAAAATGCCGATGATCTGATTAACGATTTTATGCAAGCCCTGGAAATATTCAATTAAATACCGAAAATACCGCTAAAGTAAGAAGGAGAGAATTATATGTCGGAGCGCAAAAAGATATCATTGATTTTAGCATTAATTCCTTTGGTGACTCTGGTCGGCTGTCTTTACATTTCATTAAGGATTTTAGACGCCGGGCCTCATATCCCCATCGTATTTTCTACTGCGGTGGCCGCTCTGGTAGCGGTAAAAGCCGGCTACAAATGGGATGATATTGAAAAATATATTCTGGAGACAATGGCTTCTTCGCTGCAGGCTATAGCTATATTGCTTATCGTCGGTGCTTTGATCGGCACCTGGATTTTATCCGGCGTGGTTCCCTCGATGATTTATTACGGACTGATGATCATTTCTCCAAAAGCCTTTTTGCTGATTGCCTGTATTCTCTGCGGTATTGTTGCCCTGGCTACCGGCAGCTCCTGGAGTACGGTGGGTACCGTAGGCATAGCCTTAATGGGCATAGGTCAAACCATGAACATACCTTTGCCTTTGGTAGCCGGCTCTATTATAAGCGGCTCCTATTTTGGAGATAAAATGTCGCCTTTATCGGATACGACGAATATGGCGCCGGCCGTGGCAGGTTCCGAATTATTTGAGCACATCAAGCACATGGTCTATACGGTTACGCCGAGTCTGTTGATCACTTTAGTTCTTTACACCGTTTTAGGTTTCAAATATGGCAATAATTCCATAGATCCTACAAGCCTCAATGAAATCATGGCTTTGCTTGCCGATAAGTTTACCGTCACGCCTATCCTTCTGATACCGCCTATTCTGGTTATCGCAATGGTCATCAAAAAGATCCCTTCCTTGCCGGGCTTGTTTGCCGGAGCTTTTTTGGGAGCTGTTTTCGCTCTGCTTATACAAGGCGCCGGTCTGGCCGATGTGATCAAAGTATCGTTTTCCGGTTATGCGTCTCAGACAGGAAATGAGATGGTGGATAGTTTGCTGTCCAGCGGCGGCATGTCCAGCATGGGTTGGACAATAACCCTGATCTTTGTAGCCATGGCCTTTGGCGGCGTTGTTCAGAAAACCGGCATGTTAGACGTTATCATCGATAAAGTTCTGGCGGCGGCCAACAGTACGGGCTCTCTGATTTTGGCCACGCTGCTTACCTGTATAGCCGTCAATATTCTTACGGCCAGCCAATATCTCTCTATAGTGATAACCGGCAACATGTACAGGGAGCGTTACGCGGAAAAGGGCTTGCACCCGAAGAATCTCTCCAGATGCCTGGAGGATGGCGGCACGGTAACCTCGCCTTTGATCCCCTGGAATAATTGCGGCGCTTTTATGGCTTCGACCCTGGGCGTGTCGGCCTTCGCCTATGCCCCCTTTGCCTTCTTCTGCTATATTACGCCTATTGTCTCAGCCATTTACGGCTACACCGGATTTACCATAGAGAAATTGGATAACAACAAGTCGCTGTAAGCCAAAGAAGCTTGTCCCTGTAAGCCGGGGGCAAGCTTCTTTTTAGAAATAATTAAGGGAAATGTTCCTATAATTAGAAAAATATAATAAATACTCTTGCTTTTTTGTTTCTACCAATGCTATGATAGAAAACAAATAAAGTGCATGGAGTGACTTATTTATGGATAAGCCAAAATACCCTGTGCTGACTGTAATGAAAGCTTTAGAAATTATTGAAGTACTATCCCAGGACAGCAGCAATCGAGGTGTAGGAATCAGCGAACTTAGCCGCAAATTGGATTTAGGCAAAAGTACGGTTCACCGGATATTGGAGACATTAAAATATTACGGTTTTATTGACAAGAATGAGGAAACTAACCGTTATCGTCTGGGCTGGTCCCTGTACAATATCGGTCAGGTGGTGCCCAGGCAAAACCAGCTTTATAATCTGGACAATACGCTTTTGATCGAATTGAGCCAGAGGGTGAAGGAAACAGTAAATGTAGGAGTGATCAGCGGCAGCGAGGTTGTGATCATCTCCAAAATTGAGGGCTCCGCCGAGAATCTGCGGGTAAACCTGCAGCCCGGTGAGCACGAAGCTCTTCATGCCACAGCATTGGGCAAAATACTGATCAGCGAGCTGGAAGAAGAGGTTATCCGCGCCATGATGGATAAGGACAGAGGCCGGCTGAAAAAGCTGACCCATAACACCATCACCAATGTGGAGGATTTGATCAAGGAGATTGAAAAAACAAAAAAACAAGGATATGCGGTGGATAACGAGGAATTTTGCATCGGTTTGTACTGCATGGCAATGCCTCTTCGGGATTATACGGGCAAGATTATTGCCGCCCTTAGCGTCAGCACGCCTTATGCCAGGATCAATGAGAATAAAATCAAAGAAACGCTGGAATATTTAAAGGAATACAGCGGCAAAATATCCAAAATTCTGGGCTATCAGGAAAAGAATTTACGCAGCCCGTCTTAAGTTCCGCTGAATTTTATATTGCCGCACACAGCAAGGCGCCGTCGGGAGAAAAAGATCCTGGCGGTGTTTTTTTATAAGTTTTCTTGTAAGCAGAGGGACAAAGTAAGTTTTTTAAAACATACTTTGTCTTTTTGTTCCCCAATTTCTGTTAAATATTAGAATCTATAAAGAATTTTTTTGAAATAAAATGAGGACAAAGCAAAAGGGTGTGAATATATTATTGTGTGAATAGACCGGCATGCCTATATTTAGAACGATAAAGAGGAGGGATAGATAATGAAATCAACCTTGCCCGGAAAAATTCTGCGCATCATGACCGCAGAAGGAGCTGCAGTATTTGGCGGGCTGGGGTGTGACGCTGTAAAAAATTGTTTCTGAGGAGTGGCAAAGCATGGCGGTAAAACTGGTATTGGCGGAGCGAATAGCGCCTTTTTCTCCCTGCTTGCCAGAGGGAGGCAAGGCCTTGGAGCAAGCCGTAATCAATCTTTCCGGCAGCCTAACCAAATTGAAAGGGCAAAGGGTAGCTTTAGCTGTGGGCAGCCGGGGTATCCATCAGCTTCCTGGGTTAGTCAAGCAAGCGGCGGCCATGATCAGGGAGGCCGGCGGCCAGCCGGTGATTTTCCCGGCCATGGGCAGCCATGGGGGCGGCAGGGCTTCAGGCCAGCAGGCCATATTGGCAGATCTGGGCATAACGGAGGAAGGGGTGGGGGCCCCGGTGGTTTGCAGCGCTGAAAGCACTCTGCTGGGCATTACCGGCGACGGCTGCCCCGTATACATCAATCCTTTATATGAGACGGCGGATCAAATTGTATTGTTGAACAGGATCAAGTACCATACGGATTTTTCCGGGGAGACGGAAAGCGGTCTGCTGAAAATGCTGGCTATCGGCCTGGGCAATCCCCGGGGCTGCCGGGCCGTCCATGGCTTTGCTTTAAAAAAGGGCTATGCGGAAGCCATTCAATCGGTGGCCGGCTATATGCTGGAACGCCTGCCTGTGGCCTTCGGCATTGCGGTGACGGAAAACAGCCAGGGAGAGCTAGCCGGGGTGGAGGCCCTTTGGCCAAAAGATTTCCTGGCCGCCGAAAAACGGCTTTTGCAGAAGGTGAAAGCCGAAAGCTGCGGGTTGCCGGTGGAGGAATTGGATGTGCTGCTGGTACAGGAAATAGGCAAAAATATTTCCGGCACCGGTATGGATACAAAGGTTGTCGGCAGGATTATGGTGAAGGGGCAAAAGGAACCGGATAAACCAAGGATCGGACGGATCGCGGTGCTGGGCTTAACGGAGGAGTCCCATGGCAATGCCATCGGCATCGGCTTAGCGGATATCACTACCCGGCAGGTGTTAGCAAAAATTGACCTGGCGGCCACGGCGCTGAACAGCATTTCTTCCATGGCGCCGGAACAGGGACGGATACCTTGTGTCGCGGAACATGATAAGGCTGCCGTGGAAGGGGCTGCCCTGTCCTTAGGCTGCGAAGGCCCGGAAGAGCTGGACATTATTCTGATCAAAAACACCCTTTGCCTTGAACGGCTGGCTATTTCCCAGCCTTTGTTTGAACGGCTGCGGGACAGGGGAAGGGTCAGGGGAATAAAAGAGCCGGAAGAAATGAGATATGACGCCGCCGGCCGGCTTTTATTCACCTTTTAAACGGTACGGTAAAAATATAACAGCTTGGACGAATATTTATTGCCCTGTGAAATAGAATATTATTCCAAATAAACCGACAACTGAAAGGGGGAAGCCCATGAACCGGACGGTAATCGAATTTGAGCGCTGCAAGGAATGCGGGTATTGTGTGGAATTCTGCCCCAAAAAAGTGCTGGCCTTCGGTGATAAGGTCAACAAAAGGGGATATTATCCGCCGGCGCCGGTAAAGCAGGAGGCCTGTATTGCCTGCGGTATCTGTGCCAGAGTCTGCCCCGAAGGCGCTATCGAAGTCTATAAGGAAGTAAAGGAAGCATAGGAGGAATCGACGTGGGAGAAAAAGTCTTTATGCAAGGCAACGCCGCCATGGCTGAATCAGCCATCCGGG
>JAHDPO010000043.1 GCA_018434325.1 Clostridia bacterium | reverse complement strand
TTTTAATCTGGCAATTCTTGATTGCCACTGCGCCAAAGGCGCAGGCAGAATAGCATATATGCCAATCTGCGTGGGCAAGGCCCACTGCCGCACTCTGTGCGGCAAATTAAAAACTAAAGGTTTTTAATTGCAGATTAGTATCAAGAAGGGTTTTAGCGACGATTTTATAGAAAGGAGAGCAAAATGGCTCAAGGTGATGTGATCAGCATCCTGCGGGAAGCGCTGTGGACGATAATGAAGCTGGCAGGCCCCTTGCTGCTGACCAGTCTGGTGCTTGGTCTGATTATTGCTATTTTTCAGGCCGCCACCCAAATTCATGAGCAGACCCTGACCTTTGTGCCGAAAATCCTGGCTATTGCTCTTTTGATGATCCTGATCGGACCTTGGATGATGACGAGTTTAACGGACTTTTTTATGTATATCTGTATGCGGATGCTTGAGATTTAAATGATGACCTGGCAATTTGCGTATAATCAACTGATGGTATATATCCTGGTATTTTGCCGGATGGCAGGGGTTTTTGCTTTTAACCCGATATTGGCCCGGCGCAATGTGCCCACTCAGTTCACCATGGCTTTATGCCTGGGCTTATCCCTGCTGATCAGTCCCGGCCTAATGGCTGACATGAGGCCCTTGAGCAATACTCTTTCCCTGGTACTGGGTATCGGGGCGGAGCTTTTGGTGGGCCTGGTTTGGGGATTGATTTTTCAAACCTTTTACTTCATGCTTTTTATGGCAGGCGACGTTATCGATATGGGCTTAGGCTTATCCATGGCCAAGGTTTTTGACCGCAACGCCAATATTCAAATGTCTTTATCCGGCAACCTTTTTAATTTGATTTTCGTGTTATTTCTTTTTGTTACCAACAGCCATCTGGTATTGATCCGTTTAGCCGCGGCCTCCTACGAAGTCATCGGCTTAGGCGGAGCAGTTTTGAATACGAAATTAAGCCTTTTTATGATCGACATGTTCCTGCAGGCCTTTTCATTAGCGATTCGCCTCGCCTTGCCTTTTGTGGCGGCCTCCTTCACCGTAGAAGTCACCATGGGTATATTGATGAAGCTGGTACCGCAGATCAATGTTTTTTCGATCCATTTTCAGATGAAGGTAATTATGGGTTTAATCCTGTTGTTTGCTTTCTCCGTGCCGGTCAGCGATTTTATCGATAAATATATTGGTATTATTTTTCAGCAGATGGAACGCGCCCTTTCTGTCCTGAGCTAAAATTTGAGCCGGCAAAAGGGGGGAGAGCCTGATGGCTGGCGAAAAAACCGAAAAAGCAACACCAAAACGAAAGCAGGAGGAGCGAAAAAAAGGTAATGTTTTGATGAGCAGGGAAGTCAACGTGATTTTTTCCTTGCTGGCCATTTTTTTCGCCCTCCGGATCATGAGCCCCAGAATTTATTTAAGCTTGCAACAGTATATCAGTGAGTATTTCACCATGGGCTCCCGGGTGGAGGCAATAGGCCAAGCGGAGCTTTCCAGTTATTTTATTGGAGGCTGTGTCTTATTTGCAACCACGGCCTTGCCTCTTTTACTGGTCACTACTTTTGGTATTATAATCATTACGATGGCTCAAACCCGCATGCTGTTTGCTGCGAAGGCTTTTGAATTCAAAGGCGACAGGCTTAATCCTCTAAGCGGCATCAAAAAAATGTTCTCCATGCGGGGCGTCGTAGAATTACTGAAGTCTATATTAAAAATTCTGATCCTGGGTTATATCATTTACGGGGAGTTAAGGGATGCCTTGCAAACGATACCCCGGCTGATGGATATGACGGCGTCAAAAGCGGCGGCCTTTACCGGCAGTCTGATTTTGTCCATCGTCTGGAAGGCCGGCGCCATATTTGTCATTTTAGCGGCTGCTGACTATTTTTATCAGTGGTGGGAATTTGAAAAAAATCTGCGGATGAGCAAGCAGGAAATCAAGGACGAATATAAAGAGACGGAAGGCGATCCTCAGATCAAGAGCCGCCAGAGGGCCCGGCGAGAGGCGGCAGCCCGGCAGCGGATGATGGCTAATGTGCCAAATGCCGATGTGGTTATCAGAAACCCTACCCATTATGCGGTGGCTTTGCAGTATGATACGGACAAGCATCAGGCCCCCGTTGTTGTGGCCAAGGGCATGGATCATCTGGCTCTGCGCATTATCCAGGTGGCCCGGGAAAATGAGGTTTATATCATGGAAAACCGGCCCCTGGCCCGCAGTCTTTTTGAGGAAGTGGAGCTGGACCGGGAAGTACCGGAATCCTTTTATCAAACCATTGCGGAAGTTCTGGCCTTTGTTTATAATCTGCGAGAAAAAGAAGGCAAATTAAAGGATAGGCCAATTAAGGAAAGAGATCATTAATTCAGGGAGGCGGGGGACATTCATTCATGAGAACGATCTTAAATAACGTCGTAGCCATATTTGTCCTCACTATCGTCGCTCTGCTGATCATACCCCTCAGCACTCAGGTGCTGGACTTCATGTTTATCATGAATTTATCGCTGTCCCTGGTCATTTTGTTAATGACCATGTACATAAAGGAGCCCCTGGAGTTTTCCATATTCCCGGCTCTGCTTCTGGTAACCACCCTGCTGCGGCTTAGCCTCAATGTTTCTTCCACCCGGTCCATTCTTTCCAACCAGGGCTATGCGGGAGAAGTCATTAAGACTTTCGGACAATTTGTTATCCGGGGCAACGTAGTAGTCGGTCTTGTCATTTTCCTGATCATCGTATTGGTGCAATTCATTGTTATTACCAAAGGCGCCGAGCGGGTGGCCGAGGTATCGGCCAGGTTCACTTTAGACGCCATGCCCGGCAAGCAAATGGCCATCGATACGGATCTCAGCTCCGGCGCCATTGATGAAGAGGAAGGCCGCCGCCGCCGCTCCAAGATCCAGCGGGAAGCCGATTTTTTTGGCTCCATGGACGGTGCTTCCAAGTTTGTCAAAGGCGACGCCATTATCTCCATCATCGTTACTTTCATCAACCTTATCGGCGGTTTACTGGTAGGCATGATCAATAAAGAAGGCACCTTTGCCATGGTGGTCAATACCTATTCCATCTCCACCGTCGGCGACGGTCTGATGTCTCAGATCCCGGCTTTGCTGATTTCTGTGGCCACCGGCATGATCGTCACCCGCTCGGCTTCCGAGGCGGATTTGAACACCGATGTAATCAAGCAATTCAAATCCCAGCCGGTGGTGCTGATTATCGCCGGAGCATCCATGATCCTTCTCAGTTTTATTGGTTTTCCACCGGCTCAGGTGGCTATGGTCTCCGCAATGCTCATCGGCTTAGGCGTAGCTCTCTTGCGGCAGCAGAGGGCTTATGTGCCTCAGGCGGCGGCGGAAGGACCGCCGGTGACAGAGGAGGTTACCAGCGAAGTAGCTTTTTATAAGAACCTGGATAACGTCTATAATCTGTTGAATGTGGACCCCATCGGCATGGAATTCGGCTACAGCCTGCTGCCTTTGGTAGACGAGCATAGCGGCGGCAATTTTATGGATCGGGTCGTGATGTTTCGCAAACAGTTTGCCGATGAAATGGGTATGGTTATCCCTTCGGTGCGTTTAAAGGATTCCAGCCAGATCAATCCCAATCAGTATGAAGTTAAGCTGAAAGGGGAGACGGTAGCCATCGGCGAGGTTCTGATCGATCATTACCTGGCTTTGGAGCCGGCGGAAATTCCAGCAGGAGAAGTCATCGAGGGTATCGATACCATCGAACCGGCTTTCGGTATGCCGGCCAAGTGGATCAGCGAGGACAAGAAGATCAAAGCGGAAATGGCAGGATATACGCTGATCGATTCCACTTCCGTTATTATCACTCATCTGTCGGAGATCATCCGTACCCATGCCCATGAGCTTCTGACCAGACAAGAGGTCAAAAAAATGGTCGAAAATCTGCGCAAGAAAAATGAGGTTATCGTGGATGATACCATTCCGGCAGTGCTGACGACGACGGAGCTGCAAAAAGTATTGCGGAATCTGCTGCGAGAAGGCGTCCCCATCAATGATCTGGAAACCATTTTGGAAACCCTGGCCGATTACGGGCCTATGGTGAAGGATAACGATATGCTGACGGAGTACGTGCGTCAAGCCTTGAAGCGTACCATTACCCACCGCTTCTCCGAAGCCGGCCAGATGAAGGTGATGAGCCTGGATGGGGAGCTGGAAAACATCATTATCAACAGCGTGAAGAAAATGGACGGCGGCGCCTATTTGGCCCTGGAGTCCGATACCATACAAAAAATTATCACCGCTACCACGGAAAAAATCAATCAGATGAAGCAGGTGGTACAGACGCCGATTATCCTTACCTCTCCGGTAGTGCGAGTATACTTTAAGAAGCTTTTAGATCAATTCTATCCGGAGGTTGTGGTATTATCCTTTAACGATATTGATAGCGGCGTTCAAATCCAATCCTTAGGCAATATCGCCATTTAAAAAGGGGGAATAGAACCCGTGATGGAGCATCAGCCGCCGAAAGAAAAAATCAATCCCGAGGAGCTGATGGCAGCTTATAAGCAGACGGGAGATCTCAATATAAGAAATCAGCTGGTGATGCATTATGCTCCGGTGGTAAAAAACACCATCATCAGTATGCGTTCTTTGTTGCCCCAGAATATTCAGCAGGAAGAGTTTTTCAATCAGGGCATTATCACCCTTATGGGGTGTATCGATAAGTTTGACCCCGACCGGGGGGCCAGTTTCAGCACCTTTATTTACAAGCATCTGCGGGGAACCATGCTCAGCTACATGCGCAAGCAAAGCTGGCTGCCTTACCGGGTGAGAACGGCCCGCCGCAGTATCATACAGGGCCAGGCCGAGCTGGGCAATCAGCTGATGCGGGAGCCTACCGATAAAGAATTAGCAGAGTATCTGGGCATGCCGGAAAAGGAGCTGAACCGCAATCTCCAGGAAATTGCCACAGCAGATATGTTCTCCTTTGAAGAGCTGATCGACGGTATGAGCAGCGGCCAGGAAGGCTTTACCAATACCCGTGAGGATACCGTGGACCGGAACCTGCTCCAAAAAGAATTAAAGCAGGTGCTGGGAGAGGCTATCGACCGGCTTTCTCCCAAAGAAAAGCAAGTAATCACTTTATGCTATTATGAAAACTTAAACCTGCGGGAGATTGGGGAGGTACTCAGTGTCAGCCAGCAGCGGGTCTCTTTCATCAGGTCGGCAGCTTTAACGAAGCTAAATAAGGTAATGTCCCAATATCTGCATGGAAAGGATGATGATTAATGCTGAGCGGTTTTTATACCATTGCTTCAGGAATGCTGGCCCAGCAGCGCAATATTGATCTTATCGGCAATAACCTGGTCAATCTGGAAACCCCGGGTTACCGGGCGGAACGGATGGTCTTTACCACCTTTGAGCACGAGTTGATGACCCGGAAAGAAGCCTACCAGAAGACGCCTATCGGCAGCGCTAATCCCATCACCTTGGTAGATGACGTGGTGACTCTGCACCATTCCGGCATCTATCAGGACACAGGCCATCCTTTTGACATCGCTATCGACGGCCCCGGTTATTTCGTTATCCAGGGCAATGAGGAGCAGCCTTATTTGACCAGAGGGGGCCAATTCAACATGGATGCCGAGGGCTACCTGATTCTGGAGGGTATCGGCCGGGTTATGGGCAAGGACGGCCCTATTCAGGTGAAAAACGCCCAGTTTAAGGTTTTGGCTGACGGCACCGTCAATAACGAAGCGGGCCGCCGTATCGGCAACCTGCAGATCGTATCGCCTCCTGAAGCTGACGCCTTGATTCGGCTGAACAACGGCATGTACCAGCTGCCGGCAGGCCAGGAGAGCCAGGCCGCGGAAGGCTTTCGGCTGCATCAGAACGTCAGGGAAACCTCCAATGTGAATTACACCACGGAAATGACGGCCTTTATTGAGGCCCAGAGAGCTTTCCAGTCCTGCAGTTCGGCTCTGCAGATTATGGATAATATGAATCGCAAGGCAGTTTCTCAAATTGCTGCCGTGTAGTATCACTTGCAGTTAACCAAAGCCGAAAAGAAGAGGGAGGGATCGCCAGTGAAGACAGCCTTTCATGCAGGAGTTTCCGGGCTGATGGCTTACCAGCAGGCTATGGATACCATTGGAAATAATATAGCCAATGTCAATACTGTGGGCTATAAGCACCAAACCACGCAGTTTGAAGATTTGCTCTACGTTCATATGAATACCAAGTCGGCCCCCGACTTATTGAAAGGGGTAGGCACGAAGGCCGCTGCCAGCCAGCTCCATGCCGGTCAAAGCGCTTTCATTCCCACCGGCGGCAATCTGGATTTTGCCATTCAGGGAGACGGTTTTTTTATGGTGGACAATGAAGGGCAAAAGGAATATACCAGAAACGGCGCCTTCGCCATCGGCACCCGCAGCAAAAGAGCCTATTTAACCACCACTGACGGCGCTTATGTTTTGGACCTGCGGGGCCGCAAAATTGAGCTGAAGGAAAATAAGGAGACGGGCCAATACGATCTGGAAGGCCTGAAGGATCAGATCGGTATCTACCGCTTTGCTAATCCTCATGCCTTATCGGCGGCTAGCGCCAATCGCTACCTGGAGACGGAGGAATCCGGCAAGGCAGCAAAGGACAGCAAAGGCGTCTGCGATTTGGCGCCAGGTTTCTTGGAACAGTCCGGTACGGATTTAAGTGATGAAATGGCGGCGATGATCAGGACCCAGAGAGCTTTTCAAGTCAGTGCCCGAGTTGTAACGGCGTCGGACCAGATTGAAGAGATCGTCAATGGTCTGAGAAGATAAAGAGGAGTGTAGGCATTGAAAAACCTTGATGATTTGAATGATATTCAGTTGGATGTATTAAGAGAGATCGGCAATATCGGTTCCGGTAATGCCGCATCCGCCCTTTCGACCATGCTTGACCGACCGGTAGATATCTCCGTGCCGAAAGTCATGGTTCTGGATTACAATACGGTAACGGAAAGCCTGGGCGGCCCGGAAGAGCTTTTGGTGGGCCTTTTGCTTTCCCTCAGCGGCGATGTGACGGGAATGATCATGTTCTTGCTGCACAAGGATTTCGCCCATATGATGATCAATACCTTGACGGGTATGGATCTGGAGAACGTCGGCGACCTGGATGAGTTCAGCAGTTCGGCTATCCGGGAGGTGGGCAATATCATGGCTGCTTCTTACGTCAATGCCATCGCGTCATTGACCGGCCTGAATATCAATATTTCCCCTCCCGATCTCTGCGTGGATATGGTAGGGGCCATACTCAGCGTACCGGCCATTTACTTTGCCAATATCGGCGATAAGATTATCTTTATTCAGGATGAGTTCGACAAGAAGGCCAATGACAATAAGACTTCCAGCCACATTCTGATGATACCGGAAATGGATTCTCTGGCAAAAATCATGACGAATTTGGGGTTGGAATTATGAGTCGTACTATAACCGTGGGCATATCGGATTTGAACATTGCCCAGGCGCCTGATGTGTTGGTTACTTATGCTTTAGGATCTTGTGTAGGAATTTGTTTATATGACGCTAATATCAAGCTGGCAGGTCTTGCCCATATCATGCTGCCTTCCGTCAGTCAAGCCCCCAGCTCCGCCCATCAGCCGTTTAAATTTGCCGATACGGCCATTGAGCTTTTGATTCGTAAAATGGAGGCGGCCGGCGGCCGCCGGGTGCTGCTGAAAGCCAAGATCGCCGGCGGCGCCCAAATGTTCTCCGGCTTAAGCAACTCCTCCATTGCCAACATTGGTCAGCGCAATACCCAGGCTGTTAAAATGGAATTGATGCGCCAGCGGATTCCTATCATTGCGGAGGATACGGGCAAGGATTATGGCCGTACTCTGTTTTTGACTGCCGATGACGGTATGATGCGGATCAAATCCGCCAGCAAAGGCGAATGGGTTTGGTAGAATATAAGGCAGAATAAGAAAAAGGCCTTTTGAAAAAAGGGTCTTTTATTTGTATATAAGGGTTTGTCGAAGTAAAATCCACTAAAAGGCGCCTATTGGTATGTGGTAGACAGAGATATGGTCAGACAGGGAGCTGTTTGTACAAAAATTACGTTTGTATGCAATTAGCAGAGGCCGGGTGTACAAAAATTACGTTTGTATATGAAATGCAAAGGGGAATCTGCACACAAACGAAAAAATTGAACAGAAACTGCCCCCCCAAAAGGAGCGAGCACAAGAGGTGCTGGAGATTGCCCGAACAATCAAGGCCGCTGAAAATAAAATAGTTGGAGATAGCTATTTAAGGGCAAAAACAGAGAAAAAAAGCAGGAGGCTGCCTATTTAACAGGCGGACTTCTGCTTTTTTTAAGGCAATCTTTCTATCTCAGGATAGTAAAGCGTTATGATAATTATTGTATTGGCCTGATCAACCTCAAGCGTTGGCACTGCCTTTGCCCAGCTGATAAACGATTTCCGCCCCGATCTGATTCAAGGGCAGTTGCTTGGAGATGCCGCCTTTTTTGAAGGCTTCCATAGGCATGCCGTAAACGACGCAGCTTTCCTGGTCCTGGCCGATGGTGTAGGCTCCGGTATTGCGCAGCTGGGTAATGCCCTCGGCGCCGTCGGCCCCCATGCCGGTAAGGATAACGCCAATGCAGTATTTGCCGGCTTCCAGAGCCGCCGATTGAAAGAGCACATCCACGGAAGGACAGTGGCCGCTGACTTTCTCGCCTTTTTGGCTGCGGATATAATAGCCCTTGGCATCCCGTTTTAACGTCATATGATAATCGCCGGCAGCGACCAGGATTTTGCCGGTTTCTACCCGGTCAAAATCCTCGGCTTCCTTGGCCGACATCTGGCAGACCCGGTCAAGGCGCTCGGCGTAAAGCTTGGTGAAACCGGCAGGCATGTGCTGGACGATTAAAATCCCCGGCGTAGTGGCGGGCAGGTTTTTAACTACGGCTAAAATAGCTTCCGTACCGCCGGTGGAGGCGCCGATAGCGATGACGGCCTGATTGTGGGCTTTGATGGGAGCGCTCAAAAACACGGAACGAGCCGTGGCTGCCGCCGCAATCCTGGCTTCCGGAATCTTTGTGCGGGAGGCCTCCTTGATCATGTTGCGCAGCCTGCTGAGAAACAGGACAAGATCCTCCGGCGTCTTAATGTAAGGCTTGATCAGAAAATCCACTGCTCCGGCCTCTAAAGCTTCCCCGGAGTTCTCCGGCCGAGAACTGACGACCACCACCGGAATGGGATGCTGAGGCAGCAGTTTGCGGAGAAACTCCAAGCCGTTCATCTGAGGCATTTCCACATCCAAGGTAATAACGTCGGGTTTTAGCTGCTCGATTTTTTCCATGGCCTCACTGGGGCTGGCGGCGCTGCCAATAACCGTGATCTGCTGGTCGCCCAGACTGATTTCTAATTTTTTGCGAAAGAGCAGCGAGTCATCGACGATTAAAACTCGTATGACCGGCAGCTTCATATTCATAGGAGAATCCTACCTTTCCGGGAATGAGAGTGCTTTGTGACTTCTAAAAGCTGTCACAGAGTACTAATTCTTTTGAACCCGCTGATAGATGGCAGGCCGCAGATAACGGTATTTCGTCACTTCTTTGTCCAGAACCTCGGAGTGGCCGATTAGAAGGTAGCCGCCCTCCGCCGTAGCCTGGTAAAATTTATCCACCAGCTTGTTGCTGGTTTCCTGATCAAAATAAATCATGACGTTACGGCAAAAAATAATATCAAAGGGCTTTTTATAGACAAAGGGGTCCATGAGATTAAAAAGCTTAAAAATTACTTCCTGGCGGATTTTCTCATTGACCTGATAAGAGCCGTCGGGAAGACGGTTGAAGTATTGGGACTTCCATTGAGGCGGCAGGTCTTTGATATTGTCCTCGGGATAGATGGCGGCCTTGCCCTTATTTAAGACGTTCATGGAGATGTCGGTGGCCAGGATTCTGGTGTCCCACTGGTTTTTGCGGCTGCCAAAATATTGATCCATGGTCATGGCAATATTGTAAGCCTCCTGACCGGCAGAGCAGCCGGCGCTCCAGATCCGCAGCTCCCGGCTGCGGGTTTTCTCAAGGTAAGGCAGGGCTTGGCGCAGGAGAAAGTCAAAATGCTCCGTTTCCCGGGCAAAATAAGAGTGGTTGGTGGTGATCTTATTTAAGAAAGTATTGATCTCTTCACCGCTTTGGTCATTAACCAGCAGCTCCATGTATTGCTTGAAGCTGGAAAGGCCCCGGTCCTTGATGGTATGGGAAAGGCGGCCTTCCACCAGCTGCCGTTTTTTGATGAGGTTAATGCCGTATTTTTGATAAACAAAAGCCACTAATTTTTTAAACTCGTCGTCGGTGATGCGAATCAGAGCATTTTGGGCAGTGATATCCATGATAAACAGCTCCTAATTTTCGTGAACAAATAATTCCGCCATATCGGCCTGGAAAAACTTTGTACAATCAATATTTAAGATAACCTTTTCGTTTAAGGTAGCGATGGAATCGAGATAGCTTTCGCCCATCCGCTTGCCGGCCAGAGGCGGGGCAGCCATCTGGCTTTTGTCTAAAGTTACGACTTCCGCCACGCTGTCTACGATCAGACCCACCTGCATGTCGTTGATGGTGGTGACGATGATGCAGGTCTTATCGTCATATGGCCGCTCCTGCTGGCCGAATTTCAGACGCACGTCGGAAACGGGCACCACCTTGCCCCGCAGATTAACGATGCCCTTCACATAAAAGGGTACGCCGGGGATATGGGTAATGTGCTGTATATTGATGATTTCAATAACGTGGCCAAGAGGAAGGCTATAAATCACTTCGCCAATATAAAATGTCAGATAGCGGCCGGTTAAGTCGTCCGACCCTGCTGAATACTTGGTATCTTCCATGACAGGCACAACCTTTCTGAATTGTATTTATACTAATACCCGATTAGGATTGATTCATTAAATTGCCGACGTCGAGAATCAGACTGATGCTGCCGTCGCCCAGGATGCTGCAGCCGGAAAGGCCGTGGCCTTTAAGGTTATACTTATTGAAGAAAGTGGGGAAGGGCTTGACAACCACCTGATATTCTCCTAAAAGCTCATCGGCAAAGAGACAGGCGATGGAGTTGCCGCTTTCCACCTGGATCATGATGCCCTGCATAACATCAGTTCTTTCGCTGGGGATATTGAAATGATCATGGAGACGAATAATTGGATAGCATTCGCCCCGGATCAGGATCATTTCCGCTCCGTCGGTATTATGGAGAACCTGATTGGAATCCGTAATATTGAAGGATTGCTTAATGGAAGTGATCGGCAGGGTAAAGACAGTGTCGCCCACGGAAATATTCATGCCGTCCACAATGGCCAGGGTCAAAGGAATTTTGATGGTGAAGGTGGTGCCTTCATTCTTGACGCTGTGGATGGAAATGGAGCCGCCTACCTTCTCAATATTTTTCCTTACCACATCCATACCGACGCCGCGGCCGGAATACTCGGTAACTTCCGCATTGGTGGAAAAGCCCGGCAGCATAATCAGCTGGAAGATTTCCTTATCGGTGTATTCCGATTCCGGCTTCGTCAAAAGACCGTTGTTTCTGGCTTTGGCTAAAAGCTTTTCTGTATTGAGGCCCCGGCCGTCGTCGGAGACGTCGATGAGGATTTCGCCGCCGGCATTGCGGGCATTGAGGGTAATGGTGCCGGTTTCCGGCTTGCCCAGAGCCAGGCGTTCCTCGGGAGATTCAATGGCATGGTCGATGGCGTTGCGGATCATGTGCATAAAAGGATCGGCAATGGTATCGTTGATGGTTTTATCCACTTCCGTTTCGCCGCCGTAGGTGACCAGCTCCACTTTTTTGTCCAGCTTCTTCGTCATATCCCGGACGATGCGGTTCATTTTTTGGAAGGTGCCGGTTAAGGGAACCATCCGAATGGACATGACCACATCCTGAAGCTCATCGGTAAGCTTTCTCAGCTCCCGGACGGATTTGGTGAAATTGTCCAGCTTAAGGCCCTTAAGATCGGGATTGCTGGCTACCATGGATTCGGCGGTAACAATTTCACCGACCAGGTCCATCAGCATATCCAGCTTAGATTGGTTGACGCTGATCAGGCTTTGCTTGGAGCCTGCGGCAGCCAGCTTGCCGCCCCCTGCGGCTGCAGCGGCGCCGGCTTTGGCATCGCCGCTTTCTCCCTTAGCTTCGGCAATATCAGAGCTTTCTGCTGCCTGAGAGGGATTTTCTTCATCATGAATGATTTCGTAGCTCTTAATATTTAAGGAGTTTTCGATGATCTTAATTACATCGTCTAAAGAATCCATGGGCCGGCACATGATCAGAAAGCCGTTTTTAATAATGTCGGCGCAAAGGGAGGAGTCGGCTTCCGGATGGGCCGGCAAAGATTCAAGAATATCGCAGCAATTGGCCAGCTGAGTCAAAAGCATAAAGGCCCGCATGTTTTCCATCTGAGAGTCATCTTCAAAAAAGACCCGGATTTTGTGGAGCTCTTCGGCATTGACGGCGGGGGCGCCGGCCTCGGCAGCCCTGGCGGCGGGAGCGGAGGCACTGTCCAGAGAGGCTTGACCTTTCATCACGGCTGACAGATGATGGAGCCGCTCCGCTAAAGCAGAAGGATCACCTTCTTCATAATTGGGACTGGTTACCCGCTCCACTTCCCGTTTGAGAAAATCAGAGCTTTGGAAGACCAGATCGAAAAGATCGCTGAATACCTTAGTCAGTTTATCGGGGGTTTCACGAATAATGAAAAAGACGTCTTCTACGGCATGCCCTAAGCTGGAGATGGCGGAAAAACCCATCATGGCAGCAGAACCTTTGACGGTATGCATGATTCGGAAAATGCTGTCAATATTTTCGTGACTGATATTCTGGGCTCTTTCGGAATCCAACAGGATTTCATCCAATTGCTCAAGCATGGTATTGGATTCATAGACAAAAGTTTCTAATAGAGCTTCCATACCGGGATCGATCGCGCTCATTCTGTCACCCTCTATTCTTTTTATATTTGACTGGAGTCGAAGGAAATTCATGGTTATGATAAATTATAGCCGTTTTTTGCGGAAATGTTAATAGTAGATGTTGCTTTTTTAATGAATAATATGATAAATATGTTATAGTGGTTTTTAATATGCTCGGAAAGGGGGATGGCCGTGGCAGATATATTGAGAATAACGACGCCTTTGATCAATAAAAATCAGCAGGTAGCGCCGAAAGCGGCTGTAGAACCCACCTCGCCTTTCCAGCTTCAGGATATCAACAAGGTCATGAAGCCCTTCAACCAAAAAGATATTTTGCAGCAAAACAACACGCTGCTGAAGGAGTCCGACAGCCCGGAAATACTGCTGGATCTGCTGAAGGATCCGGGAGTGACGGTGACTTACCTGAAAAATATTTTTATGCTAGAGGAGATCATCAAGCTCTTGCCGGCTAATAACATGGCCCTGACTAAAGAGATAGAAAATTTGTTCAACGAGCTTTTAATGCCCCATGACGAAATCGCTCAGGAGATGATGCGCCAGGAGCAGGAGTCCACGGTGTTTAAAGGCGAGTTCTTTGATTTCCTCCGCAAAATCAGCAATGAAAGCCAGCCTCGTTCCGATATTCAGTCGGCGGTAGTCAATCTGATGAAGTCTATTAATAATTTACTGATCAAGGACGATATTCTGGACGCCGTGGCTAATAGTCTGAGTTATTTGGTCAAAAACCTCCGGGCCAGCAAGGGCCTGGCTGAAAAGCTGCAGCTGCTGGCTTTGCGTTTTCGCCAAAACGACAGCGCCGGCCAGTTTGCCTCCTTGAAAGGCGAGACCCTGGCGGTGCTTAAAGAGGTGGGGGAGAGCATACTCTTTAATCCTCAACTTCAAAAGATGGTGTCCATCACCATCTATAATTTGTCCCGCCACAACGACAGCATGGAGTTTTTTCACGAAGCTGCCGCCGCCCTTTGGCAGAAGCTGGCCGGTGAGGACAGAATGGTTTTTGCCAACTATGTGGAATCTTTGATGAAATTTTTTCGGGAACACCAGCAAAGCCGGCAGGAGACGGCGGCTGCCGAAGAGGCTGACGCCGCCCTTTTGGCCGAAGGCGGAGCGGCCGGCAGGAATGCCTTAGGGCAAGCCGAGGCTTTAAATCAGATGCTGGAGCAGGCCGGCCGGCAGGGTTCTGCGGTGGCCGCCGATGCAGCCGGATCAGCCGCAGCTCAGGAAAATAAAGCGGCGGCAGCGGATACCGCCTCTAAAGTGATGAACGCTCTCATCGAGCTGGTGCGGAGACAATCGGTGGACGATGAGGCCGGCAAAGGCGAGGCGGGCCAGGTGGACAAGATAATCCACAGCTTGCTGTCTTCCCCCTGTAATTTTACGCCGTTGCTGCACTTTGTGGTACCGGCTTTTTTGGATGACGTGAAAGCCTTTGCGGAGATTTGGGTGAACCCTTACGACGACGACGGCGGCGCCCAAAGTGTGGAGGCCGGCCGGAAGATCCATATGCTGCTGGTAATTGACGTAGAGATGATGGGCCGCTTTGAGGCTGAGGTCAGGGTTTTCGATAAGGTGGTGGATTTGGCCCTCCATTGTCCGCCAGGCCTGGAAAGCCGTTTCAGGGGCTTGAGCCAGGAGCTGCCGGCCAAAATTCGGATGCTGCACACGTCTTACCGCCTGGGCAAGATGGAGATCCAGACCCTGGATCATCCCCGGTCCTTAATGGAAGTATTTAAGACCCTGCCTTATAAGCGCATGGGAATGGACGTTAAAGTCTGATATGGTCTGCATTGTAAAGAAAGAAATAATAAAAAGAAATTGAGAATTTGAAAATCAGCCTTAGAGAGGTGGCGGCTCATGTCTAAAGAAAAAAAGGCTGTAGCGCTGAAATATAATCTGGAACAGGATTTGGCGCCGGTAGTCATTGCCTCCGGCTACGGGGCAGTGGCGGAGCGGATCATCAATATTGCCGAAGAAAGAGGAATCCCGGTTTACCGGGACGACAGCGCCGCCTCCATGATGTGTATGCTGGAGGTGGGGGCTAATATTCCTGAGGAACTCTACCAGGTAGTGGCTGCGATTTATGTGCAGATATTAGAGACCGCCAATAAAATCAAAGACGGCGGCAGCTCCGGCGCCGGGTCTGGTTCCGGTGCGGGCTCAAAAAGAAGCTCTGCCGCCCCGCAGGAAGAGAAAACCGCAACGAAGGAGTCAGCCCATGAAGAAATACCGTCTAGCTAAGCCTAACCTCTGGGTCAAAAGGATTGGCGGCAAAAGCCAAAGCGAGCAGCTGCGGCAAAATCCCGGCGGAATAGCTGTGCCTAAAGGGGCGGATGAGAGAATATTCGCCCTGGATATCGGTACCCGCAGCGTTATTGGCCTTATAGCCAAAAAAGGCGAGGAGAAGCTGATTATCGAGGCGGTAGCCATTGAAGAATACCAAAGCCGGGCAGTGGTAGACGGCCAGATCGAGGATATCCGGGAAACGGCGAAAATTGCCATGAAGGTGAAGCAAAGGCTGGAGGAAAAGACAGGCACGACGCTGACCCAGGTCTATATTGCGGCCGCCGGCCGGGTGCTGAAGACCGGCGAAGCGGAATATGAAGCCGAGGTGCCGGGGGGCAGAGCCATTGACGCCCCTTTAATAGCCAAAATGGAATTTGCCGCCGTCCAGAAGGTGTATGAGCAATTGATGGAGCAGGAGGAGAATCAGACCCATACGTTTTTGTGCGTGGGCCATTCGGCGGTCCGTTACCGTTTGGATGATTATGAATTTTCCACCCTCATCGGCCATAAAGGCAAGAAGGCTGCCATAAAGGTCATTGCTACTTTTCTGCCCAAGGAAGTAGTGGACAGCTTAAACAGCACCATGGCCAGAATCGGCCTGGCGGTGGCCGGCCTCACTTTGGAGCCCATTGCCGCCATGAACGTGGTCATTCCCTCAGATCTGCGTAAGCTGAATTTAGCTTTGGTGGATATCGGGGCAGGGACGGCGGATATAGCCCTTTGCGAAAAAGGCAGCGTCTCCGCTTACACGATGGCCACGGTGGCGGGAGATGAGATCACTGAGGCTATTATGGAAAGCTGCCTGGTGGATTTCCAGACAGCGGAGGAGTTAAAGCGCAAGCTGGATCAGGAGGCCCCCTTATCCTATGCCAATATCCTGGGTTTTCCCATGGAGATCAGCGGCAGCGATTTATATAGCCAGATCCAGACAGTCGTCGAATACCTGGCTCAAGTGGTGGCGGATAAAATCTTGAGCATCAATAAAAGGCCGCCGGCAGCCGTGTTTTTGGTGGGCGGCGCCAGCCAGGTGCCCCATTTGCGCCAGTTGGTGGCCCAAAAGCTGGGTATGGAGGAAAACCGGGTAGCCGTAGGCGGCAGCATGAACATGAAGAAGATGGTGGCCTCCGACGAAGCGGTTTTCGGGCCGGAGTTTGCCACTCCTGTAGGCATCGCCCTGACGGCCAGCCTGCGGGAAAAGGAGAAGGCCTTCAGCCTGATGGTGAACGAAGAGAAGGTTCCTCTTTTGGGCGGCTGGGAAATGACGGTGCTGGACGCTTTGCAGCTGGCGGGCTATAAATACAGCCAAATCATGGGCCGGGCCGGTCATTCCCTGATTTATGAGGTCAACGGCCAGCGCCGCTCCAAGCGGGGAGATTTGCCCCAAGGGGCGGTAATCTTCTGCAACGGCCAGCCGGCGGCCCTAGGCGATGCGGTAGGCCCCGGCGACCGGATTGAATTTCAGCCCGCTCTCAATGGGGCTGACGCCAGTCTTACCATTGAAGAATTGATGGATACAATCAATATTATTCCGGTAATGATCAACGGTGTTAATTATTCTGCCGGCGCCACGGTCTACGTCAATGGCCGCCCGGCCGTACCGGGGCAGCTGATCCGCTCCATGGACAGCATCAAAGGCAAGACGATAGGCACTTTAGATGACTTGTGTCAGGATTTAAAAATAAATCTGCAATTATATGAAATTTTCATTAACGATAAGAAGGAATCCGGCACCTATACGTTGAACAAGGGAGACTATATAGAAACCAGGTTAAGAAAACAGAACGAGAGTATACAATTGGCCGTTGAAGTTATGGATAAGCCAGCGGCAGTCGATGAGACAGCGGCTCAAGCCCCGGTGCAAGAGGAGGAAGAAGATTTTTCCGCTGCCGGCAGCGAGGCTGAGATATCCATAGCCGTCGAGGTTGCGGCGGTAAGCCTAAGCGATGCAGAGCCAGCCCCCATGCCGGCGGCCCAAGCAGAAAGCGGAGCAGCCGCCGGTGCGGCAGGCAGCGAGAGCGCGGACGGCGGGGCAGAGGCAGCAGCACCCCGGTCTGATGGCACGGCTGATGAGAAAAAGGGCAGCCTTTTTGTCTACCTCAACGGCCAGCCCATGTACCTGCCGCCTAAGGCCGACGGTATGCCCCACTTTTTTGTTGATATGTTCTCTTATGTGGATATTGATACGCAAAATCCTCAGGGCAATTTAGTGCAGACGGTAAACGGTGAGGAGGCTCCTTATCTGCAAGAGTTGTTTGCAAGAGATGAAATCTGTATTCATTGGTCAGAAGCCGAATAATCTGGAATCAGTCCCAAGTGATAACGAATAGCAAGGAGGAAAAACTGCATGGATGCATATATGGCCCGTCAACCCATCATGAATAAGGACGAAAAAGTGGTGGCCTACGAGATTTTGTACCATCAGGACAGCAGCACCCTGTATAATCAGAGAGATTACCGGGTGGCTAATGCGGTAGCTCAGTTTTTTACTCAAATCGACAACTCCAATTTCCTAGAGGGCAAAGACGCCTTTTTGACCTTTACTCCCAACCTGTTGATGCAGAATATCCCCAGAATTTTTGTGGAAAATAAGCTGGTTATTCAAATCGAAGACAATGTATTGGTACACCCGGTGGCCCAGATGATCATTCAGCGCTACAAGAAGCAAGGATACCGGCTGGCCTTGGTAGATTTTGAATTTAATAACCGTTATTTCAATATATTAAGCTCCATCGATATTCTCAAAGTAGATTTCTCCGATCCGGAAAGCGATAATATTAATACCAGCATCAGCATTGCCAAGCGCTTCAACAAAATGGTGGCTGCCTACAACGTCAATTCGCCGGAGGCGAAGAAGAAAGCGGTAGAGTTGGGCTGCGATTATTTCCAGGGCGAGAGTATTGCCAATATGATTGCTTCCAAGGTGAAGCATGTGGATCATTTGGAAAGCAACTTCTTCCGCCTGATGGTGGCCATCACCAAGGATGAGGCGGATATGGACGATATTGCCGGCATCATCGAGCTGGATGTAACCTTGACTTATTCCCTGCTGAAGATGGTCAATTCCGCTTACTTTGCCCTGGCCAATAAGGTCCGGGATGTGAAACAGGCCTTGACCATACTGGGCTTGGGTCAGCTGAAGCAATGGGTCTACCTGCTGAGCTTCAATTCCGAAAGCGGCGGCATGTCCGACGAGCTGATCAAAGTCTCCTTCCAGCGGGCCAACTTCTGCCAGGAGCTGGGCAGCTTAATAAAGAATTTCCCCCTCAGCCGTTCCGAAACCTACCTTATGGGTATGTTCTCCACCTTGGATGCTTTGCTGGAAGTCAGCCTGGAAGACGCCTTAAACCAGCTGCCGATTTCCGACGAGCTGAAAACCGGCCTGATTTCTCGGGAGGGCTTGCCCGGCGATTTGTACAATTTAGTGATCCATTACGAAAAAGGCGAGTGGAGCAAGATGAACCGCATTGCCGAGCGGCTTGAGATTCCCGTAGGCATCATTGCCCAGAAATACTTCGAGGTCATCGAGTACGTCAATGAGATGTGGACCGAGCTGATGAAACCCTTCACCAATGATGGGGGAGAAGAAAGCGGCAGCGGCAGGCACATCGCCAAGTCGGTAGCCAGCAAGATGGAAAACCAAGCGGAAACGCCCTAAGGCTCTGTGCCGGCGCAGCTTTATTGCTCGCCGGCCTTTTTTCGTCAGCCGGCGCTGCCGTCAGTGGCCATACCACCGCGGGCATGCGCTCTGACGGCAAAATGCCTGTGACCGACGTTGCCGGCGCCAAACGGCTTTAGCGCTGGCTTCTGTGCATTTTTTGTGATTGTGGGTAACCCGGAACGTTTGTGTGAGCAGAAATTGCGTTAGTAGGTGATTTGCAAAGCTAATACCGGTCTGAGAACAGTCTGTCAATGGGAAATTGGCCCGGATTCAGCCCGGAGTCAGCCTGGATTCAGCTTGAAATTGGCTAAGGTTGCCACTGTACAGAACGGCAAACTAACAACTAACGCAAATTTTGCTCAGCCGGAGACAGATGATCGCCCATAAACGCAAATTCTGCTCATCTCGCCCAATATACCTCTTGCAAATAGAATAAAATATAATTTATTGAAAAACATGGAAAATAATTTTCGCAAATCTAGTATTATATGGTATAATTTTTCTATGAAAGAGTTTTTGAGTCATTTTTCGGCGGCTGGTCATTGGCATATCCCATATGCTGAAGCGATATTTGGTTTTGAGCCTGCTAAATCAGATATAGTTGATTTTTCTGTCTTCCAGCGCAGCGGGTTATTGAGGAGGAAAGGGCGTAAAGTTCACTTATGCCAGTCAGCCTTACCTGCCGCTGCGGTGATAGTAAAGGGCAGCAAGATGATTGCATCACCGGAATTGGTGTTTCTTCAGCTTGCATCTGAGTTAAGCATCCACAGGCTTATCTTACTTGGCTTGCAGCTTTGCGCACATCCGCCGGGGCTCCCTTCTGCGGCGATTACCACAAAAGAGAGGCTTGACGCTTTCCTTGCCGGGACGCAAGGGCATCATGGCTACAAAAAGGCTTGTCGAGTCCTTCCGCACATAGCAAATGGCTCAGCATCTATTATGGAGTCCATTGTTTATATGCTTTTGACTCTGCCCCATTTGCTGGGCGGGTATGGCCTTGCCGGCGCCGCTTTCAACTACGAGATCAAGCTCGAAGGAAAGGACAGTAGGCGCCTTCGTCAGAAACGCTGCTTTATAGATTTATATTATAGTTCGGCAAAGTTAGCCATAGAATACGAAAGCTTCGCCTTTCACAGCCGGCCGGCGGAGCAGGGCAAGGACGCTATCCGCTCTGCGATCCTGGGGCGGCAAGGGATTGAGGTAGTACATTTGAATACTATCCAATTATACAACAAGTCTGCCTGGCGGGATTTTGTCTTCAATTTTTCCTCTCGCCTTGGCAAACGGATACAAATTCGGACCCCCAAATTTGAGGAGATGAATGAGCTTATCAGAGCCTTGTTGCCTACCGGAGGCGGTTCTTCAGACAGTGGCTAAATTCAATTTCCAAAGGCTTATGAGAGCGAATATCGTTTTCATAAGCCTTTTACTATGGAAAAGCAGCGGGGATGCAGGCAAGCGAGTGAGGTGAGACGAGTTGAGATGAGACGATGTGAGCAAAACTTGCGATTGTGGGTAACCCGGAACGTTTGTGTGAGCAGAAATTGCGTTAGTAGGTGATTTGCAAAGCTAATGCCGGTCTGAGAACAGTCTGTCAATGGGAAATTGACCCGGATTCAGCCCGGAGTCAGCTTGAAATTGGCAGAGGTCGCCACTGTGCAGAATGGCGGACTACCTACTAACGCAAATTTTGCTCAGCCGGAGCCCGGTGATTGCCCACAAACGTAAATTCTGTTCAGATTAACCTCCACCAGCAGTTATAATGGCGGGGCTAAAAGCACTGACGAAAAAAAGGGGCTGTCGCAGTAACAGCACCTAAAAAAGGAACAAAAAACGGCAACTGGCGTAAGCCAGAAGCCGTTTTTTGTTGTAAAATATAGTTGTGAAACCAATAATCTTACAGCCAGATTATACAACAACCGGGAATGTA
>JAHDPO010000055.1 GCA_018434325.1 Clostridia bacterium | reverse complement strand
TGCAAGCATATGCGGCAAGCCCGATCAACTATCTCATTAAACCGATTGAAAAACAGCAGCTATTTGATACACTGACCCTCGCCATTTCTAAAGCAGATCTTGCGGAAGATCAGACTTTTGCCGTCAAAACAGCAGAGAGCTTGCGGGTCATAAAGCTGTCGGATATCATCTGCTGTGAATATCGCAGCCACGCTGTCATCTTCCGCTTAGCAAACGGCGAAGAAGTTTCCAGCCGCACTTTCCGTGAGAATTTTTCAGAATATTGTGCGGCTATTTTGAGGGACAGGCACTTTCTGCAATGCCACACCTCGTTTATTATCAATCTCCGCCGGGTGGAGCGCTTTGCCAAGGATAGCTTCACGTTATACGGCGGCAGGATTGTGCCGATTGCGGCAAAGCAATACCCTGCGGTAAGAGATGCCTATATGGACTATCTGATGGCAAAGGGGGGCTGATGATGGCAGCGATTTTTCCTGATCTTTTGCGTGCGTTTGTCACAGATATTATGGTGATTCTATTACTCTCCACCATGGCAACACCAAAGTACAAAAACAAAGCTGTGTATATGATTGCAACCACCATGGTACTGGTGGCAAACGTCGGGGCCAACTGTTACTTTTATCTGTTGGAAAACTACACCGCCGTGTTTTATGTGGATCTTGTGATGCTCCTTGTAATCGGCATTGCTTTAAAGCCGCTTTTTTCCGATAAACCCATGCAGTGGTGCTTTAGCTATATTACCCTGCTCAATATGGATATAGCGGTGATATTTTTAAGCTATATGCTCAGTGATCTTTTCCCCAATCCGGCTTATGGGAATATTTTTCTGCGGTTTATTTTATTTTCGATTCTCATTGTTGTGTTTCGCAAATGGGTTTCGAAGCTGTATCGCAGTGTGCTGGATTATTGGTATATCTATATATTGCCCATTGTCTCGCTACAGGCTTGCTTTTTGGGGAATCTATTCGGCGGCGACATTGAGGAAATGCTGGTAAATAACTATATGCCGCTCTTGCTTCTCATCCTTTTGGGGTTATCAATTTATATTGCCATTATTCACTCCCTCAAAACCATAACAAAGCAGTACGCCATGCGTGAGGAAAACCAAAGGATGCAGGGGGAGCGGGAATATCTGCAACTGGCCGCAAGCAATATGTCTCAGCGGCTAGAGCTTATGGAGGAAGTGTCGGTGCAAAATAGCCGCGCCGCCCATGACCGCCGCCACTTTAACAACGTGCTTTTAGGGCTGTTAGAGCAGGAGAAAACCGGTGAGGCCGTCGCTTTGCTGCAAAATCAAAATCAAATGACGCAAAAAATCAGCAGGGTCTACTGCGAAAACCCCGCTGTCAATGCCGCTGTCTGCCACTATGCGGCTCTCGCAGAGCAGGCGAGTATTTCCACAGAGATTGAACTGGATATTCCAAGAGAGCTGACCGTGGATTCCTTGGAGCTTTCCATGGTGGTATCAAATCTTTTAGAAAATGTGATTCAGGCTTGTGGGAGACTTACCGACGGCACAAAGCCTTATCTCCGTTTTACCTGCCGAAGCGTGGGGCGGCTCTTGCTGGAGATGGAAAACCCCTGTAGGTCGGATACCGCCCTTGATGAAAACGGCTATCCCTTTGCCAGCCAAAAGGATCACGGCATCGGCAGTAAGAGTGTTATAGCTTTTGCAAAAAAGTATGACGGCGAGCTGATATACAAGATAGAAAAGGGTGTTTTCCTAGTACGCCTTCTGGTTTGAGAATACAATCATTTTTGTTTGTCAAGAGCAGATTTTTAAAAAATTAATATTTTTAAGTGTAAAAATGAGCCTTTTAAGTGTAAGGGCTCATTTTTTCTTTTTCTTATGCTATCTTCTTGTCGTAGATTGTAGAAAAATCTGCGTTTATTTCAGTACAAAGGAGTGTGATAGCATGGAAAATCGTCGGCTCAGACAGGAGGATATTCCCCTTTCTGCCCCCAATGCAGAGGGCAATGTGTGGCCCAAGCAGGTTTGTCCGGCTTTTGAGCCGAGATCCGATACGCCAAAGGGTTTACAGCAGTGCTGGTACTGTCGGTGTGCCGATTTTCATTTGGACAAGGCTCGTTCATTAGATGTGGGCGTATGCTACTGGCCGAAAAAAATATCAAAATAGGAGGATAAAGATAACATGAGAAAAAGAATTTTAAGTATTTGGCTCTCGGTGTGCATGGTTCTGACCATGTTCCCAATTTCGGCCATGGCGGAAGAAGTCGACGCTTCAATCGGTATGAGTGGGGAAATTATTGCATTTGCACCGCTTGCCGAAGCAGAAAAGTCGGTACCGACCGGTAAGGCGATTGAGGACTTGGAGTTTCCTGAAACCCTGACAGCGACGGTGAGGACATCCGTAGCTCCTGATAGCGGCACCGCAGAGGAACCCGTACAGGATTCAGGGAACCCGGACAATTTGACAGAGGCAACCAGCAGCGCTGCCCTGCAAGTAGATGTGAATGAGCAACAGGAAGCAGCTGCTCCCAAATGGAAAGAAAAAACCGTGGATATTCCGGTTACATGGACAGCCGATCCGGAATATAACCCAAATGAAAACGGCGATTATGTATTTAAGCCGGTGATAGAGGGCTATACGGTGAGCACCGATCTGCCGGAAATCACTGTGACGGTGGGTACGCAGCCACTTATGATGGCACTGCGGACAGGTGCTCCTGTCACCTACGGCATATGGGTGGGGAATACTGAAGTCACAAGCGAAAACAAGGATGGAGTGACAGGCGACGGCATCACCGGCAACGTCACTTATGACGTGGAGACCAACACCCTTACGCTGGACAACGCAAGCATTACAAGCCTGTGCCCTCCCGGCATGGGCAACGGCCAAAACGGCAATAACTTTGGAAACTGTGGGGGCATCTTCCGGAACGGCGACCTGAATATCGCTCTCATTGGAGGTAACACGGTTGACATCAGCAGCGTGTCAGGCCAATACCGGCCATGCGGGATTTACATTTTGGAAGGAGCGGTAAAAATTACAGGCAGTGAAGCAACAGACAGCCTTACTGTCATCAGTGCTCCGACCACCCAGTTCAGCCACGGTATCAGTGGCAAAGGTGTGACAATCGAAGGCTGCGCGGTGACCGCAACGGGGGGAGATTCTAGCGGATCCTCTAACAATGGATGCGACGGCATCCAGACTACTTCCCTTACCGTTAAAGATGCCGTTGTTACAGCCAACGGCGGTCACAGTGGCACTACCGGCACAGCCAGCAGCTATGGCATACTCGCCGAGAACGGTGTGATTACAATTTCCGATTCCACCGTTACCGCCAAAGGAAACACCAAAGCACTTTATTTTAGGGGAACAGTGAATGCCACAGGCCTTACTGCGACTGCGGCGATGAATAAGACAGGCGAAGATGCGACTATCCTTGACTTCGGTGAGAGTGTTTATTCGCAGAGCAACAGCTATAAATACGTGCAGATTGCTCCGGCGACTGGTTCTTCCCCCGAATACGGCGACTTTGCGGTAACCGGCAGTGATTTGAGCGGAGCGAACTGGTCTAACAAAGTACTGACTATTAGCAAAGCGGGCGACTATACCATTGGTATGGCGAATGGTACTAACAGCACAGATAATACCATTAAGGTCACCTCGGTGGCGAGCATCACTCTTAACGGCGTGAACATCGACGTGAGCAGTACTGAAAACGCTGCGGCGTTCAAAATCACCGATACTGCCGGTGCGGTGAATCTCTGCCTTGCCAACGGCAGCGTAAACACTCTTAAGAGCGGCTCTAAATGCGCTGGACTGCAAAAGGATACTACGGCGGAAGATACGATGCTCACCATATATGGCACCGGCACATTAAACGCAACCGGCGGCAACTATGGTGCGGGTATCGGCGGCACCGCCGCAGCAACCGGCGGCGGTGCCGCCGGAAGCTACATCACCATAAGCGGCGGCACCGTCACGGCAACTGGCGGTTCCTATGGTGCGGGTATTGGCGGCGGCGGAAACAGCTCTGGTATCACTAATATATACAGCGGCGGCAGCGGCAGCCACATCACCATCAGCGGTGGCACTGTCACCGCGAATGGCGGTTACTGGAGTGCGGGCATCGGCGGCGGCAGCGGCGGCAACCAGCGGCCTGGCGGCAACGGCAACTACATCACCATAAGCGGCGGAACAGTCACGGCAACCGGCGGCCAAGCGGCCGCAGGCATCGGTGCAGGTACCGGTCAATCGGGCGGCACGACTGAAAACATCGTTATTACCGGCGGCAATATAGTGACAAACTCAATTTGGAACACTCCAATGAATGCCAATGGCGATAATGTCTATAAAACAACCTTTACCGTGCCAAATGACGCCACGGGCGCCACGGATGTGAGCACCATGACCTTTACAAGCGGCGGCACGGCCTACACCTACAACATGACCGACGCAAAGAGCATTTTGAACAGCGATGCAGGCAAGGTCTATGTTTACCTTCCGGGCGATTCCGCAGGCATTGCGGCAACGGCAAGCTATGGCGGGAAAAAATATGCCGCCAATGTAAAGGACGACGGAGCTGCGGTATTTGCATATGCCCTCCCCACAGCGGCGGAATATGCGGCGGACGCAAGCAGCTCCACCGATTATTCAGTGAGTGCAACAACCATAACCATAAAAACTGCCAAGGGTGCGGCATGGTGGTCGGCAAGCATCATGCCTTTATACTACACCATCCTCCTCGCCGACGACATTGACGTGTCCGATTTCCTCTGGTCGCCTGTAGGTGATGGATCTAGCGGTTTCGCAGGGATATTTGACGGGCAGGGACACAGCATATCGGGGCTGAATGTAAATGTAAGAGATTACAACTATGCCGGTCTGTTTGGCCGCACATACAACGCGACAATCAAAAACCTCTGCCTTTCGGGCAGTGTCACAATCAACAATAGTTCGGGCGGCAGCTACGGCGGCCCATTTGTGGGGCAGGCAGGGAAGACCACCATTATAAACTGCTGCAGCCACACAGATGTCACCGCAACGAGCAGTGATGCTGCAGCTGCCGGAGGAATTGTTGGTATCGCAGATGTAACCACCTCTATCACCAATTGCTTTAACACCGGCAGAATCTACGCAACCGCATCAAATGGTTACTCCTATGCTTATGCCGGCGGCATTGCGGGGGATAACAATACAGGCAGCATTAGCAACTGCTACAGCATCGGCAGTGTACAGGCGGAAAATGCCAGTAACCGCTATGCGGGCGGCGTGGTTGGACGCAGCGTTAACGGAAATATTAAGAATTGCTATTATTTAATTGATAAGTCCGTTAAAGGGATTGGAACCACTGTGTACTCACCCGTAATCACAAGCTGCGGCACATTTGACTACTACGGCAGACTGACGGCGGGCACAGCAGCGCAATTTGTCACAGAGCAAACCCTCGCAAGCTATGCTGACGGCAAAGAACTGATTGAAGCTCTGAACGGCTGGGTGAACTCTGTCGAAAACGTCGACCACAACACATGGCAGGCCGACGCAGTTTCACACACCAGCTATCCGATTTTCGATGTGAAATGGGCAGCAGCACACGCCCACTGTGTCTGCGGCAGCAGCGTGAACGGCGGCGACCACACAGACCACAGCACCATTATCCCCTACACCAAGCTAACAGGCACCGGCGGTGAGCTTGAATCAGACAATTACTATCTTGATAGCGACATCACCCTTGATAGCTCAATCGTCGTTAAAAGCGGCAAGACAGTGAACCTCTGCCTGAACGGATACAAGCTGGACGCAAATGGCGGCACATTTTCGGTTATTTCGGTCGACACAAATGGGACTTTGAATATCTGCGACTGTAAAGAAACCGGCAAGATTACCGGCGGCCATGGAGACCCCATTATGGGTACTTATTTCGGCGGCGGTATTTACAACACCGGAACTGTGAATTTTTACAGCGGCAGCATCACCGAAAATTCCGTCACCGGCGCCGGAAGCGGTGTAATGAATTCAGGCACTATGACTATGTACGGCGGTGCCATTACCGACAATACAATTACCACAAATAATTCCAGCGGGGGGGCGGTATACAATACAGGAACTTTCACAATGCTCGGCGGAAGCATTACCGATAATACCAATACCGCTGGACTTTGTGCCGGTCTTCTGCATAATAACGGCACTATGACACTTTCGGGAAATGTCCAAATTTCCGGCAATACGGCAGTAAACGATATTCCGTCAAATCTTTTCATTGGGAACCCAGAGACCCCTGTCACAATTGTCTCGGCGCTTTCAAATGTTATTGGCATTAGCTACCCGACAGGTGCGCCGTCTAATTATATGAAGCTGTTAAAAGGTACCGGCAGCTACACGCTGTCTGCTACCGACCTTGAAAAATTCAGCTTTGATGACACAAACTGCGGTCGAGTGATGCGGCTTGATTCGGACAACATTGTACGCCTTGCCAGCCCCATCACCAAGGCCGATGCCACAAACGGCAGCTTCACCTTTCAGGCAAACGGCCATGAGATTCTCTCCGCAGTGAAGGAAGAGGTCGTACACGTCATACCAACCGCTGCCACCGGCTATGAATTGGACACGATTTCGGTTTATAAAACCGGGGATTCAAACACAGCGGTGACAGTTACAGACAAAAGATTCACCATGCCCGACTATGGGGTGACGGTCAATGTTACTTTTAAGGTAAGCAGTACCCCCACCTACACCATCAGCGGCACTATTAAGGGCAGCGATACCAGTGCGGGTATCCCCGCAAGCTTGCAGCTTAAAAACAGCAGCGGTAATGTGGGCGATGTGGTGACAGCGGCGGCAGACGGCAGCTACAGCATTACGGATGTTCCTGCCGGGAGCTATACCATTGCAGTCAGCTGTGCAGGCTATGACAACGGCACAATTACTGAGGTTACCGTATCAAACGCCGCTATCACAGGCGCGAATTTGACGCTGACCAAAAGCAGCACAGGGCTCACCGGCGCGCAAAAGCTTGCCGAAGAAAAGGCCGCGATTATGGCGGCAATCAACCGGATGTCATTCTCCAACAGTACAACGGCGGCGGATATTTTAAGTGCCGCACAAGCCGCTTCACTCTATGGTGTGACTGTGGCATGGGATGCCTCAAATGGATTTACAAAAACGCAGGCAACCGCCTCTGCCAAAGGCTCTATCAGGGGTACTCTTAAGCTGACGCTTAATCAAGCGAGCGATGGAATTGGAATTGACGCAACCATCGCCAAGCTATCCACAGGTGGTGATAATGGCGGTGGTAGCTCCAATGGCGGCGGTTCTACAACCCCTCCGTCCACCAAGCCCACCGAGCCGGTTACCGGCAGCACAGAAAATAAGGCTACGGTGGACAATAAAGGCAACGCCAGTGTCAGTCTGACCGACAAAAACATCACAGATGCCATTGTAGACGCAAAAGCAGAAGCGGCAAAAAAAGGTGTGAACGCAGGCGACATCACGGCGGTGATCCATGTCATCACCGGCGGTAAGAACGCAGACACCGTGACAGTCAATCTGCCCAAGACCACACAGGAAAAGGTCATCGGCAACAAGATTGCCAGCGTTCAGCTTGTCATTGACCGCCCCGACCTTACCATCGGCATTGACCTTGCGGCGGTAACAGAGATCAACCGGCAGGCAAAGACCGATGTACAGCTTTCCGCCACCCGCATGGACAATACAAAGCTGTCCGGCGATGCAAAGGCCGCCATCGGCAATCGTCCCGCATATGACCTCAAAGCACTCTACGGCAGCAGAAAGTCCGTGACCGACTTTGGTAAAGGCATCATCAGCGTGGAGATTCCTTATACCCTGCAAAAGGGTGAAATTGCAGGAAACATCTACGCCGTCTATGTGGATGCCAATGGCAAAGTGACCTACCTTACCGATTCCAGCTACGATGCAAAGCGCGGGACAGTAGTGTTTTCCACCAATCACTTCTCCACTTACGGCGTAGCCTACAAAGCTAGTTTCAATTTTACCGATATTGACGGCCACTGGGCAAAAGACGATATTCTCTTTGTCGCAAATCGTGGACTCATGACTGGAACCAGTTCCACCACGTTTAACCCCAACGGCTCTATGACACGGGGGATGTTTGTAACAGCACTTGGGCGCTTGGCAGATGTCGATATCAGCACCTATAAGCAGTCCAGCTTTACCGATGTAAAGGCTGACGCCTACTACATGGGCTACATCGAATGGGGCGTGAAAAACAACATTCTGGTCGGCGTCGGCGGCGGCAAGTTCGACCCGGACGGTCTTGTGACCCGTGAGCAAATGGCGGTTATTATGGACAGATATGCCACGGCTATCGGATTCAAGTTGCCGGAAGTTCACACACAGAATGTCTTTGCGGACAATGCCAAAATTGGTGCTTGGGCGGCTCCTTCCGTAAAGTGCGTCCAGATGGCAAGCATCATTCAGGGCAAGAGCAATAATCTCTATGACCCGCAGGGTACAGCCACAAGAGCCGAGGTGTCCGCTGTTCTGCGCCGCTTTGTGGAGCTGGCGATTTTCAGCGATACGGCGCAGGGCTGGACGATGAACGATTCAGGCAAATGGATGTACTATGAAAACGGCAAGCCCGTTACCGGCAAGAAGGACATCGACGGCTCGACCTACACCTTTGACCAGTACGGCGTAACATCAGATGTGCCGAAAAACCTGCGGTACACCACCTACACGGTACAAAAGGGTGACAGCTTCTGGAGCATCGCCCGCAAGCTGGACTGCACTATGAGCGAGTTGGAACGACTGAATAACAAAAGCCGGTTTTCCATTATCCACCCCGGCGAGGTACTGAGAGTACCGGAGAAGTAAAACAACAAATCAATAAAGCTATGGGCAAATTCGGTTAAAGCCGGGGACGCAAAGCCGAGGGTCTAAGGTGTCTTAGGACACTATGATGGCTATTCGCAGATTATCCTGTGAATAGCCATTCTCTTTATGGGCTTAAGCCCGTCTCCCACGCAAGGCGTGGGAGACAATAAACCACCCGCTATGCGGGTGCGCATCGACTGTTATACAAAAAATCACCTTTCCGTTATACTGTAGGTGTTCAGGCCACGATATAACGAGAGGAAAGGTGATTTCATGGCGCAAAAGGCAAATAGCCTATCGCACACAAAGTGGTTGTGTAAATACCACGTTGTGTTCACCCCCAAGTATAGACGAAAGATCATTTATAATCAATATCGAGAGAGTTTACGAGAAATCTTAAAACTGTTGTGCAGCTACAAAGGTGTGGAAATCATGGAAGGTCATATGATGAGCGATCATGTACACCTGTTGGTCAGCATCCCGCCGAAACTAAGTGTGTCCAGTTTCATGGGCTACCTGAAAGGCAAAAGTGCATTGATGATGTTCGACAAACATGCAAATCTGAAATACAAGTTCGGAAATCGGCATTTTTGGTCAGAAGGTTATTACGTGAGCACAGTAGGATTAAACGAAGAAACAATCAAAAAGTACATTCAGGAACAGGAAAAACATGATATCGCCATGGATAAATTGAGTGTTAAGGAGTATGAAGACCCCTTCAAAGGGGTGATCAAGTAATACCAATACCCCTTTGAGGGGTAAGCAAAAGTGGCAAAGGCAATGTGGCTTGAACAAGCGTCTCGTTTAGCGAGACGATGTGAAAGCCAGCGCCTTGAGGCGCTGGCCGGTAACACCTGGGCTTATAGCCCATGAGCAAACCACCCGTTGGACGGGTGGTTATGATTCTTTTGCTTTTTGAAAACCGACATTTTAAGAGCAGTTTTTCAAAAAAAGTTTCTTGTTTTTTTAAGTCCCTACTTGACACAACGTGAAGAAGGTTTATCAGGCACGGCTGGACGCCATCCGGGCCAGGGAATATATCCAAACGCACTGGCTGGATGATTTTGATCTGGATCAGATTTCAAAAGCGGTTGGCATGAGCTCCGGCCATATGATACGGCTTTTTAAAAAATGGATCGGTATGACGCCCTATCAGTATTATCAGGAGCTGAAAATCGAAAAAATCAAGGAAGCGCTGCGGGATCAAAACCTCAGTGTCGCCGGCGCCTTTGCGTCCTGCGGCGCCGATTACAGCGGCAGTATTGCCGAAGCCTTCAAGCAAACGGTTGGGATGACGCCATCCCAATACCGAAAAAGCGCCAGAGAATAGAAGCGATTAAAGGCTCCGCAGTCCACATGGATCACGGGGCCTTTGTAAACCTTGGAAAATACGCAAAATTGCAAGTTTAAAGTGTCCGGAACATCAACTGACGCCACTTATCGGCTATTTTGAACTATATTTAGTGTCGTAATCAGCAAATAACCTCTATTCCGAAGAAACAGCACACTTTAAACTTGCAATTTTGCTTAAAATGATCGAAGTGTCCCTTCAAACCTTCAAACAAGGCCATGAAAAAGATGTTTATTCCCGCTTCCATGGCAATTCCAACAGCGGACGGTGTGATACCGCCCAGCGCATAGAACGCATATGCCGGTGGGGTGCCCAGACCCAGCATAACCGGAATCAGCCAGAAGCACCAGGAAAAGAGAAATGTTAAGAGGAAGAATCGACGCTCCCATGAGTGGAACACAGCGCTCACCCTTTCGCAGGGCATTAGCAACGTAATTATGCAAATTCATTATATCATAAGTACAATAAAGGGATTTAGCACCGAAGGAATAGCCCAGCTGCTCAAAACCTGCAAATCTGGAGTTGTATGGAGGTGCAGCCGGGTTCAAGGCCTTTTAGGGCTAACCGTGCAAAAATCGAAGTTGTGCACGATTCCTTATGCCCCTTTAACTGCGTAACCGTAAATTTTTCGGTTACGTACCATTTTCTAGGCCGGATTTACTAATTTTTTCGGTTTGCCTCATGTTAGCTCATGCTAATATCTGGCACAACCTCAATTTTTGAACACTCCGCCTTTAATTTCAGGCGTAACTATAGCTATTACTGGCCAAGGCAATGCTAATCCGAATCTCCCGCAAAATTATACCATGCGGGATCGGTTAGTGAATGCACCCCCAGATGTGCAAAATTGCAAGTTTTCCACCCGCTATTGTTGCAAAAACAACATTTTGCCTCATTCTCAGGCCAAAACCCAGTCCAAAGCAGATGTCCTGCGGACTCAATCTGCTATCCGGAGATATAAGGGCGCAGATGTTCTGCATACTAAACCTGCAAAGCCAGGCAGTTAGCTACCGCATATAGGGGGAAAAGCTGCAAGTTTGAGCAGCCAGTCAACATGCCGGTGTAATATCCGCAAAATTGAACAGCAGTTGCCATATTAAGCCGGTAGTTTCCCAACCGTATAATCAAAACCTATAACATAAAAACCCTAGTGGGTTTAAAAGTGGGTTATTTGCAAAGCAAAACACCGTCAGACGCTATATCTGACGGTGTTTTCTGATAGTGGAGACGAGGGGGATCGAACCCCTGACCTCTTGAATGCCATTCAAGCGCGCTCCCAGCTGCGCCACGCCCCCATATTCTATTAAATTTGCAATTAGTGAAGTCCAATCTTCCTGCAACATTGACTATTCTAGCATAACATTCATGATACTGCAACTATTTTTTTTTGCTTTGTCGGTGTCAAGTTGTTGTAGGAGAAAAAATAAATTAGGCTGGAAAATGAGGTGGGGATGGAATTAGTTCTGTCATCAAAGAGTAGTCAGCGTGAAAAAGAATAGACGGCAGAAAAAGCAGGCGTCTTTTTGCCCAGACTG
>JAHDPO010000035.1 GCA_018434325.1 Clostridia bacterium | reverse complement strand
ACTAATCTGCAATTAAAAACCTTTAGTTTTTAATTTGCCGCACAGAGTGCGGCAGTGGGCCTTGCCCACGCAGATTGGCATATATGCTATTCTGCCTGCGCCTTTGGCGCAGTGGCAATCAAGAATTGCCAGATTAAAATATTCCATATTTTAATCGCAGAATAATATAACAGCTAATGAAAGCTTTTGACCAGGGTTTCCATCAGCAGGCTCCAGCCATCCACCACCACGAAAAGCATCAGCTTAAAAGGCAGCGATATCATCGATGGCGGCAGCATTACCATACCCATGGACATCAGCGTACTGGCAACAATCATGTCGATGACCAGAAAAGGAATAAATAATAAAAAGCCCATAATAAAGGCCCGTTTCAGCTCACTGGTAATGAAAGCCGGTATGACAATCTGCATGCCCAAGTTCGTCAGCAGCTCGGGCCTGATCTCCTGGGTCAGGCTGTCTTCGCCTGCCAAAGACAAAAACAGATTCAGCTCCGGGGCCTTCGTCTGCTTTAACATGAAAATTTTCAGAGGATCTTTCATCTTGTCCAGGCATTCCGCCTGGCTGATGGTTCCTGCCATAAAAGGCTGTACGGCAGTTTCGTTGATCTCCCCCAGCGTCGGCCACATGATAAAAAGGGAAAGGAATAAAGCCAATCCCACAATCACCTGATTAGGCGGCGTCTGCTGCAAACCGATGGCATTGCGCAAAAAAGAAAAAACAATAATGATCCTGGTAAAGCTGGTCAGCATGATCAGAATCGAGGGCGCCAAGGTAAGCAATGCCAGGAAAATCAACATTTGCAGCGGCCCTAAGGCGCCTTCCTGCTCACCTAAGCCAAAATCGATATTGAGGGAGGCTGCCTGGAGGCTGGAATGGCCGGTTGCCGTGATCCCAAGACCCAGGATTATAACAAGAAAAAAAACGGCTATCTTATAACGCCTCAATCATTACCATACCCTTCCGAGAATTCTCCATTCTTCTCAATCATGATCCTGCGGTTTTTGCAACCGGTTTTTTAATAAGGTTAAAAAATCTGTATTACCCTGGGGCGCCGGCAGACCGCTGAATTGTTCGCCCTCCAGCTCCGCCAGGGTTTCAATGTGCTGAGGGGTTACACCAAGGAGCAAAGTTTTTTCACCGATGCGCACAATCAGCAAGAAACGGTCATGTCCAAGAACTAATTTGTCAATGACGGTCATTTCTTTGGCGGCAGCGCCCATCCCCATATAACCCTTACCAACAAGCTTTGTAACGTAATAGGCCGCTACAAAGATCAGGATGATGAAAATAACTCCGCCTAAAATAGAGCCGAAAGCGTTAAACTCTTCTCCCACCCGGTTTTACCCCTTCCTGCCCGGTAATTAAGGCGGGCATATCGCCTCCTTACAGAGGCAGGACTTTTGATACGGTCTGGACAATCCGCTCCTGTTTAAAAGGCTTAACAATAAAGTCTAAAGCTCCCAAAGTAATGGCTTCCATAACCATGGACTCCTGACCCATAGCGGAACACATGATCACCTTGGCGCCGGGATCTCCTTGTGTGATCGTACGCAGCGCTTCAATACCATTCATGTTGGGCATGGTAATATCCATAATCACCAAATCCGGCTTTTCGGATTTATAAAGCTCTACTGCCTTCTGACCGTCTTCGCCCTCCACAAAATCAGTATAACCGGCTTTACTTAAATGGTTTTTAATCGTCATTCGCATAAAACCCGCATCATCAACAACCAAAATTTTATACATCCCTTTTACTCCTCCCGGCTCAATAGTCTGCAATATTTTAATTATACTATAAGATTTTATTCCCTACAAACTGCCATCTAAAGATTCCATCAGTTCTTTCGTTCCCACGATTTCGGTAATCCTGACGCCAAAGTTGTCGCCGATAACAATGACGTCGCCATAGGCTAAAAGCTGCCCGTTAACAATGATCTCCGCCGGCGCTCCCGTTTGTTTTTCCAGCTCCAAAACCGTACCTTGGCCAAAATCCAGTATCTCTTTAATTTTGCGGCGGGTTTTGCCGATGACAATGGAGACTTCCAAAGGCACGCCCATCAACAGACCGATGTTGCCCTGGGCGGCCGGCCCTTTGCGGCCCGGCTCGGAAAAATCCGGGAATTGAGGTTTCTTGATGTTTAATGGGGTCAGAGGTGTAACCATATTGCCCATCCTTTGACCCGGCATCGGTCCCTGATTGTACTGCGGTGGCATGGCCTGATTAGACCATGGCTGCTGCTGCCAAGGCTGAGCCGGCTGCTCCATGGGCCAAGGCATTGGCTGTTGCTGTTGCATCGGCTGCTGCTGCATCGGCTGCTGCTGCATCGGCTGCTGCTGCATCGGCTGCTGCTGCATCGGCTGCGGCTGCTGCATCGGCTGCGGCTGCTGCATTGGCTGAGGCTGCTGCATCGGTTGCGGCTGCTGCATTGGCTGAGGCTGCTGCATCGGTTGCGGCTGCTGCATCGGTTGCGGCTGCTGCATCGGTTGCGGCTGCTGCATCGGCTGCGGTGCCGGCATTGGCTGCGGCTGCTGCATCGGCTGCGGCTGCTGCATCGGTTGCGGCTGCTGCATCGGTTGCGGTGCCGGCATTGGCTGCGGCGCTGGCATTGGCTGCGGCGCCGGCATTGGCTGCGGCGCTGGCATCGGTATCGGCTGCGGCGCCGGTTGCGGTGCTGGTATTGGCTGTGGCGCCGGTATTGGCTGCGGTTCCGGTACCGGCTGTGGCGCTGCCTGCGGCTGCGGTTCCGGCTGCGGCGCCGGCATCGGCGCCGGCGGCTGAATCCCCGGGCCGTCTTCCGGCATTACGCTGGCGATGATGTCCTTGGCCAAAGGAAAAGAGAGAAAGCTGATGAAGTTGCTGTTCATCACATCCTTGACCATCATATTAAAGGAAATCGCCACTACCATTTCCTCATCATTCATCTGCATCAAATCCGAGGCAATATGGTTCATGTGCTCCGATAAGTGAGCCGTGGGCGTCGAGATGTTGACAGGCCTGCCCAAAAGCTCCGACAAAGCCGTGGCCGAAGAACCCATCATTTGGTTCATGACCTCGCAAGCGGCGCTCATACTCATATCATCAAACTCAAAATGCTCATCTTCCGGCGGCAGGTCTTCATTACCCATCAGCAGATTCAGAATGATCTGCATATCCCGGCTGCGGAACATGATAACATTAACTCCGTTGATGCCCTCAACATAATTGATCTTTACCAATACCGAGGGGTCCATATCGGAATAATCAACCTGGCCGAATTTGCTTTGACGCAAAGTAGGCGTCGTAATGGTGACCTGCTTATCCAGCATGGCGGAAACGGCTGTAGCTGCCGAGCCCATGCTGATATTCATAATCTCACCGATTACATCCATTTCATTTTCCGTTAACAATCCAGCATTCATTGCCGTAACTTGCTCGTTATCCAATAAAACCCCTCTTTTCATATGGCAATGGATTCAACCAATTTAACTGCCTTTTTTGTTTTTGTTTCGCCCAGCCTGGCGTGATACCAGGGAACACCGTCGACGGTAACGCATATATTGCTGTCGATTTTCTTATTTAAGGCGATAACATCATTAACCTGCAACTGCATAATATCGCCGAAAGTCATCTGGCATTGATCCAGTATGGCTTCTACTACTAAATCCGATTGCTTCAAATAATCAAGAACCAGTTCTTTTTTTACCTTTTCTTTCTCGGGGTCCTGCTGCTTGGCCGTTTTGGCATATTTGGTATTGAAGCTGGCAATAACGGCATCCATGTTTTCAGCCGGCATGCAAATATTAGCGGTACAGGAAAAGTTGCCGGAGACGATCTCCAAGGTAACGATCACTACCACATCCTGAGGCGAGAAAGCCTGGATCATTCGCCCGTTGGTCTCGATGCTTCTTAGGGATGTAGACACTGCAAAGTAGTTGCACCAGGCCTCTTTCAGGTAATTAGTAACCCTCTCCAGCACCGTTTTCAGGATGGCTAATTCAATCTCCGTGTAGTCCCGATCCGGTAAATAAACGTCGCCGTTAGCTCCCATTAAGCGCTCAATGATTAAATAGCCGAAAGATGTGGAAAACTCGATCATCAGAGCCGTTTCATCATAATTGCTTTCACCGGGCTTAAAGTCAATCATCGCTACCAAGGTGGTATCCGGCAAAGCATTATTAAATTCATTATAGCGCTGCTCTTCGATTTGTACCACAGTCACTTCGCAAATATCTCTTAAAATACTGGTAAAATACGAAGCCACCACCCGGGAAAAAGTCTCATGCAAATTGTTCAAAGACTTTAGCTGATCCTTCGTAAACTTTTTCGGGCTGCTGAAATCGTATTCTTTTACTTTTTGCTTCGGCTCTTCCACTTCCTGCTCGACTTTTTTACCGCTCTGCATTTTTTTAAGCAGCTCATCGATTTGGCTTTGGGATAGATTTTCCGCCACTGTTTGCTTCCCCCTCTCCCCTGGGATTACGGATACCTTTTGATTAATTCGTACTGGCGCCGCCGGGCGTTAAAAGCTCATTAGCGCCGCCGCTGGTAGGAAATTGATTGCTGTCAAAAATCCCGCCTAAAATACCGTAGACGTCAAAATTCATCAAGCTTTCCTCACCTACGATTACCAGCTCCACCCGGCGGTTTTGCTGCCTGCCCGGTTCTGTAGCATTATCCGCAATGGGATAATTATCGCCGTAACCGAAAGTGATCATTTTTTGTTTGTCGATATTCCAATCATCTTCAAAAAACATCGCCACCGTAGCTGCCCGCTCGCCGGAAAGCCGCCAGTCGGAAACCTCGGATTTGACCCGGCCCGTTTGAGCCGTATGGCCGCAGACATTGATGACCCGAATTTTTTCTTCATACATTTTTAGCACTTCGCCGATAAAACCCAAAAGAGGCTTAGCCTCATTTACTAATATATAACGATCCGGCTCAAATAATATTTGGCTGTTGAAGCGGATATAAACAATGTCCTCATGCTTGGAAATGGAAACAGATGCCTCCATACCCTGAGATTCTATGTAATCCTTGATTTTCTCATAGAGGGTATCCATATTTAATTCTGTATCGGCTCCCGACATCTCGCCGGCAGAATAGGCGCCGCCGGCGCCGCCGGCGCCTTCCGCCAACGCTTGCGTACCGCTGAAGGATCTGATCAAAATATCGATGGTTTCCGTCTCAAAGGAAGCCATGCCTACCAAAACCACAAAAAAGGTGAGCAACAGCGTAACCATGTCGGCATAGGTGTCCAGCCAGGTACCGCCGCTATCTTCATCTCGTTTTCTTCTCGCCATATTCTCACCTTCTTCTCAATCCCGTATAATACTTGCTTTATTATAATGAAGTCTGCTATTTCTTTTTCTTCTTTTTGCCGCCGTCGTCGTCGCCGTCGCCAACCATATTATTGATCACATTCTGCTTATATTGAGGCAAAAGATTCATCAGCCTCTCTTGTATAAATTTAGGATTCTCACCGGCTTGAATAGCCTGAACACCCTCGCAGATAATCATATTGCATAAAAATTCTTCTTCATGGCGGGTCTGCAGTTTATTGTTGATCGGTGTAAAAATCAAGTTGGACAATATTGTACCATAAAAGGTGGTAATTAAGGCAACCGCCATGTTGGGCCCGATGGTACTGACGTCGGCCATGTCCTTCAGCAAGTTGATCAGACCGATCAAGGTCCCGATCATACCAAAGGCCGGGGCAAAACTGGCGCCTTTGCTGTATAAGGCCCTCTCCTGAGCATGGCGGTCATCCATATGATCCAGCCGCATTTCCAATTGCTGCTTTACCTTCTCAGGATCCACGGAGTCAACTACCATCATCATGCTATTTTTTAAGAAGGCATCATTGATCCCTTCCAAATCCTCTTCCAAAGCCAATAAACCGTTAACCCTGGCCTTCTTGGCAAACTCCACCAGCTGATTGATGTAAACGCCGGGATCATATTGCTTGGGCATCAGCACAATCCGCATATGCTTCGGTACCTTAGCCAATTGGCTGCCGGGAAAAGAAACCATCAGCGCCACTAAAGTACCGCCCAAGACGATAGCGATACTGGTGGGATCGAAAAAATTAACGACATTGGCAAGGTTAAACGTATAAGTTCCATCCATAATGTTCTTTGACAGACACATGCCGATGACCATCAAAACAATACCGAATATCCAACCCAGTATTGACATAAGGTCGACTTTTCTTTTCACGTTAGAAAACCATTCCTTCCCCGAATATTTGGCTTACGGTTACTTGCGGTCCAGCACACCGTTGATTTCCTTACGAAATTGAATAACCTTTTCAATGATTTCTTCCATAGTCTCCCTGACGATATAAAATTTTTTAATCGTCAAATGAATGGTGGTATCGGGATTTTCAACAATGGTTTCAATCAGGTCAGAATTCAAGGCAAAGGTGGTTCCGTCCAATTTAGTCAGCATTATCATATTACACTACTCCTTTATGTCCGTCTGGTATTTTTGTGATGGATTCCGTCATGGGCAAAGGGAAACCCTTGCAGCTTTCCCCTTGCCGACGACGGAGGCGGTTGCCGCCGTCATCGGTAGAATCTTATTTATTATTATCGCTTGAGATTGATCAATTCTTCCAGCATAGTATCGGAAACCGTAATTACCCGGGTATTAGCCTGGAAGCCTCTCTGAGTGGTAATCATGTCGGCAAATTCCTGAGACAGGTCGACGTTGGACATTTCCAAAGAATTAGCTTTCAGCCCGCCGGTGCCGCCGGTGCCGGGATCGCAGAGCACGGCTTTGCCGGAGTTCACTGTCTCGGAGTAATAGTTGGTGCCTTCCTGCAGAAGGCCCCGGGGATTGGCGAAGTTGGCCAGGCTGACCTTACCCACGGAAACGGTGCCTTTTTCGGGATGGCTGACGGAGATGGTGCCGTCGTTGCCCACGGAAATGCTGGTCAGCTGATCCAGGGTGATGGGGCCGCCGACGGTGCCGCCGGATAAGTTGAAACCCACGCTGGACAGGCCCAGGTTGCTGGAGGGAATCGAAGGTGTAACCGTATTGCCGGCAGCATAAGGCGGGGTGACGTCGGTCATCAGATTTAAGGTACTGCTAGCAGTCGGAGGAGCACCATTAGCCGTTTCGTAAAGGCTGTTGATATAACTGAAGCTGGGGACACCCAACTGAATGGAATCACCGCCGGGGCCTTTCAGCAACAGTGAGGAGCCCACCGCCGTCTCGGGGAAAGTACCGCTATAAACCACGCCGTCGATAGTCAGGGCCACTGTCCAGCTATTGACGCCGCCGGCGCTGCCATAAGTCAGGCCAAAGCCGGTAACGTCGCCGCTGCCGGTGAAGTCATTGCTGGTACCCTCAAATTTGAAATTAGCCACCGGGAAGCCGGTAATCTTGCCGGGGGTTACGTCGTAATTGGCAACGGCGATCTCGGCGCCGGTAAGACCGTTGTTAGTTTTAGAGGAGGTAGCTGCATAACTGTGGTTAGACAGATAAGTACCGGCAGTGAAGCTGCTGGATAAATCACTTTTGGCTGTGTTGGCTAGGATTGTAGCTAAATCCGGTATAGACATGGTGATATCATCGTCTGTAACAGCAGGACTTCTAGTTAAGGTGACATTCTGGGCACTACTAAGATCGCCATAAGGTATGGTAACACTGTAGACTTTTGGAGTAGGACTGCCAGCATCTGTGGCAGTAAGAACCAGATCACCGCCAGGAGTAAAGCTACCGCTGAAGGTCAGGCTACCGGTGGCAGCGGAAAAACTATCGCCCACGTCTGTTATTGACGCTCCGCCCAGCAAAGAAATGGGGGTGGTAAGCCCGCCGCTAAGTGTAGACGGAGTGCCGGTTACAACTTCATAGCTGTGCGTGGAGCCTGCCAAATAGGTACCAATATTCGCAGCTAAATTAGCTTCAGACTCTCCTACCGTATTGGCAATCATTGAGGCTTTATCCGGCACGGACATGGTAATGCTGCCGGCGGCTCCGCCAACGCCGTTTAAGGTTACGGTATGAGGACCGGTTGTGCTGAGAGTAGAGTCAGGTATCGTCACACTGTAAACTTTACCGTTGGCTGCCGTTGCCATAAGAACCATCTCACCGGTGGCCGCATTATAGCTGCCACTGAAATTCAACGCTCCGTTACCGGCAAAATCGGCACTTATTCCGGTTACTGTCGCACCGCCCAGGAAGCTGGCTCCGCTGGCGCCGGGTCCGCCGGTGAGGCCTGCCGGAATGGTGCCGCTAAATTTACCGCTGGCATCGTCGCCGTTGCTGTCGGTCATGGTCAAAGTAAAGGTGCCGGCCGCATGGGGCTGGTTATTGTTGGCCAGGACGATAGCTTTATTGATCTCTGTATTCAGTTCCGTTAAGCTGGCGAATGTTTCATTGGCATTCAGCTGCACAGTGATGGAACCGCTGCTGCTGATGATGGCCTTGGCCTTTTCACCGATAGGCAGCTGGCCGGAACTAAGGGATATGCCCACATTGCCGTCCTTGGTATTGCTGGAAGCGGTCAGGGTGTAGGTGATGCCGTTGATCTCCTGGACGGCCTTGGGAGCGGAGGGGGATACGGCGCCGGTACTGTCCAGCTTGATCTTTTGCGTATTGGGCTTGCCATTGACGTCGGTGGCGCCCAAAACGAAGTTGCCGTTGATATCCACTAAATAGCCGTTGGCATCATAGTCCAGAAGGCCGGCCTTCGTGTAGAAAATGTTGCCGTCGGCATCCATTACCTGCAGGAAGCCTTCACCGGTGATGGCTACGTCCAGGCCGAAGCCCGTATTTTGCATACTGGATTGGCTCATCTGGGTCTGAATGGAAGCCAGCGAGGAGCCGTAACCTACTGTGGAGGGGTTGGTGCCGCCCCGGCTGGCTGTGCCCTGGGAAGCGCCGTTTAAGGTCTGATAAAACACGTCGCTGAATACGGCCCGTTGGGCCTTATAGCCGTAGGTATTGACGTTGGCAATATTATTGCCGATTACGTCCAGCCTGGTCTGGTGGGTTTTCATACCCGCCACGCCGGAAAACATAGCTCGATTCATTAATACATTTCTCCTTTTTATTGGGAACCGCCCCTATCCTTCCATCATTCGGGACAGGGAAAAAGCCTCCTTCAAAAGGTCCAGCTAAATAATTACGGTTCCGTCGATATTTGTAAATACATTGCCCTTTAATTCATTGGCGCCTACCGTGGTGATCACCTTGTTGTTCTTGATATTGACCAAAAATGCCGTCTTATCCACCAGAATCAAAGGTTCCTCCAGATTCTTCTCCTCAGCCAGCCGCACGCCTTCATTGAGCCGGGCCAGACTTTCCTCGGAAAGCTCCAGGTTTCTCTCCACCGCCCGGTTTACCGCATGCTTAGAAAAAGAAAGATTGCTGCTCTTTTCCAGCTGGGCTTCCAAAGCCTGCCGAAAGGACAGCTTGCCTGAGTCGGCACTCTTTTCCTCTGCCTGGGGCGTCTGGGGTATTCGTTGAATATGAGGAGTGCCTGTGGTTACTGGTGTATAAAACTTTAAGCGCATATCCTCCATGATCCGTCATCCTTCCTGGTGTCAGTCGGCCCCAATTACCTCTCCCGAGGTTTTGACCTTGACGGGCCGGTAAACGGCTTCACCGCCGTCTTTGTCCTTCACTACCACGTTAATGTAGTACTCCGTCTCCGGCTCCAAGCCTGTAATGGTATCTACCATGATATCCGTCCGGTCGGCCTCGCCTGATTTCGTGCCTTTTTTCACCGCTTCCAACGTATCAAAGGGCCCTTCTTTACTGTAGTACACGGTGTATTTCAGTTCCTTGGCCAAAGCCTCATCCTCGGTGGCTACCTTCCAGGTCACCACAGCCGCATTGTGCGTGGCCTCTCCTGCTTCCAGGCTTATCTTGGAGGGATCTACCGCACAAACGGGGTCTTCATCCTTGTCGCTGCTCTGCCCGGCCTGGATCTCCATGATTTGGCTCAGATTATACTTCTTGCCTTGGATGTAAAGAATGTACTCATTATCCACCAAAGAAATCTTTTCTACCGGGCCTGTGGCTGTGTCCAGCCCGCCGGAGACGTTGAACCTGGTGGCGGTGACCGTCTTGCCGACCAGAGACATAGCGTAATTGGATTTGGAGTATTCCGCCATCTCCTGCATTTGCTGCATGGTGGAAAACTGGGCCATCTGGGTAACGAACTGAGTATCGTCCATGGGATTCATAAAATCCTGATTTTTCATCTGGGCGATCATCAGATTAAGAAAATCGGAAGCCTTCACCGAAGCGTTATCCTTTTTATCGGTAAACACTGCATTATATGTATTGCTGGTGCCTTGGCTCCGCCCGGCGCCGCTGGCGCCCTCTACTGAGCTCATCTTATTCCCCCCTAAACGTAAAGATCGAGATCGCTGTCCGGTGCAGCGGGCGTCCATTGCCCAAAGTCTTCCTGCCAACCCTCTTCTATAGCAGCCTGCCGTTGGGCGCCCCCATTGTACTCGCTTTGATTGCCCTGGCGGCTGAATTGGTTGAATTGGCCGAATTGGGCAAACTGCTGCTGGTAGCCGCCGGCTTCGCTGTCGGACCTGGTCTCCGGTACCGCTTCATGAACCTCAACCTGGATAGGCCGCAGAGCATCCCGCAGAACATGCAAATCGTTGTTGATCAGCCGGGCCGTTTCGCTGCTGGCGGTGATTATCCTCAGCGTGGTCTTGCCTTCTTTTTCAAGAAGCCGCACCGTCACTTCCCCCAGGCCTTCCGGCATCAGCTTAATCACAAACTCACTTTTTTTTGCTGCCAGATTTTTGGAGAGACCCGTAAAAATCTGTTGAGGAATATCCAGTTCCTCCGGCATTAGCGGATTATCCTCTGCTGCCGTGGGATTTGCCATCAGCGTTCTGAAGGCAGTCTCACTGCTCAGACTTGCTTCGTTGATACCTTCCGTCCCTCTGCCACCGGCCTTCGCCGATAGCTTGCTCCTGGCTTCCTCTACTGCCTGGCTGAATTGCTGCCGGCCCAGGAATAAGCGTTCCCCGGCAGCGCCTTGGCCGCTTTCGTCTTCATAACCGATGACGGCGGCGGCAAGCCCTTTACCTCTTCCGGCTAAGACCGCCAGCTGATCTTCCTTCTCCTGACCTGCTCCGGCAGTCAAAAAGCTTTCTTTACTGCTGGAGTTAACGGTTGTTTGACCGGCACCCGGGCCCTGATTCGCTTTCCCTTGGCCTTTACCGGCAGCCCCTAAATCAACTGCAGCCTCCTGAATTAAGGCCGCCAAAACCGGTTCCTCCAAGAATTCGCCGTTTTGCCTGCCCGCGGCATTACCCAAAGGATCAGCTGCCGGAACAATGACATTCAGTACCGGCGTCTTAACCGCCTCCGGCCCGGCCGAAGCTTCAACGGCCTCTAAAGCATTTAGCACCGCTGTCATTTCACCGCTGCTATCCAGCAAATCCGTCCGTCGCAAATCCGGGTTTTGGGGTAATACCTCCAGGGCAGCCATCAGCATTGCCCAGGGCGATTCCTTTTGGTTCTCCGCTTCTTCTTCCCCAGCCGGCAGCCCCTGCTGATTCAGCCATTCTACTGCTGCATCGGTTTTACCGGCGCCGTTCATCATCTGGAGGAAAATCTGCCCAAAACCCTGGTCACCGGTAGCAATCCCTCTGCTCCTGCCTGCTGAGCCTCGGATTCCGGAAAGCTGTCCGGCCAACTGCTCGGTTGCTATTGCCGCCGTGTTTACATTCACATTCACTTCCATACTTCTCACCTCCTTTCCGGCTTGTCTTTTTCGTTCAATACTGCGTTTTTATGATAATCCCCGCCTAATGAAGGCTTTCCTTGGGGAAGATCAACTGATTCGTTACGTGCTCCAGGATGACCTTTTCGTTATGCCTGGCTTCCATGTAGCGGTAATCATCCAGCTGCTTTTCTTCCAGCTTATCCAGGCTGGATACCTCCTGAGAAGCCTTCAGTACGACCTTGCGCTGACGCTCCACCGCCGCCGCCGCCTGCTCCCGTTCCTCTTTTAAATCCTCCAGCTGCCGGTAGGTATTATTGAGGTAAAACCGGCATTCATCCAGTTCCCGCATTAAAGCGCCTTCTATTTGCATATTTTGCAGCTCTGCTCGTTTTTCCTGCTGAAAAACCTGACAAAGGCGAATTTTTTCTTCAATATCGGCCAGCCGTTTGTTTAACGCCTGCAAAGCATTTTTTTCCGTTTCCAGCAGCTGGCACTTATAACCCCGCATTCGCTCAAGACTAAAGGTGAATGGCTTCATGGCTCCTCCTCGCTGCTACACATTACAAGTCATAATCATTCTTATTATAAACCATATTTTCCCTTCAGGATATAGCCTTGGCCATTAATTCTTTTGTCTCCTCAAAGCTGAAATTTTCGCCTACTTCTTGCTTGAGAAAATTATTCATTCTGGCATTATGGGCGATGGCATTATCCAAAGCGGGATTTGTGCCGCTTTTATAGGCGCCGATGGAAATTAAATCTTCATTATCTTTATAAATCGCCAGCATATTGCGAAAAGTAGAAGCAACTTCTTTTTGGCGTTTGTCGACAATTTCATTCATCAAACGACTGATGCTATTTAGAACATCAATGGCCGGATAGTGATTCTTCGCCGCCATTTTGCGGGACAAAATGATGTGCCCGTCGATAATACCCCGGACAATGTCGGAGATAGGCTCATTGGTATCGTCGCCTTCGACTAAAACTGTATAGATGCCGGTAATGGAGCCGATCTCAAAGTTGCCGCAGCGCTCCAAAAGCTTAGGCATAGCCGAATAAATGGAGGGCGTGTAGCCTCTGGCCACCGGCGCTTCACCGGTGCTGAGACCGATTTCTCGCTGGGCAGTGGCAAACCTGGTCAAAGAGTCCATCATTAATAGAACATGCTTGCCCTGGCCGCAGAAATATTCGGCAATGGCGGTAGCTGTCAGTGCACATTTATAACGCATCATAGCCGGCTGGTCGGAGGTGGCTACCACCAGCACGGAGCGGGCTGCGCCTTCTTCCCCCAAATCCCGGTTGATAAACTCCACTACTTCCCGGCCGCGCTCCCCCACCAAGGCGATAACGTTGATATCGGCTTCCACATTGCGGGCAATCATGCCCATCAAAGTACTTTTGCCGACGCCGCTGCCGGCGAATATGCCCATTCTCTGGCCTTTTCCTATGGTGAGCAGGGCGTCGATGGATTTTACACCCATTTCCATGGGCTGGCTTATGGGGGGTCTGTCCATGGGATTTGAAGGCTCGCCGTCGATGGAAAAGGGAACGCCGCCTTCGATAGCAGGGCCCCTGTCAATGGGCTGGCCTAAAGCATCTACTGTCCGTCCGATCAATTCACTGCTGATTCTGACCGTCAGCTTTTTGCCTGTATTAATTACGGCACAGCCGTAGCCAATACCATTCATGCTCTCATAAGGCATCAGATAAGAGCGGTTGCCGGAGATGCCTACGACTTCGGCAACAATACTGTCCGACTTACCTTCCAGGTAGATATGGCAAATATCGCCGATACTGCAGACCAAGCCGGTAGCTTCCACGGTCATGCCCACGATCTTGCTGATTTTACCCTCGTATACACACAGATCAGTATGACGCAGGATACGGTAATACTTTGCTAAATCCTTTGCCAAGCCTCTCAAGATTCGTCCCCTTCCTCTTCCGCCTGTACAAAGGCTTGCCGCAACTGCTGCAGCTGTACGGATAAGGTTGCCTCGATAAAGCCGTCCTCCGTTTCGATCCGGCAGGTATCCGGCGGCACATCCTTAGCCGAAACAAAAATCGCTTTGCCTTGCTCCGCTTTGTTTAATTGAATTTTTAAGTGCTCGGCCAAACCCTTGGCCTGTTCGGATACTTCTACATTGATCCAGGGAGCATTTTTTACCTCGGCCACCAACTCCAAAACCATGGTCTCCAGAGCCTTGGGATCCGCCTGTATTTCTTTTTGCAAAATCCTCTCCGCAATATCGAGGGCCATATATTTTAGTTCTTCGGTAAATTCTTTAATATAAGCCTGATGGCTTTCTTCCATAGCTTGCAACCCTTGGCTCAAAAATGCAAGAGATTGTCGGATTTCCTCTCGCTTCTTCATCAATTCTTCCCGGTATATCCGTTCCAGCATCTCTTCCAGGCGCTGCCGCAGCTCCTCTTGCAGCTCCGGCAAAACAGCATTGTAAAATCCTTCTTTGCTCAAGAGCAGCCGCTGTCTATAGCGATCGATTACGCTATCAGGACTTTCATCCTCAACAGGCTCGTTCTTTTCCGCTTTCCCGGCCGGCAAAGCCGCCATTTCTTCCGAGTCCGCCCCATCCTCCGGAGCAAAATCCCAGGGCGCCGTCTCAGGAATTAAGACGGTATCCTCTTCCTGCATCTGGAAGAAATGGTGCTTAAAAATATCAGGCAATGATCTCATCCCCTCCGCCTCTAGAAATCACGATCTCACCCGATTCTTCCAGGCTGCGGATAATATTGACGATCCGCTGCTGGGCTTCCTCCACATCTTTCAAGCGGACGTTGCGCAAATATTCGATATCGGTAAGGATGGTTTCCTTGGCCCGGCGAGAAACGTTGTTAAGCAATATTTCCTTGACATCTTCATTGGAGCCTTTAATGGCAATAGCCAGGTCCTGGGTATCCACTTCCCGCAAGAACCGCTGGATAGTCATATCGTCCAAATTGACGATATCCTCGAAAACGAACATCAGCTTTCTGATGTTTTCCGATAAAATGGGATCCCGTCTGTTCAGCTCATCAAAGATATGCTTTTCGGTATTGCGATCCGTCTGATTCATGATATCCGCCACGTAATTGACGCCGCCGATTTCCGTCATATCCACAGATACTACGGAAGCGAACCGCCGTTCCAGCACTTCCTCCACAATATTGACCACTTCGGGGGAGACGCTTTCCAGCTTGGCAATACGCTGAATGACATCCAGCTGCATTTCTTTTTCCAGCTGAGAAATGACGAAAGAAGCCTGTTCGGCTCTGGCATAAGAAAGTACGAAAGCGACGGTTTGGGGATGCTCGTTTTGCAGCATAATCATCAGGTTTTTGCTGTTGGCTTTTCTGACGAATTCCAGAGCCCGCACCTGCATGGATTTCGATATCCGATCCATATAGGATGCGGCCATTTGGGGCCCGAAGGCCTTTTCCAGCACGTCTCTGGCATAGAGAACGCCGCCTTCGGAAATTACTTTTTGGGTTATGCATAAGCCATAAAAATCTTCGACAATTTCCAGGAGATCTTCCGAGGATAAACGGTTAAGCTTAGCCACCTCTATAGAAAGGCGCTCTATCTCTTCCTCTCTCAGGTGCTTATAAACACCGGAGGCATGCTCCGACCCCAAAGCCACAATAACCGCCGCCGCTCTGCCGGCAGAGCTTAACTTGCCCTTTGCTTTTCCCGAGGCTGTAGCCATGCCTAACTCTCTCCTTCCTTCAGCCAATTACGCAGTAAATTGGCAGTGATTTCAGGATTATCCCGGGCAAATTGACGGATTTCGCCGGTAATGGCGTCATCCTTGGCATTGACTGCCGATTTGGCAGCGTTGGCCAATTCCTGCTTGTAGCGCTCGATTTCGTTTTCCATATCCGCCTGCTGGGCCTTAATGGCGGCCTCCCGAGCCCGGGCCAGACGAGCCGCCCGCCGCCGCAGCAAGATAAAGACAATAACAAGAATGACAACCAACAGCAAGGCTGCGCCGGCAGCAATGTAGACCCAGAAGGGAATTTCCCAGCCTGTATCCTCAGCAGGCGCCTCGGTAGGCACAATAGGCTCGATAACCGGCGGCGGCGGGTTCAGCGCCGATAAAGCAATGAATTCCGGAGCTATATCCGCACTTTTGGAAATAATATCGAGAATCTCCAGGCGACGGTCTTCCGTCAGGCTTTTTTCGTCCACAATAACGGCAACGGTGCCTCGCTTAATGTAGGCATTGCCTTTTTCCACCTGGGTTTTCAAATAGCCGTAATCATAATCGATACTGCCATAATAGTGAGCGATATCCTGATTGCCGGCCGGGCCCTGCAGCTCATAAGTCGGGATATCTGTGTTGTTTTCTTCACCGACAATGCCGGCCACATTGTCGACCCCTTCTTTAACGCCTTCAACTTCGTGATGGGTGGTATAGCCGCCCAGATCCTCGCCGTCGGGACCTACCTTATTTAAAAGCTCCATCTTTTCCGACATCATCTTGTCCAGATCTAAAGTAACCCTGGCCACTACAAAAACGCCTTTTTCTCCGTACCAGGGAACCAGGCTGCGCCGGACATTGCTCTCGATAAGATCCTGGAAGGTTTGCTCCAGCTGCAAGGCATAGCGGCTGCCGCCAACACCACCCTCGCCGCCGGATCCCAGACCCTCCAGCTCAAGGCCGGTGGCGGCGTCCACTACTTTAACATTGGCCGGGTCCATCTTAGGCACGCTAAATGCCACCAAGTTTTTGATGGCATTGACCTGCTCCGGAATCAACTCAACATTCCTGCCCAAAGTCAGCATGACTCCGGCAGTGGCTACCTGGTCGCTGGTAGCCAAAAGCCAGACATTATCGTTATTATCCGGCACCGTCAGGTTGACCACTGCGCTTTCCACACCATCGATCCGTTTTAAGGTATCCTGGATACGGTTTTGCAGCTGAAAAAGCAAAATCTGTTTTTTATCCGATTCTGTCGCCGTCATTCCTGCGTTATTCAGGAAAACGTCGTAGGCTAAAGTAGATTTAGGATATCCTTTAGATGCCAACTGCAAAAGCAGATACTCGTACCGGCCCTCCGGCACTAATATCTGCCCTTTGCCATCCAGCTCAGGCACAACTCCCAAGTTCTGCACTGCAGCATAGACGTCCGCTACCTCTGCCGGCTCCATTCCCGTATACAGTACCCGGTAGCCGCTATCTTTTGTATTTAAAAATAAAGTCGCTCCAGCCGCCGCCAGGACAAGCCCGATAGCAGCAAAAATAACCAGCCTTTTTGTTTTTACCGGTAAATTCTCAAAATAAACTTTGATACTTTGCATTGGATTCTTATTCTGATCGCCTGGACCCGCCACAGTTCAACCCACTTTCCGTCCGTATTGAAAAGCCATTCTTTACAGAAGAAATAGAAAACATCTCGTCATATTTGAATCTGCATGATTTCTTTATAGGCGCTAATCGCCCGGGAAGTAACCTGAACAGTAGTCTGAATCATACTTTCAGCCTTTAAGGTATTGATCATGACTTCCCCAAGATTGTCAACATTGCCCAAAGCCAACTGATAAGCATCCTGCCGGGAATTCTTTTGTGTCTCATCCAGAGCCGTCATCGCATTATTCAGCACATGATGAAAGGAGCCCTCTTTGGCAGCTGGATTGATTGTCTGGCTGCTTTGGGAAAATTCCATGGGCTTCATCGGCTGAATCGGTACAATAAACATATTCTTCACCTCATCCATAATGTAACCAAGGCTCGCCACATACAAAATAATTACCAAATGCGCCTTATATCAGGATTGCATTTTGGTAAATCTCCATTAAAAAAACCCTAATTCTTTACTTTTTGTAGAAAATTCCTCTATTAACGTTCATTATACCCAGAATCTGTAGAAAAGTAAATAGTATTCGTAATTTTACCCATTAGATTTTAACTAGACATAGTGTTTTTAAAAAAAGCCAACACTGATTCTATTGGATAAGCCCCGCATAACACACAAAAAAGCAGTCAGTTCTTATATGCCGACTGCCTTTTTCTGCATTGTCTAAATAGGTGGGATTCCTAATTTACCCTCTATCTGCCCATCTCCAGGGTCTTGGCGATCATAGCCTTAACTACCGACATGGCCGTCAGATTAGCCTCATAAGAATTCGAGGCCGCCATCAGGTCCACCATCTCCTCCGTGGTGTCGACGTTGGGATACCAGACGTAGCCATCGCCGTCGGCGTCGGGGTGGTTGGGGTCGTAAACGGGCTTTAGCTCATTGGTGCTGTCTACCATCTGCTGAACCCTGACTCCGCCGGAGTCAGCCAGTTGGTTATAGCGGCTGCTGGCATGAACAAAGCTCTCCCGGAAGCTAAGGGGCCTTTCCTCAAAGACCACTTGTTTGCGGCGATAAGGTCCGCCGGCGGCAGTGCGGGTAGTCTTGGCATTGGCGATATTCTGTAAAATAATATCAGAACGATAGCGCTGAGCGGTTAAAGCCGAGCCTACCACATCTAAAGAGTTCAAAAAAGCCATGGACAAACATCCTCCTGATCACCATCATTTTGGGGCGTTGTTGACGACATAATTGTAATTATTGATCTCGCTCTTCACCTTATCCAGCAGCATGCTGTAATGGACATAGGCCTTATACAGGCTGACGCTTTCCGAGTCCATGTCCACATTATTGCCGTCAGGCCGGATAGTGGAGCTGTCGCTGTCAATAACCCTGGCCCGCAGTGCCGAACTTCTTTTGCCGTCACTGCCCATAGCTCGGGTCAGCGCTTCATTAAACACAATGCTTTTTGCTTTGTAACCGGGAGTATCAAAATTGGCCAGGTTCTGGGTGTGCACCTTTTGCTGCAGCCAGGCAGCCCCAACGCCGGCTTCCATGGTTTTAAACGACTTTTCCTGAAAGAACATAGCGGCAATCCTTCTTTCCCCCACAAGCCTACATCACAAATTTCTAGGCGTGCATCCGGGCATTTTTGTCGGCCTGAATATAGGACTCTCTAAGCTCTGCCACCATCTCTGCCACTTCATCCAGTTTGGCAGGATCTTTCTTGAGATTGGCCTGAGTCACAATCCAACTAAAATAATCATATAACGACATTAAATTTTTGGCAATATCATAATTCATATTCAATGTGGTTTTTAAATGGCTCAAGATACGCTGGATTTTTTGCAGTCCCCTGTTAATTTCCGTATAATTCTTAACCTCAAAAGCCTTGTTAACCAGATAAAGCTCTTTTAATATGCCGTCATACAGCATAGTCAGCATTTCTGTGGAGGTCATCGTCATCACCGATTGCTGCTTGTAAGCCTGATAAGATTGTTTCGTCATCATTGCCACCACTCCCTATAAATTTAGGATACTTATTCTTGACCTCCGGCTGTCATCAATAACCGCCGAACTGCTGGGAAATAAAAGAACTTTGACTTTGATAATTAGCTAAAATTTTCTCCATATCATTGAACTGCTTCCAATAGCGGGCTTTTTCTCTTTCGTATTTGTCCTGGAGATCCTTCAGCTTGTTGTTGATGCTGGTGAGGTTGTCGTTTAATAAATTCCTGGTCTCCGTAGACGATCCCTTCATGCCGGCTAAAGCTACCAGAGAACCGGGGCTTGCCGCGCTGACCTTGGCCGCATTATCCATCAAGGTGCTCATCTGCTTGGCCATACCGTTTAGCCCATCGGTGAACAAGGCTTCCACGGAGGCGGGATCGGAGGCCAGAGCTTCCCTTAGTTTCGTTTCGTCAAAAAACAGCTTACCCGGCTGTTTATAATCGGTGGCTTCAATACCGATATCATACAGGGCAAAGGCCGAAGCAGCCGGACGACTGTACAGTGAGGTAAAAAGACTGTTGAGGAAGGAGGTTACGGTGCTGTCGTTGCGGAGAAGACCGCTTTTGGCCTTTTCCTCCCACAGCTCAATTTCTCTTTCACTCATCTCCTTTTTCTGCTCCTCAGTTAAAGGAGCATAATCTTTATAGGTGGCGTCGGCAGTGGTGTAGCCCGTCAACTTCTCGATCATAGCGTTGTAATCCTCAATAAAGGATTTGAAAGCCGTAACAACGCTATCCGTATCCCGGCTGGTGCTGATCACCGTATCTTCACCGGCACTCTTTGCCGTGGCCTGGAGGGTGATGCCGTCAACGGTAAAGGTATTGCTGCTGCGGGTAGTCTGAACGCCGTTGATGGTGATTTTGGCGTCCTTGCCTTCTTTTATCTCGTCTTCGTAGGCAGACTTAATTTTGCCGTCATTGTAAGCCAGGCTGTCTACGCCGAATAAATCTTTCATGCCCTGAGAAATAAGAGTGACGGTGTCGCCAGGATTTTCTGCCGTCAAAGAAAGGCGTCCGTCGGCAAAGCTGACTTTACCGCCTTCGTAGCTGGTCAATTGGGCCAAAGTGGTATTGGGATTGATCGCACCGCCGTTGAACTGGCTGTAAATATCCTTTAACTGATAAATCTCCGAGACTTTTGTGTTTGCGGAAGCCACATTGGATTTGGCGGTAGTGGTAAGGCCTAAAGCCAGAGCGATATCGTTTTTTTCCTCTTGTTTCAGGATATTGGCATTTTCCGTATCCACAGAGGATTGAGCAAATTTGACGACGGAGCCATCCCGGATCTCCAGCTTGCCGTCTTTAAATTCAATATTTTGTTTACCGCCGCTTCTGCCAAATTTGTCCTTCAGCCAGTTGTTCATTAAGTCCATGACTTCGTCAGCGCTGTATTCCTTATTTCGCTCAGCCAGGGTAAAGGAGTGATCAATGCCATTAACATTGATCTTGAAGGAAGCTCCGCCGGCGGCGCCATAGGAAGAGTCCAGGGCCTTGCCCTGAATAGAGCCTACCGTCAATTGGCCGCTGGCTACGGAGTTGCCGGAATTAAACATAGAAACGCCGTCGGCAGACTGAAAAAGCTCACCCAAAAGATTGCCTTCCGTCTGGCGGATATCTATTCCGAACTGGCTGCCGGTAGAAGTGGCGGCAAGCTTAAACATATTGCTTACGGAGGAGAAGCTCATCTGAACTCCCGCATTGCCGCTGTTAATCTTATTGATCATGGAGCCGATGGTATCGTCCTTGGAAAACGTAAATTCCTTGCCGTTGATGGTGAAGGCAAAGCGTTCACCGCTTACGCCCAATTCACTGAGTTTAGAAGAGGAGGTCAGGCGGCTGGAGGAGCCGGCAGCGATGCCCAGCCTGCTGCTTTCCATGCCGTAAATGCTGAGTGAATGGCCTGCTTCATTGTCAAAATTAAGCTTCAGCTCAATTTTGTCGTTATCATCACCTACCAGAGAGGCTGTCACATAATTGCCGAAGGTGCGGTTTAATTCTGCCTGCAAACTATCTCGCAGAGCCTCCTTGGTAATTTTGCCATCCTCATCCGCCAGGGGGTTTAAGGTGATTTGCTTTTCCACTCCGTCAAGATTTACGGTAATGGAAACACCGGCGTCAGGGCTGATATTGCTGCCGGACTGCAGCATTTGGCTGCCGTCGGTTTCCAGCTTGGAGGAGGAGCTGCCGGCTATAAGGCCGGTCATTTTTAAAGCCAACGCCGTACTGGTCTCATGAACGGAAATGGTATTATTCGCTTGGTCGCCGATGATCCGCAGCTTGTTGTCAAAGATTTTGGCAGTGGCGCCGGTACCGGCGTTTTGCAGAGCATCATTAATGCGGTTGAGCATTGCCGCCTGATCAGCGGCGCCGTTCAAATCGATGTTTACGGCGGTGCCTCCCACATTCAGCACCAGATTTTTCTCAAAGCCGGCCAGCATGCTCTCGCTGAGAGCCGTAGTCGCTGTAATGCTGTTGCTTGCGCCTATGGCTTTGGCCGAGCTTAAGGAAGCGGCTTCCGCCAGCTGCTCCACCGATATCCGCATATCTCCTGCGGTGGCGCCGGCGGCAGAACTGATTACCTTAACGGCACTGCCGGAAGTTACAGAAGAAACCATAGAATTAAAGAATTTGCTGCTGGCCAAATTGTTGATAGGAGAGGCGTCAAAAGCGCTGTTGAAATATTTATTGCGCACGCTATTGATCGAAGTGATAATCTCCCTATAAAATTCCTGCCTCCACAGAGTTTGCTGCTGTAAGGTATTTTGTTTATCGATTTTTTTCTGGGTACCGGAAAGCATCTGCTTAACCATATTTTCGGTGTCCATGCCGGAAACCAGGCCGGATATGCCTTTATTGGTATAGGAGGACACGCTGTAATAATTGGAACTTCCGATATTGTTAGCCATACGACTTCCCTCATTTCTTGACTTCTAACCTGATTATCGCAGGTTTGCTTATTTATTAAACAGCTCTTAAATCTCTTTCCCCTGGGTTTCCGGGAAAAAATTCGTTACCCCGGTTTGCATGGAGCGGTGGTATTTTCCGGCCACCACATGAGAACGGCTGTTGATTTCCTTAATATTTTCCAGGGCCTTTTCTCTTTCCGCCGCAATCCGCTGCCGGATCATTTCATCATTTTGCAGGATCCGGGAGGCTACGGCCTTGACGCTTAAGGAAGCGTCATAAAGCTTGCCCAGCTCAGGGCTCAGCTGATAGCGGTCACATTGATGGTTGAGGGCTGAGCGAACCAAGGGGCCGTTTTGCTGGATCAATTGGCTTAATCTGAGCTCCAGCTCTTCCAGCCTTTTTATTATTTTTGCCCCTCGCTCCAGACAGGGTTCTAATTCCTCTGTAGCCAAAAGGGGCAAAGCTTCCATTTCTTTTTCATAATGAAGAAAATATGTCTTCTTTTGCTCCAATAATTCCAGCATCAGCTCCAAATCTTTCATGCTGCTATTCCTCCTCCGAAGCTATTTCCGGAGGGGAGCCGGCAAAAACCCCGGCGGCGCCGGTCAGCTTGGAGGCTATATTACGTATGCCGGCGGCAGAGGCTGCGGCCGCTGCCTGCTTATTGTACTCTTCGGTTAAAAATAATTCCTTCCGCCAGATCTTGCAGCCCTGGGAAGCCTGAATACCGATTCTAACCTGACCGGCAGTCAGCTCCGTCACCACAATTTCGATAGGCTCATCCTGGCCCGGAACAGAAATAATCAGTGATTCATTGACTTTTCTTGACAAAATCAGCATGTTCCCTTCGCCTCCTCCACCAGAGGATGCCGCACAGGGTAATCGCCTTCTAAAATGATCTGGGCCCCAAAGCCGGTTTGCCAGTTGATGACAACCGGGCTTTTCAGATTGACCGTAGATTTGGCCAGATCATCTTTAATGACGGCAATCGCCCAATATTCGTACTCTCCTTTACCCAGCAGCTTCTCCGCATCCTTTGGCAATTCCGGCCGGTAAGCCGCCGCAACTGAACGGATATCCACCAAAATAAAACAAAGGGACGGCTCGTCCAGAGATTGCAGCCAGGCAATTTCCCTGCCTGCCTCGTCATCCTGCAAAAGAGCGTACTTCTTGCTATCCTCAAAGCCATAGACAGGCTGATTGAAGATCAATACCTGTTTGATGTCGATTTCTATTTCACCGAAATCCCTTGTCTGATAATTCATTTTATCTCCTTTATTCTTCCGGAGCCACGTATTCGGGATCGGCGCTGGGCGGGATATACATAGGCCTGCCGGTATACTTTATCTCGACGCTGGGATACTGGATCATGTTCATCCGTACGCTGCCAGGCACGTAGTTCATCACGTTTTTCGCATCCTGCCAATTATAATCGAGGCTGCCCTCCTTATAATCGGTCTTAATCTTATGGGGCAGCCAGGAAATCTCCGTACCGGTGCTGGGCAAAAAGGCCGTGTAAAGAGAGGGCTGCTCCAGCATCTTTTGTTCGATGATCTGGCCGATGGTAACGCCTTCGTGGATTTTGGACATTTCATTGCCCATCTCCACATATTCCCGGGTGGTCTGACGTATCGACTTTTTGCCTCTTTCGGCAGACATTTTGGCCCAATCCGCCGTATTGTTGAAGCCTAATGACCGGCGCATCTGATAGCCGTTCATCTGGACTTTGGCATTTTCTGTTTTCGTATCCAGCCGGGCAGGCGTGGCAGCTACATTAGCCTTAGGAATAAAATTCTGCTGCACTTCCAACCTGGCTCTTTCGATTTCCATTTCATATTTGGCCGGTGTAACTGAGATTTGCAATACCTGCGTAATCATGTCGCTCTCTCCCCCTCAGAAAAATAATAAGAAGTCTGCCAGAGGCAATGACGGCTGATTAAGCTATTTATCAAAGATAAATAGCTTTGGATATTACCTGAGGAAATCCATTAAAGAAAGAGGCAATACCCGGCTGCCCATCTGAAGAACGGCTTTCAATATATAATCGTTCATCATCTGGTTGGTAGCTTCCTCCGCGTCATTCGTTGCCATCAAGTCATGGATTCTCTCCGTATAGCCATCGATTTCAAGGTCGAATCTTTCAATGGTATTTTCCAAATAATTTGTTTTAGCGCCAATATCCGTTAAGTTAGACCGGAAACTGTCCATGATATTGGATAGTTTCTCGTCATACTTTGCCAGATTCGCTTCGTCATAGACGCGGATGCTTTTTTCGATTTCAGACAGCACATTATAAATGTTGTTGCTGACCCCGCCGTCCACGCCCCAGCCCATAATATCCAGGCCGGAATAAGAAATCTTAAAAGCCGTATCGGGATTGACCTCGGGCCCGGACATTTTCATGCCTTGGCCAAGGTCGTAATAAATATCTTCATTCATCGGCACTTCTACACTGCCGGAATAAAATTTACCGTCTATATCTTGATAAATAGTATCCATATCGACGCCATTATACAGCAGCTTGCCGGTGGTTTTATCTACCGTAAAAGGCGGGTTGATGGCGTTGGTACCGCCGAAGGAGTATTTTTTGCCATACTGGCTGTTGGCTGCCTTCAGCACCTCATCCATCATGGCTTTGATCTCGCCCGCCAAGGCCTGCCGGCCTTCATTATTCGTCGGTTCGTTCTTGGCTTTCATCACCTTATATTCATGAATATTGGTCATAATATCGTTGATGGCCGTCATGGCGTTTTCCGCCACCTTTAGCTCGTCGCCTGCTTCTTTAGCGTTTTCCCGCTGTTTTTCCGTCTTGTATTTAGCCATTCTGGTGCGCAAGACCCGGGAGCCGGCGGAAATATCCTCGGAAACCTTTTCAAAGCGCTTGCCGGAAGCTACTCTCTTATTCGTTTCCGCATAATTGTATTGAGCTTTGTTGAAATACTTTAAATAATTTCTGACGCTGGTGCGGTCGGCAACTCTCATTTTTATTCCTCCTTAGTCTGTAAGGCCTGATTGCTAAGGCTTATTCTACAATCCTACACGTCCCATGCGATTGATGATGACTTCCAGCATATCGTCCAAAGTCGTCATCATGCGGGCGGCGGCGTTATAGGATTTCTGGAAAACCAACATATTGGCGGTTTCTTCATCCCGGTTAACGCCGGAAACCTCATCGCGGCGATCCAGGAAATCGTCGGCCACCATAGAGGTAGCCTCAAAGCGGCCTTCCTGAAACTTGATTTCGGAGCCCAGCTGGGTCACATAGTCGGAAATATATTCTTCAAAGGTACCGTTGAAGGACTCGCCATAAGAAACAAATTTATGGTCGCTGCCGGTAAGGCTGATGGAAATCTGCTGGGCATAGCTGGCGATATTCTCCTGCTTGCTGAAAATAAAGTAGGAGGGGCCCCCTTCGCTCCATTCTTTGCTGATGGAGATATTGGCCGCCGTAATCAGCGTCTGGCCCTGGGGCGCCACTGTGCCGTCGCTTTCCCGGCCGCTGATCAGCGTCTTATAAACGATATTGCCGCCGGCATCCAATAAAGGCGTATTATCGCCGGCCACATCGGGATTAGCCCGCTCCGGAATAGTGTTGTTGACCACATTGGCCAGGGCCGTAGCAAAGGTATTTAAACGATCCCGGTAATAAGGAATCCCTTGCTTAGTCGTCTCGTATTCGTTGCGCAGATTATTGCCCCGGCCGTTGAGGTAATCCCGGGAAGCCAAGAGGCTGCCCTGGGTAAAGCTCACGCCGTCACCGGAGCCTACCCACTTGATATCGATGGTCAGATCGGGATTGGTTTCCAGACGGATCGTCTCGTAATCTCTTTCCGTTACCGCCCGTTTGCCGCCAAAATCCACATTGACCATGCCGTTAGCCAGGCTGACTACATTGATATCACCATAGCCGGCCAATTCATCCAAAAGGACGTTTCTCTTGTCCAAGAGCTCATTGGGACGAAAATATTCATTGCCGGGATTCGCCATCACCGTGGCATCCTGGCTGATCAATTCATTGTAATGAGCGATTTCATTAAAAATCTCATTGACCCGATCTACATCGACGCTGACGTCATAGATTTTATTGCTGGCCACGCCGTTTAACTTGGCGTCCAGCTGCTGCAGCACTTGAGTCATGTTTTTAAACGCCGACAACACCAAGTTAGCCTGAGAATCCATGGTCGGCTCATAGGCGTAGTCGTTAATGCTTTTGAATATTTGCTGCATGGCGCCAAAAAGGCCGGATTCGCTGGCCAGATCGCTGCCGTCGCCCAGGGCGCTTTGTACATCCGTTAATATGTCGGCAGCCTGACCGTGGTAGCTGGCTTTGCCGTATTCATCCCGGAAGCGTTTGTCCAAAAAAGAATCCCTGATCTGGCTCACCCCTAAAGCTTCCACACCTTGTCCCGCCAGGCCGACCCGGCTGCTGACTATTTTGGTGGCATAGGAAGAAGGCGATACCGACGCCGTATCTACCCGCTGCCTGGTGTAGCCGATGGTTTCCGTATTGGCTAAATTGTTGCCTACAATATCGATGGCTTTTTGGTTAATTTCAATACCCCGCTTGGCGGTTTCAAATCCCATAAAAGTGGGACGTATCATACTCAATTTATATTCCTCCTATCCGTTAAATCTTCTTTTCAAAAGAAGAACTGCCTTGCCAGCGGCTGCCGCTGTTTTGCCCCGGCCGGTATACGCCCTGCTGCGGCTTTTTCTGCTCCTGAGCGCCGGCCAGCGTATTCATGATCTGGAGATTGGCTCTGGTGATTTCCATAGATTTGTCGTTATGGTAGCGAATCTCCTCCAGGGTTTTTCGCAATTCGCCCACCTGCTGGGCCATCTCTTCTTTCTCCGGCCCCTCGGGCATCACCTTGAGAATCTCGTCGGCGCTCATCCGGTCATAGCCGGCTTTTTCCTGGGCCTCCAGACGCTGCTTCTCCAAGCTTTCCAGCTTCATGATGGCAGCCTGCTGATTTTGAATCATAGCCTCCAGGCGCTCCATATCATCGGCTAATAGAGCCTGCCGCTTTTCCTGCTCAAATTCCAGCATAGCATGGCATTGGGACACACAGCGCTGGGTAGCCGTCAGAAAAGTCGCCAGCTCATTCATAGCAGGCTCCTTCTGCGGCAGACCGGTTAATTATGGTCTCTGCTACGGCATGGCCGCTGACCGGGCAGGCGTCGCCGGCATATTTCTCCTTCAGCAAAGCCAGCCTCTCGGGGGAAAGCTCCTTCATCTCTTTGGCCAGTGCGGCAGAAAAGGTGCCGAGCTTACCCTTTAGCGCAGCGTCGGCGCTGATTTCCACCACGTCGGTTTTGCTTGGGGAATTGGAATTAATGGAATAACCTGTCTCCCGCTTGGCCACCGGATATTGACGGCGGTCGGCTACCCGGTTAACAGGATAAGAAGTATTTTGCAAATTTTTAAAGTCGATCATTTGGGCACACCTCATCCCTATTGTTACTCGTCTTAACTGGATTATCGCAGCTAATTTAAAAAGGTAAACGGCCGTTCTCAATTTTTTTCTATTTATTTTAGCGGCTGCCGTCGGCGGCAATATAATCCAGAAATCCTGCAATTCCGTAATTCTTCTTGCTTTTTTTCCTGTTCTGCGATACTTTTATAGGAAGAAGAAGGAGTGTATTTCATGGCAAAGATCATCTCTCTGGCTAATCAAAAGGGGGGCGTAGGTAAGACCACTTCCACCAACGCCATCGCCGTTTGTTTGAAGCATAGAGGTTTTCGCGTGCTCTGCGTTGACTTTGACCCTCAAAGCAATCTGAGCTTTAGTATGGACGCCGATTTATCGGATAAATCCCCCAAGATTTACGATGTGCTCAAGCATGCGGTCAAATGCCGCCATGCTATTCAGCGCACCCCTATTGTGGACATCATCCCTACGGATCTGCTGCTCACCGGCCTGGAACTGGAATTTACCACCCGGGGCCGGGAGTTTATCCTTAGGGATTGCCTGCAATCCGTGGCCAGCGCTTATGATTATATTTTAATCGATACGCCGCCGGAGCTGGGTGTTTTGACCATCAATGCTTTTACGGCCGCCGATATGATCTTGATCCCCTGCCTGGCTGACGGCTACAGCCTTCAGGGCGTGCTGCGCCTCCATGAAACCATCTGCCGGGTCAAGGCCTATCTCAATCCCGGCCTCCAAATCGGCGGTATTTTTTTGGTGCGCTATTATCCCCGGGAAGAGCTGTCCCGCACAGCCCGGGGCACAGCCGCCATGATTGCCCAGCATCTGCGGGTTCCTTTATTGAATTCTGCTATTCGCCACAGCAATGTGATCGCCAAAGCCCACAACCTCCAAAAAGACATGATTGCCTATGCCCCCGGCAATATTGTGGTCAAAGACTATATTGCTCTGGTGGACGAGCTGCTGAAAGGGGGAATGTGATCTTATGGCCAGAACCCGGAAAGAAATGGACAAGGAGACCATGTTCAATAAGATCATGCCCTCCTTTGCCGAACATTTAGTATCCCAGGATGCGTCTGCTTCCTATCGGGAATCCAGTTTAAATAATGACAGAAGCGCTCTTTTTGCCCAGAGCAGTTCCGCATCGGATCAAGGCGCCATCATGGCTTATAATATCACCGAGCGCCTGGTGCTCAAGAATGTAGATGAGGTGATCAGCCGGTTTAATTGCTGCCGCTGTGACCGCTGCCGCCGGGATATCGTGGCTTATGCCCTCAACCTTTTGCCAGCCAAATATATCGTAGCCGATCTGCAATCCGTAGAAAAAGCAGAAGAGGAATATACCCGGAAGCCGGTGCTGGACGCCTTGATCAAAGCTTGCCTGAAGGTGCGGGCCAATCCCCGGCATTAAAGATTTTCCTGGGTAATTGACCCTCCAACCCCGGTTATGACGGCAGTTTGCGCAAAATTTCAAGTTTAGCGGTACATTGAGGGCCAAAAATTAGGTTTTCACTGCATTTCAGCCCATTTTCAAGCCAAAATCGGTCAGAATTCAATGGCCCGACACTTTAAACTTGAGATTTTGCTCATTTTCCGGTTCTGCCGCGGCTTTGCCGGCCAGCTGGCCGCAAGCGCCGTCGATATCGGCGCCCCGCTCCTCGCGGATTACAGCCGCAATCCCCGCCTCCTCCAAGGCTTGCCGAAACCGGAGCTGCTCCTGCCGGCCGGGCCGGACGAAACCGTGGGGGCCGGGATTTACCGGAATCAAATTGATATTGCAGGGAATACCCGAGAGCAGTTTGCCCAATTTAGCGGCAGCCTGCTCTCCTATATTTAAATCCTTGATCATAATGTATTCGAAGGTTATACGGCGACGGCTGGCTTCCGCATAATAGCGGCAGGCTGCCATCAGCTCCTTCAAGGGATAGCGGTTATTTACCGGCATCAGCCGGCTCCTGGTCTCATCATCGGGACCGTGCAAAGACACAGCCAGCACCAGATCCAGGCCCTCATCAGCCAGGCGGCGGATCTGCTCCGGCAAGCCGCAGGTAGATAAGGTAACGCGGCGGATACCGATTTTTTGGCCCTGGGCATGATTCAGCAGCCTGATACTTTTCAGCACCGCTTCCATATTAAGCAGGGGCTCCCCCATACCCATATAAACCAGGTTGTGGATATTTCGCTTTTCTATGGCCGCTACTTCCAGCACCTGGCTGACCATCTCACCTGTGCTCAGGTTGCGCTGCAGCCCCAGACTGCCTGTAGCGCAAAAGACGCAGCCCATAGGACAGCCGGCCTGACTGGACAGGCAAAGCGTACGGCGGATGTGGCCCGTTTCTTCCAGGTGGCTCATCAGCACCGCTTCGATGGCCTGACCGTCGGCCAAAGAAAAAAGATACTTCTTTGTACCGTCACTGCTTTCCTGCCGCCGCAAAAGCTGCGGCCGAATCAGCGGGTATTCCTGCTCCAGCTTTTGTCTGAGAGCTGCCGGAACATTGGACATCTCCTGATAAGAAGTAATCCCTTCTTTTTGGAGCCAGCCAAAAATCTGGCCGGCCCGAAAAGCCGGTTCCCCCATTTCTTTCATTAAAGCGGCGATTTCTTCCGGCATTAATTCCCGCAAATCTCTACTCACCGGCCACCGCCTCCCTTTCGATTACCGCCATATAAAAACCTTCCAGACCATGAACAAAAGGCAGAAACTGCATGTCCCAATCCTCAGCCGGTGAAGGCAAGAGCTGCCGGTTTTCTTCTTTGACGACAGGCAGAGCTAAGCTGCCTTTTTTGTATTGGGGATGGGCTGCCAAAACCTCTTCCACCAGCAACCGGTTTTCCTCAGGCTCCACGGTGCAGGTGCTGTAAAGCAGCCGGCCGCCGGGGGCCAGCAAGGACAAGGCATTGGTCAAAATCTTTTTTTGGAGAATCGTTAACTGGGCGATATCTTCGGGACTTTTATTCCAGCGGGCATCGGCCCGGCGCCGCAAAACCCCCAGGCCGGAACAGGGAGCGTCCACCAGAATCCGGTCAAAAAGCCCCAGACTCTGTCTATGCCCGGCCAGATCTGCCGAAGCGTCAAAAACGGCAGGCTCGATGCAGGTAATCCCCAGCCGCCGCTGGTTTTCGCGGATCAATTCCACCCGGTGAGGGTGGATATCCCAAGCCATAATACTGCCCCGATCCTCCATCAATTGGGCAAGATGGGTGGTCTTGCCGCCGGGAGCTGCACAGACATCCAGTACCCTTTGACCGGGTTGGGGGTTGAGGCCGTGGGCTGCCAGCATGGAGCTTTCATCCTGTACCGTAAACCAGCCTTTTTGAAAAGAGGCCAAATTCCTCAAGCCCGGCCCTTCCAGCAAAGCCAAGGCCTCCGGCGCAAAGCCGCCTTCTTCCACTTGGCAGCCTTCCGCAATTAGGGTTTCCTTCAATTCCGCCGCCGTCTGCCGAAGAGTATTTGTTCGCAGCCACAGCCGGGGTGAGCTGTTGTTGTAGAGGCAAAAGGACCGGGTGTTTTCCAGGCCGTAGCGTTCCAACCAGCGCTCTGTCAGCCAGCGGGGGTGAGAATAATATACGGAAAGGTAGCCGGCAGGGTCCTTCGCTTCATCAGGCCATTTGAGCTGCTCCTTCTGACGCAGCCAGCTGCGCAATACGCCGTTGACCAGGGAAGCCACACCGCTGTGATAGCTGATCTTAGCCAGCTGCACCGTCTCATAGGTGGCCGCCCGGGCCGGGATGCCGCCCATATAGGACAACTGATAAAGCCCCAGACGCAAAAGGATTCTGGGGCCGGGTTTTAATTTTTGATTTTTTTGTACCAATTGATCAATGATCCAATCCAGGGTGAGCCGGTGCTTGACGACGCCCTGCACTAATTCCGTCAGCAAGCCTTTATCCTGACGGGAAAGCTGGGCTCCCGGCCCTTCCAAATAAGCATCTAAAGCAAGATTGGCATAGCCGCCTTCTTCGATACGCTGCAGCACGGCCAAGGCCCCGGCCCTGGCGCTGACTTTTGTCTGTGTGCCCATTATCTCCTTCTCCTGCCGGAAAGGGCCAAAAGCCGCAGCAGCTGCAGCAAACTGACCGCCACGGAGGCTACGTAAGTCATGGCCGCCGCCGACAGCACTTTTTTGGCCATGGGATACTCTTCCGCCGTCACTAAGCCCTGGCCGTCCAAGGCAGCCAAAGCCCGGCGAGAAGCGTTAAACTCTACCGGCAGGGTGACCAGCTGAAAAATCACGACGGCAGTAAATAAGTAGATGCCGATTTCCGTCAGCGAATAAGAGCCCATGATCAGGCCGATAAAAAACAAAGGCAAAGCAGCCGTAGAGGCAAACTGGACGCCGGGGGCCAAAAAGCTCCGCAAAGATAAGGGCAGATAGCTTTCGTTATGCTGGATGGCATGACCCGTTTCGTGAGCAGCAATAGCCAAAGCCGCTACGGAAGAACTGCGGTAAACCCCCGGGGACAGCACCAGCTTCTTGTGCCTGGGATCATAATGATCCGTCAGCTGGCCCTGGCCCATAACCACCTCAACGTCACTGATGCCGTTGGCCTGCAGCAGCCTTTCGGCCACCTGGACGCCGGCATAGCCGCCCATGGATTCTTCACGGGAGTACCGTGCATATGCATTCTGCACTTTCATCTGGGCATACATCGCCAAAATCAGTCCAGGAATCAATAAAAAGTAAGTCGGATCCCACCAGTAAGGGAAGAACATGAAAAATCAGCCTCCTTTTATGTCAACTATATCAACTATTAAACCGATTATCCTGCCGGTCAGCTGACCGGCTCTGTGCGAAACCGCTGACCGGCCTCCAAACGGCTGCCGTTAAGCCAGGACCAGCCGTCCATCGGTTTTTTGCCTACGGGCTGCACAGAAGTCAAAAGCAACCCTCCGTCGCCGGTAGCTACTACCGGTCCCCGGCGGCGGGCAGCGCCCAAAATCAGGCCCGCCTCATATTCCTTGGCTGCCGCCGGCGCTATCTCTGCCAGCTCTTCTGCCGTCAGCACCCGGGCCGCCAATATCTTGATTTCTTTATCGCCCAAAACGGCGGAAGCTCCAGGCAAAGGGCTGAAGGCCCGGATCTGGCTGTGAATTTCCGCACTGGTTTTGCGCCAGTCGATAGCCTCGTGCACCCGCTCCAGACGGCCGGCATAGGTCGCTCCCTCTGCCGACTGAGCCTGAGCCTGCAGCCTGCCATCAGCCCAAAGGGGCAATGCTTCCAGTAAAAGCCGGCTGCCTAATTGGGCCAGCCCATGATAAAGCTGACCGCAATCCATATCTTCGGGGATGGAGAGCTTACGCTGCAGCAAAATAGGGCCGGTATCCAACCCCTGATCCATTTGCATAATCGTTATACCTGTCTCCTTCTCTCCATTGAGCAAAGCCCACTGGATAGGAGCCGCTCCCCGGTAAGCCGGCAAAAGGGAGGCATGAATATTGATACAGCCTAAGGGCGCTGCCGCCAGGAAAGCCGGCGGCAATATACGGCCGTAAGCCGCCACTACCATCACATCGGGCCGGGCCGCCTGAATCCGCTCCAGAGCCTCGGGCGTCTTTAAACTATCCGGCTGAAAGACCTCCAGGCCTTTTGATAAAGCCAGTTCTTTTACCGGCGAATAAGCCAGCTTCTGCCCCCGGCCCTTTGGCCGGTCCGGCTGAGTTACGACCAAAGGCAACTCATAGCCGGCTTCATAAAGTCCGGCCAGAGCCTCTGCCGCCAGCTCCGGCGTCCCCATAAATACAACCCGCAAATCTATTCTCCCTCTTCCTCGAAGTCACTATTTAAAGCTATGGTTTTATCCGTAAATAATATACCGTCCAGATGGTCGTTTTCATGCTGCACCACCCGAGCTAAGTAACCCTCGGCCACCAGCTCGCACTCCTGTCCTTCCCGATTGAGATATTTGACCTTCAATTTCTCGGCCCGAGGCACCAAGCCCTCTACTCCCGGCACGCTGAGACAGCCTTCCCAGCCTTCTTCCCGGCCATCCATCCTGATGATTTGAGGGTTGATCATTTCATAGTAAAGTTCCTCATCCGCAATCTCGATGACAAAGGCCCTCTTGGATATACCGATCTGAGGAGCCGCCAGGCCCACGCCTCTGGCGGTCTCCCGCAAGGTATCCCGTAAATTATTTAACAGCCTGATGGCAGCATCATTTACCGCCGTAATAGGCTTTGCTTTTTCCCGCAAAACGGGGTCGCCGTCTTTGATAATCTGGTATACTGCCAATTGAATCTCCCCATTCTTTCTTACTTAATAATATAATTTTACCTGTTTTGCCATCGGAAAGCAATGGCAAGAACCATTGTTCAACTAAAGTTCATTGTGCTATAATTGTTTTTATAGCTTTTCCACTGCAACAGGCGTCTGTTTACGGCCTTTATTTTGCATCAATAAATATAGATACCAGAAAGGTTGAGTACCTTGAGCTTTTCTTTGATTTTTATACGGGTGATGATGCTGACAGCCATGATGCTGACCGGCTTCATCTGCAGCAAGACCGGCGTCCTCAAAGATAGTGCCGCGGCGGCCATTTCTTCGCTGATCATGAATATATCATTGCCCTGTACTGTGTTTCTTATTATGATGCAGCCTCTGGATAAAGAGCTTTTGCCGGCGGCAGCGGCCATTAGCCTGATTGCCCTGCTCTATTATGCTGCCGGCATGCCGCTTTCCGCCTTATATTGCCGGCTGGCCGGCGTCAAGAACGAAGAAAGGCCGCTGCACCGCTCTTCATTTATCTATTCGAATGTGGCCTTTATGGGCTTTCCGATAGCCGCCGCTTTTTTCGGCAGCAGAGTACTCTTCCTGGTTTCCATTTGGAATATTGCTTTTCTTGTGACTTATCTCGTCATTGCTCCGGCGCTTTTTAACCCCGGCCAGGCTTTTCGTTTCTCCGATATGATCAAAAACCCGCCTATGGCCGCTTCCCTGGCCGGCCTTTGCGGGCTGGTCTTTTCTATAACCCTGCCGGCAGTCATCAGTGACAGCTTAAATATGATGGCCGCTATGACCACGCCTTTATCGATGATTTTTATCGGCCTGACCTTAGCTAAAGTAGATTTGCGTTCTGTCTTCAGCAACCGCTACATCTGGCTTACCACTTTTATGCGGCTGGTTCTTTTGCCCCTCGTCTTCTTCTTCCTGGTGCATTTCATTACCCGCAACCATGAGCTGGCCACCGTAACCGCCTTGTTGCTGGGCTTGCCCGTAGCGGCCGTAACTTCCATCTTTGCCGAAAAATACGGCGCCGATACAGTGCTGGCCAGTCAGCTGGTCTTTCACAGCACCGTCGTCAGCATGCTGACGATTCCGGTTTTGATTTATTTGCTGCAAAGCTATTAGCCAAAGCCTCGTCATAAGCTTTTTTTGTTTTCTCATCAAAGCAAACCATGGTTACCTGATGCACATCGTCCTGCGGAGCCAGCCAGGCCAATATAGTATCTACGGCTATGGCCGCTCCCTGCTCCAGAGGAAAACGATAGACGCCTGTGCTGATGGAGGGGAAAGCTACGGTCTTGCATTGATGAGCCGCCGCCAAGTCCAGACAGCTCTTGTAGCAGCTGGCAAGCAGCTCGCCCTCTCTCTGTCCGCCTCCCCGCCAGACGGGACCCGGTGTGTGGATTACATAGGCGGCCGGCAAGCGGTAGCCCTTGGTGATCTTGGCTTGGCCCGTTTCGCAGCCGCCCAGGCTGCGGCACTCTGCCAATAAAGCAGGGCCCGCCGCCCGGTGAATGGCGCCGTCGACACCGCCGCCGCCCAAGAGGGTGGTATTGGCAGCATTGACAATGGCGTCTGCTTCTTGCTCGGTGATATCGCCTAAAATAATTTGCAGACTCATCCCGTTTGCTCCTTTTGTTTTGTGCTGTGCTGAAAATCATCCCTCGGACATAACCTCATCCCGGGTAATCACCTGATCCGGTTCATAGACAATATGGCCGGTTTCGTAGGCCTTCCCCTCCACGGCAATGCTGATCTCCTCTATCTCCGGCACATTTTCAAAGTAACCCCGAAAAAGGTTTTCCAGCAGGTAAAGCTCCGTGCCGCTGCCGTAATTGCCATAAATGCTCCGGGTAAAATCGATCTTCAATAAAGACCCCTCCAGAGAAATGCTGTTGACCTCAATCTGCTGGCCGGAGAGCACCGGCAGCATATAAACGGCGTTATAGCCGTCCAATACCGTCTTCAATGTGGTTTTCGTCCCTGCCGGTATGACGTATTGATGGTCCTCCAGCACATCCTTGACTACATTGTAACCTTTGTAATGCAAGGTATCGGAAGCGAAGGTATAGGCCGGGAATTTGCCGGCATCGCTTTCTTCCTGGCCGGCAGCCTGATCACCGCCGGTCTCGCCGCTCTCTGTGCCTGTTGCTTCCGTAGCTCCCTCCTGTCCTGTGGATTCCTGGTTTTGGGGCGGGACGGACTCTTTGACCAAACCGCAGCCGGCCATGGCCATCATCGTAAACATCAAAATAAATAAAACCGTTAATATATATTTCGGCTTTTCTTTGCCTTTCGTCTTTTTAAACATTGCTGCCTCCTTGGTTAATGTTTGTTCTGTACTGTTTACTTTTTGCTGAGATGGGCTAAATATACTTTAATTATAGTCTTTCGCTAACAATAAATAAATACATATGTTACAATTTGCCTTAGATAATAGTGGGAGAAAAGCAGCCGGACTGCTTTCCCGGTAAAGGAGATTTTGAAATTGGAAACGATTGTCGGAACCGTAAAAGGCTATAACCATGAGGGTATGGGCGTTATTGCCCTGAAGGATCAAATTTGTTTCGTACCCGGCGTTTTGGCGGGCGAAGAAGTCCGCGTTAAATTGACCGGCAAGAAAAAAGGCAAGGTGGTCTGGGGAGAGGCTCTGGAAATAGGTAAGCCTTCCTTGCAGCGGCAGCTTCCTCCCTGCCCCCATTATCTGCGCTGCGGCGGCTGTCAATTGCAGCATGCCGTTTATTCCCATCAACTGGAGATTAAACAAAGCATTGTGGAAAGGGCTTTAGCCCCCCTGCGGCGCCAGGATGAAAATATCATGGCAAAGCTGCGGCAAATTCTGCCCGCCGCCCAGCCGGCGGAATACCGCAATAAAGGCATCTTCGCCGTAGGAAGAATGACGGGGTCATCGACGCAATCAGAGCAGCCGGTGCAGACGAAACTGCCAGAGCGGCAGATATCATCAGAGCCGCATACGCAGTCAAGGCACTTGGCAAAGGTGAAGCTGCCGACACAAGCAGAGCTGGCCAATGCTGCCCTCGCCTCTGTTCAAATCGGTTTTTATGGCAGACAAAGCTGGGAAATCGCCGGCCAGGGCTGCCCTGTGCTTTTTACCCGGCAAGTAAACGGCCTGCTTCATGCTTTGGCCTTCTGGCTGGAGCAAAACAAAATACCGGTAGGACAGGAAACCGCTAAAGGGATTTCTGATCAGGAAAATCGCGGCCTCCATCATGTGATGATCCGCCAAAGCCAAACCACAGGCAAAATCATTCTGGTGCTGATCGGTGAAAAAGAACCGGATTGGCTGCCAGACTTTTTAGCTGCTTTTGTGCCGAAAGACCCGGAAAACCTGCCGCCCTTTGCCGAGAAACCGGATCACCTGCTGGCCGGTATCGGCTGGCTTAGCACCCCGGACAAGCAAGGTCCCGTCGTCAGCAGCAAGCCGAAGACATTATGGGGTTCTTTAATCACCATTGAACAATTAGAGCAGTCGCAAAAGGATATCCTTGAGTCGCCGACTGCCACCGGCGGGGCGATTTCGGCGGCCCCCCTGCGTTTTGCCATCAGCCCGGAGGTTTTCTTTCAGACAAATACTGCCCAAGCCAATGTCTTATATGATGTGGCTGCCGCCGCTTGCGGTCTTACCGGCAAAGAGATTCTCTGGGATCTGTACTGCGGCTCCGGCACCATTAGCCTATATGTGGCCAGGCACGCCAAAGCCGTTCTTGGTATAGAAATCAATGCGGCTTCTATTAAGGACGCCTGGATCAACGCCAGAATAAACAGCGCCATCGGTGATGGCGCCGGCAGGGGCAATGATGATGGAACCGAAGCCAGTGGCAGCAGTTTGGCAGAACGCCTTTGCTTTTTGTCGGGAGCTGCCGAGGAACTGATTCCTCAGCTGCTCAATGAATCCGGTTTCCTGGCTGCCAAACTGGAACGGCAGGCTGCTCTCTATACTTCTCCACAGGGTGAAGCCTTCCCTCCTTCCAAAGAATTGGTGGAGCTTTTGGCTGGCAAAACCCCTGATGTGGTTTTATTGGACCCACCCACCAAAGGAGCAGAAGCCGGCGTATTGGAAACCATATTAGCTGCCGGACCCCAAAAGATCGTCTATGTATCTTGCGATCCCGCCACCCTTGTCCGGGATGTGAAGATTTTAACCGGCTCGGGAAAATATGAGGTTGCGATGATTCAGCCGGTGGACATGTTCCCCCAGACAAGCCATGTGGAAACGGTCTGCTTACTAATCAAGGAAAATCAATAGGTATAAGGATTTTATAAGGTGGGAAATATCAATTTGCCACCCATTTGCCACCACAATTTCAATGTGGGTGGCAACTATAAAACAGATAAGAAAATGCTTCCTGTATTCAGGAAGCATTTTTCATGTTTACATGATCTTTGTTGCATTTTCAAATATACTGACGGTTTTATTTCTCAAAGTATCCGTACTGTGAACATAAGTCTGCAATGTGGTTTCGATATTATTATGACCAAGTCTTTCCTGGACATCCTTCACATTAGCACCATTTTCAATCAGGATGGTTGCATGTGTGTGCCTTAGTGAATGATAATTGAAAGCCAATTTCAGTTCATTGTGGATCACCCTGGAAGCATATTTGAATGTATCGGTTGAAACAAATTGCCCATTTTCATGTACACAGACCATCTGAACCTTTGGCAATGAACAAGGAATACTTCTTTCAATTTCAATCAACCTGAAGATGTCTTCACCCTTTTCATCTTTTTCTTTTTTCAAATAGATGTTTGTATAGTATTCACCATATAGGACTTTGTTTTTCATTTGTTGGGTTTTGGCATTCTTTAATGCAGCAAGCAGAGTATCACCGAATTTTATTATTCTATTTGATGAATATGTTTTGGTACTGCCAAAATACCAAGCGGATTTTTCTTCTTTCTTTCCTTTCTGCTCCAATACTTTTCTGACATCCACACCATAGTTTCTTTTGACAGTGATCTTGTTGACTGATATTGTTCTTTCCTCAAAGTCAATGTCATCCCAGGTCAATGCAAATGCTTCTGATATTCTCAAACCAGTATAATAGCCTATGAGCAATGGAACATAATATATTGAGGATTCAGGAAACCTTTCTAGTATCTTTTTGAAGTCATCAGAAGATATAATCACCCTGGTTTCCTTTTGTTTGTCTGAAGAATACTTTGGATATTTTATCCTGTCACAAGGATTTGTTTGAATGTAGTGCAGTGGTTCAATTGCATAATTTAAAGCACCTGAAAGCGTGGAGATTATTCCCACAACAGAACTTTTGGAAAGTCCATTCAGTTTCAATTTATTTGTGTATTCCTGAATGCTGGCACTGTTAAGTGCTTTTAGCTTATATGAGCCAAAATTAGGTTTCAAATGATTTTCTATGATCTGAATATATCCAAGCTGTGTGTTGTACTTCAGATTCATCTTGCAGTAATTATCAAACCAAAAATCAAGATAGTCAGATACACTGATTTCAGTTGGTTCAAAAACAAGTCCTGAATTATTGAATTCATTCATTGCCTTTGTCAAAGCAATTTCAGCTTCCTTCTTTGTCTTGAATCCACCCTTTTCCTTTTTTCTTCTTTTTCCATCAACTTTTCCAAGGTCAAAATAATAAGACCAGGAACTTCCTCTTTTTCTTACTCCACCAGTCATTTACACCATTCCTTTCATTGTTTTTATTATGATGAAATGGTATAATCTAATGAACCATTTCATCTGATCACTTAGCGGTTTTCATTTTGATTTGGTTGCTTTCGAAATCCCTGGTTGTTGCAGCAACTGGGGATTTTTCATTCTCTATATATCATCCTTTCCTTTTGTGTACTTTGGAATTTCAGTCAAATCACATATGTCATCAATTGCTTTCATCTTTCCCTGATCATTAAGTTCACTGAACCATTGAAGAAGCTGAACACTTTCTGACCCAAAAACTTCCTGGATTTGCTCAATTAACTTAACTTCTTTTGCTAATTTTCCATTTGGGTTGAAAGACATTTCCCATTCTTCAGCATCAAGTAATTCCAAAGGTGAAACATCTAATACTTTAGCAATCTGTTCAATAACATCATTTGGAATTTGGGTCAGACCCAGTTCATATTTACCAATAGAACTAATTGTTTTCCCTATCTTTTCGGCAAGTTCCTTTTGCTTCAACCCTTTTTTCTTTCTTGCTTGTTTGATGTTGTTTCCAACAACTTTCAAATTCAAGGATAAATCACATCCTTTCAGTACCTTTTTTAGATATTAAAGCATAATCATCAATTCAGTATCTTTTTTAGATACTTTATCATAAACATCAATTAAAATCAATATATAACTAAAAAAAGTCATTTAATGCGTTGACAAAATCAATTTAATTGATTAAAATTTAAACAATCAATTAAATTGATGATTTCAAGAAAGGGGGTAAAAATTTATGAAAATTGATTCTAAGAAGCTTGAATTGGCAATGGCAAACTCCTGTCTTTCTTCTGAAGAACTAGCAGAAAACACTGGAATTGCTCAGGCAACAATTGCAAGGATCAAAAGGGGGAGTCAAGAACCAAGACCTGTGACTGTTGGGCGAATAGCCAAAGCATTAGGGGTTAAGGTTGAAGACCTTGTTTCATAGATGCTGCAACATCTTTGAAAAATGAGAAAGCAACGAAATCAAAATGAAAACTAAAGGAATGAAAGGATGACGGAAATGGAAAATTTATATGAGATCATTGACAAACAAGATTCAGAGTTATGTTCAATCAATATTTTGCAGAGGCTGGCTGAAAGGATAGCATTAGACATTTGGCAAGAAGAAAATTCAGAAGAAATGGAAGAAAAGAAGAAAGAAGAACTGTGGATGCTCCTGGGATCAATTCAAAAACAGACATCTGCTGTCAGGGATCAACTCAATGGCTTACTGAAAAAGATTGATGGGGGGAAGTAAATATGCTGAAAGACACCCAAATATCAGAAGTAATTGCAAGAAAACAAGAAATGACGAAGGAACTGATTATGAAAATGCTGGATGACTTAAAAGATTATTCAGATAGTAAGCAATCAAGAATTATCATGGATAGAAAAGAGATTTTTGATAATCTTCCAATAATAGATTTCCTTCAGAAAAATGACATGATTAATGGTAGAACCAATACCGAAGTATACAATTTCTATCTAACTGGTTGTATAGACTTCGGGATCGAACAACATATAAAAAAAGAGAACCTTGCAAAATACCTATGCAAATACTTTGGATTTAGTATTGCATCAAAACGGGATGGAGAAAAGATGTTAAGAGTATACAAGAAAGAACCTGAGCAAAAAGATCTAAAGGAGTATCATTACATTGATTTTGATAAATGGGAACACAGTTCAGTGGAAAAGAAGATTAAATTTTGCAAAATGTGTGCTGCGTGGGAAGCTAACCTCTTAACATCAGACGATTATAGATTGATGCTTCAATTTCTGCTTGGAATTGTTCAAGATGGTGATCAAGATGACATGTAAAAATATTTTCATTTAATGTCATTTATCATCATTTGTCATAGATGATCGGGTTGATCAAGTTAGTTTGAACTTCTTTATAGTTAAGATAAAAATATACTAATGTTATAACTTACAAAAAATATACTATAAAAATAAATTATATAGAATAATAGAGGGTCATCTTGATCAATCTTGATCAGAGAACCATGAAACCTAGTAAAATCAATGGTTTAGGGGTGATCAAGATGACAAAATCATCTTGATCACATCTTGATCACATCTTGTACAGAACTTGAATACATAGGAATTGCAACGGTTAAGGGGGTCATGGAATACTAGTCTTGAATTTTTCAGTTCCTTAGTAGTTTAAAAAATTTTACTTCATTGTAATTCATGTTTATCTCATGTTAAGCTTAAGATGAAAAAATACGTTAAAGACACCAGGTCAAAGATATTCGGTCTGTTCCGCCTTTCAGACTGCTTTGATCCTGGTGTTTTTCTATTGCACAGTAACAAATACTCAAACAATGAAGTTGAATGATTATATGACCGTTATATGACCTATAAAAGCCGAATAAACACCAATGAAAACATGATCTTTGATTGACTGGAAGAATGATCATTTGCCGATTTTACATGCCCTAAAAAGAGGAAAAGAAGTCGTTGATATTCAGGTTGAAAATGCTTTGTTGAAAAAATACCAAGGTTTTACCAAGGTAAGGACAAGGTAAGGACAAGGTGTTATTGATAATACAGTTGAAAATGCTTAGTATTTAGGGTTTTGAAAGGGACAAGTCATGTATGAAATAGATATAAAGCAACTGAAGGAAATTCTAAAACCAAAGACAAAAAAATTGAAGTTCACCTTGGAAGGACATGATCATGAAATTTTCATATCAAGACAGAAGACTGGCTTTGGTGAAAAGTGCTTTATGATGTGTCCAACATGTGGTGAGAGATTCACCAAGCTTTATATAGTTGATGGAAAATTGAAGTGTCGGAAGTGTGGGAAGGTAAAGGCATATAGGGCGATTCAGAACAGCACAAAGGGTGGATATATTGACCTTCAGTATAGGATGGAAAACCTGGCTAAAAAGCACAATATCAACTTCAACTATCCATTTGATTATATGCAGGTTGCTACAGAGCAAAATTTGAGGATAGGCAAGCATCAAAAGTTGCTGAAGGTCTTGCAAGCACTTGAAAACATGAGGTTTCAAGCAATACTTTATGAAAAAGCGTATTCGACAAAGACCATTAAGAAGGTGCTAAAAGGTGAGCATCCAACAATGCTGCTGCACACATTAATGGATTTAAAGAAATATTTATATCCCTGGTGAATGCAATAAAACAACCTTTAAGTTTGACCTTGTACAGTTGAAAAACTGTAATAAGCATAAAAGACCTGGTAAAGCAATTAAACAATATTTTGGAAGATGAAAGGATGTAGAAATTATGAAAACATTTGTGGAAACCCAGCTTGAAAAATTGGTGGTGCTTAATGATGAAAAACAGACACAAATCCAAAAGGTGAAAAAACAGGTTTACAAGACAATCGGCAGGATTCAGATATTAAAATCTGATCAGGAAATCCAGGCAGAAGCGGAAGTTGTAAAAGAAAAATATGATCTGATGGCTGAAACAATCGAAAAGCAGATCATTGAAAATATCAAGGAAAATGAAAAAAAGGCTTATCAGGAATACTATGCTGCTGAAACAAAGCCAACTGATGAACAGGTCAGAGAATCACAGCAACTTGTTAGTGAATTCAAACTTAAAATGGTCTGCCAGGGGACAAACTGACACAGTTCATGAATGATCTGAACTTCCACATGGAAAATGAAACAGTGAAAGCAATGTCATATGTGCTTGCATTCAAAGAACTGTTCCCTGATGATCCAAAGAATGAAGAATATTTTCTGAAGATGAATCCACAGCTTGCCGACAAGCAGGAAGCCATTGATCTTGTGAAGCAGGATTCGGACAAGTATGAAATTTACAAGTTAAAAGAAAAGGCTCTCACTTTGGGAACATCTTTGTCAACGGTTGATCGGATTGCAATGATGAATAGAGCTTTTGAACTTGGGTTTAATGGAAACCTTCTTCAGTTTAGAAAATAGTAAGAAGGTTCATAAATGCAATCATTAAGAGGGAACATAGAAGACTGTGTTCCCTCTAATTTTCAATATGGGGGGAATTCAGGTGACGGCAAATGAATTGGCAATTGCTTGTAAAACTAATGGATCATTAATTGAAAATCTATGGCTATCGGTATACGGTCTTATAAAACTATGGGCAATGAAGTATTGCAAGATAGGGCAAAGCAATCATTATGATGAAGATGACCTTATTCAATCAGCATACTTTGCACTTTTAAAGGCGGTTAAAGCGTACCCTGAAGATTGTGAATTCAATTTTACTACATATCTTTTCAACTCTTGCAGAAATGAGTTTTACAAAACAATGGGAATCAACAGGGCAAGCGGTCAGAAAATGGTTTCCTTGAATGACACCATTAATGGGATAGAAGATGTCATGATACAAGACAGCATTTCTGATGATACTGCTGAACATGAGTTTTTGGAAGCTGAACATTCTATCTATAATGATTCACTTCATGAAGTTTTAGATAGGGCAATGACATTTGTATCACCAAAACAGAAGGAAGTCCTGGAATCACATTATTATCAAGAAAAGACATTCAATGAGATTGCAATTGGATTTGGTTGTTCAGCATCATACATTGGAAACCTAGAACGTGATGCGTTAAGAAAGCTAAGAAAAGGACAAGCCTATGAACTTTTAAAGGATTTTGACTATTGTTCTGAAGGTTTGAGAAATACAGGTTTAACGTCCTTCAAAAATGGTTTCGAAAGTAGTGTTGAAAGGACTGTCATGAAAAAGATTGGCATTGAGGAAAGGTATAAACGTTACAGTCAGGCAGATATTCGATCAAAGAAACAAAAGTTGCTTCAGCTAATCGTGTAAAGGGGGAACCAACATGGAAGAAATAAAACGAAAACTATCAAAGGTTAAGCACCTGAAAGAGTACATTGACATTCAATTGCTTGAATTAGAAAAGTCCATGAAGGAAGCAAGCATTGATGAAACAAAGAAGTTGATAGATGATACTGTTGATAAGGTTTTCATGTATGTTGATTGTGTAAAGGATTCAGTCACCAAAATTGATGGATTGGAAGATCAGAGGGAACGGATGGTTCTCTTTGAACGATATATCAACGGGAAAACCTTCAATGAAATATCAGACTTTATTGGATATAAGCAGAGAAAGGTATATCAGCTTCATGCAAGCGGATTGAATTCCCTGATGTAAAGTGAAGGAAAGGGCGGTGAAATGAGTGAACAAGAACATTGAAGTCATAAACGAAAAATTATGGGCGGTCAGGTTCAGCTATCTAGACTATATTCAAGAAATCAGCATCAAACCTGATCCAAGCATCCCACTTCATGAAGAACTTGGGCGAATAGCACCAGGCGGTTTAATGATTCTTAACAAGGATCACCCTGGATTTGAGATCCTCAAAGGAATGTTTCCAAAGCTGATGAAGAAGAATCAGAAGCAACTGGATAAGGAACTGATGAATAGTCTGTTGTTTAAGACCAAAACAGATTATGAAGCCCTTTATTATTCAATGCTTCGGGTTGAAAAAGAAAGAAGGATAAAAGAAAGGATGTGAAAAAAATATGGCAACAATAAGATCAGCAATTCAAATCTATGATGGAATGACATCACCATTGAAATCAATAAACAATGCAATGAACATGGTCATCAGTAGCTTTGAATCACTACAGACTGCTTCCAGTCATGCAGTGGACACAGCATCAATTCAAGCTGCAAGGACGGAATTGAACAAGGCAGACATAGCCTTTGATCAAATAGAACAATCGATTAAACAGGCAAATGAAGCACAGAACAAGTTGAATAACAGCATGAAGAACAATGGTGCTGATATTCTACTTGGGAAAATCAAAATGATTGCAACCACAATGGGTGTTGCATTCGGTATTGATAAAATCATCCAGCTTTCCGATTCAATGACTTCCGCTAAAGCAAGATTGGATTTAATCAATGATGGTCTTCAGTCAACTGATGATCTTCAAAACATGATTATGGCATCCGCAAACAGGTCAAGGTCATCCTATCAGTCAACTGCTGAAGTGGTTGGAAAACTTGGAATCTTGACTGGTAAGGCTTTCAAAAGCAATGAAGAAATGGTTGGTTTCACTGAATTGATGAACAAGAACTTTGTCATTGGTGGTGCTTCTGTCCAGGAACAGACTGCTGCAATGTATCAGTTGACACAAGCAATGGCAGCAGGAAAACTGCAAGGGGATGAATTCAGGTCAATCATGGAGAATGCACCACTTCTTGCACAGGCAATTGCAGACTATATGGGAAAACCAATGGGTGCAATGAAGGAACTATCAAAGAATGGTGAAATCACTGCTGCAGTCATCAAGGGGGCAATGTTTACTGCTGCTGATGAAGTCAATGCAAGGTTTGCAAAAATGCCAATGACCTTTGAACAGGTTGGAACAGTGGTTGGAAACATGTTACTTCAGGCTTTTGATCCTGTGATTCAAGGGATCGGTCATGGTGCCCAGTGGATTTATGATAATTGGTCAACACTTGCACCAATATTTGTTGGACTTGCGTCAGCGGTTGGAATATTTGCAGTTGCAATGGGAATTTCCACTGCGGTGACCTGGCTTGGAGAAGAAGCAAACAGAGCATTGGCAATTGCTATGCTTCAAAATCCAATTATGTGGATTGCAATGGCAATTGGAATTCTGATTGGATTCATTTATAAATGGGTGCAGTCAGTCGGTGGAATCAGGGTTGCATGGTTGATTGCAATGGATGCCATTCAAACAGTCACAGGAAATGTGAAAGTTGCAGTGTTGACTGCACTGGAAAGCATGATAAATGGTGCAATTGGATTGATTAATGATTTCATCAATTTGCTGAACAAAATCCCAGGTGTGAACATTGGGTTGATTGGTCAGGTCAGCTTTGCAGCGAAAGCAGCAGCGGAAAATGAAGCTGCGAAACAGTCAAGACAGGCTGCAATCATTGCTGCACAGAATGATGCAGCAGCGAAAGCAAAACAACAGAACAGTGGAATGGATTGGGATAGTTTGAAAGCAGGGGTTGACAATACTGCTGCGAACACTTCAAAGATGGCAAACAAAATGGACATGTCCAATGAAATTCTTGCATACATGCGTGATGTTGCTGAAAAAGAAGCGGTCAACAAATTCACAACTGCTGAAGTCAAAGTTGATTTTGGTGGAATCACAAATCATGTGAACAGTGAACTTGACCTGGATGGAATAGTTGACTACATTGCAGTGAAGACAACTGAAGCATTGGAAACTGCTGCGGAAGGTATTCACTAACAGAATAAGGATGTTTTGACCTTGGATCATAAGTCCAAGGTCTTTTTTTATTGGTTATATGGCATTTATATGAAGTCGATTTTTTAATGATTCATGTAATATTGGAAGAAATTTGTAAAATATGGTATAGTGAATTGAAAAGGTAATTTCAATGGATGAAAAACAAGGGGGTGTTCCAATGGATAACAAATTGCTAGATTTTATAACTTCATCAAATTTATTTGACGAATTTAATGTTGAAAACAGTTCTCAACAACTCGTAAATATATGCAATAGAAAAGATCGGTTTGAAATGTTCTGCCCTGAATGTGGTGATAAAAAGGTTTTCATCTATGATAGTGGTTTCAGTGATATAGAAGTTAAAAATATTATAAATGCCCTGAGTAGTACAGGTAGTTTGAACGGTTCAAACTATTTAAAGCATGATCCAATTGAAATCTTTGATCACTGGTATTTTTGTTTTAAATGCAGTTTGAATGAATCTCATAAGATGGAATACTTCTTTACTAAAAGGGGCAGTAAGATAATCAAAGTTGGTCAATATCCATCTTATAGGGATATTGAAAATCCACAAATAAAGAAATTTAGAAAGTTGCTTGGCGATTATTATCCTGAATTAAGCACTGCGATCAGACTTTTTTCAGTAAACGTTGGAATTGGATCATTTGTTTATCTAAGAAGGATCATTGAAAAGCTGGTCTATGATGCCTTCAAAGAAGCTGAAAGTGCTGGTAAACTGACTGAACAGGAATTTGAATATAGGAAGACCAAGGATGAAAATCAAATTAGAAATGGGATAGAAGAAAAAATCAAGCTGCTGAAGGGATTCCTTCCTGATATGATGACAGATCAACCACAGATTTACGGTGTAGTGAGTACAGGGATTCATGAACTATCTGAAGAAGAATGCCTTAAATACTTCCCTGTGTTGAAAGATGGGATTGTTATGATCCTGGATGGCATTGTTGCAAGGAATGAAACTGAAAAGGCAGAAACCGCCTACAAAAAGTCTTTAGGTGGTATTATTTCTGAAATAAAATAGATTGTTGTTTTGAAGGGGGGTCACGTATTATGACTAATGCATTTGAACTCGCATTTGCTATTATTACTGGACTTGGCGGTGGTGGTGCAATAGTATTCGCACTGTCAAGCTGGCTGGGAAAGGTTTGGGCAAACAGAATATTAGAAAAAGAGAAGTCCGAACATGCCAAAGAGATCGAACATTATAAGTCGGAATTGAAGAAGGAACTTCAAAGAATTAATGCTATTCAAGATAAAGCACTGTATATATCCAAAGCACAATATGACAATGAATATGGAATCTATCAAGAAATTTGGGAAAAGATGTTTGATTGTGTTATACATACAAGACATTTATACCCAAGTGGTCTTACCGATCGACCAGTTGATGGAGAAGGCCTTGAAAAATATAATATGGATATATACAAAAGGTACACTGAAGCCTTTAATCAGTTTTCATTGGCAGCAGAGAGAAACGCACCATTCTACAAAAAAGAATTTTATGATGTGTTTATATGTGCTAGACAAAAGTGTAACGAGATTGGAAATATATTTAAAATGTATGAAATTGATGTTAAATACAGCATGTCATTTGCCATGGCAAGAGATACAAAGATGGATACAAAGACCAATGAGAAGGTATATGGTACATTTCATACTGAAATCGAAGAACTTAGTGCCAAATTGCGAGAAGACATCAGGAACTATCTGCTTAGTTTAAGATTGGTCGAATAGTTTATGGAATAACCAATGAAATAAGTTATATGACGTTTATATGAGGTCTGAAGCCTAAAATAAAAGGGTCAATATTGGGGTGGTGAACGTGAAGTATTTCAAAAAAGAAAAGGTCTTTCCTTATGAAGCATTTGTCCAGGCATCCATTGAAGAATACTTTGAACAACAAGGATATGAAGTTGAAAAGGATGGTCAGGTTGACCTAATTGCAGTTAAGGGGTCAGATAGATGGGTTGTGGAAGCTAAAGGAATTACAGAAGCCATTGGAACTGATTTTAATACATGTCTGGGGCAATTAGTAAAATGCATGACATCAAGGGAAGACAAATATGCAATTGCAATACCAAAGCATGTTAAGTACAAACGGCAATGTTCCATGTTGTCTTCATATTTTCGTGAATTGGTGCAGCTTCATATCCTGGTAATTGATGACCAGGGGGCAGTGAAGATCATAGAACCAACTATGACAATTGATCAATTTGAATTTTGATGAAAAATCCAGTAAAGGTTGGGTGTGCAAATGGGAATTCTAAAATCAATTATAGAAAAGATAAAATTAAATGAATTGGCTGTCATAGCACTAATTGCATCTTTGATACTAACATTACTTTCGGAAAAGCAAATTGAAAGGCTGGGATTGACTGGGATTTTACAATATCAAATGTATATCAGTCTATGCTTAATAATCACTTCATCATATTTTATGATGATAGTTATTTTCAAGATTATTAAATTTTTCCGAAATAAATTCTTTGGTTTTGATAAGATCGGTAAGAATTACATGAAAACATATATGAGTCCTGAAGAAATGGGTCTACTTATAAGTGTTTTTTATGATTCAATTAATAAATCATTTAGGACAAGCGGTTTAATAGAATATAATGATGGTCTTAAGGCAGGATTAGAAGCAAAACATATAATTTATAGGTCATCAAGCTTAAGTACATTTGGCACAGAATTTTCATATAATCTGCAACCATATGCAAGGGAATTCTTAAATAAGAATTTAAGAAACGGAAATATCACAATTAGAGGAGATTCGTTTGAATACAAATTGCAGTGATGATTTACATAGGATAATGATTAGTTTTGGTATTGCCACCCAATAAAAATCTTGTATGTGGCGATTATATGACTTCTGAAGACCAAGAAAGGGGTTGAATTCAAATGTCATTAGGAATCACAATATCCTTTGATTTAGAAAATGGGGTGTCTATCGGTGGAATACCGAAGACAATAAGGGAAAGCAAAGGGAAAAGCCAACTTGCATTCGTTGATGAATATGTTGTTCTTGACTTGGAAACAACAGGACTTGATCCAGCTTTTGATGAAATAATTGAAATTGCAGCAATAAAATATTCCAATGGTGAAAAGATTTCAGAGTTTACAACATTGGTGAAACCCGAAAACATAATAGATGAATACATAACAGAATTGACTGGAATCACAAATGAAATGGTAAAGGATGCACCGAAAATTGAAAAGGTGCTACCTGAATTGATAAATTTCTTGGGTGATTCGGTCATCATTGCTCACAATGCTAACTTTGATGTTAACTTCATATATGACAACTGTGCATCCTGCCTGAATAAGCCATTTTCTAATGACTTCATTGACACTATGCGGATCAGTAGAAGATTGTTCAAGGATATAAGGCATAGATTAATTGACCTGGCAAATGAGTTTGAAATATCAGTAGATGTGCAGCATAGAGCAACAGCAGATTGTGAAATTACACAAAAGGTCTATGAGTATATGAGAAATCATTGCAATGAAAACTGCATTGACCTCACTGCACTTCTAAAATCTTCACATGGAAAAAGTTTTGACCTAGCTGACTTCAAGCCTGAAACTGAAGAATTTGATAGTAGTCATCCGATTTATGGAATGGCGGTTTGCTTCACTGGTACTCTGGAAAAATTCCAAAGAAAAGAAGCATTGCAGATTGTGACAAACCTTGGGGGGATCCCTTCTGATTCAGTAACTAAAAACACAAACATCCTGGTTCTTGGAAATAATGATTATTGCTCTTCAATAAAGGATGGTAAGTCAAATAAACAGAAGAAAGCTGAAGAACTTATTTTAAAAGGTCATGATCTGATTGTAATTAGCGAAAAAACATTCTATGACATGTTGTAATTTCAGAAAGGATTGTCTTAATAAAAGCGTATGGATGAATGGATAGAAGAATTTAATGATCTACTGTTTAAAACAATAAATAGTGATGAAGCTACCATCAAAGCTACTAAATTAAAGTTTGTAAACATGCCTGACATAGTGTATAAGTACAGAACAGCTTCAGATGCTCATTTGGACGCATTAAAGAATAACATTCTATATGCTTCCGCACCATCATGTCTGAATGATCCTTATGAAGGTTCGCTTTATGTAGACTTTAAAAAAAGATGGAAAGTGTTATATCAAACTTTTATTAATCTCTTTTACAAGCGAACTGGTTTAAGGTTAGCAATAAGCGTTGATGACTTCACTGACCAGGATAGCTTTAAAATTGAATTTGCGAAATGCATAGGTGTATACGAGCATGAAATGGAATCGTATAAAGACATATGGAGTATTGCAGATGAAAAGGTTCAAGTTGAGTTACAGAAATTTCAAGAGGATTTAAAGATTGAGAATGATAAATTACATAGGATATGTAGCTTTTCTGATGTTAATGATTCACCACCGATGTGGTCTCATTATTCCGCAGATTATACAGGGTTCTGCATAGGTTATAATATCAAAGAATTAAAAAATGATTTGACGGATTTATTGTTACCAGTTAGGTATACGGATGAAATCCTAGAAGTGGATGACTCTTTCTTTAATGGGGGAAAACTAAACAATTCTTTCTACATTGATTCATTAACAAGAAAATCAACTCAATGGTCATATGAACATGAATGGAGACTTCTGCTGCTTGCTGAATCTCAAAAAACGAGCCAAGCGGTAAACTTACCAATCCCAAAGAAAATTATTCTTGGAAAAGATGTAAGTGATGAAGATAAAAATAAAATTATTCAAATTGCAAATATAAATAATGTCCCTTGCTTCAAACATGTAATGAGAAAAGATAATTACGCGTTTGAACTAATAGAGTTATAAAGTAATATATCTTAAGTATATAAATTGCTGAAGTTATAACATAAGGTGGCAATGCCACCCTGCTGCCACCACTGATCAAGAAAAACCTTGTCATGGTAAATGATATAAAATGATAATTAGGAAATTCATATCATTTCAATGTTGAATTATCAATGGTTTCAAGGATTTTAAAATGATAGTAGATGACAGGAAATGAGTTTAGTTCAAGAAACAAGCCATGTTGAGTGTGTGGTGCTATTGTCCCACAAAAATTCGTAAACATCTCCACCGTCCTTATAAACCGGAAAATTGAATAAAATAGACTTTAGGGGCAGCTCTGAGTCATCACATGGGAAAATCTCTATTTCTTTGATTAACGAAGAAATTAGGGATTCTCTTTCTTCATCGCTGATTTTGTCATACACCTTTTCAAAGTTTGCCAGTAGAGTGTAGATGTTCTCTAAGGTAATGGCATCCTGCTCGACTGCCTTGCGGCGGAGCTTTACATCTTCAATTTTTTCTTCAAGCTCAACAATAACGTCGTACAGTCCATCAAGGCGGAGGGTCATATCATGGAGCTTGCGTTCTCTAAAACGGGTATCCTCCGGCAAGCTGTCAATTTCATTTTCAAGGCGAGTTTTATTTAAGTCTACTTCCCGAAGTTTGACTTCTTTGACTTCATAGTTTTTAAGCTCTCTGTCGAGGGTAGAAGTGTCAATTTGCTTGCCTATCTTTGATTTTATTTCGGCTGCAAAATCTTCATTCTGAATAAGCTCCCTAATAGCTTCAATGACAAGCGGCTCTATATCTGTTTTCTTGAGCATCGCTTTATAGTCACAGCTTTTTCCTCTTGCTGTTCGAGCCTTACTGCACACATAATAGTAAATCTCTTTATAGGTACCGTCCTTGTTCGTCCATGCGTGTTTATTGGTATACATCGGTCCGCCGCATTTAGGGCATTTCAAAATGCCGCTTAACAGATGTGCTCTATCCCGACCTATTTTCGATGGGGATTTTACACCTGTTATTTCTCGCTTTTCGTGAGCTTTATTCCACAATTCCTCGCTTATAATTGCTTCGTGCTGACCGTCAGCGAGAATGTAATCATCTTGGTGTACTTGGTGATATTCGTTTTTAGTGCCTTTGATGTTTTCTTTTGTGCGTCTGCCAAAAGCAATTTTTCCCATGTACACAGGATTGTCGATTATCAATCGTATAAAATGGGCACTCCATTGTGTTAGTGTTCCGTTATCACGTTTTATCTTTTTGATGCCCTGCAAGTTGAGATAGTTGGCGATTTTATTAAACCCCATATTGCCATTCACAAATTTATCGAAAATAATGCGTATCGCATCAGCTTCTTCCTCTTGAATGTAAAGCTGTTTATCTTTTAGATAATATCCATAGGGAGCAAATCCACCATTCCAACCACCTTGACGAGCCTTTTCCTTTCGTCCGTTCATTGTCTGCTCAAAAAATCTCATTTTTGCCGCATTGATTGAATCCCAATTTTTCATAAAACCCTTGCGGCGGAGTTTGTCTGCTGCACCACCGAGTTCTGCATAAGTACCGATTTTAGTTTTCACGTCAGAGATTACCTTTCCCTCCCGCTTTATTGCCAGACAGGGTTATGGAAGCATAATTTTCATCAGACATACATCATTGCCCATCTTGATGCTTTTTAGCAGCTCCACATCCACAGTACAAGCAAACGCCTTTTCAAAAAGAACTTTGCTATAACCGGTCGTACACTGGCACCATGTGTTTGTTTCTAATCTGTCTACTTCGGCAAGCATGGGACAGGGGCAAAAGTTAAATTGCAAAAAAAGCTCACCGTCTTTACAGAAAAGCCCCGCCGCCCTTGCTTTCTCCGAACTTGTAAATTCTTCGATATTTGTAGCGGCTGACATCAGCTCCTTTACCAGTGCAAGTTTTTCATCCATTCCATAACCACATTGGCAGCCCATCCGAATTTTTTTGACGGTTTCGGTTTCAAATTTGCTTTCTAATCGGTGCATGGCAGATTTTACCCAATTCGGATTGCTTTCGGTGTTTTCCGAGAGTTCTCCACCGTATACCACTTCCTTGGCTGTATCTGCATTGCTTTCCGCTTTGACAGCTTCGTAAATCACATTCTCTTGAATTTTTCTAATATCAAACATTGTTTTCTCCTTACGTTCAACTTATCTAGTTACTGAGAAATAGCAATGAGCGTGTCTGCTGACAACTTGCATTTTCTCAAATCTTGTTCTGTATTGCTTTTAATTCTGCTGTTTGAAAGAAGTTCGTCAAATTCACGCTGTGAAACGCCAAGTTTCCTGCGTAAAACAGACGATATTTTCAGCGGCAAAAGATATTTACTTTGAATTTTTATGGTGACTGCCTTTTCTAAGGAAACATCTTCCCCAATAATCTGATAGTCCGGCAGGATAGTTTCTGCACCATTTCTCTGTAAAAGGGGAATATACATCGCATATTGCATGGCTAAATCCTCATCGTTTCGGTGAAACCTCTCAAGCAAGGCTACCCCAAGTCGTTGCGGAGGAACACGAGAATAAATTGTGCTGTTCCATGTTGTATTGCAGTGTGAGCATTTGTAAATGAGCCAAATGTCAAGGTTTTTTTGTTGTGCATTGACACGGAATTCCCCAGAGCTAACATACTCACTTTTTCTTCCGCATTTTTTACAATGCCGCAATACAGTCGGCGGCGAGCCATATTGTATATCCCAAATAACAGGCTCTGATCCTTCGTTTAACGGCATAAAAAATGACCTCCCTTCTACATCAAAGTGTTTTTATACACTTCTGATTATAGAAAGAAAGTCATCTTGCTGACTTCTGAATTCTTGCTCTTATTCAATCGGAATACACAAATCCATCACAACACGATGATTGTCACGGTCAATGCTGTGATAGATATTTAATCCATGCCGCTGTGCCATGCTGTAACCGCTCTTTGGCAGCCAAACGCTGAAAATCCCTTGCAGCGTTTCAAAAATGTCCTTAATTTCTCCGTCAAACTGATACACAATCCATTTGCCGCCTTTCAGCCACATTACATTCTCCAAGCCGCAATCTTGTGGTACTGTCATGCAAATATCACAAATACACTGTGACGAGCTTGTGATTGCCGGGTCGTTAAAAAAGCGTTCTATCAGAAGCGTTTTCTCATGTAAAAACGCTTCGTATTTATCCAAAAACAGATACCAGTTTTTTTCAATATCTACATAGTTTCCAATAAACCGTTCATACAGCACAAAAAAGCCATCAAGCTCTTTAATTTCAATTTTAGCACCATATTCCTCTGCGGTTTTGAAATGAACGACTCGCTCCGGGGTAAAAGGAACAGCCATACTTTGTGTCGGTATGGATTGCCGAAACATCGTAGGGGAAGTGTCGTGGTGCTTTCTGAATACGGAGCTATAGTTGGAAGAGCTGTACCCATAATCTAAGCCAATGTCTGTAATTGCTTTCGTTGGCTTTAGCTTCATATCAATGGCACTTTGGTCAACCTTACAGCGTTTCACAAACGCATAAAGGCTTTTGCCTGTTTCTTCTTTGAAGATTCGGCTAAAGTGATATTTTGATATATAAAACTTTGCAGCTACCGTATCAAGCGATAAGTCCTCGTCTAAATGCTGCATGATATAGTCGATGATTTGATTAACAAGCTCTTTTTTTTCCATATATTCATTCCTTTACAGGCATATTGTATTCCGCGGAATTTTTGATTGCCTGCTCAAAACCCGTATCATATGCGCTCTTATTATCCTTTTTACTTAAAAATGAAGCTGCCGCTTTCATAATCAAACAGTCAGGTACTGACATTTTCTCATAACAGATACCGGCTTGCATATAAAAGTGGGGGATTGTCTTAAGCTCATCTTCAGATAAGCTGTTTTTCCACACCGCATCAATCTCTTTTTCAGCAGCGTTTGGAGTTCCGCCCGTTGCGAATACTGTAATACTTTTCACTGTGTTTTTTTGGAAAAGTCCCCATTGCTTTTTTTAGTCCATCTACTTTTCCCGCATGAATTCTACTGCCGAAGATAACCGCATTACAGCCGGAAAGTATAGCGTCTGTCATTTCACAAAAGGGTATTACTTTGCAGCCGATTTCCGTTGCCATTATCTCTGCATAGTTCTTTGTAAAGCCTGTTTGAGATTTATAAACGATTAGGTATTCCATAATACTTATTCGTCACGATGTTTTATTTTGTTTTACATTCAAGGTTTAGATAGCTATTATCACTTTTAGATTTAGATAAGGCAGTGGATAGCATCCTGTTGACTATTTGCTTTTCGGCGTTTGTCGATGGGTTTTTCAGCATCATTGGGTATCATCCATGCCCGACCAAATTTCAAAGTGCCTTTAAGTCGGTTTTCTTCACACAGTTTTTGAATACGCCGTTCGGATATTCCCCATTTTTCAGAGGCATCTTTCACTGAAATATAATCCATATCACTCATCATCCTTTCACCAAATCACAATACAGCAATTATATACGGAATAGCGAATAATGACAAGCCTGTTCGCATGAAATAAAGTACTACATAGAAATCGCTTTTGGTAAGGGAAATTATAAAATAACAATAAAAAAATAATCCACGCTTCCGTTTGGTCTACGGAGCGTGGATTATTTTTTAAGTATATTGGGTTTATACTTGAGTCGAGGTGAAAACGATGGATATAAAAAGAAAAAAAGAACTCTTAGAAGCCTATAAAAACAGACGCCCGGAAATGGGTGTAATTTCATACTGCTGTAGAGAAACCGGCGAAGTATTCTTAGGCATTTCTAAAGATACAAAAGCGGACTTTAACAGTACCAATATAAAATTGTCAGCCGACTGGCACCCCAATAAACAGTTACAGGAACTTTGGAATAAATATGGTCTGTCAGGATTCGAACTATCAGTTATCGAAATGTTGAAATATGATGACCCAAACGAAGATCATACGGCGAAATTAGAAAGCTTAAGAGAACAGTGTATTGCTTCTAATCCAAATGCAAGGAGGATATGGCGATGAATGAAAAGATTGTTATAATGTCAAATGATTATGATCGAATAGACGGCAGAAATGCTTATCAATCTGATATTAAACGCTTAACATTAGGGGCGGCTATGCTGGAAGAAAATAAAAAAATGCAGATTGCCGCACAGATTTGGAAAACTGATAAAGATGACGAATTGTTTTTAGCACAGGAGCTGCCTATTCATCAAGTATTTGACTTGATCATCTTTTTATCCAGAACATTACTTCACTTCAAAGAGGCTTACCGTCTTCCACTCTTATATGACCCGGAAAAGCCCACAGTGGAACGGGTTGGGGTACAGGGTGGCGTATTGCCCGTAGAGGTTTGTACTGACAATAAAAATATCAATGAGGACATTAAAGCATTTGCCCAAAGCCTAAGTGATTTAGGGGAATTAATTGGAGAACGCCAGCGAGTACTCAGGCGCATTTTAGAGGAATTGGAGTTATATTAATATGCAACAAATTTGTGTTTTGTCACCTGCCAGACTGCTGACAGAAGAAGAGCAATCCCTTGTCTGGCAAAAACCGGCTTCGCATATTGAAAGCGAAGCAGAAAAACGTATATATCAAGAAGTAGTAAGAAATTGGAATCACGGTGAAATGAAAATCAGCACAATTTTACTGGAGGGCGATGCAGGTTCGGGGAAAACCCAGCTTGCCAAAGCCCTCTCTGCTGCTTTCAACCTGCCTTATACGAAAGTAACTTGCTTTGCTGATATGGATAAATCCGATGTGCTTGGCTCTATTCTCCCGGTATTGTCGGGAAAAGATGAATCAGACACGGTTGAATATTGCTATTATCCGTCAGAAATTGTCCGCGCTTATGAAAATGGCTGGCTTTTGGAAATTCAGGAGCCCACAGTGATTAGGGATGCCGCTGTTTTAATGGCTTTAAATTCCGCACTAGAACCGGATGGAAGTCTAAATTTACCTAATCGTATCGTGCATCGACATCCGGATTTTATTGCTGTTATTACAACAAACCGCGGTTATAATGGCTACCGGCCTTTAAATGAAGCTTTGAGAGATCGGGTACAGCATGCTGAAAAACTAGACTTACCCTCCAAAGCAGTTATGCTGGAACGGGCCAAAGCTAAAACAGGCTATCATTCTGAAAATGTGCTTTCTCTTTTAGCCGAAACGATTATTTTGTTGGATGAAACGGCTCGGGCTAATGCCATTAAAGGTGTGGCCGGGATGCGTTCCTATTTTTTTTGGGTTGACGCCGTTGCAAGCGGCGCGTCAATACAAAATACTCTATATTTTAAGGTGCTCTACAAAATTACCACCGACCCACAGGAGCTGGCTATTTTAGAACAGGCATTAGTAAGCCATGGCTTGACAGATAAGCTTGCGGAATTAGATATGGCTGGTCATGCTCATTCCGATGGAGAGAATCCGGAAGTGATGGAAATTCATATCTCCGAAAACGGGGACTATTCTGCGGGGTCAGATAAAGCTGATAAAAATGCAATCCGTCTGAGGAAATCAGCAGAAAGTGAAGGGCATTCGGATACGGGCAGTGATAAAAGCACTGATGTTTCAAGCAAGGATAATGGAGAAAACGGTGCTCCCTTTTACCATGAACTTGATAAGTCCGATACAAATAAATTACAAAAAAAAGAGTTTCGTAATCAATTGAATATGGAAGCACGGCAAAGTGTTCAAGGCAGCTTCCATGAGGCAATCAAGCTTATTGTCCACCGGCCGGAAGCTACCGGGCAAAACCGGGAAGAATACAACAGCATGGCCTCAGCCTTGCTGCCGGTCATTCGAGAATTGATCCGCAAAACAAACCCGCTTTTAGAGCATGAAGTTTCCACTGAATTTGCTAAATCTCAGCTTTACGGCTCAAAATTTTGTGCGGATCAGGCCGCCTCTTTGGATTTCCGCGTATTTGCCCGTAAACGCCCACCTGGGGAAGAACCCTCTCTTGCAGTTGCTCTCAGGATTGACGAATCAGCGTCTATGTCAGCCTTCGGCCGCTTAACTGCAGCCAAAGAGGCAGCCTTTGCTTTATATGAATTCTGCACCGGGTGTGGCATTCCGATAATGGTTTACGGGGATACGGCAGATCGCTCCAAACGGGAACAAATGTCTATTTATGCATATGTAGACTTTGAAAGCAAAGATGCGGATGAAAAATATGCGCTTATGAACATTCAGGCGCGCAGCAATAACCGGGATGGTATGGCGTTGCGTATTATTTCCGATAGATTGCTTAGTGCACCGCAAAAGACCAAATTAATAATCAGCATCAGTGATGGACAGCCTAAGGCAATGCCTGACTACACAGGTGAAAAAGCAGCTTATGATATGAAGGCTACTTTACAGGAATTCAGGCGTAAAGGCATCCGGTTCCTTGCTGCAGCTATTGGCCAGGATAAAGATGCTATCCGTGAGCTTTACGGAGCCGAAAACACATTGGATATAACCGATTTGAAGCAGCTGCCATCAAGGCTGGTTCAAATAATTACAAGGTTTCTATAAGTTTGTTATACTAAAAGAAGAAATGGAGGTGGAGGCATGGATTGTGTAAAAATAGGTAAATTAATAGCCAAGCTGCGCAAAGAAAAAAATCTTACACAGAGAAATATTGCAGATGCGCTAGGCATTCAAAATAAAACGGTTTCAAAATGGGAATGTGGGTTAGGATGCCCTGATTTATCACTGTGGCCAGAACTATCTGTTATTTTGGATGTTGATATGAAACAGATGATGGAAGGGGAAATTACATCAAATAAGCCGGACAGCGGAAATATTGACAAGGTTCGTTTTTATGTATGCCCTTCATGCGGCAATATTTTGGTTAGCACAGGAAGTGCCTCCATATTCTGCTGTGGAAGAAAACTGGAACGTATATTGCCCCTGGATGCAACTATTGAACTCAACATCACCATAGAGGAAATGGATACGGATTACTTTGTCACCTTTGACCATCCAATGGCTAAAGACCATTATCTTTCTTTTGTGGCCTATGTTAAAAGTGACAGGGTATTTCTGAACCGGTTGTACCCGGAACAAAGCCCAAGCTGCAGATTTCCTATTACTGCCGGCGGTAAACTATATGCTTATTGTATCAAGCATGGTTTATCGATATATTCAATAAAGTAAGGCTGTAGCGCCGGGACCAGCTTGGACGCCATTGAGTGTCAGTACTTATCCTCCGGACGATGTGGCGATCCTTGGGACAGATATCCCCATGGGGCATGCTGCTCAACCATTTGAAATTTCACGGCATATGTTTATTTAGCCTCAAATGATTCAGAATATGTTACCGGGCAGGTACTTCACGTAAATGGCGGTCTAATCCGTTATTCATAATCAAAAATTCCTAAGGGGGCTGTCTCAAATTGGTTTTGCAAAAACTGATTGTTGAGGCAGCTCCTTTAGATTGCGTTCTATACCACACCTTAGCGCCCCTCCACCCTCACTTTTATCTTTACTAAATTTGACATCAAAAATAAGAGTTCTCATGCTATAATCATACTAATGCAAATGTGAATTTGACCGGAGCAAATTAAAAGGAGAAGTTTTATTATGAACAAAGTGACCGTTGAATTTTTCCATGACGTCATATGCAGCTTCTGCTTTCCAATGTCATATCGGATGCGTCAGCTCCAAAAAATAATGCCGGAAGTCGAAATTGTGCATCGATCTTATGCATTGGTCAAATCGGCAGGCGATTTTGACAAGATGTTTGGTTCAAGAGCAGCGGCTAAGGTTGAAATTCTAAGCCATTGGCAAGCGGCAAATCAAAATGATGATCTGCACCGGTTTAACATCGCCGGAATGCATCAGGCGGAATTTCCCTTTCCGACCTCTATGAAGGCGCTTATCGCTTGCAAAGCGGCATACCTCACTGCGGGAGACGCCGGTTATTGGGACGTTTTTGACGCTCTGCAAAACGCGCTGTTCGTACTAAACCGCAACGTCGAAGATCCGGATGTTATAAACGAGTGCATCCGGCAAAGCGGCATAGACTTTGCGCAATGAGAGCAGCACTACAACAGCGCCGGCACTAAAGACGCGGTGGAGCAAGATCTGCTTCTTGCAGAGCAATATGGCGTCAACGCGGTTCCCTACCTCATTATCGATGGAAAATATGGAATCAGCGGCGCGCAGCCCCTTGCACAAATTATCAAGGCTATCCGTTGCGATTAAGATTTGGAGGCGTTCCTTTGAACATACAAATATTTGGAAAATCCAAATGCTTTGATACAAAAAAAGCGGAAAGATACTTCAAAGAGCGGGGCATAAAATATCAGCTCATTGACCTTCTTCAGAAAGGGATGAGCAAAGGTGAATTAAACAGTGTCAAGAAAGCTGTAGGCGGGTATGAAAATCTAGTTGATCCGGGCTGCAAGGATAAGCAATTATTGGCATTGTTTAAATACCTTAGAGAAGAAGATAAAGAAGAAAAAATTCTCGAAAATCCCATACTAATCAAAACGCCGGTTGTCCGCAACGGCAATAAAGCGACCGTCGGTTATCAAGCGGATGTATGGAAAACTTGGGAATAAACTAAGAATTAAATAAGAATATACGGAGTTATCCTATGCTTGTTTATGCTGAAGACAAAAAAAATTTTATGCTGCATGTTCGGGATAATCAGATTTCTGGAATGATCGCCGATTGTATGAAACGAAAGCTGGGCCGTGGTGTCGGAAGATCGGAGCAGCGTTCCTGGCAGGTATCGCTGCAATATATGCGGAACATTCTTGATGACCCGACTATTCCGGATAATTCAGGGATTGCCATCGAATACAATATTCCTCAAACGGGACGAAGGATCGACTTCCTTATCTCAGGCTATGACGAGAATCAAACCGGAAATGTCATCATTGTTGAGCTAAAGCAATGGGACGAAGTAAAATTGACTGAAATGGATGCCATTGTTCGTGTTGCACGATTCGGTAATGTTCTGCATCCATCCTATCAGGCCTGGTCTTATAAAGAGCTTATGGAGGATTATAATACAACTATCCGGCAGGAACAGATTGGATTGTATCCTTGCGCTTATCTCCACAACTATATAGAAAATGAACATACACCGGTTATTGTGAATCCCTTCTATGAGGAACATTTACGTAAAGCACCCGTTTTTCTCATGAGCGACAATGAAAAACTGCGTATGTTCATCAGGCGTTTCATCAAATACGGCGATAAAAAAGACGTGCTCTATAAAATAGACGCCGGCAAGATTCGCCCCTCAAAAGATCTGGCCAACTGCCTTGGGTCTATGATGACAGGTAAGCAAGAATTCATTCTTATCGACGACCAAAAAATCATTTATGAAACAGCATTAGATCTGGCTGATACGGTAACCGGCCGGAAGAAGCATGTGCTTATTGTAAGAGGAGGACCGGGTACAGGAAAAACCGTCGTTGCCATCAATTTAATTGTTGAATTGGCAAGGCGGGAGAAACTGGCTCATTACGTGACAAGCAATGCGGCGCCCCGGGCAATTTATGAAGCCAAGCTATCCGGCTCGATGCATAAAACCCGCATCTCCAATTTGTTCAAGAGTGCAACCGTATATCAGAATTTAACCAAGAATCTTATGGATGTATTGATTGTAGACGAAGCTCACCGGTTAAGCTCCCGCAATTTGCTCAATACATATAAAGGCAATCAGGTTAAGGACTTGATCAATGCCGCCAAACTGACCATCTTCTTCCTTGATGAATCACAAAAGGTGCTGATCGAGGATATTGGCAGCGAAGAAGAAATTATAAAACAAGCAGAGGCTTTCAAAGCAAAAGTAACGGTGGTGGATTTGCCGTCTCAGTTCCGCTGCAATGGTTCCGACGGCTATCTTGCATGGATCGACAATACCCTTGGTATTCGTGAAACAGCCAATGCCACCCTTGAAGGGATTGATTACGATTTTCAGATAGTCGATTCTCCTGCCGAATTACACCGCCTCATTCGCGAAAAAAATAGGTCCGAGGACTCCCAGAGCGGATCAAGAGTAGTTGCAGGGTATTGCTGGCCCTGGGCAAGCAAGAAAAATCCCGAAGCAATCGATATCAGCATAGGAGATTACCAGGCAAGATGGAACAAAAACAATGATGGATCATTATGGGCGATTATGGAAGATTCCATTGACGAGATAGGATGCATTCATACTTGCCAAGGGCTTGAATTTGATTATGTCGGGGTAATTATTGGTGAAGATATGATCGTTAAGAATGAGGCGATTGTAACGCAGCCCGAAAAACGCCACTACGTGGACGCAAATAAAACCTTGCGAGGCTATAAGACAAAGATAAAGGACAAGGATCCGTCTGTTGTAAAAAAAGTTAAGCTCCTGGCCGATGAAGTCATCCGCAATACTTATCGGGTATTGATGACACGAGGCAAAAAAGGATGTTACGTTTATTGCTGCGACAGGGAATTGGCCGAATATCTGAAAAGAAAAATGCGCCATACTTATTATTACTGTAATGAAAGTACGGAGCATTTTATGGTAGCGGAACACCCTGAAAAGGGCTATGGCGAAGAGAATTAGCCAAGGAGGAACAGCCAACCGTGCGAAAAACCCGGATTAATTTTGAAAAGGATTTGCTTCGAAAAATGGTCGCCATGTACTGCAAAGGGCAAAAGCACAGTGACCCGCTGTGCCCCGATTGCCGGCTTATATTGGATTATGCTTTGCAAAGGCTGGACGACTGTCAATTCGGTGAAAATAAAAAGTTTTGCTCAAAATGTACAGTTCACTGCTATAAGCCGGCAATGCGCGAAAGCATCAGGAAAATCATGCGCTATTCCGGGCCAAGACTGCTGTACTGCGATCCCCTGGCTGCTTTGCGGCATATCCTTAATAAATAAGCGTTTGGAGGTAAGTTCATGGGACATATCACAAGCAAAGATGCCTATAAGAATCTAGAAGAACGCATCAATTGGTTTACCCAGGGGGCTCCGCCGTCGGAAAGCCTGTATAAAATCTTGCAAATACTTTATACAGAGCCGGAAGCCAGACAGGTAGCCCTGCTGCCGGTCCGGCCGTTTACCGCAAAAAAAGCGGCAAAAATCTGGAATACCACCGAAAGAGAGGCCGAGGCTTTTTTAGAGCGCCTTTGCGAAAAGGCCCTTCTTGTGGATTCCTTTTATAACGGGATGCGCCAGTTTGTCATGCCGCCGCCCATGGCGGGGTTTATTGAATTTGCATTGATGCGCACAAGGGGCGACATCGATCAGAAATATCTAAGTGAATTGTATTATCAATACATGAATGTGGAAGAAGATTTTGTTAAGGACCTATTCTTCGCAACCGAGACCCGCCTGAGCCGGGTTTATGTGCAGGAGCCGGTTCTGACCAATGAAAATACCATTCATATTTTGGATTATGAGCGAGCCAGCCATATTATTGAGGAAGCGACTCATATAGGCGTCGGCACCTGCTATTGCAGACATAAAATGTTCCATGCAAACCAGCCATGCGAAATAAATGCTCCGTTGGATGTTTGCCTCACCTTAGGCAATGTGGCCCGCTCTCTTGCGGAAAACGGCCGGCATGCCAGACTGATCGACAAGAAAGAAGCAATGGACGTGCTGGAGCGTTCTTATGCAGCTAATCTGGTGCAAATGGGCGAAAATGTCCGCCAGGACCCGGCGTTTATCTGCAATTGCTGCGGCTGCTGTTGTGAAGCCTTGCAGGCGGCAAGGAAATTCAGCCCCATGCAGCCGGTGGCTACGACCAACTATATCCCCAAAATCTCTCAAGAATGCATAGGCTGCGGCAAATGCGCAAAGGTATGTCCTGTCTTGGCCATTTCCATGACAAACAGCCAAAACGATAAGGCAGCTCAAGTAGATAATGAAGTATGCCTTGGCTGTGGCGTCTGTGTGCGGAACTGCCCGGTAAACGCCATTGAATTAGTGCGGCGAGAGGTCCAAGTCATCACGCCGGTGAACAGTACTCACCGTTTTGTCTTACAAGCTATTGAAAAAGGCACCCTGCAAAACCTCATCTTTGATAACCAGGCCTTTGCCAATCATCGGGCCATGGCGGCAGTGCTCGGGGTGATTCTTAAATTACCGCTGCTGAAGCAGCTGCTGGCCAGCAAGCAGTTTAAATCCATATATCTGGATAAATTGTTGTCGAACAACCAGGCCCATGAAGAATAGAGGCTGACATGGAACTAAAGCAATTAGAATTTTTTCTGGTAGCCTGTGAATGCGGCAGCCTTGGCAAAGCGGCTGCTAAGCTCTATACCTCACAGCCCAATGTAAGCAAAGTGATACGTACCCTTGAAAATGAATTAGGCGATATTCTATTTGAACGAACCAGCCGGGGCCTTAAACTGACGCCCTATGGCAAATCCATATACGAGTATGCCTCCAATATCGTTAAGAACGCCAATTTAATTGCCAATACAGAGCGCAATAAAAGCAAAAGCACCTTTTATTTATCCACCTATCAAAGCAACATTATTGCTCAGCTTTTGGTGGAGCTATATAAAAACCATAACGATATCCGCATAGAACACCGGCAGGGAACCGTAGAAGAGATTTTGACCCAGGTTGAGCATGGAATTTCAGAAATTGGCATTTTATATGTGCCGCAAAAGCAGATCAATGCTTTTCTTAATGTAACGGCAGCAAAGAAACTTGATTTTATAATTCTGGGAAAGCTAAGAACTTGTATTTATGCCGGCCCAAATAGTTTTTTATATAAAAAAGATTCTGTTACCGTCAATGAATTGAAAAATTTAAGGTACATCAGGGGGCTCAATGACTTCTTTTCTTTGGAAGATGAGCTGGCCCAAAACAGTTTAGGGCTGATTAATGCGGCAGCGTTCCAGCCCATCGTATGCACAAACAGCGAGTATTTATCAATAAACCTTTTGGTCCAAACGGATTTAGTCGATATCAGCATCGATTTAACCTATCCTAAATTGCAGCAGTACAATTTAAAAAGCTTGTCGATTGAAGGCGACGGCTTAGCGCTTACTCTAGGCTATGTCATTGCCAAAGACCATATACCTTCTCCATATGCCAATGAACTGATCGCCCATATTCAAGAAATCCTAGAGCCATAACAAATCGTTATGGTTTTTTGTATAGATAACGGTAATAGTGAGCTGCGCTTATTCCCAATATAATGAGGATAGGCCTTTAGAATTTGATTAGGAGGAATGCAGCTTGGAGAAAACCGGTCTGATATTAAGAGACATCTATGAAGCAGAAAAACGCATACGGCCCTATACCATCCATACCCCCCTGCTGCGCTGCGGGACACTGGACGAAATACTTGGATGCGAGGTTTATTTAAAACCTGAAATGCTGCAAATTACGGGTGCATTTAAAATGCGAGGCGCCACCAATAAAATCCTCTCTCTTTCAGAAACGGAAAGAAGTAAAGGCATTATTTGCAGCTCTTCCGGCAACCACGGACAAGCCTGCGCCTTAGCAGGAAAAACATTTAAAACCGAAGCAACGGTTGTTTTGCCTGAAGATGCGCCCCAAATTAAAATTAGTAAAGTTAAGGCATTCGGCGCCAGGGTTCTTTTGGGCCCAAGAAATTATAAGGAACGAATGAAAATCGTTAAAGAAGAACAAGGAGAGCATGGATATACGCTGGTCCATGCTTATGAGGATTACGCTGTGATGGCCGGTCAGGGAACCATTGCGTTGGAAATATTGAGAGATTGTCCCGGCATCGAAACCCTGCTGGTGCCGATTGGCGGCGGCGGCCTGATTTCAGGTATCGCCACAGCCATCAAAGAGATTAATCCCAAAATCAGAGTGATTGGTGTTGAATCGGAAAATTGCGCCCCTTATGCGGAAAGCAGAAAAGCGGGACATAAAGTTGAGGTTGAGTATCTTCCTACCATTGCCGACGGCTTGGCTTGCCGGGAACCGGGAGAGAATCCTTACCCGATTATTGAAAAATATGTGGATGATATTGTTGCTGCCAATGAAGAGGATATTAAAGCAAGCATGAGGCTGATCGCCAATCATGCAAAATTGATTGCCGAGCCCTCCTCTTCTGTCGGTATTGCCGCTTTATTGGGCAAACGAATAAAGCTTCGCTCTGATGAAAAGGTTTGTTTCGTATTGACGTCGGGCAACTGGGATATCGATCTGATTGGCAAAATATTTAACGAAGCATTATAAAACAGCTTGCGAAAGGAAGAAATGGGATATGGATACATTGCTTTTAAATAAAAGTGAAGTCGGCAGCTTAATTGACTTAGATGTGGTGCTCAACGTAGTGGAAGAAGGCTATCGTTCATTTAACAGAGGCCATGTGGTCCAGCCGGATTACATGCATATTGCCCAGCCGGGAACCGATGCAGAGATGGATTTTAAATGCGGCTTGGATACGGCAGGCGGATATATGTCCATTAAATGCTCCTCCGGCCGTTATCGTGACAATCTCAAAATCGGTTTGCCGCCGGGCATGAATACGGTGCTTCTCTTTGACGCTGATACCAGCGCTTTAAAATGCATAATGGATGGTTCCTGGATAACAGGGTCCAGAACTGCCGCCGCCGGCGCTATTTCCGTCAAGTATTTGGCAAGAAAAGATGCGGATAAGCTCTGTATTATTGGCGCAGGCAAGCAAGCCCGTCAGCAGCTTCGGGCCATTATGCGGATTAGAGATTTATCGGAAGTTGCCCTTTGGAGCTATAGAGAAGAAGAAGTCCGCAAATTTGTTGACGAAATGTCACAAGAAACCGGGTTAAATATAAAGGGCTATGCGACTGCCGAAGATGCTGTGAGAATTGCCGATATCGTCGTAACAACCACCGTTGGCCGTAGAGGCCCCATTGTAAAAAGAGAGTGGTTGAAGCCGGGAACTCATATTGCGGCAATCGGGGCTGATCTGCCGGATAAACAGGAACTGCATACCGATATATTTAGAGACGCCAAAATAGTCAATGATTCCATCAGATTATGTATGAAAAACGGCGAGACCCATCATGCAGTTGAGGAAAACATTATCAGTGTAGACGCTATTTATGCCGAAATCGGCGAAATCATTTTAGGCATGAAGCCGGGCAGAGAAAATGACGAAGAAATTACTGTATTTGATACCGTCGGTATGGCAATACAAGATAATGTCACAGCTGCCTTTTTATATAAAGCCGCCTTGGCAAAGGGCCTGGGCGTCTACTATGATTTCTTGAAATAGCCTTTAGAAAAGCAGCATGTCGGCAGGCTGCGCCTGGGGTCTGCTGCGCACCATCTTAATAAAAACAGGAACTAAAGCAGGATCAAACTGGATTCCTGCTTTAAGGGAAAGCTCATCCAGGGCTTTATCCGTAGTCTTTGCCGTTTGGTCGGGCTGCTGGTGAGTTATAAAATCAAAGGCGTCCAAAATGGATATGATACGCGCCAAAAGAGGTATCTCTTCTTCTTTAAGTCCCTGGGGATAGCCTTGACCATTCCACCATTCATGGTGATATAAAATAACATCAGCCAGATGGGCAAATTCTCCGGATGCGTGAGCAATTCTATAGCCAATTTCAACATGTTTTTTCATGATAGCCCATTCCGCTTCATTAAGCCGGGGCTCCTTCAAAACGATATCCGCAGGGATACCGTTTTTTCCAATATCATGTAAGTTTATAGCCTGCAGGAGATCATTCTGCTTTTCTTTGGAGAAGTTAAGAACCTGCGCAAAATCACCGGCAAGCGCTTCCAACCTCTCAATATGCTCTTTCGTCTCATAACCCTTCTCCATCAACAGCTTGCCCAGGTTTTCAATTATAGCCCATCTTGTTTTTTTCCCTTCGACAAGCTTGATTTTGTACATTGCCTCTTCCGCTTCTTTCAGAACTTTATATAAATCTGTGTTATTATCTTTTTTCGTAGCCACGCCCAAGGATATGCTCAAAAGAATATCCGTTTCCTGAGCACTTTTGCAGGCTTCGCTAATCTTTCTCATTATATCAAGGGCTGTTCCTTTATTCGTGTTCAAAAATATAATGGCAAATTCATCGCCGCCCCATCTGGCTATAATATCATCTTGACGGCAAGATTGCCGGATAAGATGAGCCATCTTTTTGAGCCAATTATCTCCTTCCTGGTGGCCAAAAGCATCATTAACAAATTTCAATCCGTTCATATCACCGATGAGAAGTGAAATGGGCAGATAAGCGCTGTTCATTGCTAACTCTTTCATCTTTTGGTCAAAATAAGCTTTGTTATACAATCCGGTTAATTCATCGTGGTAAGTGAGGTAGGATATGTGGACCATTCCCCGCCTCATCGTATCGTTTTGCTCTTTGAAAAAAAGCTGAATAAGCCCAATTGCATTGAATAGTAAGATTATTTGGGAAACAATATAGGGGGCCATCTGAGGAATTTTTAGAACATAAGAAAAGATAAGCGTATTTCCGACCCAGGCAATATTCAACAGGCCTAAAAAAAGAGCAAGCTTTCCATATCTTTTAACTGCCCTTACCATAGCCAAGCCTATTACAGTGGTCAAGGCAAATACGGTCAAAGTGGTAAATTTGATCATCTGGATATCCGGCCAACTCTGGCTTAAGAAAAATAAAAAACATAACAGCCAGATCGCTCCTGCTAAGGCGAGAGTTTTTCCGGCTTTAAGCTTTAAGAATAAAAAGCTTCCCCAAACAATCAAAAGATTTGCATAGAAATAGGAAACAAGACTAAGGGTTAAAATTAAGCGGTTTTGCCTCAGTAAGTCAGGGAAAAATGCATCCATGCTATAATTAATCGCTATGATAGCCCAGCCGATAAACCACAAACCAAGAAAAAGTCTGCGTTCAAACATAAAGATATAGACATACAGCATCAACAGCACAAAAATGGCCCCAATCGAAGCAATCAATAATAAGGAAGAAATACCCATATTTGCTCCTAACGCCTCGTTATAAAAACCGTCTGACTCGCTTACAGTATTCCGCGTATTTTTTGCCGTATATCTTCTTCAGCGATTGCTCCTCCAGCCGGATTTGCCGGTTGAACAGCCATGTTCCGATAAAAACATAAATCAATATTATCCAATTGGGAATGATCAAAAATACTCCTATCAGAACCAATCCAAATGCCGTATATATCGGATTGCGGCTGATCGCAAAAGCGCCCGTGGTCACCAGCTCTCCCGGATGCTCCTCATCCAAGCCGACACGGAAGCTTTTTCCGAAAGAAACCAGAGCGTATGTAAACAATAAAATGCCTATTACGCATACAGCCACGCCTATCCAGGCAATAAATCCATCCGCAAACAATTCTGCTCCGATTTTCGGCAGCTCAAACGCACTTGCCAATACAATGTAGAATAACAGCAATGCAAATGGCGGGATAAGAAAATCCTTTTTGTCTCTTTCTCCAAATTGAATGGCCTTTACCCCCATTTTCTTTAATTGACGGGCCCGCACCAAAACGAGTATTACAAGTAAAGCCAAAGTTGCCGCTGCGATATATTTCGTCATTCTTTTCTCCTTCAGTTGCCAGACCCTGCCAAAGCTGGTAAACTTAAAATCTGCGTTATCGGCTTCTTCTATCATAATAAAGCTTTTCTTTCCCGTCAATTAGCCGCAGCAACAACGAAAAACATTTTCAAGGAGCACCAACACAAATGAGCAAACGCGACCTGACCCTTGCTTTGTTAGTCGTCATTATATGGGGAGCCAATTTTACCGTAATCAAATTAGGCCTGGGCGGCGTTCCTCCCATGCTGCTGATTACTCTCCGTTATCTTTTGGCTACTGTACCCGCTATTTTCTTTGTAAAACCGCCTACCGTAGGCTGGCGCTACGTCGTACTCTACGGAATAGCCGTCGGCGTCGGCCAATTTGCCTGCTTATTTTATGCCATGAGCATCGGTATGCCGGCCAGCGTGGCTTCCGTTCTGTTGCAGTCCCAGGCCTTTTTCACTCTTTTATTATCCGGTTTCTTATTAAAAGAATCCATCAAGCCCGTTCAAATAGCAGGTTTGGCGGTGGCCGGCTGCGGCCTTTTCTTCATCGGCGGCAATTTCGGCAGCGCCGCCGGCACCGCTTCCATTCCCCTATTTCCTTTTCTACTGACGCTTTTGGCCGCCGCCTTTTGGGGTCTCTCCAATATCGCAGTGCGATACGCCGACAAAGCAAGCAGCAACCAGGGCAATAAACTGGACATGCTGAGCCTGGTTGTCTGGTCAAGCCTGGTGCCGCCTCTGCCGCTGCTGGGCCTTGCTTTGCTGCTGGACAAGCCGGCTACCTTATTGCATGCTATAACAAACCTAAACATGACCTCTGTATTTGCCGTACTTTATCTGGCTTTTGGCTCAACCTTATTCTGCTACTATACCTGGAGCACCTTGCTGGCTAAGTATCCGACAGGAAAAGTGGCTCCTCTTTCTATGCTTGTGCCCATAGCCGGACTGCTTACAGCCCGGCTGGTTCTGGGAGAGCAGCTTTCGCCAATGCAATGGTTAGGCTGCTTAATTATATTTGTGGGTTTAATGATAGCCAATTTCGGCGATAGTTTAATACAGCGTATCTTGAAAGTAAAAGAGGCTTAAAGTGATAAATTCTCAAAACGCCCATGATTTCAACTCAGAAACCTTGAATGTCCATTCAGGCGTATTCAGACTATCCTCTATGTTTGCAGAAAACCATGGGGAATCCTCATTGTCCCCCCTTAAAATCTGAATGTCCTGCGCCGGCATATAGCTTTGCGCCAGCATAAATATTTTTTCACCGGTGTGATTGTTTACCGCCATGTCTACAACAATCACGCAATGCCCCGGAGAACCGCCTCGGATAAACACATCGCCTATTGCCAGATCGGATAAGGGCTTTGCACGCAATTCCTTTTCGAGAGATAACGTAGAAGCATAGGCATAAACGACATCAAGATACCTTTGAAAACTTTCATACGAGCTGTTGTTCTTATTGTTGCGAAGCCATGACACTTGATTGCCTTTGACAGATATTCCGTTGCCGTCAGCCCATTTCGCAAACTCTGCATTGAAGCCGCTCACAAAATTAAAATGTATTTCGTTGAATCGTTCTTCCTCATATAAATATTCTGCTCTTAAGCGGATGACAGCATCAGCGCATTGCTGCAAATCCTTTGTACCCAAGGTGAAATCAACAACTGCCAAATAAGCCGTTTCCGGCTTTTCTCTGCCGTCGTAATATTTTACCCTTGACCCCGCCGGTTTTAAGGGCAGATTCTGGAGGTAGAATGCAAACGACTTTGCCTCTGATTCCTGCCTCACAAATCCTTGAGGAACGCCAAATCTTTCCGCAACTGATCTGCCCTCCCCATCGATGAGGGATGGTGGAGCAGGGCTTTCCGTCATAGTGATTTCAAGCTTTTCAGGCTTTTCCGAAGGGACCTGCCCGTTATTGTCTTTACAGCCGGACAGCATACAGCAGATCCAGCCGCAAAGCACGATCATGAAAAGTAATTTTTTCATAGAACCTTCTTATACGTTAATTCCGCCTGATAAGACAGCAGGCTTTTTTCTTTTTCTGCCCTCTCCCGCTTCGCTCTCTGCGTTATCTCAATACAGAATCTATATTATATTAAATACAGCGGAAGCACAACAAAATTTGCCAACGCCACAGATCAACGAAACATATTATAATCATTTAGCAAGCACACTTCTGCAATAAGGCGGTTAGCAAATGAATACAGACGACAAAAAACAAGACAGCAACAGCCATCAACTCATCCACCTGCAAAAGCAAATTACCCAATGCCTCTTATGCCGGGATACCTTTGGTTTTGAACCCCGGCCTATTATATTCGGCAATTACAATGCTAAGATCATGCAGATCAGCCAAGCCCCCTCCAAAACCGTTCATGAAACGGGCAAGCCCTTTAATGACGCCAGCGGCCGTAAGCTGCGCCGGGAATGGTACAATATCGCGGATGAGGACTTCTATAACCCCGCTCATTTCTACATTGCTTCAATGGCTCACTGCTACCCCGGCAAAGCCCCCGGACAGGGAGACCGCCGGCCCCCTAAAATCTGCGCCCAGCAGTGGCTGTTTCAAGAAATGGCCCTGGTGCAAAATGAAATCTACATCGTCATCGGCAGCTATGCGGCAGAAGCGCTCTTTCCCGGCGAGAAGATTACGGCCTTAGCCTTTGCAGACAGGCGGATCAACGGCAAGCCCGCTTACATCCTCCCCCACCCTTCTCCTTTAAATGTGAAATGGTTCAAAGACTATCCGCAATTTGAGCAAGCAAGGATTCCCCACATCCAAAACGAGGTGCATAAAATATTAGACATATAAACGCTTAAGAATTTAAAAGCGCTCTTTTAACCTTATCAGTAAAATGTTATGATAAGGGAATAAAAAACTGGCCGGAGATCCGAAAGTTTTTATTGTCCACATAGGTTATCAGGTAGAAAGGTGATATAAATGGGGGACGCCAAAGAAAGCCGCTACAAAAAAATATTTGACGCTATGCTTGAGGGCTGTGCCCAATTGGAGCTAGAACGGGACAGCCAAGGGGAAGTCCTTGATTGCCGGATTATTGACATCAATAAGCAAGCCGAGGCCATCCTCGAATTACCCCGCGGCGAAGCCGCCGGCAAAGCACTGAGTCGGGTTTTGCCCGCTCTTAATGAGCATTGGGTTAAGCTCTCCGGTATGATATCGCTGACGGAAGAAGCCGTCCAGTTTGAATTTTATGCTAAACATATCAATAAATACTTTTCGATCAGCACGCTCAAATATGACCGTGATAAGCTGCTATTCTTCTTTATGGACATTACCCTTCAGAAAAAGGCCAGGGATGCCCTGCGCATCCACGAAATCCTCTTTGAAAATGCTCAGGATATTATGCTGTATATTAAACCGGAGGGCCAAATCCTCAACGCCAACAAACGGGCCTGTGATGAATACGGCTATACCAAGCAGCAGCTTTTAACCATGACCATACAGGATATCCGCCATCCTTCCACAATTCATGAATTTGATCAGCAAATGCTGCAGGCCGCTCAGGAAGGCATCGTTTTTGAGTCTATCCATGTCCGCAAAGATGGTTCCAGCTTCCCCGTAGAAGTAAGCGCCAAAAGGACCTTTACGGCCCAAGGCCCCCTGCGTCTGCATATTATTCGCAATATAACAAAACGCAAAGAAAATGAAAAACAAATAACCTGGCTGGCTAATTACGATGCTTTAACGGGCATCCCTAATCGCAGAAGTTTTATCGCCCAGTTGGAAGAAGAAATCCGGCGCTCCCTGCGCAGTGAGGCTGTCCTGGCCGTGATGCTCTTTGATATCGATAAGTTCAAATACATCAATGATCAATATGGCCATGAAGCCGGCGATATGGTTTTGCGCCATACGGCGACGGCGGCACAGAAGGTGCTGAGAGCCGAAGATCAGATCGGCCGTTTTGGCGGCGACGAATTTGTAGTACTGCAGACAAACATCAAGACAAAGGACGATATCATTGCTTTGGCCGAAAGGCTCCAGGAAGCGGTAAGCAAACCTATTACCTATAATGATATAGAGCTCTCCATAAAAATCAGCATAGGAATCAGTTTATTCCCCAAAGACGCTGCGGAGGAAGACGGTCTCCTGCAATGTGCCGATAAAGCCATGTATCAGGCCAAACATAATGGCGGCGGCGCCTATAATTTTTTCCATAAGCCCGGCTCTGAATAGATAAGCCTAAAATAAAAAAGCAGTGTTCGCAAAGAAGAAGTCCAATAAAGACAATTTGGTAAACGCAAACTGAATACGGAAATTACCCTATCGGTCTACATCTGGCAGAAGTTCATCAGTAAACCCTTGTGCGAACAGCACCACAACAGGTGCGATGATAAATCGCTGCTTTAGCTGCTGGTTCAGTTCCTCCATCATTGCCTCACCAGCCAGATGGGATATCTGGCCATAGAGATGCTGCAGGCGAATCTCATCCACAACGCCGTTCAGGCTGTCCACCTGTTCCTCCAGAAACTCGGCGGCAAGGTGTTTCATTGCCTCGTCCTCCACAAGAAAGAGCAGCATGGAGAGATTGGTGTAGCGTTCTTGGAAAACCAGCTTGTCGGCGTGCTGTTCGCAGACCTCCCGCACTCGCTGATAAAGAGGGTGCGGCTTTTCCGGCTCCGTTTTGTCCAGCACATGAAATAGCAAGCCTTGGAGTTCACCGCCCCTATGGAATCCCTCGTCAGCGGCGTCATAGGCAAGCTCGGTGCTCAGAGCCTCAAAAAATGAGGAAAGATAGCAGTCCAGCAGATAGCCCTGCCTGCCAAGACGGAGCCGTATCTGCTTTGCCAGCTTGAAAAGCGACAGCAGGGAGTCCTCGGCGGCTCCGCTGTCCAGACAGCCGAAAAAGCTGTCTCTGTGTTTGAAAATGTTCATGTCATCCCGACCTTTCATCAAAGGGTCGGGAATTCCCGTATCGTCAAAAGCGCATGCACTTTGCCGGGATGCGGTAAAGGTACGGCTATAGTTTTCAGCTTTGAAAGGGGGTTTAGCTATTCATCCTTCATAAGGATTCTCAGCGCCTCATCTAGCTCCACATCCTCGCCGTTTGCCATACGCAAGGTGTTTTCCTCGGTCATGGGGATGCATATGGACGGGCTGACGCCGCCGATCCCGTTTCGGCTGTCAAGCTGGATATTTTTATCTTTATCAAGGGATTGTCCGAAGGGATAATTTACCGTGATCCCGCCCGGCATTTTCACTTGGGCGCCGGCCATACCGAAGGAGCCGTTTGTCCCATAAAAGCCCAGCGTTTCGCCATTAGGAAGGTTCTTAATCCCCATCGCGACACCCTCTCCGCTGCTGATACATTGGGAGTTGATGAGCGCGATGATTTTTCCGCTAAAACGCTGCGTCTCCGGCTCAATATAAAGCGCTGTCAAATCATCGGAGCCACTATATTTTTGATACTCATAAAATGTTTTCTCCCCATAGAACAAGCCCAGTATTTCAGCCACCATCTCATCCAGTCCGCCCACATTGTTGCGGATATCAAGAATCATCCCGGTACACTGATTTTCATTGGCATAGGCAACCGCTTTACGCATCAGCCCCAGCGTCGATACGGGCTTTCCCGTCTGCTTGGGGTCGAGGTCAATCAACCCCCAAAGTTTGACGTAGAGGATGTTTCCGTCCATCATCTCCATTTCGACTACACCCTCAAGGTCCGGGTCGGGATTTTCCTTCCCAAGAAACATATCCTGGAGAGCCACGAGCTTGTCCACCGACACGACCGTATAGGGGTAAATCTTTTTGAGGGACAACTTCTGGTCATCGTAAGGGGTCAACACGATCGAACGCGAATCGGAGAGCGTAAGCTTTACCTCCGTACCGATGGGGGCGCGCACAAGATAGGCGAGCTGCTTCTGTTTTAGGACTTCGCCGGTGGCGGAGTTTTTGGCAAAGAGGGTGGGAACCGCCTCCAGTGTACTGGTGATAGGACGGTCATTCCATTCGGTAATCTCGTCCCCCAGCCTCAAGCCTGCGGTTTGAGCCGGCCCGGATGCGTCAAGCCAGGTCACGATGACTTTTCCATCATCTAATTGTGTGACCGCAAAGCCAAAACCGCCGCCTATGTATTTGTCGTCAAGCTCGGCGACGCGGCTCACCTGGACATGCCCGTCGGGAATTTCATTGATATAAGCGCACAGGGCAAGGTAATAGTCCTCAAATGAATCCTGGGACTGCGCTGCTTCTATTTGGGGAAGATACTTGTTGTAAAGAGCCTGCCAGTGAATGTCCTTCCATTCTGTAAAGGCATATTGATGGCTCATAGTCTCATTGAGCTTCACAAAAGCCTCTGACCAGATCAGCTCACTGAAGTCCTCTTCGGGTATTTTATCATTTTGATACATCGCGAACAGCACCGCCGCAAGCGCGGCAACTATAATAGCGGCACCGATGAAAATGATAAGTCTTTTCTTTCTTAGCACCATATTGATACCTCCCGCGTTTATTTACCGGCGAACAGTGGCTTGAAATCTACCCGGAAGTCGTTCATCCAAATGTGGCTCATCGACCGCAACTGCAAGCTCTCTTGCGGATATAAAGCTTGCTTTTCTGAAAATCATTGCTTGGCAGAGATGATGCTTTGAGAGCTGCTCAACAACCATAACTGCACATCCCTTTTGGTCATATAGCCTTCTTTTTTGGCAACAATTTCACCGCGATTAAAGATAACGCAGGTCGGAGTTCCTTTGATAGAGTATCGACGCCCCACCTCCGGTAAGTTAGCTAAATTCACGTAAACAAACCTCATCATATTGTGCGGTAATTCATTTTCTATGACCATTTCAGCGAATCGCATGCTTGATAATTCCCTGCTATCAGGTTCTACAAAGAATGTCACGTGCACAGGTATGTTTGATTTTGTCACTGCACTCTCAAAATCCGCAGCGCTGCGAATGAGACCCTGACGCACCGTGCCTTTGAAAAACTGCCCGTCCGTACCGTAATACAGTCCGGTGAACGCGATGGCCGCGATTAAAATTCCCGCGATAAAGCCTTGGATGTGCTTTTTGTCGAGCTTAAAGCGGCGCTTGGGCTTGGCCGGTGCGACTGTGTCCGGATTTCCTGTAATTTTTTCTTCTGTTGACATGGTTTTACCTCCGCATATTATGTGTTTTAACCATTCTTGACTTCGATTTGTTGCTGTAACGCACATACAGAAAGGCATATACCTTGCCCTTCCAGCCAGACTTTGTCGTTTGCGTTAAGCGCCGTCGTCCGTGTCCTCCTCCTCGCCCTCGCCGGATAACAGCGCAAGCCCTGCGAAGTACAGCACGGCGGGCATAATCAATGCGAGAACGGCAAGGCGCGTATCGATCAAAATGTTGTACAGCGAGTGAATCACCGAAGCCAGCGCGAGCAGCCCCAGAACCATCGGAATACGAATCTCCCGAAAATTCGCTGTGATGGTGAGGCCAAACCCGACGATAGCCGTCGTCATCCCGTGCAGCAGGCAGGTGGTCGCCGTCCGTACCAGCAGGGGAAGCAGCGCGTGCAGACCGGAATCCATTGTGAACTGGGTGAAGTAATACAGCATTTCCTGCACTGAAAACCCGATTCCGCTTGCCATCGCGCAATAGATGATCATCATCGGGCTGAAATTTTTGCGCCGGAAAAACAGCAGCAAGGGTAAGGCTTTCAGCGTTTCCTCCACGATGGGTGCGATGTCCGCCGATGCATTGCCTGCATCGCCCGAAAGCCGCGAGAACCACTCGTTAAAAATAAAAGCCAATATAACCGAGCCTACGCCCCAGGCGAAATACAGCAGAACATGCTTTGACCCCTTATCCTTAATCATAACAATCAGAAAAAGCAGCGGTATAAGCATTGAAAACACAAAGCCCGGGATATCGGTGGCAATAAGCTCTCTGATAATTTCAAGCAGCATTTTGGCCACCTTCTCTCAGGGAGGATACCGACTGTATCATCAGGGCATACAGAAGCGGCGAGAGCGAATCCGCCGCAAAGGACAACACAGTAAATACGGACAGCAAGCTTTTTACAGTCATCATAGTGATTGTGAGGGCATATAGGCGGTGCCGCTTTTTGACAAGCAGGTTTACGGCGAGAACAAGGCAAAGGACATTCAATAAAATCGACGCGAAGCTAATCAAGACAGCATTGTTCATGATAACGGCGACCGCGCAGGCGGCCGTCGCCGCTGTGGAAGTCAGGGCTATGGCCAGCACGGCAAAGCCGTGCCTTTTCACATCCGTATTCAGCCCGGCCAATTCGGCGATGAAAAACAGGTAGCAGCAGCTTTTCGCAAAAAGCCCCACCGATATTCCATCCGGCGCAAAAGAAACAACCGCCAGCAGCAGGAAATACAAATTCCCCATCGCAAGGCAGCACATGCCAAGCGAGGTGTAAAACCCTCTGGCAAGGTTCTGATTTTTAATTGCGGAGCGCATGAGAATAACAGCCGCTATAAGCGACAGCAGCCCGGTCAGAATGGTATGTACCCGCACAAGCGGATCGCTTCCGGCTGAAAGCACGGCAGTGGTCATGCCAATCGCATACAGCAGCCCGGCAGCGGGAAAAGTCCATTTTTTAAGCCGTTGTTTTTCAATCCGCATATACTCACCTCTTTGTTATCTGAAGCAGTTCTTCCCGATATTGCTCCAAGAAAGTTAAAAATGCCTGCTCACGCATATAGCCCCATTTGGACATGAACCGATTAATTTTGTAATCTTGCGATTCCTCGGATAGCCCCAATATCTCCCGATATTCTCCTGACCGCGAGATGACCATTTGATCGAATATCGCCGTGATCTGTTTCTTTTCGGCAATCAGCTTATCGACGCTGCGTATCGCTGCTTCCGGGTCGGCCTTCGCCATATGGAACAGCTTAAGCAGCGCCTCGTTGCGCGTGGGGCTTTCGGTCAGCCTGTCTGCCAGCCACGCTTTCAAGGCAATTTTTCCATCATCCGTAATGCGGTAAACTTTCTTTTCATGGCGGAGCGCGGGTGAGGTTTCGGCGATGGTTACCCAGTCTTTTTTTCGCAAGCCTTCCAACGTGCGGTAGATTTGCCCCTGATCAGCAGCCCATATAAAGGTGCAGGTGATATCAAACACCTTTTTAAGTTCATAGCCTGTCAATTCCTGATCCCATAAAAAGCCGAGGATTCCATATTCTAAAGACACAGGCAGCACCTCCGCATATAATACTTATATTATATTATACATATCGGTGTCTGGCAAGAAAATCTAAGAGGAAGCGACAAAATTTCACAATTATTTCGCCAAGGTCGTGATTACCGCTGCTTCTTATCCCGAAGTGCTTCCTTGAGCCGGGCTACCTCAATCTCCTGATAATAGCCATAGGGTGTCATACGAGTGTGTTTTTGAGATTCTCTGTACGAGTTCCTCACCGCTAATTTACATACTGCCCAGCTTCCCACAGTTTAGAAAATGTCCCTTTCGAACCGCGGGGGAATCAGCCGTTGCTTTTGATTCCGCAATTTTATTCAAAGATGTTTTTTATTGGGAAAGCTGCCGTGCAGCCAATTTTGAAAATCCTGTTCGGAGACTTTGCCCTCGGCGCAATCATCACGCATGGACGTTGCGTTGTACTGCCATTTCTTAAAAACACCGCATCAATATTGCCGGCCTTCATGCGTGCGTGGTAACGCTTGTAAAACTTGTTATAAAGCAGCCAGGCGGTGTTTGTGGCCGCCTTTTTACGGTAATTTTTGAGAGAAGCTATGGTCTGGCAGTCTTTCGTTTCTCCTTCGGGAATCCTGTCACAATAGTCAGTTTTGTAGTTGCCCTTTAGAATAAAGTACCTGCCGCAGTTTTTGCATTTCTTAAAGCGTATGCCATGCTCCAGCATTTTGGTAAACTCCAGCATAAGCATTTCATAAAGAGTGGAACAAAGATAGCTGATATTTAAAAGGCTGGGAAAGCGAACCGCCATTTCCACCTGTGCAGGCTGCGCTGAAAACTGCTTTCGGAATGCCTGATACTCTTTGCTGTTTGAATCAATTTGGGTCTGTATCCGCTTTTGCATCTCCTCGGCGGGCTTATCTACTACAAGGACTGCGGCGGCACCATGGTGCTGCACCGAGCCCATACCATGGATGCCGTAAAAAACAACTTTATGTGCTCTACTTACAAGAAAAAAGGGTAAGGAACACTGCACCGCCCATTACATTCGGGAAAGCCACTCGCTGAAATCCTGCTGGATGATTTACGCAGGGTTACCCACTTTGCACGGCAAAATGAAGTCGCATTCGCAAAGCACATTACCCAAAAGAACGGTGCGGAAATCCGCAGGGAGATCACTCAGACAGAGCGAGAGCTGGAGGGGCTAAAGCGCAGGGATACCGAACTGACCGCTTTATTCAAGCGGCTCTATGAAGATAACGTCCTTGGTAAAATCCCCAACGAGGTGTTCCGAAAGCTCAGCGATGACTATCTGTTAGAGCAAAAAGAAATCCAGTCCTCCATCCCGAAAAAGGAAGAACGACTGGAGAAGCTCAAGGATTCGGTTGCAAATGTGAGTGCGTTTTTAGAGAAGGCGAAGCAATACACCAAGCTCGATACCCTGACTGCTGAGATTCTAAACTTATTTATTGCGCGTGTGGAAGTGGGCGAGCGTGAAGAGAGGTACTCCCGTGCAGCACCGCAGGCCATCGATATTTACTACCGTGACATCGGTCTGCTGGATAACTTTGCGGAGACAGACGCTACCACAGAGCAAGCGCCTACGCCACAGGAAGTCGCATAAAAGGCAATCGGCAGACAGTGGTGAATCACTGTCTGCCGATGCATGCCCAGCCATCAGCCACATTTCAAATGTTTCCCTATGGGAGTGTGGCTAAGGAACAGCTGCTTTTTTTATTTTATGTTTTTTGCTTTACTGCCTTCGCAGCCTTTACCGCCGGGTCACAGCCTTGATCGTAAAACTGCCTCGATTTCCGGAACGGCCATGGGCTTGTAGTAATAATAGCCCTGAACCTCATCACACATGCGCTGACTGAGAAAATCTAATTGTCCTCCCGTTTCCACACCTTCCGCAATGACCTTCAGCCGAAGGCTTTTGGCCAGATTGATGATGCCCTTGGAAATCGCCTTATCCTTCTCGCTCTTTTCAATGCCGTGGACAAACTGCATGTCCATCTTGAGGCGGTCTATCGGCAGAAGCTTAAGGCGGCTGAGAGAAGAATACTCCGTGCCAAAATCGTCAATAGAAATACTGATCCCCAGACTTTTCAGATCGTTAAGAACCCTTATAATATAATCCGGCTCTTTGGTCATGGCGCTTTCCGTGATTTCCAGCTCCACCTGGGCAGGATCTATCTCTGTTTTCACCAAAATATCCTCAATCTGGCTGACCAGGGCCGGGTTGCGCAGCTGAACAACAGAGAGATTAACAGCCATACGAAAATCGCCCAGTCCCTGCCTCTTCCACTCTACAGCCTGCCGGCAGACTGTCTCCAACACCCAATTGCCGATGGAATTGATCAGGCCTATTTGTTCCGTCAAAGCAATGAACTCCGATGGCAAAATCATGCCGTAAGTCGGATGGAACCAGCGCAGCAGCGCCTCCAGGCCCGTGATTTTCTTTGTCCGCAAATCCACCTGCGGCTGATAATATACCTGGAACTCCCGGCGGGCCAAAGCTTTATACAAATTATTGGAAAGATTGCCCTGATACTCTACGGTTTCCTTAAGGTTGGCAGAACAAAAAGCATATTGATTCTTGCCTTTTTCCTTAGCTATATACATAGCGATATCCGCGTGCTTGATCAGTGTTTCCGGCTCCTCGCCGTCCCCGGGAAAAACGGCTATCCCGGCGCTGGCCGTAATGAAAATTTCCTGATTTTTTAAAAGAATAGGCTCCTGGAAAATATCCAGTATTTTGTCGGTAATCTTGGCAATATCCTCCACATCGGCAACATTATTGAGAAGGATAAGGAATTCATCGCCGCCAAACCGAGCCACCGTATCGGTTTTTCTAAGGCTGGCCGCCAGTTTCTGGCCAATTTCCTGAATAACCTGATCGCCGCCATAGTGGCCTATCGTATCGTTAATCGATTTAAAAAAGTCCAGATCCAAAAAAATAATACCTAAAATCTTATTGTTGCGGCGGGCCAAATAAATGGCCTGTTCCGCCCTGTCCTGAAATAGCTGGCGGTTCGGTAATTTCGTCAAGCCGTCATAATAAGCCATAAATCTGATGCGCAGCTCGGAATTTAATTTAGCCAAGGCGTCGGAGACAATCCGGGAAATGATCGGCAGCACTATCAGCTGATCCCGGGTCCATATTTTCCCCTCACGACTGCTTTCTATATAGAAAAAAGCAATGGGCTTTTCTTCTTCATAAACAGGAATAAAAAACCAAGGCTCCAATTGCATGGTGGCAGTCTGCTCCGCAGTATATTTATACTTATGGGGAGAGGCCGCCGGGCTGTCGGGATTTTCGGAGTAGTAAGCTGCCCAGCGCTCCTGATAGAGCTTTCTTTGCTCTGGCAGCAATTCTTTTCCCTCTGAAGCGTAATACTGGGTTCCCAGCAAATTACTGAATTTATCGTCTATTGCATAAAGCAAAGCTTTTTCTGCCCCAAAATAATTAAGCAATTTCATCAGCAGCCCGCTGATATTCTCCGCTGTGTTCTCCTCCTTAATCAAGGAGAAGCCTGTTATAATATCGCTGATCAGCTTTTGGGTTCTGGCCTGGGCCGCATTTTCCTTAAGTCGGCCAACGTAAATATAATGGACAAAATAGGCCGTAACCACAATAAAAAGCAGAATACCCATTCTGCCGACATAAGTCAGGCAATCCTGCGAAAGGCTTTGCTGCGGCAAAGTGCCCCATAAATAAATCTGGCTGATAAACATAGGAATAGCCGCCGCCAGCAGCACCTTGTCGGAATTAAAAACCAGGGCGCAGATAATTAATATTATGGGAAAGCCCCATAGGGATACATCGGTGAGATGCCGCATGTTGATTGCCAGAATCGGCGTCACCGTTATGCTGGCGAAGATAAGAAAACCTTCAAGATAGACGGTGCTCTTTTTATTGGGTTGTACATAATGCAGTACGCCGCCGCAGGCTGTCAGCAAAACACTGGAAATAATGGTTAAAATATTATGGCTTGTCTTCCACCAAAAGCACTCCATAGCATAAAGAGCGATCCCGCCCAGAATAAACCCATAGGAAGCAAATTTAAAAACCCTGATCCGGTGTTCATCATTGAGAATCAACTCTGTCTTATGCAGGTCCTGAGGTTTCATAAAATGGTATTTATCGATGCAATAAAATATAGCGGAAAGCGGTATCAAGAAAAGGGCGGGAGCCATTTGCGGGATCGGCAATTGAAAATATTGGCCATTGAGAACATCCGTAAGCGTACCCAAGCCAAAGGCCAGAACAAAAGAAACAGTGAGAATGTTGGCCTGCTTTGCGGCTTCCGGCCTGGTATCTTTACGCTTCCAGAGACGAAGGAGCAGCAGGCTGCCCAGGACAGCGCTTATATAGTAAATATTGAACAAATAATCAAAGGCGTTGGGGTCTGTCGTCCTGACCCACCCTCTTGCCGAATACTCAAGCTGATAGATTTCCTGAGCGAAGCCGGGCGAAAGAACGAAAACATAGAGGCAAAGGGCCGCCGGTAAATAAAGCAGCGGATAAAGCCATTTTTTGCGCAATATCTGGTGATGATAAGTCAGCAAAAGCGTGAAATGCAATAAAACGCTATAAATAATCTCGTAGCCAACGGCCGCCACCCTGGTCCAAAATACCCCCGCCCCTTCGCCGGGAGCGACGATAACAACGGAAAAGCCCAAGGCCCAAAAGGTTAAACAGAGGCTAATGATAAAAAAAAGTCTGTTGATCGTCCCTTTAACATTTAAACGCAGAACGTAATATCCTAAAACCGGACTCAGCGAAGCCAGGGTTAAATAGATAACAGAAAATACCATTAAGCGATTCATTGGCCTACCCTCCCATATACTATTGTCGCTTATTCATAACAATAATCAATAGCTTATTTTATTCTTATCGATATAAAATCCTGAAATCAGACTCGGTGTAAAATAAATGTAGGATAAAAAAAATAAACAAGAGGCAGCAAAATGTGGTTTAATAAAGTCGCCAAAACCATTAAAACACCAAAGGAGGCTGCCCCTTGTGAGAACCATTGTACAGGAAATCATGGAGCAATT
>JAHDPO010000009.1 GCA_018434325.1 Clostridia bacterium | reverse complement strand
GGTTGATACGGAAACCGGAGGAGAGCTTTTCAAGGCTCTTGGAAACCGCGGAGTTGTTCATGCCCAACTGACGATAAGCGTTGATGGACATTGTGTTTGTTCTTACTACCATACCCATAATAAAATACCTCCTTGTTTTATGTGCGGGGAAATCCTTTTCCCCGTTTAATTTGCTTGCCCGGCCTCTGTGGCCGCAGGAGCCAGGCTCGTTGAAGGGTTTCGGCTAAGGGGCCCTATTCCGTCCCCCTTCACCCAGGATTATTGCGCAGAGTCGGAAATCCACAACGGCCCTTTTATTTATTTTTTCGAAAAGGATTCGTTGGCGGTGTCGAACCTAGTCACAAAAAGAGTATAGCAAAGCTGCCCTACCCCGGCAGACCCGGAAGGCCCGGCAGGCCGACAAAAAATCAGACAGTCAGGCGGTAAGGCTGGCCGGATTTTTCTAAGGCGTAGATGAGCCGCACCAGCTTTTTGGCAGCGTGGGAAACGGCTACATTATAATGCTTGCCCTCGGCCCGTTTTTTAGCCAGATAAGCGGCAAAAATCGGATCCCAGTGGCAAACATATTTGGCGGCATTGAAAATGGCAAACCGCAGATATTTGGAGCCCCGTTTTTCCATGTGGGAATGACTGCCGGTCACCTGGCCGGATTGATAGGTGGAGGGTGACAGCCCGGCATAGGCCAGCAGTTTATCCGGGGAGTCAAAACGGGAAAAGTCTCCCACCTCCGCCAAAATCATGGCTCCCATCCGGGGCCCCAAGCCGGGAATGGTAGTGATGGGGGACCGGAGTTCAGCCATAATGCCCTGGATAACCGACTCGATTTCGTTAATTTCGGCGTCCAATTCCCGGATCAGGCCGATGGTGTGACGGAGCTCCAGTGATCTTGCCGGCATAGCGGAGCCGATCGATGACTTGGCCGCCCCCTTTATTTCCACAGCCTTAGCCCGGCTGTAGCGGCCATTGGAGGCCCTCCGGAGCAGGGCCTCCAAATGGGCGGAATCGGCGGCGGCGACCTGCTGCGCCCCCGGAAATTCAGCGAGGAGGGCATAAACGGAGGGCATATGGAGAGTGGACACCAGCTTTTCCAGCTCGGGAAACAGAATGCACACCAGCCGGCTAACGGAGGTTTTTAGCTTGGCCCGTTCCCTTACCTTGTCGAAGCGGTACCTGGCGAGGGACTTCAGATCCTCGTTGCGGCAAGCCGTATCTGCGCAGGGCTTAAGCTCCACATCAGACATGAGCATAGCGGCAATGGTGCGGGCGTCCACCCGGTCGGTCTTGGTTTTTCTGAGGCTGAGGCTTTTCCGGTACAGGTTGGTATGCAAGGGGTTAATGACATATGTGTCCATGCCATTGGCAAGGAGAAAACCCAGAAGGTTGTAGCTGTAATGTCCGGTAGCCTCCAGGCCTACTTTTATTCTATCCCGGGCCGCCGTGCAGTCCCGGATTTTTGCCAACAGACAGCAGAACCCCTCCCTGTTGTTGGGGATGGTAAAGACCTCCGCCAGAACCTCCCCTTTATCATTCTTGATGAAACAATCATGCTTGTCCTTAGCCACATCAATGCCAACACAAATCATAGTTAATTCCTCCGGCGATATTTTGCTGATTAAGGAAACGGCAAAATGCTGTGGTTGGAGCCTTGTTGAAACCATCATTTATGTGGTACGAGGTAAGTACCAATCCACAGCGTCTCTTACAGTGTAGCACAGCTTCCCAAACGGCGCTTTAATAACTGCTTCCTCTATAAAACAAGGAGGTATTTTATTATGGGTATGGTAGTAAGAACAAACACAATGTCCATCAACGCTTATCGTCAGTTGGGCATGAACAACTCCGCGGTTTCCAAGAGCCTTGAAAAGCTCTCCTCCGGTTTCCGTATCAACC
>JAHDPO010000017.1 GCA_018434325.1 Clostridia bacterium | reverse complement strand
TTTCAGAGCAGTACGGTGCCGAGGTGATCTGGCGGCCGGCAGAGATCAGTGGCGATACCACTTCATCAGAGTCTGCCCTCCTCCACGTACTGGAGCACTTGAAGACTGCCGAGAACTATCAACCGGATCTCATCGTCTTCCTCCAGTGTACCTCTCCTCTGACCTCCCCGGAGGACATCGACGGCACTATACGGGTTCTCCTCGATGAAGACGCAGACTCGGCGTTTACGGCAACACCATTCCACTACTTCCTCTGGAAAGAGGATATGAACGGTGAAGCGATCGGGATCAATCACGATAAGTGCGCACGGCTGATGCGGCAGGAGAGAGAACCACAGTATATCGAAACCGGTGCAGTCTACGTGATGCGCACCGAAGGGTTCCTGAAGGCAAAGCACCGCTTTTTCGGCAAAACCGTTATGCACATAACGCCCTCTGAACGGCGTTGGGAGATTGACGAACCCATTGACTTCAGAGTTGCGGAAGTGCTGATGCAGGAGCAGAGACAGCGCCAGAACCTCCAGGCGCTCCCGAACCCAATTTCCGGGTTAGTCATGGACTTTGACGGAGTGTTCACCGATAACAGGGTGGTCGTCTTTCAGGATGGAAGGGAGGCGATCCTCTGTGATAGGGGAGATGGGTTGGGGTTGGATCGGTTGAAACAGTCTGGGTTACCTCTGCTGGTACTCTCCACCGAGAAAAATTCCGTGGTGCAGGCGCGCTGTGAAAAACTTGGTATCCCCTGTCAGCATGGCATATCCGATAAAATAGGTATATTGAAAGAATGGGTAAGAAAGAACAGTTTAAATTCAGCCGGGATAATCTATGTTGGGAATGATATCAACGACCTTCCCTGTCTGACGTATGTTGGGTGCAGCGTCGCCGTGGGAGATGCATATCCAGAGGTGAAGGCATCTGCACGACTCGTCCTTTCATCTCATGGTGGTCAAGGGGCTATTCGAGAATTGGCGGAACTGATCATGCAACGATTGAACGAGAATACGATATGCCAGATGTAGTTAAGATCGGCGGACGGTCCATAGGTAGCGGACATCCAACCTATATCATCGCAGAGATCGGGATAAACCATAATGGTGATCTTGCGATCGCTAAAAAACTCATCGATGTAGCAGTGCTGGCCGGATGTAACGCAGTCAAATTCCAGAAACGGACCCCTGAACTCTGTGTACCTCCAGGACAATGGGATATCCTGCGGGAGACACCCTGGGGATGTCTCCCATACATTGAGTATAAGAAACGTATCGAGTTCGGTCTGGAAGATTACAAAGAGGTTGATCGATATTGTAATGAGAAGGGCATTACCTGGTTTGCCTCTTGCTGGGATGAACCATCTGTGGATTTTATCGAGCAGTTCAACCCGGTCTGCTACAAGATTGCATCGGCATCCCTCACCGATGACGACCTATTACAGCACATCAATGAGATGAGACGACCCATGATTCTGTCTACCGGTATGTCCACGATGGATGAGATCCGCCATGCAGTCTCCCTCCTCGATACGGAACGCCTTCTTATCTCCCACTGCACCAGTACCTACCCCTGCAAACCCGAGGAACTGAACCTGCGCATGATCCAGACGTTGAAACAGGAGTTCAACTGTCCCATCGGCTACTCCGGACATGAGGTGGGTCTGCAGACCACCCTTGCATCGACAGTCCTCGGAGCATGCTTTGTCGAGCGGCATATTACCCTTGATCGTGCCATGTGGGGGAGCGATCACGCAGCCTCGGTGGAACCTGGAGGATTGATGCGGATGGTGCGGGATATCAGGGTAATTGAGGCGGCGATGGGGGATGGGGTGAAGCGGGTTTATGAAAGCGAAGTGCCCGGTATGAAAAAACTAAGGAAAAGATAGACGAGAATCTAAGTTGGGCACATTATGGTTCAAATACCCACGGATTTTTACTTCCCACCCGGAGCTACGACTATAGCAACCATTGCAGCTCAAAAAGCACTATATTCGTCACCATACTATCGTGAATTATTGCCATATTTTGCAGGCCTTGAAACTCGGTTTGTGTGGGGAGACCAAAATAATGATGGATATCTAACGCCACCAGAGTATCGGGATATTTTGCCAAGATATTTAAAGTTAAAAAAAATCGCGTTAAATGAAAAGATGCGAGGGGAAGTACTCGTTGTTGGAGAATGTTCGCAACCCGCTGAAATAAATATAATGAAAAATCTAATTAATGGATTATCTAAGCAGAGGAAATCGATAATCTATATTGTTTCGCCCCATACTACGGAATATAAAGAGATCCAGGCATTTATCAAAGAAAAGGGTATTAAAGAAATTGAATTTTTGAATATTTACTCACGAAGTACAATTCAAAGAGTGATCCTGAGAATCATAGCACATAATCGAGCAATCAAAAATTGTCAAATAATCCATAATCTTCTTCCTGAGGGTATATCTATACATGGAAATCCCTTAGATGTCATGATTGGGGTTGCAGTTGCTCAAACAATCTGGGAGCACTTTCGCCCGAATATACGGTTCAACGCAGTTTTTGTTCGTAATCATTGGAACCCGCTATCCGCGACAATTGCCATAGATGCCATGGAAGAGGGCAAAACTGTAGTTACAACGCAACATGGAGTTATCTCCACCCCTGCAACTTTTGCACCCATACTTGCTACCCGGAAGCTCTGTTTTGGTTCTGCTTCCGTCGACACCATGATCAGTCAGGATCAAAAAATAGCATCCCAGGCAAAAAGAGCGCCTTATTGCCAAGAATGCATACCCGTTGGCTCTCTTTTTGACGAAATATCCATAATGCCCTCAAATTTTAATAAAAAAACGATATTAGTTATCGATCAACATCTATCATGGACGGAGCAGTTTTACGGTATAAAGGAAGAGTTCCAGGCTCTACAAAATGTTATTGGTGATATCTCTAATGGTAATACAGGATTGGATAAATTAATTGTAAGGCTCCATCCTCGAAATAAAGGATCCCATTACTGGTTTGAACTCGCCCACCAATACCCAGAATTTGTCGAAATTTCAGATCCTGTCCATAATGGTCTATCGGATGATTTGGAGCGTTCATCATTAACCCTTGGTTTGTTCAGTGGAGCTTTGGTAACATCAGCAGCCCGCGGCATTCCACCTCTGTTTCTCTGGCAACCGGGTTGGTATTATACCCCTGATTTATCCTGTTTCACAGAAAATTTCTTTATTGAACCTGCTAACATAGTGTCACGCATTAATCATTTGATGAATAATTTCGAAGAATATGAACTACTTCGGAAAAAAGCTTTAATGACATCCCTTGAATATTACCACGAGCATAAAGTGTGCGATTTTAATTCAGAGCTCATCGCTCGAATATTTCCGAGATGTTCAAAATGATTAAAAACAAGATGTCTTTGCTTTGCCTCAAAGCAAAATCGAAAATTAACTCTCGATTTCAGATGGGCACAAGTCGGATTGGTAACTATCAAATTGCATATACAGATATCCTCTCACTATATATGGAGTATAAGGATATCTTTTGTCACTTAATTTATCATTTCAACAGTAAAAAATCTGATCCGTACATTATAGACGGTGGCGGATGCATCGGAATGTCAGTGCTTTATTTCAAGTCAATATATCCAGAATCCAGAATTATTTGTTTTGAACCGGACCTAGAAATTTTCAAAATATTACAACATAATCTTACCACAAATAATGTAAATGCTGTCACCTTGATCAATGCGGGTCTGGCAAAAGAAGAGGGAATACTGAGTTTCAGTCCTGACAATGCTGACGGGGGAAGGATCATCGAGAACGATCAAGGCAGTATGAAAATCAGAACTGTACGATTGAGCGAGTACCTATCAGAACCTGTGGATTTTTTAAAACTCAATATTGAAGGGCAGGAGTTACCCGTTCTTCAAGAAGTAGAAGAGTCCGGAAAACTCCGGAATATAAGAGAGATGGTGATCGAGTATCATGGCTGGCCAGATGAAGACCAAAAATTGGGAGAACTACTGGTTATTCTTGATCGGAATGGATTTCGGTATCTGATCCATGATTTTGATAGAGAAACGTGTAGTGCCAGCAAACCCCCCTTCCGCCTGGGCCCCCTGACAACGTGGTTCTGCCTGATTTATGCTCAAAGACAGGACGTCTCATAAATGCTACCAACGAAATCTACTCTGATAAGATCTATCTCCTCTATTATACTCAAGCAAACAAATAAAGTATCTCTGAGGGTGAAGAGGAGGCTTCTCTATCCGGTCAACCTTGGTGAATTAGATCGTCTCCACCCCATTAGCACCCTCTTTGGCTACGACCGGGGGCAACCGATTGATCGATATTACATCGAAAATTTCCTTTTGCAGCACAAAAATGATATCCACGGCAGAGTGTTGGAGATAGGGGATAACACCTACACGAAACAATTCGGTGGCAACCGGGTTAAGCAGTCCGACATCCTTCATGCTGTTGAAGGAAACCCATCAGCCACTATCGTTGCAGATCTCGCACAGACGGATAACATCCCCTCTGATACCTTTGATTGTATCATCCTGACTCAAACCCTTCAATTTATCTATGACCTACCGTCAGCAGTGAAGCACCTCTATAAAATCTTAAAACCGGGAGGTGTACTCCTGGCCACCCTGCCGGGGATAAGCCAGATATCCCGCTACGATATGGATAGGTGGGGTGAATTCTGGCGCTTCACCACACAGTCAGCACAACGTCTCTTTGAAAAAGAATTCATGACCGAAAACATCGAAGTAAAGGCATATGGGAATGTGCTCATCGCGATTGCCCTTTTACATGGTCTTGCCGCTGAAGAACTCAAACCGGAATACTTTGAATATCAAGATCCTGATTATCAGGTGCTCGTCACCGTGCGTGCGGCAAAGTCCGAAACAGGCAACAGCCAGGAATAACAATGGACATTCGTAAACTGATTCAGTTGCCAGGCAGAATCTGGAAGAATCTCCACTCCCAAGGGTTAATCCTCCTCTACCACCGTGTGACAAACCTGGATACCGACCCCCAGCTTCTCAGTGTTACCCCTGAACATTTTGCTGAACATCTGGAATTTCTTTCCGAGCACTACAATCCTATCAGCCTTTCAGAGTTGCTCCTGGCACTGAAAACAGGGAAAATTCCAGATAAATCTGTCATCGTAACATTTGACGATGGTTATGCCGACAATTTCTGGAATGCAAAACCGATTTTAGAAAAGCATGATATCCCCGCCACAGTGTTCGTAACATCCGGATCCATCGGCAGCGATAGAGAATTTTGGTGGGACGATCTGGAAAGACTATTGCTACTGCCGGATGAGCTCCCCGACCAACTGGAACTTACCATCAACGGGAAGGAATGGAGCTGGAACCTTACCGGGGAAATAGGGAACAGAATTGGGCAAGGGTACGGGACCGATCTGAAATCGTGGAATGTGACCCTAGCATCGGATCCGGGCCCACAGTATGCAGTCTACCGGGATCTTCATCGACACCTTAAACCTCTTCCCCACAAGCAGCAAGAATCCATCCTTGCCACTCTCGCAAAGTGGGCAGGCGCCTCAAGGGCCGGTCGTGAGACGCACAGGCCTCTCACTCTAAATGAATTAAGAGAGCTTGACCGGGGGGAATTGATAGAGATCGGAGCACATACCGTAACGCATACTATGCTCTCCAAGCAACCAGCAGATGTACAAAGAGGAGAGATCATCCAGAGTAAAGAGTCACTTGAGGGGATACTTGGTCACCAGGTACAGTGTTTTTCTTACCCTTTTGGTGGAAAGTCGGATTTTAACCGAGAATCTATAGAAATAGTAAAAGAAGCGGGTATGACTACAGCATGCGTCAACTACGGTTCAACCCTCACCGGAAATGCGGACCCGTACTGCCTCCCCAGAGTATTGGCCAGAGATTGGGATGTAAAGGTGTTTTCATCCAGGATGAAGGAATGGTTTAATGAGTGAGTCCGCTCTTCGTATCCTTCAGGTCAGCACAGTGGATAGCGCCGGTGGTGCTGAAAAGATTGCATGGGATCTCTTCACGTCTTATCGCACTCTCCAGCACCGGTCATGGCTGGCAGTGGGGACGAAACGATCCGGGGATGCAGATGTATTCCCTATCTCAAGGAATCCAAATCTCTTTTCGCGGATTATTTTATCGCGTTTCAGCAGGCTCCCGTATGTTACATACGTAAATAGAAAGATAGAAACCCTAACAGATCCCGCACACATCTACAATTATTTAGCTGGCCATGAGAACTTCGATTACCCGGGAACCTGGCGCCTTTTAGACTCAGCGCCAGAACTCCCCGACATCCTTCACTGCCACAACCTCCACGGCGGCTACTTCGATCTCCGTGCCCTCCCCTCTCTCAGTCACCAGGTTCCGACCGTGCTCACCCTCCATGATGCCTGGCTCCTTGCCGGTCATTGTGCCCACTCCTTCGACTGCGAGCGCTGGAAGACCGGGTGCGGGAACTGCCCGGACCCCACGATTTACCCGGCAATCCGACGGGATGCGACAGCCTACAACTGGCAGCGCAAAGCGGAGATCTACAAGCAGAGCCGGCTATGTGTCGTCACCCCCTGCCGGTGGTTGATGGATAAAGTTGATCAGTCGATACTGAAGTCGGGGGTTGTGGTATCAAGGGTGATCCCGAACGGCGTAGATCTGAAGATCTTCCACCCTCGTGATCAGACTGAGGCACGAGAGGATCTCGGGCTTCCGCACGATGCAAAGATCCTCCTTTTTGCGGCAAACGGTATCCGGAAGAATATCTGGAAAGACTACCGAACCTTGCAGTCTGCCCTTGCCAAGATTGCGAAAGCTAGAGCAAAGATCCTATGCATCGCCCTCGGCGAAACTGCCCCGCTGGAACGGATCGGCGACGTCGAGATCCGGTTCATCCCTTATCAGAAAGACCCGGAGCAAGTAGCCCGCTACTATCAGGCCGCCGATCTCTACCTCCACCCCGCGCGGGCCGACACTTTCCCGACCACCATCATCGAGGCCCTGTCCTGTGGCACCCCGGTCGTGGCGAGCGCGGTCGGCGGCATCTCCGAGCAGATCGAGGAGGGCAAGACGGGGTTTCTGGTGCCGGCGGGAGATGCGCCGGCGCTCTCTGGGCGGATCCTTGACCTGCTGGCGGATGAAGGGCTCCGGGCGCGGATGGGCCGGCAGGCGGCAGAAAATGCGGCGCGGCGGTTTGGGTTGGAGAGAATGGTGGGGGAGTACCTTGCGTTTTATGAGGAAATGATGAATAAGTAATAAATGATTCCCTGTTTGGG
>JAHDPO010000060.1 GCA_018434325.1 Clostridia bacterium | reverse complement strand
GGTGAATTTCAACGGCGTAATGTCATCCCGATTTCAATCCACACTCTCCGTATGGAGAGTGACTGTCTTCCTCCCCCAGTGTTGGTAATATTGATTTGATTTCAATCCACACTCTCCGTATGGAGAGTGACCCTGGCGGTTTTTCTCTTGTCCAAAATAACCATATTTCAATCCACACTCTCCGTATGGAGAGTGACGTAGTGGCCCAGCCATCTCCTGTGTATCGGGACCAATTTCAATCCACACTCTCCGTATGGAGAGTGACTTTGTTTTTTTGCATCATCAAGCTGTGCCAAGAATTTCAATCCACACTCTCCGTATGGAGAGTGACGTAGTCATCGCAATTCACAATCAGCCGATAAAAATTTCAATCCACACTCTCCGTATGGAGAGTGACTCGGCCCAGTTTGGCAAGTAATGGCCAGTTCGCCGATTTCAATCCACACTCTCCGTATGGAGAGTGACATGCCCTACAGCGATTTTCAGCAGGTAGCCGAGATTTCAATCCACACTCTCCGTATGGAGAGTGACTTTAGCGACGGTAATTTATTCTATGCACCAGATTAATTTCAATCCACACTCTCCGTATGGAGAGTGACTTGCATGTAGTGGGTAGCTTGATAGGGGTCAAAGATTTCAATCCACACTCTCCGTATGGAGAGTGACTGAAGTAAACCGTTTCTGCTCCGTGCTCATGAAGATTTCAATCCACACTCTCCGTATGGAGAGTGACTGTACATAATGTGGGAGGTGCTGATTATGGATGATTTCAATCCACACTCTCCGTATGGAGAGTGACCTCGCCGCAGCGATGTTCTATCCGGGAAGCCATGGCCTATTTCAATCCACACTCTCCGTATGGAGAGTGACCTTGCGATGGCTGCGAATGAAAAGGGCTACAGCCCAATTTCAATCCACACTCTCCGTATGGAGAGTGACGAGGAATTTGCCCAGGATGATGGTTTCAAATACACAATTTCAATCCACACTCTCCGTATGGAGAGTGACATAAGCCATTATTGCCCTGCCCCTTCTGCGGGGGAATTTCAATCCACACTCTCCGTATGGAGAGTGACACCAAGGCTTTACCAGCTGTAACCGCACTAATTATTTCAATCCACACTCTCCGTATGGAGAGTGACGCCACTTGCAATTGACTGTGGCACGTTTGCAGTATTTCAATCCACACTCTCCGTATGGAGAGTGACTCGCCCTACAATACCCAAAGCTTACGCAACTTTTTGAATTTCAATCCACACTCTCCGTATTGAGAGTGACCCAATAGCTGCGCTCGAATAGGGAGACGTAGGGTTATTTCAATCCACACTCTCCGTATGGAGAGTGACATACTTGATGATATCAACATCGCCTTGGGCTACGGATTTCAATCCACACTCTCCGTATGGAGAGTGACTTTGTAGTTTTGTAGCAGGCTTTTAGAATTATCTATTTCAATCCACACTCTCCGTATGGAGAGTGACGCCACCCTTGATGCAGTAGAGAAAAAGATTCAAATTTCAATCCACACTCTCCGTATGGAGAGTGACAGCTACATATAGGCATGCAACTCTCACTCATGCCCGTATATAGACTTCTACATTATCTTCTTCGTAAAACTCTCGATTTTACCATATAAAACATTCCTTTTTTACACTATTTTCAGTGCGAAGGTCGCGGGAATTTCACCATCACTTAGGGTTCGCACCAGCAATATTCATATCGTATTGCATTGTCTCTAACTTCTCAATTGCTTTAAAATATCAATTATTGATACCCCTTCCCGCCTCTCATTATCAACAAATGAATCTTTTCTAAATCAACGATTTCTCTTTGAGTATAGGTTATACTCCCTTGCCATCATTTGTCAACCATTTAGCAACTTACAACGTTACCGATTATACAACATCGCAAAGCTTCACCAGGCTTTGGGCAAAGGTACTATTTCCCCTCCTCCGGAATACCATAGTGGGGAGGTGATGCTATGTGAATATTCAACAATATACCAGCCAAGAAAACCTTTATCCTTTGGATCTGCAATTCTACCGAATGATGCAGGAAATCGGCGCTCAACCGGACGAGCAGATTCGGTTACGGCTCAATCTTCTTTTTAAAGTTCTGCCGGATCGCATTCAAAAAATTCTGGAGGACTATTTCAAAAAATATGATTTCTGGGGCACCCTGAAAATATCTGCCGGCGACGACGGCGTCTTAGCCAATCGGGCCAAAGCCCTTCACGATCATTATGAAGATTTCTTGTGGCTCTACCAGCGCTTGGCGGATTACCGCTCCCGGCTGGTTCTTTTTGCTTTCGTCAATAACTGGTACAGCTTTGATACCGAAACGCTTCGGGTGGTCAAAGAAACCTTATACAAAAGCTATTTTGATATGGACATCATGAAGTGCGGCCCCGAAGAAGTAGTCGTAGACCTGGGCGCCTATACCGGTGATACAGTTAAAGATTATGTTTCCGTCTATGGCCAGAACTATAAACGGTTCTACTGCTATGAAATCTCACCCAACACGATGAAAATGCTTCAGGAAAATCTGAAGGCTTATGAAAACATCGTTTATTGCCAAAAAGGGGCCTCTGATCATCCCGGCCTTATGTATATTCAGGAGCATGCAGCGGATATTTCCGCCAACGTCCTCACCAATCAAGGCGATCTTGCCGTAGAAGCCGTAACCATTGACCAGGATATCCAAGAGCCGGTAACCCTGATCAAAATGGACATTGAAGGCTCGGAACAGCAAGCCTTACGCGGTGCAGCCGGCAAAATTAAAGAAAGCAAGCCGAAGCTTGCTCTATCGCTTTATCACAATAATGAAGATATCTGGAAAATACCTCGCATGGTGGAAGAAATTTGCTCCGGCTATACCTTCTACCTGCGCTATCACGGCGAAAATCTCAGTCCTACGGAGCTAACCCTCTTGGCTGTCTGGGAAAAGCCCTAAGCTCAGAACGAAATCTGCAGGTTAATTATCGCTTCTTTTTTTGGCCGCGGCTAGCAAGGCCGCCAGATCATTGGCGGAAAAATCAAACGTGTTATTGCAAAAATTGCAGCGCAGCTGGGTTTGACCGTCCTCCTCCAAAATGTCCTTTAATTCCTGTTCTCCTAAGCTGATCAGAGCCTTTTCCATCCGCTGGCGGCTGCAATCGCAAGAGAATGTCCAATTCTCCAGGGTCAAAGCCTGCAGCTCTTCTTTAGGGAACAGTGCCTGCAGCAGCTCTGCCGCATCGCCCAGCTGTAAAGCTAAAGACGATACCGGCGGCAAGACTTCCAGCCAATGCTCCATCTCCTCTAAGGTTGCGTCATCAGCGCCAGGCAATGCTTTGATCAGAAAACCGCCGGCAGCCAGACAGCTGCCGTCCACATCAATCATCACCCCCAGAGAAACCACCGTGGGAGTCTGTTCGGAATGTAGAAAATAGGCAGCCAGGTCTTCGGCAATCTCGCCGCTGACTAAAGCGGAGGTGCCTGTATAAGGTTCTTTCAGCCCCATATCCTTTGTTACATAGAGAAAGCCGTTACGCCCCACGGCGCCGCCAACGTCCAGCTTACCCTGGGCGTTTTTTGGCAGCTCTACCGTGGGATTGCCTACGTATCCCCGCACCTGGCCGTCGGGCCGCACTTGAGCTAAAAGGCCTTCCAAAGGGCCGTCACCTTTGATGCGTAAGGTGATGCTATCTTGATTTTTTAAATTCAGCCCCAGCAAAACGGCGCCCATAAGGCCCCGGCCTAAAGCAGCCGCTGCCAAGGGAAGCAAGCCATGAAGCCGGATGGCTTCGTTAACGATATCCTTGCCAATAATAGCCGCCGCCTGAACCTTGCCTTGAGCCATTACTGCCCGAGCCACACTGGGTTTGTCTGCGTTTATCTTACCTTCCAATCCTTCCCCTGCCAAACCGGTGGCCGCCCCATTAAGGGGAAACTGGATCAGATTATTATCTTTGTTTGAAGGCATACCCTATCTCCTTTATCCTTTTGTTTATTGTTTGCTTATCCTCTTACATCAAAAGTTTATCCAATTCTGTCTGCTCTATGCTGATTTGGCCCGCTTCTTTCATTTGGTGCAGAAGATAATATAATGTATTGTATTCGCCGGGCAGAAAGCTCCTCCGCAAGGCGGCCAAACATAAGGACTTTTTGCCCTCATCGCTGACCCAATCTGCCAGCAGGCTATTTAGCTTCTTTTTCAGTTGGATAATGGTATCGGCGCTTTTCTTGCCTTCCTCTACCTGAGGCTGGTCATAGGGATTAATGCCAACGCAAGCGGCATAATAGCCTACGACCCGTTCAAATAAAGCAATCAGACCGCCCAAAGAAAAAGCGTCCAGTTTGTCTAAAGTAATCAGCATGCTTTCTCTGCCTTGATTGGCCATAGCTTTCATGGTGCCGTGACAAAAGGCCAGCAGATAATCCCCCATGGTGATGCCGCCTTCCTCCACAACGGTCTGGCGGGTTTCCCCCGTCTCCTGAAGCACGCTGAAAAAAAGAGCAAAAAAATCATTGTGACCGGCCAGCAGCTGCTGTATATATGAATGCTGATCGGTAGTACCTTTATTGCCATAGACCGTCAGGCCAAAGCACTGACTGGCTCCCTCCAGCTCCAGGGTTTTTCCCAAGGATTCCATGAATAGCTGCTGGAGAAATCTGCTCCAGAGCTCCAGCCTGTCTTTATAGGGCAGAACTACCATATTTTGCTTTTTTTGTACCATTGATTGGATCAGCAGATAATGGGTCAACAGCATGGCAGGATTTTCTTCGTAATGGCTGCTGCGGGTTAATTCATCCATCGCACCGGCCCCCTCCAGCAGGCTGTCCACCGACATACCCAATAAAGCCAAAGGTAAAAGACCTATCGGTGACAGCACAGAAAAGCGGCCCCCCACCCAATCCCAGATAGGGAGTATATCCAGCCATTTTTGATCTAACGCATATTGATAAAGCTCCGTATCCGCCATGGTCACGGCAATGGCATGTTTGCTGAACCGCAACCCCAGACTATCGTAAATACGCTCAAGGGTTTTATAGCCGTTTCTGATTTCTGCCGTCCTGCCGGATTTCGAGGCCACGACGAACAACGTCTCGGCCAAATGATCCGGGCCAATATCCCGGATCAGCATATCCACAGTCTCAGGATCCGTATTATCCAATGAAAAGGGCTGCAGCTTAAAGCTATCCCTGGCTAAGGCTCTGGCAATAAACTGGAAGCCCAGCTGGGATCCTCCAATACCGATTACCACCAGGCAGCGAAAGGGCTGACCGGCTTCATTGCAAATGCGGCCTTCATGAATATCGGCGGCAATATCCTTGCATCTTTGGGTTGCCGTTTTTATGGCTTGAACGATCTCTTTGTCCGGGGCCAAATCCGGATTGCGCAGCCAAAACTGGCCCGCCATTCGATCCTCATGACCGTTGACGCGGAGCCCTTTTTCTGTATCTCCCATTATTTTTGCCGCTTTTTGTACAAAATCCAAATCCGGCGGCATATCCAAGTCAAAAGTACAAGAATGACAAAAGTCAAAAAAATACGTACCTTGAGGATGGGAGAAACGGATTGTTTTGCTGCCCAAACGGGTTATTTCCCATTGCTTCATCATCATTTGCCTACATTTATTCTCATTCTTTCCTCTACTTTTCAATGAGCTCATGCATAATTTTCTTTAACTGCTCCAGCCTTGCCAAAGCTTGAACCCTGTCTTTGCCGGTGACGGAATAATAAATCTTCAGCTTAGGTTCCGTCCCCGAAGGCCGTACCGCCACCCAGGTTTCTTCCGCCAGGACAAAACGCAGCACATTCTCTTCAGGCAAACCATATAAGCCCAGGCTATAGTCCTCCACTGCAGTTACCGCCGGCAGCGATTCCCTGCCGGATTGCCGCAAGCTGTCCATAAAACCGGCCATTTTCAGCTGGCCTTCCCGGCCCCGAAAAGTGAAAGTATCCAAGGCATCCAGGTAGTAACCGTACTTTTGGTAAAGCTCCTCCAGCCGTCCGACCAATGTTTTACCTTGAGCCAGCCAATAGGCTGCCGCTTCACTGAAAATCAGGGCTGCCCCTATTGCATCCTTATCTCTGGCATAGTCGCCGACAAGAAAACCATTGCTTTCTTCATAGCCGAAGACAAAGATTTCCTTTGCTGAAGGTTCTGCTGCAGCCCGCTCTTGCAGATCGTTCATCTGCTCACCGATATATTTAAAGCCTGTCAACGTTTTAATAATCTTCAGGCCATAAGATGCAGCAATCCTCTCTCCCAAGGTTGAGGTAACTATCGTATCGATGAACACACCTTGAGACGGCAGGATATCTAAAGCTTTTTTGCGGGTCAGCAGATAATCCACCAGCAACACACCGATCTGGTTGCCCGTCAGGTTTTTAATACTGCCTTCATGAAGAACAGCAGCCCCCAGGCGGTCGGAATCGGGATCCGTCCCCAACACTACATGGGCATTGGATTTAAGGGCAAGCTCCATGGCCATGACCAAAGCCCTGGTATCTTCGGGATTGGGCTGCAAAACCGTAGGGAAATCGCCGTCGGGGCTTTCCTGTTCAGCCACTGCTTTAACCTGAGAAAAACCGGCCTCTGCCAAAGCTTGCCTGACATAAGGGTTGCCCGCACCGTGAAGAGGCGTATAAACGATAGACAGGGCTTCTTTTGCGTCCTTGTCTTCCAGCAAAGACTGGCTCTTTATCCGGCGAAGAAATTGCTGCGGCACCTCGTCTTTTAAAAGCTGGATTTTACCCTGGGCCAACAATTCCTCCCAGCGGCTTTCCGACAACGGCAAGGGAAAAAGCAGAGGCAGCTCTGTGATCTCCGCCATCAAGGGCTCAGCCTCCTCAGGCACCAGCTGGCTGCCGGCAGCATTATACACTTTAATACCGTTATATTCCTTCGTATTATGGCTGGCCGTGATCACCAGGCCGGCATCGGCTGCCAGCTGCCTTACGGCATAAGAAAGCACCGGCGTAGGAGTGGGTTCTTCAAACAAACAGGCTTTTATCCCTTCTGCCGCCAAAGTCATGGCTGCCAGTTTCCCATACTCCCAGGAATTATGGCGGGTATCAAAGGCGACAACAACAGTTTTTGGGGTTGTCGCCTCGGCGATGACCACAGTCTTCACGCTTTCTGCGCTTCCCGCTTCCTGCCGGAGCCACTTGGCCAGCCCCCGGATCACACGGCCCAAAGTATAGTGATTGATTCTGTTGTTGCCCGGCCCCATAATGCCCCGCATGCCGCCGGTGCCAAAAGCCAACTCCTGCCCAAAGGCCTCGGCCTGTTCTTTTTTATCCGTTATCCGGCGAATTTCCTGCTTAACCGCGTCCTGCACATGAGGGCTGTCCAGCCAGCTTTGTAAATTCTCAATATATCCCATCGTTATTCTCACCTCTCCTGACCCACATGCATAAAAGCCTGCCCTGATCCCAGCTGATCCAGGCCTTATCTGCCGTCAACTCATTGCTGATGCCCAAGGGAAATGTGCTAATGTAGCGATCTCCCGCCGGCTGATATTTTAAACCGATATTCTTAAAACCCGTCACTTCCGGCGTAAGGGCAAAAAACGAGAGATAATCTCCTTTCTCCCCATAAACCCACTGACCCCGCCGGGGCAAAAAAACACGAATATCGCCATCCTCAAGAACTACTGCCGGACCGGCATCTTCCATATCACCGTAGATCTGACGGTACTCCGGCTCAAAAACCAGTTGCAAAAGCACGATATTGGCATAGCTATGATCCGGGCGGCCTCCTAAGGCTCCCCAGATCCGAATATCCTCATAGCCTTGCTGCAGGGCCTCTTTTAGAACCAGGCTGCTGTCCGTATCGTTTTTTTCCGCTGCCACCCGATGAAATTGGCAGCCCCCTTCCTCCAGATGCTTTATCTCCGCGGCAGTCAGGGAGTCCAGGTCGCCATAAACCTCCCGGGGCATTATGCCTAAGCTCAGCAGATGTCTGGCGCCGCTGTCAGCGATGAACAATTGTTCCGCTTCATTGATCCGCTGCCGAAATAACGCTATATCTTTTATGGCGCCGCCCAGCACCATCACGCAGGTCCTTTTCATCCCACTCTCCCATAACCTCAGCTACCTTCACCTCAGTATGCCGTCAAAATTTCATCAATATTTCTTATCCCGCTCCTGTATTTCCTGCAAAAAAGTAATATAGCGCTGATAGCGCCCTTGGTCGATAGACTTATCGGCCACAGCCTGCCGTACGGAGCAGTCTTGCTCCTGATGATGAAGGCAAGAGCGAAAACGGCAGTTTTCCCGATAAGGAGCAAATTCCGGGTAATAATTCGCCAATTCGGCCGCAGCCACTTTTTCCGGCAAAAATATCTGGCTAAAACCGGGGGTATCCGCCACCCAGCCGCCTATGCTTAGTGGTAACCACTCCACATGGCGGGTAGTGTGCTTGCCTCTGCCCAGCTTATCGCTAAGATCTCCTGTTTTCAGCATGATTCCCGGCTCCACCTGATTAAGCAGGCTGGATTTGCCTACGCCGGAAGGGCCCGCTAAAACTGTGGTTTTGCCGGCCAAATGTAAGGACAAAGCTGCAATGCCTTGTCCGCTTAAGGCACAGGTAGCCAACTGGGCTATGCCCGCCGCCTCATAAGGCGCTGTCAAGCCTCTCAGCATGCTATCCTTAGCCAGATCTTCTTTATTCCAGCATAATAAAGGCTCGATGCCCTCCGCCAAAATCATGATCAGCAAACGGTCCAAAAGCCACATATCCGGCTGAGGCCAGTCAACGGCCAATACAACCAGAGCCTGATCCACATTGGCCACCGGCGGCCGCAACAGCCGGTTTTTGCGGGGCAGCACTTCCTCCACAACACCTTTGCGTTTGGCCTCATCTACTGAGGCAAAAGCCACCAGATCTCCTGCCAGCACCTCTTGTTTCTCACGGCGAAAACGCCCTCGGAGCCGGCATTCCCAAAGGCTCTTTCCTCCATCGTGATCTTCCTGAATGTAGTAGAAGCCGCCAAAGCCCTTCAATATCCGGCCCTGGCGCAGCTCTGCTTTTTGACTCTCCTCGATAATTGCCATCTCCTTGATTTTATTCCCTATGCCTATGATTCATCGCCTATCGGCGGGAAGGGCCCGGCCCCAAGCTCACAACGATATCAATGGGCGTCCCCACCTGCATTTCTGTATCCGGTTCCGGCGTCTGCTTGATAATTGTATCTTTGGCATACTGCCAGCTCATCTCATAACTGGTATAGCCAAATTCTATACCGAGAGAACGGGCGGCATCCTGCGCTTCGGTGATGGGCATGCCTAAGAAGGACTGAACTTTTACCATCTCGATCACCGGTCCCAGGCTGATGATGATATCCACTTTCTCCCCCGCCTTCAGCTGGGTTCCCGCCTCCGGGCTCTGGCCCATAATGATGCCTTCAGGCGTTTTGCTGTCATTGATCGTCTCCACTTTGCCAATCTCCAGGCTGAGATTGCCTAAAGCTATGGCTGCCGCCTGCTGGGTCTGTCCTATGAGATAAGGCGCGGGGCGGGTGGCCGGCCCCTTGCTCAAGGTAAGCCGTATGGTACTGCCCGGCTTAACCGGCGTAGCGGCTATCGGCTCCTGGATAGCCACATGATCCAGAGGAATATTTTCTCTGACCACCTTATCTTCTACTATTATGCCCTTCAGCCCGCTGGCCTCCAGCAGCTGCAAAGCCTCGTCCTGGGCTTTGCCCACCACGCCGGGCACCTCCACATCGGCAACCGGCGAATATAAGAGGTTGGACACATACATGCCTAAAGCCAAGCCGCCGGCGGCCAGGCCAAGAAAAATCAAGATTACCAGAAAAACCGGCAGAGGCTTTTTACCGCCTTTGCCGCCGCCTTTTATCGGAGTCTTCGTGGTGTTCTTTGCAGTGCCTTTTGCACCGGCAGCCATAAGCTCCTCCTGCTCTCTGAGGCTCATTCCTTTGATTTTGGACAAATCATCGCCGGACAGCGTATCTTCAAAATGGTCGACCTCCGGCTCGCCGGCATAAAGCAAGCGGTTATTAAAGCAAGCCTCCCGCAAATCCTCTTTCAATTGTAAGGCTGACTGATAACGGCGCTGAGGGTTGCGGTTCATTGCCTTAAGAATGACCTGCTCCAAAGCCGCCGGCACCGCCACATCCGGGTTGGCCGCCCCCGGCGCTATAGGATCTTGCTGGATCTTCTGCAAAGCCACACTGATCGGGGACTCGCCTTCAAAAGGCAGCTTACCGGTGGCCATTTCATAAAGCAATACGCCTAACGAGTAGATATCTGAACGATGATCCGCCAATTCCCCCTTGGCCTGCTCCGGGGATAAATAATGAACCGAACCCATAATATTGCCGGTATGGGTCACGGTAGCTTCGCTGGCTGCCCTGGCAATACCGAAATCCGTTACCTTGATCTGGCCGTCGGCTCCCGCAATAATATTGTGGGGCTTTATATCCCGATGAATAATATTTTTGTGATGTGCATAATAAATAGCATCGCAAATTTGCGCGGCAATGGGGTAAATCTCCCTGGGCTCAAAAGGCTTGGCCCGGCTTTGCAGCAGCTGCTTAAGATCCCGCCCCTCCACCAGCTCCAGTACTAAATAGTATACATCCTGATCCTGACATACGGAATAAATCTTGACAATATTGGGATGATCAAGTCCCGCTACCGCCTGACCTTCCCGGCGAAAGCGGGCAACAAATACGGGATCACCCACATACTGCTCCCGCAGCATCTTGATTGCCACCGTCCGGTGCTTGATCAGATCGGTGGCTCTGAAAATCAGGGACATACCGCCGCTGCCGACTAACTCTTCAATTTGGAAGCGGTTATTCAGCACAGTGCCTAGCTGAATCATTGCCCTGCCTCCTCTGCAATGAGGATGGCGGTAATATTATCCAAGCCGCCCCGGTCTTTGGCCTCCTCTATCAATAGAGTAACCTTTTCCTCTAAAGTTAAATCTGCCGCCATAATTAAAGCGTGCATTCTCTCTTCTTCTACCATATTATATAAGCCGTCGGTACATAGCAGCAAATATTCCGCTTCCGTCACCGGCACCTGGCTCCACTCCGGCTGAACATGCTCATCGCCGCCCAAGGCTCTCGTCAAGATATTACGATGAGGATGCACCCTGGCCTCTTCCGGCGTGATGCTGCCCTGAGCCAGCAGCTCCCCTACCAGGCTGTGATCCTTGGTTAATGAATAAATCCCTTTTTGATTGATGACGTAAGCCCGGCTATCTCCTACGTGAATCACCAGCCAATTGCCATCGCAATAAAAAGCCAAAACTAAAGTAGTGCCCATCCCTTCCAGCATTTTTTCTTTAGCTTCTTCTAAAATTCTCGTATTGGCAAGTGCCAGAGCTTTTTCGACTCCGGCTTGATCCAAGCTTTCCAAACCTGCCAGTTCCTGCTGCAAAACATCTATGGTGATCGTGCTGGCCTGCCGGCCGCCGGCATGACCGCCCATGCCATCAGCTACAGCATAAGCCACCTGCGCCGGCAAAACCAAGAAGTTGTCCTGATTCTCTTTGCGCACCAATCCCACATCGGTCTTGCCTGCCGACCTAAAGGTCATATCTTCACGCTCCCTGATCCTGATTCAGCTCAAGCATCTGCCGCTTTATAGCAATGCTATATAAAGTCTATAAAGGTATTTTAATTCCCAGGGCCGAAAATGGCAAGTGCCAATTGCCTTTTGCTGCTTCTTACACAATTGCCTTTTGCTGCTTCTTACACAATTGCCCTTTGCCGGCGACGGCCTATATGCCTCGCCTCAGGCAGCTGTTTTTAGCACAACTTTACCGTTTTACAGCTATTTGTGGGTATACTGCAATTCTTTACTTGATTTATTAGTGAAACAATAGCATAATATTTTAAAGGCATGATCCCATTGGAAAGGATGAGGTTTTTCTTGAAAGCTCGTGTATATACGATGAACAACAGCTTCATCCTTGAGGCCAAAGCTGTTTATAAGCGGGAAGAAAACGCGGTTTATCTCAGAGCTGATATGGATATTCAGGATAAGGGCGATGAGTTTCTCGTTCATTATACCGATGACACCCAGGGTGTTTTCGATTTTCACTGCACATATAAAAACCATACCCGGGATAATAAGCAATATATTATCGTGTTGCATGTTTTGGAAACCCTTAAGTTCATGCAGCGCCGCAGGGATGTGAAAGTAAAAACCAATATTCCGGTAAATATCGTTCTTTTAGAATTTGACGGTAAGGTTCGAATCGATCCCCAGACGCAGACATCTGCTCAGATCAAAGCCTGTTTGCGGGATATCAGCGCCGGCGGAGTCATGATCACTACGGAAAGCCATTTGGATATCAACCAGAAGATGCTGATTCCTTTCGATAAAGGCACTTCGCCGATTTTACTCACCGCCCAGGTGATTCGGGAGCAGTCAATTCCCTCAAACGAGCGGTGTTACGGCTGTCAGTTCGTCAGTCTGACCCACAGCAAGGAATCCATTATACGGGAATACGTATTCCGGCTGCAATTGGCCAGCAAAAACAAGGCCCGGTACCTGGATGATCTATAACGATTAGTTTACGATGCTTATGAAAATAGAAATCCCTTCATCGAGAGAAATTGCTCCCGCTGAAGGGGTTTTTTTTTCAATATTATATGCTAAACTAAAGATGCGAATAATGCGAGTATTTAAAGACGCCTATAAATTACAGCAGCAAAGGAGATACCTCCATGAACTTTGTCAAATCAGCTCTTTGTATCCAATGCGGCGCCGAATACCCGGCTCTGCCCGGTCTTACAACCTGCAGCCACTGCGGCGGTCTCTTGGAAATCCTTTACGATTATCCGGCGATAGCCGCTAAATTGAATAAGCAGGACATGGCCGCCCGCTATGACAATACCATGTGGCGCTACCGGGAATTTCTGCCTATTGCTGAAGAAAGCATAGCTGCCGGCCTTCTGAGCAGTGGCTTGCGGGTTGGCGGCTCCCCCCTTTATCCCGCCAAGGCTTTGGGCCAGAAGCTGGGCTTATCCTCTCTCTTCATCAAGGATGACGGTTTTAATCCCACCTCCAGCCTGAAAGACCGTGCCTCCGCCTTAGCCGTGATCAAAGCTATTGAAGCCGGATCCGATACTATCGCCTGCTCCTCCACCGGCAACGCCGCCTCCTCATTGGCCGGCAACACTGCCGCCAGAGGCCTGAAAACCTTTATCTTCGTCCCCTCCCGGGCGCCGAAAGGCAAGGTTGCCCAATTAATGATGTTCGGCGCCAAGGTCATCAGCGTAGAAGGCAGTTACGAAGACACTTTCCGCCTTTCGGCAGAAGCCATCGACCGCTGGGGCTGGTACAATCGCAACGCCGCCATCAATCCCTACATGCTGGAGGGCAAAAAGACGGTAGCCTTAGAAATTGCCGAGCAATTAAACTGGCAAGTCCCCGATTACGTAGCTATTTCCGTAGGCGATGGCTGCACCATTGCCGGCGTCTGGAAGGGCTTCAAGGATCTCTATGAAACCGGCTTCATCGACAAGCTGCCCCGGCTGATCAGCGTTCAGGCCGCCGGCTGCTGCCCCATCAATAATGCTGTGGACGCCGATTCGGAAACCTTGGTTCCTATGGAGGAAAATACTATAGCTGACAGCATCGCCGTAGGCGTGCCCCGCAATTTCCTGAAGGCTGTCAGAGCCATTAAAGAATCAAAGGGCATTACCGTTAACGTCAGCGATCAGGAGATCCTGGAAGCTATGGCTCTGCTGGGCAAAACCCAAGGCGTCTTCGGCGAGCCCGCCGGCGTCACCGGTACCGCCGGCTTAATCAAGGCCCTGGCCGAAAAACGCATTGCCGCCGACGCCACCGTAGTCAGCGTTGTCACCGGCAACGGCCTGAAGGATATCGCCAACGCCATCAATGCCACCGGCCAGCCCCTGCTGCTGCCTCCGGATATGGATCGGTTGTCCGGCGAATTTGAACGCCTGGGCTGGGTTAAATCCTAAGGCTATTTTGTCGGCATAACTCCTAAGGCAATTTTCTCTTAAAGTATAAAACAATTAATGCTATGATGACCATTGCGTCCTGGCCGGAATCCATAGGAGAAGCCCTTAAACTTCGGCTCATAGACGATCTCCAGCAATTCTGCCACTGCTCTTTCTACTAGCTTATCCTCGTAGCAAGATATCCCTAACGGGCGTTGCTCCTTGCTCCCCGGTTTGTCGATGTACACTCGGCGGGACGCTTGTGGCCGGTAGGCTTCTCGTCGCATTCGCCCCACTAGGGTTTCCAGCTTCGTCTCTATTCCTTCTCCGTATTCTTCCTTGCTCACCCCATCTATGCCTGGCGCCTTCTTCCCGTCCATCTCCAGATGGATGGCATACAGCACTTCCTCATTGATGTTGCTCGCCAGGTTTTGGGCTTTCTGCCCTGCATGTCTGTTTACCTGATCACTTATCCCCTTCAACTCGGCTAACAATCTTCCTCAGCTCCTGTCCGTATTCTTACCTCGTCTCTGGGGTCGACGCTTCGTCCGCCCCTTCCCTCCGCCCGCATTACCAGACTTCTACGGTACTATGAGCGAATCCGACTTCCTGTACGCCATCTGGCTTCCTTGCGTGTCTGCACTTGTAACCGTACCGCCGTCGCGGAACCTACAGGATCTCATCTGTCCCCCCGCATCCCTTCTCATTCCTCCTCGCCAACCTCTTTGACCCCGGAGAGTGTGATACGCCCTTGCCTTGGCGGTCGTATCGCTTCTGCCTGCTACAATTTTGACTGCATCGGCACTCTCATTTTCCTCTTTTCGTGGCTCAATCGGTTCAGTGCACCTTTCGGCTCGATGGACTCGCCCCCTTACGCTTAACCTTGGCGTTACCGCTTTCGGCCCAAAGGGTAGCTACCGGCTGCTGGCTAGGCTTTGCCGGGCAGGGTTTCCCTGCTGAGATTACGGGAGTTTACCAATGGGGTTATTCTTCCCCAAGGGCAATACCCACGAACTTACTCTATATATCTAAAGCTCGCTGTACTGACAGCTCTCGCACCAAAAATCGAGTTTGTGCTCTAATCTGCTCGAGCCCAAAATGAATAAGGTTTAATAAAATGCGCTTTGTGCACGATAAATCAATCTTCATACATTTCTTATGCAGAAGAACTTTTGTTAATTGGTATTAATTCCCATAAGTCGTGCATTACCTCATTTTTTGTACAGTCAGCCTTCAAACGGTAACGCTTCCTCTTCTCAAATGTATGGCTTAAGTTTAAGACCGCTGCCATTAAAACAAATGAAAAAAAGCCGCCCGATGAAGGGCGGCTTCTCCTAAGCTCAAGTGAGCTTTTGAGACTACTGGAGCAGCTGCAGGATAGACTGAGGCTGCTGATTGGCCTGAGCCAGCATAGCCTGAGCGGCCTGGGTCAGGATGTTCATCTTGGTGTAGTTCATCATTTCCTTAGCCATGTCTGTATCACGGATACGGGAGTTGGCTGCGGTCATGTTCTCGTTGGTGGTGTCAAGGTTGTTGATGGTGTATTCCAGACGGTTCTGGAGAGCACCCAGATTACCACGGTTGGTGGAAACCTTGTTGATGGCAGCCTTGATGGTATCAATAGAGTTACCGGCAGCCACCTGGGTGGAGACGTCCAGAGAAGCTATGTTGAGTCCCTCGGAGGTGAGGTTGTCAATGCTGACGGTAACGTGGTTGAAGTCAGCGTTGGTGTCGCCTACCTGCAGGGTCAACCCGGCGCCGGTGGTGGTGCCGGCAGCGGCCATACTGATCTGAGCCTGGAACTTCGGAAGGGTGCTGAGATCCAGGGAGGAGCCAGCCTTTTGCTGAAGGGTGACTCTGCCGTCAGTGCTCTGTCCGACGGTGAAGTCAGCATTGCCGTCAGCCGCCACGGTCAGGCGGTTTATAGCCTCCTCAAGGTTAGTGGAATCAATGGTGCCAAGATCCTTGAGGTCAACCAGATTGCTGCCGGTTGCGGTGCTGTCTGCGCCCACGGCAAAAGTATAGGTTGTCTTGCCAATGGTCAGGGTCGCACCATCAGTAATGTTAGCAGCAGTAAGATCAAAGAAGGTGTTGCCCAGGGTCGCTGCGGTTGCGGCATTGCCGGCTTTAATAACCTGAGTACCGGTGTTGACGGTGCCGCTGCTACTGATATTAGCGCCGGTGCCAACAGCCGTGGAAATGGCAAGGTCACCATCATAAGAAGTGATACCTGCATCTGTGGGATCATCCATTGTGAAGGTCAGCTTGGAGCCGTCACGAGTTATGTTATAGTCAGCACCGCCGATGGTTACAACACCACCATTTTCAGCGGCAATAGCTGCAGCCAAGGCGTTGGCGTCGTGGGTAGTGTCTGCTGCAAGAGAATCAGCGGTGATGGTTACGCCGCCAACGGTCAATGAAAAGGAGTCATTGGCAGGAGTAGCATCTTGGGTGCCAACGGTTACCGAGACACCCTCAAGGTCAACCTCAAACACTGTACCCTTCGCAGCAACAGCCTGCTTGCCGAGAATGGTGTTTGTACCAGCTACAGCACCTGCTGCGGGTAAAGTGATAGGAGTGTTGGCGCCGGCAACATTCTTAATTTCCAGGTTGCCGTCCAGCAGGTTGATGCCGTTGAAGTTGGTGGACTTGGCGATACGGGTGATTTCCGTCTTGAGAGCATTAACCTCAGTCTGGATGTTTTCCCGGTCCACTTCGTTTTGGATGGTGCCGTTGGCAGACTTGGTGGCCAAGGTAACCAT